>NZ_CP042425.1:7200000-8400000 GCF_008254045.1 Limnoglobus roseus | reverse complement strand
GACGGCAAGACGTTCGCCGAGGAGACGCGGACGGTGGTCGTCCCCCACACCACCGACGGCACGCAGATCGACTGGTCCACGGTGCTGACGACGAAGCTGTCGAAGGTCCGTTTGGACGGCGACCCGCAGCACGCCGGGTTCCACTTCCGGGCGAACCAAGAAGTCAGCAAGAACGGAAAGGAGAAGACCTACTACCTCCGGCCGGACGGCAAAGGCAAGGTCGGCGAAACTCGCAACTGGGACGCGAAGGGCAAGGACGCGAAGACGGTCAACCTGCCGTGGAATGCGTGCAGCTTCGTGGTGGCCGACAAGCGGTACACGGCCGTGCGGATCAACCACCCGGACAACCCGAAGGAGACCCGCGGCAGCGAACGAGATTACGGCCGCTTCGGTGACTACTTCGAGTACGACCTGACGCCGGACCATCCGTTGAAGCTCAAGTACCGCGTCTGGGTGCAAGAGGGCGAGATGACGGTCGAGCAGTGCGAGGCGAAGGCGAAAGAGTTCACGAAGTAAGCCAAGGAAGACGGGCGCAGGTGAGAGGGCATGACATGGCGACGGTTGCGACGGCGCTAATGACGGCGGAAGAGTTCGGCGAATTGCCATCGAACGGGCTGCTTGAGGAGCTCATCCGCGGAGTGCCCGTTGCCATGAACATGCCCTACCCGCGCCACGGCGAATTGTGCTTTCGGGTTGGCTACCTGCTGCAACGGTTCCTGGACGACCACCGTATTGGTCGGGTCATCACGAACGACTCCGGCGTCATTACTGAGCGCGACCCGGACACGGTTCGCGGTCCGGACGTGGCTTTCTACAGCTTCGACCGCGTACCCCGTGGCCCGCTGCCGCGGCGGGGGTATTTGTCCGTGGTGCCGGAAGTGGTGTTCGAGGTGCGGTCGCCAACAGACCGGTGGCCGGACATCCTCGTGAAGATCGGCGAGTACCTGCAAGCCGGCGTGACGGCCGTGGTCGTGCTGGACTCGCAGACCGAAGAATTACATGCGTACTTCACGGGTGAGGAAGCCCCTCAGATTCTTCGCGGTGATCAGGCTTTGCAACTGCCCCCTCCCCTGAACGGATGGCGGGTGGTCGTGCGGCAGTTCTTCGAGTGACGCTCAGCCGAACCGCTTCAACCCATACGCCGCCGCATCCACATGCGGCGGTTGATCGTTCAGTATCTCGCCGACGAGCTTGCCCGTGCCGGTCGCCATCGAGAGGCCGAGCATGCCGTGCCCAGCCGCGATCAGCACGTTCGGCAACTTCGGGCTGCGGTCGATGATCGGCTTGCCGTCGTAGACCATCGGCCGCCAGCCCCACCACTCCTCCTGCACCGGCTCGCACGTCGGCTCCTTCAGGTAGAAAGTGGCCCCGTCGCGCAACAGGCCGAGTCGTTTCGGGTTCATCGTGGTGTCGTAGCCGGCGAACTCCATCGTCGAGCCGATCCGGTAGCCGGTCTGGAACGGGCTGACCGCGACGCGGTGTTCCTCGAAGATTAGCGGGAACGTCGGGCAGACGGACGGCCGCGGCATCGTGATCGAGTACCCCTTGCCCGGTACGATCGGGATTTTGCAGCCGAGGTGCGAATTCAACAGCGGCGTCCACGCCCCTGTGGCGACAACGAAGGCGTCGGCTTCGACTTCACCCTGGGAAGTCTTCGCTGCAACGGCCCGACCGTTCTTCTCGACGAAGCCGGTGAACTCGCAGTTCTCGCGGAACACGCCGCCGGCCGACTCGACCACGGTTCGCCACCCGCTCATCAGGCGGTCCGGCCGGAGTTGCGCGTCCGACTTGTACAGGTAGCCGCCCGATACAACTCCTGGCTTCAAGGCCGGTTCGAGTTTCAGCATCCCGGCGGCGTCGTACCGCTCGGCGGGCATCGCGAACTTCTCGCGGAGCATCGCATCGACGGCCGCGTAGTGCTCGAAGGCGTGCGGCGTGTGGAAGGCGAAGAGCAACCCCTTCGTCTCCCACTCGCAGGCGATCGGTTCGCGGGCCAGGAGTTCGTCGTAGAGCGTGCGGGACGAGTTCAGCAGCGCCTGAATGCCGGCGGCGGCGGCGAGCATGTCTCGCTCGTTACACCGCCGGGCGAAGCCGAGGAACCAACTCAGTTTCGACAGTACCGACAGCGGTCGGAGTTTCAGCGGCGAGTTCTTCTGAAAGAGTGTCTTCATCGTCGACCACACGGCCCCCGGCCCTGCGTGCGGTAGGACATGGCTCGGGCAAACGTAGCCGCAGTTGCCGTGCGAACAGGCCCCGCCGATGGTGCCGCGGTCCAACACCGTGACCCGCCAGCCGGACCGTGTGAGGTCGTAAGCGCACGCTGTGCCGATGACGCCGCCGCCGATGATGACTGCTGATTTCGACATTCGGAGGGGTCCAAAAAACAAAGGCGGAACGCGGACGACGCGGATTGGAAGACGCGGAGAACGCGGATAAACCAGAACCGATATTCTGGTTTTATCCGGTTTTCATCCGGCGTTCCAATTCGCGTCGTCCGCGTTCCGCTTTCGCCTTTCGACGTTACTTCTTGGTTGTCGCGGTCGTCAGCGGGAAGTTGTCGCTGCGGAAGGGCACGGCCGGGAGACCGGCCTTGTTGAACAGGTTCAACTCCGGCTTCGCGAAGTTCACCCACCCGTAGCGGACCGCGACCGGCTTCGCCACGCTCTCACTCGTGACGATCACGTTCTCGCCCTCGATGGTCGCCTTCGCCGGGTAGAACTTCTTGTCCTCGCCGCAGACGGCGAAGCCGTTGAGCGAATCGCCCTTCGCCGACAGGCCGGCGGCGTGGTCGAACGCGACCTTCACCTTGCCGCCGTCGGCGGTCATCGACTTGTACGTCGGCCCTTGGTACTCAACCTTCTCACCGTAGGCGACGGCGCGGGCGGCGAGGGCCAGGCGGTCGCCGGCCGGTTCCTTCTTCTGCGGGTGGATGTCGTTCTCGTCGCCGGCGTCGGTGATGATCGCGATGCCCACGTGCTTCAGCGTCTTCGTGGCGTGAACCTGGGCGTCGCGGAGTTCCGCGTAGTCCAGGCCGCCGGCCGGGCCGTTTGTGGCGCCCTTGTAGGGGGCTAACTGCACCGCGAAGAACGGGAAGTCGTAGCCCCATTGCTTCCGCCAGTCAGTAATCATCGCCGGGAAAAGGGTGTAATACTCGGCCGCCCTGCCCGCGTTCGACTCGCCCTGGTACCAGATCGCGCCCTTGATGGCGTAGTGTGTGATCGGCGCGATCATGCCGTTGAACAGCGTGGTCGTGGTCGGGCCGGAACCGGGGTTGCTTTGCTTCCGCGGGGCCGTCGGTGCTTGCTTGCCGTCAGCCTTCGCCTTGTCGGCCGCGGCCTTCCACTTCTCCATCGCTGCCTTGTAGCTCTCGTCGGCCTTCGCCGGGTCGTAGCCCTTCATCGCGGTGTCGAACTGTTCGACGTAGTACTTCAGGTCGCTGTTGGCCGTGAGGGCCTCGCGGCTGGTCCACGACTGGCACGACGTGCCGCCCCAATCGGACGCGATCAGGCCGACCGGCACCTTCAGGTCGTTCTGGATGTCCCGGCCGAAGAAATAGCCGACGGCCGAGAAGTTCATCACGTTCTCGGGGTTGCACTCCAACCACAGGCCTTCCGTCTTGCTCACCGGGAAGTCAGCCTCCGGCTTCGCCGACGGGCGGTTCGGCACGGTGAAGAGGCGGATGTTCTTGTTCGTCGCCGCGTCGGCGACTTTCTTCGCTTGGCCGTCCTTATTGAGTTGCTTGACCATCCACTCCATGTTCGACTGCCCGGAGCAGAGCCACACTTCGCCGACGGCCACGTCCTTGAGCGTGACCGTTGTCCCGCCGGACTGAGCGGTGAGCGTGTAGCCGGTGCCCGCCTTCTGCGGCGGCAGTTTGGCCACCCACTTGCCGTCGGCACCGGCCTTGAGGAGCACGTCGACCGCCTTGTCTCCGCCCGTTTGCATCAGACCGACGCTGACATCGGCGTTCGGCGTGGCCGTGCCCCAAACGGTGGTTTCGGTCTTCTGCTGCAGGACCATGTGGTCGGAGAACATCGGGTGCAGTTTCACCTCGGCCCTCACAACCGGGCTGAGGACGCCGGCGGCACACGTCAGCAGGAGCAATCGCAGAAAGCGCATGGAAAGGAACTCCGGGAGGGGAAAAAAGGAGCAAAGGCAGGTGGGAACAGACTAAACGGACGTGACCCATCTGGCAACGGTGGAGACACGATTCGTAAACCGATCGATCTAATGCCGGTTATTCCAACACTCGGACTTTACTATTTTCGCTGAATTCTCAGAATTGGCTTGAACCGATTCTGCCAAATCGGTAATTTTTGCTCAAAATACGCAATCTACGCCCTGATTGGAATTCTTCGCTCAATCCGTGATTGGCGATTATGCCTGAAGAATGGCATTTGAGATGGTGACAGAAAATCACTCTCACAATGTCCCAGTACGGATAGCTAATGACTCCTCAGGACACACCTTGAACCTGCCCCTTTGAGGTTGCTGCTGATGTCGTCGCCCAACTCTTGGCGGAACGTGTCGAATTTCTCCGGCAAGCCTTCCCGGAGGCAGCGCCGGGCGGGTGGCAAGCAAAAGCCAACGACCAGTTTGCGGGTTACGCAGTTGGAAGACCGGACGACGCCGGCGGTAGGGTCTCCCCCCGGCTTATTCGGCAACGTGGCGACGTCTTCTACAACGGCGACAGGCCCTTACTCCCTTGTCACAGCCGACTTGAACAACGACGGGATTCTCGATCTCGTCACGGCCAATTTGGGGGGCGACCTCAGCTTTTTTTCGGGTAAAGGCAACGGCTTGTTCAACAGCCCGACGTCGGTCATCGTGGGGGGGACCCAACCCTTCTCCGTCGTGACGGCCGACTTCAACGGCGATACCAAGCCCGATCTCGCCGTCGCCCTCCGAGGCTCCAATCAAGTCGCCATTCTGCCGGGGAACGGGAACGGGACATTCTTGGCGGGGCAACTCATCAACGTGGGTTCCGGGCCGTTCACGATTCGCACGGCCGATTTGAACAACGACTCGAAACCCGACCTTGTGACCGCCAATTCGACCGGGAACTCGGTCTCGGTTCTGCTCAACACCGGGACCGGTTTTTCCCAGGCGAGTACGGTCCCGTACACCGTTCCGGGCCAAGACCCGTTCAGTGTGGCCGTCGCCGATTACACCGGGGACGGTAAGCCCGACCTCGCGGTCGCGAATAACACCTCGAACGACATCGTCATCTTGACGAACAACGGCAGCGGGGCCTTCACGCCGTTCGCAACAACGATTCCGGCACCGGGTGGGAGTGCGAGTCCGTTCGACATCGTGGCCGGGAATTTCGACGGTGCCGGGGGGGCCGACCTCGCCGTGAGCTACGGCGCGAATGATACCGTCTCCATCTTCACCGGCAACAACAATGGCACGTTCGTCGCGAAGGGGTCATTCTCGACCGGCGCTTCCGGTGCCTCACCCGAACGCCTTGCCACGGGCGATTTCAACCTCGACGGCAAACTCGACTTGGCGGTGGCTAATGCCGGCGTGATCGGCGGACAAGTCGGCGTCCTCCTCGGCAACGGCGATGGCACCCTCCAGGCCGTCCAGAAGTTTGTGACCGGCGGAAACGGGTCGATCGCCCCCGCAGTCGGTGACTTTAACGTCGACGGCAAGCCCGACCTCGCCGTCGCCAACGCCAACGGCAACAGCGTCGGCGTACTGCTGAACACGTACGTTGTCCCCGCGACGCTCACGCCGACCGTCTCCGGCACCGGCGACACGCTCACCGTCGCGGACACCGACACCACGGGGAAGGCCAACAACCTCACGGTCACCAGCGACGGCACGTTCATCACCATCACCGACCCCACAGAAGTGTTTACCGGCGGTAGCCACTCGTACAAGATCGCGCTCGCCGGCCTCACGTCCATCGTCATCAACGGCGCTGGCGGAAACGACACGCTTACGCTGGACTACAGCAACGGCACCCTGCCGAACATCAGCTTCGACGGCGGGGCCGGCGGGAACGACAAGCTCTCGGTCAAGGGCAACGGCACCACGAGCGCAACGTACTCGGCGGCCGCGACCTCGACGGCCACGAACCACCAAGGGACCATTCAAGTCGGCAGCTCCCTCATTTCTTTCTCGAACATCGAGCCCATCGACATCAGCGGGATGGCGACGGCCAGTCTCGCAACGCTGCCGCCGCCGGCCACCCCGCTCGCCGCCAACAACGTCTTCACCATCGCGAACGGCTTCGATCTCACCGGGCCGGGGACGACGCCCGCGATTGTGGTGTCCGGCACCACCGCCGGCAACCCGATCGAGAGTGTCGCGTTCTTCAACAACATGACCGTCATCATCGACACGAGTGGTATCGCCGCGAGCGCCGACACCTTCACCGTGTCTGGGGCGAACGGAACCGCGGCCGGAATCACGAACCTGACGCTCAACACCGGGGCCAATTCCGGCGACGCGATCACCGTCAACGGCACGACGACGTTCTCGGGCACGACGACGCTGAACGCCCCGACGATCAACCTGAACGCGAACGTGACGAACGCGATCACCGGTACGACCGCGACGACGGTGAACGTGACTGCCCCGGGGCAGATTCAAGATGGTGTGAACGTAGCCGCGACCGGCGCGACGGTGAACGTGGCAGCGGGGACGTACATCGAAAGCGTCAGCGTCCCGAAGACCCTGACCCTGAAGGGGGCGAAAGCTGGCGTGGACGCCCGGGCGCGGACCGGGGCGGAAACGATCATCGACAATTCGACCAACGCCGGCAAGACCGCGCTCTACGTCACGGCCAGCAACGTCAGCATCGACGGCTTCACTCTCCAGGGGAGTACGAGCTCGAACCAGTTCGGCCCGGCGATCTTCCTGGCCCCGACGACGAGCGGTGCGCATGTTGTCAACAACATCATTCAGAACAACTACGCCGGATTGTTCCTCACCAACAGCAACGCGATCAATCAGGGCGTGGTCCAATACAACCTGTTTCAGAATAATAACGGCGGCCTCAACACCGACATCTACGCCGACCAGTTCACCGCCGGCGTCGGCGGCGTGAAGAATGTCCTCATCGACAGCAACACGTTCACCAATTCGGCTCCCGTCGAATCGTCGTGGGCACTCGGGATCAGCAATACCAACGCTACGGCCTTCACCAACATCACCTTCTCGAACAACAGCGTTACCAATCACGGCCGGGGCGTGTACTTCTACAACACGACGGGCATCGCGGTCACCGGCAACGATTTCCTCAACCTCGTGGGCGCGCACTACGCCATCGGTTTCTTCAACGGCAACAGCACGATCACGGTCCAGGGGAACCGGATCGACGGCGGGTCCGACGGCATTCAAATCGCGGACGATTTCGGCACGCCGAACTCGGGCATCACCGCCACGCAGAATGCGTTCAAGAATCTGTCCCGCGCCAGTATCGAGTTCATCAACGAAGGCGGCACGGCCTACACCGGCACCCTCGACGCCTCGGGAAACTACTGGGGGACCTCGAAGCCCGTCGCGGTCACCGCGTCGATCATTCAAGACGCGGGGCCGGTCTCGGTCGTGGACTTCACGCCCCTCCTCGACAACGACGAGTCCGTCGCGAACCAGTCCGTGGTCGGCTTCCAGGCTGACTTGTCGTCGGCCACCGTCCACTCCCTCGGGGCGCAATCCGGCACGACGGGCCGCATCCAGGAAGGCGTCAACCTCATCGCCGGCAGCCTGACTAGCGCAAACCGCGTGCTGAACGTGACCGCCGGCACTTATACCGAGAACGTGACCACGGCAGCGACGTCCGTTACCCTCGCTCCCGGTTCCAGCCCGGGGTTGGTGACGCTCAACGGCAACCTCACGCTCGATAGCAACGACACCCTCGCCGTGGAACTCGGCGGAACCACAGCCGGCACACAATACGATCAACTCTTCGTGAATGGCACCGTGAACCTCGGCGGCGCGGCCCTGAGCGTGTCGCAGTTCGCCGCCTTCACCGTGAACCCGACCGTCACGCAGTCGTTCACCATCATCGACAACGACGGCACCGACGCGGTGACCGGCATCTTCGCCGGGCTACCGGAGGGCACGCCGATCACCTACGCCGGCGGCACCGTGTACGTCTCGTACCACGGCGGCGACGGGAACGACGTGGTCCTGTACTCCACCCCCGTCGTCAACGGCACGACCGGGGACGACACGTTCGTCTTCCGCAAGGCGGCCGCCCCTGCCGGGACGTACGAAATCAGCATCAACGGCGGGGTGTTCGTCAACCTCGGGGCGATCACGACCCTTGCCGTCAACGGCCTCGACGGCAACGACACGCTCACCATCGACAACACCAACGCGAACGCCTTGCTGCCCGCCGGCATCACCTTCAACGGCGGCAACCCGACCAGCACGCCCGGCGACAAACTGCAAGTCCTCGCCGGCGCGTACACGACGATCACGAACAGCTTCACGAACGCCAACGACGGCCGCATCGATTTCGACGGCCGCAAGGTCTTCTACACCGGCCTCGAGCCGGTACTGCTGAACGTCGGCAGCGTGACGGACGTGATCTTCAACCTTCCGGCCTCGCCCAGCAGCAGCGCCGTCCTCGGCGACGATGGCACTCTGGGGAACGGGCGGTTGCGGCTAGCGAGCAGCCCGGTGAATTTTGAGACGACGGACTTCACCGCCCCGACCGGCAGCCTGACGATCAATCGGGGCAACGTGGCCGACTCGTTGAACACCCTCGACCTGTCCGACTTCGTCGCCACTGCCAGCCTGAACGTCGGCAGTTCGGGGAGCCCGTTCAGCACGTTCAACATCACCGGCAAGGCGACCGCCGCCGCCGTCACGGTCTTCGCCAGCGCCATCGGCAACGACGCAACCGCGAATCTGAATGTCACCGGAACCGCGTCGTTCACGGGGAACGTCGTGATCGCGCTCGGCAACGTCCCCGGCGACAGCTTCAACTTCGGTTCGCTCACCTTCAATAGCACCAGTGCCGTTACTGTCGTCGAGGACTCGCAGACCGACCTCGTCGGGAGCAGCACCGCCGGCACCCTGACTCTGACTTCCGCGGGTCTGCTGACGAACGTGAACAATGCGACGCTCAGCGTGGGCGGCAACGCCAACCTTGGTGGCACGTCGATCAGCCTCGGCAACCAGGCCACCGACACGGTCAACTTCGCCTCGCTGACGTTCAACAGCGCCGGGGCGGTGAGCATCAGCGAGGACAGTGACACGTCGCTCGCCGGCACCAGCACGGCCGCCAGTCTCACGCTGGCGTCCACGGCGGGCATTACGAATGCCACGAACGCCAGCCTCACGGTGACGGGGACGGCGAGTTTCAACGGCACGTCGGTCGACCTCGGCAACCAGACCGGCGACACGATGAACTTCGGCGACCTCACGGTGTCCAGCACCGGCGCGGTCAGCGTCTCCGAAAATACGGCCACGGCGGTGAACACGGTCAGCGGCACGACGATCACCCTGTCCTCGGCCGGGGCGATCACCGACAACAACGGAACCGGTACGAACAACCTCACCGGCACGATGGTGACACTGTCAGCGGCTGGCGGCATCGACCTCGACACGACCATCGCTAGCCTCACGGCCACCACGAGCGCGGCCGGTTCCATCCTGATTCGCGAAGCCGATGGAATCACCCTGACGAACATGACGAGCAGCAACGGCCTCATCACGATCACGGCGGGCGGGACGATCACCGCAACGAACGTCGTCTCTTCGACGGACAGCGACGCGAACGACATCAGCATCACGGCGACCGGCGGCGGGAACATCGTGGTCGGCACGATCAACGCCGGGGCGACAGCCGGTGACGTCACTTTGAGTGCGAACACCGGCACCGGGTCGATCCTGAACAGCGGCACCAATCTCGTCACGGGCGACGTGGTGACGTTGACCGCCGCCGTGGACATCGGCACGGCCCCGCCGGTCGTGAACATCAACACGGCCGCGAACACAATCATCGCCTCGACGACCGCATCGCCGAACAGTGGCACGCACGGCATCTGGATCAACGAAACGGACGGCGTGACGCTTCAGAATGTGACCACTCAAGACGGTCTGATTCGCATCATCACTGGCGGCAGCACGACGGCGACGAGTGTCGTGGCGGCCGGCGCCGCGCGGAACGTGACGATCAACAACACGGCCGGCGATCTCACGGCGAACGTCGTCACTGCTTCCAACGGAAACGTGACCCTGACCTCGACTCTCGGGGCAATCCTCGACGGCAATGCGGCTGGTACGACGAATGTCACCGCCGGGGCGGCCACCGGCCTCGGCACGTTCACGGCCGGGACGACGGTTAACCTCGACACGCGGCTGGTGAACCTCGCTCTGTCGTCTCCGAACGGTAACGCGGCGATCCGCGAGTTCGACGGCCTGAACATCAACTCGGCGAACGTCGGGGCGAGCGTCTTCGAACTCAGCACCGCCGGCACCGCGACGCAGAGCGGGACGATCACCGCCGGCGGCTTCCGGTTCACCGGCAGCGGGGTGGCGACGCTCGCCAACACGGCCAATGATGTCGCCGCCCTCGCCGCGAACCGCACGGGCGACTTCACCTACGTGGACGCGAACTCGCTGACCATCGACACGGTTACCGGCCTCACCGGCTCGACCAGCGGCATCGCACTCGGGACCAGCAGCCTGGTCGTCACGGCCCTGAGCGGGTCGCTCGTCGTCAATCAGGCGGTCACAACGTCGGGCACGATCGCCGTCTCCGCGGTCGACGCGACGGCGGCCACGCTGACGGTCAACGCCGCGATCAGCGGCGGGTCGACGGTCGGCCTCGCCACGGGTGCGGGGAACGACGCCGTTACCGTGTCCGCGACGGGGTCTGTCACCGGCACGGGCATGGTGATGATCAGCGGCAACGCCGGCAACGACACCTTCACCCTGAACGGACCGGTCAGCGGGCCGAACGCCTATGTCCTGGGTGGTGACGGCACCGACCTGTTCGCCGTCACCAAGTCCGGGGCGTCCACGCTCCACCTGGACGGTCAGGCGAACGCCGACACGTACACGATCACGGTGGGCACCCTCGACGGTACGGTGGCCGTCGAAGAATCCGGGGCCACGGGGACCGACACGCTGACCGTCCAGGGCACGGCCGCGGTCGATACCTACGACGTGAACACGGCCGCCGCCGGCAACGCGACGGTGCGGGTCACCGGCGCGGGCGTCTCCAGCCCGGCCGACACCGTCACCTACAACAACGGCGTCGACGTGATGAACCTCGACGCCCAGGGCGGCGACGACGTTTACAACCTCCAGTTCACCACCGGCGGCCTATCGTTCCTGCCGCCGGTGACGAACATCACCGACACCGGGGCCAGCGCGAACGACGTGGCCAACGTCTACGGCACGGACAACCCCGACACGATCGACGTGAACTTCTCGGCCGTGCGGACCACGAAGTCCGGCGGTGAGACGATCACGTACGCGAACGGGAACCTCGACAAGTTGTACGTCTTCTCGAAGAACGGCAACGACACGGTGTCCACGAGGCCGGTCGCCAAAGCTGGGGGCGGGCCGGAGGTCCACCTGGACGGCGGCAACCCGCAGTCGCCGACCGCGCTGCCCGGTGACTTCCTCGTCGTTGACGTGGCCGGCGTGACGGGCCTGGACACGGCCACGATCGCGACGCCGAACGGCAGCCTCCCGTCGACCTCGCACAACCTGCTCGACTGGGTCAGCTTCGAGACGATCCCGGTGCCGATCGGCCTCGGCGGCACGTTCGACTTCGGCCCGGCCGGGGGGGCGGTGCAAGCCGGGCCGTACGCCCCGTACTGGACGGGCGTCGCAAACACCGACGTCTACCCGACGGCCGGGTACTACGGGTGGGCGTCGCCGGTCAATGCGGCCGACCGCGGCCCGACGGCCCCCGACCCCGCCCAGACGAACTTCCAGTCCGTCCTCCGGGACAGCAACTGGTTCGGCCCGCTGAACGTGGCCGGCACGTTCAGCGTGGCGACCATCGCGAAGGGCAACTACCAGGTGAGCGTGACCCTCGGCGACCACGACGTGGTCATCGACAACGTGTTCGTCACCATCGAGGGGGCGGGCAAGATCGCCGTGCCGACCGTGTTCCAGAACCAGTTCGTCACGCTCACGGCCGTCGGTTCGGACGTGAACGGCGACGGCAAGATCGACGTCACGTTCGTGGACACGTTCGGCACGCACGAATACTGGCACGTGAACGCCGTCGACGTGCGGCCGGTCAACCTCGTGTCCCCGGTGACGATCGACCGCATCGACCCGATGTCGAAGGCCGTCATCGCCAACAGCACGCTCGCCGCTGACGGGTTGAGTACGACGACATACCAGGCCGCGGGCTTCTTCCCGAACGCGGTGGTGTCGATCGCGGCGACGGCCGGCACGCTGTCCGGCGTTGCCCCGGACGGCCTGACGAACGCGGCCGACGCGGACCCTTTCCTGACCGGCCTGCAAGTGCGGACGGACGCGAACGGCGTGGCGTACTTCCGCCTCTTGGCCCCGACGGGCAACGCCCCGGTCACGCTGACGGCGAACGCCGCTATCGTCGTCGACGCGAAGGGCACGTACACGCAAGCCTACGCCCTGCCGACCGCCCGCAAGGTCGACTTCAACGCCGCCGGATCGACCGGCCCGACCGCGGCCGGGTACCTCGGCGTCCCGGCGACCCTGTACACGAACTCGGCCGGGAACGGCCTCGGCTGGCTGGAACCGGTTCTCTCGAAGGACCGCGGTGCGGGGTTCGGCGGCGCCCTGTTCGAAGACTTCAACTACGGCCTCATCGGCTCCCCGGGCGTTCTGGCCATCGACGTGCCGTCAGGAGCTCAACAGGTCGTCACGTTGTACATCGGCGACCTGGACGCGCCGCCGGACGAGATGGTGATCGAGTACTTCAACGGCACGGCCTTCGTGCCGCTGGCCGCCAACGTGAAAGCCGCGAAGACGAACATCCTGTCGTTCACCGTCACGCCGGTGGACATCGGCGGCGGGAACTTCCAGATGCGGTTCCGCATCTCCGACGCCGGCGGCCCGCAGAACGGGTGGAAACTGCAGGGGCTGGAATACCGCCCCCTGAGTACCCAGGGCGTACTCGCCGTGTCCCCAACGGCGGCGGTCGCCGGCGACGGGAGCCTCATCACGACGTACGGCATCTCGGGCGGCCCGGCGACCGGCCTCGTGACGATCTCGACGAAGTACGGGGCGATCACCACGGCCGACGCCTCGCCCGATTACGACGGCGTTCAAGTCCTCCTCACCGGCGGCACGGGCTCGTTCGCCATCAAGTCGCCGGTCGTGGCGGCCGGGAACGTGAACTCGTCCGTGGGCCTGGTGGCCGTGGACGGGGCCTTCGCGGGCGGTTTCACGCAGGTGTACACCGGGGCGAAGGTCAGCTACGACTTCGGCCCGGCCGGGTCGCCGGTCGCCGCGAACTTCAAGGGCGTGAGCGCCACCGAGGTCTTCAGCAACCAGACGGGGTACGGGTTCGCCGTCGCGGCTTCGGACTTCGACCGCCTCCCGGCCGACTACCCCCAGATCACGGCGACGGGCACCCCGGACTTCTACCGCGACGGGGCGAACGGCAACCCGCCCGCGGTGTACAAGGTGCTGGTGCAACCGGGGCTGACGGGGATCCCGGTCACGCTGTACGCCTTCGATGCGTACAGTTCCCGCGGCAACGTCACGGTCACCGTCGAGGGCGGCGGCACCCAGACGCTCCTGACGAACACCAACGGCCCGGTGATCTTCAACCTCACCGGGGGGGACGCCAACAACGACGGGGTGTTGGACGTGACCATCAGTGCCTTCTCGTTCTGGACGGCCAACGGCATCGAAATCGGCACGTCGCCGCCGGTGCTGCCGTTGCACGCGGCCGCCGGCCCGGTCGCGGCGGGCACCGCCCTGTCCGGCGACGCCCTCGCCGCCCTCACCGCGGAAGCCGTTCGCCGGTGGTCGATGCTCGACCTCACGCCGGCCCAGCGGGCGGCGCTTGGGGCCGTGACGGTCACGACGGCCGACCTCGACCCTGCCGGAGAACTCGGCCAGGCGAGCGGCACGCGGGTGACGATCGACGACGACGCGAACGGGGCCGGGTGGTACGTCGACCCGACGCCCGGCGATGACGCCGAGTACGTAGTCAACGGCGCGGACCTGACCGGGACGGGGGCGGCGGCCGGCCGGTTCGACCTTCTGACCGTCCTCGAGCACGAGATCGGTCACGCCCTCGGCCTGCAACACACGGCAAGCGGCCTGATGGCGGAAGCCCTACCGCCCGGCGTCCGCCGGTTGCCCGTCCTCCCGGCCGACGACGACCTGGTGGAACTGGTCGTGGCCCCGCCCGACTTTGCGGTCCTGCCGACGGCCGACGGCTCCCTCGACGCCGGGGCCGTGAAGGCGTACACCCTCAGCCCAGCGTCGCTCAGTGGTCCGTCGTCGGTCGTGCTGTTCGGCGTGGCGGTCGATGTGTCCCAACGGCCGGCGGAGAAGCCGAGCACCACGTCGCCGCCGGCCGGGGCGTACCGCGTGACGACGGAGCCCGAAATCGGCAGCGACGAGTTCAACGACGTGTAACGGCCTGACGGCAGTCATGAAACGCCTGCGGGGCAAGCGAGACAGTTCGCTTGCCCCGCGGGCGTGTGGTTTTGAGTGGCGAAGAGTTCGACAGCCGGCGACTTCCCGATCGCCGAGTTAATGGCCTCGGCGGATGTCGGACGGCGGGTAGCGAATCTCGACCCGGTAGACCTTCTTCGTCCGGCAGTAGACTTCCCACGTCTCCGGGTTGATCCGCTCGGGCACTTCGACCCGGTGGAGGTCCACCGTGGCGTGGAAGCCCCGTTCCGAGCACACGTCGATCATCATTCGCAGGGCGAGGGGGTCGTCGAGCAGCGAGTCTTCGAAGTTGATCTGCGCGTGCCCCGACATCGCGTGGGCCCGGACGATCGGCAACGCCTTCGCCTCGATGAGGCGGATGACCGACTGAAAGAGGGCGGGCTGCTCCTCGTGGTACTGTTCCAACCGCTTCACCAACTCCTGGCGGGCGTGCAGGGCGAGTTGCGTCGCCACCGGGATGGCCTGGATGAGCTCGAACACGCCGGGGCTAAGTTCGAGCGAACTCTGATAGGTGAACTCGCGGACAATGTTCCGCTGCACCTCGGGCAGGTCGCCCTCGGCGTCGATGAAGTGGAAGTGGAAGATCCGCCGGAGCGATTGGAGGGCGTCGAACGTCGAATCCTTGAACGCCTTGTACCGCTTGCGGCACAAGCCCGGATCGAGGTCCGTGACCCGCTCTTCGAGGAGGTCGCCCACGCCCGACTCGCGGACCTGCCGGTTGTGGTCGCGGATGACACGGCCGCGCTTTAGTTGCCGCTCGACGCTCACGTCCTCGGTCACGAACAGGAGCGCGATCCGGAACATCGGCTTCCCCGGTGCCCACTCTTCCGCGGCGTCATCGTCACCCGGCTGCGAGCCGATCATCGCGTGGTAGAACAGCTTCAAAAACTCGACCTGCACCTTCGTGCGGGGGAAGCCGTCGACGATGACGCCGTCGCGGTACTGGGGGTCGAGGAGTTCTTCGAGCAACAGGCCGATCACCTCGCGGTCGCCGACCATCTGCCCGGCGTTCTTGATCGCCGTCGCCTGGGGCGTCGTTAGCAAGCTGCTGATGACGATCGGCGGGGCCGTGATGTCGCGGGCGTTGGCGATGAACGCTGTGTTCGTTCCCTTCCCGGCCCCGGGCGCGCCGCCGAGCCAGATGAACTCGCGCGGGAAGGTCAGGCGGTCGCCGTGCCGCTCAATCAGGTCGGCCCAAACCGCCGGGAAGATCAGCTGCGCGTCCTTGATTTCCAGGTCGCCGCTGGCCGGCGTGGGTCCGGGCGTCGACGGGGGCAGGGAGTCACTCACAGGCACACCGGGGCGGAGGAAACGGAGTTCGCGAGTGTCGTTTTATGGGTTCTGCGCGGAAAGGTGCGGGTCCGTTGCCTCGGTTTGGCCGAACCACGGGAGGACCGGGAGGGGATGGACGGCCGGGACGGCATCTCATCGGAGTGCCGGCAGAGAACGACGTGATCGCGTGCTGAAAACCGAGGCAAGGAATGCTCTCCTATCCGGCGGCCGAGTCGGAGACACGAGACCGAGTGACGCTCACCGCAAGGTGGAAATCGCTTGAAAACCAGGGGATTCGGAAGGCGATTCTGGGAAGTGCGGAAATTGGCACGCCCCGTGCTTTATTTACCTCGTCGAGCGAAAGACTGACAAGTTAACCGTGCGGAGGGGAGAGGCCACACGGTTCGCGACTCGGTCCCAACTCGCGAAATCAACCGCCCGCGACACGGCCCTTGGGAGAGGGAGCCGGGTCGCGGGCGGTCTTTCATTTCCCCGCCTCTCACGCCGTACCCATCGACCCAGAATAAGCAGTCCGAAGATTCGCCGGGCGTGTTCGAGTGACGCAAAAAAATCGTGGTTCATTCGTTCGTGGGGGTCGAAATAAGTTGACCCGGGACGATATTTTCGCGAACATCGGAGCGACCGGTGGTCCCTACGGCCAATCGGCCCTAGCCCGCGAGTGGAGAGGTTCGTCCATGCCCGCGATCGCTCGGCTCACGGTTACTTCGGGCGGCGGGGGCGTCTTGGTACTGCGGGCGGGCCGCTACCGCATCGGCCGATCCCGCGAGTGCGACCTTTTCCTGGACGACCCGACCGTTTCCCGCGTCCACGCGGTCGTCGTCGTCACCGACGAGTCGGTTTCCGTCGTCGATAATGCCAGCCTGAACGGGACGTTCGTTGACGGCGAGCGGGTCGCGACGTGCGTGTTGACGCCCGACGCGGTCATCCTCTTCGGCGGCGTGGAGTGCACCTACGAACCGTTGGAGCGTCCCCCCGTGGAGGAATCGACCCACTGCGCTAAACCGGGGCCGCGAGTTCACGGGACGATGATTTCGCCGGCCGAGGAACGGGTCTTCAACCTCTTGTTGTGCGGGCACTCGGAAAAGATGGTGGCGGCCGTGCTGTCGCTCAGTCGGAACACGGTCCACAACCACGTCAAGCAAATCTACCGCGCCTTCGGCGTCCACTCCCGGTCGGAACTGCTCGCCAAGGTACTGCGTTCGCAACCGCACAAACAAAAGCAACGGTAGCCCCACCCCGGGCGGGCCGGGCGTCGCCCGTACACTGACCGGGGCTCGCACGCCGATCCTCGGCAATGCGCGTTCACAACAACGCGATGTCGAACCCGTTCGTGCTGGGCAAGGTCGAAGTGAGCGCCGAACCTTTCAAGTGACTGGCGTATCGACACACGGAGGATGATTCAGGTCGGAAAGGGCCGAATCGTCCTTGACCAATCACGGCGGTCATCAACACTGAACACCATGACCCTCGCAACTGCCCCACAAGTCTAGAAGGTCCCCACATGTCTACCGTGCCTGTGCCCGCAGCGGCGTCGCCGCTGACCCACGTCAAGCGAGCGTTCGGATGGAACCTCGGCAAAGTCGTCCCTTCGAGGGCCGAGTCGGAATCGCTCGATAAGTCCGGGGTCCACGACCCCGCCGTGCGGCGGTACGCCGCGTGGCGGCGGAGCTTGCTGCTGGTCGCCTTGGTGCCGACGGCCGTCTCGTTCGCCCTGGCCCTCTTGGACACGGTGCAATCGGGGTTCGGCGAACTCACGACCCTGGGCGTCGGCCTGGAGGTGGCGTGGCTCGTCATGGCGGCCGCCCTACCGGTCGCGTGCCTGCTCGGTATCCGCGCGTGGAAGAAGCCGGGGTCAACCTCCCACCTCCTCACCGTCGCGTGGGCGTTGGCGTTTCTGCTCCCGTTCATCTACGCCCTGCTGCCGGTGAACGCGATCTACCACGTCCACGCGATCGACGCCACGCCCAAAGTCGCCCCGAAGGCGGCCCCGAAAGCGGTCATGCCGATGGACGAGGACGACGACGACGACGATGAAGATGAAGATGAAGATGAAGATGAAGATGAAGATGAAGAGGCCGACACGCCGACGGTGCCCATCGACCCCGAGAAACTCGAAAAAGCCCAGGCCTTGCAAGAGTTGGCCGTCGAGTTCGTCCTGTCCGGGAGCAGCTACCTGTTGTTGTTGCCGGCCGTGCTGTCGTTGATCCCCGGTGCGATGAATGGCTGCCTGCGGATCAAGTCGTTGCTGCCGGCCGCCCAACTGCCCGGCTGGTTACTCGTGTGTGCGGCCCCGGCGTTCCTGCTGTTCTGGCTGGTCATCCTCGTCCTCGCCAATCACGCGGCCCGCAGCCCGTTGTTGGTGTTCGGCGTCCTGCTCTGGTCCGGCGCGCCGATCTGGTACTCGATCCGCGGCCGGGTGTTCGTGCAGTCTCAGATCGGGGAAGCGGCCGCCGCGAAGATCGGGGGCGTCAAGAAGTTGGTCGGCCTCACGACGCTCGTCGGCCTCGGCCTGATGCTCGCCTTCCTGCTGACGACGAAGGTGATCGGCCTGAAGGTCATCGGCTTCGAGCGGTCCACGGCCGTCGCGACGAAGATCGACGAGTTGAGCGAGGACGACGAGGTGAGTCTGGAAGACGTGCAGCAAGCGTTGGCCGAGTCGAAGTCGTTCGTGTACGCCCTCGACCTGTCGTCGTGGCGGTTCGCGGTCGACTTCCTCGCGAAACTCTTGGTCGTCACGGCCATCTTCGCTGATCTGGTCCTACGGGCCACGCTCATCGCCTGGCGGAACGACCGGACCTTGCGAGCCGACAACAAGGCGACGGAGTACGACGGCAGCGCGGGGGCGGCGGAAGCGATTTTGTAGAAGCCCGGCGAGCCGAGCACCGTGAGGTGCCGGGTGAGTGGCAATGACATTCACCCGGCACCTCGCGGCGCTCAACTGCCGTCATCCGTTCTTGCTCAGACTGTCGTGGAGAACCTGAACGATCTGCCGGAGGGACAGGGTGAAAAAGCCCGCCTTACCGGCATCGAACGCCTCTCGCCACGTCGCGTAGCCCTCACCGGGGTCCGATGGCGCGGGCTGTGTTTTGACCAACTCCACGACCGACCGATCGAAGGCTTCTTCGCTCAAAGGCAGGTGGCCGGCCTCACGAACGTACCCGTCCTTACCCTGCGGGGACGCGATTGAAAGTCCGGCAAGCGAGACATGAATGATGGTCCCGCCCTGTGGGGCGGTGTCTACCTACAGGACGGTCGCCCGTGAATCTTCCTCGCCCGGTCGGGTGTGATAGGTCCAGACTTGGCCCGCAGCGTACGGCATTTCGGTTTCCTCGGATGGCGGCTTCAACGCCATTGCCGTGAGAGAGGTTGACGATCCGCCGTGGGTTCGCGTCGATTATTCCCCAATTGCTTTATCCCAGTCCGCCAGTTGGCGCTTCAGTTCCGCGAAGTCGATCCGCGTGATCGGCGGTAGGAGCGGGTCGTCGGGGGGGTCGGCTTCGTCGGTGTCGGCGGGGCGGGGGCCGGTGCGGAACTTACGCAACTCGTCTTCCAGCCGCCGCAGCCAGACCGGCACGTCGAGGCCAACGCCCGACGGCGACTCGGCCAGCGGGCGGATCACGTCGAGCAGGCCGAGGAACACCGGCGAAGTTTCCGGCAGCACGCCGCCGTGAACGGTCATCGCGGCGTCACGGGCCACGGCCGCGGCACGGGCCACCCGGGCGGCCGCTTGATCGATTTGCAGCGGCTGTACGAACCGCTCTTCCAGCCGGTTGCGAACCGTCCGCACGCGCAGGCTGTGCTCCTGCTCGCGGGCTTCGAGCTTGGTCATCAGTTCGTCGGCGATGCTCTGCGTCTTGCCGAGGATGTACTCCCGCCACTTCCCGGCCAGGTCGTCCAGTCCGCGGCGGCACAGCACTTCGTGCACGAGGATGAACGGCTTCAGCCGCCACGCCACCCGCTCGTAGGACACCTTCAGCCGCAGGAAGTCGAGCAGGATGTACAGGTTCTCGCCGTAGTCGGATTGCGTGGTCGTGGTGTTGTAATCGCGGTACTCGTCGTAGTGTTCGACCAGCGATTGCAGCACGACTTCCAAGTGCCGGGCGATCTGCGTGCGGTTGGCGTCGGCCGCGGTCCAGGCTTCGAGAATCTTCGGCGTCTCGTCCTCGGCCTTCAGGTTGCCTTGCGCGTCGGCTTCGGCGAGGTTGTTCAACCAAGTCTCGGTCCCCTGTGTGAGGATGCCGCGAATGTTCGAGAGCGTCAGGAACCGCACCGTGAACAGCTCGCTACCGTAGGTGCGGACGAATGTCGCCAACTCGTTCCACTCGTCGTCGTCCAGCACTGATTCGAGGGCGGAGAGGCGGAGCGAGTGGCTGTGTTCGAGCCAGAGCTTCTGGAAGGAGTCGGCCACCTGCCGGACGACCGGGAACAGGCCGTTCGGGTCGGCGGCATCCTTCGGCTGCGCCTCGATGGAGGCGAGCATGGCGTCGGCCACGTTCGCGACAGCCGTGCGGAAAAGTTGGTCGAAGGAACTGACGCGCCGCCCTTCCGGGGGCGAGTTCCGCTCCATCGCGCGGGCGAGCTTCGTCAGTTGGTACGTCTCGCGCAACAATCCCAGCCGTGGGAGGCGGGCGAGCAGCGATTCGAGCAAGTGCAACGCCGACTGCGTGCGAACGGCCGGGCCGGGCGGGCCGCCGTCGGCGGGCGGGTGGACTAACAGCGGTTCGTGGCGGAACAGCGGCACGAAACCGGCGACGAACTTGCGGGCTAGCGCCGGGTCGTTCGACGCGATGGCCCGCTCCAACCGTACCGCGACCTCTTCCCACGCCGGCTGATCGCTCGACCCGCGCGGCCCGCCTTCGGCCGAGGGCAATTCCGCTGCCCGTGTGAGGGCGGCGGTCAATGCTCGGATGGCGGTTGCGGTTTCCACCACGGTCGAAACGGCCAGGTCGAGCAGGTGGCCTTTGAGCGAGCGGCGGCGGTCGAACTCCATCACGCCATCGACGCCGGTGGACGGGGCAGGCAATTCAACCTCGGCGAGCCGGTCAATGAACTCGGTGAGGGTGGCCATGTTGCCGCGGGCGGTTTGCAGCCAGTCGCCGAGGGCGTGGGAGGCGGCCGCGTCGTAGGGCAGCCACAACTCCGGTCGCGCCACCGTCCGCCACCAGCGGGCGACGGCGGCCAGGAACCGCAAGCGGTCTTCATGAGCGTCCGAATCGGCTTCCAGCGGGAAGTCGGTTGGCGGCAGGTTCCCGCCGCCCTCGGCCAGCGAGCCTTCGGTGCCGTCCTCGGCGGAGTCCTTGAACGACATCCCCTCATAGGCCGAGGCGAACAGATCATTGTCTTCGTCGTCCTTTTCTTCATCCTCGTCGGGCTCTGCCGCCACGGTCGCGGCCCCGCCGCGTGTGATGGTCGGCACCCGCCAGCGGTCCTCGGCGTTCGCTTCCAGCAGTTCGAAGAATCGGCGGATGAGGCCGCTCTTGTCGCCCCCCGGCAGGTCGGAGGCACATAGCCCTTTGAGCCAGCGGAAAGCGAGCCGCACGAACGAGGCCGACGGGTCTTGCAGCGGCACGCCGAGGTTGGCCCCCGGCGCGACTTCCGCATCGGCCCCCGGCTTCGGGGCTTCCGCCAGCCACGTCATCAGGAGGGCGAGCGCCCCCTTGTAGTCGCCGGTGTCCAGCAGCGCGTCGATGACCTGGGCGAAGGCCGACGGCGTGCGGAACCCTTCACGGTGCTTCCGCCAGAAGCCGATGTCGTTGGCCGACGTTCCGGCCTTCCGCCACAGGGCGAGGGCGTTGGCGACGTGCTTGGCCGCGTCGGCCCGCTCGCTGCCGAGGACGCGGGGCATGTCGCTGACGGTCGTCGTGGCGAAGCGGTCCCACCACTCGGCGAGGGTCTGCATCTGCGCGATCAGTCGATCCACCGTGGCGTTGTCTTCCCCCGCGACGGCCGCCGTTAGCGTCAAGGCGTAGCGGTCGAATTGACGGCCGACGGTGAGGATTAACTCTTCCGCCCGCGGGTCGCGCACCGTGTCTTCGCGTCCGGGGAAGATCGGGAAGAGGCCCTGGAAGCCGAGGACGTTCCACGGGTCGATCATCGCCCCACAGTCGATGCCGCGGTGAATCAGGTCTTCGGCCTCGGCGAGCAGGTTCGCGGCCTCCTTCGGCCGGCCGGCCTTCGCCGCGAACTCGGCTCCGGTTTGGCGAATCCGCACCTCACAACTGAACCGCACCGACGGGGCTGGGATGTTCGCCGCTCGTCGGCGGGCCGTGGCCGGGTAGCCCATCGCGGCGAAGAGCATCGCTAGCCGCCGCTCTTGGAGGTGCAGGGCGCGTTCCGTGGCGATCGACTGGTTGAGGAACTGCCGCACGCCGGCGAACGGCTGCTTCAACTTCGCCGCTTCTGCCCGGAGGCGTTCGCCCTGCGCTCCTGGCAGTTGTTCGAGGAGCCGCTTATAAAACTCGTCGCGGTACCGGGCGATCCGCTGCACCAGCGTCGTGAGCGTGACGGAGGAGTCGTACACCGCGGGGCCGGACCCGCTGACGCCGGCTCCCATGAGGATCGTGCCGGCCAACACGGCGGCGCTTTCGAAGAGGCGTTCGCCGTCGAACGGGCCGTTCGGGTTCGGCTTCGCCCAGCGGTAGAGGGCGTCGAGGGTCGGCTGGCGGAGGATGAACCGGCGGTAGTTGCCGCGGTTGTCGATGTGGTGCGGGTCCCACTCGCCGAACAGCACGTTCGGCCGCTTCGTCACCGGGTGGAAGTGGTCGGCCGCCCGCGGGTCCACGGCCAACTCGTCGAGGTTCGCGAGTTCGAAGCCGGCTTCTTCGCGCAGCACTGCGTTCGTGTTGCCGAGCAGTTCCAGGGCCGGGCGGACGAGCGCGGCATACGGCCCCGGTGCGACGCCGACGCCGGCGAAGTAGACCGGCACGGCTGCGACCTTTTCGTGCGGGTAGAACTCCGTTTGCGGCCGCGTCTCTAGCACGGCGATCGGCCGATAGCCGACGTAGTCGTCCAGCGCCCGCACGACCGCCTGGGCCAATGCCTCCGCGTCGGCGTTCGGCTTCTTACCCCGTTCGCGGAGGGTGACTTCGCAGGCGCGGGCAAGGAAGAACGCCGTGAAGAGCATGCCGTCGGATTGGTGGGCGAGCAGGTCGGCGTGGTGGCGGCGGTAGGCGGTGAGGACGGTTTCGAAGGCGACGGTGCGGATGAACCGGGCTTGCGACAGGTCGCGGAAGGCGGCCGCGCCGGACGCTTCGAGTTCGTCGCCCGCGGCCGCCAGCCAGGCGGCGGTCGTTTTCCAGGGGGTTGGGTCGTCGGCGTCGATGAGGTACGCGAACACGTCGGCGAGCAACTTGCGGAACCGCAGGTCGGGCCGGCCGTCCGAGAAATTCAGGTAGCCGAGCAACTTGCCCGCCTCGAACCGCCGCCCAAGATCCGCGTTGATGCTATCCATCCGCACCGTTCCCAATACCCGCCGGGGCGAGTGGCCCCGGGTCGTTCCCAACCATCTTAGCAGAACCGCGAGCAGGGGCGTTAGCCCCCTGATTCTCGCCTGCTTCCCAGAAGCAGGGGCTAACGTCCCCCGCTCGCTTTCTTCAGGCTCGCGTCGAAGAAAGCGTTGATTTTCTCGCTGTTCTCCTTGCTGGAGATTCCCGGGCCGTGGCCGGCCCCTTTCACGACGATCAGTTCACTCTTCACTCCGCCCTTGGTCAATGCGGCCTGCAAGTCTTCGCTCTGCTTCACCGGCACGAGGGTGTCCGCGTCGCCGTGGATGATGAGGAACGGTGGGTCGTCCTTCGAAACGTAGGTCTGCGGCGTGCCGGCCTTCGCCAAATCCTTCTTCGTGCCGGTGTCGCCGCCGAGCAACCGCGTGACGGGATTGTCCTTCGCGACGGCCGGCGAGAGCTTTCCCAGGTCGGTCGGGCCGAACAGGTCGAGGACCGCCTGCACCCGGCTGGCGTCCGGCTTAGCTTCCTTGTCGCCTTCGAGTTCTTTCATGCCGCCGGACGTGCCGAGCAGGGCTGAGAGGTGGCCGCCGGCCGAGAGGCCGCCGACGCCGAAGTGGTCCGCGTCGAAGTGGTACTTCTTCGCGTTCGTCCGCAGGAACCGCACGGCCGCCTTCGCGTCCTCAATCTGGGCCGGGAAGATGGCGTGCTTGGCGAAACGGTAGTTGATCGTCGCGACGGCGTAGCCGCGGGCGACCTGCCCGGCGAACGGGCCGAAGCCGCCCTTGTCGCCCGCCTCCCAACCGCCGCCGTGAATCCAGATCAAGAGCGGGAACGGGCCGTCGCCCTTCGGCACGGCCACGTCGAGTTTGTTCCGCTCGTGCGGGCCGTAGGCCACGTCCTTCTCCACCGTGGTCCCTTCGGGGAAGTTCGACTTCGGCGTCTGAGCGAGGCCGGGCGTGGCGACCAGCGCGAGGGCGAGAAATGGTGAAGCGAAACGCATCCGGGTTCTCGATTGGGGTGAAGGCGGGTGGTGATGTTCTACCGTACCATCTCGGCGGGCGGGGTGCGAACTTTTTGGCGAGCGGGGTACGCGAGTCCCCGGATTCTTTTCCGCACCGTCCCGAATCAGGGCACTCGCGTCCTCCTCGCCGTTGTCGGGTTCGGGTTGATCGCGTAACCTGACCTTCGCCCAGACCGGAGATATCTATTGTGCGGGTCGCGTTATTCTTGCCTCACCTGGCCGTCACCGGCGGCCTCGGCGTTCACTGCCGTAGCCTCCTCGACGCCGTCCTGCGAACGGCGACGCCGGCGGACCACCTGACCGTCATTGCCCCGGCCGACCCGAAAAAACTCTTCCCCTATTCCGGCCTCGACGACACCTGGCAACCGCTCGCCGCGGATGCCCGAGTGCAGTTCGTGCCGCTCGACTGGCCGGCCGACTTCTCGCTGGCCCAACCGCTCGACCGGGTGCTGTTGGAGCCGATGAAGGCCGCGACGCCGGACGTGGTGTACGCCTCGTACTACACCGGCCTCGCCGACCCGCCGTGCCCGCAGGCGGTCACGTTCCACGACGCCGGGTTCCTCGACTTTCCCGACGTGTTCGGCAACACCGCGAAGCAACGCCGCGAAACGCTCGCGCTCATCGGCCCGAAGATCGACTCGCTGATGTGCATTTCCGACGACGCCCGCAGTCGCATCTGTCGGCTGCTGCCCTTCGACGAAGCGCGGACCGACGTGGTCTGGCACGGCCTCGCTGACTCGCCGGCAGAAATCACGGCCGCCCGCGGGCACGACCACCTGCCCGACGCGCTGTGGCCGGACGGGGACAAGCTAACCGACTGGGGGCCGTATCTGTTCTCGCCGGTCGGGGCGGCGACCGGCTTCAACCGCGTGCGGAAGAACCTGCCCACGGCCGTGGCCGCGTTCCGGCAGTTGATCGCGTCGGACGCCCCGCCGGTGCGGTTGGTGATCGCCAGCACCGGCATACTGCACGACAAGATGCTGGGCGAACTGCTGCCGGCCGCAGAGTTGGCGGGTGGGCAGGTCGTGAACGACGCCTGGCGGAGTGCCGACGACCGCATCCGCATCCTGCCGAATCTAGACCGCGGCCCGTTCCTGCGGGCGATGGCCCACTCGCGGGCGGTGGTCTACCCGTCCCGCTACGAAGGCTTCGGCCTGCCGACGATCGAGGCGATGGCCCTCGGCGTGCCGATCATCGCCAGCCGGGCGACGAGCATCCCCGAAGTGGCCGGCGACGCGGGCTACCTCGTGAACCCCGACAGTGCCGACGAGTTCGCCGCCGCGATGCACGCGATGCTGACGCAACCCGACCGCCGCGAGGAGTTGATTCGCAAGGGCGAAGCCCGCGTCGCCCTCTTCACGCTCGACCGCATGGGCGAGGCGATGTGGAAAGTCTGGCGACGGCTGGCGAAGTAAAAGGCGAGTGGCCTGGCGTGAGCGGGCCGTGTCTCGAAGCATCCAGACACGGCCCGCTCACGCCGGGCCGCTCGCCTTCAATCACTCCACCGTGTACGTGAACTGAGACTCGGCATCCACGTCGATCTTCGCGGTTCGCACCGGCTTGCCGTCGGCCATGCGGACGAGGACTTCTTGCGAGAGCTTCGGCAGAAGCGTCCCTGTGAGGATGTGGTCCACGTTGCGGGCACCGCTCTCGACCTCCGTACACCGTTCGGCCACCGTTTCCACGACGGCCGGCGTGTACTCGAACGTCGCCTTGTGGTTCTCTTTCAGCCGGCTGCCGATGTCCTTGAGTTTCAAGTGGATGATCTGCTTCAGCACGTCTTCCCGCAGTGGGAAGTACGGCACCACCTTCATCCGGCCGAGCAGGGCGGGCTTGAACGCCTTCAACAAGTCGGGCCGGAGGATCTCTTCTAACTCCTCCTGCGGCGGCAATTTCTTGCCGGAACAGGCCTTCATGATCGTGTCCGTGCCGACGTTGGCGGTGAGGAGGATGATCGTGTTCTTGAAGTTCACGTCGTCGCCGTCGTCGTTCTGGAGCACGCCCTTGTCGAAGACTTGGTAGAAGATTTCCTGCACGCTCTCGTGGGCCTTCTCGACTTCGTCGAGCAGTACCACGCTGTACGGGCGGTTCTTGACGGCGTTGGTCAGCACACCGCCCTCACCGTAGCCGACGTAGCCCTTCGACGTGCCGACGAGGCGGGACACCTTGTGCGCCTCCTTGTACTCGCTCATGTTCACGATGACCATGTTCCGGTCGCCGCCGTAGAGCAGGTCGGCGAGGGCCAACGCGGTTTCCGTCTTGCCGACGCCGGACGGGCCGACGAGCAGGAAGACGCCGAGCGGTCGCCGCGGGTCGCCGAGGTCGGCGCGGGCGGTGCGGATGCGCTGGGCGATCGCTTCGAGCGCGTGGTTCTGGCCGACGACCCGTTCGCCGAGTTTGTCGCCGAGCGACAGCACCGTCTTCATCTCGTCGCGGACCATCTTGCCGAGCGGGATGCCGGTGAGGCCGGAGAGCACCTCGGCGACGGCCTGCGAATCGACCACCGGGTAAACGAGCGGCTTCTCGCCCTGGATCGTCTGGAGTTCACTCGTGAGTGTGAGCAACGCCTCGCGGTCCTTTTCGAATGCGTCGGCCGGTGCGTCGGGGGCCAGGTCCTTCTCCAGCTTCGCCCGCAGGTCGCGAATCTTCGTGACGACTTCCGATTCCTTCTTCAACTGCTCGTCGAGTTTCACCTTTAATTCTTCGCTGATCTGCTTCCGCTGCTTCAACTCGCTGAGCCGTTCCGGGTTGCCCGCGGAGACTTTGCCCTCGCGCTCGAGGAAGTTGATTTCCACTTGCAGGTGCTCGATCTCGCGGTTCACGTCCTCGACGGCCGGCGGCGTGGCACTCTGGCTGAGGTTCACGCGGGCGCACACGGTGTCGAGTAGGCTGATCGACTTGTCCGGCAGTTGGCGGTCCGGCATGTAGCGGACGGACAGCTTCACCGCCCCGCTAATGGCCTCGTCGAGAATGCGGACGCCGTGGTGCTTCTCCAGCATCTTCGTCAGGCCGCGGAGCATCCGAATGGCCTTCGCCTCGTCGGGTTCGTCCACCTTCACCTGCTGGAAGCGGCGCTTCAGGGCGGCGTCCGTTTCGAAGTACTTCTTGTACTCCGCGTAGGTCGTGGCCGCGACGGTCCGCAATTCGCCGCGGGCCAGCGCCGGCTTCAACAGGTTCGCGGCGTCGCCCTGGCCGGCTTGCCCGCCGGCCCCGATGAGCGTGTGGGCTTCGTCGATGAACAGGATGATCGGCTGCGGCGAACTCTTCACTTCCTCGATCACGTTCTTCAGCCGGTTCTCGAACTCGCCCTTCACCCCGGCCCCGGCTTGCAGCAGGCCGAGATCGAGGGTGCGCAAAATCACCGGCTTCAACGGTGGCGGCACGTCGCCGGCCGCGATGCGGAGGGCCAAGCCTTCGACGACGGCCGTCTTGCCGACGCCGGCCTCGCCGGTGAGGATCGGGTTGTTCTGCCGCCGACGGGTGAGGATGTCGATGACCTGGCGGATTTCCGGGTCGCGGCCGACGACGGGGTCGATCTTCCCCTGTTTCGCCCGCTCGGTGAGGTTCACGGTGAACTGGTCGAGGGCCCCCTGGCTCTTGCCGCCGGCCGGCGAGCCGTCGCCCGCCGCGTCGCCGCCCCCGCCGGACGGCGGGGCCGATTCCAGTTCGTCGCTCGGGATCTTGGCGAGCAGCGTCTTCAAGTCCTTCATCAGTTGCTCGCCGTTGATGCGGACGAGCGAGAGCGAACTGCGGCTGATCCACTGCTTGAGCTTGTCGTCGCTGAGCAGGGCCGCGAGCAGGTGGCCGCTGCGGACCGCCCCGGACCCGCACTCGACGGACGCGACGACCCAGGCTTCGCGGATGAGGTTGAGGATGTCCGTCGAGAGCGACGGCGAACGACTGTTGCCGGTCTTGAAGCGGTTGAGGGCGTTGTCGAGTTCCTTGCGGATGGCCGGGAAGTCGGCGTTGTACTGTTTGAGGAGCAGAGGGATGTCGGTGTTCGGTTGTTCGAGGAGCTTCACCAGCCAGTGTTCGATTTCGACTTCGAAGTGCGTCCGCGACAGCGTCAGGCCGGCCGCCGATTCGATCGCCTTCCGGCAGACGAGGTTGAGCTTGTCGAACAGTAGGCGGGGATTCGAGACGGCCATCGCGGTGATCCTGAGTGGGTAAGGAGATCGGTGCGCGTAACGGCGGTAGTGTAGTCGCAGGACCGGCCCGGCGGAACTGAAAAATGCGGGGCCGTGAAGACCCGACGTGCCACTACGTTTTCGACGACTTCCGCAACTCTCCCACGAAGGCGTCGAACAGGGGGCTGCGGAATCGCAGTTTGCTCCACACGACGCCGAGCGTCCGCATCGGCTTCTCACCGAAGATCGGCTTGTACACCCGGCCGCCGCTGCGGTCTTTCTTCGCCGCCATCGCGGGCACCAGCGACACACCCTGGCCGAGACGCACCAGTTCCAGCACCGTGCCGAGTTGGTGGAGTTGAGCCGTGACAAGCGGGGCCAGCGCGTGCCGGGCACAGAAGCCGAGGGCTTGCCCGGACAGGCAGTGGGCCTCGTGCAGCAGAACGAACGGCTCGTCGGTGAGGTCCGTCAACCGCACTTGCCGCTTCTTCGCCAGGGCGTGCTTCGCCGGCACGGCCAGCAACAACTCCTCCGTAAATAGCGTCTCCGCCGCGAGGTGGTCGCCGCGCACCGGCAGGGCCAGCACCGCCAGGTCGAGTTCGCCGTTGGTGAGGTGGGCGAGGCACTCGTCGGTCGTGTACTCGCGAACCTCCACGTGGGCCGCAGGATGGGCGGTTGCGAACCGCACCAGCACTTCCGGCAACAGGTACGGCGCGATCGTCGGGATGGCGGCCACCGTGAGCCGTTCCGCGTGGCCGGCACTCCGCACGCTCACCTTCGCGTTGTCGAGCAGGGCCAAGGCGTGTTCGACCTTCTCCAACAGTGCCCGCCCCGCGTCGGTGAGCGTTGCCCCGCGGCCGCGGCGGTCGAAGAGCGACTGATCGAGTTCCCGTTCCAACTTCGCGACCTGTTGGCTGAGCGTCGGCTGCGACACGTGGCATGCCGCGGCCGCCCGCGTGAAGTTCCCCAGACGGGCAAGGGCGGCGAAGTACCGCAATTGGTTCATTTCCACGGCATGCAGTCCCCGACGGGCATGATAGTTGCCGACGATGACAGGTGTCGGAACAAGTGATGGCAGCTATCGTGCCGACTTGACTACTATAGTGGCGTTGATAGTCCCCCGACGAAATCCTCTCGGAGAATCAGGATGCTCAAGAAACTCTTCACGGCCGCCGTCATCGGCTTGGCAGCTTCCCACGCCCCGGCCCAACAGCCGGCCGCACCGACTTCCCCGACCCCGCCGAAGCCGCTCACCGAAGACGGCGGGCAGCCGGTCGGCAACAACCAGAATAGTCGAACGGCCGGGCCGAACGGGCCGGTACTGCTCGACAACTTCCACCTCATTCAGAAACTCGCCCGGTTCGACCGCGAGCGCATCCCGGAGCGCGTCGTTCACGCCCGCGGCGTCGGGGCGCACGGCGAGTTCGTCAGCTACGGCGACTACTCGAAGTACACGAAGGCGAAGGTCTTCAGCGCGAAGGACAAGAAGACGCCGACGTTCCTGCGGTTCAGCACCGTCATCCACCCGAACGGCTCGCCGGACCAACTCCGCGACCCCCGCGGGTTCGCCGTGAAGTTCTACACCGAGGAAGGGAACTGGGACCTGGTGGGGAACAACCTGCCGGTGTTCTTCATCCGCGACGCGATGAAGTTCCCGGACATGGTCCACAGCCTGAAGCCGAACCCGGTGAACAACCAACAAGAGCCGGCCCGGTTCTTCGACTTCTTCAGCCACATCCCCGAATCGACGCACATGCTCACGTTCGTGTACAGCGACATGGGCACGCCTGCCAGCCTCCGGCAGATGGACGGCTTCGGCGTGCACGCCTTCAAGTGGGTTAACGAGAAGGGCGATGTGACCTACGTAAAGTTCAACTGGCGGAGCCTCCAGGGGCACAAGAACTACACCGCCGCCGAGGCCGCCGCCGCGAGCGCGAAGAACCACAGCGGCTTGACCGAAGACCTGTACGAAAACATCCAGGCTGGCAACTTCCCGAGTTGGGAACTCGGCCTCCAGATGATGAAGCCGGAAGACCTGGACAAGTTCGACTTCAACCCGCTCGACGACACAAAAGTCTGGCCGGGCATCGAGGAAATCAAGGTCGGCAAGCTGACGCTGAACAAGGTGCCCGATAACTTCTTCCAATTCAGCGAGCAGGCCGCGTTCTCGCCGGGCATGGTCGTGCCGGGCATCGAGCCGAGCGAGGACAAGATGCTGCAAGGCCGACTGTTCAGCTACGCCGACACCCAGCGGTACCGCATCGGGGCGAACTACCTCGACCTGCCGGTGAACCGACCGAAGGCGGCCGTGAGCAACAACAGCCAGGACGGGGCACTGAATCACGGCGGTCGGAGCGGAGACTTGAACTACGAGCCGAGCGTGCGGACCGGCGGCCGTCGGGACACCACCGAGAAGGAGTACAGCAAGGCCAGCCTCGCCGACCAGGTTGTGCAGCAACCGATCCACAAGACGCTGAACTTCAAGCAGGCCGGCGACCTGTACCTGTCGTTCAAGGAGGAAGAAAAGGCGAACCTGATCTCGAATCTAGCGGGCGACATGAACAAGGTCAAAAACGAGGACGTGAAGAAGCAGATGGTGGCCCACTTCTACCTCGCGAACGCCGACTACGGCACGCGACTGGCGAAGGCGGTCAGCGTCAGCCTCCGCGACGTGAAAGCGCTGGCCGAGAAAACGAAGTAATGTTGGTGAAGGGGTGAGAAGACACGGCCTTTTCACCCCTTCACCGGGCCACCCGTTCACCGTGTCACATTCTCCCGGAGTTTCCCGTGTTCCCCACGCTCGTCGTTCTCGCCGCCCTCTCGACTTCCCCCCAGCCGAAGGCCGTCGTGATCACGCCGGATGTCGCGGCCAAGCTGCAAGAGATCGCCTTCCAGGCCGCGCGGGAAGGCGACTTAGACACGCTCCGCGAATACTTCGCGGCCGGCCGCCCGGTGAACGAGACCAACAAGCGCGGCGACACGCTCCTGATCGTGGCCGCGTACAACGGGCAGCCGAAGGCGGTGGCGCTCATCTTGAAGCAGACGAAGGTCGAGATCGACGCCCGCAACAAGATGGGGCTGACGGCCCTGTCCGCGGCCGCCTTCAAGGGCGAGGTGAACATCGCGAAGGCACTGGTCGAAGCGAAGGCCGACGTGAACGCTGCCAGCGAGAGCGGCCAGACGGCACTGATGTTCGCCGCGCTCGCCGGCCGCGAGAAGATGGTCGAATACCTTCTGACGGCCGGGGCCGACCCCAAGGCGATGGACAAGGCCGGGAACACACCGTTGACCCTCGCGAAGGGGCAGGGGGCAGAGGGCGTTCAGAAACTGCTACAAGACGCGAGTCAGGCTCCGACGAAGAGTGGAAAATGACGACTGTGGCGGGAAAAATGTGCGGGAAATCCGGCCGGGCCAGCGTTGTCGGCGGCGTCGGAAGCGTCTTACAATGAGTACAGTTCCCCAGCGTTCGCCCATCTTTGAGATCGTCGCTCATGCCATCCGAGTCGGTCGCCACGTTCCTGACTTTCGCGCGTGACAATCGGCTACTGCCGACCGAACAGGTTCAGGAATTGGTCCGGCAGTCGGAAGTACCGCAGGCCGGGTTGCCGGCCCTGTGCGACGCCCTGGTCTCCCGCGGGCTGCTCACGCCGTTCCAGGCGACGTGCATCCGGGAAGGCCGCGGTCAGGACCTATCGTTCGCCGGTTACCCTGTCCTCGACGACCTCGGCCCTTGCCCCGGCGGGTTCGCTCAGAAGGCCCGCCACCCGAGTTTGCGGACGCCGCTGATCATTCGCCGGCTGTCCGTCGATTGGCTGGCCCCGGCCGACAACCTTTCCGCATACATTCAGCGGGCACAACAGGTCAGCACGCTCACCCACCAGAACCTAGCGATGCTCCTCGACGCGGGGGCTTACGAGGATCAACTCTTCGCGGTGCTGGAACCCTACGAGGGGGCGCACCTCGATTCGCTCGTCCGCGACATCGGCCCGATGCCCGCGTTCCTGGCCTGTGCGTTCGGCCGGCAGGCGGCGATGGGCTTGGACGCCGCCCACCGCACCGGCTACGCCCACGGCGACGTGCGGCCGGCGAACCTGTACGTCAGTCCGCTGACGCAGTCGAGTCGCGTGAAGGCCGACGGCTCGCCGCTGTTCCGCCCCGCCCCGACCTCGGGGGTGAAGGTGGCCGAGTTCGGCCTCGTGCCGCGCCGCCCGCCGATGGGCGAGTGGATTGTAGCCCACCTGGAATCCCCGGGCGCACTCGCCTATCTACCGCCGGAGCGGGTCGCGTCGGCCGAGGCCACGCCCGCCGGCGACGTGTACGGTCTCGGGCTTTCGCTGTGCTACCTGTTGACGGCGGCGCAGCCGTTTCAGGCCGCGACGGCCGCCGACATGCTGGCGAAGATCGCCGGCGGTGCCCCGCTTCCGCTCGCGGCACTGAGGCCGGACCTTCCTCCCGAACTGATCGCCTTGGTCGGCCGGATGATCGCGAAGTCGCCGGCCGAGCGCCCGCCGATGAACGCCGTCATCGACCGCCTGGGAGTATTTATCTCGCCGATTTCTCTGCCCGTTGCGCCGACGGCTCCCCCACCGACGGCCGAATCGAGCATCCTTGACAACGCACCGCCGCAGCTACGCCCGAACGCTTCGCCGGCCCCCTCCGTCTTGCTGCCGGTCGAACCGCCGGCCGAATGGACTGTGACCCCTTATCAAGGCTCGACCGGCGACGGGGAAATGATGTTCGCTCCGGCCGCGGCGCTCGCGGGCGGGTCGGGCGCGGGGATGTCGGACTTTGCCGCATCAGGGGCGGTCCCGGCTCGTCGGCGGCGGATGATGAGTGCGGCCGAGGCGACGAAGGAAAAGAAGAAGTGGCTGATGATCGCCCTCGGCCTCTGGGTCGTGTCGATTCCACTCTGGATCATTCTCCTCTACACCTGGGGTGTCCTCGGTGGCGGGAGCCGCAACGACGCCGGGAATACGAAGCCGACGGCCACCCCCAACCGCGGCAAGATCACCCACTGACCCGTAACGCCCGCTCAACACGCTCCGTGATCCGCTCGGCCTGTTCCGTGCAATCGTTCATGGCGATGCCGTGGTAGGCGTTGCCGCCGAGGATCAGCCCGCCGTGTCGTGCGGCTCCCGCCTCAATGCGGGCCACACGGTCGAGGTGGCCAACGGCGTACTGCGGAATCGCCTTCGGCCAGCGGACGATCCGGTGGAAGACCATTTCGCCGCGCACCTTCATCGTCACTCGCAGTTCGTCTTGCACCTTGCGCAGTAGTGTCGCGTCGTCCCACCCCATCACGTCCGGCCGGTTCACGCCGCCGCAGAGGGCACGCCACGTCACGCAGCCCGGCGGCGCGCGATCGGGAAAGATCGACGAACACCACTGCACGCCGAGCGCGTCGCGGCGCGTCCGCTGCGGGGCGATGTAGCCGAAGCCGTCGAGATCGTGCGGAACCTGATCCCGTCGGTAGCCGACGACGACGACGGCGATCGGCGTGTAGCCGATGCCCGCGATTTCGGCCGCGAGTGGCGCGTCCAGGTCGGCGAGCAGTTCGGCCTGCTTGTGGGCGGGGCAGGTGACGACGACGGCGTCCGCGGGCCAGCGGTCTTGTCCCTCGCTGTGGACGGTCCAATCGGCCGCTGATTTCTCGATCCTTTTGATGGCGACTCCCGTCGTCACCGGCACGGCCGCGGCCAGCGATTCGATCAGCGTTCGCAAGCCTTCGCGGAAGGACCACATCCTCGCCGGTCCCGGTCGCGGCAACCCGGCCGCTTCCGCCGCCCGCCGCTTCTCCTTCGCGACCCGCAGGAAGCCGCGGATGACGCTGCCGTACTCGCGCTCGAACTTCGGCAGTCGCGGGAAGGCGGCGGCCACGCTGAGCTTGTCCGGGTCGCCACCGTGGATGCCAGTGACGAGCGCGTCGAGGAAAGTCTCGGCCGCTTCTCGGCCGAACCGCCGCCGGCCGAACGCCGCAATCGTCTCGTCGGCCGGCAGGCGGTGGGGTCTGGCCCGCAGCGGTTCGGTGAACAACTTCAACTTGCCGCCGAAGGACAGCAGTGGTGTGCGGAGGATACCGAGGGGCGAGCCGGGGAGTTTGTGGAGGCGGTCGTTCACGTACAGGAAGCGGTTCTTCCGCGAGCCTTCGCTGGCCGGGAGGAGTTGATCGCGGAGGCCGAGCGACTGGCACAGGTCCATCGTCGCCGGTTTCGAGTCGAGGAAGCCGTTCGGCCCGAGTTCGACCGTGAACCCGCGGTCGTGTTCGGTCCAGACGTTGCCGCCCGGCCGGTTCGCCGATTCGAGGACGGTGAGTTCGACCTGGGGAAGTTTCTGGCGGATGCGGTAGGCCGCCGCCAATCCGCTCAGCCCACCCCCGATGACGACGACACGCGACATGGGGGAATGATAGGAAGCGAGGGGAATTCAGGTCGACAGAACCCCAGGCGATTACGTCCCCTTGCCCTGGATGCAGAACAGGTGCGATGAGCCGCGGATGTACAACTTCCCGTCGGCGACGGCCGGCGACGCGAAGACCGGCTCACCGACGCTCCCCTCGCCGAGCTTCTCGAACTCCTTCGGGTCCGCCTTTACCACCACCGACTTGCCGGCCTCGTCGATGATGACGAGGTTGTCACCGACCAGCACCGGCGACGCGGAGACGGACTTGTTCAACACCCGCTCCGACCACTGCACCTTGCCGCTCTTGGTTTCCAGACACTCGACCACGCCTTGATCGGTCACCCAGTAGAGGTAATCGCCCTTCACGACGGGGCAGGGGACGTAGGGCATCAGGTTGGCCGATCGCTTCTCCCAGTTCAGGCTCGTTTTCGTGCCGGTGATCGTGACGGCCGCCCCGTACCGGCTGCCGCTGCCGTCGCCGGTCAGACAGACGAGCGTGTCCTTCGCCAGCACCGGCGACGCCACCGACCGCAGGGCCATCTCGCCGGCCTGCCACGGGATCGTCCACGACCAGTTCACGCCGCCCGTCTTCGGGTCGTACCCGGCCGCACCGGCCGTGCTGAAGACGACAATCTCGTCCTTGCCGGCCGCGGTCTTGCGAACGATGGGGGTTGAGTAACACGCGCGGAAGGCTTTGCGGGAGACGCCCCACGCCTTGTCGCCGGTCTTGGCGTCGAGTGCGACGATTTCGGCCGAGCCGTCCTGGTCGAAGTTGATGAACACCCGTCCGTCGTGGACGATCGGCGACAGGCCGGCCCCGTGCTGGCTTTCGAACTTGCCGAGCTTCCGCTCCCACTTCTGCTCGCCCGCGAAGTCGAAAGCGTGGACGGTGATCTCCCGGCCGTCCCACACGGCCGCGTAGACGAACGTGCCGTCGCTCGTCGGAGTGCAGGACGCCAGCGACGACTTCGCGTGAATCTTCGCCGGCTGCCCGCCGAACGTCTTCTCCCACGTCGGCTTGCCGGTCTGGGCGTCGAGGCAGACGAGCGACCGCTTCGAACCGTCACGGGTCGCGGCTTCCAGGAAAATCTTCCCCTTCACGACGATCGGCGACGAGTTGCCGGGCCCGGGTAGTTCCTGGCTCCAGACGATGTTTTCCTTCGGCGACCACTTCACCGGGATGGCGTCGGCCGCGATGCCGTCGCCGTTCGGCCCGCGGAACCGGGTCCAGTCGGCGGCCGGGAGGGCGGCACCGGCGGCAAGGATGGCGGCGAGCGACAAGAGGTGGAACCGGCGCATGGGCGTTCTCGGCTGACGGGTGGGGTGGGCCATTGGCGATTATCGCAGAACTTTTCCCGCCGGCAACCGTGTTCCGAAATTGCCAACGACCGCCCGGAGTGCGACAATCTCTGAAACCTCGTCTGGAGATGACCCCATGTTGCGTCTGGTTCGATTCCCGATTTTGCTGCTGGCCGTCGGGCTGGCGACGGCCGCCCTCGGCCCCTGGGCCCGCGCTCAGGACAAGCCGAAGGCCGACGATAAGGCGAAAGCGGACGACAAGAAGGCGGTCGACAAGAAGGCGGACGACAAGAAGCCGGCCGCGAAGGCCGTGCTGAAGGTCACGGTGCCGAACGACGCGGCCGAGTTGAAGATCGAAAACCAGACGATGAAGACCACCGGCAAGACGCGCGAGTTCGACGTGGTCGGCCTCGACCCGAAGAAGACCTACGAGTACGAACTCGTAGTGAAGTTCGAGCCGAACAACTACACCACCATCACCCGCAAGAAGACGGTCAGCTTCAAGGGCAGCGACGCCACGATTACCGCCGACTTGACGAAGGACGACCCGAGCGACAAGGCGGTCATTCGCTTCGTACCGACGCCCGACGACATCGTGGCCAAGATGCTCGACCTCGGCAAAGTCGGCAAGGACGACGTGGTGTATGACCTCGGCTGCGGCGACGGGCGGATCGTGATCGCCGCCGTCCGCGACAAGCACGCCCTCGCCGGCGTCGGCATCGACCTCGACCCCGAGCGGGTGAAGGAGTCGAAGGAAGCCGTCAAGAAGGCGAAGCTCGAAGATAAGGTGGATATCCGCCAGGGCGACGTGCTGGAGATCAAGGACATTTCCGAGGCGTCGGTCGTGATGATTTACATGAGCGACGAACTCGGCAAGCTCCTCGAACCGCGGCTGAAGAAGTTGCTCCAACCCGGCACGCGGATCGTCTCGCACCGCTTCACGCTCGGCGACTGGAAGCCGGAGAAGACGATCACCGTCCAGGGCGACGACGGCGACGAGTACACCCTGCACCTGTGGACCGTGCCGAAGAAGTAGGTTGGCCGAGTGCCGCCAAGTGATCGGCCCTTTCCCGCTCCCAGGAGCAACCCATGACCTGGATCAAGACCATCCCCTATGACCAGGGGGACGAGGAACTCAAGCGAACGTACGAGGCCGTGCGGGCCCTCTACCCGGAGGAGTACGGCGGCCCGCCGGTCCCGTCACTGCTGAGGTCGGACGGCACGGCTGACAGTATCGTCGCCGCTCACAGCCTCATTCCCGAGGCGATGCGGCACATGATGTCCGGCTTGGCCGTGTTGCTCCGGCCGGGGCTGGGCCTGACCCGACGGCAGCAGGAAATGATTGCCTCGGTCGTCTCCGTCCGGAACGGGTGCTTTTACTGAACGGAGAGCCACCTCGAGTTTCTCCGCCAGAACAGTCTGGACGAGACGCTCGCCGCCGAGTTACGGCGGGACTACACGCAAGCGGATTTGTCTCCAGCGGACCGGGCCGTGCTCGACTTCGCGGCCCGTTTGACCACTGCCGCATACAAGCTCACACCCGACGACATTGCCGGACTGCGGTCCGTTGGCTTCGACGACGTGGGCATACTCCAGATCACGCTCATCGCGTCGTGGTTCAACTACATCAACCGGGTGGCGGACGCGCTCGGCGTTGGGCGGCCAGACCCCTGACGGTAACGGCCGATCTGCTATCCTGACTCCATGTCGCTTCGCCTCACGAATCTGTCGCTCCCGGTCGAGGAACCGGAAGCAAACTTGCCCACCCAACTCGCCCGCGCCGTCGGCGTGCCGCCGGCCGACATCGATCGGTGGCGCATTCTGAGGAAGGCACTCGACGTTCGCGACAAGCGGCAACTCCGGTTCGTCTACAACTTCGAAGTCACCCTCCAACCCGGCGTCAGCGCGAAGGCCTCCCACATCGGCGGGTCGCGGGTCGAGCCGTTCGACGAACCGCCGTTCGCCATGCCGCCGCCAGGGGCGCACGCGCTGCCGCACCGCCCCGTCGTCATCGGCAGTGGGCCGGGCGGGTTAGTCTGCGGCTACTTCCTCGCGCAACAGGGCTACCGGCCGATCGTCCTCGAACGCGGCACCATCGTCAGCGAACGCATCCGCGACGTGAAGCGGTTCGACGCGGGCGGCGAGTTCGACCGCGATAGTAACTACCTCTTCGGCGAGGGCGGGGCCGGTACTTTCTCCGACGGCAAACTCACTTGCCGCGGCAGCGGGGCTGACTTCCACCGGGTGCTGGAACTGCTCGCCGAGTGCAAGGGGCAGCAGGAGGGCCGCGAGAACATCCTGTACTACCACCGGCCGCACCTCGGCAGCAACCGCCTCCCGGCCGTCGTGAAGGCGATGCGGCGGAAGATCGAAGAGTTCGGCGGCGAAGTCCGCTTCCGCACGACGGTCGAAGACCTGCACTTCGACGCCAACGGCGTGACGGGCGTGGCCACGTCGGGCGGCTTCATTCCCGCGTCGGTCGTGATCCTCGCCATCGGCCACTCGGCCCGCGACAGCTACGAGATGCTCGCCCGCCGCGGCGTGCCGATGACCCGCAAGCCGTTCCAGTTCGGCGTGCGGATCGAACACCGGCAGGACGTGGTCAACGAGGTGCAATACGGTTGGAAGCACCAACAGTACGAAGACACGCTCGGCAACGCCGACTACTCCCTCGTGGCCCACGGCCAGAACGACCTGTTCACGTTCTGCATGTGCGCCGGCGGGTACATCATTCCCAGCGTGTCCGACGAGGGGTACTTCTGCACGAATGGCATGAGCCTGTCGAAGCGGGATTCGCCGTTCGCCAACAGCGGCCTCGTCGTCACTGTGCCGCTCGAAGCGTTCGAGGGCGACGACGTGCTCGCCGGCGTGCGGCTTCAGCAGAAGTACGAGCGGATGGCGTTCGAGTTGGGCCGCGGGCGGTACGCCGCGCCGGCGCAGCGGGCGAGTGACTTCCTCGCCGGCCGGGCCACGCCGAGTTTGCCGAAGACGAGCTACCCGCGCGACGTGGTGGCGACGGACCTGAACGAATTGCTGCCGCCGGTCGTGGCGGCCGCGGTCCGGCACGGCCTGCCCCAGATGGACCGCCGCTGGCAGGGCCGGTTCCTCGCCGACGCGATGCTGTTCGGCCCGGAGGCCCGCGGCAGTTCGCCCGTCCGCATCGACCGCGACAACGTCACCCGCGAATCCCCCGGCATCCCCGGCCTCTTCCCAGTGGGCGAAGGGGCGGGGTACGCGGGCGGCATCGTCTCGGCCGCCGTCGACGGTTTGCGAACGGCGAAAGCGGTCGTGGCGAAGTACGCGGCCGTCACGACTTCGTAACTTCAAAATTTCCTGATGACAATTTCACGCCCGTGGATCATACTCGGGAGCGAGTGGGTGTTTTTCTCATCGGCCCGTCGTGGTTCATTTCACTCCACCACGCCGTCAACTGGCCGGGCACCACTCGGAGGTCGTTATGGCGCGTTTCGTGCGGCGTGGCGCGTTCACGCTGATTGAATTGCTCGTCGTCATTGCCATCATTGCGATTCTCATCGGCCTTTTGTTGCCGGCGGTGCAAAAGGTCCGCGAGGCAGCCGCCCGGATGAGTTGCACGAACAACTTGAAGCAACTCGGCATCGCCTTGCACAGCTACGAGGGGATCAACGGCAAACTGCCCGCGTGGGGCTATGACTTCCCCTCGAACCCTCGTGCGGCCAACCCCTACGGCAACCAGAAACAAGGCTTCACGGCGATCGTGATGATCTGTCCGTACCTGGAACAGGGCAACTTGCTCACGCTGATTAACACACAGTACTCGATCCTCGACCCCCTCAACCTGCCGCCGCCGGCCCCGGGTAGCACGAACCCGGCCGGGGCGACGCCGATCAAAATCTTCGTGTGCCCCTCGACGCCGAGCGGGACGGAACTGGCGAACTACGACTCAATCATGACCGGCTATTTCGGCAACACCGGCCACCGCTATTCGCGGACCGACTACTGGCCGTTCAAGGGGTTCGACGACACGCTGGTGACGAACACCGCCCGTTGCGGCAACCCGCTCAATGGCCCCACTACGAACACGAAGTACGCCGGGGCGCTCAGCCCGACGAACGGCACGCCGGGGCCGAAGGACGGCAACTCGCTCGTGTCCATCAGCGACGGTACGAGCAACACGCTGTTCTTCACCGAGATCGCCGGCCGCGGGCTGAACATTTACATCAAGGGGAAGGCGATCGCGGCCACGCCGACGAACGCGACCGAATACGCCGCGATCAACCCGATCCCGGTAACGCCGACGAGCGGCCAGGGCGACCCGTCGATGTTCGCCCGCGGGTCGTGGGCCGACCAGGGCGGCGTCGAGTACATGCGGGGGTACGCCCTGAACGCCACCAACAACTCGGCCGACGCTTCGAGCGGGTGCAGCCTCATCAACGTCGTGAACCACGAAGCCCCGTACTCCTTCCACACCGGCGGCGTGAACACCCTCCGGTGCGACGGGTCGGTCGGCTTCGTGCGGGATTCGTTGACGCCGAGCGCGTGGCTGGCTTTCATCACCCGAAACGGGGGCGAAACCACGTCGCTCGATTGAACGGACTCCTTACCCCACGAAGACGCCGTTCGCCAGCGTCACGCCGAACGGGTCGAACTCCTGCAACAGCGGGGGTTCGACGCCGTTCGCCTGCGGGACCGTCGAGCCGCGGTAGACCCGCACACGGCTCGGCAGGTTGTCGCCGCTTGCCGTGACGAGGTCGGCCCGATCGTCGCCGTCGATGTCCTTCACCGTCACCCGCACGCCGCCGCGGGAGTTGGCGTCGTTCGCGACGAAGAAGTTCGCCACCGGCTTCGCGTAGGCGGCGTCGAGTTGCTTCGCGGTGAGCGTCTGCCCGCTGAGCGCGAACACCCGCGGCCCGCCGCCCGGCCCGCCGCCGAAGATCACGTCGCCGAAGCCGTCACCGTCGAGGTCGCCGATCGTCACGAACACGCCGTTGCGGAGCGTCTGCGCGTCCGGCCCGGGGAATGCGAAGAAGTCACCGATCAACTTCTGCCGTACACCGTTGGCGTCCGGCGTGAACAGCGTCGCCCCGTTGTAGAGGGCCACCCGCGGGCCGCCGAGGAAGCCGGCCCCGACGACGAGGTCGGCCCGGCCGTCGCCGTTGATGTCGCCGAGGGCCACGCGGGCACCGCCGCGGAAGTTCGGGTCGTCGATGCCGAAGAAGTCGGCCTTCTTGGTGAGGGTGCGGTCATCGTTGAGCGAGTAGATCGACGCCCGCGGGCCGCCGCCGACGTCGGGGCTGACCACGAACTCGTCGCGGCCGTCCCCGTCGATGTCGCCGGCCGCGATGAAGACGCCGCCGGTGAAGTTCCCCTCGAAGGCGTTAAAGTCGATCGGCGAGGGCGTGAGGACGACATCGCCCTGGACCACGCCGCCGAGTTGGATGCGGACCCGCGACCCGCCGCCCGGCGCGGCCCCGAGGATTTGATCCGGCACGCCGTCGCCGTTCAGGTCGGCGACCACCGGGCGAACACTCGCGGTCAAGTCGGCACCGGCCGCGCCGCCACTCTTCGCGAAGCCGCTACCGGCCGGAACATAATTGATTGCCTGCCCGTCGGCCGTTCCCCCGACGAGGAGGTCGTTCGCGAGGCCGGTCGTCGCGGTCAGGCGGGCCACGCCGAAGTCACGGTCGTTGGCCGTTGCGGTGTCAATCGAGCCGACGACGAGGATGCGGCCGCGGGCGTCTTGCGTGACGCCGGCCGCCGTGTCGGCGTTCGCCCCGCCGCGGTCGAACGACGCCACTGCCCGGCCGTCGGCACTGAAACTCGGGTCGAGGCTGCCGTCGGTCGTCAGGCGGGCCACGCCGATGTCGGTGTCGCCCGCGGTGGCCGAATCGACCGTCGCCGCCACTACGATGTCGCCGGTCAGCCGGTTGATCGTCACGCCGGCGGCCTTGTCCTGTTTAGTGCCGCCGAGGTCGAAGCCGAGCGACAACTTGCCGCTGTCGCCGAAGGTTGTGTCGAGCGAGCCGTCGGTGTTGAACCGGGCCACGCCGATGTCCACGTCGCCGGCCGTCCCGACCACGACCGATCCCACCACGACAATCTTCTCGCCGTTCCCGAGGGCGACGGCCGCGGCGGTGTCGGCGTTCGAGCCGCCGAGGTCGAATTCGACCGACGCCCGACCGTCGCCGTCGAACGTCTGATCGAGCGCACCGGCCGCCGTCAGGCGGGCAACGCCGAAGTCGAAGTCGCCGAAGTTGCTGATCTGCACGCTGCCGGCAACGATGACCCGGTCCCCCGAGTCGATGACGACACCGCTGGCGGAATCCGCGTTCGCCCCGCCGAGGTCGAAGGCAATCGTCTGCCGCCCGCCGGTGCCGAAAGTCTTGTCGAGCGCTCCGGCCGTCGTCAGTCGGACCACGCCGAAGTCGGTATCGCCCGCGGTCGCCTGGGCGACCGTGCCCGCCAACACGATCCGGCCCTGCGAGTCGATCGCCACCCCCGCGGTCTTGTCTTCCTGCGTTCCGCCGGCAATGTCGAACGCGACCGTCTGGCGGCCGTCGGTGTCGAAGGTGCTGTCGAGGTCGCCGGTGCTGGTCACGCGGATGACGGCGAAGTCGTAGTCGTTCGCGGCGTCCGTCTGGGCGTACCCGGCCACGACGATGCGGCCTTGCGAGTCGATGGCCACGGAGGTCGCACGGTCGATGTTGCTGCCGCCGAGGTCGAAGCCGAAGGCGCGGATGCCGTTGCTGCCGAAGGTCGTGTCGAGGGTGCCGTCGGGGTTCAGCCGCGCGACGGCAAAGTCGATGTCCGCGGCCCCCGTTTGGGCCGAGCCGACGACGACGATCTTCCCGTCCTTCTGCACGGCAATCGCGGCCCCGAGGTCGGCCTTCGCGGCGGCGAGGTCAAACGGCACGTCGGCGAGCCCGGTGCCGTTGAACGTGAGGTCGAGGCCGCCGACCGCCGCAGGGGTGGAGCGGTCTTCGAGGGCGAGGAGTTGTGGTTTGCTCACGTGTGAAGTCTCCTGGTCTGGGGCAGGCCGAAGACGAATGCGCGTGCCGTGCCGGGTTGCGCCGCTTGGCGGGAGATTGTAAAATCGACCCGGGATAGTGGGGTGAGTGTGACGGTCAGATTGGGGGGAAAAGAAGTGGGGCGTGAGATACGGCCGGGGACTCGCATACCCGGCTAGTCTCACGCCCACTGTTTGAAGGGGTCGAGGTTGAATTTCTTCAACCCGGTGAGTGGGACTCGCATACCACTCACCGTAAATATTCATGGCACAGTGAATGCCAAATCCGAAACGCCATCCGCCGATTGTTGTTCAGAATGGTTGTAAGTTTCAATTCTGATTGCTCTTGTGAAGCAGATGTTTTGTGCAGCACAGCGGTCGTTTCTGAGCAAACTTATCCTGGTGGCAGAATGGCTGCATCAAAATGATGCAGCCATTGTTTGATTTTGCCAACAATTTCCGGCTCCTGGTTGCTTGGTCGCTCTCGGAGGCGGATGGTATCTTGAACACCATCACAACTCAGGTGCGCACCATGCCAACCATTACCGTGAATGCGGAACGCCGTTCGTTCGCCCTACCGTTGACGGTGGCCGGGCTGCTCGCCGAACTCGGCCGTGACCCGAAGAAGTTGGCCGTCGAGGTGAACCAGAACGTCGTCCCGCGGGCCGACCACGCGACCACTCCCTTGCAAGACGGCGATGCGGTCGAGATCGTGACTCTGGTGGGCGGCGGTTCGGGTGAAGTCGCTCCGCCGGCGGACAAGCCATTGAAGGTGGGCAAGTTCACGTTCCAATCGCGGCTGTTCACCGGCACCGGCAAATATCTCAGCTATCCGCTCATGCACCAGTGCATGGAGGCGAGCGGTTGCGAAGTCACCACGGTGGCCGTGCGGCGCGAGCGGCTCATCGACAAGGAAGGTAAGAACCTCCTCGACTTCCTCGACCTGAAGCGGCTGACGATCCTGCCGAACACGGCAGGGTGCTTCAGTGCCGAGGACGCGATCCGCCACGCCCGCCTCGCCCGGGAGTTGCTGACGAACCTCGAAAACCCCGGTGCCGGGTGGGTCAAGCTCGAATGCCTCGCGGACAAGAAGACGCTGCTGCCCGACCCGGTGGACACGCTGAAGGCGACGGAGCAACTCGTGAAGGAAGGCTTCACGGTCCTCGTCTACACCAGCGACGACCCAGTGCTGGCGAAGCGGCTGAAAGACGCCGGTGCCGCGAGCGTGATGCCGGCCGGCAGCCCCATCGGATCGGGGCAGGGCATTCTCAACCCGAACAACATTCGCATCTGCCTGGAGTACCTGAAGGACGGCGACCCGGACTACCCGGTGATCGTGGACGCCGGCGTCGGCACGGCCAGCGACGTGTCGGTGGCGATGGAACTCGGCTGCGACGGCGTGCTGCTGAACACGGCCATCGCGAGCGCGAAAGACCCGCTGCGGATGGCCTGGGCGATGCGCTACGCGACCGACGCCGGCCGCCTCGCGTACCTCGCCGGCCGCATCCCGAAGAAACTGTACGCCAACGCGAGCAGCCCGACCGAGGGGATGATCGAGTCAAAGAAGTGAGGTAGAAAGCCCCGGCACGACCGTGCCTGGGCTTTCAGGTCACGCTTCTGGCGTCTTCCCCAGTACGATCACGAAGTTCGCGCTCAACTCCCCGATCTTCGACCCCTTCACCGGCGCGAAGTCCACCGTCACCGACTCGCGGGCCTTGTCTTCCTTGATACCGCGGTAGACGCCGTCCTTCGCGTTGCGGTCTTTCTCGTCTTTGACATAGCACTGCGTCACAATCAGTTCCTTCTTCCCCTGCTTCACCTTGAAGTGGATGTGCGGCGTGCGGCCGGGGTACGGCACCGGCTTGATCGTGCGGAAGTAGTACTCGCCCGTCGAGCCGGTCAGGAACCGGCCGAAACCCTGGAAGTGCGGATCCTGCTTGTCCTTCTTCTTGTCGCTGTCGGCCGTGTGCAGGTAGACGCCGTTGTTGTCGCACTGCCAGATTTCCACGAGCGCGTTCCGCACCGGGTTCCCCTTCGGGTCAAGGACTTTGCCCGTCAGGTGCGTGACCGTGCCGACGGACGGCGTGAGATCGTCGTTGACGATGATGAGGTCGTTGTCAGTGTCGAGCGGCAGCTTGTTCGGGTAGAACGGCCCCTCGGTCTGCTTGGGAGTCTGCGTGAGTTCTTCCGCGAAGACGCCCGGAGTGAACAACGACAGCCCGCCGAGAGCGGCTGAGCCGAGGAACAGGCGGCGAGAGACGGGAACGATGCGGTCCGACATGACAGGCTCCTGAGAGGGGTCGTTACCCCTCTCAGCGTAGCCGATGTGCCGTGAGTCGTCGATGAAGAGTTGGGTTACTCCACGCCGAAGTGCGTGCGAAGTTTGCGGATCGCTTTGTACTTCTCGTCGCTAACGCGGTCTACGGTCGTACCGAGTTGGGCCGCGATTTCCGGCACGCCCCACCCGCCGGCCGTCAGCTCGACGATCTGCTTCTGCCGGTCGCTGAGGACGGTACATGCGGCCAACGTCACGGCCTCTCGCCGGTCGCGCAAGTCGTCGGTCAGTTCGTTCCGCCAGTCGGCGTGATCCGGCGTGATTGAGGCGTACTTGCGGGCGCGCTGCGTCCGCTTCTTCACCGCGTCGATGGCCCGGAGAAACTCCTTCCGCTCGGACGTTTCTTCCGCCAGAATGCTGCCCCACTTTTCCTGCTCGACCCGTTCCAAGAGCCGGGTGAGAACCTGCTGCGTGCAGTCGCCCCAGCGGTCTTCCGGCAGGCGGGCGTTCCGCCAACAGGCGGTGCAGTACTTGCTGATGTCGGTGATCGCCTGGCTCTCAGTCTTGGCCGTGGCCCGAGCCTCGGTGCCCATGGCCGTTAAAGCCGTGCCCAACACGACCGCGACCATCAGCGAGCGTGACGACCGGCCGACCAAACCCCGTTTCGTTTCCAACCCCATGAAAACTCCCTCCTGCGGCTGATTATACCAGACACCTGCGGTGCCATTTCTCGCCGGGGTGGGAAAAGTCGAAATGTTCAGCCCGGCGTGTGAAAACCCTCTCGCGGGCCAATTCGCGCCGGCCAGCAGTTCTGTGGACGCCTGAGAATCTTAAAAGTCTCGCGCGGTTTGAGTTGCGGTCGGGGAAGTATGGGCTAAGTTTGCCGGTACTCGTGGAATGGTCGGGATGCCGTTCCTACTCGTCGCCCGTCTTATCTCCGGGTCTGCTGATGACCACTGCCGACGAATCGCTCGCCGCGTTAATCGCGGACACACAGCACTTTAGCCCGAGCGTGCGCCTGAGTGCCTTCCGGTCGCTAAGCAAGCTCGGGGTGGTCGCGAATCAGGCGTTGCCGGATTTAACGAATGCGCTGAACGACGAGGACGCCAAGATCCGCGAAGGGGCGGCCCAGGCCATCGGGCAACTCGGCCGCGAGGCCATGCCGACGATGGTGCGGATGCTCACGCACCCGGACAAATACGTCCGCCGCAACGCCGTGTGGGGGCTGGGCAAACTCGGCCCGCAGGCGAAGGCGGTGATGGGCGAACTCTGTCAGGCGCTGAAGGACGAAGACCCGCGGACCGCCGCCGGTGCCGCCCAGGCGATCGGCAGCATGGGCGCGGAAGCGGCCCCCGCCGTGCCGCAGTTGGCCGAAGCGATGCGGGGCACGAACATCGTGCTGTGCCGGTTGGCGGCAAAAGCTCTGAGCCAAATCGGCCGGCCGTCGCTGGCCACGCTGATTTCGCACCTGAAACACCATGACCCGTTCGTGAAGGGCGAAGCCGCCGTGGCCCTCGGGTGGATGGGGCCGGCCGCCGCCGCCGCCGTGCAACCGCTGACCGAACTCCTCCGCGGCAGTCAGATGCGAAAAGCATCGCCGTCCCAGTACGCGAGCGGTCTTCTCGGCTGTGGCACGCCCACGACGCCTGTCGCCCCGCCGTCGCCTGTTGCCGCCGACAACCAGACCGAAGAAGGGACACGCATCAACGCCGTGACCGCCCTCGGCCGGATCGGGCCGGACGCCATGACCGCTCTGCCGTACCTGCAAGACGCCCTTACCGACGCCAGCGACTCTGTTCGCCGGGCCGCCGAAGTCGCCATCCGCCAGGTGCAGGGCGTCGAGTAATTCCGATCGCCAACAACGAAAAACCCGGCGGGCCATCGCCCGCCGGGTCGGATCAGGTCTCAGTAAATCGCGAACTTACACCGCTAAGGCCAGTTGCTTCGTTCGCTTCTTATCCTTCAGTTCTTTCTGAATCGCCATCGACTCAGCACCCGTGCCCGGCTCCCGGCCTTCCAGGACGTCCTTCAACCGGGCGCGGGCGACGTGCAGTCGCCGTTTGATCGTGCCGACCGGCGTCTCGAACTCGCGGGCCATTTGCTTCAGGCTCCGGCCGCGCAGGTAGAACGCCTCCAGCGTCGACCGGTCGAGGTCCTTCAACTTCCGCAGGCCGGCGTGCAGCCCGGCCTTCTCTTCCGCCAGGACGAGCAACTCGTCCGGCGTGCGGAAGTCGCCCTCGAAGCCGTCCAGCATCTCCGGCTCCGTGCCGAAGATCGGCCCCTTCCGCGTCATGCGGTTGATGGCCATCCGGGCGCACATCCGCCGCAACCAGCCGGCGAAGCACCGGGCGTCCCGCAGTTGCGGCAGCTTCCGCATCGCGTGGACGAAGACCTCTTGCGCCAGTTCTTGCGCCTCGATCGGGTCGCGGACGCGGGCCAGGGCCATCGCGTACACGCTGCCCTGGAACCGCACGACCAGTTCGCCGAAAGCCTCCCGATCGCCCGTCTTCGCCTTGTCCACCAGGATCGTAATTTCCGTCCAGCTCATGATTGGGTTCCTGTCCCGATCCAGCGTTTCGCGGACCGAACCAGCGTTTTCAGAACGAACGCGACCGCCGCCCTGGATCAGTGGAGGGGGCTGGGTCACGGCATTCCGAGCGGGCCGAGTGGGTGCGGACCGATGCGCACCGTGGACAACCGCCTGGGGCGGTCGGGTGCGAACTCTTCGATCCCACGCGCACAGCGGTTGAACCCCGCGGCGGGTGCGGTTGTGTTGGGTGGGGTCGTGGCTCGGTGCTTGACGGGTCGAACGGAACCGGACGAACGGGAACGGACTGAGCCGGGTTGGCTCGTCGGTTCCACGCCGCCGCTCCGCGTCACCTTGCCGGCGAATGCCTCACGGTGTGAGAACACGCCAACAGGGGATGACCCGAAACATCGGGCAACGCCTACCGCAGTCGGTCAAGGGTTGGGACTTCTGGCCCCGGTAACGTCACAGCGCTCTCGGTCTGTCTGCTCAAGGTCGGACATCGTGGGACCGCCCGCGCGGGGTCGGTCTTGGAGGCACAACGGGTTCGAGCATTCGTCGCGATAAGCCGTGCGTCACCTCACTTCGCGGTCGCCGCAGCCGGTCGACTCATTCGCGGTCGTGGCGTTCCGCCAACTCCCGCGTTTTCGGTCCGTCGTATCCGTTGCGCGGGCGGGCGATTGGCAGTCGCTTCCGGGCCGCGTTCTGGGACAGTGGGACCGCGAATGGGTCTGCCGGTTCGCCTGTTCGGCCCTGAGGGCTAACAGGTTGCGACGAACGACAGGGCCAGAGAAACGTCCGACCACTCCGGTCGGTATCGCGGCGTTCGGCTGATATCGCATGGCGGATACCTCCTCCTGCCGCGAACCGGGTTCCGGTTCGTGGGCTTGACGTTGGGACATTGAGAATTGTCCCGGAGACAGGAACTCCGCCGGCGGTAGTGTCAGCGCGACTGCCATGAACCCGGTACCGACGCGATCGGCCGGGGTCTGCAACTTGGCGTTGCCGACCGTCACGGTCTTCGTCACTCGGTTCATCAGGTTCTTGACAGTCATGACACACACCTCCGACGGAACGATTGGGCGGGTGGGATCACCACACCGCCGTGGATTGGGTTTAGCTACGCATTTCCAAACGGGTACGAGGTAAGGAACTTCTACACCTTCCAACACGCTCGGCGGTCCGAAGTTTGCGCCGAATTGGGGAAGAACGTGTGGTTATACCCGCTCTTCGCCCGTTGGCCAATTGCTTTTTGCAATTTTTGCCAAGTTTCGTGGGCACCAAATGCGAACCTTCGGTGGAAGTCCCTATCAGACAGTCGAGGTTCACACCGGGTTCGCGCGAATTTCGAGATTTTCGAGATTTCGCACCCGAGGCACTCACGGGCTGAAAACGGCCGCGGGTCGCTGTATCCTGAACGTCATGCAACAAGCCGTCCGCTGCCCCTACTGCGATGAACTGTCCCGCGTGCCGGCGTCGGCCGTCGGGCAGTACGTGTCGTGCCCGAACTGCTCACGGCCGTTCAGCGCCGTCGCCGAAGAGTTGCCCGAGGACCCCAAGCCCTCGCGGCGGAACGTGCCGGTCGTTTACCCGGTCAAGAAGTCGGTCCCCGTCGTGCACCCGGCACCCGGCTGGGACGAGTACGAGATTCCCGCCGACCCCGAACCGCCCCACGGTCCGCGGAGCGTCCTTTTCGGCCTCGCGTTGCTGCCGTTCGTCATCCCACTGCTCTGGATTCTCGGCCCCCTCATCACCGGCAAGGACGCGATCTTCACGTTCGCGCTGCCGATGGCGATTGCCGCCTCTGCGACGGGGCTTTGCCTCGGCGTGGTCCTCGCGGCCGACTGGTCGTTCGCCACGCGGGTGAAGAGCATCCTGATTCTCGTCTTCGTCATGCACTTCCTGGCCGCGTTCCTGTACTTCTTGAAGCCGGAATGGGTGGAAGCGTTCCGCAAGCAGATCGGCAAGGGCAACGAACGGACGTGGCAGAAGTTCACGCCGCCGGAGCGAATGTATTCCGTCCAGGTGCCGGACGAGATGCACGAAGACGACCAGCAAATCGTGAAGGGCTGGTCGCTCAAGGGCTACCGCACCGCCGACAAGGACGGTCCGGCCACGTACTTCGTCGCGTTCGGCAATCAACCGAAGGAACTGAACGGCGAACAGGACGAGCCATTTTTCAAGGAAGCGCAAGCGAAGGCGATGGATGCGCTCAACGCGACCCTGACCGGGCAACCGCGACCCGTCCGTCTCACTGGCTGCCCTGGCCGAGAGTACGTGTTCACGCTGCCGGACCGGAACACGAAACGCATCGTCCGCATCTTCCGTAAGGAGCAGTTCGTGTTCGTGGCCGCCGTCGAGGATGCCTTTCTGACGCCGGGAGCTAACGACGTGCGGTATTTCTTTGATCACATCGACCTGAAGAAGCAGTAACCGGCCACCGTAGAATGGAGCTTCTCTCGCCGTCTCGCAGGTGTCGCGATGCCAATGCCGGTCCGGTCGCTGCCGGTGCTTCAGAATTGGGACTGCCACAGTTGCTCCGACTGCTGCCGCACCTACGCGGTGGCCGTGACGGCCGACGAGCGCGAGCGCATCGAGAAGCAGAACTGGGCGATCGACCCCGACCTGAAGGGCGTGACGATTTTCGAGACGGGTAAGGACGGCGTGACGCTGGCCCACCGCCCCGACGGGGCGTGCGTGTTTCTCGGACCGGACAACCGCTGCCGCATTCACGCGAAGTTCGGCTCAGCCGCGAAGCCGCTCGCGTGCCGGGTTTACCCCCTCGTGATGATCCCGACCGGCGACTACTGGCGCGTCGGCCTGCGGTACAGTTGCCCGTCGGTGGCGAAGAACGAGGGCCGGGCGATGACGGCCCACGCGAAGGACGCCGCCGCCTACGCTGCCGAGTTGGAACCGCGAGACATCACCCGCGACTTGCCCCCGCCGCCGCTGCAAGGCGGGCAGACCGTGGCGTGGCCGGACCTGTCGCGGTTCGTGACGGCATTCGCCGGCGTTCTATCGAAGGCCGACCGGCCGATGGAGTGGAAACTCCGCCACCTTCTCCTGCTGACGAGCCAACTGCGGATTCTGACCTACGAGAAGGTGGTCGGCAACCGGCTGACGGAGTTGGTCAACGTCCTCGCGGAAGGCGTTGAGGAAGACGTGCCGCCCGCCGAACAGGTGCCGCCGCCGGGGTGGGTCGGGCGAATGCTGTTCCGCCAACTTGCGTCGGTTCACGCCCGCGTGGATCGCGGGCCGGATCGCGGCACCATGCCGGACGGCGGCTGGATTCGGCGAATGCGGGCCGGCTACCGCTTCGCGGTCGGCACCGGCCGCGTGCCCCAGGTGAACAGCCTCCTGGCGGTCGGCGTGCGATTCGAAGTCGGCGAGCAATTCGCTGGGCCACTGCCGGCGGAATCGGAGCAACTGTTCCTTCGCTACTTCCGCACGAAGTTGGACTCGATGCAGTTCGCCGGGCCGATCAACTTCCACCTGCCGTTCTGGGCCGGCCTCGATTCGCTAATCCTCGTCTTCCCGATGACGCTCTGGCTTTCGCGGCTCATCACCACGGCCGACCGCCCGCGGCCGGTCGCCATCCGTGAAGCGCTGCGGCTCATCGACAACAGTTACGGCTTCAACCCCTTGCTCCGCCCGAAGCTGCCGAGCGCGCTCCGCTCCCTACACCTCAAGGAAGAACTCCCGCGGTTAGTCGCGTGGTACAGCCGGTGAGAGGCCCGCGGAAAGTTCGCTATACCAATTCCCATCTCCCTTCCGAGGTTCCCCCCGATGCCGCATTTCGCACCCTCCCTTGCCGGAGTCCTGCTCATGGCCCTCGTCGCGGCCGCTGACTTTCCGCCGCCGGGCGATCTGCCGGCCCGCAAGAGTTTCCCCGACCCGCTCACGACGTTCGCCGGGGAGAAAGTCACCACGAAGGAAGTCTGGCTGAAGGAACGCCGGCCGGAACTGAAGGAACTCTTCCAGCGGTACATGTACGGCCGATTGCCGGAATCGGGGAAGGTGACCGGCGTCGTCAAGTACGAGGACAAGCAGGCGTTCGGCGGTAAGGGCACGCTCCGCGAGGTCGAGCTTCAGATCGACGCCTTCGGCAAGACGAACGCCCTCCAGATTTATCTGATGATCGCGCTGCCGAACGCGCCGGTCGGGGCAGTGCCGACGTTCGTCGGGCCGAACTTCGGGGGGAACCACCTGTACACGACCGACCCGAACATTCGCATCCCCGAGGCGTGGATGTACGACAAATACCCCGGCGTGAAGAACAACCAGGCGACGAAGGAGGGCCGCGGGTTGGCGACCGACGTGTGGCCGCTCGAAGTCATCATCGGCCGCGGGTACGGTGTGGCGACGTTCTACAACGGCGACGTGCAGCCGGACCGGCCGAACGTGGACGAGGGGTTCCGCAAGCTGATGCCGAAGCCGAAGGGCGACGGCCCGGACGACGCGACGGCCACGATCATGAGTTGGGCGTGGGGCGTCAGCCGGTGTGCCGACTACCTGAGCACGATCTCCGAAGTGGACGCGAAGCGGCTCGCCGTCGTCGGCCACTCACGACTCGGCAAGACGGCGTTGCTGGCGGGAGCGTTCGACGAGCGATTCGCGCTGGTTCTCCCGCACCAGGCCGGTTGCGGCGGGACCGGGCCGAGCCGCCACGATGACCCGAAGGCCGAGGGCGTGAAGCGGATCAACACCGCGTTCCCGCACTGGTTCAGCACGAGCTTCAAGGCGTTCAACGATGCCACCGAGAAACTGCCGTTCGACCAGCACTGCCTCGCAGCCCTCTGTGCCCCGCGGCCGATGCTATATACGAACGCGACTGACGACCTGTGGGCGAACCCGAGCGGGCAGTTCGAGATGTTGAAACTTGCGACGCCGGTGTACGAACTCCTCGGCGTGACCGGCCTGGAGGCGACGACGATGTCGCCGCCGAACAAGTTAATCGAAAGCCGCCTCGGCTACTTCATCCGCCCCGGCAAGCACGCGATGACGCCCGACGACTGGAAGGCGTTTATGGCGTTCGCCGACAAGTGGCTGAAGAAATAACCCCGAAAGCCCCGGCACGGCCGTGCCGGGGCTTTGCCCCCAATGAAACTCATGCGCACCATCTTCCCGCTGCTCGTCGTGTTGCTCTTGCTCGTCGCCCTGCCCGGCGTCGTGGTGTTCGCCGCCGACCTCATGGGCTACGAGGCGAGCGTCAACGAGTGGCTCGAAGGCCGTCTCGGCGTCAGTCACCGCGTCGCGATCGCGCTGCCGGCCGCGATGGTGCTGTTCTGCGTGCCGCCGCTCATCGTGCTGCTCTACTTCCTCCGACTGCGGCGGAAGCCGGTCGCGGTGTCGTCCACGTACCTCTGGAAGAAGAGCATCGAAGACCTGCACGTCAACCGCCTCATGCAGTGGTTGCGGCAGAACGTGCTACTCCTGCTGCAACTGCTCGCCGCCCTGCTGTGCATTTACGCCGTCCTCGGCCCGCGGTTGCACGGGTCAATCTTCGGCGGGCGGCATTACATCCTCATGATCGACAACTCGGCGAGCATGTCGGCGACCGACGTGGCCCCGACGCGGTTGGCGTGGGCGAAGCAGCAAGCCCTCCGCGAGATCGACGCCGCCACCGACGACGATACCGGTATGTTGATCGTCTTCAACTCCACGGCCGAGACGGCACAGTCGTACACGAACAACCGCGGCGAACTTCGCACGGCCGTCGAGCGCATCGAGCCGACGCAGAAGCCGACGCGGATCGAGGAAGCCCTCAGCCTCGCGGCCAGCCTCGCGAACCCGGTGAAGTCCACCGAGAACGAAGCGACCATCCCGGGTGCGGTCGTCCCCGGCAAGGAGCGGCAGTACGTGCCGACGGAGGGCGTCCCGGCCGACGTTCACGTCTTCTCGGATGGCCGCTTCCCGTTCCCGGCGGAATTCGCCCTGGCGAACCTCAACCTGACGTACCACGTCCCGCCGGCGGAAGGCTCGAACAACCTCGCACTCTCGCGGCTGACCGTGGACCGCGGCTGGCAGAAGCCACTGCCCGATGATGACGAGAACGATCCCGCCGACCCGACGCCGAAGGTTGCCGACCGCGACGCCGACGACGCTACAAAGGCGACGGTGACGGCGTTCGTGAAGAACTACCGGAGCAAGCCTGCCGACAAGATCGTGGTGCGGCTCGAAGTCCTCGACGCGGGCAGGAATCTCCTGCGGGCGTACTCCCGCACCCTTCGCCCGGCGGCGAAGCGCGACCAGAACGTAGCCGGCAAGGCGGTGCAGTTCTACCTGCCGGAACTTGCGGAGGGGGCCGACCTGACGCTGCACGCCCGGCTCGAAGGGGCCAACGACTCGCTGCCGCTCGACGACGAATCGTGGTTCGTTCTGGGAGTGGTTCGCAAGGCGAAGGTGCTAATCGTCACGCCAGACGACAACAAGTTGCTCCGCGCGTTCTTCGAGAGCGACGCCCACAAGGCCTTGGCCGACCGCACCTGGGAGACGCCCGCAGCCCTCACCGACGCCGAGAAATACCTAAAGCCGGCCCGCGAGGGGAAGTTCGACCTCGTCATCTTCGACCGTTGCGGCCCGGCGACGGAAGACGCGATGCCGAACGCCAACACCTGGTTCATCGGCCACCCCCCGCCGCCGTTCAAGCCGGCGACGGCAGCCGACGACCCGCAGCGTGTGGTGCCGGTGAAGGGGCCGAGCGTTCAGGGGTCGCTCGACCGGCACCCGATCATGCGGAACCTCCGCGGCTTGTACGACATGGCCATCGACGAGTCGTTCCAACTGCCGAGCCTGCCCAACGGCACGCAGCGGTTGCTCGAAGCGGCCGGCGGGCAGGTGCTCATCGCCGGGTTGCCGCGCGGCCCCTTCACCGACCTCGTGATGGCGTTCCCGCTGATGACGAGCGCGAATGATTGGAACACGCTCTGGCCGTTGCAGCCGAGCTTCGTGCTGTTCGTGCGGAACGTGGTGACGACCCTCGGCAACGTCCGCGACGCGGCGACCGAAGACCCGATCACGACCGGGCAGGAAAAGCCGATCGCCACCGGCGTGACGAGGCGGATCACGGTCACGTCGCCGGACGGGAAGTCGAAGGTCTTCGACCGCGGCACCCCGCGGCCGGAGTTCATCTACACGAACACCGATCAGATCGGCCCCTATGCCGCGACATGGGCGGAACCCGGCACCGACCGGACGGCGGGGCGGCGGTTCGCCGTCAACCTCGTTCCCACGGCCGAGCACGACGAGAGCGACATCGCCGTGACGACCGAAATCCGCATCGGGGTGGAAACGATCGCCGCGGACGAGCCGCGCAAGCAACCGCGCGACTTGTGGAAGATCGCCGTCCTTTTGGGGTTGCTCGTGCTGATGGCCGAGTGGTGGGTGTACAACCGCCGCGTGCAGATTTAACGGCATTCTCACCTGCCGGTTCACGTCCCGCGTCATTTCTCTCAAGTAGCCGGCTCCCTTGGCTGGCGGCACACAACTTGCCAAGTCTTCAGCCTGACAATCCCCGCCGACCTTGTCGGCGGATCACTCTCTCCTAAGGTTCGCAACATGGCAGTGGTGGCAGATCAACCCGTTCGACTCGAAGACATGGTGGCCGTCAAAAGCCACATCACGTGGTCCGCGATCCTCGCGGGAGCCGTGCTGTCGCTCGCGCTCTACTTCCTCCTCACGCTCCTAGCCGGGGCGGTCGGTCTGTCGATCCACGACAAGGTGACGCCGAAGGCGCTGAGCATCGGCGCGATCGTGTTCGCGATCTTCGTGACCTGCCTGTCGATGTTCTTCGGCGGCTATATCGCGAGTCTGTTTACCGTCGGTGAAAACGAGTGCGAAGGGGCGCTCTACGGCATCCTGGTCTGGGCGACGACGCTGGCCATGATGATGTTCCTGCTGACGACCGGCGTGCGGATCGGCTACGGAGCAATGATCGGCGTGGCCGCGACGGCTCAAGCGGCCGCCGAAGGCACGACCCCGGACCAGTGGGAAGACGCGGCCCGCCGCGCCGGCATTCCGCAGGACAAGCTCGATGAGTGGAAGCAGAAGGCAAAGGACGCTCCCGCGAAGGCGAAGGAAGCGGTCGAGAACCCCCAGAACCAGCAGGAAGCCACCGCCGCTGCCAGTCGCGTCGCATGGTACACGTTCGGCGGCGCGTGGCTCTCGATGATGCTCGCCACCTTCGGCGGTTACATGGGTAGCGGGGCGAGGTTCCGCTTCCTCGGCCTCGGCGGCCGGCCCGTTGTGACCGTGGCCCGCGTCTAAAGTCGTGCAGAAACGCGAAGGGGGCGGGTCGATTCGATCGACCCGCCCCCTTCGCGTGCGCTATTGCCGGATCACGTGCCCTCGGGCTTCTTCCCCTCTTCCGCGAGGAACGAGACGACGGCCCCCATCTCGGGTTTGAGGAACGTCCCCGGTATTTCGCCCGGCGGCAATGCGACCTTCACCCGCACGTTCACGATGCTCTTCGCCCGGTTGGCGATCGGCATGATGCGGTCCAACCGACCCTCGTAGGTCCGGTCGGTGTAGGCGTCGGCCTTGAGGCGGCATCGCTGCCCGGCCTTCAGCTTGGAGATGTCCCGCTCCGGGATTTCCAGGTCCACTTCCAGGTCGGCGAGGTTGGCGATGTCGCACACGCTGCCGGACGACGCCGCGAACGCGAGCGGGTTCACGAGGTTGCCGAGTTCGGCCTTCTTCGTCAGCACGGTGCCGTCGATCGGCGAGCGGATGGTGCAGTTGTCCAACCGCCACTGCGCCTGGGCCAACCGGGCCTTCGCGACTTCGACTTCGGCAAGGGCGGCCTGCACGTCGGCCCGGGCGGCGGCCTTCTGCTCCTCGCGGGGGCCTTCCTTCAAGATGGACAGGGTGGCCGTCAGCCGGCGGACCTTCGCCTCGTTGGCGAGCATGTCGAAGCGGGCTTGCTTGCTCTCCTTGTCGGCCGCCGAGGCCCCGAGCCGTTCGAGTCGGCCGACTTCGTCCATCATCCGACTGAGTTGGGCGTCGGCTTCCTTGAGTTCTTCCTCCACTTGCGTGATTTCCACCTTCCGAACCGATCCGGGCAAAAGACCCGCCAGCTTTTGCTTCGACGCTTCCAAACGGCCCTGAGCCGAGAGCAGCGCGGACTGCGATTCCGTCAGTTGGGCCTGATAATTGACTGCCTCAATTTGGGCCAGAACCTCACCCTGTTTGAACGACTTGCCCTCGACGACGTTCAGCACGATCAGCCGCCCGGCTACCTCGATCGGGCTGACGGCGATCTGCTGGGCGGGGACGAGATAGCCCTTCACTTCGAGTTGAATCGTGCCGGGGACGACGGCCGCGGGGGGCGGCGTGCTACCCGCCGACGTGGCGGCCGGTTGCCCGCTCGCGGCGGCCGTTTGCGGGTTCGCCTCGGCGTTGCGGTACGAGCGAATCCCGACGCCCGCCCACGCGAGCGCCAAGACTAAGCACAGCACCCACGGCAGCCACGTTGCCCCGCCCCCGCCGCCGCGGTCCGCCCCGAGTTGGTTGTTCAGGCGAAGTTGTTGCACGCGGCTGACGAGTTCACCGTTCCGGGCGGTCGTTTCGGTCATCATGGGTCCTCTGGGTGCTGTGAATGCTAGTCAGGGTTCTCGCCCGGCGTCAACAGGAACGGGGGAATCTGGGTAAGTTCCTCACGGAGCAATACCTTCGAGATCGCCCATTCGATTCGCAAAATCGTCAAAGATCGCCCAGCTTTCCGCCGATGTCTTTGCCAGGGCTTGTTCTGCCGGGGGAGGGCGATGATGCCGCGTGGCTGGTTCGTCATTGTCGTCGCGACCGTCGCGGGCTGTCACGGCCCGTCGGTCTCCGTCACGACGCCGGCTCCCATGCCCTCGGCCGCCCCGACGAGTACCGACTTGCCCGTGGTAACGCCGACGCGAATCGAACCGCCGTTGGCCAGCCTGCCGAGCTTGGACGCGAAGACGGCGGATCCCGCGAAGCTATTCGCCGCGGACGCAAAAGGCTTTCGCGGGTTGACCGATGGTTCCTGCGTCCTGCTGGCAGCCCAGCACTCGCCGGTCGCGAACGTGCTGGACCGCGAGAACGCGATGCCGGTGGTGACGGTCACGTCCAAGAAACAGCCGTGCCCAAACGGGGCGAGCGACCAACTCTTGCGGGACGCGCGATTCTTGGCGGCCGTCGAAGCCCGCAACAGTTACGCGGCCGATGCGCTGGAGCGGTTCTACCAACTCGCCGACGCCGAGGGCCGGACGGAACTGCTGACGATGGGGCTGAAGTCGTTCGACGAACTCCGCTCGGAGGCCGCGAAGTACCGCGGCGTCGGGCTGCCCGTGCCGGACGAGGACGACCTCACGCGGCAGCGGTCGAAGTTACTCGGCGATGTCGAAACGGCCGAGGCCGCGATCAAGTTGCTGAACGCGGAACTGCAAGCCCGCCTGGGCCTGTCGGTAAGGGGCGACGAACGGCTGTGGCCGACGGGGCCGTTCACGATTTCCGCCACCCCTGTGGATGCCGAAGCGGCCGTACAGGTCGCGTTGGAGCAGCGGGCCGATCTGCGGTTGCTCCGCCGCCTCTACCACGGACTGAGCGCGGAGACGCTGCCGGCCGTGCGGCAACAGATGCAGAGTTACAACGGCCTCGCCGGGATTCCGCCGGTGCCGGGCGTGATGCGACGGCAGGCCGAACGGGTGACGGCCGAACTGCGGGCGGCGGCGGAATCGGAAGTCGAGTTGCGCCGCGAGCAGTTGTTCGCGCTGACGGCCGACCGCGAGAAGTTGGCCGCGGCCGAGGTGCGGGCCGCCGCGGTGCAGATGGCATCGGCCGCGCGGCGGGTGGCGCTGGCGAAAGGCCGGGCCGAGGGCTGGCAGACGAAAGTGGAGAAGGCGAAGAAAGACGACAAGGCGTTCGACCGCCTGCCGCTGGAACTGGAGTGGTACAAGGCCCGGGCGGACGTGGTACAGGAAGTGATGGCCTGGCACCGCTGGTCCGCCAAACTACGGGCGGCCCAAGGGGCGTTCGGCTGGGCGGCGGCCGGCGACCTACCCGAGAATTCGGCGGCCGGGCGGAACTGAGGAGGCGGGAGTGTGTTAGATTGAACGACCGCCCGTTCTCGGAGCCACTCCCATGTTCTCGCGACTTGCGCTGCTCACCCTTTCGACACTCCTCCTCATTGCAACGGCGGACGGGGCCGACAAGAAGAAGAAAAAGAAGGCCGACGATTCGAAGACCGATCCCGAAAAGATCCTCAAGCAGTTGGACGGCGACAACGACGGCATGTTGAGCCTCTACGAGTTCAACTTCCTCCCGAATGTCATGGCCGGGGCCGAAAAGGCAACGCCCGTCAGCCTGGCAGCGACGTTCGCCAAGCTCGACACGAACAACAACAAGAAACTGACCCTGGACGAGTTCAAGAAGATCAAAGACGTGGGCCTGGTAAAAGTCCCCGCCGCGGGGAAGAAGGCGAAGAAGAAGAAAGTCGTGTGACCGGCCGTCATTCTCACTCAACGCGAAAAGGCCCCGGGATGACCGTCCCGGGGCCTTTTCGCGTTGATTACTTCACGAGCTTGTCGTCGACCTTGTTGTGGTAGAACGCCTCGGCAGGGATCAGTTCTTCGGCCTTGCCGCCGGGGCGGACCCACTTCAGCTTTAACCCGTGGTCGCGGCGGCCTTGGCGGGCGTACTCGTACTCGATCAGGATCGGGACGGGGCGTTCGCCAAAGAGGTAGTGGCTCTCCTTCGTCGAGACGCCCTTGTTAAGCGCCTCGAGGATTTTCTTCTGATCGGGCTTGGCCCCGAGGGTCACGCGGACGGTGTCCCCCGTCTCGGCGACGATTTTGTACCGGCCCGGGGCCGGCGGCACGATGACCCCCGTCCACTTCACTTCCAGGCCGGGCAGGTTCAGGGCCGTGAGGTCCGGCGTGTCGTTAGTGAAGTCCACGACGTAATCCACGACGCCTTTGATCTTCCGGCCGCGCGGCACGAACTGCTCGGCGATCAGGCCCGGCCAGTAGTCGACTTGGCCGGCCATGAACCGCAGGCCCTTCTCGGCCCCGGCCCGCTCCAGGCCGCCCTTCCCCGCGATGAGCGCCTTCGCGTACCAGAATTTCGCCCGATTCATCACCGCCGGCCGGTCCGCGTCCGGCACCTTCTGCGCGTACTCTTTCCACAGGTCGCCGCGCTTCAAGTCGGGCGTGTCGGTGTCGGTCGCGGCTTGCAGTTCCATCTCGGCGAGTTTCTTCAGGTCGGCGTCGGCCCCGACCGCGAGCATCTTGAAGGCGTCCTCCCACCGGCCCTGGGCGAACGCCCGGAAGCGGCCGACCTGACTGTTCGCGTCCTTGTCCTCGGGCGTCGCCTTCAACTTCTCGGCCGCGGCCTTCACGCCCTCGAAGGCGTCCTTCAGCTTGCGGAGCTGCGTCAGCCGGGTGTCCAACTCCTTCTGCGCCGCCCCCGCGCCGGCCCGCTTGTAGGCCGTTGTCGCAATCGTGCCGAGCGTCACCGCCTTCTCGTACTCGTCCCGCTCGGCCGCCTCTTCGACGAGTTCCTGGACCGCCTCGGCAGTTGCCTTCAGCGTCTGGGTGTTGGTCGTGCCGGCGGCAATCTTCTCCAAGGCGGCGAGCTTCATCGCGAAGCCGTCCACCTCGAAGATTTCGTTGAGCGAATCGACGGCCCGCACCGCGAGGCCGGTGTCAAAAACCTCCGTGCCGATAGCGGCGGCGTCCTTCAGCATGAAGAACTGGGCCGCGGCGTCCTTGGCCGTCTCCTTCGCGTCGGTGTAGAGCCGCTCGCCGAATTTCTTGCGGTCGGCGGGGAGTTTTTTGGCGTACTCGGCGGCGTAGGTGTCCTTCACCGTCTTCTCGGCCGCCGCTAGTGCCGCCGCGTCGGGCACCGGCAACCGCTTCGGCCCGGCCATCGCGACGGGCGGTTCGGTCGCCGTCATGCCGCCGATGCCGGTGCGGTAGAGCGTCGCCCCAGTGCTGAACCCGAAGACGACCGTCTCGCCGCCGGGGCCGGAGACGGGCGTCATATTCCCGCCGACGGCCTTCGGCGTCACGCTCGCGATCGACTTGCCGGTCATCGCGTCGTACAGCGTCAGCCGTCCTTCGTCGGACACGCCCACCCGCGTGCCGTCGCCGACGAACCGCAGGTGGGCGTCGTTGCCCATCGCGGCGGTGGTGATGACGGCGGGGTTCTGCCAGTCGGCGAACGCGACGATAGTGAACTTTGTGCCGGTGTTGTCCATGCCGCGGGACCGCAGGGCGACGGCCTTCGCGTCCGGGGCGGCGTCCTCGACGACCAGTTCGGGCATGTCGTCGAACCCGCCCGGCCGCAGCCATTTGGACGCCGGGCGGTTGGCCACGACGAAGGTGAACACCTTCTTGCCGCACCCGGCAATGATCTGCTCGCCGTCGGAACTCGGGAATGCGTTCACGGCCGGCATGTCGGGGAAATAAGTGTAGAAAGACTTGCCGGCTTTCAGGTCGAAGAGGGCGAGGTGCCCGTTCGCCTTCACGACGGTTGCCAGGGTGCCGTTTGCCGACACGTTCACGTGCTTCGGGATTTCGTCCGGCGAGACGACGACCACCCCGGGGCCGGTGAGCTTGCCCGTCTGCGGGTCGACGACGTGCAATTCGACCTTCTTGTCCTTGCGAACCTCGACGACCAACTCGCCGCCGGCCGTCGCCCAGATTTGCCGGACCTGGCCGCCGGGGGTGTAAGGGTTCGTCACCTTCTTGGCGGCGACGTCTGCCGGGTAGACGGTCATGTCGGTGGAGAAGAACACAATCTTCCCGGTGCGATTGACGGCCCGGCGGCGGGAAACGTCGACACCGAAATCAACGGAGGAGAGCGAGTCGAGTTCCGTTAAACGGCTGGCAACCCCAGAGCCGGTGTCGCTCGAAGTGCCGGTCGGGGCCGGGTCCACGGCGAAGCTCACCAGTTGCAGGGTCGTGCCGGGTCCGGCCACGACGGCCTGCTGCCCGTCGGCACTCAACGTCAGACTGTGGACCGAGGCGGGTTGCAACTTCACCGTTGCGGCCGGGGTCCAGTCGGCCGTCTTCCAGAGGGTGATGCCGGTCCCCTGGGGGACGGCCAAATAAGTGCCGTCGCCACTGAAACTGGCGGACAGAGTGTTCGCCCCGGGGATTGTTTTGATGACTTCCCCCGACTCGGTGTTGATGACGTGAACGATGCCCGGGATGGCCGTGCCCCGTCGCTGGAAAACGGCCGCGAGCTTTCGGGCGGGCGACCAGGACGCGAGGATCGACGCGCCTTCGAGTTTAATCGGGATCTCGACTACGGTCTTCCCGCCGGGCAGGGCCGTCGTGCGGAAGAGGTTCCCCTGCACAATGGTCAGCACGGCCGATCCGTCGGCGGCGATGGCCGTCCCAGGTTGGCCGGTCGTCGGATTGGCTGCGGTGATCGGCACGACCTCCCGGCCGGTTTCCAGATCCATCACGCTGCCCGCACCCTGATTTTTCAGGATGACGACATACCGACCCTTTTGGTCGGCCAGCACCCCGGACGGCGGCACGGCTTCCGCACGCGGAGCGCGACTGACCGGCTTCGCCGTCGCGGCGTCCCAGATCGTCACGACCGGCTCGGCCGACGCGACGGACCCGATGCGACCGCCGGGCATGGCGAAGGCCTGGACGTTCGACCCCGGCGAGTGGTCGCGGAACGTCGAAACTCTCGCCCCCGTCTTGGCGTCGAAAACGTGAACCACGCCCTGACCGACGGGGGCGGCAAAGACCTTCGTCCCGTCAGACGTGAATGTCGCTGACTGGACGCGATCGGCAGGCCGATCCCCGGCGGGAACGCTCCAGACGACCTTGCCGGTGTCCGCCGCGACTGGGGGCGTCGGCTTCACCGCCGGCGGTTGGACGGGCGGATTGACCGGGATGGGATTGACGGGGGGCGGTTCGACCGGCGGGTTCACCGCAGGAGGGTCGACAGGAGTGGAAGCGGGCGCCGGGGTTTCGTCCGGGTTCTTCTCGACCACCTCGGGCTGTTTCTTCTTGCCCGCGAACATCACCGTGGCCCCGACGATGCTGCCGAGGATGACCACGCCGGCGAGGGTCGCGGTAATCAGGTTCGACTTGTTTGACCGCTTCCGGCGGCGCACGCCACCGTCGAAGTCCATCGACTCTTCGTCGCCCTCCGAGTTCAGGTTGAATTGCGGAGCGGGGGCCGGCACCTGCACGCCGGGCGGCATCGCGGGCGGTTGCGGCGGCATCGCCGGGGCGTAACCGGGGGGCGGGCCGTACCCCGGCGGTGGGCCGTAGCCCGGCGGGTATTGCGGCTGCGGTGGCAGAGCCGGCATCGGTGCGGAACCCGGCGGCAAACCGGGTTCCGCACCGGCCGGCGTCCCTCCCATGGGGACGCCCAGAATGGCCGCGGCTTGCCGTTCCTGGCTCGGCGTCAAGATCGGCGGTTGGCCGCCCGGCATGAGTTGGTCCAACCACGGCGTCTGGTGCAGCGGCTTCGCGCAACTCAACGCGAGGTGGCCTACGAGGCCGACGGTGAACGGGTCGCCCGTCTCCCACAGTTCCCGCATCAGCTTCGACTGGCCGGGATTCTGGAAGTCCCGCTCGACGAAGAGCAGGTTGTCGCCGTTGTCGTAGCGGTCCCAGAGCGCCTTGCCGCCGACGAGGAGGCCGCGAAGGGCCGTCGCGACGACGAGGTGCGGGAAGCGGTCGAGGTCGGCCGAATACACGCCGGCCGCAACGCGCTCCGGGTGCTGGTAGCTGGCGTGGCCGGCTTCCCCGGAGGGCTGGTTCGCCAGGGCCGGGACGAACATGCCGTCGTAGTCCACGAGCTTCAAACCGAGGGAGTTACCGCCGGCCGGCACGAGCAGCACGTTGCCGTGCTGGATGTCGCCGTGGGCCATGCCCGTCTCGCGCAACCGCCGGCAGAGGCGGACCCACAGCGAGAGCATGTTTTCGAGAATCGTCGATCGGTTGAGGTTGTCGCGGACGAAGGCGTTGATCGGGAAGCCGTCCACCCACTGCATCTTGACGATCGGGTACCACTGGCCGCGGATGCGGATGCCCTGCGGCAGAAACTTGAAGCCGACGTTGAACGGCAGGTTCGCGTTGGCGAGGTGCTCGCTGACGGCGGCGTACCGGGCGTCGAGGCCGGTGGACGTCGGCCGGGTGAAGCACTTCACGGCCCACTTCTGGCCGTTGGCCGATGTGACCTGGTACACGTCGGCGTAGTTGCCCGACCGCGGCACTGGCATGCCCATCGCATTCGTGGTCACAGTCCCGGACTTCAGGTCCGGGTCGCCGAACGCGGTCCCCGGGTTCTGGACGGCTTCGTTGAAGTCCTGCGAGATCGGCCAACTCATGGGGAGTCCTGTTCGTGTTCGCCGGGGCTGAGAGTGATTCTCATGGCCGTCGAATCGTCGTTTCGCATCATCTTCGCATCCCGGAGCGATTTTATCCAGAAGGCAAATGCCGCGGGAGGGAGTGACGAAGTCGTTACCCGATCTAACTCGGTCCACGGCGTGCCGTTGGCTTCGCGGGTTTTCAGAAACCACTCGGCGACGGCATCCGTTAGAAGGTAAAACACGTCCCCGAGTTCCGCACGTCCGGCAAACCATTCCGCTTCCGGCACCGCCGGCACGTCCACGGAGCCGATCAGCCGCGGCCGGTTCGAGAAGTCCGCCACCGATTCAACGGGGAATTTCGCGAGAAGTTTCGCCCCGCGGACCTGGAACAGGCAAGAATCGCCGACGGCCAGCGCCCGCCACTTGATGCCACCATCTTTGGTTTCCTCGAACGTCACTCCGATGAGTGTGGAGAACGCCCCGAGGGCTTGCTTCTCCTCGGCGTACCACGATTTCGATTCCGACCGCGGGGCCTGTTCACGGACGGTGGCCACCCAACTCTCGAAAGTCGTCGGCTCCGGCAGAGTCTTGGCGTAGGCCGTCGCGATCACCTTCGCCCACGGTCCCGACTGCCAGCCTTCCGACGCGCCATCGGCGACGGCCGCCCGCCGCAACTTCGGCGCGACCGCGGCCGCGTCTTCGTTCTGCGCGTCAGTGTTGCCAGCTTTGGGCGTGGTACGCACGACGATGTCTAGTGAGAATGCCATGACCTTTTCCATGTGGCCGCCAATTTGGCGCGACCGCCTTGTATCAGCCAACGGCCCGCGCACGTTATGGCGACGATCCCGGTAAGCATCCACGCCACCGCCGACGCGACGAACAGCGGCACGCTGATCCCTAGGTGGTAATTTTCGTATGCCGTCTGTTCCGATGTCGCCTCAGGGTACGGTACTAAGACTCCAGTTGTCACCCCGTGGGCGAGGAAAGCACCCGACGACAGTACGGCGAGAATGAGCAATCCGACCGTGCATTTCAGCACCTGAAGCCCTCAACCGACTACCGCAAGCCCGTTGTAATCCGCGTGCCGATGTCGAGGAACCGCACAACTGCAACCAAGTCGGCGTTGAACACCACGCCCCGCGCCCCAGCGTTGACGGGGAAGCCGTCAGCCTTCGCGGCCTGCACCAACTTCGGCGGCAGGATACTCGACATCCGGAAAAGCAGTTTCGAGTACGTGTCCAGCAACAGGCTCTCATCGTCGATGAAGTAGATCGGCGGTTTCGGCTCGGCCGAGAGCAGCAGGTTGAAGACCAGCACTGGGCCGTCGGACCCGCCCACCTTTTTGAGTCGGTTGGCCACGGGCAGGGGGTTCGCGTCGCTCGGCTTGCCGTCGGTGATGTTCAACACCATCGGCGGGTACGACTCCGGATACGATAGGATGAAACTCGAAATGACGAGTTCCGCCGCCTCGAACGCCCCGTTCATGAGCGTGCGGCCGCGGGCCGTCGGGTCGTACCAGACGGGAAACTTCACGTTCTGCTCGATCGTCCCGCCCTCGCCGTCTTCCACGAGCCGCACGCGGTTCTCGACCCGCAGCGGCTTATCGGCGAGTTTGCTGATCGGCACGAGGACGTCGTCCGGCAGCGAGCCGCCGAGGCCGGCCCGGAGTTCGCCGCCGTAGCCGATGAGGCCGACGTGGAAGTAATCCCGCACGCCGTCGATCTTGGCGCACTTCAGAACCATATTCTGAATGAGCCGGTTGACGGCATCGGCCACGCCCTCGCTCTTGAGCTTGTCCGGCTGCCCGGCGAACGGCTCGTCCATCGACTTCGACTGGTCGATGAGGATGAGGACGCACGCCGGGTTCGTCCGGCTGATTTCGGCAGAGTAGGGCATGAGCGACACTCGCGATGATCGGGATACCATGAGTCTACCGCCAACCGTCGGCGGCGGGTATGGAAACTCGACGGAACCCCGCGGCTGACAAGGAGTCCGAATGGCAGGCATGGTCAACACCCACGGCGGGCCGAGCGAGGCACTGCCGGGGGCGGGGCGGGCGCTGGCGTTACTCTTCATCATCAATCTCTTCAACTACATCGACCGGCAAGTGCTCTCGGCCGTGCTGCCGCGGTTGCAACTGGACGCGAACCTGTTCGACCCGGCCGACCCGTGGTTGCAGTCCAAACTCGGCTTTTTGACGTCGGTCTTCCTCGTCTCGTACACGCTGCTGTCGCCGGTGTTCGGCTGGTTCGGCAATCGCGGCCGGCGGTGGTGGGTCGTCGGAATTGGCGTCCTCGTCTGGAGCCTCGCGTCGGGCGGGTCGGGGCTGGCCACCGGCTACGTCATGCTCCTGCTGACACGCTGCGCCGTCGGCATCGGCGAGGCCGCCTACGGCCCGGTCGCGCCGTCGATGCTCTCCGACCTTTACCCCGTTTCCCAACGGGGCAAGGTGATGGCTTTGTTCTACCTCGCCATCCCGGTCGGCAGCGCTCTCGGCTTCGTCATCGGCGGGCAGATTGGCGAACACTTCGGCTGGCGAACCGCCTTCCTGGTGACGTTCATCGGCTGGTTTCTCGGTTGGCAGTGCTTCTTCATGCCGGAACCGCCGCAACCGAACCGAGTCGATGAGACGCCGCCGAGTTACCTTCGGGTGTTGGCGGAGTTGAAGACCATTCGCTCGTTCGTCATCGGCTGCCTGGGCATGACCTGCACGACGTTCGTCCTCGGCGGCGTGGCCGCGTGGGCACCGACCTACATCTTCCAGCGCGAGGCCCGGTTCGCTGTGACGGACAAGACGTTCGAGACGTTGGCAGAAGAGCGGACGAGCGACGACCGCCCCGTCGTACCGGACGAGGTCGTTGCGAAGTTGCGGCCCCTGACCGGGATGCCGCAGGTGTCGTTCGCCGAATTCAAGCAGAAACTTCGGGACACCCTCCCCGAAGACCGCCAACGCGCGGGGGATGATTTCAAGCAGTACGGCGACCGCATTTTCACGGCCGCCACCACGCCCGATTCGATCTCGCTCGGCACGGTCAACCTCATCTTCGGCGTGATCGTCGTCGTCTCCGGGTTGGGGGCGACGCTGCTCGGCGGGTGGTTCGGCGAGTACCTCCTCGGGCGGGGCATTCGCGGGGCGTACTTCCACGCGGCCGGGTGGTCGACGATGCTGGCGTTCCCGTTCCTCGTAGGAGCGTTGCTCGTGCCGTTCCCGGTGGCCTGGGGCTTACTGTTCGCCGCGGTGTTCTTCCTGTTCTTCAACACCGGTCCGGCGAACACTCTGTTGGCAAACGTCATGCGGTCCGACATCCGGGCCACGGGGTACGCGATCAACATTCTGGTCATCCACATGCTGGGCGACGTGATCTCGCCGCCGATCATCGGCTTCGTGGCCGACGTGGCGAGTTTGCAGACCGCGTTCCTCGGCACGTCCGTGTTCATCCTCATCGGGGGCACGCTGTGGGTATTCGGGGCGTCGTCGCTGGACGCCGACACGGCGAAGGCGGGGTCGTAGAATCACCGCATGAACTGGACACCCCAGCCCGGCACGCAGGCTCTGATCTTCGACTGCGACGGCACGCTGGCCGACACGATGCCGATCCACTTCCGCGCGTGGACGGCGATGCTGACCCGGCACGGCATCGCGTTCACCGAGAAGCGCTTCTACGAACTCGGCGGGATGCCGACGAACCGCATCATCCGGCTGCTGTCCGAGGAAACCGGCGTGCCGGTGGGCGACGTGGAGGCAATGGTTCTGGCCAAGGAAGGGCACTTTCTGGAACTGCTGCACGAGGTCACCGCGGTGGAAGCAGTCCTCCGAATCGCGGACGCCTACCGCGGCAAGCTGCCGATGGCGGTGGCGAGCGGCGGCTACCGCGACGTGGTGCGGCAGACGCTCGACGCAATCGGCGTGCGGGACTGGTTCGCGACGATCGTCTGTGCGGAAGACACCGCCCGCCACAAACCGGAGCCGGACGTGTTCCTGGAAGCGGCCCGCCGGTTGGGCGTCGAGCCGACGGCGTGCGTGGTGTTCGAGGACACCGACATCGGCCTGGAAGCGGCCCGCCGGGCGGGAATGATGAGCGTGGATGTGCGCGGGTGGTACGTGAGGTAGAAGGCCCCCGGCACGACCGTGCCGGGGCGTTCGCCGCTCGTTACGCCAACAACGCCTTGATGACGCTCGACTTCTCGACGCCCGTCAGCTTTTGGTCCAAACCCTGGTAGCGGTACGTGAACCGCTCGTGGTCCAGCCCGAGCAGGTGCAAGACGGTCGCGTGCCAGTCGTGCAGGTGGACGGGGTCTTTGACGATGTTGTAACTGAAGTCGTCTGTCTCGCCGTGGACGTAGCCGCCCTTGATGCCGCCGCCGGCCATCCACATCGTGAAGCACCGCGGGTGGTGGTCCCGGCCGTAGTTCGTCTTCGACAACCCGCCCTGGCTGTAGATCGTCCGGCCGAACTCGCCGCCCCAGATGACGAGCGTGCTGTCGAGGAGGCCGCGCTGCTTCAAGTCTTGGATGAGCGCGTGGCACGGTTGGTCCACGTCGGTGACTTGGTAGTTCATCCGGCCTGTAAGGTTGCCGTGGTGGTCCCAGTTGTTGTGGTACACCTGAACGAACCGCACGCCCTTCTCGACCAGCTTGCGGGCCATGAGGGCCGTGTTCGCGAAGCTGCCGGGCTTCTTCACGTCGGGACCGTACATCTCCAGTGTCTTCGCCGTCTCCTTGTTCAAGTCGGTCAGGTCCGGGACGCTCGCCTGCATGCGGAAGGCCATCTCGTACTGGCTGATCCGCGTCTGCGTTTCCGGGTCGTTGAGTTGCTCGTGGTTGATCTCGTTGAGCTTCTTCAGCCCGTCGAGCGTCTTACGGCGGACGTCGGACGATACGCCCGGCGGGTTGTTGATGAACAGGATCGGATCGCCCTTCGACCGGAACGACACGCCGGCGTGTTCGCCCGACAGGTAGCCGCTCTGCCAGAGGCGGGCCGAGATGGCCTGAATCTGTTCCTGATTCGTCGGCGTGGCGACCATGACCACGAACGTCGGCAGGTTCTGGTTCAAGCTGCCGAGGCCGTAGCTCATCCACGCCCCGAGGCACGGCCGCCCGGTGACCTGGTTGCCGGTCTGGATGTACGTGATGGCCGGCTCGTGATTGATGGCCTCGGTGTGCATCGACTTGATGATGCACATGTCGTCGGCCATCTTCGGCTTCCACTTCCAGATGTCGCTGAACCACGCGCCGCCCTTGCCGTGCTGGGCGAACTTGTACTTCGACGGCGCGATCGGGAACCGCTTTTGCCCGCTGGTCATCGTCGTGAGCCGTTGACCATTGCGGATGCTTTCGGGGAGATCCTTGTCGTAGAACTCCTCCATTTTCGGCTTATAGTCGAACAGGTCCATCTGGGACGGTCCGCCAACCATGTGCAGGTAGATGACGTTCTTGCACTTCGCCGAGAAGTGCGTCTCCGGCAGGGCCGCCCCGATGCCGGTCTTCGTCCCGCCCCGTGGTGCGGGGGCCGCCGCGGACGCGCCGAGCGACGCGAGGGCGGCGGTGCCGAGGCCGAACCCGGCGGAACGGAAGAACTGCCGGCGGGTTTCCTGGCGGGCATATTCCTGGAACAGCGACTCGTTCGTGAGAGCTTGGTCGAGCGGGTGCATGGGGTTACTCCGAGGGAAGGAGAGTCTTGTAAGTGTGACCGTCAAAGCCCACCCGCCGCGACGGGTGGGCTTTCGCCCGAAGCAGTCTATTTGTTCAGCACCTCGTCTAGATTCAGCAACTCGTTGCTCACCATCGTCCACGCGGCAAGTTCCGCCACGGGAAACGCCGCATCGGCCTTGCGCTCGCCGAAGCTGATGAGCTTCTTCGCCTCGTCCGGCTTTTCCACGAAGTCTTTCTTCAACGCCTCGAACGACTCCCGGACGATCGGCAGTTCCTTCTCGGTCAGTGAGCGCGCGAGCAGTCGTTTCGCGATGAAGTCGATTCGCTCGTCGTCGGTCTTGCCGGCGGCCATCGCGTGTTCGCCGAGGGTGCGGGCGGCTTCCACGAACTGCACGTCGTTGAGCGTCAACAGGGCTTGCAGCGGGGTGTTGGTCCGCTCTCGCTTGACGACGCACGTCTCGCGGTTGGGGGCGTTCAGCACGTCCATGCTCGCCGGCGGGGCGGCCCGCTTCCAGAACGTGTAGAGGCTGCGGCGGTACAGCGCTTCGCCGGTGTCCCGCTGGTAGCGGCGGGTGTTGCTCTCCGGCATCGCCACGGCTTCCCACACGCCGTCCGGTTGGTACGGCTTCACACTCTTGCCGCCGATCTTGCGGACGAGCAGCCCGCTCGCGGCCAGCGCGTAGTCGCGGACCATTTCGGCGTCCATACGGAAACGCGGGCCGCGGCTCAGCCATTTATTCGCCGGGTCTTTCTCCAACTTCTCGGGCGTCGAAACCGCCGCTTGTCGGTAGGCCGACGACATCACCAGCAACTTGAAGAACCGCTTCACGTCCCAGTGCGACTGGAATTCCAGGGCCAGCCAGTCGAGCAGTTCCGGGTGGCTCGGCTGTTCGCCGGTGATGCCGAAGTCGCCGGCCGTGCGGACGAGGCCGGTGCCGAAGAGTTCCTGCCAGAAGCGGTTGACCGTCACGCGGCTCGTCAGCGGGTGTTCGGGGATGAACAGCCACTTGGCGAAGCCGAGGCGGTTCTTCGGGAAGTCGGCCGGGAACGGTGGCAGTGCCTTCGGCGTGAACGGTAGCACTTTGTCCTTCCGTTGGTCGTACTCGCCGCGGTTGAGCACGAACGCTTCCGGCATCGACGGCTTCTCGGCCGAGACGTGCGCGATCGTGCCGCGGGAGCGGATCGCAACTTCCTCCTGTTGCAATCGGGCGACCGTCTGTTCGAGTGCCTGGTACGGTTTGTCCTGGCTGGCCAGCCACCAGTCGTACAGGTCGTTCACCTCCTGCGGTGTCCGCTTGTCGGCGGCCTTTGCGAGAATGTCGGCGACCTGCGTGCCTTTCGCGAGTTGGCCGACCTCGCCGGCCGGCAACTTGCGGCCGTACAACCGCAGGTCGTACACGGAAACGCCGGCCACGCGCTGTTCGGCGTGCCGTTGGCCGATCTTGAACGGCACCGTGTTCTGGGTCGTGCCCTTGAGCGCGTCGGCTTCCACGTCCACGGGTTGGAGGACGCCGTTAATGTAAATCTTGATGCCGCTCGCCTTCCGCGACCCGTCGTAGGTGATGAAGACGTGGTGGAACTCGTTCACCTTGAGCGGGTTCTTGACGGCGACTTTTACGGCGTCCTTCTGCCAGCTGCTGATAATGTGCATGGCCACGCGGTCGGCTTGGAGCCACACGTCCCAACCGCGGTAGCCCTTCTCAGGCGTGTCCATCTTGGCGACGATCGCACCGGTCGTGTTCCGCTTCGAGAGCTTCACCCACGCCCCGACCGAGAACGGTTGCTTCCCGTCGAAGTCACCGACCTCTTTCAACTCCACGGCCGGGCCGCTCTGGAGGACGGTCAGCCCCTTCTGGCCGGGCTTGCCGTTGCCCCAGACGTATCCGCCGCTGTCGAAATCGTGCTTTTCGTCCTTACCGTTCACGGCCACCGTCACTGACTTTCCCTTCCCCTCGGTCAGCTTCGCCAGCACTTGCAACTTGTCGTCGGAGACTTTGCCTGCGACCTCCTCCGGCTTCACGGCCGCGACCCACTTGTCGAAGTCCGGGCGGGCCTCCTTCTTGCGGGCATCAACCTTTGTCCGCGTGTCGGCGAGTTCCTTGGCGATCGCGAGGAACCGCGGCCGGTCTTCCATCTTCGGCACCTGCACGATCGGCGGCGTGTCGGCGACGTTGCCGTCCATCGCGTTCTGCGTGGTGTTGTTGAAGAACGCGGCCATGCTGTAGAAGTCTTTTTGCGTGATCGGGTCGAACTTGTGGTCGTGGCAGACCGCACACCCGGCGGTCAGGCCCATGAACACCTGGTTGACCGTCTCCGTGCGGTCGCGGTTGTAGAGGACGAGGTACTCCTCCGCGATGGACCCGCCCTCGTTGGTGGTGATGTTGTTGCGGTTGAACCCGGTCGCCACCTTCTGGTCGATGGTCGCGTCCGGCAGCAGGTCGCCGGCGAGTTGGTCGATGGTGAACTGGTCGAACTTCTGGTTCTGGTTGAAGGCGTTGATGACCCAGTCGCGGTAGCTCCACATTTCGCGGTAGTTGTCGAAGTGAATGCCGTGCGTGTCGGCGTACCGGGCGGCGTCCAGCCAGTACCGGCCGCGGTGCTCGCCCCAGTGCGGCGACCGCATGAACTTGTCGACGAGCTTCTCGTAGGCGTTCGGCGAGCCGTCCTTCATGAACTCGTCCACGTCGGCCGGGTCGGGCGGCAGGCCGGTCAGGTCGAGCGACAGTCGCCGGGCCAGCGTCCGCTTGTCGGCCTCCGGGGCCATCGTCAGCCCCTTCTTTTCCAGTTCCGCGAGAATGAAGGCGTCGATCGGCGTGCGGACGCGACCGCTGTCCTTCACCGCCGGTACGGGCGGCATCTTCGGTGTGATGAACGACCAGTGGGCTTGGTATTCGGCCCCCTGAGCGATCCACTTTTTGAGAATCTCGATCTGCTCCGGCTTCAGCACCTTGTGCGACGTGGCCGGCGGCATCTTCTCCTTGTCGCTGTCCGGCAGCAGCATCCGCTCGACCATCTTGCTTTCGGCCGGCTTGCCCGGTTCGAATGCTTCGCGTTCGAGGGCGTCTTCCCGCAGGTCGAGCCGCAGGCGGCCCTTGCGGGCGGCGCTGTCCGGCCCGTGGCACGCGAAGCAGTTCTCCGAGATGATCGGCCGGATGTCGCGGTTGTATTCGAGCTTCGGCTCGGCCGCCGTTGCGGACCCGGCTAGCAGCGAGAGTAAGAGGAGGAGTCGCATCGTCATCGTTCCTCGAAGAAATTTCCGCCGCTGACGGACGCGGCTCAATCCGGTTTGTTGTGCCCGAACACCGCGGCCGTCCAGTAATTCTCGCCGGAGGTAATGTGCGTGGCCATCGCGTCGGCCGCGGCCGGGGCGTTCTCGGTGTGCAGGTGGCCGAGCAATATCAGGTGCTCGGCCGCTTCCGCTTCCAGGCGGTGGAACTCGTTACGGGCCGCGACCGCCACCCACGACGCATCCCGGTAGGCCCGGAACAAGAGTTTCAGCCGCTCGATCTCGCGGGCCAGCAGGCGGTTGCCGCACGCGGCGGCGATGGCGTCGTGCAGTTGGCTGTCCAGTTCCTTCGCCTGCCGCACCAGTTGCAAGCCGGGTTGCTGGCCGAGTTTCGTTTGCAGGTCGCGGACCTGTTTGGTGATGTCGGCCCAGGCCTCGGGCTTCACCCGCCCGCACGCGGTTCGCACGGCCTCGCACTCCAGCACGCGGCGAATCTGGCAGACCTCGCGAACATCCTGCTCGGTCATCCGCCGGACGACGGCCCCGCGGTTCGGCAGGAGGTCGATGACGCCAATGCCGGCCAGCGTGATGAGGGCTTCGCGGATCGGCGTCTGGCTGACGCGGTAGTGGTCGGCGAGTTTCTGGCCGATCAGGTGTTGCCCGGCCGCGAGTCGGCCGTTGAACACGTCGGCGAGCATGGTTTGCACGAGGGCTTCACGGCGAAGACCGTGATCCCATTTTACGGTTCCAGTGCGGGGGCGAGTGGCGGACACGGTCGGAGGAGCGTACCGGGTGGGGTGGGTGTACTGGAAGCCTAACGGACTGTTCCGACGGCGGCAAGAGGATTATATAAAATCTCCACCCGTGCCCGTGGGGCGGCCGCCGGGTATACTCGCGTCACCCCTCCCGGAGTCTTCTCAATGCCTCTCCCCAATCGTCGTCAGGTTCTCGCCTCGGCCGCCGTGGCCGGGACCGTCGGCCTTGTCACCGCGAAGGAGTCCACCGTGAAAAACGGCCGCGTCAAACAATCCGTCTGCTCGTGGTGCTTCACCGCCCGCGGCGAGAAGTGGTCGCTCGACAAGGTCTGCGAGGTCACCAAGTCCCTCGGCCTGAACTCGGTGGAACTCCTCGACGCCAAGGACTTCGGTACGCTCCAAAAGCACGGCCTCGTGTGTGCCATCACCTCGAACGGCATGGGCTTCCCCCGCGGCTTCAACAATCTCGCTCACCGCGACGAGTTGGTGACGAAGACGAAGGCTGCCATCGACGCGACCGCGGCGGCGAAGTTCCCGAACGTCATCGGCTTCGTCGGCATGAAGTGGGTAAAGCCCAGTGACCCCAAGAGCGGCGAGATCGCGAAGGACGACGCCTTCAAGAACTGCGTCGAGGGGCTCAAACTCGTCGCCGGGCACGCCGAGAAGGCCGGTGTGAATATCTGCGTCGAACACTTGAACAGCCGCGATGGGTCCGACCCGATGACCGGCCACCCCGGCTATCAGGGCGACGACCTCGACTGGGTCATGAGCATCCTGAAGGCGGTCGGTTCGCCGCGGGTGAAGTTGCTGTTCGACATCTACCACGTGCAGATCATGCACGGCGACCTGATCCGCCGCATCGACGAGTGCAAGGACGCCATCGGCCACGTCCACACGGCCGGCAACCCCGGCCGCGGCGAACTCGACGAGTTGCAGGAGATCAACTACCCGGCCGTGATGAAGAAGCTGTTGGCCGTGAAGTACCCCGGCCACGTCGGGCACGAATTCATCCCGACCCGCAACCCGTCGGAGGGGCTGAAACAGGCCGTGACGCTGTGCGACGTGTAAGCGCGGCGGTTACAGTCGGATGCCGCCGGACACGTCGAACCACGTCCCCGTCACCCACCGGGCGTCATCGCACGCCAAGAGAACGGCGGCGTCGGCAATGTCCTCGACTTCGCCGATCCGCCGTAGGGCTGTCATCGCGATTTCCTGTTTCTCCTCTTCCTTCGTCTTGCCGCTCTTCTCGCTGTTCATGTCGGTCCGCGTCGAGCCGGGTGCCAGCACGTTCACGCGGATGCCCTTCGGCCCGAGTTCCGCCGCCAGCACGCGGGTCATCACGTCGATGGCCCCCTTCGTGGCGCTGTACACGACCGACCCGGGATAGGCCATGCGGCTGATCGCACTGCCGACGTTGATGATGCACCCGCCTTTCGTCATCGCCGCGGCCGCGTGCTGGGCGGCGAGCAGATAGCCGCGGACGTTGAGGTTGAAGTGCTTGTCGATCGACTCGGCCGTCACGTCCGGCAGGAACTCCCGCTGCATGACCGCGGCGTTGTTCACGACGATGTCGAGTGTGCCGAACGCCTTCGCCGTGGCCGCGAACAGGGCGTCGATCTCCTTCGGCTGGCTCATGTCGGCCTTCACCACGACCGCCTCGCCGCCGGCTTTCTTGATCGTGGCCGCGACCTCGTTGGCGTCCTTCTCGCTGCTGGCGTAGTTGACGACGACCTTCGCCCCCTCGGCCGCGAAGCGGGTGGCAATCGCCGCCCCGATCCCGCGGGCCGACCCGGTAACGAGGGCGACCTTGCCGGCCAAACGCTTATCAGACATGGGAAGAACTCCTGGTTGACGGTTGGGCCGGGTTATCTTGCGGGGTCTGCCTTCCCCGTCAACCATCCGCGGCGGTCGTTCGCCAATGCGCCTTGTTCGCATCAGCCGAAGTACGCCCGTCGGCCAGGGCCGTACCGCCGAACACGGGCAGGGCCGGGATACGCGACTCGCCGGTGGCACGTCCCGCAATAAATTCTCCCCCGCCCTGTCACAGAAGAACCCGTCTCCGCGTCCTTGATGTTGTTCCGTGAGGGACAGGGTCGAAGAACGCGGGACGGAACGGGATCGCGGGTTGGGGCCGACTCGACAGGATCACGACATGAACGATTCACCCGAAGCGGACGTTGAGCGATTTCGGTCGAAGCTGTTGGCCGTGGCCTACCGGATGCTCGGGACCGCGGCCGACGCCGAGGACGCGGTGCAGGACGCTTACCTCCGCTACCATCAGCACGCGGCCGAAGTGCAGTCGCCCGAGGGCTGGCTGGTGAAGACGACGACGCGGCTCTGCCTTGACCGCTTGCGGCGGGCCAAGCGGGAAGAGTACGTCGGCCCGTGGCTGCCGGAACCCGTCCCCGAGACGTGGCCGGGGGCGGCGGCCGTGGACCGCGTCGAATTGGCCGAGTCGCTGTCGATGGCGTTCTTGGTGCTGCTCGAAACGCTGTCACCGGTCGAACGGGCCGCGTACCTGCTCCGCGAAGTCTTCGGATACGAGTTCGATGAAATCGGCGATCTGCTCGACAAGTCGCCCGTCAACGTCCGCCAGATCACGGCCCGCGCCAAGAAGCGATTGGGTCGGAAGGAACGGCGGTTCGTGCCCCGCGTCGAACGGGCCGACGACTTGGCCACCCGGTTCTTTGCGGCCTGCCAGGCGGGGGACGCTCCCGCCATCGAGACGCTATTAGCCGAGGACGTGACGCTGTACTCGGACGGCGGCGGGAAGACGTTCGCGGCCCCGAAGCCGGTCCGCGGTGTTCGCAAGGTCGCCAACCTGTTGGCCGTCGTGTTCCGCAAGTTGCAGAAGGTCGGCGATCTTACCGTCACCCTCGTGAACGGCCGCCCAGGCGTCGTCTTCACCGCCGGCGGGAAGGCGGTCGAAGTGTTCTCGTTCGACCCGGTCGGCGACACCGTTGGCTCGGTGTACGTGGTGCTGAATCCCGACAAACTCCGCCGCTGGTCCGCCCCGAACGGCGGCGACGTGGCTCAATCTGGACCCTGGGAGAAGAAATCCGATGGACGCAAGACTCAATTACGCGAAGCTGGCCGCCGAGCCGATTAAGGCGATGTACGCCCTCGGCGCTTACCTCGCCAAGTGCGGCCTGGAACACCCGCTGCTCGAACTGGTGAAGATTCGAGCGTCACAGATCAACGGCTGTGCTTACTGCCTGGACATGCACACACAGGACGCCCGTGCGGCCGGCGAGACCGAGCAACGCATCTACGCCCTGAGCGCGTGGCGGGAGACGCCGTTTTTCACCGACCGCGAGCGGGCAGCTCTTGCCTGGACTGAGGCGGTGACGAACATCGGTGGCGGCGTGTCGGACGAACTCTATCGTGACGCCCTGCGGCAGTTCAGCGAGAAAGAACTGACCGACCTGACGTGGGCCGTGGTTACGATCAATGGCTGGAACCGGCTGGCGATCAGCTTCCGGGCGGTGCCGGGGACGTACAAGCCGCACCTGAAGGCCCAACTGGAAGCCCATCTTACCGGCACGGCCGGCGCGAATTAACGGGAACGACTTGATGAAGATTCACCACCTGAATTGTGGCACGTTGCACGCGCCGCCGAATCCGAAGGCGGCGTGCCATTGCTTGCTCCTTGAAGGGGCCGGTGGACTGGCCTTGGTGGACACCGGGATCGGGCTAGAAGACGTGCGGAACCCGCCGGCGCGAATCGGGCAACCGACCATCGACGCGGCGGGGTTCCAGTTTCACGAAGCCGAAACCGCCGTCCGTCAGATCGAGAAACTCGGCTTCCGGCCAGCGGACGTGAGGCACATCCTGCTGACACACGCCGACCCGGATCACGCCGGAGGGTTGGCCGATTTCCCTGGGGCCGAGGTCCATCTCTCCGAGGAGGAACTCACCGCCGTTACCGGCGGCTCCGTGCGGTATCGGCCGCCGCAATTCACTCACGGCCCGCACTGGCGAACGCACCCACGCGCAACCCGGCGCTGGTTCGGTTTGGAAGCCCGTCCCGTGAACCTGCCTTTCGCCTCGGACGTGTTCCACGTACCGCTGTTCGGGCACACGCTCGGCCACTGCGGTGTGGCGGTCCGGCAGGGCGACCAGTGTTCGCTGCACGTGGGCGATGCCTACTACTTGCGTGCGGAACTGGAGACGGACGACCACCCGGTTTCGAGGTTGGCCGCGTTGAGGGCGGATGACAACGCCCAGCGGATGGCGAATTTAGACCATCTTCGGCGGTTGGCCCGCGACCACGCCGGCGAGATTTCACTGTTCGGCTACCACGACTTCACGGAATTCCCGCATTGACCGCGGGATCACTTCGTTGCTTCGATCAGCTTCACCCGCCGCTTGTCCCGGCCCTCCAACGGTTGGCCGACTGTGACCACCAGTGAGCCGTCCTTCGCCGCCGTGGCGGCGTAGTCGGGCACGCCCTTCGGATAGACTGCTTCCGCGGTCACGGTCTTGGCGGCCGCCCCGTTCACGACCGGTGGGCCGAAGGTGATCGTCAGCTTGGGGATGTCGGCCACCGGCTTGCGGCGGCCGTAGATCTCCACGAAGTTCGCGACCTTGCGGTCGAGGCTCAACTTCTCGCCCTTGAACCGCAAGGCACCGACGAAGACGTTCTCGTCCGTCGCGTGCGAGTAGACGAACGCCCCGACCCATGTGTGCGGCTTGCCGTCGATCGTTTCCTGATCCATGCGCGTCAGGCGGTACGTGTACTTCCCCTTCTTCCACGCGAACGGCCGACGGACACTGACGAAGTCCCCCTCGTGCCCGGAACTCTGGAAGAAGCCGCCGTCGGCGGGGCGGATGGCGTCGGTGCTCCGCTCGCCCCACATCGAGAAGAGAAAGCCCGGGCCGAGCGTGCGGAGTTTCGGTTCCTTCTTCGTGTTGCCGTCGGTCTGCGTCTGAAGGCCACCGTAGAACGGCGTCTTGCTCAGGTGGCCGAGGCCGATCGGGGCGATGTAGAGGTTGACCGACGCCGGCACGTCATCGCTGATGGTCACGTCCACCGCCAGGCTCTCGAACGGCGATTCCTGGCCCACGTCCCACCACGTGTCAACGAAGTGCCAGGGCATTGGGGCATACTTCTTCTCGTCCTTCGGCGGGTCGTCGCCGGCCACCATCGGGGTTCCGAGGGCCACGGCAATCAGTGCGAGCAGGAGTGGCGCGGGCTTCATTGAGGGTGCTTCCGTGTTAGACTATTTCAGGCGGTTGATGAGTTGGTCGAGGGATTGAAGGAACTGGGAGCGGTCCCGCTTGGAGAAGGTCGGGTTGTGGCCCTTGATGTCGCCCGACTCGCGGAGGTAGGCGTTTAACTCGCGCATCGCCAGGGCGGGGCCGATGGTGTCTGCGGTCGTCGGCTGTCCGGTCGGGTTCAGGACGTGACACCCCTTCTCCAAACAGCGGGCGGCCAGCGGGATGTCGGCGGTGACGACAATGTCGTTGGCCGTGGCGTGTTCGACGATCCAGTCGTCGGCCGCGTCGAACCCCGACCGGACGACGACCTGTTCGACGGTCGGCCCCGGAATCGATGCCATCCCCTGGTTGCTGACCAGCGTGATCAGCAGCGAGTATCGGGTCGCCACACGGACGGCTTCGGCCTTCACCGGGCAGGCGTCGGCGTCGATGAAGATTCTCAGGCCCATGACTCGCCCCCGTCGCGGTTACGGCCCCTTCGACGCGATGATTCGCAGCAATTCGATCGGGTCGATCGGTTTGACGAGGTGCAGGTCGAACCCGGCCGCTCGCGATTTCGCCCGGTCCGAGTCCTGGCCCCAGCCCGTGAGCGCGATCAGGAACACCTTCTCGAACTGTGAGGCGGCCCGGAGGGTCTGCGCGACCTGGAAGCCATCAAGCCCCGGCAGGCCGATGTCCAGCAGCACGACGTGCGGGTCGAACTGCGCGGCCAGCGGCAGGGCGGACGGCCCGTCGTGCGCGATCCGGGTCGTGTGGCCTTCAATGCCCAACAGCATCGCCAGGCTCTCGGCCGCGTCGACGTTGTCGTCCACGATCAGCACCCGAACCCCGACCTTCGCCCGCTGGTCGTTCGCGGCTTGAGGGCGATCGGGCGGCATCGAAGAGGCGCACGCGGGGAGGCGAATGATGAACTCGCTCCCGAGGCCGACGCCTGGACTTCGCGCTTCCACGGAACCGCCGTGCAACTCAACGAGCCGCTTCACCAGCGTCAGCCCGATGCCGAGGCCGCCTTGCGCACGGTCCAGCGTTTGATCGACTTGGGTGAAGAGGTCCCAGATGCGGGTGAGCATCGGGGGCGAGATACCGGACCCCGTATCCCGCACGCGGACGATGGCCTCCCGCCCGTCCGGGGATAGCTCCGACGTAAGCTGAATCTGGCCCCCTTCGGGCGTGTACTTCGCCGCGTTGTTCAGGAGGTTGGCGATCACCTGACTGATGCGCGTCTGATCGGCTTCCAGTTCGATCGGCGATTCCGGCGGGACGACCGTGAGGCGGTGCCGCCCGGCCTCGATCAGCGGGCGGCTCGTCTCGACGGCGTTCTCGATCACCCGCGCGAGCGGCACGCGCTCCCTGCGGAGTTCGATCCGCCCCTTCGTAATCCGACCGACGTCGAGGAGGTCGTCGATCAGTCGCACCATGTGGGTGAACTGCCGGCCCATCATGTCCTGGGCGCGGCGAATCGCGTCTTCGCCGGCGGCCGGTTGCTGGAGGATGTGCAAGGCCGCCCGGATGGGGGCCAGCGGGTTGCGGAGTTCGTGGGCCAACATCGCCAGGAACTCGTCCTTCCGGCGGTCGGCGTCCTTCAGGTCTTGTTCCAGCAACTTGCGGTCGTTGATGTCCAGGGCTACGCCGATCATCCGCCGGGCGTGATCGGCGGACGACGGGACGACTTGGCCGCGGACGAGGACCCACCGGCTCGCGCCTCCCGGTTCGACCAACCGGAATTCTTGATCGTAGTCCGCGTTCTCGGCCGCGCTCCGGCGGATTTCGGCCTGCACCGATTCGCCGTCTTCGGGGTAAACGCGAGAAAGTAAGTCGTCGAGAGTCACCGAAAGGCCGGACGATAGACCGAAGATCGCCTTGCACCGCGAGGAACAGCACATTGCCCCCGTCGCCAAGTCGAGTTCCCATTCGCCGAGTTTGCCCGCTTCGAGGGCGATGCGGAGGCGGGCTTCTCCCTTCCGTGCTTGATCTTCGGCCCGCCGGATGCGCAAGAGTGCCCGGACCGTGGCGAGCAGTACCGGCGGTTCGGCCGCGTCGGTGAGGTAGGCGTCGGCCCCGCTTTCCAGGCCGTGCGCCTGACTGGCCGGGCCGACGAACGTGGCGGACAGGAGTAGGATCGGGATGTGGGCCGTGGCCGGGGTGGCTTTCAACCTCTTGCAGACTTCGTACCCGTTGATGTCCGGCAACTTGATGTCGAGGACGATGAGTTCCGCGGCTGCGGCCATGCGAACGGCGTCCGAGCCGGTTTCCCCCTCGGTGACTTCGAAGCCGCCCATCTGGAGAACGCGCGTGACCGTGTACCGCTTGACTTCGCTGTCGTCGATGACCAGGATTCGGGTCGGCCCGTCAGGCATGCGTGACTCTCGGTGGTGCAATCCCGGCGTGCTCAAGGGCTTCCCACACGACCCGGCCGGCGGCCTCGCGGGAGGCGGTTGGGGCCTTGGCCAGAATGCCCGCGACCTTCCCGGCGAGCCGTGCTTGCTCGGCCGCGCTCGGGGTGTGGGACGTGTACACGAACACGGGAGTGTCGCGCGTGTCCGGGTCGGCCTTCAATTGGTCAAGAGTATCGAACCCCGACAGGTCGGGCATCATCAAATCGAGGAAGATCGCCCGCGGGTGGTGGAGCTTCGCTTGCCGCACGCCATCGCGGCCGCCCTCCGCCTCGACGAGATTCACGGTTCCGTTCTCCAGCAACCCGCGGAGCAGGTAGCGGGCGATTTCGTCGTCGTCGATCAGCAGGAATGTTGGCCGCGTCGATTCGGCGCGCCGCGACCGCTCACCGGGCGTCCCCGCCGTCGGGGCCGAGTAGTTGCGCGGGAGGCTGAGATAAAAGGTCGAGCCGACCCCCGGTTCGCTCGTCAACCACACGCGGCCGCCGAGCAGTTCCGCCAGCCGTTTCGAGAGCGGCAGGCCGAGGCCGGTGCCCTTCACTTTCGACTGAACGGCGTTCTCGATCTGGCCGAACTCTTCGAAGATCCGCTCCCGGTCGCACGCCGCGATACCGATGCCCGTATCGGACACCGCGAACTGGATCGTACCGTCGGCGTGGGCGAGCGCGGTCAACCGCACCTCACCGTGCTCGGTGAATTTGAGCGCGTTCGAGAGGAAGTTGCGCAGGATTTGTGCGACCTTCCCTTCGTCGGTGTGCAAGGCTCCGACGGCCGCGGCGTCGTCGAACGTGAGGGCCACGCCGTCGCCGGTCGTGAGCGGCCGCATCATGCCCCGCAGGGCGGCGAACAGGTCGGCGGCCAGGAACGTGTTGGGGCGGACCACGACCTTGCCGGCCTCGACTTTCGCCAGGTCGAGCAGGTCGTTGACGAGTTCTGAAAGGCCCACCGCGGCCCGCCGCACGAAGTTCACTTGCTTGACTTGCTCGTCCCTCAACGGGCCGTCCGCGCGATCGAGCAACAGTTGCGTGAGGCTGACGATCGAATTCAGCGGCGTGCGGAACTCGTGGCTCATGTTCGACAGGAACCGGGACTTCAGGTCCGACACCCGGCGGATCGCCTCGGCCTTCTCGTCGAGTTCGGCGTAGAGGGCCATGACCCCGCGGTTGGTTTCCTCCAACTCGCGGTTCAGTTCGGCGAGACGGGTTTCGCGCTCGCGCAGTTCGTCGAGCGTCTTCAGCAAGTCGCGGTTCTGCTGGCGGACTTCGCTGAAAGGGTCTTCGGGCGAAGACTTCAGCAACTCCGCGATAATCTGGCCGAGTTTCTGATCGGTGGGGACCGACCCGGAGCGGGCGAAGGTTTTCTTCAGTCGCACCGTCGTCCCCACTTGGGGCTGCGACTCGATCGTGAGATCGTCCACCAAGCGCCGGGCCGAGACCAAACCGAGGCCATTAGCCGAGCCGGCGCGACCGTCGAGGACGGCTTGCGGGTCGGCGATCCCCGGGCCGTTGTCCTGCACGTTAATCAGGAGGGTTCGGCCGGCCACGCCGAACTCGACGCGACACCCCCGCCCGAATTGAACTGCGTTCCGGACGACCTCGGAGGCCGCGGTGGCCAGGCGGATTTGGTCTTGCGGGTCAAAGCCGAGCAACTCGGAAACCTGCCGCGTCCGCTGCCGCGCGACAACGATCCCCTGTTCGTCCCGGATGTTCACCGCGAGCAACACGGTCATGGCGACGAAATCTGTCCTTTCAAGTCTCGGACGACCAGAACTGTCACGTCGTCCCGTGGGCGGCGGTAGTCGCGGTAAAGCGATCCGGCGATCACGGACGGGTGCCGGTTCATAATACCCGCGTGCCGTGTCAGGTCCCACTGGGAACCAAGGCCATCCGAGTGCAGCACCAGGGTTGCGTCGGTCGGGTACTGGTACTCAAACGTCTGCACCTTGCGAATCGTGTGCCCGATCGTGCCGCTCATCGAGACTAACCCTTGCCGCCGGTCTGGTCCGAGGATCGTGCCCGCGATGTTGCCGACGCCCGCGAACCGCAGGACCGCACGGGCGGGGTCGATCTCGGCCACCGCGACGGCCGCCCCGCGGGTCGCCCGGAGGGCGGCGTGCAGCATTTCGAGAATCTCAGTCGGTTCCGTCTGAGGCGTGTAGTGGAACGCCCGAATCGCCTCGTGGGCGGCTGTCGCGGCGAGAGGTCCGTGGCCGAGGCCGTCCACCATCAGGAACGTGGTCCGGCCGCCGGTCGCCTTGACGGCCCAGCCATCGCCGCAGACCTCCTCGCCGGTGAGGGGAAGGCAAATCGCCCCGAGATTGCCGAGCGCTGCCGGCCGGTTCGAGGAATCTTTTTCGGCGAAGCGGATCATGATGACCGTGCCCGCTCCCACCGTCGAAGAGATGTCGAAGTCGTCCGAGAGCCGTTGCATGCTCCCGAGTCCGTTTCCCGACGTGCCCGCCGTGGAGTAGCCGTCTTGCAGGCACAGGCCGATGTTGGTGATACCCGGCCCGCGGTCGAGACTCAGGAGTTCCATTCCCCCGCCCTCGAACGGCGAGAGCGAACGGAGGATGATTTCGCCGCCCTGGGCGTGCTTGCTGAGGTTGGTCGCCGCCTCCGTCGCCACGATGGCCACGCGACCCTGCTCGACTTCGGAGAAGCCCTGACGGGCGGCGAGGGCGACGGCCGCCCGCCGGACTTCACCAGCCCGCGACGGGTCGTCCACCGGGAACGTGATGGAGTCTTCCAGGAACCGATCCCCCGAGGGGCCTATTTCCACTTCGTGACCGTCACCCGCGTGCCGACGCCGACGACCGAGTGGATGGCGAATTCGTTGGTCAACCGCTTCGAACCGCCCAACCCGAGGCCCATACCCTTGCCGCTGGTATACCCGTCGCGGAGGGCTTGCTCGACGTCGGCGATGCCCGGCCCCTGGTCTTCGAACGTCAAACGGACGCCCTTGCGGACGCCTTCCTCAACCAACTCGATGAACATGTGGCCGCCGCCGCCGTACTCGAGCGTGTTCCGTGCCAGTTCGCTCGCGGCGGTGATGATCTTGGTTTGATCGACGAGCCCGAACTTCGCCTCGATAGACCAGACGCGGACGATTTGGCGGACGGCGACCACGTCGGCGTCGGAGCGGATCGGGACCGTGTCACTCTTCAGGACCGGCATCGGTTCCCTCCGTGACCGTGGGGCCGATTGCCCGCTCCAAAATCTGCATCCCGCGCTCGACCGTCAGGGCCGTCCGCACGCCGGGGAGGCTCATTCCGAGTTCCACGAGCGTGATCGCGACGGCCGGTTGCATCCCGACGACGACCGTCTCCGCGTCCAGCACGCGGGCCATTGAGGCGATCGTGCCGATGATCCGGCCGATGAAGGAATCGACCAACTCCAGGGAGGAGATGTCGATCAGCACGCCCCGCGCGTTCGTCTCGTTGATCTTCGCCGTCAGGTCTTCCTGAAGGGCGAGGGCGAGCCGGTCGTGCATGTCGACTTGAATGCTCACGAGCAAGAACTTGCTCATCCGAATGATCGGAATGCGCTCCACGATTACCTCCCCGCGGTCGGGCGGGTGATCGCGAAGCCGGTCCGCTTGAGGGCGAGGATGAAGGCGTCCGCCATCGACGCCTTCGTGGTCACGCCGGACAGGTCGACGCCGAGGTGAACGATCGTTTGCGCGATCTGCGGGCGGATGCCGCTGATGATGCAGTCCGCCCCCATGAGCCGGGCGGCGGCGACGGTCTTGAGCAGGTGTTGAGCCGTCAGCGTGTCCATTGTCGGCACGCCGGTGATGTCGATAATGGCCGTCTCGCTACCGCTCTCGACGATCTTTTGAAGAAGGTTCTCCATGATCGTCTGCGACCGCGCGCTGTCGAGCGTGCCGATCAGCGGGAGGGCCAAAACGCCTTCCCACAGTTTGACCACCGGCGTCGAGAGTTCCAGCATCTCTTCCTGCTGCCGCTGGATGAGCGAATCGCGGGTTTGCTGGTAGACCTCGGTGACGTAAAGCCCCAACCGGTCCAGGAGCACGCTCGTCGCCCAGGTCTGTTCGGCCAGGACCTTCGGATCGTTCGCGTACTCTTGTTGCAACAACTGGAAGAGGGGCTCTTTGAGGGAGAAGATGAACGTGGCCGTCGCGGTGGTGCTGAAACCTTGCTTGCCGCGGGATCGCGAAATCGACGCCAACAGGTCGCGGACGGGCTGCCATTCGGAACCATCGACGTTTTGCGATCCCGACTGAACGGCCTGCATTAGCGCCCGCAAGAAGTCGCGGCACTGGTCGCGAAGTTCGTTCTCTTTGATGAGATCGGGCCGGTAGGTCGGGGCGGCTTTTTGGGCCGTGATCCAGTTGGCGAGGAGGGTGGATTCGTGCCGTTCGAGGATCGGCCTTAAGCCGGTGCTACCGGTTGTATTCATGGAGCTAGTCGCGATTCGTGATGAAATTGTGAGTGTCGATTTTGTTTAGGGATGTTCGTGCCCAACGGCGACAAGTAGACCCCGCCTTACAGCCCGAAGAAGTCCTTGCACCGGTTGATGATCAGCGTGACCAGACTCGCCGGGTCGACCGGCTTGACGAGATGGAGGTCAAAGCCGCCGGAGGTGGTCCGGCGGTAGGCATCGGCGTTACTCATGGCCGTTATGGCAACCAGGAACAGCGGGCGACCCGCAGCCTGGGCGCGGAGTTTGAGGGCAAGTTCATCCCCGTCCATCCCCGGCATGTGCAGGTCGATCAGGCCGACGTGCGGGAGGAAATCCATTGCCGATTGGAGCGCAGTCATCCCGTCATAACAGACCGAGGTCTCGAAACCGAGGAGCCGTAAGAGCCAGCTGAGGGAATCAGCCGCGTCTCGGTTGTCGTCTACCACCAGCACACGGCAGGCTTCTCCAAATTTCAAGGACGGGAGAGTGTTCACTGAAATCCTGGCGGAGCAGAGCCGACCGTTCGAAGGAACCAACTCAACTTACAAGCAACTTCTGTGCCCTGGTTTTTCCGAGGCCGGCGAGCCTTCGACTGCTGGCGGACATTGTCATACCTACATACTCTACAGTGACCCGCTCGGTGTACGTAAGATCGCCGCGACAACGGCATTCGGCGTGCATTGTTGGTGTGAATTGCCCATTCACGATGACACGACCCGGCCCGCACCCGCCTGCGGACTCCGTCCGTAATGGGACCTCACACACCGACACCCGTAATGCCTGATCGCCCCAAGCCCATCCCCGCCGCGGGGAAAAGTAACGACATCACCCTCTTCGTCGGACTGGCCGTCGTCGTGCTGTTCTTCGCCGCGAGCGGGTTCGTCGCGTACTACAACACGCGCACGTTGAACCGGAACGCGGCTCTGGTCCGGCAAACGCACGAAACGCTGGCGGCCCTCGACGACATCCTCTCGCTCGTCAAGGACGCGGAGACGGGGCAACGCGGTTTCGTCATCACCGGCGACGAAGCGTACCTCGAGCCGCACACCCGCGCGATCGAGGAGATCACCGGCCGGTTCCAAAGTCTTGAACAGCGATTCACCGACGTCGAGGAACAAGCCCACGTCCGCGAGCTGAAGGCCCTCATCGCCTTGAAGTTCCGCGAACTCGACGAGACGATCGCCCTCCGCCGCACCCGCGGGTTCGAGGTCGCCCGCGTCGCGGTCGCGACCGACCGAGGGAAGGCCGCGATGGACCGGATTCGCAGTCACGTCGCGGCGCTCGAGGCCGTCGAACGGGATCAGCGCAACCGGCGGATCGAGGAAATGGACAAGGCCTTCGAGCTCGCGATCAGCAGTGGGGTGCTGACCGGGTTGCTCGGCGTGGGCCTGTCGGCTGCCGTGGCCACCCTCGTGCGGCGGTCTATTCTCGCGCAGCGACGGCGAGAGTGGCTGCAAACCGGCCAGGTCGGGCTGAGTACCGCGATGGTCGGCGACCGCCGCATCGAGCAACTCGGCGAGAGCGTGCTGAAGTTCCTGGCCGAGTACCTCGGCGCGCACGCCGGGGCGATGTTCGCCGCCGAGCAAGGGGCGTTCCGCCGGGTGGCGACCTACGGCGTGCCGGTGGCGGGCGGCACGGCGGAGCGGTTTTCGCTCGGCGACGGCTTGCTCGGGCAAGCGGCGAAGGACAACCGCACCTTCATCCTGCGAGACGTGCCGGACGGGTACCTCGCGATCGGGTCGGCCTTCGGCCGGGGCACGCCCCGACACTTGCTGGTCGCCCCGCTCACCGCCGACGGGAACGTGAACGCCATGATCGAACTCGGCTTCGTTCACCCCGTGGACGGCCGCGTGACTGGCCTGTTCGAAGAAGTGTCCGAATCAGCCGGGATGGCCGTGCGGGCGGCGACCTACCGGGCGAGCCTGCAAGACTTCCTCGAAGAGACGCAACGGCAGGCGGAGGAGCTGCAAGCCCAGGGGGAGGAACTCCGCGTCTCCAACGAGGAACTCGAAGAGCAGGGCCGGGCACTCCGCGAATCGCAGGGCCGGCTCGAACAGCAGCAGGTGGAACTCGAACAGACCAACGCACAACTCGAAGGGCAGGCCGCGCTCCTGGAAGTCGAACGGGACTCGGCCACCCGCGCCCGGCAGTCGGTGCAGGCGCAGGCGCAAGAACTCGAACGGGCGAGCCGGTACAAGTCGGACTTCCTCGCCAACATGTCGCACGAGCTGCGGACGCCGCTGAATTCGTCACTCATCCTGTCCAAGCTGCTCGCCGACAACGCGACCGGCAACCTCACCGCCGAGCAGGTACAATTCGCCCAGACGATCCAGGCCGCCGGCAACGACCTCCTCACCCTCATCAACGACATCCTCGACCTGTCGAAGATCGAGGCCGGGCACATGGAGGTCCACGCCGAGTCGGTTCTCATCGCAGACATCGTTGAGTCCCTCGGGCGCACCTTCCGGCCGGTCGCGGAGCAGAAGAAGCTCGAATTCCGCACGCGGATCGACCCCGGGTGCCCCGACGCGATCGAGACCGACCGGCAGCGCGTCGAACAGGTGTTGAAGAACCTGTTGTCCAATGCGATCAAGTTCACGGAACAGGGCGAGGTGGAACTGAGCGTCGGCCGCACCACCGACGGGCTGGTCTCGTTCGCCGTCCGGGACACGGGAATCGGCATCCCCGAGGACCAGCAGGCCGTTGTCTTCGAGGCGTTCCGGCAAGCGGACGCGAAGGCCAACCGCAAGTACGGCGGCACCGGGTTGGGGCTGTCGATCTCCCGCGAACTGTCGCGGCTGCTCAGCGGCACGCTCAGTCTGACGAGCGAACTGGGTCGGGGGAGCACGTTCACTGTGACGCTCCCCGCCGCGTACGACGCCGCCCGCGTGCGGTCGAGCCAGCGGCCCGTTCCCGCCGTGGCGGTCGCCAAGTCGGCCGCCATTCCGATCCCGCCGGCCCGCCAGCCCGTTCCCGCGTTCGAACCGATCAAGTCCCCACGGCGGGTCGAAGACGACCGCGAGCGGATGACCGGCGAGCGCCGCGTGATCCTCGCGGTCGAAGACGACGAAGCGTTCGCGCGGATCATCTACGACCTCGCCCACGAGTTGAACTTCAACTGCCTGATCGCGACGACGGCCGAGGAAGGGTTGGCCACGGCGATCCAGCACCGGCCGAGCGCTGTCATTCTCGACGTCGGCTTGCCGGATAACTCCGGGCTGTCGGTCCTCGACCGGCTGAAGCAGGATTCCCGCACGCGGCACATCCCCGTCCACGTCGTCTCGGCCGGCGACTACGCCCAGACGGCGCTTTCGCTCGGGGCCATCGGCTACATGCTGAAGCCGGTCAAGCGGGAAGAACTCGTTCAGGCGCTGGACCAGCTCGAAAATCGGCTCGACCACCGCCTGCGGCGGGTGCTGATCGTCGAAGACGATGCCGTGCAACTCCACAGCCTGCGGAAACTGTTGGCGGCGCACGACGTCGAGACGGCCGGGGCGGCTACGGCGGCCGAGTGCCTGGAGCAACTGAAGGCAACGACTTACGACTGCATGGTCCTTGACCTGTCGCTGCCGGACTCCTCGGGCTATACCCTGTTGGAGACGCTCAGCCGCGAGGACGCCTACGCCTTCCCGCCAGTCATCGTGTACACCGGCCGCGAACTATCGGCCGACGAAGAACAGCGATTGCGGCGGTACTCGAAGTCGATCATCATCAAGGGGGCGAAGTCGCCGGAGCGATTACTCGACGAGGTGACGCTGTTCCTGCACCAGGTCGTTTCCGAGATGCCGCCGGAACAGCAGAAGATGTTGGAGAAGGCCCGCAGCCGCGACACCGCCCTGGAGGGCCGGCGAATCCTCGTGGCCGAAGACGACGTGCGGAACGTCTTCGCGCTCACGAGCATCCTGGAACCCCGCGGGGCCAGCGTGCAGGTCGCGCGGAACGGCCGGGAGGCGATTGTCGCCCTCGAAAAATCGCTCGGCGACCCGGCCCGGAAGATCGACCTCGTGCTGATGGACGTGATGATGCCCGAGATGGACGGCATCACCGCCACCCGCGAAATCCGCAGCCGCGACGAGTGGAGGCGGCTGCCGATCATCGCCCTGACGGCCAAGGCGATGAAGGACGACCAGGACTTGTGCCTGTCCGCCGGCGCGAACGACTACATGGCCAAGCCACTCGATGTGGAGAAGTTGCTGTCGCTCGTCCGCGTCTGGATGCCCCGATCATGACCGACGACCACATTCCGCCGACGAAAGTCGATGACGTCGAGCTGCGGTTGCTGCTCGACGCCATCGCGCAGGTCTACCACTACGACTTCCGCGGGTACTCGATGGCCTCGGTCAAGCGGCGGCTTTCGCACGCCAAGGAGCGGTTCGCGTGCCGCAGCTACTCGCAGTTGCAAGACCGCGTACTGCACGAACCGGACGTCTTCCCGGCCCTGCTCGCCTTCCTCACGGTGCAGGTCAGCGAACTGTTCCGCGACCCGGCGTACTTCCGCGCGATCCGCGAGAAGGTCGTGCCGCACCTGCGGACGTACCCGTCGCTGAAGGTCTGGGTGGCCGGGTGCAGTGCCGGCGAGGAGGTCTACTCGCTGGCCATCCTGTTCCGCGAGGAGGGGCTGGAAGACCGCACGCTGTTCTACGGGACCGACATCAACACCGAGGCGCTGCGGAAGGCGGAGGCCGGGGTGTACGAACTCGAGCGCATCCCGCTTTTCACCGAGAACCACCGCCGGGCCGGCGGGAAGTCCTCGCTGTCGGACTACTACACCGCCGCGTACGGGGCGGCCCGGTTCGACCCGTCGCTGCGGAAGCGGACCGTCTTCTCCGACCACAGCCTCGTCTCGGACCAGGTGTTCGGCGAGATGCAACTGGTGTCGTGCCGGAACGTTCTGATCTACTTCGACCGCAACCTTCAGGACCGCGCCGTCGGGTTGTTCAAGGACGCGCTCGTCCGCAAGGGGTTTCTCGGCCTGGGGTCGAAGGAAAGCCTGCGATTCAACAAGCACTCGGAGGACTTCTCCGAGTTCGCCCGCGACGAGAAGCTCTACCAGAAACGAGGTGACTCGTGACCGCGCCGCCCGCGGGGGCCGTCGTCATCGGGGCGTCGGCCGGGGCCTTCGACGCCCTGTCGGCGATCCTGCCGCGACTGCCGCACAAATTCCCCTGGCCGGTCTTGGTGGTCGTCCACATCCCGCCCGACAAGAAGAGCCTCATGGCAGAACTGTTCGCCGCCCGCTGTCAGGTTGCCGTGAAGGAGGCCGAGGACAAGGAGCCGCTGTGCGGCGGTACGGTCTACTTCGCCCCGCCGGACTACCACCTGTTGGTCGAACCCGACGGGCGGGCGTCGTTGTCCAGTGAGGAGCCGGTCCACTTCTCGCGGCCGTCGATCGACGTGCTCTTCGAGTCGGCCGCGGACGCCTTCGGGCCGGCCCTCGTGGGCGTCGTGCTAACCGGGGCCAACGCCGACGGTGCCCACGGGTTGCGGGCCGTTCACGACGGCGGCGGCACGACCTTCGTCCAGCGGCCGGACACCGCCCAGGCCACAATGATGCCGCAAGAGGCGCTCGCCGCCTGCCCGGCCGCCCGGGCGATGACGCTTCAGGAGATCGCCGCCTACTTGAACACCGTGGGGGGTGACGCATGACACGGCCCGGGACTTCGCCGGTTATCTTTTTGCTCGTGGACGACCGGGACGAAAACCTCCTCGCGCTCGAGGTGCTCCTCCGCCGCGAGGGGTTGTTACTGTTGAAGGTCCGGTCCGGCCGCGAGGCGTTGGAGGCGCTCTTGGTCCACGAGGTGGCGCTCGCGTTCGTGGACGTGCACATGCCCGAGATGGACGGGTTCGAACTCGCCGAACTGATGCGGGGCACCGAGCGAACTCGCCGCGTGCCGATCATCTTCCTGACGGCCGCCGAACCGGACCGGCAGCGGCGGTTCCGCGGCTACGAGGCCGGGGCCGTAGACTTCCTCACGAAGCCGATCGAGCCGCACGTCTTGAAGAGCAAGGCCGACGTGTTCTTCGAACTCTGGCGGGAGCGGCAGGAGGTGGCCCGCCAGCGGGACGAACTCCGGGTCGCCACCGAGGAGAACATGCGGCTGCTCGCGGAAACCCGTCGCACGGCCGAGGCGCTGAAGGACGCGGACCGGCGGAAGGACGAGTTCCTGGCGACGCTCGCCCACGAACTGCGGAACCCCCTCGCGCCGATCGCGAACGGGTTGCAGGTGCTGAAGATTTCCAACGACCCGGCCGTGACGGGCCGGGCGCGGGACATGATGGAGCGGCAACTGCGACACATGGTGCGGTTGGTCGACGACTTGCTCGACATCTCGCGGGTGACGAGCGGCAAAATCCGCCTCCGCCCGGAACCGCTCGACCTCCGGACCGCGGTCGAGGCCGCCGTCGAGGCGACGCGGCCGGTCGTCGACGCGGGCGACCATCATCTGACGGTTCACCGGCCGGAGGAACCGCTCATGCTCGTCGCCGACCCGACCCGGCTCACGCAGGTCGTCGGCAACCTGCTGACCAACGCAGCCAAGTACACGCCCAACGGCGGCCGGATCGAAGTGACCGTTCAGCGGGTCGAGCGCGAGGGCGTCGTGTGCGTGAAGGACTCCGGCGTGGGCATCCCGCCCGAGATGTTGGATCGGGTGTTCGACCAGTTCACGCAGGTGGGGAAGAACCTCGATCTGGCGCAGGGCGGGCTGGGTATCGGCCTGGCCCTCGTCCGCAAGTTGGTCGAGTTGCACGACGGCCGCGTGACGGCGGAAAGCCCCGGCGTGGGCCAGGGCAGCACTTTCACGGTTCGACTGCCCCTGCCGGCCGAGGCAACTTGATCTTCGGGCGGGGTAACGCCCGCCGTTACCGCACGCCGCCGGCCGGGATGATGTCCTGAATCCGTGCCCGCGGCTTCGTCAGGTCCACGAGGACGGGGTTGGGCGTCGTCACCTCGCTCTTGTTCCCGGCCGCGTCCCACGCCGTCATGCGAAGGTAGACCTTCGCGGGGACTTTCTCGGGCAGCTTCCAGGCGTAACTGCCGGTGTCCGGCAGGCGAACCGGCATGTCGGTGCCCGCGCCGGCCACGATGGTAGTCGCGGTTTCCCCGCCGATCGACTTCCACGGCCCGCCCAGTGTGTCGCTCCACGCGACGGCGACGCCGTCCTTGAGCGGGTTCTTGTCCTTGACCTCCCACTTCAGCGTCAGCACGCCGGGCCGTGCCGGGTCCGCTTCGGGCGCGTAAACCTTGATGAGCGGCGGCGACAGGTCGACCAGCACGCGGAAGTCCGGCACGCCGCCTTCCGCCGGCGGCAGTTCGCTGATCCCCGCGCCACTGATCGGCACGAGGCGGAAGCCGTAGCTCCCTTCGGGCTGCACGTTCCCGCGGGTGTCGAGGGCCACGTGCAGCGGCTTCTGCTCGCCGTCGTGAACGCTCCAGCGGTTCCACGTCTTGCCGTCGTCGCGGGTCACGTACAGTTCGACCTTGCTGATCCCCGACGGTCCCGCTTCGAGTTGGTACGGCACCTCGAACTTCAGGTAGTTGATGACCTTCACGCCGGGTGCCTCGGCCGCCGCCGGGGTGACGGCCGTCCCCCCGACTCCCTGCCCGGACACCAGCGGAGCGGGGCCGGGGGGCGCGGTCGGCGCGATGGCGACGGGTGTCGGCAACGGCGCGGGCGGTGCCGGTGCGGGCATCGCGGGCGGGATGATCGTTGGCGGGGCGATGCTCGGCGTTGGTGCCGGTTTCGTCAGATCGATGACTGGCGGCGCGGGATTGAGCATCGCCGACAGGTTCGAAGGCGGGGCGATCTTCGGCAGCACGAGGCCGCCGTCGTTGCCGAGCGGCTTGACGTCCGGGGCGGGCGTCCCGGCCGGCGGCGCGAACGCGCTAACGCTCGTATTGGTGCCGAGAACGTCCTTCGATTGCACCGTGACGTTGCCCGCCACGTCTTCGACCGTCACGCGGACGGTCAGGCCGGCGGCGGTACCGGGGTTGAACGACGCGGAACGGCGGTCGGTGGTGCCGATGGTCACGCTCTTCCACGCGAGTTCCGAATCGCCGATCGGCTTCCATTCGAGCTTCGTCTTCGCGTCGGCCGGGTTCCGTTCGTCCACGCTCCAGCCGACTTGCACGTCGTCGCCCTTACGGTCGGCGGTCAACCGCACGACCGGGGCGGTGGCGTCGACGAGGAGCTTTTGCAACGGGGCGGCCTTCGTCACGTCGGCCGGGTCGCGGACGCCGTTCTTGTAGACGATGACCATGTTGATGAGGTACACGCCGTCGTCTTTCGCCGTGTACAGGATCGACTTGGCGTCCGGCGTGGCGGTGTTGCCGAGTTCCCACACGCCGCTGTTGTCGCGGCAGATGTACAGTTCGATGGAGTGAATCGCGCCCTTCTGATCGGCGTCGACGTTCAGGTCGAAGGCGAGGTTCCGCGACTTCATCACCTGGGCATCGGTCCCCGCCGGTTGGCCGACAGCCGGGCGAACCGTGGTGAACGCGAGCCACCCGACCGCGAGTGCGACGACGCCGACCGCCAGCTTGTTCCGTGTTCTGCCTGCCATGGCCCACCCTCGCTGGCCGAACGCCACCGACCGGGAATCCGGTTCTTCCGGGTGTATCGGCTATTCCGGCCTCGAACTTCAGCGCAGGCGGGGAAGTGTTGAAAAAGATTCAAGTTCGGCGACTCTCAACCCTCGCGTGTTCACTCTCGCCCCGCCGGGATAAAACGGACCTCCCACGACCCTCACCAGGAATGAGCCGCGATGACTGCCGATGACGTTCGCCGATTGCTCGAATCCGTTCGCCGTGGCGAAACCGAGATTGCCTCGGTGGTGCAACAACTCACGCCGATGACGGGCGATCTCGGCTTCGCGACGCTCGACTTTCAGCGTCGCGAACGCTGCGGTTTCCCGGAAGTTGTGCTGGCCGAGGGGAAGACGGCGGACTGGGTCGTCCAGGTCGTCCGGCGGATGCGCGAGGCGGGGCAAGACTGCCTCGCCACGCGGGTCAGCGGCGAACAATTCCAGCACCTCGCGGCCGAGTTCCCGCAGGCGGAAGTGGACCACCTCGCCCGCACCTTCTGGCTGCCGACGCCCGGCGACCGCCCGCCGTTGGTCGGCGACGTACTCGTGGTGACGGCCGGCACTGGCGACCTGCCGGTGGCTTACGAGGCGATCAACACCGCCCGCGTGATGGGGGCGAACGCTGAGTTGATCGCCGACGTTGGCGTGGCCGGATTGCACCGCATCCTGCGGAAGCGTGACCGCCTCGCCGCTGCCGACGTAGTCATCGTGTGTGCGGGAATGGACGGAGCATTACCGAGCGTCGTGGGCGGATTGGTCGATTGCCCGGTGATTGCGGTCCCGACGAGCATCGGCTACGGGGCCGCGTTCGGCGGCGTGGCGGCCCTGCTGACGATGCTCAACAGTTGTTCGGCCGGCGTAGTGACGGTGAACATCGACGCCGGCTTCAAGGCGGGGTACGCCGCCGCCCTGATGGTGCGAAAGATTGCGAAGAGTTAGCCGCGGCCTAGCACCAAGTCGAGTGCCCAGCACCCGCGGCGGTGGTTCGTGCCGTGCCGCAAGTGGTCGAGCAGCGGTCGGTCGGGGCAGTGCGCGTCTTCCAAGGCGTCGGCCAGAATCGGCAGTCGGTCGAACGCCTGATCGCGCTGCACGCCAAGGGCGATGTTGCGGGCAAATTCGGGGACGCGGAACGTCGTGCCGTCGGGCATGAGCAGACCACCGCCGACGAAGTCGGGTTGAACGACGTACTCGCGACTTAGTGGCGGAAACAATTCTCGCAGCAGGTCGCAGGCATGACTCTGAAAATCCTTGCGGGCCTGGGGACGCAGGCATTCCGGCGTGGCATTGACGGCGGCCAATGTCCCGTACTCAAGGGAGGCCCGCAGGCTGTTATTGGACTGGTAGGACTTGAGCGCTTGCAGGATGTTGAAAATCGACACGTCGACGTTATGCGCCGCCAGTTCGGCCGGGCTGACCGGTAGCGGCCGATCGAGGGTTTGACAATCCGCGGCGTCAAGGGCGGCCAATTGCTCGCGGTAGGCGGCGGTTTCAATTTCCCTTTCCGCGAACTGCTCGTGGAGGGCGACCAACGACCGGGCCGTTGGCGAAAGGTGTTCCGCAAGCGATTGCACGATGCCGGTGAGGAACAGTGTGTGCCTCCGGCCGAACAACTTCGTGCCGAGTGCCCGGATCATTTTCCGCGGCGTCTGACACGTCAGCCATTCCGCTTCGGTCATCGTCCTCGGCCCCGTGGTTGCTGGAACACGGCGAGCAGTTCCGCGTCGGCGTCCGGGGATGTCGGCTTTTCCGGCGGAATCACTTCGGGCGGCGAAGGCGGCGTCTCGTCGCGAATGACCCAGTCGAGGAATCGCTCGCACCGCCACGCGGTCACGTGCGCCCGCCGCGCGGCTTCGTGCAGGCGCTGATCGTTCGACACCACCACCAAGCCCGGTGAGGGGACTTCCAACAGCGTTTCGATCTCGTCGTCTGCGGCCAGCCCGAAGCTGAAGCGAACCTTCACCCCGCCGTGGTCCCCTTCTGGCGACGAGGACGGCGAGGCCTGCCCGTCGAAGACCACACGGAATTGGGCCTTCTTCGCGCGGCCGACGCCGGCCAGCCAGTCGAGGAACCGGCGGCGGATCGGCTCCAGCCGTTGCGTCGGCTTCGCGGTCAGGTAGCCGGCCGCGTGCATCAGATTGTAGCCGTCCACCAGGAATGGCACGTTAGCCCTTCTTCCCCTTGGTCAGCACGAGAAGCACTGTCGTCGGCTTCGCCGTGAAGTCGGTCGGCCGCGGTTGGCCCGGCAGTGCGAGGTGAATCTTGAGGGCGTCGCCGGCCAGTTCGTAGATGCCGGGGTACGTGCCTTGTTCGCCCTTCGGCCCGCCGTCAAGGGTCACGTCGATCTGCTTCTTGTCGGCGTCGAGTTTGTACGCCGCGGGTCGGCCGGCGGTGATCGCGTCGGCGTCGATGGTGACGCGGACGACGTTCTCCTTCAACTTCGCGGCCAACTCGCCGCCGGCTGTTGCCTCGCGGACCAGCGTCCAGTCACCGGCGAGCGGTGGCTTCGGCTTGTCGGCTTTATCGTCCGCCGTCGCGGGCAGTGCGAGGAACAGACCGAGCAGTAGCGCGTTCAAAATCCGCATCCGCGATCTCCTGATTGGGGTCATTGTACCGTCGGTACGAGCCACGCGAGAATAGAATCAACGCAGTTAATCCGCCACGCCGACCTTCGCGTCGACGATGCTGAACAGGTACGCTTCCGGGTCGTCGCGGTTCAGTTTCAAGGTGCCCATAATCTTCACCGGCGTCTTCACGGCGTCGGCCACTTCGCCCTTCGCCAGTTGCACGCTCACGATGCCAGTCGGCTCGGGCAGTTCGCAGAACCAGCAGCCGACGGGGAACTCCGTGAACAAGAACGCCTCCAACTCCGCGTCCGCCGTGGTCGGGCGGATGAAGCCGACGAGCGAGACCGGCTTGCCATCGAGCCTGTCCACGAACTTCAGGTGGTTGACGGCGAACTTCTTGCCGATGGTTGTCTCGCCCAGGGCGGCCCAGGGCAGCGGCGTCGGGCCGTCGGGGTTGATCGGCGGCAGTTTGCTCTCGTCGAAGGTGCGGGCCAGTGGCCTGGCGGACCGAAACGCGAGCGTGCCGCGATCGGCGGAAACGTGCTCGCGCTTGTCGAGTTCCTCAACGACGGCCCGCCACTGCTGCCGCTTTTTGCGAAGACTCTCGGACTTCATGCCGAACTCGGTGACGCAGCCGTCGAGAATGCTCGCGGCCGTCCGCACGTCGCCGGCCGCGTGCGCGATCTCCGCGAGTTGCCAGAGCAACCGGCCGTCGCCCGGCAGCCAGAGCGCGAGTTGTTGCACAACGGCGGCGTTCGCGTCCTTCGCGAAGATCACGTCCGGGGCGTCGGCAGGATTCTTCCCCTCCTTGCGGCGCAGGCGAACGAGTTTCAGGTGCGCTTCCTCCGCGGCCTTCGTCGCGGGCGGGGCGAGCATCACGGCCTCCGTCAGAGCGGCCTCCGCTTGTGCGAGATCGCCGGCGAGTTGCCAGGCGGTGCCGAGGTTGGCCGCGAGGCGGAAGTGCTTCGGGTTGTCGCGAACGGCCGGCCGTAGCACCTCGACCGCCTTCTCGGCCTTGCCGAAGCGGACGAGCAACGCCCCGCGGTCGGCCGTCTCGTCGGCGGTCAGCATCCGCGAAGCGGCCGCACTTTCCAGTTCGGTGAGCGCGGCCGCGTAGCCGTCGTGAATCGGCGTGACGGCCTTCGGCGATGTCAGCGCCCGGAGCATCCGATGGTCCATCAGAAACCCCCGCCACTTCGCCGGCAGCGGGTTCGTGACCTCGCCGGAGTAGTACAGCCCTGCGAACGAGGGGGCCGCCGTGACGGCGAGCAAGAACAAGGACGCGAGACGGGTCATGATGCCTCCGCCGGTTCGAGCACCCAGAGCGGGCCGTCACTGTCGAGCCACCATTCCTTCGGTTCCGGCTCGCGCACGCGGATCGACGTGGCTTCATCGACGCGGACCAACTCCCCCGGTTCGAAGGCGAGGCCGGTTTCGCGGAGGTAGCCGAGGATGCCGCTGAAGAGATGGAACACCCGCTCGCCGTCCGCGTGGCCCGGCGAGTGGTACGCCAGGTTCGGCAACCCGAGTCGCTGACAGGCGAAGGTGCGCAGCCAGACGCCGGGCACGTCGGTCAGTTCCATCTTCACGAAGCCGCCGAAGAGGAACGGGATCGGCAGCCCGCGGAGGCTCGCGAGCATGTCCTCGCCGTCGTCGTCGGGCAGCAGCGCGAAGCTGGCAACGGCCGCACGGGCTTCCTCGTTCAGTGTGGCGATCGTGCCGAGGTGCGCCATCGCCCCGGCCACGCAACTAACGGCGACGAGTTGCTCCAACGGTTCGGCGTGCCGGCCGGCGTAGTAGAGCAGGGCGTGGGCGCGGTGCCGGCGAACTTGCTCCTTGAACTCCGGCGGCAGCAGGGCCGGGCGGAGGCTGCTCTCGACCGCGTTCGGCGGCATCGGTGAATCGAACGCCACGATCTTCACGACGTGCTCGCCCCACGCGGCGAGGCCTAGCAACAGCGGCGGCGGGCCGTCGGGCGTGATACCTGTGGCGGCGGCCGGCAGTTCGCCGGCCGGAACGAGATCGATGGTCGCGGCGGACAGGCTCGGGTGGTAATCGCGAACCGCGGCCGTCAGTGCCTCGGCGGTGAGGTCCAGCAGGTCGGCGGCGAAGAGGAGTTGCAGCGAGGCGGGATTCGGTGGGGTCGCGGCGGCGGCGAAGCGGTCGAGGAAGCTCATACCCGCATCATACAAGAAGCCGATTCCCACGGTGCCGCGACCGGCGGGCTTTCGTCACTTTTCGGCCTTCTTCGGCAGGCTGTTGAAGCGGCCGGGGTCGAACGGGTCGCGCGAATTACTCTTCGGCGGCACCGCTGCGGGCGGCACCGCGACCGGGGCGGGCGGGGCAAACGGCTTCGCCACCACCGGCTGCGCCGACGTGCCGACGATAGCACCGGGCAGGCTCACGGGTTCTGCTTCCGGAACTGCGGCCGCCTTGGGTGCCCAGTTGCCGGCGAACCCTTTGCCCGTCGCCTTCGGCAGCACCGCCAGCACCCAGGTTTCGAGGTGTTGGAACGCCGGCCGCTGGCGGTCGCCGAAGGCCGCCAACTTCTGCCCGCCGTGGGTCGTCAGCGAGTAGGTGAGCAGCGGACTGGTCGTCGGGTTGTCGCGGTTTAGTTGTCCCGCGGTCGCCTTCAGGTTGGCCGCCGTCGCTTCCGGGTTCGTGTAGCCCTCCGCGATGCGGGTGAGCTTGAACGCCCCGGTGTGACCCTTCTGCGCGTGACAGTTGGCACACTGGTTCAACAAGACGGGCTGCACCTTCGACGCGAACACGATCCCCGCGTCGGCGGGCAACTCCGCAACTTGCGGCGGGCCTTTCTCCGTCGTCGGTGCTGTCGCGGCGGCAGGCTTCACGGCCGGGTCGGTGCGTGGCTTGGCCGCGACCGCTTTCTCCAACTTCACGACCGCCTCACGCACAATCGAGTCGGTCGGGGCTAATGCGGCCGCCGCTCGCGCGTGGCTCAACGCCCGATCGGTCATGCCGACCTTCTCGCACCAGCCGGCGAGCTTCAGGGAACCGTCGGCCGTGCCGATGTTGGCCTTGCTCGCGACGAAGTCGTAGACCTTGTCACGGGAATCGCCGACGTAGGTGATGGACTTGCCCGAGAGAACCTTCGCCGCCCCGGTAGCCGGCGTGACGCGCACGAACCCGCCGTCGAATTCCTGGACCGTTCCTTCCAGGATGCTCAGGTCGTCGAGCAGAACGGCCTTCACCGCGGGCGGTTCCGCCAGAGCTGGCAGCCCAGCGAGGAGTAGGATCGCGACGGCCCACGAAGAGGATCGGTTCATGGTGTGGGGTTATAACTTCGACCGTCGACGGGTCAAGCCGGACTGTCGCCGTCACCCGCGAACACCGTTCGCCCGCCGTCCACCGGCAGCAGCACGCCGGTCAGGAAGTCGTTCTCGACCAGCGACAGCACCGCCTGCGCGACGTGTTGCGGCGTGCCCTCGCGCTTGACCAGCGTGGCGTCGATCACTTGCCGCCGTTCGTCCGCGGGCATGTCCGGCGGCAACATCACCGGCCCCGGCAGCACGGCGTTCACACGCACCTTCGGGTTCCGCGTCCCCAACTCCACGGCGAGACTGCGGGTGATCGCGGACACCGCTCCCTTGCTCGGGAAGTACGCGGCGTAGCCGAGGTACGGCCGCACCTCGGCCCAGTCGCCGACGTTCACGATCACGCCGCCGATCGGTTGCTTCACCATTGCGAGGCCGACGTGCTGGCACATCAGGAACGTGCCGAGGGCGTTCGTGTCGAAGTGCCGGCGGACGTCCTCGGCCGTCACCTCTTCGAGCGGCTTGCGCTCCCAGATGGCGGCGCAGTTCACCAGCACGTCGATGCGGCCGAGCTGGTGCAAGACGGCGTCCACCAGGCCACGCACCGTCCCTTCGTCTTGCAGGTCCGCCGGGAAGGTCTGCACCGCGACCCCGTGCCGGCGGAGGGACGTGGCTGTTTCTTCCGCTTCCGCCGCGGAACTGCGGTAGTGCACGGCGATATCGTACCCGCGGGCGGCCAGCGCCTCGGCGACGACCGCCCCGACCCGCTTTTTGCCGCTGCCCGTGACCACCGCGACGCGATTCGTTGACATCGGCCTTGCACCCGGAACGTCTGGCCCGATCTCGCGGGCCGGGGTATCGTGATCCGCATGAACATCTTAGTCACGGCCGGCAACACTCAGACGCCGATCGACCGCGTGCGGTGCATCACCAACATCTTCAGCGGTCGCACCGGTGCGACCATTGCGACGAAGGCCGCCGAGTACGGCCACGCCGTCACGCTGTTCACGTCGCACCCCGATGTGGTCGAAGCCGGGCACGCCCTCTGCGTTCAGTCTTACCGCACGTTCGAAGACCTCGAATCGCTGATGGCCGGTGCGATTCCCGGCGGCGGGTTCGACGCCATCGTCCATGCCGCGGCGGTGAACGACTACCACGTCGTCGGCACCTTCGCGAAGAAAGGGGAGGCGTTCGTAGACGTGTCGGCCGGCAAGGTGAAGGGCCACCACGCCGACCTGTGGTTGAGACTGACGCCCGCCCCGAAGCTGATCGACAAGGTCCGCACCGTCTGGCACTTCGCCGGTACCCTCGTGAAGTTCAAACTCGAAGTCGGTGTGACGGAGGCCGAGTTGCTCGACATCGCCGAGCGGTCGCGCACCCACTCCGGGGCCGACCTGATGGTGGCGAACACCCTCGACGGGATGAAAGACTGGGCGTACCTCGGGGCCGGTGAAACGTACCATCGCGTTACCCGATCAGAACTTGCGTCAAAGTTACTCGCCGCGGTCGAAGCTCGACACACGTCGGATCGCCTGGACTGACGCCGCCAGGGTTGGGTAAGGTATTCCGGCGTCGAGCCGAGACGTATCATGACCGCAGTCGCCTGCCTGTAAGTCGGGCGGAGTTCCAGGGTATTGCTTTTCATGCGCACGTATCCATCCGCCCATTCGCAGTCCCGATTCCGACCGTGGAGCCGGGTCGGCCTTGTTTCGCTGATTGCTCTGACCTTTGGTTGCCAGGGGCAAAAGGCCGCACCGCAGGCCCCGCCGCCGCCGGCCGTATCGGTCCTTCAACCGGCCATGTACTCGGTCCAGAATTACTTCGAGTACAACGGCTACCTCGACGCCGTAGAGATGGTGCAAGTGAAGGCCCGCGTGAAGGGCTACCTGGATAAAATTCACTTCAAGGAAGGCCTTGAGGTGGAGAAGGGGGCGGCCCTGTATTCCATCGACCCGCGGGAGTACGAGGCTGGCGTCGCGAAGGCTCAGGCCGACATCGCCCGAGCCGTGGCCGACATCGCCAACGCGAAGGCCCAGATCAAACTGGCCGAGACGGAACTCAAGCGGCAGACCGATCTCGGCAACGCCAGTGCCCAGACCGATAAGGACAAGGCCGTCGCCACCCTCGCCGCGAACCAGGCGCAGTTACAGACGGCCCTGGCCAACGAGCAGGCCGGCGAAGCCGCCCTCCGCACGGCGAAACTCGAACTCGAGTACACCCAGATCAAGGCCCCGATCGGCGGGCTGATTAACCGCACGCTCGTGACGCAAGGCAACCTCGTCGGTCAGAGCGAAACGACGCTGTTGACGACCATCGTGCGGATGGACGAACTCTACGTGTACTTTGACGCGGCCGAGCGCGACCTGGTCGAGTACCTCCGTTCCGCTCAAAACGCATCGGCGACGGCGGACGCGGTCCAGGCCGCAATGGAAGTCGGCGTTGCGAACGACCTCGGCTACCCGTATTCCGGCATGATTGACTTCCGCGAGAACCGGGTGGACACCGGCACCGGCACGGTCCGAATCCGCGGCCGCCTCAAGAACCCGCTCGCCGGCAACGGCAGGTCCCGCCTCCTCTACCCCGGCCTGTACTCCAAGGTTCGCGTCCCCGTCGGCTCGCCGCGCGTGATGCCCGTCATCCCGGAGGACGCCTTGATGACTGGGCAGGAGGGCCGTTACGTCTTCGTCATTGGTGAAAACGGCATCGCCCAGAAGCGGATCGTGACCGTGCAGCCGCAGGTCGTGTGGAAGGTTGCCCCGGCGGGAGTCGCGCCAACTCCGCCGTGGATGCTCAACCCGCCGGCCGAGCAGAAGATGCTTGACGGGTCGGTCGGGAAGCCGTTGCCCCCCAAGTCGGCCCTCGCGGTCGTGGCGATCGAGACGGGGCTGGCAGCGGGGGACCGCATCGTGGTGAACGGCCTTCAGAAGATCGTCCGTCCGGGGATGGAAGTTAAGCCTGAGTTGTGGGCGCTCCAACCGCCGCCGCCCGCGAAGTAGTGCCACCGCCCCTGGAACCGCCCCCTCAACCTCGGCTCGGACCTTATGATCTCTCGTTTCTTCATCGACCGCCCGATTTTTGCGAACGTCCTCGCGATCCTCACCATGCTCTTCGGCGTCGTCGCCCTCCAGCGGCTACCGATCGAGCAGTACCCGTCGATCACGCCGCCGACGGTCATCGTCACGACGAGCTACCCCGGCGCGAACGCGAAAATCGTCGCCGACACCGTCGCCGCCCCGCTCGAGCAGGAGGTCAACGGCGTCGAGAACATGATGTACATGTCCTCGACGAGTTCGGCCGACGGGTCGTACCAACTGACGATCACTTTCGAGATCGGCACGAACCTCGACACCGCCCAGGTTCTCGTGCAGAACCGGCTGGCGGTCGCCCAGCCGCGCCTGCCGGCCGAAGTCCGGCAGCAGGGTGTGACGGTCAAGAAACAGTCGTCGAACATCCTGCTCGTGATTTCGCTCACGTCGCAGGATAAGACGTTCCCCCCGATCTTCCTGTCGAATTTCGCCACGCTTCAACTCCGGGACCAACTCAGCCGCGTCGCCGGCGTCGGGGAGGTGACGGTCAAGGGGGCCGGTAACTACTCGATGCGGGTCTGGATCGACCCGGACAAGATGGCCGCCCGGGGACTGACAACGAAGGACGTCGAAGCCGCGCTCGCCCGCCAGAACGTGCAGGCCGCGACCGGCCAAATCGGCCAGCCGCCGGTCGGCAACGGGCAGGCGTTTCAACTCACCGTGACCACCCTCGGCCGCCTGACCGACGTGCGGCAGTTCGAGGAGATCGTGGTGAAGTCGGGGGCCGGGGGGCAGATCGTTTACCTTCGGGACGTCGCCCGTGTGGAACTCGGTGCCCAGACTTACGATTCGTTCGAGACGCGGTCCGGCATGGCGGCCGCCAACCTGCTCGTCTACCAACTCCCCGGCTCGAACGCGCTCGACGTGGCCAAGCGGGTCGAGAAAACGATGTTGGAGGACATCGGGCCGACGCTGCCGAAGGGGATGGAGTACACGATCCCGTTCAACACCACGAAGTTCGTGGACTCGGCCATCACGAACGTCTACTCGACGATCCTCGAAGCCGGCGGGCTGGTCCTCATCGTCATCCTGATCTTCCTGCAAAGTTGGCGGGCACTGCTCGTGCCCGCGACCACGGTCCCGGTCACGATCATCGGCGCGTTCGCGTTCATGTACTTGTTCGGGTTCTCGATCAACCTGTTAACGCTGTTCGGCCTCATCCTGGCCATCGGCATCGTCGTGGACGACGCCATCGTGATCGTCGAGAACGCCGCCCACCACATCGAGAACGGCGAATCGCCGCGGAATGCGACGATCAAGGCGATGAACGAGGTCACTGGGCCGGTCATTGCCATTACTTTCGTGCTATTGGCCGTGTTCATCCCGACCGCCTTCCTCGGCGGCATCACGGGGCAAATGTACCGGCAGTTCGCCCTGACGATCGCGGCCACGGCCGTCATCAGCGCCGTGAACGCCCTCACGCTTAAGCCAGCCCAGTGCGCCGCCTATCTGCGACCGCACGCCGGCAAAAACTTCTTCACGAAGATCTTCGACTTCTTCTACAAGCCCGTCGAGAGGCTGTACGACTGGTTCGTCCGTCAGTTGGTGAAGGTCTGGTGGCTCGTACTCGTGCTGTTCGTCGGGGTGGGCGTGCTCACTACGAACTGGTACCGGGCCATTCCGACTGGCTTTTTGCCCGAGGAAGACCAGGGTTACGTCATCGTCGCCGTGCAATTGCCGGACTCGGCCTCGCTGGAACGAACGCGGGAAGTGGCCGACAAGCTGAACGAGGTGCTGGCCCGGTACAAGGAACGGGGCATGGTCGAGAACTGGTTCGTACTCGGCGGCCTGTCGCTACTCGACGGCACCGCGGCCCCGAACGGTGCGACCGCGTTCATCGCCTGGACCGACTGGTCGCAGCGGACGAAGCCGGAGGAGTCGCAGACGGCGCTCAAGAACGCCATCCAGGGCGAACTGTTCGGGTTCAAAGAGGCGAACATCTTCGTGATCATCCCGCCGTCGATCATGGGCCTTGGCTTCTCCGGCGGGTTCGAGATGAAGATCGAGGACAAGGGCGGCGTCGGCTCGGACACGCTGCAAGAACGGACGCAGGCGATCATCACCGAGGCGATCAAGAACCCCGAGATCCTTCCACCCCCGGCCATCCGGAGCACCTTCCGGGCCGGCGTGCCGCAGATTTACCTCGACATCGACCGGGTGAAGGCCGAGAAGATGGGTGTACTGTTGAGCGATGTGTTCGCCGCGCTTCAAGCAAACCTCGGTTCGATCTATGTGAACGACTTCAACGTCTTCGACCGCACGTATCAGGTCCGCGTCCAGGCCGACGCCTTCTTCCGCGGCGACACTCGGTTGCTCCGCCGTCTGGAAGTCCGCAATCAGAGGGGCGACCGCGTGCCGTTGGCGACGCTGTTGACGGCCGAAGTCCGCGTTGGCCCGCAGTCGATCATGCGGTACAACCTGTACCCGTCGGCCACGATCAGCGGTGGGACGGCCCCCGGTTTCAGCTCCGGGCAAGCTCTCGACGTGATGGAGCGGACGGCCGGCCAGGTCCTCCCGCAGACGATGGGCTACGAGTGGACGTCGATCGCCCACCAGGAGAAGCGGCTGGCCCCACAACCGCACGAAATCCTCGGCTACCAATTCACCCTGAGCGAGTCGGTGGTGGTCTTTGGCCTGGCCGTGTTCCTCGTGTACCTCGTGCTGGCTGCCCAGTACGAAAGTTGGTTGTTGCCGCTGGCCGTGATCTTGGTCGTGCCGCTCGGTATCTTCGGCGTCGTCGCCGGGGTGAAGATCCGCGGCCTGGACAATAACATCTACACGCAGATCGGCGTGGTCCTCATCATCGCTCTGGCGTCGAAGAATGCGATCCTGATCGTCGAGTTCGCCCGCGAATTGCGGATGGCCGGGAGGTCGATCCGCGAGGCCGCGACGACGGCCGCGCGGATGCGGTTCCGGCCGATCTTGATGACTTCGATCGCGTTCATCCTCGGGGTGGTCCCGCTGGTGTTCGCGACGGGGGCGGGGGCGGCGAGTCGGCGGTCACTCGGCACGGCCGTGTTCGGCGGCATGATTTCCTCAACGGTGCTGGCCGTGTTCTTCGTGCCGGCGTTCTACGTGGCGATTCAGACGCTGATCGAACTCATCAACGGCCCGTCGAAGCCGAAGAACGAGGAAGAGAAGAAGCACGCCGAGGAAGTGGCCTTGAGCGTCGCGCCGCAAGAACCGGCGCACGCCGTGGCGGAATAGTCGTCGCCCCGGTATGCTGTTCTCCACCTCTCCGGTGGAGAACAGCATCATGCGCTCTTGGATCGCACTTCTTGTCGTGAGTCTCTTCACGCACTCAACCGCTTTTACTGCCGATCGGCCAGCCGAAGTCGAGAAGGCTCTCGCGAAGGCGAAGGACAACCGCCCGCAACTCGAAGCGGCCCTCGACGGCGTGCCGAAAGAGCAGCGGAAGGGAATGGAGTTCCTCGTCGCCAACATGCCCGACCGCGACCTGACGACGCTAACCGCGGACTTCCTGAAGGCGAACCACGCCTTGGCGTACAAGGCCAAGCAGGACGTGCCGTGGGGCAAGGACATTCACGAGGATGTGTTCTTCAACAACCTGCTGCCCTACGCGAACATCGACGAGAAGCGAGACCCGTGGCGGCAAGAATTCTCCGACCTGTGTCGGCCAATCGTCAAGGATTGCAAGACGCCGACCGAAGTGGCGATGAAGCTGAACAAGGAACTGTATCCGAAGCTGGCACTGAAGTACGCCCCGCAGCGAAAGGCCCCGAACTTCAGCCCGAAGGAATCGATCGCCCAGGGCACGGCCTCCTGTACCGGCCTGTCGATTGTCCTCAGCGACGCCTGCCGGGCGGTGGGTGTGCCGACACGGTTGGTTGGCACGCCGAACTGGTCCGACAAGCGCGGCAATCACACCTGGCTCGAAGTCTGGGACAAGGACTGGCACTTCACCGGGGCGTGCGAACCCGACCCGCTCGGCCTCGACCGCGGCTGGTTCGTCGGCGACGCGGCCAAGGCGCAGAAGGACAATCCCGAACACGCCATCTACGCCGCGAGCTTTCGTAAGACCGATCAGCACTTCCCTCTCGTGTGGGCACGCGACAACAAGAACGTGCCCGGCGAGAACGTCACCGACCGCTACGCTAAGACGACCGCGAAGAAGGCCGACACCGTCCGCGTGTCCATTCGCGTGTTAACCGCCGACAAGAAGCGGGTCGCGGCGGCCGTGACGGTGAGCGGCGGAAAGGCGAAGTTCGAAGGCAAGTCCCGGAGCGAGTCGGCCGACTTGAACGACACCCTCGAGTTCGACCTACTGCCGGCGACCGAGTACACGGTGACAGTCGGCGACGTAACGAAGAGGATCACGACAGGTAAGGCCGGTGAATCGCAAGCTGTCGTAGTGGAGTTGAACTCGAAGTAAGCGCAACGGCGAGCGGCCCGGCGTGAGCGGGCCGTGTCTCGATACGCTTAGACACGGCCCGCTCACGCCGGGCCGCTCGCCTTCCTTCAGAACGATTTGCCATGCGTACAACTTTCGCACTTCTCTTGCTCGCCCTTCCCCTTGCCGCTTCCCCGCCCGACGCCGGCAAGTCCGCCAAGGCCATCAAAGCCCTTGAAGCCGCGCTGACCCCGAACGCAGCCGACCTCGAACCGATACCCTTTGTTAACGTGCCGCTGACGAAGGCCGATGCCGCGACCGCCCGCAAGCTCATCTGGGAATACCACGCCGCCACGGTGCGAAAGGACCGGGCCGCCGAGATCAAGGACCGCGTGCTGAAGGACGGCAAGTTGGAGATGCCGTTCGACTTCAAGACGTTCGGCGAGAAGCCGAAGGGTGGCCGTAGTCTCTGGCTGTCGCTGCACGGCGGCGGCAACGCTGCGAAACAGGTCAACGACAGTCAGTGGCAGAACCAGAAGAAACTGTACACGCTCGACGAGGGCATCTACCTCGCCCCGCGGGCACCGACGAACACCTGGAACCTCTGGCACGAGGCCCACATCGACCGCCTCTTCACGCAGCTCATCGAAGACCTGATCGTGCTGGAAGACGTGAACCCGGACCGTGTCTACGTGATGGGCTACTCGGCCGGCGGCGACGGCGTGTACCAACTCGGCCCACGCATGGCCGACAGTTGGGCGGCTGCCGCGATGATGGCTGGGCACCCGAACGGCGTGTCGCTGCTCTCACTGCGGAACGTGCCGTTCGCCCTGCAAGTCGGCGGCAACGACGCGGCCTATAAGCGGAACGAGGTCGCGAAGGAGTACGGCGAGAAGTTGGACAAGTTGCAAAAGGACGACCCGAAGGGGTACCAACACTTCGTGAAGGTCCACGAGGGGAAGCCGCACTGGATGAACCTGGAAGACAAGGTCGCCCTGCCGTGGATGGCGAAGTTCAGTCGCAATCCGGTGCCCGACCGTGTCGTGTGGAAGCAGACTGGCACACCGCACGACCGCTCGTACTGGCTGGCCGTGCCGGACGCCGAGGCGAAGAATGATACGCTCGTCGTCGCGCAACGCGAGGGGCAAAAGGTAGACATCGTGACGGCCGAGAAGGTCGGCAAGCTGATCGTGCGGTTCGACGACCGCGTGGCCGACCTAGAGAAGCCGGTGACGATCACGCACGCCGGTAAGACGCTGTTCGAGGGCAAACCCGACCGCACCATCGGCATACTGTTGAAGACGCTCGCCGGCCGCGGCGACCCGAAACTGATGTTCGAGGCCGAGGTGAGCGTGGACCTGGCGGTGAAGTGATGGAAGGAGGCAGTTGATGTTCATCATTCTTGGCGAACGAGAGCGGAACATTGAACAGTCGCGGGACGAATTGTATTGCCCGAATTGCAACGCGACGCGCGCGTTCAAGCGGATGCGCATTGGGAGCTACTTTACCTTGTTCTTTATCCCGCTCTTTGAGACGCGACGCATCAAAGATTACGTCGAGTGCCTTCATTGCAAGTTGCAATTCAATCCCGACGCAGTGAACAGTGACCCGCCATCGCTGGCTTATCGCGCGGTCACCGCCGCTCGCTCAGACCTTGAATCGGGAACGGCTGTTGAGCAAGTCATTGACAAACTCGCGAAGGCGATGACCACCCGCGAGTTGGCGAAGCAATTTGTTGATTCCGCGGCCGGCGCGGCACGCCGGAAATGCAAGGCGTGCAACCTCACGTACATCCTGATTGTTGAAAATTGCAATTGCTGCGAACGCCAATTGGCCGCCGAATGAAGGACTATCTCATGCTAAGTCGCGTCTGGCTTGCGTTGGCTCTAATCATCGCTGTCCTACCACTTCTCGCGGCCGACGGCCCGGCCGAACACCCGGCGCCGCGTGGCTATGTCTGCCTCAAGGCCGAGAAGTCGCCGGTCATCGATGGCAAGCTCGACGATGATGCCTGGAAGGCCGCGCCGTGGAGTGAGGACTTCGGGGACATCGAAGGTGAGAAGAAGCCGAAGCCGCGGTACCGCACGCGGATGAAGATGCTCTGGGATGACAAGGGGCTTTACATCGCTGCCGAGATGGAGGAGCCGCACCTGTGGGCGACGTTCACACAGCACGACGCGGTCATCTTCCAAGACCCGGACTTCGAAGTGTTCCTCGATCCCGACGGGGACAACCACCTCTACGGCGAACTCGAACTGAACGCGAAGAATACGACGTGGGACTTGCTGCTCTCGAAGCCGTACAAGGACGGCGGCAAGGCTCTCAACGGATGGGAGATTATCGGCCTGAAGACGGCCGTCGCCCTTGACGGCACGCTCAACGATTCGACCGACACCGATAAGGGCTGGTCGGTCGAAATCTTCTGGCCGTGGGACGGGTTGAAAGAGATGTCCAACGCCGCCACACCGCCGAAGGACGGGGACCAGTGGAGGATCAACTTCTCGCGCGTCGAGTGGGACACGACAATCGAGAACGGCAAGTACGTGAAGGTGAAAGGCAAGCCCGAACACAACTGGGTCTGGTCGCCGCAAGGCGTCATCGACATGCACCGCCCGGAACGCTGGGGTTACGTGCAGTTCAGCACGAAGACGAGCGGCAAGGTGGCATACACGCCCGACCCGGCACAGGGCGTGAAGGACGTGCTGCACGAGTTGTACTACGCCCAGCGGGACTACCAGAAGAAGAACAACCGCTTCGCGAAGACCGTCGCCGAGTTAGGCTGGAAGCCGCCGAAGATCGGCACGCCGGAGATCGAAGTTACACGCAACGGCTTCGAGGCGACGCTGAAGGCGTGGACGATTCGCGACGACAGTCGAATCACCAACAAATAGAAACGAGGCCGCTGGGCGAGCAAGGGCGGGGAGTTCCTGCCCTTGTTCGCCCAGCGGCCTCGTTGAAGAGTCTCCACTCGCGCCTATCATCTCCTCGCACCCTCTCTCCGAATTCATTCCCGTCGCCTCGGAGTTCCGCACCCGTGAAGATGCTCTACACCCTGCTGCTCACCGCCGGACTGGCGGCGGCCGCACGCAGTTCGGACGACACGCGCTTGCTGTCGATGCCGGCCGTTAGTGCGAAGAAGATTGCCTTCGTCTACGGCGAAGACCTGTGGACCGCCGACCTCGACGGCAAGAACGCCAGGCGGTTGACGACCGATCTCGGCGTCGAGTCGTACCCGGTCTTCTCGCCGGACGGCTCGATTCTCGCGTTCAGCGGTCAGTACGACGGCAACGTCGACGTGTACACGCTGCCCGTCGAAGGTGGCTCGCCGACGCGGCTGACCTACCACCCGAGTGCCGATGTCGTTCGCGGCTTCACGCCGAAGGGCGAGATCCTGTTCTCGTCGAACCGCAACGTCTTCTCGACCCGGCACAGCCAACTGTTCACACTCCCGCTGGCCGGCGGGATGGCCACGCAACTGCCGATCCCGTGGGGGTTCGAGGCGTGTTATTCGCCGGACGGCAAGTACATCGCGTACACGCCGGTCCGCGATGCCACGCCGCAGTGGAAGCACTACCGCGGCGGCACCCACAGCCGCATCTGGGTCTACGACGTGGCGACGCACGACGTGGTCGAAATCCCGCAACCGAAGGATCGGTGCAACGACCTCGACCCGAACTGGCTGGGCGACACGATCTACTTCCGGTCAGACCGGGCCGGCGAGTATAACGTCTTCGCGTTCAAGCCGAACGGTCACAAGCCGGCGACCGAGGACGTGAAGCAAGTCACCGAGTTCAAGGACTTCCCCGTCCTCGATATCAACCACGGCGACGATCGGCTGATTCTCGAACAGGCAGGCTACCTGCACCTGCTGAAACCGGGCGAAACGTCGCCGACGCGGTTGAAGGTGAGCATCGCGACCGATTCGCCGGAAGCGCGGACGCGGTTCGTGAAGGGGGCGAAGTACGCCCGCGACGCGAGCGTGTCGCCGAGCGGGTCACGGGCCGTCATCGAGTTCCGCGGCGAGATCGTCACCGTGCCGGCCGAGAAGGGCGACCCCCGTTACCTGACCAGCACGCCGGGTGTTCACGAGCGGTCGCCGAGTTGGTCGCCGGACGGCAAGACGATCGCGTACTTCTCCGACGAGGGCGGCGAGTACCACCTCGTCCTCGCCCCGCAGTCCGGCAAGGGCGACAAGAAGACGATCAAAATGACCGGCGGCGGCTTCTACTACGGCACGACCTGGTCGCGGGATTCGAAGAAGCTGCTGTACGTCGATAACTCGCAATCGCTGTTCTGGCTGGACGTCGAGAGTGGCAAGATCACGAAGATCGTGTCGGCCCAGGACGGCCTCGGCCGCGGCGTGTCGAACTCGTCGTGGTCGCCGGACAACAAGTGGGTGACGTACTCGATGGAGACGCCCGCGAAGGTCGGCCGCGTGTACGTCTACTCGCTGGAGCAGAACAAGTCGTTCCCCGTGACCGACGGTTTGAACGAGGCCGTCAGCCCGGCCTTCGACGCAGGCGGCAAGTACCTCTACTTCCTGTCGTCGAGCGACACGGGGATGAGCAAGCACGGCTTCTCGCAGTCGGCCTCGGACGTGCGATCGCCGCGGTTCAGCGTCTACATGGCGGTGCTGCAAAAGGACGTGCCGTCGCCGTTCCTCCGCGAGAGCGACGAGGAGAAGGGCATTCAGCCGATGACGCCGGGCAACCCCGCCCGCCGGCCCATGATCGACGACGAGAAGAAGGAGGAGCCGAAGAAGAAGGACGAACCCAAAAAGGACGAGCCGAAGAAAGACGCCCCGAAGCCGGACGAGGAGCCGAAGAAGACTGAGCCGAAGCCGGCGAACCAGTTCCGCATTGACTTCGCGGGGATTGACCAGCGGATCATCGCCCTGCCGATGCCGTCGGGCAGTTACGGCAGCCTGCAAGCGGGCGCGGCGAACCAGGTGTTCGTCCTGTCGCGGCCCGAGGGTGGCGGTCGCGGTGAAGGCGGAGGTGGCGGCGGTACGCTGATGAAGTTCGACGTGGAGGCCCGCCGGGTCAGCACCGTGCAGGCCGGCGTCGGCAGCTACGAACTGACGCCCGACGGCCGCAAGATGCTCTACTCGCAGGGCGGCGACTGGTACATCACCAGCACGTCCGGCGGTGGCGGTGCGGCACCCGCGGCGGCCCCGGCGTTGGGCGGCAGTCGTCGCGGTGGTGGCGGTGCGGCGGCCCCGGCTGAATCGACCGGCGGTGGTGGCGGGAAGTTGAACCTGGACGCCATCGAAGTGCGGGTCGACCCGCGGGCCGAGTGGAAACAAATCTTCCACGAAGCATGGCGGATCAACCGCGACTTCTTCTACGACCCGAATATGCACGGGGCCGACTGGCCAGCCGTCGAGAAGAAGTACGAACCGTTCCTCGAACACGTCAACAACGGCGGCGATCTGTACAAGGTTATCCGCTGGATGCTCTCGGAACTCGCCGTCGGCCACAGTTACACGACGCCAGGGGAGCGGGTCAATGAGAAGAAAACCGTCGGCGGCGGGTTGCTCGGGGCCGACTACGAAGTCTCCGACGGCCGCTACCGCTTCAAGAAAATCTACAGCGGGCTGAACTACACGTCGGAGCTGCGGTCGCCGTTGACGGCCCCCGGCGTGAACGTGAAGGAAGGCGACTTCCTGCTCGCCGTCCGCGGCGTGGACCTGAAAGCGCCGACCGAGATTTATTCGCTGTTCGAGAACGCGGCCGGCAAGTCGATCGAACTGACCGTCGGCCCGACCGCTGACGGCAAGAACAGCCGCACGGTCACGGTGGAACCGCTGTCGAACGAGTTGGCCCTCCGCAACCGCGAGTGGGTCGAGGGAAACCTCCGCAAAGTCGCGAAGGCGACCGACGGCAAGGTCGGCTACGTCTACGTGCCGGACACGGCGGGGCAGGGGGTGGCGTACTTCAAGCGGTACTTCTACCCGCAGGTGGACAAGGACGCGCTCATCATCGACGAGCGGTTCAACAGCGGCGGGCAGATCGCCGACTACTACATCGACACGCTTCGCCGGCCGTTCGCGTCGTATTGGGCACCCCGATACGGTAGCGAGTGGCGGTCGCCGAGTGCGGCGGTGTTCGGACCGAAGGTGATGATTGCCGACGAGGGGGCGGGTTCGGGCGGTGACATGCTGCCGTACATGTTCAAGAAGTTCAAACTCGGGCCGGTCGTCGGCAAGCGGACGTGGGGCGGCCTCGTCGGCATCAGCGGCTACCCGGTGTTGATGGACGGCGGCACCGTCACGGCCCCGAACTTCGCCATCTGGACGCCGGAAGAAGGCTGGATCGTCGAGAACGAGGGCGTCGCCCCGGACTACGACATCGACATGCTGCCGAAGGACCTGATCGCCGGCAAAGACCCACAGTTAGAGAAGGCGATCGAACTGGCGCTGGAGGCCCTGAAGAATGAGCCGAAGAAGGAGATCAAGCGGCCCGACTACCCGAAGCGGGCGAAGTAAACGCAGAAGCCCCCGGACGTCGTCCGGGGGCTTCTTTCACTTACGCGACCACCGCCAGCTTCTCCAATTCGCTTTCAATTTCGGCCAACTCACGCTCGCCGGTCGCCAGTTCCGTCTGCAAGCCTTCGAGCTTCGCGACGGCCGTGTTGCGCGTCTTGTGCTTCTCGCCGAGGATGCGCTTCAGGTCAGCGACCGCCTTCTCGGCGTAGCACGCATCCTTCTCGGCCTTCACGACGGCTTCCGGCAGCTTCGCGATCCGGGTGCGAATTTCGACCTGATCGGCCAGCAACTGCGACCGCGTCGCGCGGGCCTGGGCTCGCTTCAGGACGACGTTCTCCGGCGCGGCCGGCGGCAGTTGTGCCGCGGGGGCCGGCAAGATCGTCACGCGGGTTGCGGCCACTTCGACCGACTCCCGGAACGACTTCCCTTTCGCCTTGTGGTACACGACCGTCAGCAGGAACGTGCCGAGCGCGATCACGATGGGGACCGGGTTCGCTTCGATGCCGTACTGCACACGCTCGACGGCCCGCAAGGCGGCCTCGCGGTACGCTTCGACCTGCGGGACGTCCATCGTCGCCCGTGCGCCGGCCACGGCCAGGCCGAGGGCAACTGCCAACATTGCGATCTTCTTCATGGTGAATCCCTCCGGTGCGTCCTCCTACCTGGTTGAAAAACTCGGTCAGAAGCGGACGTAACGGAGATAGGAGGGGCAGGAAAGAAGGTGGTTCGCGGGAAAATTGGGTTCGCCCCGCAACGTAGGCCAGGCCAACACTGCTGGGCGAGTCCGATCCGCCGACAGTGTCGGCTTCGACCGGCGGGCGAAATCTCAGACGGGCGTGCAGAGATTCTGCGAAAACTCGGGTGACTTTACGGATTGTTTCGATTTTCGCCACGCCGGTTTGCACACCCCGCGATGTTGCCCTAAAAGATTTGAACGACTGGATTCATCGCCGGTGCCGTGTTGCCGATCGGTAACACGGTCGCCGACCGCACCCCCTGGCGGTTTTTGAATCCCGTCGCCCGCCGCCCGCATTCCGATTTCGGCTACGGGGTTATAGGCTCAGGGGAGATTGGGTCGTATGTCGTTCGCCCGCCGGTTGCTGTTCGTCGCCACGGATCACCGCTTCGGCCAATCCGTCCAGACGCACGTTCACAAGTCCTTCCTGCTCACGGCCCCGGTCGTGCGGTTCGAAGACCTGTCGCACCTTGTCACGCCCGAAACCGACGGCCTGATCGTGTTCCTCGCCGCCGACGCGGATGACGCCGACCGCATCGAGTCGGCCGTGCGGTCGCTCCGGTTGCAACAGCGGCCCGCGAAGGTCGGCGTCCTTCAGGCGGAAGAGTTCGCGGCCTTGCGGCGGCTCGACCTGTCGCAGTTCCCGCCCGAATCCGTGTGGGCGTGGCCGGACAACATCAAGGAAATGAACCAGTGGGTCCGCCGCACACTGACTGAGGGCGTGCCGTTCCCGGACCTGGCCCACGAGCCGCCGGCCGAGCGCATCCGGCGGAAACTGTGCGAACTCACGCCGTCGCTCACGCACCTCGCGGACCAGTTGCAGATTGCCGCCGCCCACGACGTGACGGTGCTGATCCACGGCGAGACCGGGACCGGCAAGACGCACCTGGCGAAGTTGATCCACGAGTGCTCCGACCGCCACGCCGAGCGGTGCCTCGTGGTCGCGTGCGGCTCTCACCCCGGCGGGCAGATCGCCGGCGAATTCTTCGGCCACGCGAAGGGGGCGTTTGCCGGGGCCGACGCGGACAAGGTCGGTAAGTTCGCCGCCGCCGGCCGCGGCACGCTCTTGCTCGACGAGATCGAAGCCGTCGGCCTGGAACACCAAGCATCGCTGTTGCGGGTGATTGAGACGGGCGAGTTCGAACCGATCGGCGGCCACGAAACGCACCGTTGCCACGCCCGCATCATCGCCGCGACCAACTGGGACCTCGCCGACGCCGTCGAACGCGGTGCGTTCCGCCGCGACCTGTACTACCGGCTGCACGTCATCACCTTCCACCTCCCGCCGCTCCGGGACCGGCCGCAAGACCTCGCCCCGCTCGTCCGCGGGATGGTCGCCAAGTACAGCACCAAGTTCGGCAAGAAGATCGTCGGCATCCACCCCGACGCGATGCGGGCGGTCGAAGCCTTCCCGTGGCCGGGCAATATCCGGCAACTGGAGAACGTGATTCAGCAGGCCGTCCTCGGCTGTACCGGGCCGGAGCTGCACGCCTCGCACCTGTCGCCGGTCGTGCGGCAATCGCCCGGCGGGAACGGCGACACGCTCTCGGGCGTCGCGCACAACTCGCTGGCCCAGAACCGCGAGACGACCGAGCGGACGGTCATCATCCGGGCGCTGGAGAAGGCCGCGTTCAGTCGCACGCGGGCCGCACAGTTCCTCGGCGTGAGCCGGGTGACGCTGTACAAGAAGATGAAGAAGTACGGCCTGCTGTCGAAGGCATCGACCATGCTCGCCCTGCCGAACGAGCTGCCCGCAGCGCGGCTCTAGCCACGAGTCCCAGCCTGCGGGATATCCCGCAGGCTGAGCCAATCGCATTTGCCCTTCCCATCACTATTCCCGTTGCGTTAGACTCTCCCGTTGTTTTGACGCCCCCCGTCCGGTCCACGAAGGTGAGGCATGACGCTCGAACCGGAACTGCACTACTTCCACAAACCGCACGAGCCACAAACCGGGCTGAAGCTCGGCGAGTTCCTGCCGGTGCAAGACTTCCTCGCCGACGAACCGGCGTGCAAGGAACTCTGGGCGCTGCTGACGAACCAGTTCCGCACCCGCGGCAAGTTCCTCGCGATCTGGCCTGGCGTGCGGTACGTCGCCGTTCACCGGGACGCGGACGGGAACGCCGACGGGTTCTTGCTCGTGACCGCGCCGGTCAACTGGCAGATCGACTACGTCGTCGTGAAGCCGGAAAGCCGCGGGCAGGGCATCGCCACGCAACTCGTACAAACGGCCCTGCACCACGCCTACCTGCACCGCGCCCCTTACGTGATGCTCACGAGCAAGGAATCGCTCCGCCCGCTGTACCTCGCGTGCGGGTTCATCGTCGTGCAGGACGCGGCGACCGCCGACGCGGCGTTACCGGCTAAAGGTTGATCTCACTCAGGGAGGGAATCATCATGTGTGGAATCATCGGCTTCACCGGGCAGCGCGAGGCTTCGCCGATCCTGCTCGAAGGGCTTCGCCGTCTCGAATACCGCGGCTACGACAGCGCCGGCATGGTCACGGGCACGGGCAGCAGCTTGCACCTGCGGAAGAAGGCCGGCCGCATCGCGGAACTGACGAAAGCGGTCCACACCGCCCCCGCCCCCGGCACCTTCGGCATCAGCCACACGCGGTGGGCAACCCACGGCGGCGCGACCGACCAGAACGCCCACCCGCACTTCGACGCCACCGGCACCGTCGCCGTCGTCCACAACGGCGTCATCGAAAACTACCTCTCGCTCAAGCACAAGCTGCAAGCCGAGGGCGTGACCTTCCACTCGGACACCGACACCGAGGTGTTGGCGCACCTCATTGGCCGGTGCTATCAGGGCGACCTGATGGACGCAGTCAAGCAAGCACTCGGGCAGGTGAAGGGCACCTACGGCCTCGCCGCCGTGTCGAAGACGGAACCGGGCGTGATCGTGGGCGCGCGACTCGGCAGCCCGCTCGTCATCGGCATCGGCGAAGACGGTCACTATCTCGCATCGGACGCGAACGCGCTGGCCGGCTTCGCGGACAAGGTCGTCTATCTCAACGACCGGCAGATTTGCCAGATCGACCAGGACGCTTGGGTCATTCGCAACCAGGACCTGGACACGGTGGACGCGGCCGTGCAGGACATCCGGCACTTCCTCGGGGAAGGCGAGTCGGACAAGGGCGACTACCCGCACCACATGCTCAAGGAGATTTACGAACAGCCGGAAACCGTCGCGAATGCGATGCGCGGCCGGCTCGACGACTCCGACAGCACCGCCCACTTCGGCGGCCTGAACCTGACCGCGAAGCAACTCCGCAACATCGATCGCGTCGTCATGACCGCGTGCGGCACCAGCTACCACGCCGGACTCGTGGGCGAGTACCTGTTCGAAGAGCTGGCCCGGCTGCCGGTGGAAGTCGAGTACGCGAGCGAGTTCCGCTACCGCAACCCGCCGATGGACCCGCGGACGATTTTGGTGGCCATCACGCAGTCGGGCGAGACGGCCGACACGCTGGCCGCGATGCGGGAGGGCAAGCGGATGGGCCACCCGGCGCTCGCCATCTGCAACGCCGTCGGCAGCACCATCGCCCGCGAGGCGGACGGCGGCGTGTACCTGCACGCTGGCCCGGAAATCGGCGTCGCCAGCACGAAGGCGTTCACCAGTCAGTCGACCGTGCTGACGATGCTCGCCCTCTACTTCGGCCGGACGCGGCACCTGTCGAGTTTGCAGGGCCAACGCATCATCGACGAACTCCGAGCACTGCCGGACGCGATCCGCAAGGCCCTCGGCTGCCACGAACAGGTGAAGAAGATCGCGAACCGCTACGCCGAGTGCAACAATTTCCTCTACCTCGGCCGCCAATACCTGTACCCGGTGGCCCTGGAAGGGGCGTTGAAGTTGAAGGAGATCAGCTACATCCACGCGGAAGGGTACCCGGCCGCCGAGATGAAGCACGGCCCGATCGCGCTGGTGGACCCCCACACGCCGAGCGTGTTCCTGGTGCCGCGGGGCAACGTCTTCGACAAGGTGATGTCGAACATGCAGGAAATCAAGGCTCGCCGCGGCCCCGTGATCGCGGTGTGCAGTGAGGGCGACCGCGAGGTGGCGACTGTGGCCGACGACATGATTACCGTCCCGGACGTGCCGGAGTACCTGCAACCGATCGTGACGGCCATCCCGTTGCAGTTGCTCGCCTACGAGATCGCGGTGCTGCGAGGTTGCGACGTGGACAAGCCGCGGAATCTCGCAAAGAGCGTCACGGTGGAGTAAAAGCAAGACGCCCGGCCAAAATCGGCCGGGCGTCTTCGTTTGATTCAATTCGTCATCGCGGAAACCCGACCGGACTCGTCGGCGGCGACAGGGCCAATGGCGGCGGGAGGATGTTCTTCGTCGAAGACGGCGGCACGGCCATCGGCATCGCGGGGACGAACGGTGGCGGAATCGTATCCGGCATCGAACTGGAACCCGGTGCCGGAATGCCGCTGCTCGGGAGCGGATAGCTCGGGCCACTCGACGGGTAGCTCGGGCCGTAAACTGGGCCACTCGAAGGGAAGCTCGGGCCGCTACTCATCGGATAGCCGAGCGTCGTCGGCGAACTGCACGCGGCGTTGTCCCGCGTGGCGCTCGTTAGCCTCGCCGGGGGCGCGTCGCAGGTATCCCGGCTGAAGAGCTTGCACTTGCTCTCGCCGCACGTGTGACGGCAACCACTCGTCGTCGCGAGGATTGCCACGCCGAGTAGGCCCCACCACATCCGTTTCATGACCCCCGCCTTTCGTCGCCGTCGGACTGTTGGATGAAGAACTTCAATCAATTCTCCCTCCGCGCGAGAAATTACCAACGCCACTCGCGGAAAAAACAAAACCCGCCGGGAATCCCCGGCGGGTAGAAGTGGCGCAACGCACGAGCTTTCGCCAGTCGTTGCAACCGGCTCAACCGTCCTTCTTGGCCGTGCCGTCCTTGACGTTGTTCTCCTTCAGGAGGTAGTCCACGGCCGCTTCGAGTTGCTTGTCCTTGAACGGCTTCAAGGGCTTGCTGTTGGGAGCGTCCGCCCGCTTGATAAGTTCCTTGTCGTGCAGGAACTCGGCGACGGCATACTCTTCCTGCTTGTCGAGTTTGATCTCAAACCCCTTGTTCGGCACCACGCCCCATTCTTCTTCGGGCTTGCCGCTGGTGCTCCGCTTGTCGATGTTCCGGCCGAGCGGCGGGAAGTACCGGGCGATGGTCATCTTGAACGTGCCGCCCGTGGGGCTGAAGTCTTCGACGGTTTGTACGCTCCCCTTGCCGTAGGACCGCTCGCCGACGACGACCGCCCGGTTGTAGTCTTGCAGCGTCTGGGAGACGATCTCCGAGGCGCTGGCGCTGGTGCCGTTGACCATCACCACCATCGGGAACTTCGAGCGGTTGAAGTTCATGTTCGGGCTTTGGCCGTCGCGGTACTCTTCGACCTTGCCACCCGGCCGCGGCTTGATCTTGAGGAGCAACCCGCTTTCCAGGAACATGTCGGACACGGCGAGCGCGCCGCCGAGGGTGCCGCCAGGGTTCGTCCGCAGGTCGAGGATCATCCCCTTCATCCCGTCCTTGCTGAGCTTGGTCACGACTTGCAGCAACTCGGGCGCGGTCATCGGCCCGAACTGCGTGAGGTGGACGTAGGCGATCTTGTTCGTGTCGTCGAGGTAGTAGTTCCAGTTGTCCTTGTCGTCGCGCTTCACGCCCAGCACGGTCTCCAGGCTGACGCGGGCGCGTTGCAGGTCGAGGACCATCGGCTCCTTCTCCCCCTCGCGCTCGACGACGACGGTGATCGGCGTGCCGGGCTTGCCGAGGATGATCTCGATGGCCTTGTCGGTCTTCATGCCCTTCAGCGAGATGACCTTCGGGGCGTCCGGGGCGAGCGCCTTGCCGTCGGAGTCCAGTTCGCGGCGGACTTCGGTAATCAGGTCGCCGGCCCGCATCCCGGCCTTGTACGCCGGGCTGCCCTTGATCGGCGAGACGACCAGCAAGCCGTCGCGGGCCAGGTCGCGGCGGATGTGAACGCCGATGCCGCTGTACGCCGACTTCCACCGGCTCTCTTCCTTCCGCATCGTCTCCCGGTCCACGTAGACCGTGTACGGGTCTTCGATGCTGTACGCCATCATGCCCAGGGCCAGGTCCATGTCCTTGCCGTCGTCCAGGTCTTCGCGCTTGCCGAGGCCGAGGCGGACTTCTTTCAGCAGGTCCACCTGTTGGGCTTCCGTCAGCCCCTTCGGCTCCTTGATCTTGGCCTCAACGGCGGCCGGCATCGGCTCGTCCAGGCGGCGGTACAGGCCCTTCACGCACCCGGCGGTCAACGTCCCCGTCTCGATCGGCTTGACGTACCGCTCGTTGAACCGTTCGGCCCCTTCGAAGACGACCTTCGCGAACTTCTCCGCGTTGGCGGGCGACAACTTCATCGTGTCGAGGAGCTTCTGCCGTTCGGCCCGGAAGGCGTCGATGTTCAACTTGCCGTCGACGAGTTCCTGGTACGTCTTGCGGAGCGCCTGCGGCGTCTTGAGCTTCGGCATCCGCTCCAGGTACTTCTTCCCCTCGGCGGCTTCGTCCTTGTTAATCAGGTCCGATTTGGTGAGCGCGGCGAAGGCGTCGATCCGCTTTTTCGCTTCCGGGTAGGCCGGCGAATTGCTCACCACGAAGTGCGACCGGGCCACGCCGACGACCTGCGGGGTGGCTTCCTTCTCGCTGGTCGTCTTGCCGAGTTTCTGGGCCTGTTGGGTGACTTCTTTGTCGAGGTACTCGGTCAACTCGTCGATGGTGACGACGCCGTCCGCCTCGTTCCCGTCCTTGTCGGCCGCCCCCTTCATTGCCTCCATCGCGGTCTTGGCGAAGAGGCCGTGGTCGCCCACGTTGATCGGGTCGTTGCCGGGCAGGTACGAGAGGATCACGACCTTGTCGCCGAGCTTCGGCGCGTCGTCGTCCTTCGGCTCGTCCTTGCCCTCGGCCAGCACGCCGAGGAAGGCCGCGGCCATCGCGCTGGCGTTCGGCTCGGCGAGGGTTTCCTTGCCGGCGTCGAACCCCTTGAACGCGAGGTCGGTCAGCACGCAGAGCCGCTGCGACTTGACCAGCTTCATCTCGTGGGAGACTTCCTCCGCCGAGATGGCGTTCTTGCTCCGGTCGGCGACGGTGCTCTCGGTGGCGAAGAACGACACCTTGTCGAACCCGTTCGGCGCGCCGCGGCCGAAGAAGCAGACGAACAGGAGGTCGTCCTTGCCCGTCTTCTCGACGCCCTCGTGCAGCGCGCGGAGGATGTTCTCCTTCGTCGCCTTCCGCCCGTGCCGCTTGTCGTCCGGCGTGGACGTCAGCAGAGCGATCCGGTCTTCCGGGATGCCAACGGTCTTCGCGTCGGCGAGCAGGTCGTACATCGACTTCGCGTCGGCGTCCGCCGTCGGCCGGGGCTGGATGGCCTTGTCGTCGAACTCGCCGACGCCGATGAGGACGGCGTAGCGGCCCTGGCTCGGCTTGGGTGGCGGTTCGTCGGCGGCACGGGCGGCCGGCGCGACCAGCGCCGCGGCCAACACCGCACTGAGGAGGAAGTGCCTCATGAGTTGTCACGATCCTTTCGGAGTTGGGTCGGCTATCGTGCCGGTGGGTCTGCGGATATTCTATTCTGCCAGCCGGCCGGGAAGGGCGTCAATCCGAAGAGTTGACGGCGCGTTACACGAGAGCGTCGAGCGGGCTGCGGACCCCGGCCGCCCCGCGGGCGAGGACGTGGGTGTAGATCATGGTCGTGCTCACGTCGGCGTGGCCGAGCAGTTCTTGCAGGGTGCGGATGTCGGCCCCGGCTTCGAGCCGGTGCGTGGCGAAACGGTGCCGAAAGGTGTGACAACCTACTTTCGAGGGCTTGGTTCTTGGGTGCTCGCAGAGACTTGCCGGTCGCGGGCGAGGTGCATCAAAAACTCTTTCACGGCGGTCGCGCTCAGGTCGGCCGGGTGCCGCCACACGTTCCCCCGCTTGTGGAAGCGGATGTACCGTTCGATCCAGCGAGTGGAACTTTGCGCGGTGCCCCAGGCGTAGTGCAGGAGGCGGAGTTTGGCGCGGACTTGGTCCAGGAGTTTCACGACCATCCTCCCGTTGATGTGTTATGTCGCGCGGCGCGGGCGTAATCGCGTTATGTCGCGCGGCGCGTCCATTGGCAAGTGTGTTACGGCCTGGCACCGGTAGGAACGGCGGAGAAAGCATGGCGAAAAGTATTGGACAGGCCGTTTCGTTCGTAAGTATACTCCAACAACGTGTGAGAGAATTACAAGTTCGGCGGCAGAAGCCCCGAGCCGGCGGAGGGTGCCGGATGGATGCGTGGGAGCGGCTCCACTGGCTCTTCGAGACCGACGACGGCGGGCTGTACGACATTCGGCTGGCGGGGTTGGACGAGTCGGGGGTGGTGGCCGCGTTCGAGTTCATCCGCGCTCGCTCGCCCGTCACCCCAGACGCCCACTTCTGGCACACTGGGCTGGAGCGGGACGAGCGGGTGGCCGACTACCCGGACGCGGCCCGGCTGGTGGCCCGCAGGGTGGCCGAAGCGGTCCACGTGCTTGCCCCAGGCTTGGAGTTCGCCGGTGTTGTTCTGCCGGACTTGGGCGTGTTCGTGTGGCCTGACGAGGTGACCCTCGACTACCGCATGGGTCCGGAGTGGGGCCGGCCGCAGTTGCTCGCCTTGTTCGAGTTGCTGCGGCAGTTGGTGGCCACGACGGGCGGCCGGGTGGAGTTGGGGTCGGGGGCCGGGGCCACCGTGAGCCGGCAGTTCGCTGGCGAGTTGGAGGCGTACTCGGCTGGGTGTGCCGCAGACGCCGAACCAGGCGCTGTAGCAGACCGGGGCCGCATGTAGCGGTTCCGGGATTCAAAGCTCCCCGAGCGGCCCCGGCTGCTGAGCTGGGTCGTTCGGCCCCGGAAGGAGCGACCGTGGCGTTCTACGTCTACGAACGCTTGGGCGCCCAGGCCCGGTACGGGGACGACGCGGACATCGACTCGGTCGTAGCGGACTTGTTGGAACAACTCGGGGAGGACCCGGCCGACCGGGAGTATGCCGAGGTGTCGGTCCATCACGGCGACTGGTACGTCGCGGCCCACGTCAGCGGAGTGCTGCGTCTGGGGCAGAGCCCCGGGGGAGCTGCCGGCCGCAGGCGGAAGCGTATCGCGGCGGTATACCGCCGAGCCGCCCGGAAGGCGGAGGTCGTGCGACTGCTACGGCTGATGGCGGGCGGTGATGTCGAGGCGGTCCAGAAGGCGGGGTGGGTGTCGGAGGAGCAGCTGCCGACAGCCGTAAAGGACCTGTTCCGCTGAGGTCGGGCCGAACCCGGCGCTGCAGCAGACCGCCGGCTCATTAGCGCTTTTCGCTGGTTCGGCGGCTCCGGTCGTGACATCATGCCCGGGCGGCTGCTGAGCTTTATGTTCAGCCCTTTGACAGCCGGTTCAGCACTTCGATTCCGCGGTCGAGCGTTTCGTCCTTTGCCGCGTAGCTGATGCGGAAGTGCGTGTCCTTGCGGCTAAACACGCCGCCGGGGATGACGAGCAGTGAATTCTTCACCGCCTCCGTCACGAACTCTGTGCCCGTGCCCCAGGGCGTTTTCGCAAAGAGGTAGAACGCCCCGCCCGGCACGTCGAACTCGAAGCGGTCCCGTAGGCCCGCACACAAACGGTCGCGCTTCCGCTTGTAGTCGGCGACGATGCCGCTCACGTCAAAGTCCATCGCCGCGAGGCCGGCGTACTGCACCACGCTCGGGGCACAGACGAACGTGAACTGCTGGAGCTTCATCATTTCGTCGATGATCGCCTTCGGGCCGTGCGCGTAGCCGAGCCGCCACCCCGTCATGCCGTAGGTCTTGCCGAAGCCCTCAATCACCAGCACGTTCGAATCGAACTCGGCCGGGCTACGGGGTGTCGTGTCGTAGTGGAACGCCTTGTAAATCTCGTCACTAAGAAGCAGCACGTTGTGCCGGGCGGCGATCTCGGCGAGTTGCTTCTGCACCGCGACCGGTACCGTCGCCCCGGTCGGGTTGGACGGCGAGCAGAGCAGAATCACCTTCGTCCGCGGCGTGATGGCCGCCTCGATCTTCGCCGGGTCGATCTGGAAGTTCGGGTACGTGCCCACATACACCGACGTGCCGCCGGCGAGCGTGACGAGGTGTGGGTACGCGACGAAGTACGGGTCCGGCACAATCACTTCGTCGCCGGGGTTCACGACCGCCATCATCGCCAAGAGCAGGCCGCCGCTCGTGCCGCTGGTGATGATGACTTCGCGGTCGGCGTGCCCAAGTGGCTTCAAGTCGGCCTTGATCCGCTCGCGGAATTCGGCCAAACCCTGCGTGACGGTGTAGCCGTTTTGGCCGCGGTCGATGGCGTCTTTCGCGGCCCCCTTGATCGCCTCCGGCACGTCGAAGTGCGGCTGGCCGATACTCAGGTTGATCGGGTCTTTGAGCGACTTGCCGAGGTCGAAGACCTTGCGAATGCCGGAGACTTCGATGGAGCGGGTACGGTCGGCCAACAATCGTCTCGGGTCCACGGGTCGTCCTCGTTTACTGAAGCGGCAAGTGATCTCGTCCCGGCAGTTGTACGGGGGCGAACGTCCCCTTCCCACCCGTCACGACGCGAACGAGGTCGTCGCCGCCGACCGGCGTCGGCAGCACGAACAGTTCGCCGTACAGGAAGCCGCACCGACCGCCGGTGAAGCCGTTGGCCGACGTGAGGTAGTGCCGCACCTTCGCGAACCGATCGCCGTCGAACTGCGAATCGTAAGCCTGCACCGCCGCCAACTTCTGCTCGATGGTGTCGCTGATGTCGATGACAAACGTCCCCGGCCACGTCCGCACTTCCGCGTCCGACGGGAATGGCACGTAGACGAGGTGCGGCACTCGGTACGGGTCGGTTCCGTCGAATCGTTCGTTCCACTTCGTCAATTGCGAGTGGAACCGTGCCGCCTCGGCGATCAGCCCACCCTGGTAATGGTCCGGCGACCCGGCCGGCGTGCGACCGAACGCGGCGATCACGATCTTCGGCTTCATCTTGCGGAACGCCGTGGCGAGGGCGTAGCGGTTCTCGGGGCCGTCCATCAGGATGCGGTTCGGGAGATCGAGGTTCACGCGGACGTGAACGCCGAGAATCTGGCGGGCGGTTTCGGCCTCCTGCTTCCGCTTGGCAAGGCTGCCCCGCGGCGTCGGTTCGCCACTGGTGAGGTCGATGATACCGACGCGATACCCCTGGTGGACGAGCTTGGCGAGCGTGCCGCCGCAGAGGATTTCAAGGTCGTCGGGGTGGGGGGCGACAGCGACCACGTCCACAGTTTCCAACTCTGTTTCATCGGCCACAAGTGACTCCCTAGGGGTGGGGTGTAACTTACGGGGGGATACCGCCCGGGACAGCCGGTCTTGCCCGCCCCGGTCGGAAACGCTACGTTGTGTGAGAGGCCAAGTGGCGGAATGGCAGACGCACTCGACTCAAAATCGAGCACCTAACAGTGTGTGGGTTCGAGTCCCACCTTGGCCACTGATCGAATTGCAGGAATCGCCCGTCTTTAGCGAAATCCCTTTGTTTTCAATCGGTCCTTTGTCCCCTGTGGTGGTTTTGCGCAACGGCGGATGCTTTCTATACAACCGGTGTGCAGGTTCCGCATTCGTTGTGAAGCGTTTCCGAGGTGCGAAGTTCGGGTCGATGCCGAGTTCGTACTTCGCGTGATTCACGCACGTCAAGTTGTGGCAGACCACTTTTGCCAAGCACTCGTTCGTCATCGCGAGCGTCGTTTTCGATCGGAGCGATTCGCCGAACTTCCGCTTCATGGCGGAGAACGCCGATTCGATGTTGCTCCGCTTGTGGTTGAAGTGCGGAGCGGGCCGCGGTCCAAAGGCCGCACGAAACCAGGACCGCAAAATTCATAAATCCTTCCGTGGCGCACGTCACCGACCCGCGGATGCCGAGATCGGTCGCGCAGCTACGGGTGGCGCGGTACGATGGCGGGGGTGATGATGTGCGAAGAGGCCCGACGCGCGAATCATCCGGCACAACGTGAACAGGCGGGCCGCGACGGGAACTATTTCGGCCGACCCGGCGGTCGCGCCGCTGTGACCGCCGCCTACGATGACGGCTCACGCGAGTGACCCGGCGACGGGGATCCGGCCTGTCCGGCAGTCGTGGCCAGCGGTGAGTGCCGGTAGACGCTCGGGGAGTGCCCCGCTATCAACCGCCGCCGCCCGTGCCTCTCAATCCTTGTCGATGGGCGAGCGGGCCGCAGAGTTGTGGGTGAGCCGGCGAGAAAGGCGAACCCTCACCCTATACCCCACGAACCCGAAGTGCCCGGAGCAAACGAAGCGAAGCGGCGGGGAGGAATTGATGACAACGACGTGATGGTTACGTAGGAGCTGCGCGGGCTTCGGGTCATCTGCCATCCAGAACCGACCTCAACTTCCGAAGCAAGACGGTCGGGGTGTAAGGCTTCTGTAGGAAGGCGACATCGGCACGGAGAATCCCGTGCCGGACGACCGCGTCATCGGTATACCCGCTCAGGTACAAGACCTTCATCCGCGGGAACTCCGGGCGTAAAGTTTCGGCGAGTTCGCGGCCGCTCATCTCCGGCATGACCACGTCCGTTACCAACACGTCGATGTCTCGACCTAACGCTTTGGCAAACCGAACGGCCTCCCGCCCGTTGGCCGCCGCGACGACATCGTACCCCTGGTCCTGGAGGACCAATAAGCTCAACTCGCGCACGCCCTCTTCGTCCTCGACAAAGAGGACGGTCTCGGTCGCCCGCGCCGGGGCAAAGGCGACGGCTCGGGGCAGTGGCGTCACCGGCGCGTCGATCACCGGCAAATAAATCTTGAATGTCGTCCCCAGCCCAACCTCGGAGTACGCTCCGATCACCCCGCCGGACTGCTTGACGATGCCGTGGACGACCGACAGGCCCAGCCCGGTCCCCTTGCCCACGCCCTTGGTGGTGTAGAACGGCTCGAACACCCGCTCCCGGACGGCCGACGGCATGCCGACGCCGTTGTCCGACACGGCGACCAGCACGTGCCGGCCGGCCGCGACCTCGACGTGCGTGTTCAGGTACGCGGAGTCCAGGACCACGTTCCGCGTCTCGATCGTCAGCTTGCCGCCCCGCGGCATGGCATCGCGGGCGTTCACCGCCAGGTTCATGAGCACCTGCCCGACCTGCCCGGCGTCCGCCCGCACCCGCCCGATCCGCGGGTCGAGCACGGTCGCCAGTTGAACGTCTTCGCCGATCACCCGGCGGAGCATCCGCTCGGTGTCGCCGATCACCGCGTTCATGTCGAGGACCTGCGGGTCCAGGATCGACTGGCGGCTGAACGCGAGCAGTTGGCGGGTTAACCCGGCCGCCCGCTCCCCCGCGTCGCTGATGGCCTGGATGGAGGATCGCTTCGGATCGTCTGCCGCCAAGAAGGTCATCATCAATTCGCTGTACCCGGAGATGACTGTCAACAGGTTGTTGAAGTCGTGCGCCACTCCGGCGGCGAGTTGGCCGACGGCCTCCATCTTCTGCGCCTGCCGCAGTTGCTCCTCCAAGTTGTGTTGCTCGGTCACATCGATACATACACCGGTCCAGCAGACGATTTTCCCGCAGTCGCGGACCGGGGCGGCGAAGACGTGCCAGTGGCGGTAGTGGCCGTCGGGTTTGCGGACGCGGAACCGTTGAGTGTACGGCCGACCGGTTCCCAGCAACCGCGGAACCTCACCCAAAACGCGATCCAAGTCATCGGGATGGAGCCCGGGCTTCCAGCCGTAGCGGGCAATGACCTCTTCCGGCAGGCCGAAATATTCGTGCCAGGGCGGGTTACAGTTTATCGTGTTCCCGTCCAAGTCGCACGTCCATACGACCGCCGCCAGGGCATCAATCACGGCCCGGTCACGAGCCTTGCTGGCCCGCAATTCTTCGTTGGCCAACTCCAGTGCCGCGGTCCGCTCGCGAACTCGTCGCTCGAGTCCGTCCCGGCCCGCACGAAGTTCGTCCTCCACCCGCTTTCGTTCCGTCAGGTCGCGGGTGATCTTGGCGTACCCGGTCAAAACGCCGGCCTCATCCCGTAAGGCGGTGATAACTACGTTTGCCCAGAACCGTGAGCCGTCCTTGCGGACCCGCCACCCCTCGTCTTCGTAGGACCCCGTCGCCGCCGTAGCGGCAAGCCCCGCCGCCGGTCGACCGGCGGCCTGGTCCTCCGGGGTATAAAAGGAGGAGAAATGCCGCCCGATGATTTCGTCCGCCCGATAGCCCTTGGTCCGCTCCGCCCCGATGTTCCAGGTTCTCACCAAGCCCGACGGGTCTAGCATGAAAATGGCGTAATCTCGAACTCGCTCGGCGAGGAGTCCAAAGAGTGCACCTTCATACGTCAAAGTAGGAGGGGATACATTGGCCATAGAGACTCCAAAACAATCACGATTGTAGGTGCCCAGGCTCGCCGAAAGATCAAAAGATGCGAAACTGGTTTCACAATAGGTCAGCGTGAGGAGATTTTGCCAGGACGTGGAGACGATATTATCAGTTTGTGTGAGTCATGAATCTCATCCATTGCGTTTCTGAACGTCATCAGATACGAGACAGGCGTTGGCTTACTCGGCTCGATGACGACCGCACCGACCGTGCGGCGACTTCGCCTCACAGAGTTGGGAGAACTTGGACCTCGCCCTGTCGTTTTTGGAACTGTTGATGCGGGGGACGACCGCGCCCGGTCAGAGTTGTCAGCAGTGGCTTTTTCCAAGGCGTGTTCCCGCCGCCGAATCGTACCACACCAACTCACGGTCGATGAAGCACCAGAACCCGTGCCGCTCGCCGGGGAAGATCTCCGAACCGAACAATTCTGTCACTCGTCCCGCGGGAGCCTTTGCTGGCTTGCGGTCAGCATCACTTGTAACCGGCCACACGCCTTCCTTCCCCACGTCGCCATCACCTTGCCAGACCGGCCCACTTCACTTCTCATGGATTTTTCCCGAAGCTTTCAGGCCCCGGCGGGCACTCATTCCCGGGCGCACTCGGCCCGCCCGTTCGAGAGAACGGGGAAATGTAACGGGTCATTGCTTTCTTGAAAGATCGCTGGCGAATCGTCGTCTCTACTGTGACGCGAACCGGGAGGGTGAAACGTGCCGCGCACCAAAACGATCATGATGCTCGCAGGGTTGGTCGCCGTTCTCGTCGTCGCGGCCATGGGGTTCCAGCAAGTGTGCCCGGGGCCGCCGGAGCCACTCCCTGACCCGGCGGGCGAGTGCCTTGGCGAGCCTGGCCCGCAACTGTGGAGAATCCAGGCCAAGGAGGATATCGCCCGCCGCCTCACCCGGGGGACGCTGGGGCTGCCCGATGCGGTTCGGGAGGTTCGGGAGTTGTACCGGGACGATCCGGCCTTTCTGGACTCGATCCGGAGTTCTTCGCCCCGCCAACCGACCTTCCACTTGTACCCCGGAGCCGCCGACGCCACGGATGATGAGCTGTTCGCCAGCAATCTGATTTTGTTCGTGAAAAGCCAGGCCGAGGTGCTCCCCGCCGGGCAGGCGGCCGAGGTCGTGCGTCGCTTGGAGGCCGAATTCGAACGGTGCCATTCGGCGGGCACGTTCCGTTACGAGAAGACGCCGAATTGAGTTTGGCGATCCTCCTTCACGGAGCAACATCCCGACCCATGATCGGCTCGGCATCTCTCTCGGCCCGTCGGCCGCTCCAAACCGATAATCGCCGCGTCGTTGAGCCGCTCACTGTGGTGGAAACTGGAGCGGGAAGGACGACATGAATATCTTGACCCTGTCACCCGACCGCGTCCGTCCGGCTTCGGGAGCGATTCCCGTGGGCAGGACTCTTCATGGCGACTGAGGCGAAACGCACCCCGGCGCGGCCCCTTCACTGCATGGAAATCTGGGGCGGCAATCAGGCCGTCGAAGAGGCCGTGACTACGCCGGGGCTGGACATCTGGGTCTACAGCCGGCCGCACGAGCACGCCGTCGCGGGCGGCGACGTGTACTACACCTCCCTGTGCGGCGGCGGCTCGATCACCCGCCTTATTCTGGCCGACGTGGCCGGGCACGGGGCCGCCGTCGCGGACATCGCGAAATCCCTCCGCGCCTTGATGCGGTCGAACATCAACCGCAAAGATCAGGGCCGATTGGTGAAGTCGTTGAACCGCGAGTTTGCGGCCCTCGCACAGATGAACCGCTTCGCCACGGCCGTGGTCGCCACCTACAAGACGAAGGGCGACACGTTCACCGTCAGCAACGCGGGCCACCCTCGCCCCCTGTGGTTCCAGGCGGCGAGCGGTCGATGGTCGGTCCTCGCCCAGGACGCAGCCGACGCCCAAGAACTGGCCGACCTGCCCCTCGGAATCGTTCCCGAGATGGACTACTCGCGGGTCGAGGTCACGCTCGGGCCGGACGACCTGATCCTCTTCTACACCGACGCGCTGACGGAAGCCGAAGACCCGGCCGGCCGGATGCTCGGCGAGGACGGGTTGCTCCGCCTCGTCAGCCGACTCGACGCGACGGCTCCCGCCGCCGTCCCCGCCGCGATCGTGGCCGCCTTGGCCGAGTACCGCGGCGGGCCGCCGCCCGACGACGACCTGACGGTCGTGCTGCTCCACCACAATTCCGGTCCAAGTCGCCCGCCGGCCTTCCGGGAAAAGCTCGCAGTGTACGCGAAGGTGTTCGGCCTGAAGTCGGTGTAAGCTCGTGGCCATCAGTGGAGTGATTTCGCTCGCCGTCGCCGCCTCGCCGGAGCGAAATTGCCGTCAAATCTTCCCCAGTCTCCGATTCCCGCCCCCCAGTTGCCGTAGTTGTTCAAGTTTTGCCGACAACGGCGTCGATAAAAGCTCACAGGGCGTCTGCCCGGACTTGACTCTCGGCGGGGGCTTTTATCGATGTCACTTCTCTCCCGCCGCCGTCGCCGGTTCAAGCGACTGCTAACCCATACCCAGTTGTCCTACCTGATCTACCGCTACCGCTACCTCCTCGCGTTCACGGTCATCGGCTTCCTCTCGATCCTGTTGGAAGTGGTCCTGGTTCAACTGATGCCCGCGGACTGGCCGTTGCTCCTGCGTTCGGGGCTGGCGTTCGGGGCCGGGTTGCTGTTCAGCTTCGTCGGCAACGCTCGGTTCAACTTCCGGGTACCGCACGCGCAAATGCTTCGAGCGTTCGGCCAGTTCGCACTCGTGTCCGGCCTGTCGTTCGGCTTGAACATGCTCGCCGTGTCGCGGCTGCAATCGCTCCTCGGCTTCGGCTACCCGGTCGTGCGGCTGGCGTCGGCCGGCGTGCTGTTCCTCATCGCGTACTCGCTGCACCGGCGGTACACGTTCCACATGGCCCGGAACTTCGGCATCGCCGTGTACGCCTCCTCGACAGAGCGCGTTCACCGCATCTTGTTGAAGATCGGCCGCAACTGCGACCACGTTCACGTCGATCTCGTCGACGAGACGATGAACCGCGACGCCGCCCCCGTGGACTTCAGCAAGGTGCGGACGGCCAAGCGACTGTGGCCAGACATTCCCGTGTGCCTGCACCTGATGTCCCGACAACCGGCGAAGTGGATGCCGGAGGCGTGGGATCTCGTGGACTGGGTGTTGTTCCACGCCGACTCGGAAGACGACCTGAACGAACTCTTCCTGGAGTGCCGCCGCCGAGGGAAGAAGGTCGGCATCGTCTGGCACGTCAGCGTCACGCCGGGCCAACTGCTGCAGTATCTACCGCACGTCGATTTCGTCATGGTGCTGGGGATTCGTTTCCCAGGCCGATCGGGGCAGCAGTTGCTCCCGGAAGCGGTGGAAGTGGCGAACGTGTTCGACGCCTTGCGGCCGCGGTACGGCTACGAGGTCATGTTCGACGGCGGCGTGAGTGCCGAGACGATCGCCCGGATTCCCGCCAAGTACATCGTCGCCGCGAGTGCGGTGCTGAAGGCGAGCGATCCCGTGCGGATTTCCCACACCCTCCGCACCGGAGCACGGTATGAACGGCGAGCCGCTTAAGGCCGAAATCCTCGACCGGCTGTGGGCCGTCGCCGATCGGCACGATTTCGTGCGGTCCGTGACCGTCACCGGCAGCTTCGTCGACAGCCCGACGCTGGACGGCATCAGCGACATCGACTGCGTCGTCGTCGTGGACCACCTCCACGAAGCCCGCTATCAACGGCTGGTGGCCGAGTTCGACGACGCCCTCCGCGGCGTGCTGGCAGGCCACGGGTACGACTTCCGCGTGAACCCGACGCTCGGGCCGCTGAAGTTCAACGGGCCAAAGTTGGCGGTGCTGCACTTGATGCTGTACTCCGACGAGGCCCGCGTGCGGCACGCCCGGCAAAGCCCGTTCACCTGCCTCGACTGGCAGCGGTCGAAGGTCCACCGCAAGCTCTCGCTCGCGGAGGTTTACCCGGTGTTCGGCCTGCAACCGCGGCACTTCCTCGGCGCGCGGCGGGGTATCCAAGACTACCTCGGCGACCTCCGCGCGGGGACCGTGTCGTACCGCGAACTGGTTTGCACGGCCGACGGCTATGCCGAGAAGAAGCTCGGCAAGCCGATGACAGTGCGGGACCGGCACGAGTTCGCGTACCACGTCATGCGGTTCCTGATGGGCAACCTCCTGAAATTGCTCACCCGCACGAACACGACCCCAGACAACGAGGCGATCCTCGCGGAATACTTCCGCCGTTTCCCCGACGGGGCGGAGACGTTCGTGCCGTTCTTCCGCACCCTCGCGGCGAAGAAGAAGCGGATCGACTTCGACGAGCCGGTGGCGGACCTGGAATCGACGCTCGAAGCGTTCGCAGCGGCCCTGGAATCGCAGTTCCGCCGCGTCTTCCACGAGACGAGCACCCGGCACGTCGTGGTCCGGCACGCGCCGACGAAGCTGAACGCTGGCGTCGGCGACGCCGTGATTTTCCAGGGCCGGTCGGACTCGCCGGTGATGCCGATTCGGGCAGCGGACATGGTCGAGGCCACGCGGGTGGTGAGCGAACTCAACCCGGCGTGGGTCTACACGTCGCCGGCCACCCGTGCCCGGCAGACGGCTGCCGCCCTGACCGACGGCCCGCTGATTCTCGACGACCGGCTACAAGAGATCGACTACGGCGGGCTTGAAGGGCTGACGGTCGCGCAGGCACGGTCGCGCTTCCCCGAGGTCTTCCGGGGGTGGGCCGACAAACAAGACCCGCAGTTGCCCGACGGCGAATCGGTCGCCGACGTGTCGGCCCGCGTTCAGGCGTTCGCCCGCGACGTGTGGGGTTCCGCCCGCGGTGCGACCCTGACATGCACGCACAACGTCGTCATCCGCTGCCTCGTCGGGCAAACGCTCGGCGTGTCGGCGGAAGAGTGGCACCGCCTGCGGGTGCCGCACGTGGCCCCGATCACGTTCATTCAGACGAAGACCGACGGCCTGTTCGTGGACATCCCCGAGGCGGTGGAAGCCGAGATGTTCGCGGCTTGGGAACCTCAATCGCTCCGAAAGGCGGCCTGATGCAACTCGTCATCCCCATGGCCGGCCTGGGCCAACGGTTCGCGGACGCCGGGTACGCCCTGCCGAAGCCGCTCATCCCGGTCGGCGGCCTCGCCATGGTCGTCCGCGTGGCCCGGAACCTTCCGCCGGCCGACCGCACGGTGCTGATCTGCCATCCGGAACACGTCCAGCGCTTCCCCCTGCGGGCGGAACTGGAGCGGCTGATTCCCGGGGCGGTCGTCGTAGTCGCGCCGGGACTGACCGCCGGTCAAGCGTGCAGCACGCGGTTGGCGTCGGACCATCTTGACCCGGATCAGCCGGTGCTGGTGGCCGCGTGCGATAGCACGCAGGTCTACGACGCGGCGGCGTGGGACAAACTTGTCGCCGATCCGGCGACCGACGCGGTCGTGTGGACCTTCCGCAACGACCCGCGGGTGCTGATTCGGCCGGAAGCATGGGGCTGGGTCCGCAGCGACGCGGATGACGTTCGCGTGGTGTCGGTCAAAAAGCCGATATCAGCGATGCCGCTCCGCGATCGGGCGGTGACGGGCACCTTCTGGTTCCGCACGGCCGGTCTAATGGCCGAGGGGATCGACGGCCTGATCGCCCTCGACCAACGGGTGAACAACGAGTTCTACCTGGACAGCGTGCCGAACGTGCTGATTCAGGACGGGCGGGGCGTGCGGGCCTTCGACGTGGACAAGTACATCGGATGGGGAACGCCGGATGACTACGAAGACTACCTTCGCTGGGAACGGCACTTTCGCGGTCGCCAGGCCGCCTAGCGGGGCAGAGCGGCGGCGGTTGCTGCGGTTCGGCGTGATCGGTTGCACGAGCGTGGCCGTGGACTTCGCCGTGTTCCAACTGCTGGCGGGATCGCTCTCGCCGCACGCCGCGAAGGCGGTGTCATACCTCGCCGGGGTCGTCGTCGGCTTCGTCGGGAACAAGTTCTGGACGTTCGAATCGGCCCGCCGATCGGCCGCGGAACCGATCCTGTACTTGCTCGTGTACGCCGTCACGCTTGGAGTCAACGTCGGCGTGAACGCGGTCGTCGCAGAGATGACCGGCTCCACCGGCTTAGCGTTCTTGGCGGCGACCGGCGTGACGACGGTGCTGAACTACCTCGGCCTGCGGCTGCTCGCGTTCCGGGCGGCCGTCCGCGACCGCGACCAACGGGAGACGGCATGAACTACATCGCGCACCGGGTGAACACCGCAGCCCAACTCCGCACCGTGCCGAGCGAGTACGGCCTGGAGATCGACCTCCGCGACCGCGGCGAACGGCTGATCCTCCAGCACGATCCGTTCGGCGACGGCGAGGACTTCGAGACGTGGCTGAACGACTACCGCCACGGCACGATCATCCTCAACGTGAAGAGCGAGCGGATCGAACTCCGCATCCTCGACGTACTGAAGCAACGCGGCATCACCGACTACTTCTTCCTCGACTGCTCGTTCCCGATGATCCGCCTGCTGAACCGCAACGGCGAGCGGAAGATCGCGGTCCGGTTCTCGGAGTACGAGCCGATCGAAGGCTGTTTGGCACTGGCGGGGCAAGTGGACTGGGTGTGGGTCGATTGCTTCACGCGAATGCCGCTCGACCCGGCGAGTTACGCGAAGCTGAAGGCGTCGTTCAAACTCTGTGCGGTGTCGCCGGAGTTGCAGGGCCGGCCGGTTGAGACGATCGCCGACTACGCCCGCGAACTGGCCCCGTTCCCGATGGACGCGATCTGCACGAAGCGGCCCGACCTGTGGCGACAGACCGAAGTGCGTCGGGCGGCGTGAGATTCATCGCGGGAAGTCGTAGCTTCCCCGCAGCACCGGCTCGACGCCGTGGAGTTCGAAGACATCGAGCCGTGCGTAGTGGAAGACCTCGCCCGGCGGTCGCGATTCGAATTCGCCGATCACGGTCGGCCAGTGTTCGGGCAGGATCGACGCGATGGTGACGTGCGGCTCCCAGCCGTCGCCGAGGAACGGGAAGCCGACGCTGCGGACGTTCTCCCGCTGTTGCGGCGTGAGGGCATCGAACCGGCCGGCGAATCGCGCCTCGGTGGTGGCGAGATCGCGATGCGGGGCGAGGGCATCTGCCACCTGCCGTTGAACGCGGCGGAGAGCCGGCTTGTCGGCCTGGGCGATGGCACAGACGAGCGTGTTCCGCCCGGTGAGCGGGTCGCCGACCCAACTGTGCCAGCCGTTCGTGCGAACTTGCGGTGGGGCCGGGATCGCGGCCGCCCGTAGCACGTCCGGGACCGGGAAGCCGGCCGGGAAGGCCGCGAGGTAGGCGGTCGTGTGCGGCGGGTCGTCGAGGTACAGTTGCGGGCCGACGAGTTCCCGCGTGCGGTCCTTGTAAGCCTGGACGGTCGCCGACATAGCCGCGTCCGGCATCAGGGCGACGAAGAACGGGACGGCGGTAGACATGCCCGCCTTAGAGCAAAGACGCCCGGCCGTGGGAAGGCCAAACGGAGAAATCATGAAGCTGTCGCTGATCGTGCCCTGTTACAACGAGAAGCCGAACCTGCCGCGGTTGCTGGAACGATTCCGCACAGTGGTCGGGTCGCGGCCGGACGTGGAAGTCATCCTCGTCGATAACGGTTCGACCGACGGCTCGGCGGAAGTGTTCGCGGAAGAACTGGCAAAGCCGCAGAACCGCTTCGCCCGGATGGTGCGGGTGCCGGTGAACCGCGGCTACGGCTTCGGCATCACTTCGGGGTTGCGGGCGGTCCGCGGCGAGTTCCTCGGTTGGACTCACGCCGACTTGCAGACCGATCCGAATGACCTGATGGTCGGCTTCGACAAGTTACAGGCCGAACCCGACGCGGAGCACTGCTTCCTCCGCGGCCGCCGCATCGGGCGGAACTTCTTCGACGCCCTGTTCACCGGCGGCATGTCGCTCGTCGCGTCGGCCGCCCTCGGCACGTGGCTCAACGACATCAACGCTCAGCCGAAGATGTTCCACCGCTCGTTCTTCGAAAGTCTGACCACCCCGCCGGACGACTTCGCGCTCGACCTGTACGTCCTCTACTCGGCCAAGAAGGCCGGGCTGAAGGTGATCGAACTGCCCGTGGTCTTCGCCAAGCGGGAAGCCGGCGAGGCGAAGGGCGGCGGCTCGCTGCGGGGCAAGTACAAGCTCACGAAGCGGACCTTCCGGTACATCCTGGCGCTCCGCCGCGGGCTGAGCCTGAACCCGATTCCCGTCAAGGCGCGGGCCGTCGTCCACGGCCGAGGAGATTGAACATGGCACACGAATTGGAACTCCGCGAGCAGACGGCCGCGCTGAACCGGGCGCTGCCGGCCGCCGGATTGGTGACGATGCACTCGGGCAACGCCTCGGTGTACGACCCGGACTCGGGAAAGCTGTTCATCAAACCCTCTGGCATGGACTACGACCGCATCACCCCGTCGGAGGTGGTGGAGGTGGACGTCCGCACCGGCCGGGTGTTCGGGTCGAACAAGCCGAGCGTGGACCTGCCGCACCACCTGTTCCTCTACCGGAACCTGCCGGACGTGCGGAGCGTCATCCACACGCACAGCAACTACGCGACAGCGTTCGCCGCGTGCCTGAAGCCGATCCCGCTCTGCCTGACGGCCATCGCCGACGAGTTCGGCGGCGAGGTTCCGTGCGCTCCCTACGTCGGCAACGAGGACGACGAAATCGGCCGGGCGATCCTCCGCTACCGCAACACCGCCCCCGCGATCCTGCTCGGCAACCACGGCGTGTTCGCCTGGGGGCCGACGGGCAAGGCCGCGCTGAAGGCGGCCGTGATGGTTGAAGACGTGGCGAAGACGGTGTTCCTCGCCCACCAACTCGGCCAACCGCAAGCACTGCCGGAGGAAGAGGCGCGGAAATGGTTCGACCGCTACCAGAACCGCTACGGCCAACAGCCGTCGATCTTGCCGCTGCCGCTGAAGCAAGCGGGGTGAGATTCGCATTCCCTTCAGCCCCGCCGTCGCGACAGTCGATACAACCGGCATGTCTTCGCGCCGCCGATCGGACCTGTGCCCCCTGATCGTGGCGATTCTTGCCACGATGGGGCCGGGCTGCACGCTCGGGCCGCGCACCATCGAGCAGGGGCGGCTACGCTACAACGAGGCCGTCAAGGCGACGACTGAACAGCAACTCTTGCTCAACATCGTCCGCCTGCGGTACACCGATACGCCGAGCAGTCTGTCGATTGCCAACATCGCCGACCAGCAGGAAATCGTCAGCAGCCTCAAGGCGATCCCGTTCTTCACCTCGGCGGGGGCCGGGGATTTGGGCAGTTACCGCGGCTCCGTGTTGCCGCAGGCGGAGTTCTCGCGGGCCATCCGGCCGACACTCTCGTACACGCCGATCGACGACCAGGAATTCACCCGACGCCTCTTCACGCCGATCACCCTCGACGGCATCACCTACCTTGCCAAGACGACCTGGCCCGTCTCGACGGTCTTCCGCCTGTACCTGGAAAACCTGAACTGGGTCTCGAACGCCCAATCGGCGAGCGGGCCGACGCCGCGGATGCCGCCGGACTACGGCGAATTCCTGAACGGGGTGTCCGCCCTGCAACGGCTGTCCGACCGCGGGCAGGCGGTCTTGTACAACCAGGAGCAGGACGAGAAACTCACCGACGGCGTTGACGCCGGCGACAACACCCCGACCGCGGCGGTGGAAGCGGCGAAGGCCGGCATGGAGTACCGGCGGGACGACAAGGGCCGGTGGGCGGTCGTGAAGAAGAAAGTTCACCCCCTTCTCCGCGTGGGCAAGGTGGGCGACACTGACTCGGACTTCGCCACCTTTTGCCGCACTTTCAAGCTCGACCCGAAGAAACGGACCTTCGAGTTGACGACCGAGAAGCTTGACCCGTTCCTGGAAGGCACACCGGCTGCCGGGCTGGACACGCTCGACATGGAGACGCGGTCGCTGTTGCAGGTATTGTTCTTCGTGGCCAACGGTGTGACGGTTCCGCCGTGCCACGCGACTTCCGGGATCGCACCGCAGACGGTTCAGGCAGACGGCACGCCCTTCGACTGGCGGCCGGTGTTCGAGGGGTTGTTCAAGGTGTGCTGGGCCGACGGCAAGAAGCCGCCGCCCTTCGCCCACGTCGCAATCCGCTACCAGGGGTACTGGTTCTACATCGACAAGCGGGACCGCGACACGATGGCGACGTTCAACCTGCTCGTGGAATTGTCCCGGCTCGAACTCGGGGCGAAGGCGACCACGGCCCCGATCCTCACACTGCCGCTCGGCGGGCCGTAAGGCTTGCCCGCGCCGAGTTCGAATCCGCCCGAGTCGTCCCATGATCGCGAACCTCCGACCCACGTCCCGCCTCGCCGACTGGATTACCGGAACCGGCCGCGTTCCCGGCGAGGCCGCCCGCCTCCGCCTACTCCTGGCCGCGTGGCTGGTGGTGCGAACCGTCGTCTGGACGCTCGCGGTGGTCGCTTCGCACCACAATGCGCCGCTCGATTTGGTCGAATGGCTCTCGTGGGGCGGTTCGTGGCAGTGGGGCTACCCCAAGCACCCGCCGCTGCCGGCGTGGCTCGCGGACGCGGCCTCCCGACTCTCGCCGGGGGACGTGTGGGGCGTCTACCTGTTCAGCTATGCCGTGTCATCGGGCATCCTGCTGGCGGCGTACCGCCTCGGCCGCGAATACCTGTCGCCGCGCCGGGCACTGGTGGCAACCCTGGCCCTGGACGGTTTGAACTACCTCACCAACGACCCGGCCGAGTTCAGCAACAACGTCATGCTCGGCCTCGGCTGGGCGTGGCTGATCGTTTGCTTCCACCGGGCGATCGGCACGGGCCAACTTCGCTGGTGGCTGGCCGTCGGCGTCGTGGCCGGCTTGACTCTGTTGTGCAAGTACACCATCGGCGTGCTGCTTCTCGCGGTGTTGGCTTTCGCCCTCTACGACCGGGCGAGCCGCAAGGTTTGGCGGACGCCGGGGCCGTACCTGGCCGCGCTGGTGGCCGGGTTGATCGTGCTGCCGCACGCCTTGTGGCTGGTGCAGCACGACTTCATCACCCTTCGGTACGCGGAGGAACGGGCCGGTAGCGGCGCCGGATTGCTCAAGCGACTCGTGCGACCATTTGAATTCTTGGGCAACCAGGCGCTGATCCTACTGCCCGTCGCGTTCGTGTTGTGGCCGCTGATGCGATTCCGCACGGCCCCGGATGATGCGCCGGAGGCGAAGCCGCTCGCCACGACGTTCCTGCACTTCGCCGTGCTCGGGCCGCCGCTGATTCTGTTGACGGTGTCGGCAGCGATCGGCTTCCAGTTGCGCGAGATCTGGGGATCGCCGCTGTGGACGTTCGTCGGCGTCTGGGCACTGGCTAACTTCCCCGTGGTTCAGGTGATCGAAACCCTCCAGCGATCCCTCCGACGGTGGGTCGTGGTTGCCGTGGGGCTTTGTCTCTTCGCCACGGCGAAGCAGGTTGCCAACCCGTACCTCTTCCACGTCGGTGGCCGCACGGCTTTTCCGGGGAAGGAACTGACCCGTGAAGTGAACGCACGATGGGCGGCACAATACGGCGGGCTGCCGCCGATCGTCGGCGGGGAAGGGTGGCGGGCGGGTGTGGTCTGCTGCTATTCGCCCCACCGGCCGCTGTTGTACAGCAGCGGGAAGATGGGCTACCTCGTCATGGAACCGGAGCACTGTCGCTGGACCGGCGACGCCGACCTGAACGCCCGCGGCGGGGTCATCTTGTGGGACGCGACACAGTTGGGCGACGACATGTCCGACTTTCTGCGACCGCGGTTCCCCCGGGTCGCGAGCCAGCCGGCCATAGAACTGCCTTACGTGACGGGAGCGGTCGTGAAGCCGACGCGGGTCGGCGTGGCGTTCGTGCCACCGGCGAAGTAGCCGGCGGCTACAGCCAGCCTTGGCCCTCTTCGCGGAAGATTTGCTCCAGCGCGTCGATCCACTTCGGGTGCTCGTTCAGGCACGGCACCACGTGCAACTTCTCGCCGCCCGCGTGGCGGAAGACTTCCTCGCTCTCGCGGCCGATCTCATCGACCGTCTCCAGGCAATCGGCCGTGAAGCCGGGTAGGACGACGGCGACGCGCTTCCGGCCCTGCTTTGCCAGCGATTGCAGTACGTCGTCGGTGTACGGCTTCAGCCACGGCTCCTTGCCGAAGCGGCTCTGGTACGTCTGCGTCCAGCGGTCACGCGGCCAGCCGAGTTTTTCCACGAGCAGTTGCGTCGTGCGGACGCAGTGCGACGGGTACGGGTCGCCGCGCTGGGCGTACTTCTGCGGGATGCCGTGGAAGCTGAACAGGACGTGCTCCGGCTCCCAACCGAGCGCGGCGAGGTCGTCGCGAACGACGGCCGCCATCGCCTCGACGTAGGCCGGGTGGTTGTAATACGACGGCACGGTGCGGATCGCAGGCACGACCCGCAACTTCAACATCAGCTTCGCGAGCGTGTCCGTGGCGCTGGCGACCGTGGTGGACGAATACTGCGGGAACATCGGCAGCACGACCATGCGGTCCACGCCCGCGGCAATCATCTCCGCGACGGCCGTCTCGACCGTCGGGTTGCCGACGATCATGCCGAACCGGACCGGCGTACCGGTGAATCGTTCCTGGAGAAGTCGCGTCTGCTCGATGGTGTGGTGCAACAGCGGCGAGCCGGTCTTGGCGTCCCAGATGCGGGCGTACTTGGCCGCGGAGTCCTTCGGGCGGAACGGCAGGATCACCGTCTTCATCAATGTCGTCCACAACCACTGCGGCGGACTCTTCCGCGGCGGCCGCGGCTTGCCGGGCATCAGATAGCGCGCGGTGTCCGGCCGCGTCTCGACCACCCGGGGGTCGAACAGGAATTGCCGCAGGTACGGCCGCAATGCCTCGGCCGTCGGGGCGTCGGGCGTGCCGAGTTGGATGAGAAGAAGGCCGGTCATAAGCAGGGGTCAGGAGTCAGGGGCAGGAGTAGGAAACAACCCGTCGCGGTTATGATAGACCCGCCGCAACGAAAAAGCCCGCGGGTACGCCGCGGGCTTGCTGACTCCTGATACCTGACTCCCGATCACTTCTTCTTGCAGCCCGGCCCTTCGAGTGGGTCGGCCTTTTCGGTGATCTGGCCGCCGGACCCCTTGAGCGATTCGCTACGCTCCTTGTTGAGTTCGACGTAGCTCGCGAACTGCGACGGCAGGTTCGACTCGCCGTAGATCGCCTCGACCGGGCACTCCGGTACGCACGCTTCGCAGTCGATGCAGTCGTTCGGGTCGATGTACAGCATCTTCTCGTCTTGATAGAAGCACTCGACCGGGCAGACGACGCAGCAGTCGGTGTACTTGCAGTCGTTGCAGCTTTCCGTCACCACGTGGGCCATGACTATTCTCCAACTCTGAGAGAGCGAGTTTTGGGGTTCTCAACGCCACGGCCGAACTGTGGACGTGGCGGAACAACTTCAGATTTAGCAAATCCCGTGCTGATGTCAATTTAGGCTTTGTGATCGGACGGCGTCCGGCGACCGGGCCACTCTTTCTGAAAAATTTCCAGCCGTGTCCGTCACAGACCGTCGTTCCGGCGGCCCCTCTCCTGGCAGTCAGGAGGGGGGCACACATCCATGTTTCCGCTCGCGGTGTCGCTGGAACAACTGGCCGTGGCGGGGTTCGCCTTCGATGCCGCCGACCGCATCGTGAGCTGGAACCCGGCGGCCGCGGAACTGTACGGCCTCACTCCGGACGAAGCCGTGGGGCAGTCGGTGCTGTTGTTCATCCCGCACGAGGCCACGGCCGATTATCAACGGGCCGTCGAGGTGGTTCATCAGAAGGGCCGGTGGCACGGGGAACTTCGTACCATGTCGATCGACTACACGCAACGGATCGTCGAAACGGCGTGGGCATCCGTGGAAGCCGTCGACGGACGGCAGCTCGTGGTGGCCCTTCACACCGACGTGACCGACCGGCAGAAACGGTTGCGCGAAGACCGACGAACCGCCGCGCTGAAGGCCGTCCGATCGGTGGGGCGGGAGGTCGGTGCGACGCCAGGCGTGCCGCCGTTAATCGTGGACCAACTGCGGTTGGTCACCGAGTGGGAAGACCTGTCGCTGTTGCAGGGGAACGGCCGCGGGGTGTTGGTGGCGGGCACGGACCGGCTGACGCTGGAACTGGTGAGGCAACTGCTCGTCGGGCACGATTACGTTGTCTTCGTGGCTGACAATCTTTTCGACGGGGCCGAGGCCCTTCGCCGATTCCGCGACGGCATCCGGGCCGCCGTCCTCGATTTTCCCGACGCGAACGCCGGGGTGGTGTTGCAGGGCGTTCGGCCGCAACTGCCCGTCGTCCTTCTGACGCCGTCCGTCACGGGAACGGAACTGCTCGAAACGCTCTCGCTCGCGATTGCCGAGGAAGAATTGCACCCGGTATAAGCCGCGGACCCCGGCATCCGTGCCAGGGTCCGACGACCGTTTTTTTAGAACTGGTCGAGCCAGAAGTGGTTGCCGCGGTGGTAGCGTTGCGGCGTCCACAGTTCGTACCGCCAGCCCGGTTCCTTGAACGCCGGGTAGGCCATGTACGCGGGCGGCTTCACATAAGGGCTGCCCTTCGGCTCCGGCCACTGCGGACTTTGAGCCGGCCAGTAGCTGTGCGGGAAGTAGTAGTACGGGTAGTACGACATCCGCGGCAGCGGCGGCTCGCCGGCCTTCGCTGCACCGGGCGAACTCGCCCACGCGCCGACGGCCAGGGCGACGGCCAGCACTTTCAGGAACACGGTTCGACTCATCGGTATCCTCCTTGACGGGTCTACTCCTTCCATCGTCACAACCCTTCCGACAGGCTCACCCGCAACCACCGGCGGCCCCGGAAGATTCATCCGCCCGGCCGATGCCCGTGGAAAAACCTAGAAAAGCGGTGGGACCGGCGGGACCGGCCTTCTTCGGCGATCGACTCTGCGATTCCGAGGGAGTTCCTTCAAGTGGGCGGGACGACACCGACATGGCCGACGCGGAAAGTGAACTGCTGTACGACAACCCCCTGATCGGCCGGTACGCGAGCCGGGCGATGGCCGAGCGGTGGGGGCCGCTGCGGAAGTTCCGCACTTGGCGGCGGTTGTGGCTCGCCCTCGCGGAAGCCGAACACGAACTCGGCCTGCCCGCGGCCGAGGGGGATTCGCCGCGGATCACGAAATCCCATTTGGAAGAACTGAAAGCGCACCTCGACGACGTGAACCTGAAGCGGGCGGCCGAACACGAGAAAATCACCCGCCACGATGTGATGGCCCACATCGAGACGTTTCGGGAGGTTTTGCAGGAAGGGGCGAGAGGAGTCATCCACCTCGGCGCGACCTCGTGCTACGTCACCGACAACGCCGACCTGATCCTGATGGGCGAATCGCTCGACGCGATTTGCACCTCGCTCGCCTCGCTGATCGATTCCCTCGGCACCTTCGCGGACCAGTGGAAGCACGAGGCAACCCTCGGCTTCACGCACTTCCAACCGGCCCAACTGACGACCGTCGGCAAGCGGGCGGTGCTGTGGCTCTACGACCTCGTGCTGGATTTGCAGGAACTCGAACGCCGGCGGGACGAACTGCCGTTCCGCGGGGCGAAGGGCACCACCGGCACGCAGGCGAGTTTCCTCGCCCTGTTCCGCGGCGATCATGACAAAGTCCGGCAACTCGATCAACTCGTCGCGAAGAAGATGGGCTTCTCGCAAGTCTTCCCCGTCACCGGGCAGACGTATTCGCGGAAGATCGATGCCCAGATTCTCGACTCGCTGTCGGGGTTAGGGCAGTCGGCCCACAAGTGGGGCAGCGACCTCCGCTTGCTTGCCCACCGGCAAGAAGTGGACGAACCGTTCGAGTCCGGGCAGGTCGGGTCGAGTGCGATGGCCTACAAGCGCAACCCGATGCGGGCCGAGCGGATGTGTTCGCTGTCCCGGTACCTGATGGGCCTGCCGCCGATGGCCGCTCAGACGCAAGCGACGCAGTGGTTCGAACGAACCCTCGACGACTCGGCCGCCCGCCGTCTGTACATCCCGCAAGCGTTTCTGGCCGCCGACGCGATCCTGCGCATCGCCATCAACGTCGCCAACGGCCTGATCGTAAACCGGCCGATCATCGCCAAGAACGTCCGCGAGTACCTGCCGTACATGGCGACCGAGAACGTGATGATGGCCGCCGTGCGGGCCGGGGCCGACCGGCAGCACGCCCACGAACTCGTAAAGAAGCACAGCCACGCTGTCACGGAGCGGATCAAGCAGGGTATCGGCGTTTCGACGGAGTTGTTCGACCTCCTGAAAGCCGAACCCGCCTTCGCGAAGGTAGACTTCGAATCGGTGCTGATCCCGCGTCATTTCGTGGGTCGTGCACCTGAACAAGTGGCGGAATTTCTGGATACCGAAATAAATCCGATTCGAAAACGGTACGCGGGAAAACTCGGTCAGAAGAGTGACCTACACGTATAATTTCAGTCACAGAAGGAATTATTTTGCCAGTGAATGATCGGTAAAACGCGACGATGGCGTAATTTAGGTAAATATTTTGGTGTGCCAATTCGCGCAAAAGTGCAACCTCATTTCTCATATTTTTGCGCGGAATTGTGCCTGAAAAAACACTTTTGTCGGTTTTAGGCATTTTGCAGGTTGAAATCCTGTCGGGAATGGCCAACAATGTCCGTCTCCGTGACAGCGGTTGTCACGGGATTGCCCCGCTGTGTTCCGCCCAACAAGGATGACGCAACGATGATGTTCACAACTTCGATGGCCGTGTTGGCTCTCTCCGGGCTGCTCGGGACGAACCTCGCGGTTCAACCGGCCTGGCAGACGGACTACAAGGCAGCGCTGACGCTGTCGGCCAAAGAACACAAGCCGCTGGCGGTCTTCATTACGAAGGGTGCCGCCAAGAACCTGGACCAACTGCCCGACGCGGCAGCGAAGGTCCTCAAGACCAACTACATCGCCGTCACGATCAACAGTGACGACGCGACCGGCAAGGAGCTGGCCGTAGCGTTCGGGATGACCGAAGGGGTCATCATCAGCGACGCGACCGGGGCCAAGCAGGCCCTGCGGATCGAAGGCCAAACGAACCCGACCGACCTCCCGCAGACGCTCGAACGCCTGGCCCAACCGAGCCATGTCACGACGACCACGGAAGTCTACGGTGCGGCCCCGTCGGTCACCTCGACCGTCGTGCCGAGCTACTACACGCCGGCCCCGTACTGCAAGAACTGCCAACAGCAGCAATACCGCCGTTAAGCGGCCGCCAGTTGCACGCGAGAACCCCGGGCCGCCCGCCCGGGGTTTTTTGTTGGGCGGCCGCGCCGACCTGCTATTCTGGTCCGTATGGCCCTGCTGTTCGACCCCACCGAGTTGGCCCGATACGGCGGCCTGACGCTCGTCGCCCGCAACGTCGTCGAAGGCTTCCTCACCGGCATCCACCGCAGCCCCTTCAAGGGGTTCAGCGTCGAGTTCGCCGAACACCGCCAGTATTACCCGGGCGACGAGATCCGCCACCTCGACTGGCGACTGCTGGCCAAGACCGACCGCTATTACATCAAGGAGTACGAGGAGGAGACCAACCTCAAGGCGTACCTCGTCATCGACGCCAGCGGCAGCATGGGCTACAAGGGGAAGCAGAAGCTCAGCAAGTTCCAGTACGCGCAGCAGGTGGCGGCCTCGATGGCCTACCTGATGCTCGCACAACTCGACGCCGTCGGCCTGGTGACACACGACACGCGGGTCACGGGCATCGTGCCGCCGAAGACGAGTTCCAAGCACCTGCTGCACCTGCTGCGGACGCTTGAAGGCATGACCCCGGGCGGCGAAACGGCCCTCGCCCCGATCTGGCATAGCATCGCCGGCCAGCACCTCAAACGCCGCGGCATGGTCATCTTGCTGTCCGATTGCTTCGACAAGGTGGACGACCTCGCGCGGGCGTTACAGCACCTGAAGCACCGCAACCACGACGTGCTGTTGTTCCACATCTTGGCCCCGGAGGAGGTCGAGTTCCCGTTCAAGAACCCGACGAAGTTCCGTAACCTCGAAGTGAACGGGCAAGAGATCACCACCGACGCCCGGCGGCTGCGGGAGGAGTACCTGAAGAACTTCGAGGAATACCGGCAGACCTTGAAGCGAAAGGCTGACGACCTGCAGGTCGACTATGTCATGCTGCGGACCGACGACCCGGTGGACCGTGCGCTGGGGGCGTATCTGGCACGAAGAAATCTGAAGTGACGTGGCGAGTCGAACTCCGTAAGGAGTCGGGGTTAATTTTCCCTCGCCCGACTCCTTACGGAGTTCGACTCGCCGGTCATTGATCCGGCCTTAGCTGCGGAGCGGCGGCAGATGTTAGCCAGGGGCGTCAGCCCCTGGTTCGAACGCCAAGTCCCTAAGCCCCGGAGGGGCGAAAGACTCTGCCGCCCCTCCGGGGCTAGATGTTGCGGATGACCGTTCCAGGGGCTTGCGCCCCTGGCTAACATCTGCCGCCGCTCCGCGGCTAAAACATCTTACCTGGCAACGACGGTGTGATGACAACCCCGTAACAGGTTCGCATGTTCAGCATCCTCAACGCGGCACTCGTGATGGGCTTCCTGGCGGTGGCGATTCCGCCGCTCGTCCACATCTTCAGTCGCAAGAAGTTCGACGAGGTCGACTGGGCCGCGATGCAGTTCTTGCAGGTCAGCAAGAAGACGCGGCGGAAAGTCTTCATCGAGCACTTCCTGCTCATGCTCGTCCGCATGGCCGTGATCGCGCTCGTAGTCCTCGCCTTCCTCGCCCCGACGATCACCAGCACCTTCTTCAACCGCTTCGGAAGTGCCGCCGGCAACGGCGAGCGGGATGTCGTCATCCTCATCGACGGTTCCGCGAGCATGGCCTACAAGCACGACAACGCGACCGCCGCCGAGAAGGCGAAGGAACTGGCCCGCCGTGTCATCGACTCGCTCCGACCCGGTGACCGCGTGGCCGTCTTCGAGGCCAAACAATCCCTCGTGCCGCTGCTCGGCAACCTTTCGCCCGACCACGATCAGGCTCGTAATTCGCTGGAACTGCTGAACGCCCCGCGGGGCGGTGTCGATTGGCCGGCGTGCGTGCAGGCGGCGTGGATTTTCCTGGAGAACGGCCGCAAGGAACGTGAGGTCGTCGTCATCCACGACAACCAGCGGTACAGTTGGGCCGATGAGAACACGCTCTCGAAGTGGGATCTTCTCAGCAGTGGCGGTCGCAAGCCGGGCCAGACCCGCGACCCGAACGTGTGGGTGATGAACGCTGCCGCCGACCGGCCCGGCGACCCGCAGAACATGGCCCTTGACCCGATCCTGGCCGGCCGCGGCGTGGCGTCGGCCGGCCGCGAGGTGAAGTTCAAGTCGGCCATCCGCTTCCACGGCGGCGAGAAGCGGAAAGACCCCGGCAAGGTCAAACTCGAAATCGACGGCCGGGCCGTGGGCGACGTGACCGTGACCGGCTCACCGGCCGACGGCGTGATGCCGATCGCGTTCGCCCACAAGTTCACGACCGGCTCGCACCTCGTGACGTTGCAGATGGACCCCGACGACCTGCCCGGCGACAACCGACAGGACTTCGCCTTGGAGGTGCTGCCGAGCATCCCGGTGCTGCTGATCGAGGGCGATGCGAAGCCCCGGGGCACTGAGTTTCTCCGCGACGCGCTTTCGCCTGCAAAAGACCCGACGCCAGGGTTCCTCGTCCGCACCGCGGGGCTGGCCGAGTTCACGCCGAACCTGCTCTACGCCGACGTGAAGGGGCCGGGTACACCGCCGCGAGTCGTCGTGCTGGCGAACGTACCGCTGCTAAACAAGGCCCAGAATGAGGCCGTCGAAAAGTATCTCGCCGACGGCGGTGCGGTTCTCGTGACGCTCGGCGACCGCAGCGACGCGGCCGGGTGGAACCGGGTGTCGTTCCGCGGCGGGCAAGGGTGGCTGCCCGCCCGGCTAGCGGAAATCGTGGGCGACGACGACCCGAAGGCGAATCTCGACACCGCTCCGCGGCCGCAACCCGCCGGCTTTACGCACCCCGCGATGGAGGTCTTCAAGGAACCGCTGCCCGGTGGCCTGCACACCGCCTACTTCCCGAAGCGGTGGAAGGTCGATCCACTGGCCGGTGCCAACGGGGCGACCGGCACGGCCATCGCCACGCTGACGAACAACGAGCCGTTCCTGGTTGAGCGTGGCGTCGGCCGCGGTCGCGTACTGTTGTGTTCGGTCCCGCTCGATAACTCGTGGCGGACAAACTTCCCCCGGCTGCCCGACTTCGTGCGATTCGCCCACGAGATGAGTTACTATCTCGCGGGGGCGAAGGCGGCCGAACGGAACCTCGCCCCCGGGCAACCGATCGTCTTTGACCCACGGACGAACGAGCCACTGGCCGGCGTGACGATCACCGTGCCCGACGGCCCGGCAAAGGTGATTCAACCCAAGAGTTGGCCGGTCGTCTTCGACGCGACCCGCGACCCCGGCGCGTACAAGCTCACGACCGTCGGCGGTCGCACGTTCTACTACGCGGTCCGGTCCGACCCGCAAGAGTCGGTGCTTACTCCCTGCGCAGACGATGACAAGAAGCGCGTCGCCGATGCGGTGAAAACGCTGACTTACATCACGTCGCCGGACGAGATCGAGGCCAAACGGGGCGAGGGGGCACAAACACGCGAAGTTTGGTGGGTATTGTTGATTATTGTGTTGTGTTTACTCGGGAGTGAGGTGTGGTACACGCGAGCTTTGTCTCGTCGCGGCAGCCCGTTGGAATGAAAATCGCAGTAATTACCCTGGGCGGACGAGACCGAAGTTGTTCGGCCGTTGGTCATTATGTGGTTTTCTTTCATGCTCTCTTTATTATTGGGAGGATCATTCATGCAACGGGTTCGAACTCGACGTGGGTTTACGCTGATTGAATTATTGGTCGTCATCGCGATCATCGCGATCCTGATCGGCCTTCTTCTCCCGGCCGTCCAAAAAGTTCGGGAGGCGGCGGCGCGGGCAAAGTGTAGTAACAATCTCAAGCAACTCGGGCTGGCGGCGCACAACTACGAGAGCACCAACGGTTACCTGCCGCCACGTAAGGGAACAACGAATGTGAATGGCGTCTATTACTCGAATGACGCCAGTCCCCAAGCCCTCGTCTTGGCTTACGTCGAACAGTCGAATAAGTACAACCTGTTCAACTTTAACTATCTGACCTGGAACGACGCGCCCGTGGTGAGCACTCTGCCGACAATGGCCAACGTCAACTTGAGCGCGCGGATGCAGGACGTGCCGACCTTCCTCTGCCCGTCCGACCCGTCGGCTATTGTGCGTGGGGCCAACCAGACTAACACGTCCGATACGTCGTACCCCGAGGGGCGGTGCAGCTACTTGGCCTCGATCGGGACCACTTCTTCGCTCGTCCCTCTCACCCCGAATGCGACCACTTGGGGCACCAAGGGGGGCATCTTCGCCGTGACGGGTGGTTCCAATCAGATTCTGAAGGGGGTGTCGGTTGTCGCTGTCTCGGACGGAACCAGTAACACGGCCATGTTTTCTGAGGTGATGCGGGGGACCGAGAACTGGCCGCACACGTCCAACGTCCGCGACAACACCACGATTTTACTCGCCGCCGGGAACGACCCCTCATCGAACATCTTGTTCGACTCCGACGCCCGGACGGCCCCTTCGGCTTCCACCGGGTCACCGTGGACCTCGACGATCTCGTACATCGGCTTGCAGTTCGAACGCGCTCTGTACGGCGTCGTGTATTACAATCACACCCTGCCGCCGAACTGGAACAAGAAGGTGCCGAGTGGCGCCCAGCAGAAGTATAATTGCGGAGACACCGGCATCTCGTACTTCCACATTGCCGCCAGCAGCTACCACACGGGCGGTACGAACATGGTCTTGGCCGACGGTTCGGTTCGGTTCGTCAGCGACAATGTTGACTTCACCACCTGGCAGGGGATGGGCAGTCGGGCCGGGGGCGAAGTGGTCTCACTCGACTAGTGCTCGACTCTACCGTTTCGAGTGTCCCGGCCGCGGCCGGGGCATTTGGCCGTTGTCCGATCCATGTCACTCATCGGGTGAGCGCAATGACACAGGCGTTGAGGAAGTTGGTGATTGGGTGCGTCCTATTGGTCGGCGCAGGTTGCTCGGGTGCTGGCGGCGGTGGCGCAACCCAGACCCCGCAGGAGTTGACCCTGCACGAGGTCGCCGATATCATCCGTTCAGCCACTGGACCGACCGGCAAGGGGCCGACCAAGGTGTCCGATTTCGACAAATTCGCGTCGGTCTACTCGCGGGCGTATGAGGCGGCCAAGTCCGGCGAGGTCGTGGTCATCTGGGGTGGCACGGTGAAGGGCGAAGGGGACATGGCCCAAGGTGGCGACGTCATCGCGTACGAGAAGGACGCCCCGGCCAACGGCGGGTACGTCCTGCTCACCAGCGGCGAGGTGAAGAAGATGTCCGCCGCCGATTTCAACGCCGCACCGAAGGGCGGAAAGAAATAGGAGTTCTGTGAATCGCGACCGCCTGCCGTGGTGGCTCGTGCCGAACGTCTTGGCTTTCGACGCTCCGATGGTGGCGGTCGTCTGGCAGCGGTTCCTCGCGGCACAATTCTGCATCCCCGTTCCGATTCTTGCGTCGACCGTCCTCGCGCTCGTCGTGTGGGCGGTCTACTTATTTGACCGATGGGGCGACGCCCAGCACGGCTCGACCGCGACGGAGCGACACCGACTCGCCGCGGCTTATCCCCGGACTTTCTTGGGGTTGGCACTCGTGGCGCTCGTCGTGGCTGCGATCGGCTGCGCGTTCCTGCCGCCGAAAATTCTGTGGGCGGGGGCGTGCGTTGCCGCGTGCGTGGGTGGGTATCTCGGGTTGGTTCACCTGCCCGCGTCGAACTGGCTGGCCGACGCGGGGTTGAAGGAATTGCTCGTGGGCGTCGGCTTCGCGGCTGGCGTCTCGGTGCCGCTGGTCGCCGATGGGCTAATCGCGGGCGCGCTCCCGGCCGTCGCCGCTTTCGGCTGCCTCTGTTGGTTGAACTGCCGGCTGATCGACCGCTGGGAATCGCGGGGCCGGGTCGGGCCGGCCGAACTGTTCCTCGCCGCGGCCACCGCGAGCGTAACTCTGGCCACCCCGCCGCGGGTGGCAGCGGCCATCAATTCCGCGATTCTATTGTTGGTCGTCGTTCACGTTTCGTGCCGGCATCGCCTTCAGGCGGCCCGCGTGCTGGCCGACGCCGTGCTGCTCACGCCACTGGCGATTTGGGGGTAACGTGCCGCGACCGCACTTCGACCACCTCGCCGCCCCTTACGTTTGGCTCGAACGCCTGAGCTACGGCGGTCTGCTCCAGTGGTGCCGCACGGCCCTGCTCGGGGAACTGTCCGACGCGCGGTTTGCTCTGGTCCTCGGCGACGGTGACGGCCGATTCTTGGAAGCGTTCGTGAAGGCGAACACCGAAGTACGGATCGACGCCTTCGACGTCAGTCCCGCGATGGTGGCCCTCGCCGAGCGACGGGTCTGCCGGGCGACCGCTGATCGCGTGCATTTCACCGTGGCCGACGTGCGGGACGTGTGTTTCTCGCCAGGGCGGTACGACCTGATCGTGACGAACTTCTTCCTCGATTGCTTTGCCGAAGCCGAACTGCGGACGTTGATCGCGGAGTTGATCCCCGCGTTGAAGCCCGGCGGGCGGTGGCTCGTCGGCGACTTTCGTCGGCCTGATTCGCGGGTGCCACGTCTGATCGCGGCGGTCGCCCTCGCAGGGATGTACCTCTTTTTCCGCGTGGCGACTCGCATCTCCGCGAGCCGGCTCGTTGATCCCGCCTCGGTACTGGATGGGCACGGGCTGAGGGTGCAGAAGAGAGTGAGCCGGTTCGGGGGCTTTCTGACGGCAGAACTGTGGCAGTTGCCGTCCGACTCAGACGAGAAATGAAAACGCGGCCCGATGGGGCCGCGCGACGTGAATCCGTCCGGGTGAGGGCTACTTCTTCTTGGCCACGGCTTTCTTCGCCGGTGCCTTCTTGGCCGCTGGTTTCGCGGTGGTTTTCGCGACGGCCTTCTTCGCCACGGGTTTCGCGGCCGGCTTCGCCGTAGGCTTGATCCCGACCTTCTTGGCGACGGTCTTCGCGGCGGTTTTCACCGACGCGACGGCCTTCTTCACCACAGGCTTCAGGACCGGTTTCGATTTTGCCGCCGGCTTGGCTTTCGCCTTCGGTTTCGCGGCGGTCGCAGTCTTGACCTGTTCCTTCACGGCGGCCACGGCGGCTGGTCCCTGGGTCGCACCGGCCACACCGCCGACTACCGCGCCAACGGCCGCCCCAAGCGGACCGAGCAGCGAACCCGCGGCCGCACCGGCCGCAGCTCCGCCGACTGCACCCAGACCCGACGGGGCTTCGGATTCGGGCGTTTTCGTCTCTTCCATTGCATCGTCTCCAGATCGGGAGGGAACCCGCACAAAAGGGAAGGGTGTGCGGGGCTGATTCGGCGTTCATCCGAGAGGAGAACTCCGTGACCTGAAAACTACCACACGAAATTCGGCCGCAACAAGAAGAACAGGATCAACGACCGTAGTCCCTAAAAACGGACGACCGCAGGGGCCGTGAAATCGCGCCAAGCCCTTCGCGTGCCTCCGGAGGGACAAGCTCAACTGGTGTTAGCCGGGGCCGGGAGCGCACGAAAAAAGCCCACCCGGTGGAACGGGTGGGCTTTTGCGATTTGCCACTGTCACTCAAGACTACTCGAGCAACAGGGTCGGCTCCCAGCCCACTCGCTCGGCGCTGGCGCGGAGCTTTTCGAGGGCGCGGTTCTGAATCTGGCGGACTCGCTCCTTGCTGATCCGGAGCAGATGACCGATTTGCCGCAGGCTGTGGGTGCCGCTGCCGGTCAAGCCGAAGCGGAGGTCGAGCACCTTGCGCTCCCGCGGACGCAGGTTGTCCATAAGGAACTTGAGCGCCTCTTGGCGTTCGTTATTCTCGTGGAGGGTCAGCGTTTGCGTGTCCGGCATCGCTTCCGTCAGCTTGAAATCGCTGTCGTCGTCGAGGACAGCGTTAAGGCTGACGGGGGTGCGGGTGGCGGTCTGAAGGTGGTTGAGGTGCTCGAGGCTGCTGCCGGTGCGCTGGGCCAGTTCTTGCGGACTCGGGAGGTGCTTGCCGCCGTGGGCGAGGGCTTCACTCTCTTGTTGAAGGAGGCCGAGTTCTTGCAGGTGGTGCGGCGAAAGGCTCACGAGGTGGCTCTGCCGGGCGACCGCGATTTGCAGCGTCTGGCGAATCCACCACGTCGCGTAGGTCGCGAGTCGGGTGCCGTGGCTCACGTCGAACCGGTCGATGGCTTGCATGAGGCCGCAGACGGCTTCTTGCAGCAGGTCGGTGTACGACAGGCTGTGGTGGCGGAACCGCTTGGCCACGTGGGCGGCGAGGCGGATGTTGGCGGAGGCGAGTCGGTGTTTGAAGTGGACGTAGCGATCCCGCAGGCGGCGGACGGCGATGCTCTCACAGCGTTCTTCGACGCAATGTTCGCGGATGAATTGGGCCATCGGCCAGGGTTCGAGGGCGGGCTTGCAGGCTCGCAGATCGGGGAAGTGGCGGGTCAGCACCCGCACCAGTTCGCTCTTGCAATCCCAGAAGCTGGTCAAGAGCTCCCGTTCTTCTTCAGGCGTCAGGAGGTCCGAGGAGAAAGTCGTAATCGAAGGTTCTTCGATCGTCGATGGAACTCGCTGTTTGCGCCGCGCAGTCTTCATATTGCCCCCAAAAGGTCACGATACAGAACGATCCGGTGGTATCCGAATGGCGCGGCGGATGAGATTATGTTGGGGCTTCGGCCGCTCGATGACGGCATTGCGCGGGCTGAATGTTGTGCCGGATCGCCCGGGGCTTAGCCCAGGCGATGAATTTTGCGGCCGACCAACCGAGGATCGTCAACGAGCGAACGGGTCCGTGTTCACTGGGTTTTCCGCCTCAGATCGCTCATCGGGTTCGGGTCGTCGCGGGCACGCAGCCAATCAACGCTTGGTAATGAAGCCTGTGTGGGATCTCATCCGCCAGCCCCAGGATTTTAACGAGGGACTTCGACAATAGCAAGTCAGTATCATCGAATTGAAGAATTTCTCCTCTATTCGTGTCAAGCCCAGTTTTTGGCACAACTGATACAAGTCCCCCAGTTCCCCAAGTCACACGAATTCCAACTACTTAGGGCGTAGTCTGATAATTTCGGCGACCTCCCAGACTCGAAGTGAGAAATCTTTCTCGCACGGCCAGAATGCGCACTAGAGTTGCGGTACTGTGACGGTTGTAATTATTTGCGGACTTCAAGGACGTCTTAACCAGCCGCAAGAGTGAGGACAGCCTTCGGTGCGAGACCCGGACCCCTACAAGACTGACCGTGATGCGATGGCCGTTACCACCGTGCCCGCGTCTCGCTACCGGCCGTCGGTCCTCGTCGTTGACGACGAGCCGACGATTCTGTCCCTCTTGGTTCATCAGTTGGGGCCGGAATTCGAGATTTTCACGGCCTGTTCGTCCGCCCAGGCGCGCAGCCAACTGTCCGCTCACCCCATCGACATTATCATCACCGACTTGAACCTGCCCGACGGCAGTGGCCTCGCCTTCCTCGAATGGGCCCGGCAAATCCACCCGCGGGTGGCCCGCGTCCTGCTCTCCGGGACGGCCCGCCTGACCGACGCCGTGGACGCGATCAACCGCTGTCAGATTCACCGCCTCGTGCTGAAACCGTGGCGGTTGGACGACCTGCTCATCACCATGCGAGCCGTGTCGCGAATGATTCAACTTGAGCGCAGCCACGAGAAGTTGCTGGAAGAATACCGCGGCCTTTTGCTCGACCTTGAGCACCGCGTGACCGACCGCACCCGCGAGTTGGAACAGAAGAATCAACTGCTCGAAAAGATGGCCCTGACCGACGCTTTGACCGGCGTGCCGAACCGCCGGGCCGTCGAACTGATCGCCCGCAAGGAACTGTTGCGACGTGCCCGGATCAACGAGCCACTGGCCCTGGGGTTGATCGACGCCGACCACTTTAAAGACATTAACTCGGCGTACCTGCTCGTCGGCGGCGACCACGTGCTGACGTGGCTCGGGCAGACGCTCCAGAACACCCTCCGCGGGACCGACGCCATCGGGCGGATCGGTGGCGAAGAATTTATGATCGTCGCCCCCAGTACCGACATGGTCGGTGCGCACACGCTCGCGGAGCGGTTGCGGTCGACCGTCGAGCGCGAGCGGACGCAGTTCAAGGGCACGTCCATCGGCATCACGATCAGCCTCGGCTTCGCCGTCGTGGAGGCCGACATGATGATGAGCTTTGACGAACTTCGCTCCGCTGCCGCTGCCGCCCTGTCGGACGCGAAGACCCAGGGCCGCAACCGAGCCATTATCCGCCGCCTGTCTGCCGAGGCCGTCCCGATCGGGTAACGGCTGACTCCTTCCTGCCCTTGTTCGTCCGCCCGTCCGCGTATAGCGTGTCCTCCGTGGGGCAATTCGCCTCTCTCTCAGGAGGAAGACGACATGATCCGTTTCGTACTCGGGCTGTTGGTGCTCGCCGCTGGCGTCGCGCTGGCCGAGGACAAGAAGGACACGCCGAAACTCAGCGGCACGTGGGCCCGCGAAGCCGAGGGGATGGAGATCAAGTTCAAGTTCGAGGAGAAGGCGCTGGTCATCACGGTCGCGAACGGCGACAACGGCATTACGGCCACGGCCGACTACACCGTGGACAAGGACGGCGTCGTGAAGGCGAAGGTGACGAAGGTCGTGGAGAAGGGCGATTTCGCGTCCAAAACCGCGAAGGGGTTCGAGTTCTCGATGAAGGTGGCGTTGAAGGACAAGAAGGCCACGATCAGCGACTTCAAGAGCGAGCACACCGAGGCGAAGGCCGTGATCGAAGGCGAGTACGTGAAGAAGGACTGACGCCAAGGCGAGCCGAGCACCGTAAGGTGCCGGGTGAATGGCTTTGGTACTCACCCGGCACCTTACGGTGCTCGGCTCGCCAGATCAAATCTCCCCTTTCAGCCCCAACTCGTGGAAGTAGTGCTGGGTCGCGGCCTGGTTCTTCAGCAGCCAGTCGATGCTCGGCTCGTTCTTCATCGCCTTGCGGATCACCTTCACGGTCGCCTCGCGGTGGACGTCGAACAACGCCTTGTGGTCGACGTTCTCGACCGCCAGGACTGCCGGATCGAGCCACACGCTGTAAATGATGCCGAGGTCGTTCGCCAACTTCTTCGGGATAATCTTCTCGCGGACGGCGTCGAGTACGCCGTTGGCGATCCCGGCTTGCACCGTGCCCATCAGAATGTTCGTGTACCGCGGGTCGGACACCGTTACCTTGCTGACCATGAGCGTGGCAGGTTTCACCTGCACGTCGCTGTTGAGGATGGCGAAGACCTTCGTGTGCCCCTTTACTTGATCGCCGAGGAGCGTCGCGAGGGCTTGTCCCACGGGGCCGTCGAGCGCGCCCAGGATGATCTCCGGCTCCGCGCACAGGTAGTCGATGGGGCCTTCGACGAGAGCTTCGGCGGTCCGCAAGATGATTTTGCCGGCCATGAGTCTGCCTTGTGACAAGGGAAGAGAACTCCCCGCATTGTGCGGGCGGAAACGTGTGGCGGCCATCGGCGACCGCGGCTTATTGCGTCTTGGCCGCGCCGCGGAGTTCCTTCACCGTTTTCTGAATCTCGGTTTCGATCGCGTCTAATTGCTTCTCGGTGTCCGTCGGCGATGGAGTGGACTTAGCGGCCTCGATCGTGTTCACGGCCTTCACGAAGGCCTGACTGACATCCACGTTCGACGTCGCGATGCGCTTCTTCATCGCTGGCAGCAGCGGCTTCGCGTCAGCCCCCAGGGTGGCCGCGGCTATCGCGGCACAACGCAGGGCGTCGTGATTGACCTCTTCCGCCAGGAACTTTTCCAGTTCCTTCACGATAGCCGGGCGGTTGCCGCGGGTCGCTGCCAACCCCAGGATCGCCCGGGCACGGACGCTGTCGGCCGGGTCGCGTAAGCGGGCGACGTGCCGTTCGTACACGTCCTGCGGTCCCAGCAGCGTCACCCCGGTCGGGAGTTCGGTGAGCGGCAGGTAAATGCCTTTCAAGCGGGTCAAAAGCCCCTCCAGCCGCTGTCGTGCCTCGACGGACTCCGTCGTCTTGAGGGCCGCCTTGATGTACGGCACGCCCGTGTAGTGCAACTCGCGGAGTTTCTTGGCGGCCGCCTCGCGGGTCGCGAACGCGGGGTGGTCGAGGTCGGCGATAAGGGCGTTGATCGCGGTCTCGTCCGGCTTGCCCGGCGGCTTTGGCACGGTGACGTGAACGATCATCACGATCGGCTGTTTGCTCCCGACCGCCTGTTCGAGGACGCCTGCAACGTGAACGGACCAGTCGAAGGCGATGCCCTTTTTCTGGCCCAGGTCTTTCGTTTCTCCGGGGCCGGCCACCAGATGGATTTCTTTGTCCTTGTCCGGCAGTTTGGCGAACGCGCGGAGGGCCGCGTTCAGGGCAGCCGTGTCCCCGCGGTAGTAGAAACTGGGCGAGCCGTTGACTTCATACCAGTAAACCCGCGTCGGCAGGTTCGCGACGCCGGCGACCTCCGGCGCGAGGCCCCATTGTGACGGCATAATTGGGGCGTTACCGAAGTACTCGGTCGCGAGTGCGGACGCGGCCTGCGGGATCAGAACGGCCGCCAGAAGGGTGAGGAACAGTCGTCGGGCGGACATGACAGAAGCTCCGGGGGAGTGAGCCTATCTCATGAAGACGACAAGTCCGCGGAGATCTCACACGTCGGGCAGCTTCCCGGCGAGGATGTCCTTCTCCCACTGCTCCTGCAACGGCCACTTGACCGCACAGGTGCCGAAGTCGGCCATGTACTGGTACTGCTTCAGCCGGTCGATGGTTGCCTGCAACATCGCCGGATCCTTGCGGAAATACGGCCCGTGACTCGGCAGGAGAATCTCGGCTTCCTTGTCGTCGCGGATGCGTTCGAGGCTGCTGATGAACTGCGGCAGGCTGGACCCGTGGTGTGCGTCGATGACGCCGACGCACCCGTCACGGTAGATGTTGTCGCCGCTGAACAGCAGGCTGCCGAGCTTGAAACTGAGTTGCCCGGGCGTGTGGCCGGGCGTGGACCACACGTCGAGTTTGAGCTTGCCGACCTTGATCGAGTCGCCGTCTTTGAGCTTCGTGTCGATCTTGCACGGCGGCATCGCGATCTCGAAGTTCTGGGCGGCGATTTTCGCGAACGTTTGCTCCGTCTCCCCGGCTTCCAGCAGCACCGCCGCCTTGGGGTGCGCCGCCGCCTTCGTCTTCAATCGCTCGCGGGCCTTCGCCAGTGCTTGAACGTGGTCCGCGTCGGCGTGCGTGGCGATGACCATCTTGCACTTCGACAGCGGGAAGTCCATCTCGCGGATGAGGTCGATCAGTTCGCCGAGGGACTCGTCCAGCCCGATGTCGAGCAGCACGTATTCCGTGCCGCCGTCGATCAGGTAGACGTTCACGTCGAACGAATGCCCGGCCGCGATGCCGAGTTCGATGACGTTCGGGAAGATGTACTTGCGATTCTGCATGCGCAGTCCCAGCTTGGTGAGCGCTCCGGTTTCAGTCATTCTCGGAATTCGGGGGAAAGGAACAACCCGATCGGCCGCGCGCAGGGGTGTTCGGAGGAACAAATCATGATCGGTGGCTGGTTTTGCCACAACGGTTCGCGTTCATCGGTTAGAATGAATCAGCTTTCTTGAGCGTCCGACCTCCGGCACACACGGCCCGACCCAACGATGGATACGCCGACGCAGAGGTTCGAATCGTCCGACGAAACCGTGGTCGAACTTTTGCGCCTGCCGTACCGCCTCGGCGACTACGAACTAGTTGCCGTGATCGGGCAGGGCGGGATGGGCGTCGTCTACCGTGCCCGCCACCGGTCGCTTGAGAGCGATGCGGCGGTCAAGGTTCTGAACCCGGCCATCGCCTATCACCCGTCGGCCCGTCAGCGGTTCTTGCAAGAGGCCCGCATTACGGCGGCCCTCCGCCACGAGAACGTCGTCCGCGTCGTACACGTCGGCGAAGCGGGGGCCATCCTCTACCTGGTCATGGAACTGTTGGAAGGCGAATCGCTGGCCGCCCGGCTGGCGAACGGCCCGCCGCTGACAATGGCCGATACCGCCCGCATCGGCCGAGAGGTCGCCTCGGCACTCGCGGAAGCCCACCGCCGCAACCTCGTCCACCGCGACATCAAGCCCGGCAACATCTTCCTCGAACGCCGCGAAGGGGCCGCACCCCGGACCAAACTCCTCGACTTCGGCATCGCCCGCCGGGAGGACGCGGAATCCAGCCTCACGTCCCTCCACGCCCTCATCGGCACGCCACGGTACATGGCCCCGGAGCAGACGAACGATTCGCACGTCGGCAGCCCGGCGGACGTTTTCAGCCTCGGGAGCGTGCTGTACGAACTGGCCAGCGGGCAAAGCCCGTTCCTCGCCGGGTCGCACGCGGCCGTCTTCCGCCGGGTCGCCGAGTACGATCCACCGCCGCTGAAAGAGAGCCGGCCCGACACTCCGGAGAGGCTCTCGTCGCTGATCCACAACTGCCTGCGGAAAGACCCGGCCCTGCGACCGTCCGCGAAAGTCGTGGAAGAACAGTTGACCGGGGTCGAAACCGATCCCGATTCGCGCGCCTGGTTGCAAACCGCACCGCCGCCGCCGGATTGCCCCACTGAAACCTGGGTACGCCCGTCGCCGGCCCGCCCCCGCCGCCGACGGCTGCTCGCGGGACTGGCCGCGGTCGTCGGCGTGGCCCTGTTGTCCGTCGGCGGGTATTGCCTGTGGCCGTCACGCCAAGGCAATCCGCCCCCGCTCGATGTGCCCCCGCCGCGGGCGCTCATCGACGACCAGACGCAAACCGTCCTGACCCGGTGGAAGATGGGCGACCCGCCGCCGTTCGAGGAGTGGCTTCGCGGCCGGCGGATTCGCACGGTCCGCCAGAAGGGGGAGGCCGAGTTTCAGAGCCTCACCGCGGCCCTCGCGGCGGTCAATGCGGGGGAGGCGATCGAACTGCTCGACGCGGGTCCGTACACCGAACTGGACGTGCTGCCGGACGGGTCTTGGGGTTGGACCGTTCCGAAGGACGTGGGGCTGTTCAGTCGGACCGGGACCGTGTTGCTCGCCCAGAAATACGTCGTCGATTCCACGATCCCGTCGAAGAACGGGCGGGTCTGTTACAACGGCCCCAAGATTCTCGCCGAGTCGGGCCTTCGGTTGCACGGTCTCACGTTCCAGGCCGACGCGCCGCCGGACGATACCGAGGACGCATCCGCCTGGGGCGTGTTGCTCGGCGGCCCTTGCGTCATCGAAGATTGTCTGTTCTTGCGGCCCCAGGCACCGCGGCCGGAAAAACACTTCAAAGTGCTGAGCTTGAACTTCACCCCGACGGTACCAACGCAACTCGCACTCCGCCGGTGTTGGCTCGAAGGCACTCTGAACACCCACTACCGGAACCCGGCCGTGCGGATTGAGGCGCGGGTCGAAAACTGCGTGTTCGGCGACGCCGCTCAGAACCTCTGGCTCAAACTGGCTAACACCCGCTGGGCGTTCGTCGAGAACGTGTTTCAAGCCGGGGACGTGTGTGCCGCGATCGGCACGGACCGCTATCGGCCGAACGTGGGGCAACCCGAACTGTTGTTCGGGCGGAACACGTTCCTGGCCCGAAGGCGTTCGCCGCTGCGGGTCGAACGGTACGAGAAAGGTCCACTGGCCCCGATCCGAGCGTCACTTTTCGACAACTCGTTCGAGAGTGAGGACGAGGAGTCTATCCACTTCGCCGTCTCGCAGGACGCCCGTGAGAGTCGAGTTTGGGCGACCGGCGGGAACTGGTCCTCCGGCCGATCCGGGGTCGAGTGGTTCCCGATGGCCGAAGGAAAAATCCAGTTCGCTTCGCGGAACCCGCTGGACCCGACGTTCGCCCAAATCGTGAACGACCCGCCGGCCGTGCCGGAAAAGAGAACCCGGTTCCCCGGCGCGATCCAGCCGGACTCCGCCCCTCCCGGCTGGCTCCGCAGACTTCAGGATCGCCGCCGGGCTGCCGTCCCGTAGGTCCGCTGACCTTATCCCGTCACCGCGCCCGCACTCGCCGAGGTCACGAGCTTCGCGTACTTCGCCAGCACACCGCGTTCGACGCGGATGGCCGGCTTCTGCCAGGCGGCCTTTCGCTTCGCCAACTCCTCGTCGGAAATGTTCACCTGGAGCAACTTCTTGTCGCCGTCGATGGTGATGCTGTCACCATTCTTGAGCAAGCCGATCACACCGCCGGTCCAGGCTTCCGGCGAGACGTGGCCGACCACGAGGCCGTGGGTGCCACCGCTGAACCGGCCGTCGGTGATGAGGCCGACCGACGCGCCCAAGCCCTGGCCCATCAGCGCGCCGGTGATGCTCAGCATCTCGCGCATGCCCGGCCCGCCAACGGGGCCTTCGCCGCGGATCACGACCACGTCGCCGGCCACGATCTTTTGGGCCTGAATCGCCTGGAAGCAAGCCTCTTCGCCGTCGAACACCTTCGCCGGGCCGGTGATGTTCCGCACCTTCAGGCCGGACAGTTTCGCCACGCAGCCTTCGGGGGCAAGGTTGCCCTTGAGGATGACGATGTGCCCCTTGTCGTACTTCGGCTGGTCGAGCGGCATCATCACCTTCCGCCGCGGGTTGGCGTACACGCTCTGCACGTCGGCCAGGTTCTCGGCCAACGTCTTGCCCGTCACGGTGATGCAGTCGCCGTGCAGCATCCCGGCGTCGAGCAACGCCTTCAGCACGGCCGGGGTGCCGCCTTCGCGGAACAGGTCGTACATGACGTACTTGCCGCTCGGCTTGAGGTCCGCGAGGTGCGGCACCTTCATGCCGAGGCGGTCGAAGTCTTCGAGCGTCCACTGCACCTGGGCCTCGTGGGCAATCGCCATGAGGTGCAGCACGGCGTTCGTCGAACCGCCGAGCGCGAGGACTGTGGTGTAGGCGTTCTCCAGCGACTTCCGCGTGATGATGTCCCGCGGGCGGATGTTCGCTTGCACGCAGGCGACGAGCGCCCGGCCGGCGAGGTACGTTTCCCGCTCTTTGGCGGCGGAGATGGCCGGGTAGCTGGCGTCCGACGGCAGCGACATGCCCATCGCTTCAATCGCGGTGGACATGGTGTTGGCCGTGTACATGCCGCCGCACGACCCGGCCCCGGGGCAGCTCTCGCACTCGACCTTGTGCAGTTTCTTCTCGTCGATGAGGCCCGCCTGGAATTTGCCCACGGCCTCGAAGATCGAGACGATGTCCAGGTCCTCGCCGTCCGGCCCGATGCCGGGGAGGATGCTGCCGCCGTAGACAAACACGCTGGGGATGTTCAGCCGGGCCATCGCCATGACGCAGCCGGGCATGTTCTTGTCGCACCCGCCGACGGCGAGCAGGCCGTCGTGGTTCATCGCCCCGGCGACCGTCTCCAGGCTGTCGGCGATGACCTCCCGGCTGACGAGGCTGTACCGCATGCCCATGTGGCCCATGCTGATGCCGTCGGAAACGGTCGGCGCGCCGAAGATTTGCGGCACGCCGCCGGCCGAGCGGATGCCTTCGATGGCCTTTCGTGCGAGACGATCGAGGTGAGTATTGCAGGGCGTGATATCACTGTGCAGGGACGCAACGCCGAGGATCGGCTTTTCGAAGTCGTCGTCTTGGAAGCCGACGGCCCGCAACATGGCCCGGTTCGGGGAGCGGCTCATCCCCTCTGTGGTCGTCAAACTCTTTCGATTCGTCACATCTGGCATAACTGCACCTGCAAGAGAGATTATCGCCTGGGAAACCTAGGCAAACTACCGTGGTTCTGGGGAGTGTGTTCTAGGAAGTCAGAGTACGCGACAGCCGCGTTGGGCCAAAAATTCCAGAAAATCGGGACGTACCGTTTGCAACGACTGTAATCACGCTCTAGGTATTGGTGTCGCGATCAAGCAGGGTTCACCTAAGTAGTCGGCTCGAACCGACTCGCCCGCTGGCCGCAAACATTATTCAGTACGGAGTGTCCGATGAACAAGCTCGCACGCAAAGTGGTTGAGTTCCTGAAGAAGGAAGATGGTCCGACGGCTGTGGAATACGCTGTGATGTTGGCCCTCATCATCGTGGTCTGCATCGCGGCCATCACCGCCCTCGGTAGCACGGCTAGCCAAACGTTCAGCTACGTCAACGGCCGCGTCGCCGCCGGCAACGGCGCGAGCTAAGCTGGTTTCGTAGAGAACAGTTCTACCGTTGGGGGTGTGGTGGTCGTTCTGTCGACTGCCGCGCCCCCAACCCGCTTTTGGTGACCGGGAGGGGCGCGGGGCGTTGCGTGACGCGAGTCACCGCCTTACCCCCTCGAGGTTGCTATGAAGAATTTGCTCCGTCCTGTGGTTCGCTTCCTGAAGAAGGAAGACGGCCCGACCGCCGTGGAATACGCGGTCATGCTCGCCCTGATTGTGGTGGTGTGCCTGATCGCGATTCAGGCCCTTGGCACGTCAACCAGTCAGACGTTCAGTTACGTGGGCAATCAGATGAAGGCAACGTCCGGCGGCGCAAGCTCCTAACCGGCGAAATCGTGTTCTCGCGAATCAACCCCGGCCTTGTGCCGGGGTTGAGTTTTTCCCAGGCCGGTCAGCCCCACGGGGCCGTGCGCTTCTCGAAGAACGCGGTCAGCCCCTCGCGGCACTCTTCGCCGAGTCGCGGTTCCGCACTCGCCTTCGCCAAATCGCTCACACTCACCGCCTGCCGGGAACACGCCCGCAGCAATTCCTTCGTCGTGGCCAGCGCCTTCGGGCCGCCGCGGGTCAACGCCTCGCAGAGTCGCAGGGCCGATTGCAACACGGGTTCCGAATCCGCGACGTGGTTAATCAGGCCCACCCGCTCGGCGACGGCCGCGTCGATCAGTTGGCCGGTCAGCAGCAGGAGGCGGGCGGTGCGCTCGCCGACGTGCCGCAGCAGGTGCGGCATCACCATCGCCGCGACGAGCCCGCGGTGGACTTCCGGGTAGCCGAGGATCGCCCCGGGTGCGGCCACCGCCAGGTCGCAGACCGTCACCAACCCGGCACCGCCCGCGACGGCTGCCCCGTTCACGGCCGCGACCGTCGGTTTGGATGAACGGTAGATGCACTCGAGCAGGGCCGAGAGTTTGTGGGCGTCTTCCCAGATGATCTCGGCCGAGTCGGTGAGCGTGCCGCGGAGTTCGTCGAGGTCCATGCCGGCGCAGAAGGCAGGGCCGTTGCCGGTCAGCACGATGCACCGGACGGCGGGGTCGGCGTCGGCTCGCGCGAAGGCGGCCGTGAGTTGGGCGATGAGTTCCCGCGACAGGGCGTTCCGCTTGTCGGGGCGGTTGAGCGTCAGAATCGCGACGCGGTCTTCGATGGTGCTGAGGACGAGGTCGGACATGCGATTCCTTCTGAAATTACCCGACCCGCTTCATCGCCGCGTGGTCGTCCGGCAGGTCGATCTCCATCTGCAACAGCGTGACGGCGAGTGTCTTCCCTTGCGTGTCGGTTCGCAGGCTGCGGCTCGCACCGCCGGCCAGCACGTCGGAGAGGAGGAAGTTGACCGCGTTCACGTTCGCCGCCTCGAACCGCTCCACCCGACTCGGGCCGAGGTGGGCAAAGTAACTCCGCACGACTTCGGGCGTGAGGTTCGCCTTCAGCCATTCGAAGCCGGCGGGGGTGTACGCGATCACGGCGACGTTGGCATGGTTGCCCTTGTCGCCGCTGCGGCCGTGGGCGATCGTCGAGAGGGGAAGGTGGGCCATCGGGGTCACTCGGCCACGGTTTCACGGTCGGACTCACCCGGCAGGAAACTCAGTTCCTTGCCGACGAGGCCGGACCACTCCAGTTCCTGTAGGAACTCGGCCACCGACGGGTAGCGGTGGTCGGGCACCTTGGCGATCATCTTCGCGAGGATGCGGTCGAGGGCCGGCGGGACTTTCTTATTCACGAGGCTCGCCGTGGCGTAGACGCCTTTCTCCTTCGCCTTGATGATGTCCAACAGGTTGCTCGCGTGGAACGGCGGCTTGCCGGTGAGGCAGTGGTAGAAGACGCTGCCGAGCGAGTACAGGTCGCTGCGGGCGTCAACGTGCTTCGCGTCGCGGGCTTGTTCCGGGGCGGCGTAGAGCGGCGTGCCGATGCCGACGCCGGTCTGCGTCAGTCCGATGTCACTGTCGTCGGCCGTCTTCGCCAGCCCCAGGTCGGCCAACTTCACCGTGCGGGACTTCGCGAGCAGCAGGTTGTCCGGCTTCACGTCCCGGTGGACCATGCCGGCCTCGTGCGCGTACTGGAGGGCCAACCCGCACGACTTCGCAACGAGGGCGGCGTCGCCCACCGGCAGGCGACCGAGCTTCGTCAGCCACGAGCCGATACTGCTGCCGTCGAGCAGTTCCATCGCCAGGTAGATGAAGCCGTGGTCTTCGCCGGCCGCGAGGAGTTTGACGATGTGCGGGTGACCGAGTTTGCCCATTACGCGGACTTCGCGGTGGAATCGCTCGACGAAGCCGGGCCGTTGGGCCAGTTCCTTCGACAGCACCTTCAGGGCCACGAGCCGATTGCGGCTGACCTGCACGGCCTTGAAGACGGTCCCCATGCCGCCTTCGCCGAGTTTGCCGACGAGGCGGAAGTCGCCGAGGGTGGTCAGCAGAACCTTCGTCGGGGCTTTCTTCGGCGGGGATTCCGAGTAGTCGTGCGTTCGGTCCAGGTCAGCGGGTTGCCAGTCCTGCGTCTGGTCGAGGGGGTTAGGCGTGGGCATCGAATTGTCTCGCGGGTGGGCGTCCGATCTACAACTTTAACCCATCCGACGCGGCGGGAGTACCGAAAGTTTCAACCGAGATGGTCCACGAAATGCGAACCGCCCGCGGCAAGCGCGGGCGGTTCGGGTCGATCCGGGAGGCCTGAGGTTACTTCTGGTCCTTCTTCTCGTCCTTCTTCTCGTCGTCGAACGCCTTCACCATGCGCTCGACTTGCGGCTTGAGCCGTTCGTCGGCGGCATCGACCGCCTTCTGGCCGTACTCCTTCGCCTTCGCCTTTTCGCCGGCGGCGAAGTACGATTGGGCCGCGCCGAGCAGGCTGCGGACGTCCTTGTCGCCGCCCAACTTGAGGGCGGCTTCCGCGGCCTTGACCGACAAGCCGACGAGCGCCTTCTGGTCCTTCGCGTCCGGGCTGCGGAGCACCGCCGCGACTTGGCCGAGGAGCATGTCGTCCTGGGCCTTCGTCCCGCGCGTGATCAGGTTGCGGGCCAGGATCGCCACGTCGTCGTACTTCTTCGCCTTGATCATCAGGTTCAACTTCGGGCTGACGAAGTACGGAATCTTCGATAGGCCGGGGTACTTCTTCTCGAAGGCGGCCAACGCGGCCAGACCGTCCGCCGCGTCGCCGCGGCCGCCGATCGCCTTGAAGACTTCGTCCACTTCCTTCTCAACCGCGTCGACTTCCTTGGCACTGTCCTCGGCCTTCCACGAGCCGTCCACGACCTTCGGCAGCACCACGTCCAGGAACATCGGGTGGCCGATGTACGCGATGTTGCCGGTCTTGTCGACGACGAAACAGCACGGGATGCCGTTCTGTCCGGCGGCCGCCATCCAGTTCTCGTAGGTGTCGTTGCCGTCGGAGTAGGCGAACGTGTACCCGAGGGCCGGGCCGCGCTTCGTGACGAACGCCGAGACTTTCTCTTCGGTGTTGCCGTTCTTGTCCTTGTGCGTGTAGCCGATGAAGGTGACGCCCTTGTCCTTGAACTCGGCCTGCATCTCGGACATGTGCGGCATCATGACGATGCACGGCCCGCACCACGTCGCCCAGAACTCGACGACGTAAATCTTGCCGCTGGCGAACTCATTGACCTCCGCCCCCTGGAGCCACTTGTCGGCCTTGAAGGCGGGGGCCTTGTCGCCGGCCTTCAGGGTCGGTTCGGTCCGCTTCTTCTTCGGCGGAGCGACCTTCTCGCCTTTGTCTTCGACCTTTTTGGCTTCGACGGCTTTCTTCTCGTCGGCCGGCTTCTTGTCGTCGGCCGAGGCGGCCACCATGGCCCCGGTCATCGCGAGGGTTGCCAAGAACTTTCGCATCATCGGCTCCAGAAGGGTTAGGGGAGAGATTGGGATTGGAAGAAGATTCTAGGGGGCGGCAGAGGGGAGGGAACGAAAATACGACTAGTTTACTGAAGTTAATGGGCCGCCCTGGGATCGCCCCCGCGACAGTCGGGTGGGAATGAGCTATGCTAACGCGGTCTGCTGAGCAGCGAGGCGGACGGGATCGAACTTCTTCACACCCAGGGTCGGCCATGTTTCAGTGGCTGTTTGGCAAACTCCAGAAGCGAGCCCAGGTCCGACAGTCGGACCGGTCGGAGCGGAACGCCGTCATCCGGCGGATCGTGACGGCGGCGGCGACTACGACCCCAAAGCGGGAGGCGGCAGCCGACGCCGTCGGGGAAGTCGTTGGACCACTGAGCGTAACCGCGGCGGCCGCCGTCGCAGCCACCGAAAGCGGCAGCATTCCGCGCGACAAGATCGCGGAGCGGGCCTACGAAATCTGGTTGCAGAACGGCCGGCCGTCTGGCACGGTCGATCGCGACTGGCTGCAAGCCGAGCGAGAAATCGCCGCGGAACGGGACGCGAAGCCGGACGCCGCCCCCGCCGTGCCGTGAGCCTCGCCTGTCAGAACGCGACGGTCCCCGATTCGCCGCTAGCCCGTTGGGATGCCCGGTACAAACTCGCGGGGCTGTTCGTCCTGGCCTTCGGCGTGGCCGTTTTGCAACGACCGCAGACCGTCGGTTGTGCGCTCGCGCTCGTCCTCGTCCTCACCTTCCTCGCGAAAATCTCGGCTCGGCGGGTTCTCGCCCGCGTTGGGTTACTCCTCGTCGCCGTGCTGCCGTTCGTGGTGGTGCTGCCGTTCGCCTCGGATCACGGCTTGGAACTCGCTGCCCTGATCGCCGGCCGGTGCGTGACGATCGGGCTGATCGGCTTGATACTGGCTGCCACGGCCACGCTGCCGCGGACGCTCGCGGCCGCACAGTCGTTGGGCGTGCCGAGTGTGCTCGTGCTGGTGGCGCAGTTGGCGTGGCGGTACGTTTTCGTACTACTCGCCGAAGCCCGCCGGCTGCGGGTGGCGCTTCAGGCGCGTGCCTTCCCGGTGCGGACGAATGCCCACACGTATCGCACTATCGGGCACGTCACCGGGGCGCTGCTCGTGCGAGGCGGCGAGCGGGCCGATCGCGTCGCGGCCGCCATGCGCTGCCGCGGTTTCGACGGCACGCCGCGGGGACTGACGCCGTTTCGCGCGACCGCCTTCGACGTGTTCGCATTGCTGCTCGTGGTCGGCGGTACGATCGCCCTCGTCGCCTGGGACCGCCTGTGATTCGCGTGACCGCCATGACGCACCGCTTCGTCGGGGGCCGTGCCGCTCTCGACGGGGTTTCGTTTACGGTCGCGGCCGGGGAAAGCGTGGCCGTCGTCGGGCCGAACGGGGCGGGGAAGACCACGCTCTTCCTGCGGTTGTGCGGCGTGTTGCCCGGCGTCCGCGGCGAGGCGACCGTCGCGAACCTCGACCCGGCCGATCGTGAACACCGGCGGAAACTGGCCGCCACCGTCGGCGTCGTGTTTCAGAACCCCGACGACCAACTCTTCAGCCCGACGGTCCTCGACGATGTCGCCTTCGGTCCGCTGAACCTCGGCCTGAGTGATATCGAAGCCCGTGACCGTGCGACGGAAGCTCTGAACGCCGTCGGCCTGCCGGATCACGCGGCCCGCGTGCCGCACCAACTCTCCGGTGGCGAGAAACGGCGGGCAGCGATTGCAACAATCCTCTCGATGCGCCCGGGGGTTCTTCTACTCGACGAGCCGTCGATGTTCCTCGACCCGCGCGGTCGGCGGGAACTCATTTACCTCGTCCGCGACTTGCCGGGAACGAAACTGATCGCCACGCACGACCTGGGCCTCGTGTTGGAAACCTGCCCGCGCGTGTTGCTACTCGACGGCGGAAAACTCGTCGCCGACGGCCCCACCGAACAAGTGTTGGGCAACGAGATGCTGATGGAAACGCACGGATTAGAAGTCCCGTACCGCCTCCGGAATGGGTAACGGCCGAAAGACCACCCGTCGTTTCGACGGGTGGGATCAGCCGAATAACTGCGAGATGGCGGCCCCGCGATTGAGTTGCACCGGGCGGTTCACACGGTCGCGCACTTCAGCGTCCGGCGGCACACCGAGCACATGATAGACCGTCGCTCCGATGTCTTCCGGTGTGAACGGCGTCGTACTCGGATACGCCCCGATCGCGTCGGACTGACCGATGACCTGGCCCGGACGCACGCCGCCGCCGAAGAACAGCCCGCTGAAACACGGTGCCCAGTGGTCGCGGCCGATCTTCGCCGCCTTGTCCTGGAAGCCCAACTTCGGCGTCCGCCCGAACTCGCCGATGACCATCACGAACGTGTCGTCGAGTTGCCCCGTTTCCGCCAGATCGTCGTACAGGGCCGATACGCCCTGATCGAGCGGCGGCAGCAAGTCCTTCTTCAGCCGGTCGAAGATGTTCGAGTGTTGATCCCAGTTCTGCACGCGGCCCATGTTCGCTTGCACGACCGTCACGCCGACTTCCAACAGCCGCCGTGAGAGCAGGAGTGACTGGCCGAACATGTGGCGGCCGTACTTGTCCCGTTTGGCGTCCGACTCCTGCGAGATATCGAACGCTTTCGCGACCTTGCCGGAGGTGAGGAGGCGGAACGCGCTGTCCTGCGTGTCGGTGAGTTTCCGCACCTCGGCCGATTCCGCCAGCCGCGATTGCTGTTGGTTGATCGCACTGAGGAGGGCCTGCCGGTTGTTCAATTCGTCCACGTCGAGGCCGGCGGCCATGCGAAGATTATCCACCTGGAAGTCCCGCTTGTTCGGGTCGGCGTTCAGTTGCCACGGGTCGTGGCGGGGGCCGAGGAAGCCGGCGTGCTGCCCCGGCCAGTGCAGGTTGCCGTCCGACAGGAAGAACGGCAGGTGAACGCCGTTCGGGATGCCGTCGGACCGTGGCCGCGTGTACGCGAGGCCGGCGGCGTAGCACGGCCAGTCTTCACGAGAGATCGGCTTGTCGAACCGCACGCCGGGCTGAATCGTGCCGGTGATGACGTGGTGCGTGGCGGCCGTGTGGTTGTTGTCCTTGTGGCTGAAGGTGCGGACCAGGGAGAACTTATCCGCGCGGGCGGCGAGCTTCGGCAGGTATTCGCCGAACCGCACGCCGGCGAGCTTCGTGGGGATGCTGCCGAACTCGCCACGAATCTCGGCCGGGGCGTCCGGCTTCGGGTCGAACGTCTCGAACTGGCTGGCCGCCCCGGTCAGGAAGACGATCAGCACCGACTTCGGCTTGCGGACCGGCGCGGCCGTCGAAACGCCAGCGAGGCTCAGCCCGAGTAGGCCCGAATAGCCGACCTGGAGCAGTTCGCGGCGATTGATGCCGATACCGTGGGGAAGGTGCATGAGAAGTCCGCGGAGGAAAGTGCAGTCCGGCAGGTAATTCAGTTGTAGTCTGAAGTGGTCCCGAACGCAAGTTAGAAAGCGGTCCTCTCGTTCTGGGGCGGGCTGTGTCTACAACGAACCTACTCTTGCTCGTCGTTTACCGGAGTCGTGCCAATGTTCCGATTCTTCGCCCTCCTCGCACTCGCGACGTTCGCGACGGCCGCCGGTGCCGCCGAGAAGCCGAACATTGTCGTCATTCTGGCCGACGATCTCGGCCGTGCCGACTGCGGGTTCATGGGCGGCAAGGACATCCCGACGCCGAACATCGACAAGTTGGCGAAGGCGGGGGCCACGCTCGACGCCTTCTACGTCCAGCCGGTGTGCAGCCCGACGCGGGCGGCGTTCATGACCGGCCGCTACCCGATGCGGCACGGCTTGCAAGTCGGCGTCGTCCGGCCGTGGGCACAATACGGCCTGCCGCTGGAAGAACAGACGATCGCGCAAGGGCTGAAGTCGGCCGGCTACACCACCGCGATTTGCGGCAAGTGGCACCTCGGGCACTTCCAGCCCGAGTACTTGCCGACCAAACGCGGCTTCGACCACCAGTACGGCCACTACAACGGGGCACTCGACTACTTCACCCACATCCGCGACGGCGGCTTCGACTGGCACCGCGACGACGCCGTTTGTCGGGACGAGGGCTACAGCACGCACCTCATCGCAAAGGAAGCGGCGAAGTTCGTGGCCGACACCGCGGGCAAGTCGCCGTTCTTCCTGTACGTCCCGTTCAACGCCGTCCACGCCCCATTGGAAGCCCCGGACGAGTACCTGAATCGTTTCCCGAACTTGAAGAATCAGCGGAAGAAGTACGCGGCGATGCTCTCGGCGATGGACGACGGCGTCGGCACGATTCTCGCGGCCCTCGATAAAGCCGGGGCGACTTCGAACACGCTCGTCATCTTCAGCAGCGACAACGGCGGACCAAGCCCCGGCACGGTCACCGACAACGGACCCTATCGGGCAGGGAAGGGCACGCTTTACGAGGGCGGCGTTCGTGTGGCCGCGTGTGCGGCGTGGCCGGGTCACATCCCGGTCGGCACGACGAATCGCGAGCCGATGCACATGGTCGACTTGTACCCGACGTTCCTCAAGATCGCCGGGGCGACCGTTTCGCAGAAGCTCCCGCTCGACGGCCTTGATGTCGGCCCGACGCTGACGGCGGGGAAGCCGTCGCCGCACGAGAGCATCTTGCTGAACACCACGCCGAGCAACGGGGCCGTGCGGGCCGGCGACTGGAAGCTCGTGGTGAAGACCGCGGCCGACGACCCCGACGGGGAAGGGGACGCGGGCAAGCCGCTGGCGAAGCCGAGCGTTGAACTGTTCGACTTGAAGGCCGACCCTTACGAGAAGACCAACCTCGCCGGGAAGGAAGCTGAAAAGGTCGCGGCCCTCCGCAAGACGCTCGACGGGTACGCCAAGCAGGCCGTGACGCCGAAGGCCAAGCCGAAGGCGAAGGACTTCGTTACCCCGAAGGTGTGGGGCGAGAAGTCGTAGTACCACCGAGGATTTGCCGTGAGACTTTTCTCCCTGTTCGCCCTCGTTTTTTTCGTGCCCTCGGTGACCGCCGCCGAGCGGCCGAATGTTCTGCTCATTCTCGCTGACGACATGGGGTTCTCGGACCTCGGCAGTTACGGCGGCGAGATCGACACGCCGAACCTCGACGCGCTGGCGAAGAACGGCCTACGGTTCACGCAGTTCCACAACACCGCCCGGTGCTGGCCGACGCGGGCCGCCGTGCTGACCGGCTACTACGCCCAACAAGTCCGGCGGGACACCGTGCCGGGCGTGAAAAGCGGTAGCCAGGGCGTGCGGCCGGCGTGGGCGAAGTTGCTGCCCGAGTTTCTCGCGGCCCGCGGCTACCACTCGTACCACGCCGGCAAGTGGCACGTGGACGGCAAGGTGCTGCCAGCGGGCTTTGAGCGATCCTACAGCCTCAACGACCACGACCGGCACTTCGCGCCGAAACAACACACGGAAGACGACAAGTCGTTACCCGCCGTTGATCCGAAGGCCGGTTACTACTCCAGCACGGTGATCGCCGATCACGCCATCACCTACCTGAACGAACACTTCGAGAAGCACCCGACCCAGCCATTCTTCGAGTTCGTCGCATTCACGGCCCCGCACTTTCCGGTGCAGGCTCCGGCCGAGGACGTTGCGAAGTACCGGAAGAAGTACCTCGCCGGGTGGGACGAGTTGCGGGACGCGCGTTGGAAGCGGATGAAAGACCTGAAACTCGGCGACGCGCTGCCGCCGATCGAACGCGACCTCGGCCCGCCGTATGCCTTCCCGGAGGCGATGAAGAAGCTCGGCCCGAACGAACTGAACCGCCCGTTGGCGTGGGCCGATCTGACGCCCGAACAGCGGCAGTTCCAGGCCGACAAAATGGCCGTCCACGCCGCGATGGTCGATCGGATGGACCACGAGATCGGCCGTGTTGTGGACGCGGTGAAGAAGGCGGGGAAGTTCGAAGACACGCTGATTCTGTTCTTCTCGGACAACGGGGCGAGTGCCGAGATCATGGTACGCGGCGACGGGCACGACCCGCACGCCGAGTGCGGCACCGGGGCGACGTTCCTGAGCATCGGTCCCGGTTGGTCGAGCCTGTGCAACACGCCGTTCCGCCGTCACAAGACGTGGGTCCACGAGGGCGGTATCTGCACGCCGCTGCTGGTCCACTGGCCGAAGGGCATTCCCGCCCGCGGCGAACTCCGCCAGACGCCTGGGCACGTCGTCGATCTCGTGCCAACGATACTCGAACTGGCCGGCGGGCCGGCGGCGAAAGTCCCCGACGCGCCGGAACTGCCGGGGAGAAGTCTGGTGTCGGTCTTCGCCAAGGATGGACCCGTACCACGCGGGTCGATCTGGTGGGCGCACGAGGGCAACCGTGCCCTGCGCGTCGGCGACTGGAAGATCGTCGCCGCCGGGAAGGCGAACGCATGGGAACTCTACGACGTGAGCGCCGATCCCACCGAGACGAAAGATCGCGCCAAGGATCATCCCGAGAAGGTCCGCGAAATGGCCGCCCTGTGGCAGAAGCAGTTCGACGACTACGCGGCTCAAGCCAAGAAGGGCGTCCCACACGAACCCGAAAAGAAACCCGGCAGCCCATGAACCTTCTGCGGACGCACCACGTCGCGATCATCTGTTCGGACTACGAACGGTCGAAGTGGTTCTACACCCAGGTGTTGGGGTTAACGGTCGTGGCCGAGGTCTACCGGGCCGAGCGGGCCTCGTACAAACTCGATCTGCGGTTGCCGGACGGGACACAGATCGAGTTGTTCTCCTTCCCGAACCCGCCGAAGCGGCCCTCATACCCCGAAGCGTGCGGCCTCCGGCACTTGGCCTTCGAGGTCGAGGACATCGACGCGGCGGTGGCCGATCTCGCCCGGCACGGGATCGCGGCCGAGGCGGTGCGGCTCGACCCGTACACCGGGAAGCGGTTCACCTTTTTCGCCGACCCGGACGGTTTGCCGCTGGAACTCTACGAGCGGTAATCCCGAAGTAGCGGTGGGGCGTCTCGGCCGGCGTGAAACTTGGCGGTGGACCGACTTTGATCTGGATAATGGGACGCACCTCAATTAGAATTACGCGGTAATCCTGCCAATACCCCTTTCGCCCCCGCCCCGGTAATGGTTATGCACGCCGGACACCCTCCGACCGCGGCCGCCCCACACCATCGCCGCGCGTGGCCCGTTCTCACTCTGGTGATCGTCACCCTTCTGCCGACCATTTGTCGGGCGGACGACGGCGTCGATTTCTTCGAGAAGAAGGTCCGGCCGGTCCTCGTCGAGCACTGCTACTCCTGCCACTCGGCCGCCGCGAAGAAGACGAAGGGCGGCCTCCAACTCGACACCCCCGACGGCTTCCGCAAGGGCGGCGACACCGGCCCAGCCGTGAAGGCGAACGACGAAGAGAGTATGCTCCTGAAGGTCGTCGCACATGCCGCGGACGTTCCCGCGATGCCGCCGAAGGGCAAACTCCCAGACGCCGCCGTAGCCGATCTGCGGAAGTGGGTGAAAATGGGGGCACCGCTGCCGGCCGCGACCCCGGCCAAGCCCGAAGTCGGCGACGCGGCCCGCAAGTTCTGGTCGTTCCAGCCCGTTGCCGAACGCCCCGCCCCGGAAGTCTCGAACGCGAAGTGGCCGGTCACGAAGGCCGACGCCTTCATCCTGAGCAAGCTCGACGAACAGAAACTTGCCCCCGCGCCGGCCGCGGACCGCCGCACGCTGATCCGCCGGGTGTACTTCGATCTGACCGGGCTTCCGCCCACGTTCGAGCAAGTCGAGACGTTCGCCGCCGACACCCGGTCCGACGCTTACGAGCGGTTGGTCGATGAGTTGATCGCGTCGCCGCGGTTCGGGGAGACGTGGGCCCGCCACTGGCTCGACGTGGCCCGGTACGCCGAGGATAACTCGACGAGCGAGGCGACGAGCCGGCCGCCGCGGTTCCCGTACCGCTACCGCGACTGGGTGATTGGGGCGTTCAACGCCGACGTACCGTTCGACCGGTTCGTGCGGCTGCAACTCGCCGCCGACCTGACGCCGGACACGCCGGTCGCAGACTACCCGGCCCTCGGGTTCCTCGGCCTGTCGCCGGTCTACCACAAGGAACCGAAGCTGTCGAAGGACGTGATTGCCAACTTCGTGGCCGACGAGTGGGACGAGCGGGTCGATGTCATCACCCGCGGGTTCCTCGGCCTGACGGTCGCCTGTGCCCGGTGCCACGACCACAAGTTCGACCCGATCACCGCGGAGGACTACTACGCCCTCGCCGGGGTGATGGCGAACACGCAACTCGCGGAACGGCCGCTGAAGGCCGACGCCGACGCGGACCAGGAAACGATGATGGCCGTCCGGCGGGACTTACTCGACGCGACGCTCCGCCTCAGCTACGCGAAGGAGATGCGCGGGACGGCCGCAAAGGAGAAAAAGGACACCGCCCCGTTCGACCCGAAGATCAAGGAGCTTGAGGCGAAAGTCGAGGAACTCAAGCGGCGGGACCGCCGGCTGGACACCCGGCAAGTCGCGAACGTCGTCCGGGACGCCGGGACGTGGGTCAACGGCGACGACCCGGCGTGGACGCTGATCGACTACAAGCCCGGTGAGTTCCGCGACCTGCCCGTCTTCATCCGGGGCAACCCGAGTCGGCCGGGGGAGATCGTTCCCCGGCGGTTCTTGGGCGTCCTTTCGTCCGGCGAGCCGCGGCCGTTCCAGACGGGCAGCGGCCGGCGGGAACTGGCCGATGCGATCGTGACCAACGCAAGCGGGCTGACGGCTCGCGTGTTCGTCAACCGGGCGTGGGGCTGGGTGTTCGGCCGGCACCTCGTGACCACCCCCAGCAACTTCGGCGCGCTCGGCGACCGCCCGACGCATCCCGAGTTGCTCGACGACCTGGCCGCCCGGTTCGTCGCCAAAGGCTGGTCGATGAAGTGGCTGGTCCGCGAATTGGTCACGTCCGCGGCGTACCGGCAATCGAGCCGCCACGACGAGAAGGCCGCCGTCGCCGATGCGGACGACCGCTGGCTGTGGCGGGCACCCCGAAAGCGGTTAGACCTCGAAGCGTGGCGGGACGCGACTCTCCAGGTGAGCGGCCAACTCAGCCTCGCCGGAGGCGGGCCGTCGGACAATCTGGACTCGCCGCGGAACACCCGCCGGACGGTCTACGGCAAGGTGAGTCGCGAGCGGCCGGCGGACATCCACAAACTATTCGACCTGCCCGACCCGCGCGGCCACGGTGAGAAGCGCGAGACGACGACGACCCCCGTGCAGCAACTCTACTTCCTCAACAGCCCATTCGTCCGTCAGTCGGCGTCGGCCGTGGCGAAGGCGTCGGCGACGACTTCCACCGGGCAGTCGGACGAAGACCGGGCGAAGGCGATCTTCCGCCGGGTGCTCTTGCGTGACCCGACGGCCGACGAGTTGGCGACGGCCCTCAACCTCGTCCGCCCGACGAAGGACGGCGACCCGCCTGCGTGGGAGCTGCTCGCCCAGACGCTCTTGGCAAGCAATGAGTTCTTGTTCCTAAACTAACGGTGCTTTTGGAACCCAGGGCGGAAGCGACGGAGCGGCGAGGGTGTCTACGCACCCCGTCGCTTCCGCCCTGGGTTCCAAAGAGAGGCGAGCTTCCGATGACGCCATTCGACTCCGCTGATCCGTTCGGCCCGACCCGCCGGTCGTTCCTCCGCGAACTCGGCGGCAGTGTCGGCCTGCTCGGGCTCGCGAGCTACCTGCAAGCCGCCGACACGCTCGCGGTTCCGGCCGTCGTGCCGGGGAAGCCGCACTTCAAGCCGCGGGCCAAGCGGGTCATTTTCCTGTTCATGGCCGGCGGGCCGTCACACCTGGATATGTTCGATCCGAAGCCGATCCTCGAAAAGCACGCCGGGAAGCGGCCGGGGGCGGCCGACCTGCGGACCGAGCGCGTCACCGGTGGGATCCTCCCGTCGGCGTTCAAGTTCCGGCCGGGCGGCAAGTCCGGGCTGCCGGTGAGCGACCTGATGCCGAACGTGCGCGAGGTGGTCGACGAGTTGTGCATCCTGCGGTCCGTCTACGCGACGAACCCAAACCACTCGCCGGCCGCGAACTTCATGGCCAGCGGCCGGATCGACGCCACGCACCCCGGTATCGGTTCGTGGGTGTCTTACGGCCTCGGCTCTGAAAACGCAGACCTCCCCGGCTTCGTCTCGCTCGGCGGCGGCTTCGGCCAGGTCGGGTTCGAGCGGAGCGGGTACTTGCCCGGCCAGTTCCAGGCGACCCGCGTTTCGGCGGCCGAGTCCGACCCGGAGAAGATGATCCGCCACCTGAAGAACCCGGCCGTCGGCCCGGCCGACCAGAAGCGGCAACTCGACGCCCTCCAGGCGTTCAACAAGTCCCACGCGGCGGCGAACGGCCACGACCCCCAGTTGGAAGCCCGTGTGAAGGCGATGGAGACGGCCTTCCGCATGCAGACGGCCGCCGGCGAGGCGTTCGACACCCGCCGCGAAACGCAGGCCGTGCGGGATTCCTACGGCACCGGCGAGTTCGCCCGCGGTTGCCTGCTCGCCCGGCGATTGGTCGAGCGTGGCGTCCGGTTCGTGCAGCTCTCCCTCGGCGGGTGGGACCACCACAGCGGCATCAACGGCGAGTTGAAGAAGAAGTGCGGCGAGATCGACCGACCGATCGCGGCCTTGCTGAAAGACCTTCGGCAGCGGGGTTTGCTGGACGACACGCTCGTCGTCTGGGGCGGGGAGTTCGGCCGCACGCCGGTGTCGGAGAACGGCGACGGCCGGGACCACAACCACTACGGGTTCACCATGTGGATGGCCGGCGGCGGCGTGAAGCGCGGGTTCGTCCACGGGGCGACTGACGAGTTCGGCTTCAAGGCGACCGAGGGCCGCGTGAGCGTCCACGACCTGCACGCCACGGTGCTGCACTTGCTCGGCCTCGACCACGAGAAACTGACGTACCGCTTCAGTGGCCGTGACTTCCGCCTGACGGACGTGAGCGGCCGCGTCGTGGACGAAATCATCGCGTGACCCTTCGCCGGTCAACGGGGCTCTGACTTCTACCTCTCCCGGAGTCGTTCATGTTCCGCCCGTCTCTCGTGGTCCTCTTCGTGGCCTTCACTGGCACGTTCGCGGGTTCGGCCGACCTACCGCGGAGTACGCCCGAGGTCCAGGGCGTTTCGTCCGCGGCCGTTCGCGAGTTCGTCGAAGCGCTCGACAAGATCAACACGATGCACAGCTTCATGGTCGTGCGGCACGGCCACGTGATTGCCGAGGGGTGGTGGAAGCCCGAGGCGGCGGACAAGCGGCACGTGCTGAACTCGGTCAGCAAGAGCTTCAATTCCACGGCCGTCGGGCTGGCGGTCGCGGACGGCAAACTGAGCCTGGACGACCCGGTGCTGAAGTTCTTCCCCGCCGACGCCCCGGCCAACCCGTCCGACAACCTCAAGGCCATGACGGTCCGCGATTTGCTGACCATGAGCTGCGGCCACGACACCGAGGCGAAGACCGTCGGCGGGCCGTCGGTCAAGCAGTTCCTGGCCCATCCCGTGGCCCACAAGCCCGGTACACACTTCCAGTACAACAGCCTGGGCAGCTACGTGCTCTCGGCCATCGTCACCAAGGTGACCGGCAAGACCTCGCTGGAATACCTGAAGCCGCGGTTGTTTGAGCCGTTGGGGATCAAAGACCCCGAATGGGCGAGCAGTCCCGAGGGCAATTCGATCGGCGGCAGCGGCCTCAAGGTCCATACCGAAGACATCGCCAAGCTCGGGCAGTTGTACCTGCAAAAGGGGAAGTGGAACGGTAAACAACTGATCCCGGAGGCGTGGGTCGGGCAGGCCACGAGCAAGCAGGTGCCGAACGACCAGGAATCCCACGCCAAGATCGGCGTGGACTGGCAACAAGGGTACGGTTTTCAATTCTGGCGGTGCACCCACAACGCCTTCCGCGGCGACGGGGCCGGCGGGCAATTCTGCGTCGTGCTGCCCGAACAAGACGTGGTGGTTGCGATGACGGCCGGGGGCGCGAACATGCAAGCTGAACTGAACGCCATCTGGGATAAACTGTTGCCCGCATGTCGGGCCGAGGCCCTGCCGGCGGACGCCGCCGGTCAGGACAAGGTAAAGCAAGCCGTCGCGAAACTCGAAGTCCGTCCGGCGGCAAAGAAGACTAACTGATAAGGGACGTTTCTGGCCGGCCCCATCCTTAACCGGCCGGGTGGACCCACGGCTGGCGGTACGGCCGCTTGAGCCGCTTGTTCGCCTCGTCGTCGCCGATGATTTGGTGCTTCTCCGCGTCCCAGGCCAGCGTGCGGCCGAGTTGCTGGCTCATGTTCGCCAGGATGCAACTGGCCGACGAGATGTAGCCCTGTTCGATGTCCGCGACCGGCTTGCCCCGGTTTTCGCGGGCCTTCAGGAAGTCGAGCCAGTGGGCACGCACGGCCGGGGCGACGTGCTTCTCCAGGTCCTTCTCCGTCTTGTCCTCTGGGTACTTGTCCAACTCGTAGGTCACGTCCTTGTGGACCGCCTTGCCGCCCTGCGGGATGAAGTCGTACCCCATCACGCTCGCCTTCAGCGTGCCCTTGTCGCCGTAGAACGTCGCCCCCCACGGGTACTGCGGGTCGGCGGCCGGGCCGTAGGTGCGGTGCTGCCAGACGATGTCGAAGGCGGGGTACTCGAAGGTGGCGGTCTGCGTGTCGGTAATGTTCGCCTTGCTCTTCTTGTCGATGAAGATGCCGCCGGACGACGAGACGCGGGTCGGCCAGCCGAGGTCGAGCATCCACCGGGCCATGTCGAACATGTGGATGCACATGTCACCGATGATGCCGTTGCCGTACTCGGTGAACGCTCGCCAACTCCGCGGGTGGACGAGCTTGTTGTACGGCCGCATCGGGGCCGGCCCGGTCCACATCGGATAGTCGAGGTTCGGCGGCGGGGCCGTGTCCGGCGGGTTCTCCCGCGTCCGCATGTGGTAGTAGCAGTAAATCTCGACGAGGCCGATCGTCCCGAGGCGGCCGGAATCGACGAACTCCTTCTTGGCTTCGACGAGGTGCGGGGTGCTCCGTCGTTGGGTGACGACCTGCACCACGCGGTTGTGCTTGCGGGCGGCGTCGAGCATCGCCTTCCCCTCGGCCACGTCCACGCTGACCGGCTTCTGCACCCACACGTCCGCCCCGGCTTCGCACGCGGCGATCATCGGTAGGGCGTGCCAGTGGTCCGGCGTTTCGACCATGACCACATCGAGGTCTTTCTCCTTGAGCATCTCGCGGTAGTCGCCGTAGGTCCGCGGCTTCTTCTTGGACGCCTGCCGTTGGGCCGTCATCTCCGCGGCATCGACGAGCATCTTGCTGTCCACGTCGCACAGCGAGACGACCTCAGCCGGGTTCACTTGAAGGAGCCGGAACAGGTCGGACTTGCCGTACCACCCGCACCCGATCAGGCCAACGCGAAGCGGCTTCGGTTCGGCAGCGGTGGCGAAATGCCCGCCCGACGCGGCTAGGCCGGCCGAGGTGGCAAGGAGAAAGTCGCGGCGGTCCATGGAAGTGGCTCCGGGAGGGGAAGCGGAGGAGTCAGGGGCGTTGGCCCTTCATCTGGGCGAGCGGAATGCTGAACCGAGGGAGGCGAAGGAACTCCACGGCTATGGAGTGCCATCATCGCCCGGTATCTTACCGCGAGGGAGATGTAACTCAATCGTTGAAATTGATCGCGTGGTGGGATGAACAGGTCCGGGCGATAGCCACGGACCTGATTCGACAGCCGATGTGTGTGGTGCGGCAAAGGTCAGAAGTGAGTCCCGCTGAGGGTTAGAACGCCTTGCGTTCCTTCGGCGGTCGGCCGAGGGCGGCCTTGCGGATCACGTTGGCTCGGTTCCGCTCCTTCCGGCTCCGTTCCTCGCACGGCTTTTCGTAATACTCGTGCGCCCGGAGTTCCTTCTTCATCCCGCTTCGTTCGATGAGCTTCTTGAACCGGCGCATCGCTGCCGCGATCGGTTCCCGGTCGTGTACTCGCATCCGCAGTCCCATTTTGTCTCCCGTTGGTAAAAAGTTTCCAGATAGCGATATTACTGACTCGGCCGTGAAAATCCCAGATCGTTCTGGGGTGGGGCCGGCAGATTTTTAGGGCTGTTCGTCCGCCGGTTCCGCGGTGGCGTTGGCCGGGGGATCGTCGGTGGTTGTCCCCTGCGGCGGGGCGGGATTGGCGAGAGCGGCAATACGGGCCGCCCGCTCGGCTTGTTTTCGCAACGCGAGGGCCGTCGGCTTGACCACGCGGGGGACCGGCGGGACGGTTTGCAACGCCCGGGCGAACTGCTCCGCCTCGGCCTCGTTGCCGATGTGCGCCCGAATCAGCGTGTGAACGCCGGGCAGCGACTTCTCCAAATCCTCCCACTCCTGCTGCGAACAGACAGCGTGGTGCCCGCCCAAATTCTTTTCGACCGCCGCCTTATAAACGACCCACTCCGTCGGTTCTTTTTTGCGCATCCTGGGTCCCCGGACTGGAATCAACAGGATATCTTATGGGGCGACGATTGTCCGGCTACCATTTTCTCGGCCGAAAAATCGCTCTGCGTCCGGTCTATCCCGGCAACAACTTCAACAATTCGCAAAGATTTCTCGCGATTAATTCGCTGGGAAGTGAGCCGAAAGCGGAAGAAAGCGAGAATCCGTCTGGCGAGACTTGCCCGAATGACGATACAATGTTCTTACCGGCAGGCAACCGCCTGCCGGCGCAGACGCGACTTAGTCCCGTCTATTTCCTGCTCTTTGTCGAGAGACGAATGTCCAAGAACTTGTACGTCGGCAACATGTCCTTTTCCACGACCGAAGACCAACTCCGGGAAGCGTTCTCCCAGTACGGCTCCGTCACCAAGGTCCAACTGATCATGGACCGGGAAACTGGCCGTCCCCGTGGGTTTGCCTTCGTCGACATGGCCGACGGTGGTGACGCCGCGATCCAGGCCCTCAACGGGGCGCAGCTGGACGGCCGCACCCTGACGGTGAACGAGGCCAAGCCTCGTGAAGACCGTGGCGGCGGTGGCGGTGGTGGTCGCGGCGGCTACGGTGGCGGCCGCAGCGGTGGTGGCGGTGGCTACGGTGGCGGTCGCAGCGGTGGCGGTGGTGGCCGCTACTAAGCGAATTTGAACACAACACACGAGCCCCGGCAAAATTGCCGGGGCTTTTTTCATCTCACGCCCTCGGCCCACTCACTTCTTCGGCTCGGTCTTCGTCGCCAGTTTCGTCAAGTCTGCGCCGCGGAGTGCCCCTTCCACCAGGTCGGGCAGCCGCGCCGGTGTACACGCGAAACACGGCACGCCGAGGGCGGACAACTTCCGGGCCAACCCCTCGTCGTAGCACGGGGCACCGTTGTCCGCGAGGGCCAGCAGGCAGATCGCCTTCACGCCGGCGGCCGTCATCTCGCCCATGCGGCGGACGAGTTGGGCTTCGTTCCCGCCTTCGAACAGGTCGGTGATGAGGATGAACAGCGTTTTCCGCGGGTCGGTGATAAACTTCTCGCAGTACGCGACCGACTTGTTGATGTCGGTGCCGCCGCCGAGTTGCACGCCGAAGATCATGTCCACCGGGTCGTTGCCGCACTTCTCGGTCAGGTCCACGACCTCGGTGTCGAACGCGACGACGTGCGTGTCGAGGGCCGGCAGGCTGGCGAAGATCGACCCGCAGATCGCCCCGTACACGACCGAGTCGGCCATCGACCCGCTCTGGTCCATGTCCACGATGACCGTCCAGGCGTTCGACCGCTGCGACCGGCTGTAGAAGTAGACCCGCTCCGGGACGATGGTCCCGACTTCCGCGTTGTAGTTCTTCAAGTTCCGGCCGATCGTCCACTTCCAGTCGATGGCACTGGCCGACGGCAACGGCGAGTGCTCCTTGCGGTTGAGCGCACCCATCACCGCTTGTCTGAGTCGCTGTTCGAGCTTCTTCTTGACTTCCTCGACGACGGCCGAAACGACCATGCGGGCCGTCTCCTTTGTCCGCTCCGGGATGCGGCCGGACAGCGACATGAGCGTGCCGACGAGGGCAATGTTCGGCTGCACGCTCTTCAGTGTCTCCGGCTCGAACAGGAGTTGCTTGAGGCCGCGGCGCTCGATGGCGTCGGTCTGGATGACGGACACCACGTCTTCCTTGAAGTAGCTGCGGATGTCGCCGAGCCACTTCGCCAGCCGCGGGGCCGACGAGCCGAGGCCGGCCGAGCGACCGCCGGAACTTCCGTCCTCCGGCACGTCGTCGTAGATGGCCGCGAGGGCGGCGTCGATCTCCGCGTCCGCATCGGAGAGCGGGCAACCGCCCATGTCGTCGAGGGACTGCTGCGAGTCCTTGCCGAGGATGAGCCGCCAGCGGAGGAGTTGGTTGGGGTCGGGCATGGGGTTTTCTCGTGGGCGAAAGCCCAGGCACGGCCGTGCCTGGGCTTTTGGCACTTTCAGATGTCGTCGAACGAGAACTCGTTCAGGTCGGTCAGTTTCTGTTGCTCCGCCTCGGTCAGCGGCGTGTCGAGTGCTTCCTTTGCGTCGTCGGCGTTCACGCCCCACAACTCGGCGAGGTTCTCGCAGATCTGTCGCTTCTGCTGCGGGGAGAAACCGCCGAAGGCGCGGCGGAGGAAAACGATCGCCCGCTTTAACTGGTCGTCGTCGAGCGATTGCACGTACCCGGCGAGTTCGATCCACAGCGGTTGGCGAGCCAATAACGCCGCCCGGTTCCGCTTCGATAGTCCCTCGAACCACCCCGCCCCGAGGTCGGCGGGGATGCCCGGCGACAGCCGCCGCGACACCTCACGCGCCAGGTCTTCCGTGGCGATCAGGCCGCGTTCGAGCAGCACGGCACACGCGAAGCCGGACAGCAGCGGGTTGCGGTCGTCGGCGTCGGAGAGCTTCCGCAATTGTGTCACCCACAATTCGCCCTCGACGCGCTCGTGGTGTTCGAGCGAGATGCGGTTCAGTTCCTCGATGGCATCCGCCAGTTGCCCGGCCGCCGCGTTGTCGCAGTTCGCGGCCGGGAAGAGGGCGAGGGCACCCTGCACGAACAGTTCGTCGATCAGCGGCAACAGCGGGGCCGGGTCGAACTTCCGCACGTCGCCGTACCGCACGACCTGGCTGAGGGCCGTGGCCGCGTGGGCGATGGCCGCGAGGTCGGAACTGACGGCGGCCAGTTCCTGCAATCGCTTGCGGGCGAGGTCCATCGACGCCGACAGGCCGCACAAGCAGGCGTCCTTCACCACGTCGGCGGCCTCGGCAATGCCGGTCGCGGCGTCAAGGCGTTGCTTGAACTTGTATGCCGTCGCCAGTTCGACCGTCTCGCCGAGGAGGACCGCCTCGACCAGCGAAATCTCGTGCTCGGGACTCCACTGAAGTTTCCACGCCTCGGCCCACGTCGTCTGCTGATTGTTGCGGGCCAGCGGCTTCGCGAAGCCGATCTCCAGTACCCGTAGGCGGTGCAGGAACGATGAGCGATTCAAGTCGAGAAACGCCGCTTCGGTCGTCTTGACGTGCCGGTTCTCGCGGAGGTCGAGCGTCAGTTCCTCGGCGACGGTCTTCTTGAACTTCTCCAACTTCAGGCGGGCCATCTGCCGGTCGAAGTCTTCCTGAATCGACGTGCGGGTCACACCCTTCGGCAGTTCGCCGATGGCCGTGCCGACGTCGACGTGCGAGAGGGCTTCCGCAATAGTGGAGACTTCGCCGCCGCCGACGAGGGTGACGGCCGCGTCGTGTAGGTCGCCGAGCGTCGGCGCACTACCGTCGTGCATCGCCGCCAGCGTGCGGGCGAGTCGCACGCCTTCGATCACTTCGGCCGTCGAGCGGTGCGTGCCGGCCCCACGGAGTTTGCGGACGACTTCCGACAGGTAGCGTAGCGGCAGGTCTTCAAGACCCCCGGTATTCAGCATCTCCCAGAACAGGTCGAAGTACGCCGGGGCACGGTTGCCGGCTCCGTATCCGGACTGGCTGGACAACTTGAAGTACGAGTACGGCATCAGCGTCAGCTTGCTCGACCGGCGGCGGAGCGACGCGAGTTCCGCGTCGGTCATCGCCGGGTGATCGTCCGTCAGCACCGGGGCGTGGAACGCGCCGACGACGGCGACGACCTGATTCGCCTTTACTCCGTCGGCCAGAACCTCCTTGATCCGCCGTCGCATGAACGCTTCGCGGACGAGGTTCTCGGCCCGCCACACGGGTTCGTCGGGTTCCGCCCGCAGTTCGCGTCCGAGTTCGTGGGCGGCGAGTCGGTAGCTGTCGTGGTTCAGATTGTGCTCGTAGCGACGCTCCCAATACGCATCGTAGTCGGCCTCACCGCACCGCTCGGCGATGCGGTCGTAGAGCGAGCCACCGTGCTCCGGCCGCCAAGCGTTCGCGTCCGGGGCGGGCGTCTCGCCGGGCTTCGCCTCGGCCCGCTTGGCCATGCGCTCGATTTCCACGTCTTGTAGGCCGAGGAAGATGTCCGACGGCAGGTCGATGAACTCGACGCGGGCGTTGTTCTCCTTCGCCCAGAGCATCGCCTGGAACTCCGGGCTGTACGCCGCCAGCGGGTAGACTAGCGTTCGCACCGGCACCGAATCGGTGTACGCGAGGATGGCGACGGGCGGCTTCGTGCCCTTCTTCGTGATGTGGTGGACGAGTTCGTCCGCGTCGGCCAGCCCTTCAATGAGCACGACCTTTGGCCGAACGCTATCGAGCAACGCGCGAAGGTGCCACGCCCCGCCGGGCGACAGGTGGCGGACGCCGAAGACGTGCAGGCCAGTCATGGACACGAATGGGCTCCGTGATCGTGTAGCCGCAGGCTTCAGCCTGCGTGCGGCCCCTGCCGGTGAACGTCTCGGTGCAGGGGAGGATGATCGATGCCGGTGGCAGGTTCTCGCAGGCTAAAGCCTGCGGCTACATCAACGGCTCGCGTCGTCAGGAGTTTGACTCCGAACAGGCGGTGAACAACGGCCGCCACTCGGAGCCGCGTTTCTTCAACACGTTCGACAGGTACTCCTGCCAGACGATCTTGTCCTTCTCTTCGTCCTTCACGACAGCCCCTTGCAAGCCGGCCGATAGGTCGTGGGCCGAGACTTCGCCGCTGCCGAAGTGCCCGGCCAGGGCCATGCCGTTCGCCAGCACGGAGATCGCTTCGGCGGTGGACAGCACGCCGCTCGGCACCTTCAACTTGCTCTTGCCGTCGAGCGTTTGGCCGGCCCGCAGTTCACGGAAGATGGTGACGACCTGCGTGACCGCGTCCTCACTCGGCGGGGCGGCCTTCAGTTCGAGGTTGGTGCCGAGTTCCTTCACCCGCTTGCGGACAATCTCGACCTCGGTTTCCAGCGTGTTCGGGGTCGGTAGGACGACCGTGTTGAACCGCCGCTTGAGGGCGGCCGACATGTCGTTGACGCCGCGGTCCCGGGTGTTGGCCGTGCCGATGATCGAAAAGCCCTTCGCCGCGGGCACCTCGGTCGCCAGTTCCGGCACCGCGACGCGCTTCTCGGAAAGCAGCGAGATGAGCGCGTCCTGCACTTCGGCGGCGCAACGGGTGATTTCTTCGAAGCGGGCGAGGGTGCCGGACTCCATCGCCCGGAAGACCGGCGACTTGATGAGCGCCTCCGGGCTCGGCCCGCGGGCGATCAGCATGGCGTAGTTCCAGGTGTAGCGAATCTGCTCTTCCGTCGTGCCGGCCGTGCCTTGCACCACCTTCGTTGAATCGCCGTTGATGGCGGCCGCGAGGTGTTCGGACAGCCACGACTTCGCCGTGCCGGGTTCGCCGATGAGCAACAGCGCCCGGTCGGTGACGAGTGTGCTGATGGCGATTTCGACGAGCCGCTTGTGGCCGATGTACTTTGGCGTGATGGTCATCGTGCCGGCCTTGCCGCCGGTGATGTACGTGGCGACGGCCCGCGGCGACATCTTCCAGTTGGGCGGCTTCGGGTGGGTGTCGGTCTTGGCGAGTTGCTCCAACTCCTCGGCGTACAGCACCTCGGCCGGCGCGCGGAGCATGTTGCCGGTCGCGGCCGGCGGGGTCGGGGCGGGGGCGTCGTCGGCTTTCTTCTTGGCCATGAGCGGGCACTCGGGGAAAGAATGTTCGGGAGCAGGATGGTTACTCGGACTTGGTTCGCAACTTGTGGATCATTTCTAGCCAGTGGTTCGATTCGTGCTCGGGCAGGGTTGCGGCAAATTCTTCCAGGCGCGTGATTGCTTCTTTCGGCAACTGCGGGATGGAATTGGCGAACCAGTAGTAGTGGTAGTACGGGGTTTTCTTCCCTCGTTTGCCGAGGCCCGCAAAGAACGCCTCGACCGCGTTCGGGTGGCGCAAGTCGATGAGCGTGGTGACGTGTTGCTGAACGTCGATCGGCGTTTTGGCTTTCTTGAGGGCCGCGTCGAACTCGGCCTTCGCGAACGCCTGAGCAGCGGCGTGGCCGGGTTGCGCCAGCGACTGAACGAGGTCTAGCCGCTTGATGCCGACGGCCAAGTCGAGCCACCGCGGGTCATAGGGCGTTTTCGGGTGATACGGGCCGTTGTCATCGTCGTCTTCGTCGTCCCGGTTGCGGTGGTGAGGGTCGCACTCAATGCCGTCGATGACGGCTTCCCGCTTCGCCCACGCGGGGTCTTTTGCCTTCTTCTTCTCGTCCACCTTCGCCGTCATGTACGGCGAGAAGGTGTCGAACAACTTCGCCGAGGTGAGGCACCCACGGCCGGCAGTGAACGCATGCTCGAGTTCGTCGGCCGTCAGATCAGCATGGGCGGCGACCAAGGCTTGCCGGATGGCCTTCGAGCCGTCGGCCATCACCTGCACGACTGTCTCGCCGATGTCGCTGCCCGAGAATGTGGCCCCCTTGGTCTTCGCCAGTTCGCCGCGGCGGGCGAAGACGTCGAGGATCAACGCATCGGCGGCCGGGTGCTCTCCCTTCGGGAAGCAGCAGAAGAGGTGAACGATCCGTTCAACGGCCGTGCTAATCTGCTTCTTGTCCTTCAGTTTCGGCACGCTGTCCACGGCAGAGCGAATCTCGGTCGCGAGGACGGCCACGAGTTTCGGGTTCGTTCCGTGTTCGATCGCGGCGGCGGCAATTTCGTAGTCTTTGCCCGCGACCGCCTTCGCCAGCACCGCGACCGCGTCCGGTTTGTCGATCCCGGCGAGTGCCCGGTACGCGGCGGCGCGAACGTCCTGGGCTTTCGCCGCCGCCTGTTCGAGGAGGAACGACAGGTCGTCGGCTCCCAGGCACGCGATCGCGGCAACTTTCACTTCCTTGGACCCGCCGTCGAGTGCGGCCTTTACCAACTCCTTCGCGCCGGCGGGGTCGATGGCGTGCATCAACGTCAGCCGCCGCGGGTGGCCTTTCGTGCCCTTCAGATCGTACTTCGCGCGAAGCTCGGGCAGGATCGCTTTGCCGTACACGGGCAGCACCTTCTCGGCGATCAGTTCGGCGATTTCCGGGTACGGGTCGTCGAGGGCCGCGAGGGCGGGCTTCACGAGCCGCAGGTCGCGGAACAGGCCGCGATCGTGGGCGTCCTTCACCAACTCCAGACGGCCGGACCCGGTGCTGCTGAGGGCTTCGAGCAGCGGCTTCAGCACGCGGGCACTCGTCTGCACGATGCTGCCGCCGAGGTCGGTCGTTTCCACCGCTTCGAGTTTGCCGGCAAGGCCGGTTTCGCCCTGCGTGTACAGCACCGCGTTGACCAGCGACGTGAGTTCGAGCAGCGCCTCGGCCGACGACGCTTCCGGGCCGTCGATGACCTTCGTGGCCGCTTCCGCGACCTTCGCGAAGATCGGTGCCTGCTTGCCGGCCTGTTCGAGCGGCGGCAGGAGTTTCTTCAGCCGGAAGTCGCCGCGGGTGACGACGCTGCCGGCGATGGCGAGCCGGCGGGCTTCGGTGTAAACCTGCGTGAGAACGGCGATGCTCATGAGAGAGTTCCGAGGAGTTCTTAACCACAGAGGACACAGAGAGCACAGAGGAAAACAGGAGTTATTCAGAAGACCAAAACAATTCTTGTGTCTTCTCTGTGGCCTCTGTGCTCTCTGTGGTTAAGCGTTTTAAAGCGTTAGTCGGATCACGGCGTCGGCGGTCACGACGCTCAGGGGTTTTACCCGAAGTTGTCGCGTGTCGAGGTCGTGGCGGAAGCGGGCGATGAGTGTTTGCCCGGCGAACGTCGCCTTCGGCAGCAGCGGCAGCATCGCACAACTCGGTGGCTCTTCGGCCATGCCGGCGTCGGTCAGTACCAACCGCTCGCCCTTCGCGTCCTCGATCACGTACTCGTCGCCGACCTTGCCGAGCGTTTTGAAGTTCAGGGCGAAGATCGGCGTGCGGTCGGCGAGCGGGGCTTTGAGGGCGGCCTTCACGTCCTTCACCGCGGCGGCAAAGTCGGCCCGGCCGTGGTTGCGGACGGTCTGCAAGTCCTTCGGGTCGAGCGGGCGTTGCGTCAGGCCGTCCCAGCGGATACGGGGGTTCACGCTGCCGGGGTACACGCACAGTTCCTTGATCTGCGCGACGGCGAAGAAGCTGTCCTCGCTCTTGATGTGCTTGGCCGCCTTCAGCGGGCGGAGGGTTTGCGTCACGCGGATGCGGCCGTTGCCGAGGGCCATCCAGATGCCGGTGTCGATGAACTCTTGGCGGGCCGGATCGAAGTGCGAGTTGAACGCGAGTTGCACCAACTCGGCGTCCGGCTCGACGAGGCCGGCGGCCTTGAGTTCGGTGAGTTGCCAGGCGTGCCCGAGCCACGCGGCGATGGCCGTGTCGGTCGGCACGCTCAGGTTCGGGTCTTCGAGTTGCTTCGTCAGGTACGCCCGGCCCTGCTTGATGATCGCGTGCAGCCGACCGAGTTGGTCGAGGGCTTCGGTGTAAACCTTCTCGCTCTTGGTCGCGCTGCCGCCGGTGGCGAACTTCCCCTCGTCGTCGGCGAAGAGTTGCGTGTAGCCGAAGAGGGCCGCCCGTGCCCCCGGCAGGTACACGTCGCCGAGCCGCTTGGCCTGCTGCTCCATCTGGCCGGCGAGCTTCGCGTTCATGTTGCCGATGCCGACGCGGACCATGTCGTGCGTCAGTTTCTCTAGCGTGTCGATGCCGTCGAGTTGCGTCTTCACCTTCTTCGCGAGCGCGGCCACGTTCACTTGCTTCGGCTTCGTCGCTTCCTCGGCCTTCTTCTCGACGCGGCCTTGCAACTTCTCGCGCTTCGCTTGCAGGTCCGGCGGAACGGGAGCCGTGGGGAAGGGCTTCTTCTGGGCGAAGGCGTACATCAGGCCGAGGCAGTGCTTGCACGGGAACTGGCGGCTCGGACAACTGCACCGGTACGTCGGTTGGTCGGGCCGGGCGAAGTCGGCCGAGCATTGATAGGGCAGTTTGCCGCTGCCCTGGCACTCGCCGAAGAGGAGGTCGCCGTCGGGAGAGAGGTTGAACTTGTTGAACTTCTTCTTCACCACGAGGCCGCGGCCGTTCTTGCCGGCGTCGGCGTTCGGAGCCGCGGCGTCCACGTACGCTTCGTCGAGGGCGATCATGTCGCTCTCCGTGCGGGGAGGTTGTGTCGGGATTGCGGCGATTGTAGCCGAGGGCAAGGGCCGGTGCAATTACCGTAGTGAGAAGAAATGGTGATCGAATTTCGGCGATTGTAACTGCCTTGTAAAGCCCGCCCGCGGGTCCTATCGCCGCGACTCGAACGGGAGTACCATCAACAGATCGGGCCTGAGTTTCTGGAGGGTCGTAACATGCTCTGCAAATGGGTTCGGGTGTCGCTGGTCGGTTGGTCCCTGGCCGTGTTCGCCTGGGGAATGACAACTCCGGCCGCGACCGCGAAGGAACCGGAGGGCTTCGTCGTCCACGAGTGGGGGACGTTCAGCACGTTCTCCGGGGCCGACGGCACGCCCCTCAAGTTCACCCCGAACGACACCGACTTGCCCCCGCTAGTCTTCGATGAACGCCGGCCGATTGTCAACAGCAAGCGAGTCGATTCGTTCAAGCCACCGCGTGCAGCCCAGTCTTCGATCCGAGCATCCGGGGTGAACCCGTAGCCCAAGTGGGTCGGTTCCGAGCGGGTGACGACTGCCCCAACTACAGTCGAGTGGCCGACGGGTCGGCAACCCAGGACTAGACCGAGCGCGTCGTCACACCGCGGGCTCGCAGTGGTTCTCCTCTTCTCCTCGCCAGCTCTTGGCTCGTTACGCCGCCGCCTTCACCGGCTGCACCTGATGGAACAGCCACCGCACCCACCGGTTGGCGACGGCCGCGGCCACCACGCTCCCCGGCTTGCCCCGGCCCTTCATGTCGGCCGCCAGTTTCTTCCACCGGGCGTCGTACCGCACCAGCCGGTGGGCGGCCTCGATGAGCACGACCCGCAGCTGCGGGTTGCCGGCCTTGATCAGCCCGGCGTCGGCCTGCTTCTGGCCGCTCGACGCGTTCCGCGGCGACAGCCCGCAGAACCGGGCCGCCTGCTTGCCCGTCCGGAACCGGTCGAACCGCCCGATCTCGGCCCGGATGGTGGCCGCCGTGACCAGGCCGATCCCCTTCATCGTCAGCAGATTCACGACCAGGGCATCCTCGGCGGTGACCTGGGCCAGGCGTTGCTCGGCCGCCTTGACGTCGCCGGCCAGGGCCTTCAGGCGGCCCAGGTGCCGGTCCATCACCCACCGCGTCTGCTCGCTCAGGGCGGCGTCGCGGGTCAGCCACGTCAGCCACGCCACCGTCCACGGGTTCACGCCCTCGGGGGCGGCTACCCGGTTGTCGCGGAGCAGGGCCCCGATCCGCAGCTTGACGTTCCGCCGCTCGCCGACGAGCTGCTGGCGGTACCGGACGAGCCGTCGCAGTTCGCGGACCTCGGCCGGGGCGTGCCACACCTTGGGCAGGTACCCGACCCGCTCCAGGTCGGCGAGCATCTTGGCGTCCGAGTAGTCCGTCTTGTCCGGGTTGCCCTTCATGCGGGCCACATACCCGGGGTGGGCCAGGTCGACCAGCCACCCGGCTTTGGTCACCAGTTCCTCGGCCAGATCGGCCGACCCGCTGCACGCCTCGATGGCCGCCCGCACGTCGGTGCCGAACCGGGCGACGGCGTCGCGGATGGCCCGCCAGTCGTTCGCGCAACTCTGGTTGAGCAACACGCGGCCGCCGCGGTCCAGGGCGCACACCTGGACGGACAGGGTGTGGTAGTCCAGGCCCACGAAAACGGGGCCGGTCGTCGTTGCCGCGGGCATGGCTGGTCCTCGAAGGTGTGGTCCTGTTGATGGTGACCACACCCACCCTCTCCGGCAACCAGCGTTCATCCCCATCTACAGCATGCGGCACCTCGTCAAAGGTGGTGTGGCCGACGCGCTCGTGAGCTTGGAGACGCCGGTTCTGTACTTCTACACCGACCGCGACCGGACCGCGTCGGTCCACGTCGAGTTCCCGAAGGGGAGCATGACGGACTGGTACCCGCAGACGAGTCGGCCGCCGTCCCGCCAACTGCGGTGGGACAACATTCGCGTGCTGGCGAAGGACCGCCCGGCCCTGTCGCCGGAACGCGATCCACGGCGGTACTTCGCGGCCCGTGAGACGGACGCGGCCACGGTGCAGGCGACGAACCCGGACACGAAGAAACTGGAGAACGAAAAATTCCTGTTCTACCGCGGCGTTGGCGACTTCGAAATGCCCCTGGAGGTTCGGGCGAAGGGGCAGGGCGCTTTCACGATCAAGAACACCGGCCGGCACGCTGTCCCCGGTCACTTCCTCGTGAGCGTTCAAGACCGTAAGGTCTCGTTCGCGGCCCTTGGACAACTCGCGTCCGGGGCCGAGGAGAAGGCCGCACTGCCCGCGGAGGCTTCGACGAGCGAGAAACTTGCGGACGCGATGGTGAAGCTGTTGGTCGAACAAGGGCTGTACGAGAAGGAAGCCCGTGCGATGGTGAAGACGTGGCAGGCAGACTGGTTCGGCGAGAACGGCACGCGGGTGCTGTACCTCGTCGCGGAGACGGTCACGGAAGAACTCTTGCCGCTCAAGATCGACCCGAAGCCGGATCGCCTCGTCCGCGTGTTGGTCGGCCGGCACGACATTCTGACACCTGAACGCGAGGCGGAAGTCGGTGCACTCGTCAAGCGCCTCAACGGCGAATCGAACGCGGACGCGAAGGCCGCGGACACGGCCCTGAGCAAGCTCGGGCGCTACCGCTTCGCGGCCCAAACGGCGGCCGAACGGCGGGCATCCGGGAGGTGATCCCGTGACCGCTCTCCTGACACATTCGGGTAAACGGCACGCGATTCGACTTGCATTTCGAGTGTGAAGATGCAATGTAGAGGGCCGCTCGCGGGAGGGCGCATCATTTCCCCTCCCCCTTCCGACCGGCGGGGGCCACCGGATGAAATCGCTCGTGTTGGGTTTGCTTTTGATCGCGACCGTCACGTTTGTCCTGTCCGCGAGTCGCGACTACCGACGCGATCAACGTGAGATTCAACGACTCACCCGTGAGGCCGAGCAACTCGACGTGCAGGTCGAGGCGGCGCAGGCCCGACAAGCGATGCGCTTTATCGAGTTGCGGCAGGAGAATGAGTCGGGCGTTCGCGATCTCGTCTGGCATCAACCGCGATAACGAACCGATCCGGGTCACGATCACCAACCCCTCGCGGGATGAATCTTCGTCCCCCGCCTGACCCGAGTTGACGGCATTTCGTTCACCCGACGACGCGGGCGGAAAAATCACATGCTAGCTTCGAGGTGGTTGAATCTTTCAACGACGAAACAACCCGAACGAAGTCGCCCATGACTCCATCGCCCACGGCCGCCCACAAGCAGCCCCAGCCGGAATGCGCCACTGATGAGAGTGCGAACGGCCCCGCGGAGCTGCTGACCCAGGATTACCTCGACGGGTTCCCCCCAACAAACCTCTCGGAAGGCCCAGGAGATCTGCCGGGGACGCTCGTCACGTCGGTGGTGCGCCCACCCAGTGCGACCGATTCCGGTTTCAACCCCCCGACGACCAACGTCAGCGTGGCGGGCATTGGCCAGTCCGATCTCAAGTTGGCGGCGTCCGAGACCGACGATGAAGCGCTGATGTCGTTCCCGAAGGTCGGGACGGTATTCCTCGGCTTCCACCTCCTTGAAGAACTCGGTCGCGGCGCGTTCGGCCGCGTGTACCTCGCCGAGCAGGGCGACCTCGCCGCTCGCCGCGTGGCCCTGAAGGTCGCCCGCGAGATGGTCACGGAATCGCAGACGCTCGCCCAGCTTCAGCACACGAACATCGTCCCGATATACTCGTTCCACCAGATCGGGCCGTTGCAGGCGGTGTGCATGCCGTACTGCGGTCGCGTGACGCTCGCGGACGTTCTCCAGCACGTCGCCAGTCAGCCGAACTTGCCGAGTTCGGGCCGCGAGATCCGCAGCACGCTGAACCGGCGGGTGGGTAACTCGACCTACGGCCCGCTGCCCGCGTCGTCCAAGGCTCCCCCGCAGTCGGCAACGCCCTCGACCGCCCCGCCGGTTCTCGAACTCATCAGTCACGCGGCCGAGGGGTGGAACCGACTCGAAGAGTTGTCCTACGTCGAGGCGATCCTCCTCATGGGACGGCAAATCCTCGACGGCCTGGCCCACGCGCACGAGCGGGGCGTCCTCCACCGCGACTTGAAGCCGGCCAACGTCCTGCTCACGGACGAGGGGCGGCCGATGCTCCTGGACTTCAACCTGTCGAACGACACGAAGGCCAGCGGCGAACGCGCCCAGGTCGGCGGGACGCTGCCGTACATGGCACCCGAGCACCTCGCCGCCTTCGCCGGCGAGCGGCACGTCGGCGTGGTGGACGAGCGGAGCGACGTCTTCTCGTTCGGCGTGATGCTGTACGAACTGCTGACCGGCCGGCGGCCCTTCGGAACCCACGCGGGGACGGTCCGAACCGTGCTGCCGTTGATGATTCAAGACCGCCGCCAGTTTCGCCTGCAAGTGCGGGGCGTGAACCCGGCCGTGTCGCCCGCGGCGGAAGCGATCGTCCTGAAGTGCCTGGCCCCGAACATGTCCGATCGCTACCAGTCGGCCGACCACGTTCGGGAAGACCTCGACCGCCAACTGAACCACCTGCCCCTGAAATACGCCCCCAACCCGTCGGCCCAGGAGCGCGTCCAGAAGTGGGTCCGCCGCCACCCGCGGGCCACGTCTTTGACGAGCGTTGGGGCGGTCGCGGCCGGCTTGCTGGTCGGTTGCGGCGGTGTGGCCGCGTATTACCGCGAGCAGGGCCGCGACACACGGGCGGCAGTCCAGTTGGCGGAACACCGGACCGCCTTCGCGGACGCGCAATTGTTCCTCGACGACCGCAACCAGTCACGGCCCCGGCTGAACGAAGCGGTCCAGCGGTTAAACGGGTTGCTCGATCGTTACCAGGTTCCCGCCGACGGGAAGACCGAGGAATGGCTCGCGACCGACGCGGTGCGGCGGTTGCCGGCCGCCGACCGGGAGAAGGTGCGAGACGACGTGGGCGAGACGTTCTACTTGCTCGCGGAAACGGCGATGCTTCAAGCCCTGGCCGCCGGGGACACGCCGGCGCGGGAGGACTTCACGCGGCAGGCGACGACCTGGAACGCCGCCGCCGCCCGGTACGCGGAGGGCCGACTGCCGCGGAGCGTGAAGGAGCAGCAAGCCGCCCTCGCCGAACTTCAGGGGAAAGCGGACGCGGCGAAGCGCTTGCGTCTCGAAGCTGCGGCCGAACCGCTGACCTCGTCGCGCGACCAGTACCTGACCGGCGAAGGACTGTCGCGGCTGGGCCGGAACCGCGACGCCTTGACGTACCTTCAGGCCGCCACCCAGACTGATCCGAAGAACTTCTCGGCGTGGTTCGTCCGCGGCACCGTTCATCACACGATGGGGCAAGACGATCTCGCGGCGATGGCCTTCAGCGCTTGCCTGGCGATCCGCGACGATTTCGCCCCGGCGTGGCTCAACCGCGGGCTGGCGTTCACACGGCTTCGGTTCCACAAACTCGCCCGCGAGGACTACGACCGGGCCATCCGCCTCGACCCGAACCTGACGGAAGCCTACGTCCTGCGGGCAACGGCGAAGGACGCCGTCGGCGATCTGGCGGGGACGGAGAGCGACCTGACGAGCGCTCTGGAAACGACCGCACCGCCGGTCCGGGCTTACTTCCTGCGGGCCGACGTGCGGGCGCGGCGGGGGAACCAGACCGGGGCGGACCAGGACCGGGCGACCGGGCTGGCCCTCAAGCCGACGGACGAACTGAGTTGGATCGGGCGGGCGGAGTTACGAGCCCAAGAGAACCCGACGGAAGCCCTGGCCGATGTCGAGCAAGCACTGACCCTGAACCCGTTCTCGCTCGACGGCCTGCAAATGAAGGCCCACCTACTCGCCGAACATTTGAAACGGCCCACGGAGGCGCTGGCCGTACTCGACCGGGCCGTGCAGTTCTACCCCGAGTCGGCCCCGGCACGGGCCGGCCGCGGAGTGCTGCTCGCGCGGTTGGGCAAGCGAGACGCGGCCCTTCGCGATGCCCGCGATGCGCTCTTGGCCGACCTGCACGCGCCCAACCAGTATCAGGTCGGGTGCATCTACGCCCTCACCTCAAAGACCCATCCGGGCGACCGCGATGAGGCGTTCCGCCTCCTTTGGGCCGGGCTGAAGTTGGGCTTCGGCCGCGACATCTATCAGACCGATTCCGACCTCGATCCGATCCGCAACGATCCGGCCTTCGCCCGCATGATCGAGCGTGTTGCCGAACTGGAACGGATCGAGCGATAACCCGTTACCGAAACCTAACGCGAGCGAGTCATTGCGTCCGTCGGACGCGGGGCTCGCTCGAATTTTTTTCCGAGATTCTCTCCGACCATAGCCTGTTAACCGTGTCGCGACGCGGTGTCAGTTGCCCTCGAATTTCAGGTGATTTCCTTCGTTCCCCGGCGCAAATGGTTGACGCGGTTCTTCGCCGATCTCACCTTTTCACCGCGGCCAATCACGCTCAGACAGTAACCGAAAAATTGCCCGTGAGCGTCAGGTAAACCCCTCGATTATGTGCCAGAGTCCCTTGCGAAGAAAACAGTATTGGCGTCTACCACCTGCCATAGTGAGCCCACACTCATGCGTCGGAATTCTTTCGGTATTGGCTTCACGTCGTTGGAAGATCGCTGCGTTCTCTCGATCTTCGGTACACCCTGGGCAGACCCGGAACACCTCACCCTGAGCCTGGTGCCCGACGGCACGGCGACGGAAGTCGGCGCCAGTTCACTGGTGAGCACGCTGACCGCTGCTGACTCGCCCGGCTGGGAGCGAGAGTTGTACCGGGCGTTCCAGACGTGGGCCTCGTACACCAACATCAACATTGGCCTGACCTCGGACAACGGTGCGCCGCTCGGCTCGCCGGGGGCCGTTCAGGGTGCCAAGGGGTTCGGCGACATTCGGATTTCCGCCGCTCCGCTCGGCCAAGATGCGGAAGCCCACGCCTCGCCGTTCAGTTGGACGGGGACGACCTACAGCGGCGACGTGGTTCTCAACAGCAACGACAACTTCACGACCGGGTCCCGGACGGATGGGTACGACCTCTTCTCCGTGGCCCTTCACGAAGCCGGGCACACACTCGGCCTGGCGCACTCCACGGACCCGGGGTCGGTGATGAACGAGAACTACTCGGTGCACAACGGCCTGGCCGCGTCCGACATCGCCGCGATCCAGGCCCTCTACGGGCCGCGTACCCCGGACGCTTACGATGCCGCAAGGAGCAACGACACCATCTTGACCCCAACCGTCCTTTCTTCCGGGCTGTTAGCCGGCAAGGTCGTCGCGGACGCGGACCTGACGACCTCATCGGACGTCGACTTCTACCGCTTCGCCTCGCCGGTCCTGGGCGGCACGGCGAACGTCACCCTTCAAGCGGCCGGGCTGAGCATGCTGAACGCGAAGGTGACGATTTACAATTTCGCCGGCCTGCCCATCGCCTCGGCCACCAGTACCGACCCGAAGAACAACGACCTGACCGTGAAGTTCACGACCAGCCTTCTCGGCGGGACGTACTACGCCAAGGTGGAAGCAGCCTCCCAGAACGTCTTCGGCACCGGCGAGTACCGCCTGACCGTCAGCCCGGGGACGATACTCACGCCGCTTCTTTCGAGCCTGCTCGCCCCGCTCACGGACGGAAACACGAACGACACGCTGGCGACGGCCACGGACCTCACCGGCCAATCCGCCGGTCGCAAGGATCAGCGGTTCGATGCCACCTTCCGGGGCGTCATTGAGAACGCCCGAGACGTGGACGTGTACCGTGTCAAGGCTCCGACCACGACTGATCCGCGGGGCTTGAACGTGATCGTGTGGGGCACCGACGCCACGCCGGTGAACTCCCGCGTCCGCATCTACGACGCGAACAAGAACCTCGTTCCCTTCGAGGTTCTCGCGAACGACACCGGGCTGTTCAGCGTCCGCGTGGCCTCGGTCACGCCGGGGTCCACGTACTACGTCGCCGTGCAAGGCCGGGACAGCAGCCAAACGGGTGCGTACTTCGTCGGGGCCGACTTCAACAACAACACGGCCCCGACCCTCGACGTGGTCGAGAGCAACTCGCTCACGGCCGGTTCGACAACGTCCACGACGCTCAACGTCACCTCGGCCAGCATCTTTCAATTCGGGCTGGCGGCGAACGGGTTGACCGGCGGCGTGACGATGACGGTGCTCGACGCGAGCGGGAACGTGGTCTTCACCCTGGACGCGGCGACGGGCCAACCGCTCACGACCACCGTCCGCCAACTCGGCGTGGGGACTTACACGGTCACGTATTCCTACCGCGGCCAGGCCACCCCGGCGGTGCTGGACTACGAGATGCTCATGTTGCGATTGAGCGACAACATCGGGCCGCGAGCCACGCAGACGACGAGCACGAGTTCGTCGTCGAGTTCGTCATCGACCACCAGTTCGAGCAGTTCGGGCTACAGCTACTCTTCGACTTCCTCGACCCAGCCGAGCAGTTCGGCCACGATGTACAACGGATCTTCGAACAGCCAACCCTCGGGCACGGCCTACTCCTACTAACGAGAACGCCGCACCAGCGGATGGATGAGGGCCGCGCCGTTCAGGCGCGGCCCTTGTTGTTTCAGCACTCCTACCAACCCCGCACGCGCTCGACCCGCGCGTCGTACCCGCGGTGTTCGAGGTGATGGGCCGCGCGGTATGCGTCGTCGCGGTCGCGGTACGTACCATACAGGTGCCAGTGGCCGTGGTGGCGGACGAAGACTTGATACCGGCCGTGGCCGTAGGCGGGTGAGCCGTAAGCGACGGGGACGATCGCCGGCGGGGCGGCGTTCACGCCCGCGGTGACGGCGAGCACGGTCAGGGCGGAGAGCAAGAGTTTGCGAAACATGGCGGTTCCTCCTCAGATGTTGGGCAGGCTTTCGTGAGCCTTTCCGTCGAGAGAACGACCGCCGGACCTCAAGTTTGCGCGGCAACCTGCCGACAACCGGCTGCGAGGACTTCCCCGTGATTCAATTTCATGCGACGGCCGTGGAAGTCTTCTCCGAGGAAGAGGGGATCGTCACAGTTCACTTCGACGATCAGGGCGACCACTACCTGCAACTTCAATATCCCGAAGTGGACGACCCGATCGAGTTCGAGCATGGGTACGGCAACGTGTACGTGGAAGTGGACGATCAGATCAACTCCGGCTTCAACTGCTTCTCACGGGCCGAGCTAACGCGGGGCGGGTTCCGCCTCGTCTTGGCCCGAGACCCCGCTCTTGAACGCCTTGGGGAAGTAGTCGCGACATTCGACCTCGACGGGACTGCGTTCGAAGAGCTTCGTGCGGCTCTGCGGCAGGCATTTCGCGCGTTCGATCGCTTCACCGTAAGTTTGGACGCTCCCGCGTGAACGAACCATCGGGTTCGTAAATCCTGAAACGATCAGGTGATAAAGGTTCTGCACCTGTCGCCTTCATCACTTCTTTACGGCTCGGTCGGCGTTTTCCTCTCGACGCCGTCGTTGGTCTCGCATCCAATGAGAGGATTGGGTCTAATATGTTTGGATGAATGCCCTTGTCCCACGGACGGTAAGGATGACTCATGGCAAACGCAAGTTCTGCCCTCTCCATCCTCGTTGTGGACGACTCCCGCGACACGGCCGAAAGTACGGCCGAAATGCTGTCCCTTTATGGCTACACGGTGAAGATCGCCGTGAGTGGTAAGCAAGCCCTGCGGTTGGCGGCCGCCCGGTCGCCGGACGTGATCCTTCTTGATATTGCCATGCCCGAAATGGACGGCTGCGAGATGGTCCGTCGCCTGATCGCGAAGGCGGACGCGAAGCGGCCGTTTCTAGTGGCCGTCACCGGCCGCGAGGGGGAAGACGATCGGCAGCGGGCGATGCAAGCCGGCGTCGATCTTTACCTCGTCAAACCTGTGGAACCGGCCGCCCTGATCGGGATGTTAGACCGGCTCAATCGCTTCCTCGCACCCTCGATTCCGACGACCAAGAGCAAACTCCACACGGCCCTCAGTACAGTGCCGTCGGCCCCGCACGTGGAGAACGCGCCGGCCTTACCCGATCAGTAACGGGTCCGGCCGGCGGAGCCAGTTCGCGAACACCACCGCGAGGGCCAGGTCGGGCAACCCGACGGCGACGGCCTGCGGCGGGAGGTTCCCGCCGGCCGCCAAGGCCATGAGCAGGAGTGCGAACGCGGCCTTCCCGGCCGCGCCGACCGTGAGGAAGGTCCGGTCGATCCGCCCGCGGTAGCCCTGCCAAAAGTATGCCACCCCGAACAGCAGAATCCAAATCGAGAGTACGCCCAGGTAGAGAGGGTGCGATTCGGGTAGCCCCAGCGACTCGCGCAGAAACGAGCAAGGCGGGGCGAAGATCGCCGCGCCCGAGACGTTCATCGGCAGACAGGCCATGAGCACGTATTTCATAAGCAGCCTGGATAATTAAAAAGCGATGACCTCTTCGCAGGGGTGCAACGCGGCCTTCTCACTTTTCATAACATTTCTTTCTCACCGCCAGACTCGTTGGTTCGAACAACTACACCGAATTCGAGTTCCCGACATGCGAACGCTCTCCCGCCGTTCGGTTCCCGTGCTTGCGGCCCTGCTGATGGCCACATTCAGTGTGACCGCCGCCGACAGCCCCCGGCCGACACGGGCCGAGGTGTTGGCCGCCACCCTCAAGCCCTACACCGGGCCGACGACGAAGGGCGTGGACACGAGCACGCTCACGGGTAAGGTGGTGTGCGGCTACCAGGGCTGGTTCACGTGCGCCGGCGATAAGGCCGACCGCGGCTGGGTTCACTGGTCGCGGGACCGCAAAGACCTTCGGCCCGGTGCGGCGAGCTTCGACCTGTGGCCGGACGTCTCCGAACTGCCGGCGACCTCGCGGTACGCGACCAGCTTCAAACTGCCCGACGGCAAGCCGGCGGAAGTCTTCAGTTCGCACGATCAGACCACGGTCTTGAAGCACTTCGAGTGGATGCGCGACTACGGCATCGACGGCGTCTTCGTCCAGCGGTTCATCACCGACCTCCGCGACCCGCTCGCCTTGCGGCACAACAATACCGTCCTCGGTCACTGCCGCGAAGGGGCCAACCGCAATGGCCGCGGGTACTCTGTGATGTACGACCTGTCCGGCCTGCGGGTCGGGCGGATAGACGAAGTCATCGAAGACTGGAAGACCCTGCGGACGCAGATGAAAGTGACGGACGACCCGGCCTACTTCCGGCACCGCGGCAAGCCGATCGTTACCGTGTGGGGCGTCGGCTTCAACGACAACCGCTCGTACACGTTGGCCGAGTGTAAGAAGTTGGTCGAGTTCCTGAAGGCCGATGGTTGCACGGTGATGCTCGGCGTACCGACGTACTTCCGCGAGCAGAAGAACGACACCGTCCGCGACAAGGAACTGCACGACGTGCTGGCGCTGGCCGACATCCTCAGCCCGTGGACGGTCGGCCGGTACGGGAAGATCGAGGAGGTCAACCGCTACGCCGAGCGCACCCTGAAGCCGGACGTGGCGTGGTGCCGCGAGAAGAAGCTGGACTTCATGCCGGTCGCGTTCCCGGGCTTCAGTTGGCACAACCTGAAGAAGGGCGCGCCCGTCGATCAGATTTCTCGTCAGAAGGGGGCGTTCCTCTGGTCGCAGTTTGCCGCGATCAAGAAAGCCGGGGCCGAGATGGCTTACGTCGCGATGTTCGACGAGGTCGATGAGGGAACCGCCATCTTCAAATGCACGAACACTGTGCCCACCGGCGACGGCATGCAGTTCGCGACTTTGGACGGCGTGCCGAGTGACCACTACCTGCGGCTGACGGGGCAGGGGGCCAAGATGATCCGCGGCGAGATTCCCGCGGACGCGGCTGTGCCGGCCCCGCAAACGCCAGTGGCTACGAAACCGGCTGACGAGCCGAAGAAAGACAAGCCGGCTGACGAACCGAAGAAGGAGACGAAGCCGACGGTAAAGGGCGAGCTGCCGAAGTGCCCGCCCGATTGGAAGGTCGAAGTGGTGGCAGCCCCGCCGAGGTTGGTTCACCCGTCGGTGGTGTGCTGTGCCCCGGACGGTCGCATCTTCGTGGCCGAAGACCCGATGGACATGGGGGCCGATTCGACCAAGCCGACCGACCGCATCCTCTGCATCCACCCGGACGGCAAGATCACCGTCTTCGCCGAGAACCTGCACGCCGTCTTCGGCCTCGCGTACATCGACGGCAAAGTGTACGTCCACCACTGCCCGAAGTTCAGCGTCTTCACCGACGACCACGGCGTCGGCAAGGATCACAAAATTCTGATCGAGACGACCAACCCGCGGCCGAACACCGGGTTCAACGACCACATCCCGTCGAACATCCGCCTCGGCATGGACGGCTGGCTGTACATGAGCACCGGCGACAAGGGCATCTACGGCGCGACCGGCACCGACGGCAGCAAGGCCGAGATTCGTGGCGGCGGCGTCCTCCGCCTCCGGCCCGACGGCACGCACCTGGAAGTCTACAGCACCGGCACGCGGAATCACCTCGACGTGGCGATCAACGCTGAAGACGAGATTTTCACCTACGACAACACCGACGACGGCAACGGCTGGTGGACCCGCGTCACGCACATGGTCGACGGCGGCAAGTACGGCTACCCGTGGGACTACAAGCCGCGACAAGCCTACACGCTGTGGATGATGACCGACTACGGCGGCGGCTCGCCGACCGGGGCACTCGCGTACAACGAGGACGCGCTGCCGGCGAAGTACCGCGGCAACCTGTTCCTGTGCGAGTGGGCACGCAAGCAACTGCTGCGCGTCACGGTCGAACGCGACGGCGGCTCCTACAAGGTCGTCGGCCGTGAAGACTTCCTGACGAGCGGCAGCACGGAGTTCCGCCCCGTGGGCATCGCCGTCAGCCCGGACGGCATGAGCCTGTACGTGGCCGACTGGAACTACGGCGGCTGGAAGCAGAACGTCACCGCCGGCCGACTGCTGAAGGTGACGTACACCGGCGGCCCGTCACTCGCGGCGGCGAAGCCGGCGTGGTACATCCCCGCGGCGATGGGGCAGAAGTTCGAGGCAACGGCGACCGACCTCGTCGAAGGCTTGAAACACCCCGCGCAGTCCGTGCGGTTGGTCGCCCAACGGCGGTTGGCCGAACGTGCAGCGGACGTCGTACCGGCCTTGCTCGTGCTACTCGCTGATAAGAAGGCCCCCGCTGTCGCACGGTGGTCCGCGATCTGGACCCTCGACGCCATTGGCGGCGGGGCGGCCGGCCGTGAGGGCATCGTGCTGGCTCTATCGGATGATGACGCTTCCGTTCGCCGGCAGGCGATTCGCCAACTCGGCAACTCCGGGGCGAAGATCACCGTCCCGCAACTCGTGAAACTCCTGACCGACGCCGACGCCTCGATCCGCTTCCAGGCGGCGACGGCCCTCGGCCACCTCGGCGACAAGCAAGCTGTCGAACCGCTTCTGCTAGCCCTGGCGCAAACCGACCTGTTCGCCCGGTACGCGGCTTTCACCGCCCTCAACCGCATCGGCCGAACCGATTCCACGGTGTGGGTACGCATCGTGAAGGGGCTGGCCGACACGTCGCCGGCCATCCGCGAGGGGACGGCGTTCGCTCTCCGCGAGACGTTCGACGAGGCGCTGCTAGCCGCCCTCCGCGACTTCGCAGCGGATTCCGCGCAGCCGTCCGCCGGTCGGGTGAACGCTCTCAAACTGTTGGCGAACCTGTCCCGCAAGCCGGTCGCGTGGGACGGCAAGTGGTGGGGCACGCAGCCGGTCAAGACGCCGCGGCCCGCTCACACGGTCGATTGGGCCGGCACGGCGCTCGCCGCGAAGGCCGTTCGCACCCTGCTGAATGACACCGACGCCGACGTGCGGGTGACGGCCGTGGAAGCCGTCGCCACCCTTGGCGATGCCGAATCGACTAAGGAACTGGTCGCCGCGTTCGACAAGAGCACGGACGCCGCCCTGAAGCGGGCCGTGCTGAAGTCGTTGGCCCAGATGAAGTCGTCGGCCGGGGCGGAGTTGATCGCGAAAGTTTTGGCGAAGCCGACGGACAACACCGCCTTCCTGACCGACGCCGTCACGGCGGCAGGGCAGATCGGCGGTTCGAAGATGATCGAAACTCTGACGGAGTTCGCCGGTGCATCCGTCCCGGCCGATGCCCTGGCGAAAGCCCTCGAAGAACTCGGCAGTCTGAACGCCAAGGCGGCCGTGCCGACGGTTGCGAAGCACCTCACCCACACGGACGCGAAGGTGCAAGCCGCCGCAGTCGGGGCGCTGGCGGCAATCGGCGGCGAACCGGCCGTGACCGCCCTCGTACCGCTGTTGGCCGACAAGAAAGCGGACACCCGCCGGACCGCGGTGAAGGCGCTCGGGGCCGTCCGCAATCGGGCCGCCGTCTCGCACCTGTTGAAAGCTTATGCGGACGCGGAAACGAAGGCCGACGCGATCACGGCTCTGACGGCCACGCCAGACCTTCGCGCACTTGATGCCTACCTGGACGGGTTGGCCGACAAGAGTGCCGCGATGCGGGAAGCCTGCCGCACGGCTCTCGGTTCGATCCGCGGCGACGCCCTTCCGTTGATCGAAGCCCGCCTCGACAAAACGCCGGCCTTGACAGCGGCGGTCGTCGCGGACCTGCAACGGGTTTACACCGTGCCGGTGCCGGTCAAGTCGTGGCGCATCCTCGGTTCCTTCGACGAGAAGGCCGAGCCGTTCAAGCCCGGCGAGCCGGACCTGTCGGCCGAAGTGACCGACGACAAGGGGAAGAAGGTCCGCTGGAAGAACGCCCGCGTGGACACGGCCGGCAAGGTCGACCTGCGGCGACAAGGTTTCTCCACGACCGAGAACGTGGCCGCGTTTGCCGTGACCGAAGTCGAAGCCGCCGCGGCCGGCCGGGTCGAGATGCGTGCGGGCAGCGACGACGGCCTTGTCGTCTGGGTCAACGGCAAGAAGGTGTTCGAGAAGCTCGGCAACGGTGCGTACAAGGCCGACGAGTTCCGCATCCGGGCCGACCTGAAGGCGGGCAAGAACCAGATCGTCGCCAAGATCACGCAGGGCGGCGGGCCGTGGGAGTTCTCGATCGCGGTCCCGCAACCGGGCAGCGGGCGGCTGTTCAAGGCTACGGCCAAGGTCGCCGACCCGAAGGAGTACGCCGAGTTCGCGCTGAAGGCGACTGGCGACGAGAAGCACGGCCAGACGATCTTCTACGATCAGAAGGGGGCGGCGTGCATCAAGTGCCACGCAACGGGACTACCCGGCGCCCCCGGCGGTGAAGTGGGGCCGAGCCTCATGGGCGTGGCCGCCAAGTACAACCGGGCGCAACTGATCGAGTCGGTGCTGTACCCGTCGAAGCAAATCCTCGACGGCTACAAGCAGACCCGCATCGTCACGCTCGACGGCCAGACGAAGTTGGGGATCATCCGCGGTGAGACGCCGACAGAACTCACGCTGATCGACGCCGACGGCAAGAAGTGGACGATCAAGAAGGAAGACGTCGATGAGAAGAAGGAACTGGAGAAGTCGAGCATGCCGGACGACCTGCACGGCGGCATGTCGCAGAAAGACTTCTCCGACTTGATCGCGTTCCTGGAGAGCTTGAAGCAGAAGCCGCCAGAAAAGAAATAGTCCATTCAAGTGCGGGCCGGGCAATTGCCCGGCCCGCTTCAATTCAGTCACTTCCCGGTCGCCGTGACGCGCCACACCTTGTTGCTGGCGTCGTCGGCGACGAGCAACGAGCCGTCGGTCGCGACGGCCACGCCGACCGGCCGGCCGTACACTTCGTTCTCGTTCGCGATGAACCCGGTCAAGAAGTCTTCCGCCTCGGCCGCCGCCGGCTTGCCGTCCTGGAACGGCACGAACGCCACGCGGTAGCCGACGAACTTCGAGCGGTTCCACGACCCGTGCTGGCCGACGAACGCCCCGCCCTTGTACTTCGCCGGGAACGCCTTGTCGGTGTAGAAGCAGAGGCCGAGCGAGGCCGTGTGCGAGCCGAGCGGGTAGTCGGGGACGAGCGCCTTCTTGACCAAGTCCGGCCGTTCGCCCTTTCGCCGCGGGTCTTCGTTTTGGCCGAAGTAGGAGAACGGCCAGCCGTAGAAGCCGCCGTCGGTCACGCTCGTTAGATAGTCGGGCACGAGTTCGTCGCCGAGTTCATCCCGCTCGTTGACGGCCGTCCAGAGCTTGCCGGTGGTCGGCTCCCAGCCGAGGCCGACGGGGTTCCGCAAGCCGGACGCGAAAACCCGCAGGCCGGTGCCGTCGAGGTTCATTTCGAGGATGTTCGCCCGCAGCACTTCCTCGGCCGTGCCGTGGTCGCCGGCGTTGCTCGCCGAGCCGACCGTGACGTACAGCTTCGTGCCGTCCTTGTTCGCGACGAGGTTCCGCGTCCAGTGGTTGTTGTACCCGCCCTTCGGCAGGTCGAGGATTTTCAACCCCGGCCCTTCGAGCTTCGTCCACCCGGTCTTGTAGGCGAACGCGAGAACGGCGTTGGTGTTCGCGATGAACAGTGTCTCCTTGACGAGGCACATGCCGAAGGGCTGTTCGAGGTTCTCGGCGAAGACCGTGCGGACCTCCGGTTTGCCGTCGTGATCGGCATCGCGCAAGAGTGTGATCCGGTTGGCCGACGGGCCGACGGCCTTCGACTCTTTCTTCCCCTTCTCCTGTTCCGGCTTGGCCTCCTTCTTCGGGATCGACTTGGCCTCGGCCACGAGAACGTCGCCGTTCGGCAGCACGGCGAACCACCGCGGGCTGTCGAGTTCGTCCGCGAAGAGGCTCACTTCAAACCCGGCCGGGGCGGTGGGCGTCTTACCGGCCGGCCACCCGATGACCTTCGGGTGCTTGACGACCGACGGCGTCGCGTTCGGCGGTGGCAGGGGCGGCACGGCCGTGAGCAGGGGAAGGGCCAGAAGTATTGAGAACATGGTTCACCTGGGTTCGAGGGCAGGCGCGATCGCTCCTCCAGACAAGGCAAACAGAGTACCGTGCCGATTCCCGACGCCCGCGAGTGCGGCGGCACGAAAACTGGGCAGATCCCTGCCTCCGCGTGCGCGAATCGCTGCCGGGGGCGGCCACCAACCGGGTGGAAATGTCGCAGGGCGGCCGTGATCCCGCGCCCGGTCGCGCTCCCCTCGCGTGATGGTACTCCCGACGCCGTTCGGCCACTTCTCGTCCTTCGACGGGCCGATTCCCCTCTCTGAACTCGCATCAGCCATCAGAACCACGGGAGCGGACCTTCCTGCGATGGGCGGTCGTGCCATCGCGAACCGTGCCGAAATACCATCCCCCGAAGCAGGAGCCGAGATGTCTCGATCGTTGTCCCCGTTCCGATTCCGCCCGCAGGTTTGGGATCTGGAAAATCGGTACGCCCCCGCCGTCCTCTCTGACAACCTCTCGGCGACGACGGCCGACACCGAGGCCGCCGTCGGCAACACCTGGCTGACCTCCAGCTTCGGCACCGGCGCGTCGGCCCACACGCTGAACAACGTCACCCTGCTGCTCTCGAACCCGACGGCCGGCGTCGCCGAAGTGGACATCTACACCGACGGCGGCAACCAACCGGGGTCGCTGGTCGCGGCCGTGACCTCGCCGTCCACTTACAGCACCTCGTCCCTCGCGGCGACGACGTTCACGTCGGCGAGTGGCGTGAGCCTAACGGCCAACACGACGTACTGGGTCGTCCTCAAGGCCACGTCCGGCGAGTTCGACTGGGCGTACACGATCAGCAACTCCGGCACCGGCGACGGCTTCCAGGGAACCTACGGCCAGAGCGCCGACGCCGGCGCGACGTGGTTCACCTACGACATCTACCCGACGCAGATGACCGTGACGGTAGACACGGGAACGTCGACCGGGCTGCCGGGAGCGGTGGCGTTCTCGGCTGCCGCGTACTCGGCGACGGAGAGTAGTGGCACGGCCACGATCACCGTGACGCGGACGGGCGGCAGTACCGGGGCGATCACCGTGCCCGTTACCGTTTCCGGCGGCACGGCCACGTCCGGCACCGACTACACCGGCTTGCCCACGACCGTCACCTTCGCCGACGGCGCGACGACCGCCACCTTCACCGTCACGATTATCGACGACACCACGGTCGAGGGATCCGAGACGGCGACGTTCTCGCTCGGCACACCGACGGGCAGTGCGACCCTCGGCACGCAGGCGACGGCCACACTGACCATTGCCGACAACGACAGCACCGCGACCACCACCGTCACGCCGAAGTTGACGGCCGTGGCGACCGGGTCGGGTTCACCGAAGGTGATCGTCTACAACGCGGACGGCACGCAGGCGTACACGCTCACCCCGTTCTCGTCGGCGTTTACCGGCGGCGTCCGCGTGGCCACGGCCGACGTGACGGGCGACGGGTACGACGACATCATCGTCGGGGCCGGGCCGACGAGCGCGCCGACGGTGATCGTCTACAACGGCGTGACGAAAGCGATCCTCGTCACGTTCAACGCCTTCGAATCGACGTTCACCGGCGGCGTGTTCGTGGCGGCCGGCGACGTGGACGACGACGGCCGGGCCGACGTGATCGTCACGCCGGACCAGGGCGGCGGGCCGATCGTCGCGATCTACAGCGGGGCCACACTCGCCACGGGCGGCACCACCGAGATGCAGCGGTTCTACGGGATCGAAGACTCGTCCTTCCGCGGCGGTGCGCGGGCGGCGGTCGGCGACCTGAACGCCGACGGGTACGACGACGTGGTCGTCTCGGCCGGCTTCCTCGGCGGCCCGCGGATCTCGACCTACAGCGGCCTCGCGCTCGCCAGCAGTACGCGAACGCACCTGATCGGCGACTTCTTCGCGTTCGAGCAGACGCTTCGCAACGGGGCGTTCGTGACGGTCGGCGACTTCAACGGCGACGGCTATGCCGACATCGCGTTCGGTGGCGGCCCGAGCGGCGGCCCGCGGGTGTTGGTCCTCAACGGCAAGACGCTGACGACCTCGGGCATTGACGCGGCGCTCACCAGCCCGATGGCGAACTTCTTCGCGGGGGATTCGTCCCTGCGGGGCGGCGTGCGGTTGGGCGTGGGTGACGCGAACGGCGACGGCATCGACGACCTGCTCACCGGCAGCGGCGACGGCGAGGAAAGCCAAGTCCGCGTGTACTCTTCCAGCCGCATCACCAGCGGCAGCACGGCGACCGCGGACGCGAGCTTCGACCCGTTCAGCGCGGTCTTGGCCAACGGGGTCTACGTGGGATAGGGTCGTCGGCCCTTCAATTCGTCCGCTTCAAATCGAGGCGGCCGAGGCGAAGGGCGTTGGTAACAACGCTGACCGACGAGAGGGCCATTGTCGCCGACGCGAGTATCGGGCTGAGGAGCCAGCCGGTGAGCGGGTAGAGGACACCGGCAGCGAGCGGGATACCGACGACGTTGTAGGCGAACGCGAAGAACAAGTTTTGTCGGATCGTCCGCATCGTGGCCCGCGATAACTCGATGGCCGCCGCGACCCCGGCCAAGTCACCCTTCACGAGCGTTACGTCGGCCGCCTCAATGGCGACGTCCGTGCCGGTGCCCATCGCGATTCCCAAGTCGGCGGCGGCCAGCGCGGGGGCGTCGTTGATGCCGTCGCCGACCATCGCCACGACTTCGCCGGCCGATTGAAGTTCCCGCACTTCGGCGGCCTTCCCTTCGGGGGGAACCTCGGCCGCAACCGTGTCGATGCCGACCTCACGGGCGACCGCCTCGGCCGTGCCCCGACTGTCTCCGGTCAAGAGAACTACCTTCAACCCCATCGTGTGAAGTCGCCGCACCGCCGCCGCCGAGGTCGGCTTGACCGGGTCGGCGACGGCGATGCTGCCGACGTACCGCCCGCCCTTTGCAACGAGCAGCACCGTTTGGGCCGTCGAACTGGCGGGTGGGTCGAACGCCACGTTCTGCGACGCGAGCAACCGGGCGTTCCCGACCAGCACCGTTTGCCCGCCGATCTCGGCCGTCAACCCCTGACCCGGAATGGCCCGGAACGCCTTCGCCTTTATCAAGAGGAGGCCGCGAGCGTCGGCGGCACTCACGACGGCGCGGGCCAACGGGTGCTCCGAGTTCGCCTCGGCGCTCGCGGTCAGGCGAAGGAGTTCGTCTTCCGAGACGCCGACCGGCAAGACGGCCGTGACCACGGGTTTGCCGGCCGTCACCGTGCCGGTCTTGTCGAGGACGACCGTTGTCAGGCGGCCGGCCGCTTCGAGCGGTTCGCCACCCTTGATGAGGATTCCCGCCTGGGCCCCGCGGCCGGTGCCGACCATCACCGCCGTCGGCGTGGCCAACCCGAGGGCGCAGGGGCAGGCGATGATGAGTACCGAGACGAACGTGAGTACGGCGAAGTTCAGCCGCGTCTCCGGCGGAGCGAAGTTGAACCAGGCCACGAAGGTCAGCACCGCGACGGCGAGAACAGCCGGCACGAAGTACCCGGCGACCGTGTCCGCGAGACGCTGGATCGGGGCCTTCGAGCCTTGCGCTTCCTGCACGAGCCGGACGATTTGCTGCAGGACCGTCGCGCTGCCGACTTTGGTAGCCGTCATTCGAAATGACCCGTGGCCGTTGACGGTGGCCCCGATGACCCCATCGCCCGGTTGCTTCGCGACTGGCATTGGCTCGCCCGTCAACATGGTCTCGTCCACGTCCGAACTGCCGCCCAGCACCGTGCCATCGACGGGCACTTTCTCCCCCGGCCGCACGCGAAGGATGTCACCGACGTGAACGTCCGCGAGGGGAACGTCGGCTTCCGCGCCGTCGCGCTCCACGCGGGCCGTCTTCGGGGCAAGGCCGATCAACGCCCGGATCGCGCCGCCTGTGCGCGTGCGTGCCCGCGCTTCCAGCAGGCGACCGAGGAGGATGAGTGTGACGATGACGGCCGCGACCTCGAAGTAGACGCCGGGGGCCGAACTGTGATGGCCGGCGACGGCGAACCAACCCGGCTCGACGATGGCGGCCACGCTGAAGCCGTAAGCCGAGAGTGTGCCGAGGGCGACGAGCGTGTTCATGTCCGCAGCCCGGTTGCGGGCGGCCGCCCACGCGCTGGTGAAGAACTCCCGCCCGACCCCGAACAGAACGAGCGTGGTCAGGGCGAGTTCGACCCATACGCGGCCGGGGAAGTCGAGCGCGGGAACGATGTGGCTGCCCATCGCGAGGACGGCGACGGGGAGCGTGAGTACGGCGGCTGCGATGAAGCGAAACCGTGTGCGACGGTACTCGGCGTCCCGGGCGACTTCTCCGGCGTCGGGGCCGCGATTCTCCGGCGTCGGCAACGCCGCGTCGTAGCCGGCCGCCCGCACAACGCCCTGCAAATCAGTCGGGACCGTGGCCGACGGGTCGTATTCCACCGTCGCCCGGCCGGTGGCAAAGTTCACCGACGCCTTCGCAACGCCCGGCGCGGCGGCGAGTGCCCGCTCGATCCGGCCGGCACAGGCGGCGCAGTGCATGCCGATGACCGGCAGATCGACGCGGGTGGTTTCGAGAGTTTCCGTTGTCACGTTGTTTCTCCGCGGGCGGTTACTTCAAGAATCTCGCCAGAACGGCCCGCACCTCGGCGAGCAACTGCTCCTGGCTCATCGGCTTCGCGCAGCGGTGTTCGCTCCCCGTGCCGTGGCCGGCGACGCAGGTTTCGAGGTGGGCCGAGATGAGTTCGACGCCGAGCGCGTCGAGGGCCGAGCGAATCGCGGCGATTTGCGTCAGCACGTCCACGCAGTAGCGGTCGTCGTCCAACATTCGCTGAACCCCGGCGACCTGCCCGGCGATCCGCTTGATGCGCATGGTGGCGCGTTTCTTCGTGTCGGCGTTCATGGCGTGCCCACCCCTGGTGTCACCACCATTATATACCATATGGGGGTATCAATCAACTCGCTTCTTGCCCTGTCGCGTGAACGTCGGTATCGTCAAAAGCAACTCTCAAAGAGATGGGGATCGGAGAGTAACAGATGTCGCTGGATAACTCACATTCAACGGATCGGCGCGCGTTCCTAGCCTGTGGTCCCGCCATTGCGGTCGGCAGCGTGTTCGCGCGATCGTCCTCCGCCGCGGACACGCCGAACGAAAAGTTAGACTCGAAGGACGCGGTTCTGAAGAAACTGGCATCGCTGGAGGCGAACCACGCGGTTCTGCTCGGCAAGGCCGTTGTCGTCGGCGAGTTCAACGACACGGCCCGCAAGTATGAGTTGCACAAGACCGGGCCGCGCGGCCGGGACTTCACCAACAAGGTTTGTTGGGCACCGGACCGGAAGCGGGCCTTGTTTTGCGGGGCGAACCACGCCGTTCCGCATCGGTTAAACGACGTGTGGGAGTTCGACCTGCCGTCGCTAACGTGGTCGATGCTGTACGCTCCCGATCTGCCGCGAGGGTACGCGGACCTGGGCAAAGACACTTCCGACGTTGAGTTCCGCGACGGCCTGCTGATGACGAAACGCGGCGGCCCGGCGGTCATCGCCCATACTTGGTGGGGGCTGACCTACGACCCGCGGCACAAGACGCTGCTGTTCATGAACACCTGGGTGACGGAGCAGAAGAAGGCCGTGCAAGCGCTCGGCGGCGACCCGGCGGAGTTGTACACGGGGCCGCCGCTGTGGGCGTTCTACCCCACGACGCGGACGCGGAAGCCGTTCAAGGCCGTGAAGCCCTATCCGGTTGCGATCTTCGGCGGGATGCTCGAATACATCCCCGATCTCGGCGGCAGCATTTGGCACACGAACAACTGGCAGATGCACGGCACCTGGCTGCACGACTACGAGAAGGACGCCTGGAAAGACCTGAAAGCCAACGGCGGCGAGGCGGTGTTCGAGAAGGCATCGCCTGAACCGGAACAGATCGGCTACTACGACCCGAAGCGGAAGATCATCGTCGTCCACCGGCATTACGCCACTCACCACTTTGATCCCGCGAAGCTCGAATGGAAGGCGGTGCGGGCCGGTAACAAGGACGACGGCCGCACGCCCTACGGACACGACGCGCGGTCCGTGTTCTACCACGACCCGGTGAGCGGGCACGGCTTACTGGCGCAATTCGAAACCAACACGCTCTGGGTCTACGACCCGGACGCCGTTACCTGGACGAAACTCACGCCGGCGGGCGACCCGATGCCCACCGGCGGCAAGCGACTAGCGTATGTAGACCCCATCGCGAACGTGCTGGTCGTGATGGACGGCGTCACCATCTGGGCTTACCGCTACAAGGCGGCGTAACGGCCTACTCTATCGTCCACAGGATGAGCGAATTGCGGTCCTTCACGAAGATGCGGTTGCCCGTCAGGATCGGTTCCGACCAGATCGGCGAGTCGGCGAGTTTGTACTTCGCGACCTCGTTCAGTTCCTTCTCGCCCGGCTTGAAGACGATCATGTTGGAATCGCTGCTCAGGGCCACCAAGTACATCCCGGTGTCGAGCACGAAGCCGCACTCACCGCGGTTCGTGGTGTCTTCCCAGACGAGTTTGCCGGTCTTGGCGTCCTGGCAGAAGAGCTTGGACGAACCACGGCCCATCCCCAAGTAGCCGTACAGCAGGCCGTCCTTCAGGACCGGGCTGTTGTAGTTGTGCGGGGCTTGACCCTTCCAGAGTTGCTTCGCCTCGTAGGCCTCGCCCTTCTTTTCGATCGTGAAGGCGTAGCCGGCGCAGATGACGGTGTTGCCGTCGATCGCGGGCGTGTTGGTCTGATACCGGCCCGTCGTCAGGGGCGTCTTCCAGAGCAACTTGCCGTCGGAGAGGTTCACGCCGATCAGGTTCTTCTCGGTAAGGACGACGACGTGATTCATCTTGTCGAGCGTCATCAGCACGGGCGAGCCGTAGGACGGGCCGTCGCCCGTCCACGTCCATTTGGCGTCCCCGGTCTTCAAGTCGTAGGCCGTCAGTTCGCCACGGCCGTCGGTGCCGACGTGGGCGATGCACAGCCCGTCGATGACGGCCGGTGACGACGCTGTGTAAAACCGCGGCTTGCCCTTCGTCTCCTTCCGCCACGCCACCTTGCCGGTCGCAACGTCGATGCACGACACGGTCCCGCCGACGCCGTGCGTGCAAACTTTGCCGTCGGCCACGGCCGGCGAACTCCGCGGTCCCTTGAAGTCGCCGGCCGGGCCGGTCACGCTGGGGGCGGCGTACTTGTCCTGCCAGACCTCTTTACCGGTCGCGGCGCTGAGGCAGCGGATCACCTCGTCGTTGCCCTGCCGGGTGAAGGTGAAGATGTTGTCCCCCACGAGGGCGGGCGACGCCAGCCCTTCGCCGACGGCGACTTTCCACTGCTGTTTGAAATCCTTTGGCCACGCGGCCGGGATGGTGAAGCCGACGACCTTGTTGTCCCGACCGCTGCCCCGCCATTGCGGCCAATCCTCGGCGAAGGCCGCCGTGGTCGAAAGCGTACACAGAAGGGCGAAGAAATGTTTTCGCGCGTTCATTGGAATAATTCCTGGCGAGTCGGCGGGGCGATGCTGATGGAGGTGCGGCCGCCGATGAAAGCATAACCAATCCGCGCCGCGGAAAGTAGTGAAAGGGCGGTGAGCGATTTTCGCCGGGTGGCGGCCGTGTTAGCTTTGCGGCTCCAGCAATTCGTGGTGGTGCCGGACGATGGCCCCTTCGACGAGGTAGATCACGTCCTCGGAAATGTTCGTCGCGTGGTCGGCGATCCGTTCGACGTGGCGGACGGCCGAGAAGAGCGAGAGCAACGGCTCGATGTGGTCGGCGACCCGCTTCATTTCGGCAACGATCTCGCGGATGATTGTGGCGTTGTCCGCGTCCACCTCGTCGTCGAGCCGGATGACCGTGCGAGCCGTGGCCGCGTCGGAATTCACGAAGGCGTCGAGCGCCTTCCGCACCATCAGGATCGTCCGCTCCGTCATCGGCTTGAGCCGTTCCGGGATCGCCACGAGCGGCGGCTTGGCCAGTCCCGGCACCCGCTCGGCGATGGCTGTCGCGTAGTCGCCCATCCGTTCCAGGTTCGTCGAAATGAACAACACCGAACTGATCCGCCGCAGGTCCACCGCCACCGGTTGGTGCAGCGCGAGAATCTTCAGACACTCCTCGTGGACTTCGTTCTCCAGCAGATCAATGAGGTTATCGCCTTCGATGACGCGGTCGGCGAGGTCGGTGTCGCGGGTCTGGAGGGCCTGGGCGGCCTGAAACACGGCCTCCTCGACGAGGCTGGCCATTCGCAGGATCGACTTTTGCAACTTCTCCAGGTCGCGTTGCATGTGCTTGGACACGGTACCCTCGGAAGAGATCAGAGATGGGCGGCCCCGCGGCCGGTCCCCCAAGTATACGACCGCGGCGGGCGGAATTGGGGGCGGGTCGGCGGGAACTTTCGGGGCCGCATTCTAAGATAGCTGTGCGCCTTCACCGTGGGACGGGGGTCGGATGAATTCTTCGGCGGATGCCCGCGAGCCACTGGAGCCGTTTCTCGAAGCGATCCGGCGGAGCCGGCTGGTGACCGACGAACGCGCCGCCGAACTCGCCCGCACCACCGACCCCGACACCGACGCGACGGAACTCGCCGACCAACTCGTTTCGATCGGTGAACTCACCCGCTTTCAAGCGGACAAACTGCTCGCCGGCCAACCGGGCGGCCTCATTTTGGGGAAGTACCGCATCCTCGCCCCGCTCGGCCGTGGCGGCATGGGCGTGGTCTACCTCACCCGCGAGAATACCGACGCGGCGAACGTCACCCGGCCGCTGATGGCCCTGAAAATCCTGTCGCCGAAGAAGGCCGTCGAGCCGCGGACCCGCGACCGCTTCCTCCGCGAGATGGCAATCGGCCGGGTGATCCCGAACCACCGGAACGTGACCCGCATGTACGCGGCCGGCGAGGTCAACGGCGTCTCGTACATCGCGATGGAGTACGCCCCCGGGCGGACGATCAAGGAGATCGTCGCGGAGGACGGCCCGATGCCCCCCGGCGAGGCCGCCCGCGTCTTTGCGGAGATCGCCGACGGCCTGGCCGCGATGCACAACGCCGGTCTCATCCACCGCGACATCAAGCCGGCCAACATCATCATCACGCCCGACGGCACGGCGAAGCTCATCGACTTCGGCTTCGCCCTCCACATCGGCGACGAACTGCCCCGCGACCCGTCGCTGATCGGCGGGAAGGGGTACATCCTCGGGTCGATGGACTACATCGCCCCGGAGCAGGCCACCGACGCGACCGACGTGTCGCCGCGGTCCGACCTGTACGCCCTCGGCGCGTCGCTCTACTTCGCGCTGTCGGGGTGCCCGCCGTTCCCCGGCGGCACGGCCTTACAAAAGATCCGCTGGCACCGCAACGACTCCCCGCCGCCGATCCGCACGCTCTGCCCCGGCCTCCCCCTCGAACTCGCGGTGGTCGTGTCGAAGCTCATGGCCAAAGACCCGGAGGAGCGGTTCGCGTCGGCCGTTCACGTGGCGGAAGTGTTGCGGCAGTGGGCGACGCCGGTCGCAAAACACGACGACACGGTCGCCACCGACGAGCACGAACTTTCGACCGACGAGTTGTGGATCGACCCGCGGCGCGACCTCCGGGACGATTCCGACTCGCGGGAAGGGCGGCGAGAGCCGGACGAAGAGTTGACGGTCGCGGTCCCGATGTGGGTGATTTGGGCGGTCCTCGTCGCGGTCGGGCTGTCGTTCGTCCTCGGCTTCGCGTTCGGGCTGCTGAACCGCTGACGGCTCACCACCAACCCCACTTCACCGGCCACGCGGAGGCGAAGATCATCGCCTTCTTCCGCCGCGGCACTTTGACCCGGCGATGGAAAACGTCGCCGTCCCGCCGCTCGATCTCGGCCAACAACTCGCGGTACGTGCGGAACATGACGCGGAAGATCGCCCGGCCGGGCGGCGGCAGGTGCTCGTTCAACCGCTCGGCCTCGGCGTAGTACCGCTTGGCCCGGTCAATCTGCAACCGCAGCATCTCGGCGAAGTCGGGGCCGCGGGCCGACCAGCGGACCGGCGGGCAGCGGAATCGCTCCCACTCGTCCCGCGGCAGGTAAACGCGACCCCGGCCGAGGTCTTCGCCCAGGTCGCGGAGGATGTTCGTCAGTTGGAACGCGATGCCGGCCGCCTCGCCGGGGGCGGCCGCTCGCGGGTCGCGGCATCCCCAGATCGGCAGGCAAGCCAGCCCGACGGCCGAGGCGACGCGGAAGCAGTAGGGGTAGAGTTCTTCGAACGTCTCGAACCGCACGGGTTCGAGGTCGGCCGCGACGCCGTCGAGCACTTCGAACAGGTACTTCGGGTCAACGCCGTAGTGGGCGACGGTCTGCCGCAACGCGGGGTGAAGTGGGTGCGAGTCGTGGCCACCGATCGCGGCCGACAGAGCCTCTCGCCAGGACAAAAGTCTCGCCCTTTTCTCGCTCACGTCGCCGGGTTCGTCGGAGATGTCGTCGGTGACGCGCATGAAGGCGTAGAGCGCGTCCATTGCCCGCCGTTGAGGGGCGGGCAGGAGTCGGAACGCCATCGCGAAGTTGCTCGCGGATTGGCGGACCAACGCGCGGCAGAATTGGAAGGAAGCCGCGGCCGACGGCGGAGCGAGGGCGGTCACGGGAGCCTCCGCGGCCGGTTAGGGAAAGGTCACGCGGACGGGTTGGTTGACCAGCAGCGGCGGCTTACCGGCCGGGGCCGGGTCGGTCACGCGGATGCGGACTTCCAACACGTAGGTCGGCTTGCCGTTCAGCAGGTCGATGCCGCCAGACTTCGGGAGGAACGCGGTGCCGATCTGCTCCACCGTCCCCTCGTAGGTGAGGCCGGGGTTGCTGTCGTCGGAGATGATGACCTTGCTGCCGTCCTTGTCCCGAATCTTGTACGCGAAGTCCGGGGCGATCTCCGCGTTCACGAAGCGATTGCCGGCCGGGATCAGGTAGAACAGCGGCGGCGACTGCGGGTACACGACTTGCCCCGGCGACGCCGACAGGCGCTCGATGGTGCCGGCCATTTCGGCTTTCAACTCGCAGTTGGCGACGGCCTTCTGGGCCTTGGTCACCACTTCTTGAGCTTCGTTGGCCTTGGTCGCCGCCTGGTTGACTAACTCGGTGACGGGGGCCGCGGCCAGTTGTTGCTTGTCGAGTTTCTTCTCTTTGACCTGATTCTCGGCCGACTGCACAAGGCCCTCTGCCTTCAGGTACTCGGGTTCCTCGCGGATGCGTTTCTCGACGTTCGGCGTGTCGGGCAGGCGATTGAATTCGAGGCTGAGTTTTTTTCGCATCGCTTCCTGAAACTCTTTTGCCCGGACCACCGACTGCTCGGCGTTCTGAATCGCGAGGTCGGCTTTCTCCTGCAAAATCTTGTGCTGCTCGACGCCCTTCAGGGCTTCCTGGTGCTTCTGGAGGGCGTACTGGAGTTCGTTCTGGGCGTTCTTCAAATCCGGTTGCAACTGCCAGTCGTCGAACTTGACGAGCGGGTCGCCCTTCTTGACCGCCTGCGCGTTCTTCACGTGGACCTGCTGAACCGTGCCGGCGGGCAGGTGCGCCGGCAGGTGAATGGGCATCAGGTCGTGCTCGGTCACGACCTTCCCCCGGGCGACGAGGCCGTCGTCCTTCGGGGCGGTGCTTTGTGCGTTGCCGCCCGCGCCGGGGGGCGTGCCGCTGTTGTTGGAGAGGCGGTTGGCACCGACCAGCGTGCCGACGGCCAGGCAACCGCAGAGGGCGTAGGGGAGGATTTTGATTCGTCGCATGGGCAAACCCTCACTCACCGGCGACCACCAGCGGGATTTCGTGCTCTTCCAGGTTCCCGTCGTCCAGGTGGAAGCACACGTCCACGAAGGGCAACATCCGTGCGTCGTGCGAGACGACGAAGATCGTCGCCCCCCGACTGTGGGCCGCGTCTCGGAGCAGTTGAATCACCGCCTGCCCGTTCTCCCAGTCGAGCGCGCTCGTCGGCTCGTCGGCGAACAGGAAGGTCGGGTTCTTCACCAGCGCCCGGCCGATGGCCACGCGCTGCTTTTCACCGCCGGACATCGCCGCCGGCTTTTTGTGTCGCTGGTTCAACAGACCCAGGCGGTCGAGCATCTCTTCCGCCTGCCGCCGGGCTTCGCCGGGGCTGAGGTTATTCCCCCACTTCAGGACGATTTCCAGCTGTTGGCTCGCCGAGAGGGCGGGGAAGAGATTGTATCCCTGGAAGATGAACCCGGTGTGCTTTCGGCGGAAGTCGTCGCGGGCGGCTTCCGAAATCCCCCAGATATCGACGAAACTCGTCTGATCGTTCGGCCGCGTGAGCACCTGCCCGCCGTCCGGGTGGAGCAACCCGGAGAGGATCGCCAGGAGCGTCGACTTGCCGCTGCCGCTCGGCCCCATGAGGAGGGCGAGCTGGCCGGGGAAGAGGTTGAGTGACACCTTCCGCAACGCCGTCCGCTGGGACGCGCCGTCGCCGAACGTCTTGAGCAGGTGGACTGCTCGCAGGCTCGGCAGGTTGTCGGCGGCCGCCATCGGGACTACCTCAGCAGGCTAATCGGTTCGATACCCCGCACGCTTCGCAGGGCGAACAGCCCGGCAAATACGGACATTCCCATAGTAATTAAGGCCGTCCCGGTCATGATCTCCCACCGCAGGATCACCTGCGTCCCGGCCGCCCGTGCTCCGGCGGCGAGGAGTTGCACGACGGGGTAGGCCAGGGCGATGCCGAAAATACCGATCCAGAACGCCTGGAACAAGACCGTCACGTACACCCGCCACCGCGGGATGCCGAGGGCGAACAGCGTGGCGTACTCCTTCGCGCTGGCGATTGTCGCGGCGTACAGCGTCTGGACCGTCACCGCCCCACCGACCAACAACCCCAAGAGGGCGGCGTACCCAATAGCGATGCCCGCCTTCGTGCGGAGCAGCCAGTACGTCCGCGTGCTGGTCGAGAACTCGCCGGACGTGTACACGGCCATGTCCGAATACTCGGCCTTCAAATGGGCGGCGAGGTCCGCCGCCCGCTCCGGCGTGTCGCACTTCGCCAACAGGTACTTGGTGTGGTCGGGCGGCAGCAGTGCCCCCATCAGTTCGCTGGCCGTGTAGTGCGAGCAGATCACCCACGGGGCGGCGAGGCTTTTCAGCCCCTTCACGCTGCCGACGAGGCGGACTTCCTTGCCGTTGATCTTCGCCGTTTGGTTGACCGCGGTCATGCCCATCCGCTTCATGTCCGACTCGTCCATGACGATGGCGAACGGTTCGGTGAGGGCCGTCCGCTGTTCGGAGGTGAGCATGTCGGGGATGCCCGCATTCCCGAAGTGGCCGAGGAGGAAGCAGAGGTCGGTGCCGCCGTCCGGCTTCTGAAAGTTCGCGAAGTTGGCGATGTACGGCTCCGGCGGGAGAACTCCTGAGTGCTCTCCCACGCGGCCGAGGTAGCTGATGGGGATCGGCTGCCCGAGGTCGATGGCTTCCACGCCCTTCGAGCCGATCCAGACGATCCGCGGGTCGGTGTGGTCGAGGGGGATCGACGTGATCGTGAACAAGCCGAGCAACAACCCGAACTGCAACGCCATCAGCACGGCCGAGAACGCGACGGCTCCGACGCCCGCCGAGTAGCGGGCTTTTTCGTGCCAGAGGGTCTGAAGCGAATAGCCCATCAGTTCACTCGCGGGAGGTCACAGAGATCGCCGCTGATGTACAGGTGGTGCCACAATTGCGTTGCCGTCACCGCGGTCAGGCCCATCTCCAGGCCGGTGCGGGCGAAGCCGCGTTTCATCGTGGCCAGCTTCGCCGACTCGCGGTGGACCGCATCGTAATCGAAGTACCCGGTCTTCGCCATCGATTCCCGGCTCATCACCTGCGCGATCCACGGCTCGAGACCGCCACCGGCCGCGAAGCTGTCCATCGGCGCGCGGAACATGTGTTTCTTCCGCCACGCCACTTCCGGCGGCAGCCACTTCTCGGCAACCTTCCGCTCGATGTACTTGTCCGTTAGGCGGCGGAGCTTCCATCGCGGGTGCAGGGTGGCCAGAAATGCTAGCACATCCTCGTCCAAAAAGGGATAGCGAGCCTCGACCGACGAGTGCATGGCCACGCGGTCGCCCTTCGACGCCATCAGGTGGCCGGGGAGCATGACGCGGGCACCGATCGACATCTGCCGGTTGAACGGGTTCCAGCGGTGCAAGTCCGGCGACAGTTCCAGGTCTTCGAAGGCCGAGTGGTTCAGCATCTTCTCGCGAAGTTCGCCGCCGAAGAAGCGAATCTTGTTCAGACTCATCAGGCCGTAGCAGTCGAGCCAGCCGTTGTGCCCACCGGTGACCGCGTGTGTGCGGCGGATTTGATCCATCGGGAACATCGGCTGCCCGGCGAGTTTCGCCCCCAACCGCCGCAACCGCACGGCGAGGCCGGGAATGATGTCGGTATAGCCGAGCATCTTGTGGATCTTGAACCACGAGTAGCCCGCCATCCACTCGTCGGCCCCTTCGCCCGTCAGCGCGACCTTGAAGCCGTTCTGGTGAACCGTGCGGGCGAGGTGCATCAACCCGAGACAGGACGTGTCGATGACCGGGCACTCGGCGGCCGCGATCAGTTCCGGGTAGTCGGCACGCAGTTCGGCCGGCCCACACGGTACGACGATCGGCTCGCAGCCGAGGGCCTTCGCCACTTGTAGGGCTTCCGATTCCTCGTTCAGCCCTTCGCCCTTCACGGAGATCGTGAACGTGGGGATCGGCCGGCCGAGGGCCTTGTTCGCCATCGCCACGACCAGCGACGAATCGACGCCGCCGCTGAGGTACGACACCACCGGTACGTCGGCCCGCAACCGCCGCTGCACGGCCGCCAGCAATACGTCCTCGAAGGCGTCGATGGTCTTCTTTTCGTCGCGGCCGTAGTCTTCCTGCCCCCAATCGGGGTAGTTGATCTGCCAGTAGATTCGCTGCTTCGTCGCTTCCGCGACCGAGGTTTGGCCGAGTTTGAGGTGCAGGTAACGCCCTGGGAGCAAAACCTGGATGCCTTCGAAGACCGTCATCGGCCCCGGCATCGCGAAGAACGTGAAGATGTGGTTCAGGCCGCGCAAGTCCGGCTTCGCCGTCACGAGGCCGCTGGCGAGAATCGCCTTGATTTCGGAAGCGAACAGCAGCCAGTCCGTGCCGTCGTGCTTGACCGTCGTGAAGAACAGCGGGCAGATGCCGGTGCGGTCGCGGCCCAACACGACTTCGTTCGTCTTCGAGTCCCACACGCAGACGGCGTACTGGCCCTTCAGGTAGTCGAACAGCTTCTCGCGGTGGTCTTCCCACAAGTGGGGGAGGATCTCGGTATCGGTGTGGGTGCGGAACTGGTGGCCCTTACTTTGGAGGGCTTGCCGCTTCTCCGGGTAGTCGAAGAACTCGCCGTTGAACACGGTCCAAACGCTGCCGTCTTCGTTGCTAATCGGCTGTCGGCCGTCGGCGAGGCCGACGATGCTGAGCCGGGTGTTCGCGAGGTGCAAGCCGTCACGGTCGAGGAAGCCGTCCTCGTCCGGCCCGCGGTGATAAATCGCCTTCGCCATCGCCGGCACGATGCCCCGTGGAGCATGCCGTTGGCCTGACAGGTCGATCATTCCCGCGATGCCGCACATTCAGGGGGTCCCCGCTCGCTTTTGGAACTTCAACACCTTCCGCCGCATGAACCATCGCACGGCCCGTGGGAAGAGGCGTTTGCCCATCCACACGCCCCAGGAGACGTTGCCGACGGCCTTCTCGCGGGTGTTCCGCTCCAGGCTCCTCACGACCGCGTCGGCGACCTCGTCCGGCGGTTGAGCGCCCTCGAAGTCGAGGTAAATCTGCCCCTCGTTGCGGAGCAGGTGGCGGTTCAGGTCGTCGCTGCGGACCAATCCCGGCAGCACGAGTAGCACGTCGATGCCGAAGCGGGCGAACTCGCCGCGCCAGGCTTCCGTCATGCCGACGAAGGCGTGCTTACTGGCACAGTGTTCCGACAGACTCGGAATGCCGCACCGCCCGCACAGACTTGCCAGGTTCAACACGGCCGCCGGGTAGCCAGCGTCGGCGCTTGTCGTCAAGTGTGGCACGCACAACCGAGCGAGTTCGACGGGCGCGAAGAAATTGATCTCCAGCACCTGCCGGTTGATCGCCTCCGTGTTCGTCGCGAACTCGCCGAAACTGCACACCCCGGCACAGTTCATCAGCACGTCGAGGCCACCGAACCGAGTGACCACGTTTGCAACGAGTTTCTCACGTGCCGCCGGGTCGGTCAGATCGCACGGGAAAATCTCAACGTCGGTCCCGGTGAGTTCTTGTTTCAGCGACTCCAATTCGACGACCGAACGCGAAGTCACGGCGAGTTTTGCGCCGCGTTTGCCGAGACGTTGAGCCACCCGACGACCGATGCCCCGCGAGGCCCCGGTAATCAATACGACCCGCCCGCGAACGTCCCGCTGCATTCCCGTCCTCGTGTGTTTCTGAAGGGTCATTTTATGAGGAATGTGCAACGTAACCAACCGACCGAATCCCCGGAAGAGGTGGGAATGCCTCAAGATCTCCCCACTCTTCGGCAAAGTTGGCGGATTGGGGAGACTGGGACGGGGTTTTTGTGTGAAAGCCCAGGGGCGGCTGTCCCTGGGCTTTCGCCGACGATCGCTTATACTGTCAATCCTTCCCTTCCAACCTCTTCGGGTGCCCTCATGCGCCACTTCTTTCTCCTGCTGCCGTTTCTGGCACTGGTGTTGTTGAGTCCGTCGTCAACGGACGGCCAAGACAAGAAAAAACGACCGCCGGCCAAGCCGCAGACCGCCACCGACCCGACCACCCTGAAGGTCGCGAAGGGGTTCAAGGTCGAACTGCTCTACAGCGTGCCGAAGGAGACGGAAGGTTCGTGGGTCAACCTGTGCGTAGACCCGAAGGGCCGGCTCATTACGTCCGACCAGTATGGGCCGCTGTACCGCGTGACGCTGCCGCCCCTCGGTTCAACGGAAGGGCTGAAGGTCGAGAAACTGCCCGCCGACGTGGGTGACGCACAGGGGATGCTGTGGGCGTTCGACGCCCTGTACGTGATGTCGAACTCGCGGCGGAAGTTGCCGAGCGGGACGCAACTCAAGCCAGCACTCTATCGGGTTACATCTTCGAAGAAGGACGACGTGCTCGACAAGGTCGAGATGCTGTTGGAATTCCAGGGGGCCGGCGGCGAACACGGTACGCACGCCATCCTGCCGCACCCGGACGGCAAGCGGCTCACGCTCGTCTGCGGCAACCAGACCGACCTGCCGAAGTACGACACCACGAAGGTGCCGCCGATCTGGGGCGATGACCACCTTCTGCCCCGCCTGCCGGACGGCAACGGCTTCATGAAAGGCCGCCTCGCCCCCGGCGGCTTCATGCTGAACGTGGACCCGAACGGCAAGAACGCCGAACTGTTCAGCGTCGGCTTCCGCAACCAGTTCGATGCCGCCTACAACCGCGACGGTGAACTGTTCAGCTACGACGCCGACATGGAATGGGACATGAACACGCCGTGGTACCGGCCGACGCGGGTCTGCCTCGTCACCAGCGGCAGCGAGTTCGGCTGGCGGAACGGCGCGGGCAAGTACCCGGCTTACTATCCCGACAATCTCCCCGGCATCTGCGACATCGGCCCCGGCTCGCCGACCGGCGTGACCTTCGGCTACGGGGCGAAGTTCCCGGCCAAGTACCAGAACGCCTTCTTCATCTGCGACTGGAGCTATGGCAAGATGTACGCCGTACACCTCAAGGACCGGGGACTGTCTGGGCCAATGGCATACGCCGCACAAGCGGAAGAGTTCATTACCGGTACGCCCCTGCCGCTCACGGACGTGGTGATTAATCCACACGACGGAGCCATGTACTTCGCTATCGGCGGTCGGAAGACGCAAGGTGGCCTCTACCGAGTGACCTATGTTGGTCCCGATGATGAGAAAAAGCCTGGTGAAAAAACGCTGGTTGCTGGGACCGGTGTTTCGATTCAAGACCGGTTGGAAACGCTAGCGAAACTACAGGGCGAAAAGTTGGATGAACAGAGGCTGAAGGCAATCGTGCCGTTCATGGGGAGGACAATCGGTGATGATCGGTTCTTCCGGTTTTCTCTTCGGACCATCCTCGAAAGTCATGACCCCAAGTTGTGGGCGGAAGCTGCACTGTCAGAGGCCGATCCGCAAGCCTCCATCCATGCTCTGCTCGCCCTCGTCCGCGTGTCGGCCTCCTGCCCTGACCACGACCCGAAGCGAGCGCACGGCGGCGACCCGGCCCTCCGCGGCAAGATTCTCGCCTCGCTCGGCAAGATCGACTTCACGAAGCTCACGCACGAGCAGAAGCTCGACATGATTCGCGTCTACCACGTCCTCTTCCACCGCTTCGGCCCGCCGACGGCCGACGAGAAGACGGCGTGGCTCGCGAAGTTCGACCCGGTCTTCCCGACGAAGAACCGCTACGTCGATAGCGAACTGCTGCAAGTCTACGTCTACCTCGACGCCCCGAAGGCGGGGGAACTCGGCATGAAACTGCTGACGAACGCCCCGACGCAGGAAGAACAGATGGAGTACGGCCGGGCACTCCGCGTCCTCAAGACCGGCTGGACGCCGGAATTGCAGAAGCAGTACGCCCAGTGGCTGGTGAGCGCGAACACGTTCCGCGGCGGCAACAGTCTCCGCGGGTTCATGACGCTGATCCGCCAGGACTTCGAGACGACGCTGAAGGCGGACGAGAAGACCGCCCTCAACACGTTGCTGAAGGAAGCGGCGGCCGGGCCGAAGGTCGGCGTGACGGGGCCGGCGCGGGCGGTCGTTAAGAAGTGGACGCTGGAGGAACTCGCCCCGAAGCTCGAAGCCGGGCTGAAGGGCGGCCGCGACTTCGACCGCGGCCGGAAACTCTTCGGTGAGGCCCGCTGCTTCGGCTGCCACCGCTACGACAACGACGGCTCCGCGTTCGGCCCCGACCTGAGCGGCGTCGCCGGCCGGTTCAGCCAGAAAGACTTGCTGGAGTCGATCATCGACCCGAGCAAGGAGGTCAGCGACCAGTACGCGGCCGTGCAGATCGAGTTGGAAGACGGCGGCCAGGTCTTCGGCCGAATCGTGAACCTGCACGACGACAACATCAGCGTGAACACCGACATGCTCGATCCGAACGCGATGAAGACGGTGAAGCGGAACAACATCGCGAAGATGAAGCCGTCGAAGACGTCGATGATGCCGACCGGGCTCCTCGACACGCTGAAGGAAGACGAGGCGCTGGACCTCCTTGCGTACCTTCTCTCCCGGGGCGACCGGGAGAATGCGATGTTCAAGAAGTGACCCTGTCGGTTGGCCAGAGACGAGTTTGCAATCGCAACGGCGAGCCGAGCACCGTAAGGTGCCGGGTGAAGGTTAGTCACCCGGCACCTTACGGTGCTCGGCTCGCCTGACCTACTTCAATCGCTCGATTTCTGCTCGAAGATTCTGCCGTGCCGGAGCCTCGGCTTCCAGGTGCATCACGTCGGTGCGGTAGATGCGGTCGCGGGCCAGGAACTTTTCTAGCACCGCCGCCCGCCCCTTCCGGTAATCGTCGTCCGGCACGAAGGCATATTCGCGGCGGATCGCCTCCGCGTAGCGGAGGTACCGAGCTTCGCCCGCCCCCAGGATCGCGAGATCGGCGTCGAGTAGCACGTCCGTGTCCGCGTCGTCCAGCGATCGATGGTTCGCCGTCGCGCGGATCAGGTCGGCCACCCATTCCGCTTCCCGATCGATGCCCATTTCTTGTAAGGCGGCGCGGGCCATCTCGGCACTGCGGCTCTCGTTGTCGCGGGCCTTCGGATCGTAGACGGCATCGTGGAACCACGACGCGAGTTGCACGGCCACCGGGTCGTCCGCAAACTTCGCCAGCCGGCCGACGACTTTCAGCACCTCGGCGACGTGTTCGAGCGTGTGGTAGTGCCGGTGCGGTTCCGAATGGGCCGCGACCAATCGGTCGAAGACGGGATAGGCGTTCGCCGGTTCGACGCCCAAGCCGCCGACGAATCGCACCCACTGCGTTTGCAGCACGTCCAGGCGTTCGGGCGAGATCATTGAGGTGCCTTGGTGTGTCGGGATTGTAACAGAATCGCGTCCGGCCGAACGATTCCTTGCCCGACCGGGCCTTGTTACTTTATAGTTGACCGTGAAGCATTGCCTTCCGAGGTGACCGCATGTCCGCCGTGAAACTGCCGCACGCGATCGAAGAGAAGCTCGGCGAACTCGCCCAACAGGTCCGGCGGCTGTGGCTCTACCGTGGCATGAGTTGGTTCGCGCTCGTGTTCTTCGGCACCGCACTCGGCCTCGTCTTGCTCGACGCGCGGTTCGAGTTGCCCGGTTGGGGCCGCGGCCTCATGCTCGTCGGGTGGGCCGTGCTACAACTCTTGGCCTTCCGGCGGTGCGTCCTCCGGCCGATGCGCAGTCCGATCCCCGTGCCGCTGCTCGCCGCGGCCATTGAGGACCAGTTCCCGAACCTCGCGGAACGCCTCACAACGCTCGTCGAACTCAGCGAGAACGCCGAACCGGGCAACGGCTCGAAGGCGCTCATCGACGTCCTCGCCCGCGACACGGCTCAGCGGGCGAAGAAGCTCAACTTCCAGAAGGCCGCGCCGACCGGATCGGTCCTGCGGTTCGCGTTCCTGACGGTCCTCGTCGCGGCCGCGATCCTGTCGCCCCTCTTTTTCATCCCCGGCGCGGCCGACCGCGTCAAGCGGTTCCTGACGCCGTGGATCGGCCCCCGGGCGGACGTGAACTTCAAGGTCGTCGTCTCGTCGAAAGACCTCGTGATGAAGCGGGGCGACGCCGTCACGCTGACCGGCTTCCTCGAAAGACTCGCCCCCGACGCGGCACTGCCGGAGACGGCGGCCGTCGCCTACAAGGAGGAGGGCGGAGAGGAGAAGAAGTTGCCGATGACCGGCGACGACAAGGCCGCGTTCAGCGTCACCCGGCCGGTCGCGAAAGAGAGCTTCGAATACTGCATGGAAGCCGGCGGCCTTCGCAGCGACTGGTTCAAGGTCACGGTCGTGGACGCCGTCAAGCTCACCGACGCGACCGCGTTCACGGTCAGCCCGCCGAAGTACGCGACCGGCACGATCGACGAGCAGAAGCAGCAGGGCTTGCACGAGTTCGAGGCGTTGCAGTACAGCAAGGTGGCGTTCGACCTGAAGTTCGACCGCCCGGCTCGGTCCGCCAACTTCGAGTGGAAGCCGTCGAACCCGAACGGTCAGATCGCGGCCGATCAGTTTTTCGTCAGCCTGAACGAGGACCGCACCGCCGGCACGGCCGAGTGGACGCTCATCGGCGACGGCACTCTGAAGCTGACCGTGATGGGCGAGCAGAACGTTCCGACGGAAATCGTCGTGGCGACGAAGGCCACCGTGGACACGCCGCCGAAGTTCGAGAAAGTGACGGGCGTCAGCGACAAGCAGCGGCAGGTCCGGCCGAACGAGCGCATCCCCATCGAGCTGAGCATCGCCGACGACGTGAAGGTCGAGAAGGTCGAGTTGCAGTTCGAACTCAACGGCGACCCCGCGACGAAGCGGGTCCAGCCGGTGACGATCAAGGGCGTCGGCACCCCGCGGGCCGAGGGGCGGTACTCGTTCGACCTGACGGACCTGGCCAAAGAGGGCGAGGTGATCCGCTTCCGCATCCGGGCGGTGGACAACCGCAACGTGCCGGAGTTCCGGGCGACGCCGCAGGAGGTCTTTTACCCGGAGAAGGGGTGGTCCGAAGTCCGCCTCGACCGCTCGGCCAAGCCGCTCGCGGAGCAAGACCTGCTGACGAAGCGGGACAAGATCAAGGAGAAGTTGCAGACCGTCCAGAAGGACGTGGCCGACGCGCAGAAGGCCGTCGAGGAGGTCAAGCGTGAAGCCGGCGGCAAGGACCAACTGACGCCCGATCAGGTCGCCAAATTGGACAACGCGAAGAACAAGGAGAAGGACGCCGCCCGGCAACTGGAAGAGTTGGCCCGCGAGGCGGCGCTAACGCCAGACTTCCGGCCGTTCGCCGAGCAGATCAAGGACGTGGAGGAAGACCCGCTGCGGCAGGCCGACGAGCAACTCCGCAAGGTTCAGAACGAGGCCGATCAGGAACTCCGCGACAAGGCCACCCGCGACGCCGCGGCCCAACTCGACCGTGCGAACCAGAAGCTCCGCGAACTGACGGCGAAGGTGGACGGCTTCACCCAGAACCTTCAGGACAAGCGGAAGCTCGAAGAGATCGCCGATCGGCAGAAGGAACTGGCCGAGGAACTAAAGAACAACCCTGGCAACGACCGCGTGGCCCGCGAGGCCGCGAAAAAGCAACAGGAACTGAACGCCGAACTCGACCAACTGCTGAAGAACAACGACGAGTTGAAGAAGGCCGTCGAGCAAATGAACGCCGAGCAGGCCAAGCAGTTGGCCGACGACGCGAAGAAGCTGGCCGACCGGCAAAAACAACTCGATCAAGCGGCGAAGGATCAGGCCGAGAACGCCAAGAAGAAGGCCGTCGAGGCGACCGGCCAGAAGCAGAAGGAACTGAACGAGAAGGCCGAGCAACTTCGCAAGAAGACCCAGGACGAGGCGAAAGTGGCTGGGGCCGACCAGTTGCCGAAGGAGCCGTTCGACAAGGCGAATGAGCAAATCGAGAAGGGCAACCCGGTCGACGCGATGACGGAGCAGGAGAAAGCTGCGAAGGAACTCGACAAGCTGGCCGACGCGCTGGAGAAGGCCGCCGGGGATCGCAAAGACCCGAAAAAGGCGGCCCAGCAGTTGGCGAAGTTGGAGGACGAACTCCGCAAGAAGGCGGCCGACGCGAAGGAGCCGTCCGACGAACTTCGCAAGAAGATGCAGAAGGAACAAGAGGCGATGAAGCGGGCGGCCGACAAACTCTCCACGCCGTCGGGCAACGAGGCGGCAGAGAAGGCGAAGGAGGACGCCCTCGAAAAGCTCGACCGCGCGAAAGAGGCCGCCGGCAAGGACGAACCCGCGAAGGCCGAACAGGCCATGAAGGATGCGGCCGACGCGCTCAAGAATCTCGCCGACAAACTGCCCGGTCGCGAGGAACGCATGAAGCAGGCGAAGGCCGAGTTGGAGAAGTTGCAACGCGACCAGGAGGCGATTCAAAAGGAGATCGAGGACAAGACGAAGGGGCTGGACAAGAAGAACCCTGACGAGGCCGCGCGGAAGGAGGCCGCCGAGAAGTTGGCCGACGCCGCGAAGAAGCAGCAGGAACTCGCCGAGAAGTTGGAGAAACTCGACACGCCGGGGTTGGAGAACCGCCGCGAGAAGACGGCCGACGCCGCCAAGCAGGCCGCCGAGGACTTGCAGAACGGCCGCACCCAGGACACGCCCGCGTCGCAGCAACAGGCGAAACGGCAGATGGAGCAACTCCGCCAGGCGCTCGACGGCCAGAAGCCGAACGACCAAAAGGCCGATGAACTCGCCAAGAAGCAGAAGGGAGTCGCCGACGCTGCCGAGAAGGCCGGCGGCAAACCGGACGCGAACCAACTTCAGCGGTTGCAGGAAGCCGAGCGAGACATCAACAAGGAACTCGGTCAGGTCAACGACCCGAACGCCGCCGAACAACTTAGTCGCACGAAGGACGCTGTCCGCAAGGCCGAGGAGGCCCTTCAAAAGAACGACGCCGACGAGTTGAAGAAGAAAACGAAGGAGGCCGCCGAACAACTCGACCGCCTCGCTGATCAAATGGCCGGGGCCGAGAAGGACGGCGACCGGGCCGAACGGCTCGCGAAACAACAGGAAGCGGCCGCCGAGAAAGCCCAGAAGCAGGCCGGCAAGCCGAGTACGCCCGAGCAGACCGAGGCGGCGAAAGACGAGATTCAGCGGGAACTCGACGACCTCAAACAGACCCGCGCCGGCGATGCGCAGGAGGCGAAGAAGAAGGCGGCCGACGCCCTCGAACGCCTCCGCCGCGAGCCGAACCCGGAGAAGGCGCCGAAACTTCAAAAGGACGCGGCCGAGGCGATGCGGAAGCTCGCAGACGAGGTCCAGAAGAAGGGCGACCAGACCGCGAAGGCCGACAAGGCCGAGCGCGGCGACCCCGACGCGGGCAACCCCGGCGACCCGGCCGACGACTTACCGTCGAAGGCCGACGCCGATGCGGCCCGCGATTTGGCGAAGCAGGAGCGAGAACTCCGCAACGAACTCGGTCAGGCGAACGAGAAGGGCAACCAGGGGCCGAAGGCGACCGACAAGAAACCGGTCGAAGACTTGGCCAAGAAGCAGCAAGACCTCGCCGACCAGGCCCAGGACTTGGCGAAGGAGGCCGGCAAGCCGGGCGAAGGGCAGGGACAGGCCGCGAAGGACGCCGCCAAAGAAGCGCAAGAGGCGGCCGACCAGATGAAGGCCGGTGCCCCCGACCGTGCGCAGGCCGCGGGTGAGAAGGCCCAGAAAAACCTCGAACAGGCCGCGAAGCAGAACGGCGACAACGCGGCCGGCAAGAAAGCGAAGGAACTCGCCGAGAAGCAGAAGGAACTCAACAAGGAAGCCGCTGAAAAGGGACACGATCCTGGCGCCGCCGCCGCCCAACAGCAGGCCCAGCAAGGTGAACTCGCGAAGAAGGCGGGCGAACTCGCGGAGAAACTCGAAGATGCGGCGAAGGAGCAGGGTCAGCAACCAGGCAAGGCCAACGGCGATAAACTCAAGAAGGCCGCCGACGCCGCCCGCGACGCCCAAAACCAGATGGAACGCGCCCAGCGAGAAGAACAGGCCGGTCGCAAGCAGAACGCCGACGACGCCCGCAAGCAGGCGGATAAGGCCCTCGACGACGCCCAGAAGCAGGCTCAGGAAGCCGCCGGGGACAACCCGCCGAAGCCCGGCGAAGGCAAGGCGAAGCCCGGCAAGAATGCGCAGAAGGCAGGCAAGAACGTCAAGGAAGCCGAGGGACAGATGGATCAGGCCGTGAAGCAACTCGGCCAGAAGCAGAACGACAAGGCCCAGAAGGCGATGGAGAAGGCCGCCGAGAAACTGAACGACGCCGCGAAGCAACTCGGCGAGGGCGAGCCGGGCCAGAACGGCGACCCTCGGAACGCCGCCGACAAGCCCAAGGTGGACCCGACGAAGACGGATCTGCCGAAGGACCTTCAGCAATACCTCGGCAAACCGTGGGGCGACCTGCCCGGCGACGTGAAGTCGAAGATCATCCAGGATCTGCAAGCGAAGTACGGCGAAGACTACGCCCGCGTCATCAAGCTCTACTTCGAGCAGATCGCGGAGAAGAAGTAATCACACAAGATTGACGGGAAACTGAGTGGTGGTTACGAGCCAACAAGCGCGGCAGTCACTCCTGCCGCACGGCGAGGTTCGTTCGCAATCAGCGAGCGATTGGACAGGCGCATTCTCAATCCCATCGGCCGTCGAACAGTTCTATCGAGATGTTGGCCCGCAGAACATCTGCATTGAATCCTTTGGGAATCCTTTCTTCTTTCCGAGCCTTACCAAGCTCTGGCAATTTCAATCGGGATATCGCTGGAACGGCCTCAGCGGTGAGCCGATTGAAAGTTGGCCAGACGATTGGTTGGTCGTTGCCTCTGCGGGTGGTGACCCATTTATTCTGTCGCGATCTTCCTGTGCCGTGTTACATGACAACTGCGGACGTGGGAGCTGGGAGCCTTGCGAGTTGTTCGCAGATCTGGAAACGATGGCGGCGTGCCTGGGTCTTTGCGGAACCGTTGTCATCTCGGCGGGGGAGGGTTTTGTCGATGAGAATTGCCGCATCCGACCTGATGTATGGGATGGGGCTGTTGCGGGTCTACGACAACTTCTTGGTTCGGCCAAAGCAGCCGAGATCGTTCTGCACTCGTTGGGTTGGGGTTAAGGGGTTCTTCCGCTCTTGGCTCGAAGAATGCCTCGGCGTACCTCACGGTCATTTCCCGTAAGACAAACCCCACCGGCGGACTATTCCTAGCATCGGCTGAACCTCTCGCAGGGGTCGGCCGTCTGTTGGTTCTGTCGCCCGAACTTAGCAAGGAGTTTCCGAAGTGTCCGACGATTCCGCGGCGAGTACGCGAACCGGTTTCCTGTTGGGGACGTTCGCGTACCTGTGGTGGGGAATGGTCCCGCTCTTTTTTGCGGCCCTGAAAGTTCGCGACGTGGGGGCCGTCGAAATTCTCGCCCACCGGATCGTCTGGTCGCTGCCGGTTATGCTCATTCTCACCGCCCTCACCGTTGGCTGGAAGCCGGTGCGGGACGTGTTCCGGTCGAAGAAACTCCTCCTCCTTATGTTCTCGTCGGCGCTGCTCCTGGGCGTGAACTGGCTGCTCTACATCTACGCCACCACGCAAGGGAAGGTCACGGAAGCCGCGCTCGGCTACTTCATGCTGCCGCTGGCGAACGCTTTCCTCGGCACGATGTTCCTTGGCGAAAAGCTCCGGCCCGCGCACTACCCGGCGCTCGGCCTCATCGCCCTCGGCTTCGCGGTGCCGGTGTTCGCGGCCGGCGAGTTGACGTGGATCGCGCTCGCCCTGCCGATCACCTTCGGCCTGTACGGCTTCGTGCGGAAGGCTATCCCCGTCGACGCGCTCGGCGGCCTGACCGTGGAATCGCTGATGATGCTCCCGTTCGCCCTGGCCGGGTTGGTCTACTTCGCGGCGACGGGGCAGGGGCACTACGGTCCCGACTGGACGTTGAACGGCCTGCTGATGTTCAGCGGCATCGTCACGGTCGCGCCGCTGTTGACCTACGTGATGGCCCTGCGGCGACTGCCGCTGATCGCCATCAGCTTCTTGCAGTTCCTCTCGCCGACCACGCAAATGTTGATCGCGCTCTACTTCCTCGGCGAGACGCCGCCGGCGCACGTCTGGTACGCCTACGCCTGCGTGTGGGTGGCCGTCGCGGTCTTCCTCGCCGACGCCGCGTGGCAATACTTCGCGACCCGGCAACGAATCCGCGTGGTCGAGCGGCCCGCCGTCGGGGTGCCGATCCTAGTACCGGCTACACGGTAATCGTGTGGACGGCGGTTTGCAGGTCGCCGCCGGTCACGTGGACGCCGCCGTTCGCATCAATGTAAACGTCGATCTCGCTCCGCACGCCGAACTCCGGCAGGTAAATCCCCGGCTCGATGCTAAAGCAGGTCCGCCGCATGATGCGGCGGTCCTCTTTCGTTTCCAGGCCGTCGATGTGCGCACCGTTGCCGTGGACCTCTTGGCCGATGTTGTGGCCGGTGCGGTGCGTGTAGAACTCGCCGTACCCCGCCTTCTCGATCACGTCCCGGCAGGCATTGTCCACCATCGAGCCGACGAGTTCCTCGCCCTTCGCGAAGGCGTCCTTCACGCGGGCGATGGCCGCGTCGCGGGCGGCGGCGACGATGTTGAAAATCTTCGTGTACTGCTCCGGCACGGTCGGCCCGACGAACACCGTCCGCGTCAGGTCGCTGTATACCGCCCGCGGCTTATCGAGCTTCGCCCACAGGTCGATCAGCACGAAATCGCCCTTGCGGATCGGCGTGTCCGCGGCGGGGTTCGGCTCGTAGTGCGGGTCGCCGCTGTGCGGCCCGCGGCCCACGATCGGCGGCGAGTACGTCGTGCAGCCGTTGTCGTGGAAGTGCTGCATGATGCGCTGTTGCACGGCGACTTCGCTCGTCTGCCCCTTCGCGCGAATTTCATCCGCGATGAACTGGTACGCCACCCCGTAGGCCGCGTCGGTAATCTTCGCGGCGGCTAAGTGCATCGCTTCTTGGTCGGCGTCCCACGTTGCCTCGAACTGCTGAATCAGGTCGCCGGACGAGACGACCTCCACGCCGAACGACCGCACGAGTTCCAGTGTCCCGCCGTCCACGCGGCTGACGTAGGGGTTGCCGTTCCGCGGCGAGTATTCCATCGCGACCGTCTTCGCCCCGGCGAGCAGTTGCTGCACACCGGCTTCGAGTTCCTGCCACCGGCGGTAGACGGTCTTCGTTCCAGGCAGGCCGTCGAGCGAGGCCGGCTCGATGGCGTGGGCGAGTTTCTTCGGTTCGCCATTGGCCGGCACGTAGTAGAACCACCGCCGCGAGAGTTTCTTTTCCGCGAGGCCGACGATCCGCTGCGCGAGGACGTTGATGCCGCGGAAGTCGTACAGCAGCCAGCCGTCGAACTTGGCGGCGCGGAGGGCGGCTTGAACCGCTTGCAGGTCGAACATCGGTCGTCTCCTTCGGGGGCGTCGGGTTGTGATAGGGATTCGCGGTCGATTCATCTTGCAGGACCGGGGCGGGTCAAGATAATCAACACAACCGCCGACGCATCCCACCCCACCGGCCCTTCTTCATCATGAATCGAATCCTCGCGTTCCTCGTTTTGTTCGCCCCCGCAGTGGTCGTCGCGGCCGAGCCGGAAGTGAACCGGAAACTGTTGAAACCGGGCCTGATCGCGGGCTTCACCGAGCCGAAATCGACCACGAGTTACCGGCTCGAACCGACGGTCGCGCTCACGCTGAAGGCGGGCGAGGGCGCGTCGTTTCGCGGCCCAGTCACGGCGGCGACGTGGACGGGGTACATCCAGATCGTGACAGCCGGCCCGTACCAGTTCTCGGCCGTCTACCAGGGCGGCACGCCCGCGGTGACGCTCGCCCGGGGCGAGCAGTCGTTCAACGGGATCGCACTGGCGAAGGACAAGAGCAGCACGGTGCAGACCCAGGACGTAACGGGGCCGGCCCTGCAACTGGAACCCGGCGTTTACGCCTTCCGCGTGAAGTTCGACCTGGACCCGAGCGGCGAGGCAAAGGAGCGGCGGTTCGAACTCCACTGGCAAGGTCCCGGCTTTGCCCGCGAGCCGATCCCGAACTTCTTCTTCGGCCACCTGCCGGAACAGCGGAAGGACACGGTCGATCAATCGCTGCCGGCGGACCATGGCCGGTTCCTGTTCGAAGAATTCGGCTGTAAGAACTGCCACCACCCGAAGGCCGACGACGCGGTCGGCAGGGGCTTCGTGAACCGTACTGGCCCCGATCTCTCCGAGGTCGGCAAGCGGGTCTATCCGGGCTGGCTCGATGCGTGGCTGGCCGACCCGACGAAGATGCGGCCGAACACTACGATGCCGAAGCTGTTCACCGACGACGACGTTGGTCACGCCGAGCGGTACGCGGTTGGACAGTACCTCGCGTCGCTCGGCGGGGCGCTGACGCCGTCGAAGGTGCCGACGATTTCGAACGACTGGTCGAAGAGCATGGCCAACGGCGAGAAGCTGTTCACGCTCACGGGCTGTGCGGCCTGCCACGGGAAGCAACTCGCGGGCACGGCCAAGAAGAACGAGGACGATGACGACGATAAGCCGGTGAAGTTCGAGCCGAGTTCCAGTCTCTTCGGCCTCGGCAGCGAGACCGGCCCGCAGGCGACCTACGCGCTCGGCGGGCTCGGCAGCAAGACGACGCCGGAACAACTGCAAAAGTACCTGCTCGACCCGCTGAAGACGAACCCGCACGGCCGCATGCCGAACATGCAACTGAAGGACGACGAGGCCCGCGACCTGGCCCGCTATTTGAACCGGGCCACCGACGACCACTTCGATCGCGTCGTGGTCAAACTGCCGAAGCTGAAGCCGACCGACGTGGGCGGCGAATCCGACTCGTGGAAAGACCTGGGCAAGAAACTGCTGACCACGAAGGGCTGCGTCAACTGCCACACCGTTTCGCCCGGCGGCAAGGCGCTCCCCGCTTCCCCGGCGGCTCCGTCGTTGAAGTTCCCGGCGGCCCAGAACGAGCAACGGGTGATGGCCGATTTCGGCTGCCTCGCGGCGAAGCCGGACCCGAAGAAGGTGCCGGTCTTCACGATCGACGAATCGCAGCGAACGGCGGTCAAGGCGTTCGTCTCGACCGGCCTGCGACCGGCGGTGCCCGCGTCGGTTGCCGACGTGCGCACGACGCTGAAACGGTTCAACTGCTTGAACTGTCACGTCCGCGACGGCGAGGGTGGCATCGGGACGGAACTCGGCGACCAGATGAAGAAACTCGAAAAGTCGGAGAACGCCGACGATGTGGCGCCGCCACGCCTCACCGGCGTCGGGCACAAGGCGAAGACAAGTTGGCTGGAATCGGTCCTGCTGAACGGCGGCCGGGCGCGGCCGTGGATGACGCTGCGGATGCCGCAATACGGTTCGCAAAACGTCGGCCACTTACCGGTCGGGCTGGCGCACTTGGAAGGAACGGCGCCGGATTCCAGCAACCACAAGGTCGAGTACACGCAGGAGAAACTCGCCGTCGGCCGAAAACTGGCCGGGTCCGAGGGGCTGGGCTGCATCAAGTGCCACGACATGAGCGGTCACGTCGGCGGCGGTACACGCGGCCCGGACTTGGCCCTCACGACCCAGCGGCTGCGGTTCGAGTGGTACGACCGCTGGATGCACAACCCGCAGCGGCTCGCCCCGGGCACCAAGATGCCGCAGAACTTCAACAACGGCAAGTCGGCCTACGACAAGGTGCTGAACGGCGACGCCGAGCCGCAGATCGAGGCGCTTTGGGCGTACCTGTCGCTCGGCCCCGGTCTGCCGCTGCCCATCGGCATGGAGCCGCCGAAGGGTCTGGTGCTGAAGCCCGGCAAGCGGCCGGAAATTCTGCGAACCTTCATGCCCGACGGAGCCGGCAACAAGGCCATCGCCGTCGGCTTCCCCGACCTCAGTTTCGTCTTCGACGCCAACGCCTGCCGGGTGAGTTACGCCTGGGAGGGGAACTTCCTCGACGCCTCGCCGGTCTGGAACAACCGCGGCGGAACGCCGGCCAAGGTTCTCGGGCCGAAGTTCCTGACGCCGCCGCCCGGCCAACCGTGGGGCATCACGGCCAGCCGCACGCCGCCGCAGTTTGAACAGCGGGCGAAGGACTTCGCCTACGGCGCGCCGGTTCCGAATGAGCAAATCTTCCAGGGCCAACGGCACGTGCAGTTCGACGGGTACTCGCTCGCCGCGGACGGCGTGCCGACGTTCCGCTACCGCGTCGGCGACCCGGTCGAGAAGGGCGATCTGGTGGTTCACGAAACCGTCACCCCGGCGAAGGGGGCGGTCGCCGTCGGCCTCACGCGGGCGTTCCAACTCGAAATCCCGGCCACTCGCACGACGTGGCTGGTGGCCGGTGAGACGAAGGGCGAGCCACGGATCATCACCGCCGACGGCACGAAGATCATCGCCGTGAACACGAAGGACGCCGAACCGGAAGGCCCGGCCGTCGGGACGAAACTGATCCTCCCGGACAACGGCCATGCGACCGTGGTGATCGTGGGCCAAGCCCCGGAGGGGGCGGTCTGGCGGTTCCTCCCGAAGACCGGCGGTGGGTGGCTGGCCGTCCTGCGATTGCCGGAGCCGAAGGACGCGGCCAAAGCCGCCGTGACGTTCACCGCATGGGCGGCTCCGAAGGACGACCCGGCGATCATCGGGGCGATCGGGAAATGACACAAGTTTGACGGCCGAAACGGCGGGCGGGCCACTTTTGTCCGCGGGCGGGGCGTGTTAAGATGGGTGGGAAAGCCGTTCGCCCGGGACGGCCGTCCGCCTGGAGTTGTGGCCCGCATGAAAGCCAGCACGCACGACGACCGGCCGTGGATCCCTCCCGATTTGGCCGACGGGGAGGGGTTGGTCGGCGTGGGGGGCGATTTGACCCCCTCGACCCTGTTGAAAGCCTACACCGACGGCGTCTTCCCGTGGTTTAACGACGACGACCCGATCCTCTGGTGGTCGCCCGACCCGCGGGCGGTCATCGAGTTCGCGAACCTGCACGTCTCCCGCAGCCTGGCCCGCACGATGCGGAGCGGGAAGTTCCACGTCACCATCGACCAGTGCTTCGAGATGGTCATGCGCGAGTGCGGGGAGCGGCGGCCGGAAGGGACGTGGGTGACGGACGGCATGGTGAAGGCGTACTCGCAACTCCACCGCCTCGGGCATGCGCACAGCCTGGAGGTGTGGGTCGGCGACGACCTCGCGGGCGGCATCTACGGCGTCGGCGTCGGGACGTTCTTCGCCGGCGAGTCGATGTTCCACCGCGTGACCGACGGGTCGAAGGTCGCGCTCGTCTCGCTTTTGCAACACCTCCGCGAACGCGGCTACGAACTGTTCGACGTGCAGATGACCACCGATCACACCGAGCGGATGGGAGCGACGGAAATCTCTCGGACCGAGTACCTGCACCGCTTGCGGAAAGCCGTCAACAAGTCGCACGTGCGGTTCGTGTAAAATTGTTCTCGCGTAGCGGGTCGGCCAACGGTCGGCCGTTGGCCGACCCACTACGCGGTCAGCAGAAGGGTGTTACTTCGACAGTTCGGCTTTCAACTTCTTCACCTTCTCCGTGACCTTCTTGCGGCGTTCGCCGTCCTTCTTTGTCACGTCTTCCATCTTCAGCCCCTTCTGGTACGTCTCCAGGGCTTCCTTCTTCTTGCCCATCGCCGCGTAGCAGTCGCCAACGTGGTCCCAAATTTCGATGTGGTTGCTCTCTTCGTCGTCGCTGCCGGCCGATTCGAGGAGGTTCTTCAACGCCTCTTCGTACTTCTTGTTCTTGAACAGCACCCAGCCGAGGCTGTCGATGTACGCGGAGTTCGCCTTCTTCGCCTCGTCCTTGCCGATCTTCCCTTCTTCGGCCGCCTTTTCGCGGGCCTTCAGGTCCAGGGCGATGGCGTCGCGGATCAGTTTCTCGGACTCTTCCAGGTTCTTGTCGTTGTCGCACATGATGAACCCGAGGTCGTTCTTGAACGTCGCGTTCTCCGGGTCTTCCTTCACAAGTTCGCGGAGGATTTTGGTCCCCTCGTCGATCTTGTTTTGCAGCACGTAGATGCCGCTGATGGCGTACTTGGTGCCGCGGACGATCCGCTCCTTCTGGTCCTTCTTCAAGTTCTCGTTGTCCTGGACGGCATCGACGGCGGCCTCGTACTCCTTGATCGCGTCCTCGTACTTCTCGGCGTCGGTCAGCACGCGGGCCTTCAATTGGCGGAAGATAAAGTTGCCGTCGAACTGCTTGATGAGCTTGTCCGCCGTCGCCACCGCCTTGTCGGTCTGCCCCTTCCGCGACTGGGCCATGAGCAGTTGGCTCATGACTTCGATCAAGCTGAACTGCTTCAGCGAATCGTCGCCGTTGATGGCCATGACCCGCTCGCACAACTCTTCGATCTGGTCGTACTTCTTGCGGGCCATCAGGAAATCGAGGTGCCCTTCCACCGCGCGGATGATGTGCTCGCTCGATTGCAGGTCGTCGATGGCGATGTCGGAACAGGCCTTGTAGAAGACCTCGGCCGAGTCGTAGTCCTTCACGTTGTGGGCGGCCTTCGCCAGCACCAGCGTCGCGAAGTAGCGGAACGGCTTGTTGTCCTCCTTTGCCGCCTTCTGGAGCTTCGCCGCCGCCTTAACGAGCTTGGCCGTGCCGGGCTTGTCTTTGACGAGTTCCTTCAACTTGGCGTCGGCGTCTTCGAGCGTTTTCGTCTCGTTGTTGAGCTTCTTGGCCTTCTCGACGAGTTGCTCTTCGGTCAATTCCGCCGCCGGGGCCGCGAACAGCGTGGGGGCCGTGAAGCCGCCGAGGAGCGTGGCCGACAGGCCGAAAGCCCAGAGCCGGTGGGGAAAGCGACGCATATCGAAATCCTTTCTGTACGGGTCGAGAGGGTCGGATGGTAACGATTCTACCGACGGCGAGAACCGGACGCCATCCGGATTGGCATTTAACTACAATCGCTAGGAAGAGGTTTCCCCGCACCCCCGAGGCGTTGCCGTGTCCGCAGTGAAGATTCCGATTCTTGGCGTTGGTCCCGACGGGTTGGCCGGGGTCACGGCCCGGTCGCGTGAGTGGCTGGTTAACGCGGAACTGCTCTTCGGCTCCGAGGCGGCCCTGCGATTGCTGCCCGAACTGAAGGCCGAGCGCGTGACCATCGGCACCGACCTGCCGACGGTCGTCGAGCGGCTCAAGGCCGCCGTCGGCAAACAGAAGATCGCCATCGTTTCGGTCGGCGACCCGCTCTTCTACGGCACGGCCCGCTACCTGTGCGACAAGGTCGGGCCGGACCTGTTCGAAGTCGTGCCGCACATCAGCAGCATGCAGTTGGCCTTCGCCCGCGTGAAGGAGACGTGGGAAGACGCCTACCTCACCGACCTGTCCGCGAAGTCCTTGGACGACGTGCTGGACAAGATTCGCGGGGCGGAAACCGTCGGCCTGTTCACCAGCGACGTGTACCCACCGGGGCGGATCGCACGGGAACTGCTCGCCCGCGGCATCGACTACTTCCGGGCGACCGTGTGTGAGAACCTCGGCGGTCGCGACGAGCGCGTCACGCAGGGGGAACTCACCGACATCCAGGGGATGACGTTCGACCCGCTGAACATCCTGATCTTGAAGCGCAAGCCGAACCGCCCGGACGTGCCGCGGGCGGTGTCGACCCTCGCCCGCTTCGGCAACCCCGACGACGTGTTCGCGCAAAGCCGGCCGAAGTCCGGCCTTATCACGCAGGCCGAGGTTCGCTCGCTGGCACTGGCGCAACTCGACCTGCACCCCGGCGACGTGGCTTGGGACGTGGGCGCGGGCAGCGGGTCGGTCGGCATCGAGATCGCCAACCTCGTCGCCCCTGGCGTGGTGTTCGCCATCGAGCAGGACGCGGCCGACTTCCACCTGATCTCTGCCAACCTCGAAACCTTCGGCGTCAAGAATGTGAAGCCGATCTTCGGCACCGCCCCGGCGATCTTCAGTGGGTTGCCCGCTCCGGACGCCATTTTCATCGGTGGCAACGGCGGAGAAATCGCCCGGCTGTTGGAAGCCGCGTTCGCCGTCCTCCGGTCGGGCGGGCGGTTGGTCGTGAACGTCGGCACGCTGGAAATGCTCTCGGCCACCTACGCGGCCATGAAGCGGCTCGCCACGGCCGTGGACGTGCAACTCGTCAGCATCGCCCGCGGCGTCGAGCAGATGGAGAGCCTCCGGTTCGAGGCCGTGAACCCGACGTTCCTGTTGCGGGTACGAAAAGGATAGCCTTGTCGGACGCTTGAGGAGAACCGCGAAGATTTCAGTCGCGGTTCTCAAATCACTTCCCAATCTGCGGCCATCCACCTCGCACAACCCATTTATCCCTTGCGACCACTTCAGGCTGTCAGGTAAGGTTATCCCACTCGCAATTCTGTCCGATCCCATCTGTCCCAGGAGCTGATGATGACTTTTGAGCAGGCGCGCGCACGTCGTGGCAGTCTGAGGGTGAAATTCCAAATCGAGGAGCTGGAAGACCGATGCGTGCCGTCGTGGGGAAGCACCCCACCGAGCGCCGTCGCGGTACCCACGAGCTACACGCCAGTCACGCTAAATACGGCCGGCGACGCCACGGGGGCCGCGTCCGTGGCAACGACCGAAGTGGACTGGTATCGCTTCACGGTCACGACCGGCGGCAGTTTCACCATCTCGGCCACAACGCCGACGAGCAACCTCGATACGGTGATCGGCCTGTACACTTCGACCGGCCAACGGGTCACGTACAACGACGACATTTCTTCCACGAACTACGACAGTCGGTTCACGCGGACCCTTTCCGCCGGAACGTACCTCTTGGGCGTGACGAACTACACCGGCACGGCCGGCGGAACCTACACTTGGGCCATCGACGGCCCCGCGACCACCGTTCCACCGCCGCCCCCCCCACCGCCCACGTCCCCACCGACGACGGGCGGGTTCTCCATCACGCTGCAAACTAACGGCCTGACCGCGAACCAACTGTTCGCCTTCCAGCAGGCCGCGGCGCGGTGGTCGCAGGTCATCACCGGCGACCTGCCGGACGCGAATTACAACGGCACGGTGGTGGACGACGTGCTGATTTCCGCGTCGGCGGTCGCCATCGACGGGGCCGGCGGCGTGCTCGGGCAGGCCGGGCCCGACCGCCTCCGGGCCGGGTCGTACTTGCCCTACCACGGCACCATGCAGTTCGATTCCGCGGACCTTGCCCAACTGGAAGCGAGCGGCCAACTCGCGTCGGTCGTGATTCACGAAATGGGCCACGTCCTCGGCATCGGAACGATCTGGCAGCAAAAAGGGTTGGTGTCGGGGATCGGCACGACGGACCCCCGGTTCCTCGGCGCGCAGGCGACGGCCCAGTACAACGCGATCTTCGGCACGTCGGGGGCGAGTGTGCCGGTCGAGAACTCGGGCGGGTCGGGCACGGCCGGCGGCCACTGGCGGGAGAGCGTCTTCGGCAACGAGTTGATGACCGGCTACCTGAACGCGGGGTTCAACCCGCTGAGCCGCGTCACGGTCGGGGCACTCGCGGACATGGGCTATGCTGTGAACTTGGGTGCCGCGGACGCATACACGCCCCCGGCCGGCACTGCGGCTCTGGTCGCGGGCGGCACGGGCGGCGGTGGTACGGCCAACCTCGTTGCCGGTTCCACACCCTCGGCCTCAATTGGGTCGGATTCGCCCGGCGATCGTTTCGCGACGCCGAACCGCGAACACCAGGAAGTGACCACGAGCGACGCAGTTGACTGGGATGCCGTGGTCACACACGGCGCGTCGATCGACGGCCCGACGTGGTTGAATTACGACATCGCGTCGATGATCCGCACGCCGTCACACGCGCCGGTCGATCTGTTCTGACCGTTCCGAACCCCGGCGTATCCTCGCCGGGGTTCCATTCTCTAAAACGTCCGGGATGAACGACCCACTCCCGTGCGAACTCCGCACGTTCCGCTCGTCGGATGGCTATCGCTGGTACTATCGCCACTACCCGGCGACGGGGCGGCCGCGAGGACGAGTCATCTTCGTTCACGGCATCCGCAGCCACGGCGGGTGGTACGGGCGGTCGTGTGCCGAGATCGCGGCGGCCGGGTACGACGTGGACTTCCTGGACCGCCGCGGGTCCGGCCTCAACACCGCCGCCCGCGGGGACACACCCAACTTCCGCCGTCTGCTCGACGACATCGCAGAGTTCGTTCTGGAACTGCGACAGTCGCGGCCGTGGCTGCCGACGCACCTCGCGGGCGTCTCGTGGGGCGGCAAGTTGGCCGTGGGGTTGCAGTATCGCCGGCCAGGGCTGGTCGATTCGCTGTCGCTGCTCTGCCCCGGGCTGTGCCCGAAGGTGTCGCCGCCGCTAGGCCAACGGATCGCGATTGCCCGTGCGCGCGTTCGCAACCCGTCGCGGCTGTTCCCGATCCCGTTGAACGATCCCGAGTTGTTCACCGCCTCGCCGGACTGGCAACGGTTCCTCGCAAACGAACCGCACGACTTGCGATTCGCCACCGCCCGGTTCCTGTTCAGCAGCGTTTCGCTCGACTTGTACCTGAAGCGGGCCGCGAAGCGGGTCACGCTCCCGACGCTATTGATGTTGGCCGGCGAAGACCGTGTGATCGACAACGCCCTCACGCGGCGAGCCGTCGAGGCGTTCCCGGCCAAGCGGAAGCATGTTCTCGAGTACCCGGCGGCGCACCACACGCTGGAGTTCGAGCCGCCCGGCCACCCGTTCGTACGCGACCTCCTCGCGTGGCTGGAAACGTAGGCCGGGTGTCACTTCTGGGCGTGCTCGATCATCCGTAGGTACTGGTCGGCGAGTTCCCGTTCCGGCAGGTACGCCGGAACGGCGATCTTGTCCGGGCGGATCGCCTGGTCGAGTCGCCCTTTCGCCTCGTCGATCTTCCCTTCGAGAATCAGCAGTAGCGACCGCCCCAGGAAGAAACTCATGGACGAGGTCCAGTTGTTAACGCCCATTTGGGCGGTGGCCTGGCCGTAAACCCCCGCGCCGCCCACCGTGCCCATCAGGGCCGGCACGGTGAGGAAGTTCTGGAACTCCGTGAGCGACGCCTTCCCGGCGGCGGCCTGCACGGCCGCCCGTTCGGCCGGCGAGAGGGTGGGGAGGCGCGTCGATTGCTCCATCGCCTCGCCGAGTTTGACGTAGTTGCCGCGGAGGTGCCACAACTGCATGCGGAAGTCTTGCAGTTGGGCGAGCACGTTCTGGGGTACGCCCGTCCCCTTGCCCCGCGCTTCTCCCAGAACTTCCTCGGCCTGCCGCAGATCGATTTCCGCGTCGTCCAGCTTGCCGAGTGCGATGTTCACACCGACGGCGAGGAGCATCAATTGCTCGGGGTGTGGGCCGAGGTTCTTGTTGTTCACGGCCTCGTTAAACTTCTCTAGAGCCTGTACGAGAAGCCCCTCCCGGGCCGCCCCCTGGGCTTGGGCCGCGGCGTCCTGGCCCTTGTACCGATTCACGAACCGGTCGTTGGCCGGCTGCATGAGTGTGTACATCTGCTGCAGGCGGGCCTCAATGGCCTTCTTGTTATCCTCGACCGCCTTCCTTCGCTCCTCGTTCTCCTTCGGGTCTTGTGAAACCTGTTCCCCGGCCCGGTCGAGGTAGCGGCGGGCGATTCGCAACACCTCGGCCGCCGGTTCCGGCAACTGGGGGGCCTGCGGTTGCCCCGGGTCGCCGGCCGGGGCCGGTTGGAAGGCGAGGTGCAGTTGGAAGGCCGTCGAGAAGGCCTGGCCGGCTTCACTCGGCGTCAGGTCTTCGGGCGGTGGCAACCGCTCCAGGTATTGGCGGAGGGCGGCCGTGTGGAGTTTCTCTCGGAGTTGGGGCGGAAAGCCGGGGATGCCCCGTTGGCCGGAGGCGGTCAAGGCCGCGAGGACGGTGTACGAGCCGGCGTAGTCCGGGTCGTCCGCAATCGCCCGCCACACGGACCGCAGCGCCATGACTTGATAGGCCAGTGAAACGTCCGTCGGGTGGTAGGTCGCCTGAAGACCCGGCAGGGCGGCCCGGAAGGCCACGAACGGGTGCCCAACGGCTCCGGCGACGTTGGCCCAACTGTTTGCCCAGGAGACGTAATCTTCTTCTCCGTGGCTCCGGCCGACGTTGGCCCAAATCTGGGCGTCGATCACCCCCAGCGGCGGCACGCGGACCGGGTCGAGCAGAAAGGCGTCCAGGAACGTCTTCTCCGCGGCCGGGACTCGCCGGATCGGTTCGGGCGGTTGGGGCACCGGGGGGACCAGGTCGGAACGGAACGCCAGCCGAACGGGGTCGAAGGCGAGGGCCGCGAACACGCCTGGTCGGAACGCCTTCGAGTTCGGGTCGCCGAGAACAATAGCCCGGCCGTCGACGTGCCAGAGGGGGTAACGCGCCTGGAAGTTCGAGAGTTGGAACAGCGGTTCCGTCGAGACCGGCGTGAACACGAAGTCCAGCCCGGCGTAGGCGAGGTACGTGATGTCGTGCGCGGCACAGGTCTGGCGGAAGTTCGCCACCTCGACCGCGGTGATCGGTTCCGGCTTCTCCAGCGAGCGGTGGAAGAAGATGCGGCGGCCCTGGATCATCGCGCCCAACTCGGGCGCGTGGAACGCGAACCGGCCGTTCGCGAACACCTTCTCCCGCGGCGCGAACCACGCGACGTAGTTCGCCAGGTCGAAGTTCAGGTACAGCCCGTGGTAGTCGTCCGGCAGTTTGCCCGACGCCCGCCACTCGTTCAGCATTTCGGCCGTGCGCTTCAAGCCCGGATCGGGTTCGACCCCCCACGCGACGCGCGCGACCAGCGACGGATGGCGGACGGCCGGGAGCAACTTGCCAGGGTAGGCCGCCGCGACCAGGATCAACGCCGCGGGGAACGCCACGATGCGACCGACGCGGGACAAGAGCAGCAACAGGTTCGCCCGCGGTCCGTTGGCCGGCCCGAGGCGAATCCGTTCGATCAGCCCGGACATCGCCAGCGCGAGCAACGGGACGGCCGCCACGCTGAAAAGCAGGATCAGACGGTACTGCATCAACGCCAGCCCGGCGAACGCCATCCACAGCAGGATGTGCGTGACCCGCAACTTGCCGAAGTTGCCGGCCAGCGAGAGCACGATCCCACCGCCGACGAGCAGGGCCGCGAAGGCGTAGCCGCTGAAGCTGTTCCCCCGGTCTTCGCGGCTGATGTAAGACTGTCGGTCGAGCGGCGACAGGGTGAAGGTGTGCAGGTCGCGGTCGGCCTTGTAATCCGCCGGGAGGTGGAAGCCCAACTCGGCCGGCAACTCCCACACGCGGACGTGGTGCGGCGTAAGGCTGGCGGCCAGAACGCTGACGCCCAGCGCGATCGCCAGCGAGCGGATCGGCGGGGCGTCGGTATCGTCGGCCTTTGTCAGCAACCGCTGAACGGCCTCACCCGCCAGGGTCAGTGCGACGGAGAGCGGGCCGAGGAAGAACCAACTATCGGAACTCGCCCACACCCACGATAGCACGCCGAGCGCGATCAGGTTGAACCGCGTGCCCGTTTTCCAGTCGCGGCCCAGCAGGAGGTAGAGCGTCAGGGCCAGGAAAAACGCCGAGAGGAGGATGGGCCGAAGGCCCGAGTTCGGGGCGGCGGCGACCACCGCCAGCGCCGTCGCGAAGGCCCACGGCCAGATCGCTTGGCCCGGCCGTCGAATGAGGAGGACGATCCCGAAGGTGGCGGCGAACAGCACGGCCTTCAGTACGACGATCACGAAGCCGGTCGTGTCGGCCTTGTAGAGCAGGTAGGCCGCCACGCTCGACAGCCACGAGTGGTTGACCCACGTTCGCCCGGCCGTCGCGAAGGAGAACGGGTCCGAGCCGAGTGAGTATTCGCCGTTCAACAGGGCGCGGCCGCTCGCGTAGTGCAGCCACTGATCGTTGTTGCGGGCGATGTTCGACGCGACGAGGAAGGCCGTGACGAGCGTCAGAACCAGCAAGGCCGTGTCGATCGACTTGACCCAGCTGGGCCACTCGGCGGCTTGTTCGACGGTGGGAGCGGGTGGTGGCGGGAGGTCAACCGGGGGGGCGTCGGTCGGCGGGACGGGTTGCTCGGCAGTGGATGATACGATCACAAGAGCCTCGGGGCGGCGTAACAGCACGGAAGACGGCGTGCTGTCACGGTAGATACGCCCCCGAAGGTGGTCAAGTTCATCGCCGCCGGATCACGCCGAACCCGAGCAGGCCGCCCTTGACCCACGGGCTGGTCGAGGACGTCTGCGAACGCGGAACCTCGTTCGGGGCAATGGCGTCGACCGACGGCCCGGTCAGTTCCTGCCGATCCGATGGGTAGACGTTGACCGTCGAATAGCCGAGCCGCGGCGAGGGGCTGTAGTTCCCCAGGAATCCGTAGGTGTAGTGTCCGCGGTGGGCGTCGCCGCCGCCGAACGCGCCGGGCGTCGGGCCGAACGTCGGAATCGGCGGGCCGTAGAGGCTGTGCCCGTTCGACCACTGCGTGCCGAGCGCGCTCGGGTAGCCGTAGGCGTAGGGGCCGTACGGGAGGCCGTAGTAGTTCCAACCGGGGTACCCGTAGTAGCCCCCGCCGGGGTACCCGCCGACGCCGACTCCGACGCCCACGAAACCGCGGGTTTGAGCGGACGCTGTCAGGGCCGTCCCGGCCAACAATACGACCGCGGCCGCCATCGTGCGGTAGTTCATCATGATGCTCCTTCACTGGTGAGAGACATCGTGATTGATCGACCGTTCCGGCGGCGGGACGCGATGCGAAGGCGTTGGAGCGGCACGCGGGCACGCGCCGCTTCTGGTGCAACCGACCGGGCGGGCACAACCGGCAGGGGAGGTGCAATTGCTACGCGGCCGGTTCGACGGAGACGCGCAGGGGTTCGGCCCCCTGATCGGCCCGGTCCGGGTCGGGGCCGCACGAGATGATTTGATCGGCCTTCAACTCCGCGAGTTCCATCGTCCCCGTCCAGACGACGCAGCGGTTCTGGTTGTGGGCTTCCAGCATCATCTGGACGCACTTCTCCACCGTGTACCCGAAGACCTTCCGCAGCACCGTGACGACGAACTCCATCGTGCTCAAGTCGTCGTTGTGCAGGATCACCGCGTAGGGCGGCTGCCGCTTGGTGCGCGTGTCGGTCTGCTCTTCGGGCCGGGTCTTCGGCAGGGTGATTGCCGGGCTACTCATCGCGGGAAAGACTCCATAAATGGCGAATGGGAATAGTGTACTGCGTTCTGCTCTCGCATCAAAGAGCGGTTGGCCGGGTTGAGGCGGGACCAACCTTCGATCCCATTTCCTGAAATCGCGGCCCGGTGCGGCCGTCTATTCGAATGAAATGGTTGCCCTCGACCCGCGGGACGACCATAATCCGGTCACCATTTCTCCGAGGACTCGTGCCATGCTCACCCGGATGCGCTTTCGGATCGGACTGCTGATCGCAGCCGTGGCGCTCTTCGCCTGCTCCAATCGCTACGCCTCCGCGGCCCCTCCGCTGAGCAAGGACGTGGAAGAAGTCTTCTCGTGGGTGCCGCCGGATGCGGCCCTGTTCGCCCACCTCGACGTGCAAAGCGCCTGGAAAAGCAAGCAGGTCGACCTCGTCCGCAAGGCGAACCCGAACGGCGCGTTCGATCAGATTGACGTGCTTGCCGGGGCGCTCGGCGTCTCAACCGACTCGGTGCAAACCTTCACCGTCTTCATGCCGAAGCTCAAGGGGCCGGGCGATCAGCAGGCCGTGTGCGCCGCCATCACCCTGTCGAAGCCGCACAACCCGAAGCAGATCGTGACGGCCCTCACGACGCTCGCTGGGCTGAAGAAACTGCCGCCAGAGTTCGCCAGCGACAAGTTCAAGAAGGAGCGGGAGAACGTCTACTCGATCAGCGAGGGGAAGGACGGAAAGCAGAAGACGCTGTTCCTATTCGACACCCCGAACCGCGTCGTCATCCTGGGGCCGAAGGGGAACGAGTTGGCGAAGCCAGTCGGCGGCGACAAGAAGGGGCCGGCCACCGAAGCCCTCGACGCGGCCCGGTCCGGCAAGTCGCTCACGTTCGGGTTGAACTTCGCGAACATGCCGGACGAAATCCGCCAGGAGAACGTGCCGGCCGAGGTGGAGCCGTTCAAGCCGCTATTCCACTCCGACGCGATCCTCGCCACCGGAACCTTTGCCGACGACTTCGTACTGACGGTGAACGTGAAGTGCCCGACTCGGGCCAAGTCGCTCGAAGCCGAGAAGTCAATGGGCGTCTTCCGCACGTTCATGCAGACCGCCCTCGCCGCCGGGATCGCCAGCATTCAGAAGGACGAATCGCAGGCGAAACTCGTGACCCTGGCCCGGCAGACGCAAGACCTGCTGAAGTCCGCCGTCATCGTTAGCGACGACGCCCAAGCAACGGCCACGCTGAAGGCGAAGGCCGACTTTGACGTTACGCCGGTCCTCGTGCAGATCTTCGGCGCGACCGGCGGGGCCGCGGCTCGCGCGCAAACGACGAACAATCTCAAGCAACTCGGGCTGGCGATGCACAACTACGCGGACTCGTACAACTCGTTCCCGCCGGCCGCGATCATCGGCAAAAAGGGGAAGCCGCTGCTGTCGTGGCGGGTGGCGGTTCTGCCGTTCATCGAGCAGGCTCCGTTGTACCAGCAGTTCAAACTCGACGAGCCGTGGGACAGCGACCACAACAAGAAAATTTTCGAGAACAACCCGATGCCGCCGGTGTTCGGCGTGATCGGCGTGACGAAGCCGGAGGACAAGAACACCCACATGCAGGTCTTCCGCGGCAACGGCGCCCTCTTCGATCTAGTTCAAGGCTTCAAATTCAACCAGGTTACGGACGGCACGTCGAACACGGTCATGATCGCGATGGGCAAGACGGCCGTACCGTGGACGAAGCCGGACGACCTGGAGTTCGACCCGAAGGGCAACCCGGCCGACCTGCTGCTGTTCATCAACGACATTACGCACACCGCGTTCGCCGACGGTTCGGTCCGAACGGTAAAGAAGACGACCGCCGCCGATGTCTGGCGGGCCATCGTGACCCGGGCGGGCGGCGAGGTCGCGAGCATCGACTGAATGACGGTTCGCAACGAGCCTCCGACAGCCCGGCGGCTCGCTCTCCTTGAGGAATTGTCATGTCACGCCGCCGGTTGCTTCCCGTCGTTCTCGTGGCCGTCATGAGCGGCCTGTTCGCGTTCTTGCCATCGCGGCCGATGATCGCCGACAGTCGGCCGCTGCCGTCAGACCTGGCGCTTGTGCCATCCGATGCCGTCGGCTTCCTGCACATCCGGGCGGCGGACCTGTGGAATCATCCGGACCTCAAGCCGTGGCGGGGTGTGTTCGAGGGGGCGGGGCAGCGGTCGGTCGGCTTGCTCGACTTGCACTTCGCCCCGAAGCCGTCAACGACCGACCGCGTCACGTTCGTGCTGCTGCCGCCGGGTAAGGGGAAGCCGCAACGCCGATCCGACTTCGACCCGTTCAACCCGACGCTGATCCTCCACTTCACCGAGCCGTTCGACAAGGAGCAGGTGAAGAAGGCCCACGCCGAGAAGGCGAAGTCGAAGACCGTCGCCGGCAAGGAACTTGTCCTCGCCGAGCGGGCCGACGTGGCGATGGCGTTCGTCGATGACCGCACCCTGATCCTCGGCGAAGAGTCCGGCGTCACGGCGATCCTCGCGAACACGAAGAAGGACGGCCCGCTCGCGACGGCGATTCAGGCGGCGGCCGGCACCCAGCCCATCGTCGCCGGCTTAAACGTGAAGGCCCTGCCGATCCCGCCGGAAGCCCTCGTCCAGATCCCCGACGAGTTCAAGCCGCTGACCGATCTGGACGCCGTCACTGCGTCCATCGACATGACGAAGGAACCCGTCCTGCAAGTGCGGGCGACCTTCCCGAACGCCGATTCCGCGACGGGCGGCGAGAAGGCCATGCGGAAGTTGGCCGATCTGGCGAGGGTGTTCCTGAACCAGCACCGGCAGGAACTCACGACCGAACTGACACGCCACCTCGACGGGAAGCGGAAGAAGGACGCCGGCGGCGCGAAAGTCCACCGGCCGCTCGGCGACTTCCCCGAAGCCGCGATGATGGTGGCCGGCCTCGGCGGGTTGAACTTCGTCGACGATCTCCTGGCCCACCCGCCGATCGAACGGAAGGGGGCGGACCTCACGACGAGCGTGAAGTTGCCCGCGTGGGCGTCGCAGTTCGTCGCCGGCGGGGCGGTGGCCGCGGGCGTCATGATGCCCGCCGTGCAGAAGGTTCGCGAGACCGCCGAACGGTCGAAAGCGTTGAACAACCTGAAGCAGATCGGCATCGCGCTGCACAGCTACCACGATGTCTACGGCCACTTTCCGCCCGCCGCCACGCTCGGCAAGAAGGGGAAAAAGCTCTACTCTTGGCGGGTCACGATTCTGCCGTACATCGAGCAGAGCGCGGTCTACAGTCAATTCAAACTCGACGAGCCGTGGGACAGTGAGAGCAACAAGAAGCTCAGCGACCTGACCATCCCCACGTACACCGACCCCCGCATCGCGTTGAAGCCGGCCCACACGGTCTACAAGGTGCCCGTCGGCAACGGGGCGATGTTCGACCTCGCGACGGGGTGCAAAATTCTGAGCATCACCGACGGCACGTCGAACACGATCATGGTACTCGCCGGCGGCGATCCGGTGCCGTGGGCCAAGCCGGAAGAGTTCGAGTACGACCCGAAGGTCGAGTTCCCGGCCGACTACGCAAAGGAGTTCGACGACTTCCTCGCGACCGCCTTCGCCGACGGCAGCGTCCGCGTCCTGAACCTCGCCAAGCTGAAGAACCGAGCCCAGACGATGCGGCACCTCATCGAACGGGCCGACGGCAACGCGATCAACATCGACGACAACTAGCTTTTGGGCAGACGACTATACTGACACCCCATCCCCGGTTCGATCTCTGGAGGCCGATCATGCGTTCCCTCGTTACCCGAACGGTCGCCGCGGTTCTCGCGGCCGTCGTTCTCACCCCCGCCGTGCGGGCCGCCGACGAAGACCTCGCGATGGTCCCCGGCGACGCGGCCGGGTTCGTCCACCTGCGGGTGGCCGACATCTGGAAGCACGACATGATGCAGGCCATGCGCGACATCGTGCAGGGGGCCGGGCCGAAAGCTCTGGCCGCGTTCGAGAAACAGGTCTACCCGTCGCCCTCGACGATCGAACGGGCCACCGTGATCCTCCTCCCGCCGAAGGACGACCGCGAACCGCCGACGATCGTCAGCGTGATCCGGTTCTCGGTCGCGATCGACGCCTGGAAGCTGCGGAAGCTCTACGTGCCGAACGCCGTGGAAACGAAGGTGGACGGCAAGTCGGTCTACATCGACAAGCAACTCGACGTCGGCCTGCACTTCGTGGACGACAAGCACCTCCTGATCGGCCCCGGCCCGATGGTCGCGGCCTTCCTCTCGCGGCCGGTGGTGCTGAAGGGCGGCATCACGCCGGCGGTCGAGGCGGCCGCGAAGGGCATGGCCGTGGTCGCGGCCGTGAACGTGCGGGCGTTACCGATCCCGCCGCAGGCTTTCGAGCAAGTGCCCGAGAACCTTCGCCCGCTGCTGAAGGCCGACCGCATCACGATGACGATGGACCTGAAGGACGCGGCCCCGGTGATCGCGCTGCGGGCCAACTACGGTGGCGAGAAGATGGTCGCCGAGGCCGAGGAAGCCCTGAAGGATGCCGTGAAGATCGCGAAGACGCTGATGACGCAGCCGAAGTTGCAGTTCGAGAAGGCGCTCTATGAGAAGGAAAACGACGGCCCGCGGCCGGTGAACGAGCTGCCGCAAATCCTCGGCTCCCTCGCCGGATTGGGGGCAATCAGCCAGGCGAATCAACTGCTCGACAACCTGCCGATCAAGCGCGACGGCAACGACCTGATGGTGAGCGCGACGATCCCGAAGGAGTTCAGCATGGTCGCCGGCGTCTACCCGGTGGCCCTCGGCCTGATGCTGCCGGCCGTGCAGAAGGTCCGCGAGGCCGCCGCGCGGGCGAAGAGTAGCAACAACCTGAAACAACTCGCCATCGCCTTCCACGCCTACCACGACGTGAACGGCAAGATGCCCACGAACGTCTACGACAAGAACGGCAAGGCCATGCTCTCGTGGCGGGTCCACCTGTTGCCCTACGTCGAGCAGGATAATCTGTACAAACAGTTCAAGCTCGACGAGCCGTGGGACAGCGACAACAACAAGAAACTGATCGAGAAGATGCCGAAGGTCTTCGAGGTTCCCAACGCCCGGGCGACGGAAGTCGGGAAGACGTTTTACCAGGGCTTCACCTGTGCGAAGGGGACGTCGCCGCGGTCGTGGTTCATCAACGACCCGGCGGCGAGGACGTCGTTCGCGAACATCACCGACGGCACCTCGAACTCGATCATGATCGTCGAGGCGGCCGAGGCCGTGGAGTGGACGAAACCGGCCGACGTGGTGTACGATCCGAAGAAGGACGTGCCGAAGCTCGGCGGCCATTCGTCCGGCGGGTTCAGCGTTGCGATGGGCGACGGCAGCGTCCGCTTCATCCGCGACACGATCGCTCAGACGGCGTTGAAGGCCGCCATCACCATCGACGGTGGTGAAGTGGAGAATATCGACTGAGAAGTATCGTTTCGCGTCGGACCCGTGGGGTCCGACGCCCTCCTTCGGACTCACGCATGTACCCCTGCCATCGCACCGCCCCCACGTTCAGCCGCCGCGAGTGGCTCACCCGCTCCGCCAACGGCTTCGGCGCGATGGCCCTCGCCGCCCTGCTCGCCGAGCAAGTGCAAGCCGACTCGTCGGGCACCGCGAGGAAGCCCCACTTCGCGCCGAAGGCCGATCGGGTGATCTTCCTGTTCATGGACGGCGGGCCGTCGGCGGTGGACACGTTCGATCCGAAGCCGCTGCTGACGAAGGAACACGGCCAGCCGTTCAAGATGAAGAAGGAGCGGACGCAGTTCAACAACAACGGCAACACGCTCGGTAGCCCCTGGAAGACCAGCCAGCGCGGCCAGTCCGGCCTCTGGGTCAGCGACCTGTTCCCGAACCTCGCGACGCGGGCCGACGACCTGACCGTCGTCCGGTCGATGGTGTCGAACTTCTCCGAACACACGGGGGCGAACTACTTCTTCCACAGCGGCCACGGCCAGCAGGGGCGGCCGTCGCTCGGGGCGTGGGTGACCTACGGCCTCGGCAGCGAGTCGAAGGAACTGCCCGGCTTCGTCGTCCTCGGCAGCGGCATGATCCCGCCCGGCGGCATCGACTGCTTCGGCAACGGCTTCCTCCCGGCCACTTACCAGGGGTCGCTGTTCCGCCCCGGTAAGGCCCCGGTCGCTGACCTCACGCCGGCCGGGTCGCAGAAGGCGAAGCTCGACCTGATTCGCAAGCTCGACGCGGCCACGAACGCTCGCCTCGGCGGGAACGATCAGGTCGAGTCGGCCATCGCCAACTACGAACTCGCCGCCCGAATGCAGACGGCGGTGCCGGACCTGTACGACCTATCGAAGGAGACGAAGGACACGCACGCCCTTTACGGCCTCGACAACCCGAAAACGCAGGTCTTCGGCTCGCAGTGCCTCATCGCCCGGCGGATGATGGAACGCGGCGTGCGGTTCGTCGAACTACTCTGCCAGAGCCTCGGCCACGACCGCTGGGACCAGCACTCCGGACTGAAGAAGGGCCACGAGGACAACGCCCTCGCGGTGGACAAGCCGATCGCGGCACTGCTGACGGACTTGAAGCAACGGGGGTTGCTCGACCGCACGCTCATCCTGTGGGGCGGGGAGTTCGGCCGGACGCCGTTCGCCCAGGGCAGCGACGGGCGGGACCACAACCCGTTCGGCTTCAGTGTGTGGCTGTCGGGCGGTGGCACTAAACCCGGCATCGCCTACGGGGCGACCGACGAGTACGGCTACCACGCCGTCGAGAACAAAGTCCAAGTTCACGACCTGCACGCCACGATGCTGCACCTGCTCGGGTTCGACCACACCAAGCTCACGTTCCGCTTCGGCGGCCGCGACATGCGGCTGACCGACGTTCACGGCGAACTCGTGAAGGGCATCCTCGCCTAGCCCTTCGCGATCGGAACTTCGCCGGTCAGGTTCTTCTGTTTCCGCTCGTGCCGCTCGGCCGCATCTTCGACGGAGTGAGAGTCCTTCAGGCTGCCCGCTTTCTTCGCGAGCTTCACGAGCGTGCAGAAGTGCTCGTGGAGCGTCCCGACCTCTTCCTCGGTCAAATCTTCCACGTTGATGAGCCGGTTACTCGCCCCTTCGAGGGCCGCCACGATCTCGTTCAGCTTCAAGTGAACGGCTTTCGAGTCTTTGTTCTGCGCCCGCTGAATTAGGAACACCATGAGGAAGGTGACGATCGTGGTGCCGGTGTTGATGACGAGTTGCCAGGTGTCGGAATAGTGGAAGAACGGGCCGCTCACGAGCCAGACAATGATGACGAGGGACGCCAGGCCGAAGGCGGTCGATCCGCCGGTCCACCGGGCGGCCCCGCCAGCGAGGCGGCCGAGGAACGAATCGCGAGGGTGACCGTTCGATTTGTCGGACGACATGACGACCTCGGAGAGAAATCACCCGGCTCACTCGCCGGGTGCCATCGCGGCGGTTGTTTTTTCGGTCAGGCGTTCCGCGTTGGGCATGGGTTGCCCGCGGCCGACGCGCTTCGTCATCACCTGAGTCAATTCAGCCCCGAAGAACAGGATCAGGGCCGAGTAGTAAATCCAGACCACCAGAGCCACGAGCGAACCGGCCGCCCCGAACGGCGAGGCGACGCCCGCCTTGCCGAGGTACAGGCCAATGAGGTACTTGCCGAGCGTGAACAGTGCCGCCGTCACGGCGGCCCCGAGCCAGACTTCCCGCCACCGCAATTTGACGTCCGGGAGGAACTTGAACATCATCGCGAACAAGACCGTCACGACGATGAAGCCCAGCCCGATGTTCGCGACCCGCATCAGCGTCGGCAAGCCGGGAATCCACCCTTCGAGTACGTGGTCCATGGCCGAGAGGGCCGTCGAGAGGACGAGCGACACGAGAAGAAGGAACCCGATGCACAGCACCATCGCGAAGCTGAGGAAGCGGTCGTGGAGAACGCCCATGATTCCGCGGCCGGGTCGCGGCTTCACGTCCCAGACGGTGTTCAGCGCGTCTTGAAGTTCGCCGAACACGCCGGACGCCCCGATGACGAGTGTCCCGATGCCGATGACGGTTGCCCAAACGCCGGCCCCAGGCTTACTGGCGTGTTCCAGCATGACTTGAATGGCTTCGGCCCCCGACTGCCCGACCATGCCCCGGAACTGATCGACGAGTTGCCCGCGGGCCGCCTCCTCCCCAAATACCGCCCCGGCGACCGCCACGGCAATGATCAACACGGGGGCCAACGACAGGATGGTGTAGTACGCCACCGCCGCGGCCAACCGTGGGGCCTTGTGATCGAGCCAAGCTGTTCCGGCCGTTTTGACGATTTGCCAGAGATCTCGCACAGTCATGTCGTCTCTCACGGTGGTAGCACTCCCGAGATTCATTGCGAAATCCGTGCCGCTTCCTGGGCCGCCTCTCACTTTGGCCGGATCGGGCGGGCGAGAGCCGGCGGCAATTCGTGTTGACGCGGTCGGATGGGTCGGTTAGAACCGCCCGACCCTGACGGTTCTTCTTGGAACGGAACACTGAGAGAGCCATCGCTCGGCGGGTGGGGGTACGGGGAACGGAATCTTCGACCGCCGACGGGGACAGGCAGAGGAGGCCAATCGTGAAGCGGATTTACGTCTACTTGATGGCGGTGGCCGGGTTGGCCATCGCGGGTTACATGGCGACGGGCTTGAAGGCCCAAGCCCCGGCCGCTGCCGCACCCGCGGCCACGACGCCGGCGGCGCGCGGCACCGTGGCGGTGTTCAACGTGGCCCGCGTCATGAAGGACTTCCAACGGTGGCAGTACTTCGCGGCGACCATGAACGAGGAGCGCCAGAAGAAGGGCGCCGAGCTCGCGAAGCTCCGCAACCAGATTCTCGAAAAGGAAGCGGCCGGGCGGACCGAAACGTCGCCGACCAAGAAGCAGCAGATCGAACAAGAAATGACGGCGATGCAGCGGCAGTTCGAGGACCTGGAAAAGGCCATCCGCAAGGACATCGACGACAAGTCGGCCAAGCACCTGCAAGAACTCTTCACCCAGATCCGCACGGTCGTCGAGCGCGTCTCGGAAGTCAACGGGTTCCAACTCGTGATGGCCTACCCGGACGCCCTGACCGAAGAAGAAATGAAGTCGCCACTGTACTACGACCTGAAGCTCCGTCCGCCGGCGGCCATGCCGTTCTACGTCTCGCCGAGCATCGACATCACGAAGGTGGTCGTGCTGACGCTGAACCAGAACTTCGCCGCCCCCGGCCCGGTCCCGGCCGTGACACCCGCTAGCGGGACGACGCCGGCCCCCGCGGCCCCCGGCGCGCCGCCGAAGTAACCGTGTCCGATCCGCCCGCCGGGGCCGTCTCGGCGGGCGTCGCCTTCATGTGCGAAGACAGGACTTGCGAACCGTGCAACTGATCGGGTACCGATATCAGCGGACGCTGGGCCGGGCGGTTGATGTGGCCGGCACCGGCTTCATCAGTGGCCAGGCGGTCCGCGCCCGGTTGCGGCCGGCCCCTGCCAACACTGGCGTGGCCTTCGTCCGCAGCGATCGGCCCGGCTCGCCCCGAACGGTGGCTCTGGCCGCCAACGTCACCGATACCCGCCGCCGGACGACGATCGGATCGGCGAACGACGGCGTGACGCTCGTCGAGCACGTGTTGGCTGCCTTGGCCGGCCTCCGCGTGGACAATTGCACCATCGAACTCAACGGCCCCGAACCGCCCGGCCTGGACGGCTCCGCCCGCGGCTTCGTGGAGGCGATCCATCAGGCCGGCGTTCTCACCCAGAACGTGCGGCGGCCGATCGTGACCGTGTCGTCGCCGGTCGTCGTCACGAAGGACGGTGCGAGCGTGAGCATTCACCCCGCCGATACCGGACTGCGGATCAGTTACATTCTCGACTACGGCTACCACTCGCCGATCCCGCGGCAGACCGCGACCGTCGAAGTCACGCCCGAGACGTTCGCCCAGACCATCGCGAACTGCCGGACGTTCCTCCTCGAAGCCGAGGCGACGGCTCTGCGGGCGCAGGGCATCGGCCGGAACGTGAACGTCCAGGACTTGCTCGTGTTCGGCCCCCAGGGGTTGATCGGCAACCAACTGCGGAGTGCCGACGAACCGGCCCGCCACAAGATTCTCGACCTCGTCGGCGACCTGTCGCTGTCGGGGTTCGACCTGGCCGGGCACGTGGTCGCCTACCGCTCGGGGCACAGTTTGAACGTGGAACTCGCGAAACAAATTCTCGCGCGGGAGGGAACCGCGACGGCACCGGCCGTCCTGTCGTTTCCCGCGCGGCGGCGGGCCGCTTGACGCGACCGGCTGACACGGCGGCCCGCACACGGATCGTGCGGGCGGAAGTTTGCTAAGGAAGGCAACATGAGTCGCTTGCGAATGGCCGTGATCGGCGTCGGACACCTCGGACAGCACCACGCCCGCATCCTCGCCGGCCTTCCGGACGTGGACCTCGTGGGTGTCGTCGATTCCAGTCCCGATCAGGCGAAGGCCGTCGCCGCCCGCCTCAACACGACGGCGTACACTTCGCACGAGTCACTGCTCAAGACGGTCGACGCGGTTTCAATCGTGACGCCGACGATTCACCACCATTCCGTCGCCGCCGAATTCCTCAAGGCGGGCGTGCCGGTCCTGGTGGAAAAGCCGATCTGTCGCACGCTGGCCGAGGCGGACGAGTTGATCGAACTGGCCGCGAAGGCCGGCGTGCCGCTGCAAGTGGGCCACATCGAGCGGTTCAACCCGGCCTTCGAAGAACTCAGTCGCCGGCCGATCCGCCCGAAATTCGTCGAAGCCGAACGGCACGGGCCGTTCACCGGCCGTAGTATCGACATCGGTGCCGTCCTCGATTTGATGATCCACGACATCGACCTGCTGCTCGCTCTCGACGGCACGTTGGTGAAGAAGGTCGAAGCCGTCGGGGCCAGCGTGTTCGGCGGTCACGAGGACATGGTGAACGCCCGCCTGACCTTCGAGAGCGGGTGCATCGCCCACGTCACGGCCAGCCGCATCACACAGCGGCCGAAGCGCCGCCTCCGCATCTGGGCACCCGAAGGGTACGCGGGCATCGACTTCGTCACGCGGAAGCTCGTGCTCGTCCAACAAAGCCCCGAAGTGCGGCAGTACGGCCTGCGGGCCGACAAACTCGACGCCGCCGCCCGCGCCCGCCTGAAGGACGAAGTCTTCGGCCGGCACCTCCAGGTTCGGTACGTGGACGGCGACCGGAAGGGCGACCAACTGACGAACGAACTCCGGCACTTCATCGACTGCGTCCGCACCGGCCGCACGCCGCGTGTGACGGGCGAAGACGGCCGTGAGGCGTTGGCCGTGGCCGAGCGAATTCTTGAAAGCGTTCGCAGCCACGAGTGGGAAGGCCGGCCGGAAGGGTCGGTCGGCCCGACCAAGATGCCCCGACCGGCCGGCTGGCTGTTCGAAGTACCGCGGGCCGAGGCCGCGTGACCGAACGGAGAAAGACTTCCACGACCGCGAGGGTACATTCCCTCGCGGTCGTTGTTTTGGCGTGGCACTCGGTTCCGCCCCACCCCAGCCGTAGGCTATAATGACCGCGTCCTATCGCCTACCACACTCATTCGGGGCGAACGATGGAACTCACCGACGACATTGTCAAGTTGGCCACTGGCACTCTGTTGGACATGCAGATGCTGGCGAACGAGTTGAGCGCCGAGGGGATCGCGGCCCGCACCGTCGGCGACGACCTGACCGCCGGCCTGGGGACGGTGTTGCCGGGATCGGTCGAACTCTGGGTCCGCACGGACGACGCGAACCGGGCCGAAGAGATCATCGCCCGGTACAACGCGACCAAACCCGTTTCCACCGAATCACTTTCTTAGTTCCACGGAGTACCCGATGAGTCAGCTGAACGCCGAAGGGCAAGACCTGCTCTTCCGCAACGCCCGCACGCACTTCCACTGGCTGCCGACGCCCGTCGAGGACGCCGAACTGCGGCAACTCTACGACCTGGCCAAGTTCGGGGCGACCTCCGCGAACATGTGTCCGATGCGGGTCGTCTTCGTGAAGTCGAAGGAGGCGAAGGAAAAGCTGAAGCCGTGCCTCGACGCCGGGAACGTCGACAAGACGATGGCCGCACCAGTCACGGCCATCGTCGGCATGGACGTTCACTTCTTCGAGCAACTGCCGAAGCTGTACCCGCACGCCGACGCGAAGGCGTGGTTCAAGGACTTGCCGGAGCCGGTGCTGGAGATGATCGCCCTCCGCAACTCGTCGCTGCAAGGGGCGTACGTCATGCTCGCCGCCCGCGCCGTCGGCCTCGATTGCGGCCCGATGTCCGGCTTCGACAACGCGAAGGTGGATGCGGCGTTTTTCGCCGGCACGACGGTGAAGTCGAACTTCCTCTGCAACCTCGGCCACGGCGATGCGAGCCGGCTCCACCCGCGCAGCCCCCGGCTGACGTTCGAAGAAGCGTGCACGGTGGTTTGACGTCGGCCGGTGAAGCCGCGGGTTGAACCCGCGGCTACTTCTTCCCCGCGACGGCTTCCGCGTCGCGGAACACGCGCATCAGGTTGCCGCCGAGCATTTTCTTGATCTCCTCCGGCCTGTACCCGCGGTTCAGCATCTCCTGGGTAATGACCGGGTAGGTGGACACGTCTTCCAGTTGGTCGGGCAACTTCGTGATGCCGTCGAAGTCGGACCCGAGACCGACGTGATCGATCCCGGCGACCTTGATGATGTGTTCGATGTGATCGACGACCGTGTGGACCGTGCCGTTCGGGTAGGCGTTATCCTTCTGCCACGCCAGCATGGCCTCCCGGTACTTCGCATCGTCGTCGGGGAACTTCTTCTTCAACTCGCGGCCGACCTCGAACATCTTCCGCATTGCCCGTGCGCCTTCCGGCACGACGAACCCGGAATAGAAGTTGACCATCACGACGCCGTTGTTCGCCTTGACCAACTTCAGGACGTCGTCGGGCACGTTTCGCGGGTGGTCGGCCACGCTGCGGGCGGACGAGTGTGAGAAGATGACCGGGGCCTTTGTGACCTTCAGGGTCGCCTTCATGCACTCGGGCGAGACGTGTGACAGGTCCACGAGCATGCCAATCGCGTTCATCTCGGCGATGACCTGCTCGCCGAACGGCGACAGGCCGCCGCATTTCGGGGCGTCGGTGGCGCTGTCGGCCCAATCGAGCGACTCACTGTGCGTGAGCGTCATGTACCGGACGCCGAGGCGGTAGAGGGCGCGGAGGCTACCGAGCGAGTTATCGATCGAGTGCCCGCCCTCGATGCCGATGAGCGAGGCGATCTTGCCGTTCTTGCGGATGCGCTCGATGTCGGCGGTGCCGTAGGCCATCTCGAAGTCGTTCGGGTACTCTTTCACCATGCGGTGGATCGTGTCGATCTGTTCGAGCGTGGTCTTCACGGCCACGCCCTTTTTGGCCGTGTCCACCGGAACGTAGGCCGACCAGAACTGTGCCCCGATGCCGCCCTTTTTCAACCGCGGGATGTCGGTGTGCAGGTTCTTCTGCGGTCGCAGCAGGTCGATCTCGCGGAACGACGCCCCGCCGTCCTTCCGCCGCAGTTCCCACGGCAGGTCGTTGTGCCCGTCGATGACGAGCGCCTCGGCGTGCAGTTTGAGGGCGGCGTCGGTAACGACGACGGGCTTTCGCGACGGCGGGTCGGCGGCGAAGGCGGGCAAAGCGAAGAAAAGCACGGCAAGTGCGCGAAGGGGCATGAGGGTGAATCCACGGTGAGTTCGGAGGCTGAGAGGTAGAGATGAGTATAGCGGGCGACCCGTCGGGTCGCCCGCGAAACGGTCACTGGTTGAACAGGAACGCCTTTGTGTTCAACAACGCCCACACGAGGTTCTCGTAACCCTGCTTCTTGTCCTTCGCGTACTTTTCCAGGTGGGTTGTCGCCATCTGAAGTTGATCGGCCGTCGGCGGCTTGCCCAGGGCGGCGAGGAAAAGTTCCGTCACCTTCTCGGCGTCGGGCCGCGGGTCCTTCGCCAGTTTGTCGGCCCGGCCGGCCGCGCGGGAAATCTTGTCCTGCACTTCCTGCGAGTTGAGCATGTGCAGCGTCATCGCCAAACTCGCCTCGTTGACGCGCTCGCACTCGCAGGCACTGATCCGCTGCGGCCGGCCGAACACGTCGAGGAAGTAAGACGTGAACGACTCGTCCGGCAGCATGATCGCCCGCTGCGGGGCGTTCTTGTCGGTCGGCAGGCCGCCGAACTGCGAGGGGCTGTTCGTCACTTGGCACACGGCGTCGAAGACCACCTCAGCATTCAGCCGCTTCGGATAGTACCGTGCGAACGATTGCTTGTCGGCCTTGTTGAAGTCGTTCGGCACGGCACTCAGGGCATACGTGCGGCTCTTGCAGATCGTCTTCACGAGGGCTTTCAGCGAGAACTTGTCGTCGAGCAGCGACTTCGCCAGGGCGTCGAGTAGTTCCGGGTTCGACGGCGGGTTTGTGACGCGCATGTCGTCGAGCGGGTCCACGATGCCGCGGCCGAAGAAGTGCGCCCAGTAGCGGTTCGCCACGGCCTTCGCGAAGAACGGGTTCTTCGGGTCCGCCATCCAGTCGGCCAGCTTCTGCCGCGGGTCGTCGGCGCCATCCACTTCCATTGGGTCAGCGTCCAGCGGCTTCAGCGGGGCCGTCTTGTTCAGCCGCTTGTTAGTCACGCTGCCGGTCGATTTCACGTAGATGAGTTGGCGGCGGTCCTGGTTGTTATTCGGCTGCCCCGGAGATGCGATCGGCTTCTTGCCGACGCGGCCGAAGAACGCGGCGAGACCCCAGTAGTCGTCCTGGGTCCACTTCTCGTAGGGGTGGTGGTGGCAGTTGGCGCAGGCCAGCCGTTGGCCGAGGAAGACTTGTGACAGGTCGTCGACGAAGTTTTCCGGCGTCGTGACCTCCTTGTACCACACGGTCGGTGGCGACTTGAGTTCGTCGCCGTTCGCGCAGATGATTTCCCGCGCGAACTGGTCGTAGGGCAGGTCGGCGGCCATCGCCCCGCGAATCCAATCGTGGAAGGCGAACGTACCGGTGGCCCGCCCCGCTTGGTTCTTCCGCTTCACTCGCAGCACGTCGGCCCACTTGTTGGCGAAGTAGTAGGCGTACTCCGGCGTCTCCACGAGGCGGTCGATCAGCTTGTCCCGCTTGTCGGCAGACTTGTCGGCGAGGAAGGCGGTCACGGCCGCCACGTCCGGCAGTGTGCCGGTGATGTCGAGGTAGGCGCGGCGAAGGAAGGCTTCGTCGGTGGCCTCGTCCGACGGTACGAGGCCGAGTTCCCGCCACTTCTTGGCGGTGAACTCGTCTACGACCGTCTTCGGCCGGAACGCGAAAGGCTCCTTCGGGCCGGGTTGCGGGACGATGCCGCGGAAGACCGTGACCTGCCCGGAGAAGCGCACCATGACAGCGGCTTGCCCGGTCATCGAGAGGGTTCGCACGAGGCCGGTGCCGTCCACGACGGCGACTTCGGTTTCGTTGCTTTCGAACTGCGTGCGGCGGGTCACATCTTCGACACTGCCGTCGGAATAGTGCGCGTGAACGGCGAGTTGCTGCCGGCTTTGCCGGTCGATGACGCGAGACGCCGGGTGGACGGTCAGCTTCGTGATGGCCGGGTCGGTCGGCTCGCCGTAAGGCATGCCGGTCGCGATCCAGCGGCGCAGAACCTTGTACTCTTCCGAGCCGGGTTCGATCTTCTTGCCGCCGCCGTGCGGGACCTGCCCCGTGGCTTTCGTGAGGAACAGCGAGGCGTCCGGCGAACTCGGCATCAGCCGGCGGCCCCGGCCTTCCTTGAGGAGCGTGGTGTAATCGAGTTCGGGGTCGAAGCCGAGCAGCGAGAGGCGGAAGCCGTTCTGGCCCTGAATCTTGCCGTGGCAGCCACCGCTGTTACAAGACATCTTCGTGAGGATCGGCTCGACTTGATTGTTAAAGTTGATCGGCCGCGGCGTCTCCATCGACGACACCGTGACGGGCACTTTGACGCTCTGCCCGTTTGCCGTGGCGGTGATCTCGGTCGTGCCGTTCGCCAGCGGGAAGACGCGGCCGTTCTCATCGACGCGGCAAACCTTCGCGTCGGCGACGGCGTATTTCGCCTGCCCGGTCGCGTCGAGTTCGCGGTTAGTCACCTTCGCTGTGACGAGCAGTTGTGGCGCATCGTCGGCCCCGCGGATCGCCAATGCCGGCGGGAAGGCCGTCAGCGATTGGGCCGAGGCCGTGCCGGCGAGCAAGAGTAAACCCGCGAGGGAAGCAAGTATGCGCATGGCAGGAGATGGGCTGAGGTAGGCGGGGAAGAAGCATTCGCCGCAGATCCACGCGGAGGAACGCAAATTCGGAAAACCAAAAATCGGATTGGTCTTCTGGTCGGATCTGCGGTGATCGGCGTGAACCTGCGGCTCGATAACCAATTATACCAACTCGCGAACCGGGTCACGGTCGTCGAGGATGTACATCGGTCGGCCGCTGCCGTTGGGGAAGGTCATCGCCGGGTCGATGCCGATGGCCCGGTAGAGGGTACTCATCAGTTGCGGCACGGTGTAGGCCCAGTCCTTCGGCCGCTCGCCCTTGGCGTTGGTCGCTCCGACGGCTTGACCCATCTTCAAGCCGCCGCCGGCCACGAGCGCGCTCATTGCCGGCGACCAGTGGTCACGGCCGGCGCTCGCGTTGATCTTCGGCGTGCGGCCGAACTCGCCCCACATCACCGTCACCACGTCGTCCTGCAACCCGCGGTCGTGCAAGTCTTGAATCAGGTTCGCGATCGCTTGATCGACCTTCGGCAGTTGCTTTTTGAGGCTCTGGAAGTTCTGGCCGTGCGTGTCCCATCCGCCGATGGAGAGGGTGACGAAGCCGACGCCGGCTTCGATCAGGCGGCGGGCCGTTAGGAATTGCTCGACGCCTTTGTAGCGGTCACGAGTGGCCTTGTCTTCTTTTTCGAGGTTCAGAGCGTTCCGCACCACGCCGCTGCTCACCATGTCGAGGGCGCGTTCGGTGTAGGCGTCGATGCCCTTCATCGCGCCGCTCGCGTCGATCTCCCGCCGCGTGTCGTCGAACGAATCGAGCAGCGTCTTCCGCGTGTCGAGCCGTTCGGGGGTGACGCCGCCGGCGAGTTTCAAGTTCGCGTTGCCTGGTCCGCTCGGCGTGAACGGGCGGTGCGACAAGCCGAGGTAGCCCGGCTCGGTGCCGCGGGACATGCCCCGGAGCGAGACGAACGGCGGCACGGATTCGGGGCCGTCGCCTCGGAGCTTCGAGACGACGGCCCCGAACGACGGGTGGCCGGCGGTGGCGTTCACGCGGTCCGGGTAGCCGGTCATCACGAGGGTGTCGCTGTGCTCGTCCACGCTCGTCAGGGATCGCACTACGGCGAGCTTGTCCCACATCTTCGCTTGCAGCGGGAAGTGTTCGCAAATCTGCACGCCGGGCACGTTCGTGGCGATGGGGTTGAACTCGCCGCGGATTTCCTTCGGCGCGTCCGGCTTCAGGTCGTACATGTCCAGGTGGCTCGGCCCGCCCGGCAGGTAAATGAAGATCGCGGACTTCATCGCCTTCGACCGCGTGCCCTCGGTCTTCTTCGCGGCCGCCTGTGCCCGGTAAGCGTCCGCTAGCGTCAGACCCGCTCCGAAGGTGCCGACCTTGAGGAAGTTTCGCCGAGAGACGCCGTCACAAAATGAATTGGTGGTGGAGCCAAAAAAGTTGAGCATACGGCACCGAAGAAAGGGAAAGGGGTGGGACCGTCTGAGGGAGGCAGATTAGAGTTTCCTCAGAATCGGGCCGCGTGTCAATCGAAAAGCCGAAGGAATCGCCGAACCTTCCGCCGCCCGGTCGTCTCCTTTTTCTACACGCAACGTCCTCGGGGTGTGGTGGAGGCACGCGACCCTGCGAAGGTCGTAGACCAGGTTCGATTCCTGGCGGGGGCACTGATTCCGTTCCGAAGTCGGAGATGCCGATGGCCCGCAAGAATGTCTTCTACCGCCAGTGCCGACTCGTCAAGGACATGGGCCAGTCGCAGTGCGTTCAGGTGTCGTGGATTCCCGACCAGTTCGCGGAACTCGGCCGTACGCTCAAGCTGCGTGACGAGGACAAGAACTGGGAGAACGGTTGGGTCGTTCGCGGTGTCGGTCGCAACCGATTGGCGGCCGCCGACGTGCCCGACTTCCACGAACTCAGCAAGGCCCACCTGCGGGCCACGGGCGACGCCGAGACGGCGTGAACAACGAAGACGCGGGAGCCAGACGGTCGGGCGATCGGCTGCAACCCGATAGAAGTGGGTTCGACTCCCACCCGCGTCTCTACCTTTTACTCGCCTACCTTTTACTCGCGAATGCCCAATCGACCCCGCTGGGCCGGTGGGCCGTAGGTCGGCACCGGCAGGCCATCGTGCAGGAACAACTGCACGCCGGTGATCGGTTTGAGGATCGGCCGTTCGTAAGCCTTCCGGTACGCGATCGGATAGGCGTCCAACCCGAGGGACGTGGCGACCCAGTCGTGGGTTTGCGTCCGGTCGATGATCCAGGGATTCAATCGTTCCAGCACGAAGTGACTCGCCGTGTCGCCCCACCCCGGACTGTAGACGACCAGCCTGCGACCCTCCTCGATTTTACTCACCGCGTGAATGCAATTGCTGACCGTGTCGTTGCGGTAGAAGGTGTCGTTCGCCTTGTACTGAACCTTGCCACTTTCCAACAAGCGGATCTGTTTCATCGCCCGGCGGTACAACTCCGGCTCGATCTCATACGGCCCCCACAACGAGACTCGCGCTCCGTCCCGCTGGGCAATCTGGAGCGTTTCTTCTAGCCCGTAGTTTCGTCCCGGTTGAGGGCGGAGAGCCTGGACGCGGATCGGGAATTCGGTGGGCAGCCAACTGATTGTGTGCGATTCGAGCGGCCCACCCTCGGCCGCTTGCCGCGCGAACGTCGCGAACGTGTGGGCGTAGTTCGGGTTTCGCGGGATGCGTTGCGAGCCGAACATGAGAAGGAAGTAGCGATCCTCTGCGCGAGCCGAACCGCCGACCAACGTGGACAAAATCAACAAACAAATTCCAAGCCTCAACATTTGCGTCCGTCCTTCGAGAGCGTCCATTCAACGGGGAGAACCCGGCCGAAAAATCCCTCCCTCACATTCGTCATTCCGGCGGCCCATTCCCCGACGGGTATTCACCCGTCGGGGAATGGGCCGCCGGATCGAACTCGAAAATCGTTACAACTGCACCACCAGGGCGGACCCACTCATACCGTTGCCGGCGCGGCTTCTGCCCGGGCGTCCACCTTGTTTCGCTCGACGAGAGCCAGAAGTTCTTCGGACTCGCCGGCGGTTAGTTGCTCGGCCAGCACAAAGGGTGTTTGGGCGACGACGGCCGCGGCCTCCTCCTCGGTGCAACGGCGGTTCGTTCGCACGATCGACCACAGCAGTTCTCTCGCGGAATAGGGGTACGATTCCACCACCACCCGGCGGTCGGCGGGGGCCGGTTCGCGGCGGACGAGTCGTTCCAACGCCGACAATTCGGCCACGATGGTCAGCTTGTCCCCGGCCTGCAAGCGGAGCGCCTTCGGCAAGCCGTCCTGGGGGAACGGCGGCTTGCCGCCGATGCCGAGGGGCAGGAACGAGTAGTCGAACATGGTGGCCAAGAGCGACTGCTCGTGCAGGCACGGGTCGTTCGGCTGAACCGTCAGTTCCACGATCGCGAGGGTGCGCGAGCCGACCGTGATGAGCGTTTGCACGCGATCGCCGTAGAGGGCGGCCGCGAACGCGGGGGCCGCCAGCGCCGGCACGGAAACCGCGTGCTTGATGTTCGCCGAGTCCCGCACGGCCTCGGCGAAGGTTGGTTCGGTCAGGCGGACCACAATCCGGTGGGTCGAGTTCATCTCGCGGGCCAGCAGGCCGATTTCCAGGTTCCTCAGCTCCGATTCCGTGGCCGCGATCACCGATCGGGCGGTGCCGGCGCGGGCTTGCTTCAGCACCGCGCCGACCGTGGCGTCGCCGATGATGACGGCCGCCCCGAGTCGGCGGACCGTTTCCGCGAACGGGTTGTCGTGGACGTTCTCGATGGCCACGACCTGATGCCCGAGCCGGACGAGTTCTTCGACACAGCGGAAGCCGACGTTGCCGAGGCCGCACACGACGACATGCCCACCATCGGGGATGCGACGGGCCTCCAGCACGCCGCCGAGTTTCGCCCGGATGAAGTACTGCGTGAACAGGGCCGTGAAGATGGCCAGCAGGGCCGCTCCGGCGATTTTCAGGACGCTGACGAACACCTTCGCCCACGGCGGCCGCGACTCGGCGTGCAACTCCCCGCCCGTCGCGACGATGCTCACGGTCTGGTACAGACCGTCGGCCCAGTCGGTGCCGACGCCATATCGGAACATCAGGGTGCTGACGAAGAGCGTGAAGAACAGCCCGGCACTCGCAAGGCGCACGGGCAGGTCAATCGCCCCTAGGGTGCGGCCGACGGTGCGGAGTTGTCGCCGCAGCCACCCGGCCCACCGCACGCCGCCGAAGAGGTTGCCGTCTTCGTCCACCAGAATCGGAGCCAGGTCTTCCGGCCGGCCGCACGCCACAAAGTGGTCGCCGACTGCCAGCCGCGTGTCGCCGGAGACCGCCTCCCACAGCTTCGCCTCGCCGCCACTCGGCGTGTGCGAGAGGATCATCAATTTGTGCTGCTTCGCGAGGTCGCCGAGACGGGCGTGAACGAGGGGCGAATTCTCCGGGACCACGACCTCAGCGACCTGGTGCGGCACGTCGTCGAGTTTGAAGACGCCGAGCGTGTCGCCGGTGAGCGCGGTGAGGGCGATGAGCGGGGCAGTAAGGGCCGACACCGATAGGGCGACGGTGTTCTTCATCGCCGCCCCGAGGCGGGGGATGAGGTTCTGGTTGAACATCCGCACCACGACGCGGACGTCGGGATTGAGCTTCCGCACCAGCATCGCCGTCGAGACGTTCACGAGGTCGTCGCTGGTCACGATGATGACGCCGCGGGCGGTTTTCAGGCCCGCCTGTTCGAGCAGTTCCGGTCGGCGGCAGTCGCCCTTGATGAATGGCACGCCGGCCAGTTGCGGGTCGGTCGGGTCGTTCTCGGAGATGACCGACACCGGCACTCCGGCCGCCTTGAGGTGTTGCAGGATGCGAAAACCGACCCGGCCCAGACCGCACAACAGAACCGGCTGATTCACAGATCACCCCCGACTTTGGGTAGAACCGTTCGTACCCGGCGAGTGATAATGTAGGTGCCCTCGCTCAGTCATTCGGAGATGGTGTCGATGGATTTGGACGACCCCGTTTGTCTCTGCTTTCGCGTGTCGAAGCGGAAACTCCTGGCGTACCTCCGAACGCAACACCCGAAGGTCGCGAGCCAGCTGTCGCAGTGTGGCGGGGCCGGCACCGGCTGCGGGTGGTGCGTGCCGTACCTGAAAAAGCTCTTCGAACAACAGGAAGTGGAGCTGTCGGCCGAGGAGTACACCCGGCAGCGAGAAACGTACCGGGAGACGGGAGAACGACCGGCGGGGATGGACTCGGCGAGCGGGGGGCGTAAGCCTCCTGATTCTCTCGCGGCGGACGAAGGATCAGGGGGCTTACGCCCCCCGCTCGCCGACGATTGATCGATTACGGTTGCTGGCCTGGAGAGGGGAGTTCGACGATTTCCAGCCAGTACTTGCCGAGGGTCTGAATCACGTCCACGAGTGCCTGGAACGTCACCGGCTTCGTGATGTACGAGGCCGCCGACAGGTCATAGGTGCGGTAGATGTCCTCCTCGGCCTTCGAGGTGGTCATCACGATCACGCGAATCTGCTTCAGGTTCGGATCGGCCTTGATCTCCTTCAGCGCTTCGCGACCGTCCTTCCGGGGCATGTTCAGGTCGAGCAGAATCAAGCCGGGCCGCGGCGACGACTCCGGGTCGGCGTACTTGCCGCGTCGCTTGAGGTAGTCCAACAGTTCCACGCCGTCTTCGACGAACCGCAGGTCGTTGGCTAAATGATTCTTCTCAAAGGCTTCGCGGGTCAACAGGCGGTCATCAGCGTCGTCGTCGGCCATGAGGATGACAATCGATTTCGCAGGGCGATCCATTGATTACTCCAAGGTAGTCTGGTCCACCGGCAACGTGACAACAAAAGTTGATCCAACGTCCGTCTCGCCGATGGCGGTAATCGTGCCGTGGTGCCGCTCGACAATTTTGCGGCAAATCGCCAGGCCGATCCCATTGCCTTCATATAGACTGCGGCCGTGCAGTCGCTGGAACATCTGGAAAATCCGCTCGGCATATTCCTGCTCGAACCCGACGCCGTTATCCGCGACGGTGAGCCGGCACGCGGGGCCGGGGATTCCTTCGACTTCTGGTAGTAATTCTGCCCGAACGGTCACGACAGGAGATTCCCTCGGCTTGCGGAACTTCAGGCCGTTGGCGATCAGGTTTTGCAGCAGTTGTCGTATTTGCAGCGGGTCGGCCGCGATTGTGGGCAAGGGTTCGACCACGTCAACCCGGCCGCCCGTTTCCCGTAATCGCCCCTCAAGGTCGGAAACGACCTCTTCGGCGATCCGCGCGAGGTTGGTCGGAACGAACGGTTGACCCTTCCGGGTGACGCGAGAGAAACTAAGTAGGTCGTCGATGAGCGTTCGCATCCGTCCGGCCGACGAGACGATGCGGGCGAGATAGTCCTGCCCCGCTCCTTGAAGGACCGGCCCGCTCACTTCGCTAAGGCGGTCGGAGAATGCCTGAATCTTCCGCAACGGCTCTTGCAAGTCGTGCGAGGCCACGGTGGCGAACTGCTCCAACTCGCGGTTGCTCTCTTCGAGCCGCTTGGTCGAGTTTTGCAACTCTATCTCGGCCCGTTGGCGTTCCAAGACTTCTGCTTGCAATTCGGCCGTGCGATCTTTGACCCGCTGTTCGAGGGCGTCGCGGGCCGCTTGCAGCATCATCGCGGTTTGTTCACGCTGGTGGCGGTCCCGCATCGTCAGGCCGAACGCGATTGCCGTCAGGAAGAGACCGAAGAGAACCGACAGGATCATCGTCACGACGGCCGTGTTGTACTGAGTCCGGGATTCGCGAGTTCGGATCGTCAGCAGGCGTTGCTCCTCGGCTTTCATTTCGCCGATGAGACTCCTGGCCCGCTCCATCTCGGCGTTGCCCGTTCCTTGCAGAATGAACCGCTCCGAGGCGTCGAACCCCTGGTCTTGGCGAATCTGGATGCCGCGGCCGTAGAGGTCGAGGACCGACTCTGCCGCCCGGCGGAATTCGGAAACGCGCTGTTGCTGGGCCGGGTTGTCCGACGCGAGTTGTTCGAAGGTCGAAAGGTGCAGGGGCAGGGTGGCTTTCGCTTCGTGGTAGGGCTTCGCGAACGCGGTGTTGCCCGTCGCGTGGTAGCCGCGATACCCGTTCTGCGCGTCCTTTAGCGTGGACAGGGTCGCTTCCAGCACGTCCAGAACTTCGTGCGTGTGAGCCACCCACGACTCGCTCTCGGCCAGCCGGGTGATGTTCCGATAGGTGACGATGGCGAAGAGAATCAGGGTCAGGAAGATGACGCAAAAGCCGACCAAGACGCCGCGGCCGAGCTTTCTGTCCATTCGGTCTCACTCAGGGTGGTTTGAACCGGGGTGGCGTGTCGACGGCTCAGTCCACGTTCTTCAGGTCCCCGACCGACGGACCGTGAAGGCAGGTGCCAGTCGCACTGAAACGCGAACCGTGGCACGGGCAGTCCCACGTCGATTCGGCCGCGTTCCAGTGGACGATCGCCCCCATGTGCGGGCACACGGCGGACATCTTCGTCACCGCCCCGCGGTCGTCTTTGTACACGGCCAGTTTCGTCAGCCCACTCCGAATCACGGCCCCCTGACCGGGCGGGATGTGATCGGGATTTTTCACGTCCCCGCCGGTCACCCAGTCGACGTACTGCGCGGCCATGTTCAAGTTTTCGCCCAGTCGCGTGAGCAGTGCGCCCGGCATCAACCGCGACGGCGAGTAGGCGGCCGCCGATTCGTTCACCCGGTTCGCGACGAGGTCGGTCACCAACTGTGCCCCGAGCGTGCCGTGGGTCAGGCCCATCCCCGAATCGCCGGTGATGACGAACACGTTCGGCCCGTTCCACGGGGCTAATCCGATCAGGCCGAGGCCGTCCGGCGTTTCAAAAACTTGCCCCGACCAGCGGTGCCGGACCGGGCCGAGGTTGGGAAACCGCTCGCGCGTCCAGGCGGTCAAACGGTCCCACCGGGTCGCTTGATCCTGGGCTTGGCCGGTCTTGTGATCCTCCCCGCCGACGATGAGCGTGTCCACGTCACTGGCCGGGCCACCGGGTTGGAGGCGGACATAGTGGTACGGGGCGGCCGTGTCCCAGAAAAGACCGTCGGCGAAAGAGCCACTCGGAACGTTGGCCGCGAGCGCGTAGGTCAGGTGGGCCGAGACTTTCGTGTGCAGGACGGTGCCGCCCTCGAAGGGGTTGTTCGTCGCGATCACGACTGCTCCAGCCGTGACGGTGTGCTCCTTCGTCGTTCGGACCTCACAGGGCCGGCCGCCGCGGACCTTCTCGACAACAGTGTCCGTGTAAATCACGCCGCCCTGCTGCCGCACCGCCGCGACCAACCCGAGCACGTACCGGATCGGGTGAAAGCGCGCGTGGTCGGGAAACCGGAGGCACTCGACTTCCTTCTCGTTCGGGAACGCGAGCTTCGTGCGCTCGAACGGCAATTCGAGGCGAGTCAGCGTTTCGGCCTCTTCGTGCAACAAGTCTGTGCCGTTTGCCGCGGCGAAGAGGTGGCCGCTGACGGCGTGGTAATCGCAGTCGATCTGCTCCCGCTTTACGATGTCGCCGATCAACGCGATCGCGTTTCGGTGGGTGCTGGCTGCCGTCTTCGCAATGGCATCGCCGCGAACCGCAACGAGGTGCGAGAAGTGGTCGTCGAGGTACCACGCGAGATGGGCGGTCGTGTACTCCGTCTCGCCGGCCGCGAACTCCGGCTTGGCGTCGAGGACGAGCACTCGCTTTCCTTCGCGTCCGAGCAGGTACGCCGTGGTCAACCCCGCGATGCCGGCCCCGATCACGCACACGTCGCACGTGTCGTTTCCGGCGAGGGCCGACGCCGTGCGGGCGGAGGCGGCCGGCGTCCAGAGCGAGGAGGTCGAAGAAGACATACGCCACCCGGTGAGGGATTCGGAACCCTCCTCGAATGGGCAAATGGAATGCCAATCCCCCCCCCGACGTTTGGCTGTCTCGGGGGATCGGTCCGGTCGAAGGTTACGGCGTCGCGACTTCTTCCGCTTCCGGGAGCGGTTCCGGGTCGAGGGCCATGGGGAAGGGGTTCGCCGGCACGGTCTGCGGTTGCGGTGCGGCAGCCGGTCGGAGCAGGAACGACAGGACGAGGGCGGCGATTCCGAAGGCCGCGGCGACCAACCCGGCCAGCCAGTAGTACGTCAGTGGCCCGCCTTGGTACTCTTCGCCGATGATCAACCCGGCGATGACGGGGCCGGTCCCCGTGGCGAAGTGCGAGACGGCCGTGTTGAGGTTCGTGAACGCTCCCCGCAACTTCGGGTCGGCCGAGCGGAGCATCATCGTCTGGGCCGGCACCACCCGCCCGGACGCCAAGACCATAAACAGCGTCGCTGTGGCCACGGCCCCCGCCAGGCTGACGGGCGGCAGGTTCGTAATGACCAGGGTCATCACAACCGCCCCGCCGGCGGTCGCCAGGAAGACCCCCTGCGCGCCGAAACGGTCGGTCAGCCAGCCGATCAGGTTCATCATCACCAGCGACCCGACGCCGGCCACGGCGTAGATGATAGGCAGGTCTTCCTTGCTCCGGCCGCAGTTCGCCTGGAAGTACGGGGCGAAGTACGGCACGATGATGAACGTGCCGAACACCATCGCGAGCATGAACGCGAACGACCAGAGGTGGTTCGGCTGCCGCAGTACGGCCGCGAACTGCGCGATAGGGTGGGCGTGTTGGCCCGCCCGGTGGTGCGTCAGCGACGGCAACCGCCACGCGGCGACGGCCCAAACGACAGTGCCGAGACCCGCGATCGCCAGGAACGGCGCGCCCCAGTTGTGGAACCAGTTGGCCAGCGACAGGCCGATCGGCAGGCCGATGATCGACGCGACCGCGAACGACGACGTGACCGCCCCGATCGCCTTGCCGCGCTGCTTGTCGGGGAACACGTCGCCGATGATCGCCATGATTCCTGACGCTGCGACCCCGCCGAACAATCCGGCCAAGGCACGAGCCAGCAGCAAGTGGGCGTAGTCGGCTGCGAGGCCGCAGTAGAGGGTGGCGAAGATGAACCCGGCGAACGCTACCAGGAGCACAGTCTTCCGGTCGAAACGGTCTACCACCGTGGACGCGAGAATCCCTGCAACGACGGCCGCCAGACCGTAGGCCGACACGATGAAGCCGAACTGTTGCGGGGTGATTGCGAGGTCGTGCCGGAGTTGGTCGCCCAACGGCATGACGATGACGAAGTCGAGGATGTGCGTGAAGTTGATCGCGGCCAGGAGCAACAATAACCCGGTTTGACGGCCGGCCACGGGCTTCTGCGGTGCGGTGCCTTCGACCACGTCCATGTTCGTTCTCGATGAAGTTCCGGTTCGCCCTTGTCTACCGACAGGAAGATACCGCCGCTAGTTCACTTTTATTACGACAATCCCCGCCGGCCCACCGATAGCATGGCAGGTCACGGCCCGGGATTTCACGGAAACGACACACATGCCTTTGTTCGGTGCTCATCTCTCGGTGGCGGGCGGTCTTTCAAAGGCGGTCGATGCGGCCGTCGCGCTCGGGATGCAAACGGTCCAGATTTTCACGCACAGCCCATCCCAATGGGTCGTGAAGCCGACGCCCGACGGCCGGTGGGAAGGGAAGGAACTACCGGAAGACGAAGTCACGGCGTTCCGGCAGGCCGCGAAGAAGGCAAAGTTGAAGTTTCTGACGGCCCACGATTCGTACCTCATCAACCTCGCGGCCCCCACGACCGAGCTTTACGAAAAGTCGATCGCGGCGTTCGGCAACGAACTCGACCGGGCCGAATCGCTCGGCCTCGCGTACCTCGTCACGCACCCCGGTGCCCACGTCGGCAGTGGCGAAGACGCGGGGCTTGCGAAAGTTGCGGCCGCACTGAACGTCGTCCACCGACAGCGCCCCGACTACAAGGTGAAGGTGTTGCTCGAACTCACGGCGGGGCAGGGGAGCAGCCTCGGCGCGCGGTTCGAGCACTTCGCATACCTGCTGGAAAACGTCGAAGAACCCGACCGCCTCGGCATTTGCCTCGACACCTGCCACGTCTTCGCGGCCGGCTACGACCTGCGAACGGACGCCGCCTATGACGCGACCTTCGCCGAGTTCGACCGCCTCATCGGCCTCAAGTGGCTGAAGCTGTTCCATGTCAACGACAGCCTGAAGCCGCTCGGCAGTCGCGTAGACCGGCACGCTGGCATCGGCCTCGGGCAAATCGGCGACCACGCCTTCCGCCGGCTCGTTACCGACCCGCGGTTTCGCACGAAGCCGATGATTCTGGAAACGCCGAAAGAGGACGCCGCCGGGAACCCGATGGACCCGGTCAACCTCGGGAAACTTCAGGCTTTCCTGGCAGAAACCGCGGGGTGACGAAAACTTTTCGGCGGCCGTCAAGTCCAATTCCCGGCGTGCCGATGAAAGCAGTGTCAAGAAGTTATCTGCGAAGCACGTCGATGGGGAGACCCGTCGGCGAAGTCACGACCGCGGGAAGGGCGGGCGGATTCACGACACGGGCGAGACGTTCCGACTCGGCTCGATGGCGTGGATTTGTCGGCGACCTCCGGTTGATCGAAGCTGGCCCCCGACAGCCTTCGATCCCGGACCTTCCCGCGGCCGGGCTGTTTCCCCATCTGCGCCCGGCCGCTTGCCCTTTCCCGCCGCAACAATATCCCATCCAACGATTTGACCTTCCACCACCAGCGTGAGATTGCGATGAGCAGTGCCAAGATTGCGTCCGTCAAGGCCCGTGAAATTCTGGACAGCCGCGGCAACCCGACCGTCGAAGTCGATGTCATTCTGGAGTGCGGCACCCTCGGCCGGGCGGCCGTTCCGAGCGGGGCCAGCACCGGGGCGCACGAGGCCGTGGAACTCCGCGACGGCGACAAGAAACGCTACCTCGGCAAGGGCACGCTCAACGCGGTCGAGAACGTCCACAAGTACCTCGACGCCGGTCTGAAGGGGATGGACCCGTTCGACCAGGTGGCCGTGGACAAGAAAATGATCGCGCTCGACGGCACACCGAACAAGGCGAAGTTCGGTGCGAACGCGATCCTCGGGGCGTCGATGGCGACGGCCCACGCGGCCGCGAAGGTGGCGAAGTTGCCGCTCTACCGCTACGTCGGCGGGGCGAACGCGACGGTGCTGCCGGTGCCGCTCATGAACATCCTCAACGGCGGCAAGCACGCCGACAGCACGGTGGACTTCCAAGAGTTCATGATCGTGCCCCACGGGGCGAAGACCTTCCGCGAAGGCCTGCGGATGGGGGCGGAAATCTTCCACAGCCTGAAGAAGGTGCTGCACGACAAGCACCTGAACACGGCCGTCGGCGACGAGGGCGGCTTCGCCCCGAACATCCCGAGCGCCGACGAAGCCCTGGCGACGATCAGCCACGCCATCGAGAAGGCGGGGTACAAGCTCGGCGAGCAAGTCTCCTTCGCCCTCGACGCGGCTTGCACCGAACTGTTCGAGGAAGCCAAGCACCTGCACAAGAAGGAAGGCTACTGCTTCTTCAAGAGTGCCCCGGACAAGGTCATCAGCAGCGACGAGATGATCGACTTGTGGGCCGGCCTTTGTGCCAAGTACCCGATCGTATCGATCGAGGACGGCCTGAGCGAAGACGACTGGGCCGGCTGGAAGAAGCTCACCGCGAAACTCGGGAGCAAGGTGCAACTCGTCGGCGACGACCTGTTCGTCACGAACACCGAACGACTGAAGCGGGGCATCGCCGAGAACTGTGGGAACAGCATTCTCGTGAAGGTGAACCAGATCGGCACGCTGACCGAGACGCTGGAATCGGTCGAGATGGCGAAGCGGAACAAGTTCACCGCGATTCTGTCGCACCGCTCCGGCGAGACGGAAGACACGACCATCGCCGACCTCGCGGTGGCGACGAACTGCGGCCAGATCAAGACCGGCTCGGCCAGTCGGACCGACCGCATCGCGAAGTACAACCAACTCCTCCGCATCGAGGAGCAACTTGGTGAGGCCGCCGTCTACGGCGCCGAACTGCGGAAGTAAGGGCCGATCGGATGTAGCCGCAGGCTTGAGCCTGCGGAAAACCTGACCGCAGGCTTGAGCCTGCGGTCACTCTTTCCCGAACGGCTTATTCGGATGCCAACCTTCCTGAGTGATCCGTCGCTGTCCCTTTACGGCCTGCTCGCGGTGGTGTTCATTGTCGCGCTCGCCGTGTGGTACCGGCGGCGCGACCGTAAATCGCTCATCGCGGCCGGCGTGACGGGTTTGCTGCTATTCGGGTTGTGCCTCATCGACCTGACGTTCGAGAGCCCGCGGGAAGAGGCCACCCGTCGGGTTCAGACGATGGCGGTCGCCGCGTCGGCGGCGACCCTCGATCCGGCCCGGTTTGTCGAACAATTGTCACCGACGTTCCAACACAACGGTGGCAACCGTGAGAAAGTGCGGACCTCCGGCGTGTGGGGCTTAATCCGCCAGCACAACGCTCGCGCCGTCGTCTGGGGCTTCGGCAAGAGTGAGTTCGAACAAATCGGCGAGAATGAAATCGAGATCGGTTTCTACTGCAAGGCCGAGGCCACAGGCTTCCCGGGGCCGGGCGTGTGGTACGCAAAAGGCCGTTTCATCCGCGACCCTGACGGCCAATTTCGCGCGAAGGGAATCAAGTTTATCAACATCCAGGACCGGAGTGATGCGACCATCCCCGGCTTCCCGTGACGTTACCGCTGTTCCACGGCCTTCCGCGGCAGTTCGCGAATCCAATCGGTCGGCAGTAACAACCAGTATCCTGGCTTCGGTGTGAGCAGGCGCGTCATGCCACTCGGCTGCACGCCGGCTTCGGCCAGGCACGCCACGACACCGGCGACCACGCCGGTCGCGGAGTCTGGTGAAGCCACGTCCTGCACGAACAAGTCCGGCTTCACCCGCAGCAAGATGCCCGGTCCGGCCCCAACCAAGCCGTTGACGATGCCGACCGTGACGACCGTGGTCGCGTCGCCCGGGATGGCCACGCCACTGGCCTGCGGCGTGTAGGTGGTGAACACGAGGCGGCCCTTTGCGGCCGTGGCCGGGTCGTTGGCGGTCACGTAAATGCGCGGGCTGAGCTCGAAGACGTGTCGGGCCGTCCGCACCAGCGAATCCTGGGCCATACCCCCCTCGACTCGCAGGGCGTAGCGGCCGGCGGTCGGGATCGCCAATTCCAGAATCTGCTCGTAAATCGCTGCCGAGAACATCCGCTTCACGTGCGTCGGCATGCCGACCGTTCGGGCAACGACCGCGAACTCGTCGGTCGCGAACTTTTCGCCGGCCGGGTCGATTTGTCGGAGCAACTTCAACGTGAACGGGAACGCCGCCTGGCCGGTCAGGTCGGTGTCGGGGTGACGCGGCTCCCGCCACTGAACGCTGATGCGAATCTTCGCCCCTTCGGGCAGCGTGTCGGTCGGCTTTGCGTCGGGGCCGACCATCGCGAGGAAGTTTAGTTCCGGCGTCCAGGTTCCGGGCGTGGCCTTCGTGCCGGCGGCAAACTCCATGACGCCGTTGCCATCGGCGTCGAGGAACGGCCCGGTCCACACGCTGCCGAGCGACGTGCTGCCGGCCTGCACCCACACCGGCACCGTCGGGGTTTTGAGTGCCCGCAACCCCGACCGCGTCGGCTGCGGGGCGAGCTTGGCGTCGAGCAGGCGGCTGACTTCGCTTAGTGCGTCGTGGGCGTAACCGTCCTCCCAGACGAGCGTGTTGACGATCACGTTCGCCCCGCGCAGGCCGAGCAACTTCGCCCGAATCGCGGCGATGCGGTCGGACGTCGCCTTGAAGACCTTCTCGTCGGCGAGCAATTTCTTGAACGCCTCGGTCGCGTTCGCCCGCCTCTTCGCGGGCTTTTCGTCGTCGCTCAGGTCGTTGAACGCCTTACGGTACTCCGCTTCCACCAGGTCCCGGCGGTTCGTAAGCCGCTCCGCTTCTGCCGTCATTTCGTCGGCGCGGGTTTGCACCGCGATCGAAGCGGCCGTGTCGCCGAGGACGGTCTTCGCTACGGTCAACAGTTGGTGAATCGCGACCGGATCGAGGCGGACCAGGATCAGCTCGGCGTCCGGTGCGGCGGCATGGACCGCGGCCGCCGTCTCGGTGCCGCTGACGCCGGTACCCATCGGCGTCGGCTCCACGGTCGGCGAGAGTTCGGCCGTCAGGTCCAGGAACTGCACCGCCTTCGGCAACCGCGTGCCGAGCAGCTTGTCCGCCCCCGCAAAGTCGGTGGCGAGCACAACGACGCGGGTGCCGGCCCCGCGGTAACCCGCCCCGTGCAGGGCGGACACGTTACCCTGTTGCAGGGCGGTCTGGACGGAGACATTGGCCTTCGCCGACCCCGGCTGTTCGGCCGCGAACCGTGGCACGCGGATCGACAGCACCGACGGAATTTGCGCCAGCTTCACCAGGTCGGTTGTGGTCATCACCCGGATGACCGCGAAGTTGCCGTACACGCCCTCCATCGCGGCCGTGGGCATGCTCAGTCGGAGCGAGTTCCGCAGTTGCAGTGCCCCCTCGGGGAGCGGGCCGTCCAGCACCAACTCGACGCGGAACGGCTTGCCCGCGGTGGCCGGGTCGGCGAGGTAATCGCGGAGGTCGAGCGAGTATTTCGGCGACTCGACTTCGGGCAGAAGCGGGGCCGGCGGGACGACCACCGGCCCGAGGTCGAGGTCTGGCAGCACTTCCACCAACCGCACCGGCAGGACGTCCCGCAGCGGCAGGTTCAACTGCTCGCGGGGGATTTCGCTGAAGAACCACCCGGACGGCTGGTCGCGCAAGTCGCGCAACAGTTCCGGCACTCGACCGGCCGGCAGCGCCCCGCGAATGAGGCTGAAGTTGCCGTGGTCGTAGCCGGTGAATTCCTGGAAACCCAGCCGGCCGAGTTGGGCCGTGACCTGCTCGTGGAACAACCGCTGTTCGGCCAAGTCCAGGCCCGAGACGATCTGGACGCGAACCTGCACGGGCTTCTTCGCGTCGTCCGGCAGCGGCGCCCCCTCCGGCCGGAGGATAGTGGTGCGGATCGCACCGATATCCAGAACCTTCCTGGCGTCCTTCGAGGGAATCGTTCCCGCCAGCCGTTCTGCGAGCGGGTTAAACTTGTCGAGGTCGGCATCGTCGCTGGCGGTGGCGACGAAGCCGAGTTTGGCGAGCGCGGCCGTCAACTCACGGTACTCGCGAACCCGCTGATTCTCCTCCGTCGCGATTTGGTAGCGGAGGTCGATGTGGTACGTCGCCGGCGGCGCGGGGCGCTTCACCTGGGCGGCCACGGGCGTCGCCGACAGGGCCAGCAGAATCAGCAAAGGCGAGCAGGACCGCATATTAGACTCGCGGCAAGGGACGGAATGGCTCAACTGTCAATATGCCCGCTTCCGGCAGGGAGGGGAAGCGGGCATCCGCGAGTCGTGCGAGATTTGGGGAGGACGAAACGTGCAATAGCGGTTGTGGCGGATGTGCGAACGGACTGTTTGGAACCCAGAGCGGAAGCGACGGGGTGAACGCGCTTCCGCTCTGGGTTCCAAAATGAGTTACTTCACTTGCTTGTTGGTCAGCTTGCCGAGGTTGTCGAACAGCCGCACTAGCGAGGCCATCAACTTCTTGAAATCCCCCTCGTGCAGGCTCTCGTTCGGGGCGTGGGCATTGCTGGCCGGGTCTTCGATGCCGATGAGCAAGGCCGGAGCGCCGCCGAACAATTCGGCCAGCGGCCCGACGAAGCCGATGCTGCCGCCGCAGCCGATGCCGACGGGGTCGCGGTCGAAGCCCACGCGGAGGGCCGCCATCGCGGCCTCGAAGGCCGGGCCGTTCGGATCGGTCATCCACCAGTCGCAGCCCGCGCCGTGCTGCGTCACCTTCACCTCGCAGCCGTAGGGCGGGTTGGCGCTCAGGTACGCTTGCATCTGGGCCACCACGTCGGCCGGCTGCTGGTCCGGCACGATCCGGCAACTGACGATGGCCGACGCCTTGGGCAGCACCTGGTTCGACGCCCCCTTGATGCTGCTCGCCTCCTGGGCGATGACCGTGGCCGACGGCCGCCGCCAGGTTTGTTCGTACACGCCGAGGCCGTCTTCCATTGCGAACGTGCAACCCGGCAGCACGCCGAGTTCCTGGCGGAACTTCGCGTCGTCCCACGGCAGCTTGCGGAACGCCGCCTTTTCCTTGTCGGTCAGCGGCCGGACCTTGTCGTAGAGGCCGGGGACTGGCAGCGGCTTGTTCGGGGCGAAGAGTTTGGAGAGTACGACGTTCAGCGCGAGGGCCGCGTCCGGCACCGCCCCGCCGGCCATGCCGCTGTGGACCGGGATGCGGGCTGTCGTGACTTCGACGTTCAGGGCCACGATGCCGCGGAGCGAGTACGTGATGCACGGCAGGCCGACTTCGATGTTCTCGGTATCGCAGACCACGATCACGTCGGACTGGAGCTTCTTCTTGTGAACGTCGAAGAACTTCATCAGGTTCTTCGAGCCGATTTCTTCCTCGCCCTCGACCACCATCTTGATGTTCACCGGCAGTTGGTTGCCGGTCTTGCGGTAGGCGGCGATGGCCCCGAGGAACGCGGAGATGGCCCCCTTGTCGTCGGCCGACCCGCGGGCGAACAGGCGGCCGTCGCGGCGGGTGAGTTTCCAGGGGTCGGACTTCCACTGTTCAATGAAGTTGATCGGTTGCACGTCGTGGTGGGCGTACAGGAAGACCGTCGGCTTGTTCGGCCCGGCCTCCATCCACTCGCCGTAGGCGTAGGGCAGTGAGTTGCCGACCTTCAGCATCTCGACGTTCAACAAGCCCGCCTCACGCATCTGGTCGCACGTCAGGGCGGCCGTGCGCTCGATCTCGGTCTGGTGTTCGCCGTCGGTCGAAATGCTCTGAACGGCCACAAGGTCCGCAAGACCGTGGATGATACCTTCGTGATTCTTCTGAAGCCAATCGAGGGCTGCCGCTTGCATGGTGACTCCTTCGCAGGGGGTTGTTTGTACTTTACCGCGTGCGGCACTCCGGGTAAACCGGATCACCAAAAGAGGTGTCGAATGGCCTTCGGTTCTCCCACCCCGACTCCGCCGCCGAACCGCTATCGCGCCGCGTGCATCGGCTTCGCGGCGCTGTCGGCCGTGCTGCTGACGTTCGTGGGATATCGGGCGGTCGCGGCCCCGGCGGCGCTCGAGACGGCCCGGTCGGAGGCAGTGGAATTGCTCACGGTCCAGAAGAGTGCCTGGAACGCGGGTGACCTCGGCCGCTTTACCGCCACCTACCGGATGCACGACGACCTGACGTTCTTCAGCGACGGCCGCCGCTACCAGGGGTGGGACAAACTCGTCGACCGTTACCGCGCGATGTACCCCGGCGGGGCGAAGGGGCAAATCGACTACCAGAACGTGACGGCCGAACCGCTCGCCGCCGACGCCGTGCTGCTGCGGGGGGCTTGGGTTCTCGCCTCGGCCGAGGGCACTCGCCAGGGATTGTTCACGATCTTGGCCCGCAAGTTCCCGTTGCCGGAAGGGTGGAAGATCGTCCACGACCACATCACGATCGGCGAGATGCGGTGAGAGATTTTTGAGAATTCACTTGGCGACTCGGCGGCTTTGCGCGAGATTCTACTTGGCCACACTTTCTCTCCGAGGTTGAACCATGTCCGAGATGACCCGCCGTTCGTTTCTCGCCGCTGCCGGTGCCGCCACGCTCGCCGCCGGCACGCGGGCCGTTAGCCCCGCCTCGAAGGCGAAGTTCCAGTTGGGGATCGTTACCTACAACGTGCCGAAGGACTGGGATCTGCCGACGCTGTTGAGCGTGTGCAAGGATGTCGGTATCGCCGCTGTCGAGTGCCGGACGACGCACAAACACGGCGTTGAGCCGACGCTGACGGCCGACCAACGCAAGAGCGTGAAGCAGCAGTTCGCGGACAGCGGCGTGCGGTTCTTGAGCTGCGGGAGCACCTGCGAGTTCCACTCGCCCGACGCGGCCGTGGTGAAGAAGCAGATCGAGGAGTGCAAGGCGTTCATCCAACTCGTCGCCGATCTCGGCGGCAAGGGCGTGAAGGTGCGGCCGAACGGCGTGAGCAAGGGCCACACCGTCGAGCAAGCCTGCGAGCAGATCGGCAAGGCACTCCAGGAGTGCGGCAAGGCGGCCGAGAGTGCGGGCGTCGAAATCTGGGTCGAGGTTCACGGGGCCGTCACGCAGATTCCGAAGAACATGAAGACGATCATGGATGCCTGCGGGCACAAGGCCGTCGGCGTGACCTGGAACTCGAACCCGACCGACGTGGCGAACGGCTCGATTGCCGAGAACTTCGAGTTGCTCGCCAAACACATCAAGTGTTGCCACATCAACGACCTCGTCAACGACAAGGCCGGGAAGTACCCGTACCGCGAACTGTTCAAGAAGCTGGCCGGCATCGACTACGACCGCTACACGCTCTGCGAAGTCGGCAAGGCTTACACCCCGGAAGAGGGAAAGACGTTCCTCCAGGGGTACAAGAAGCTGTGGGACGAGTTGGTCAACGGGTGATTGCATGAACCGCGGCGGTGGATGGATCGCGGCCGCGTTCCAGCTTCATTTCTTGCCGGGGGGAACCGACGTGATGTCGAAGTCGGCCTTGTCGGTCCCGCCCGGCGGAACGGCAAACTCCTTCGCGCTTTTCGAGTGCCACTCCGGCGGGATCGGGTCCGCGGGCGGCTTCTGTTTCGACGGGTCGTCACTGGACGATCCTTTTTCGGCGGCGATCTTCACATCGTCCCCGCCGCGGGTCGTGATGCGGACGATGTGCTTGCCGACGGTGGCCCCTTTGGTCGTGCCGTCAGACACGAGCACGTACCGGCCGTTCTCGTCGGTCCGCCCCGTTGAACCGCGGCCGGGCGTGGGAATCTCCGGGGAAGGCACGGGCTGAAACGTGACGACGGCTTTGCCGTAAGGCTTTCCGTCGAGGCGGACCACGCCCGACACGGGCACGACGTTGGCACCGCCCGAACACCCTGCCACGGCCAGAAGCAGGATCGACGCGAGTTTGCAACAACGGTGAGTCATCGAATCACCACTCGGCTTCCTCGCCAAGCCCTCGGGAGGGGGTGCGGTCCTCGGCCGGGTGGAACCGCGACCGGATGACCGCCTCGGCCAGTTCCAGGTCGTCTTTCGTCGTAATCTTGAAATTCGCCGGCGAGCCGGGAACGACCGTCACCCGATGGCCGGCGGCTTCGAGCAGTTGGGCGTCGTCGGTGATGGCGGTGCCGAGCTTGGCCCGGTTTGCGTAGGCGGCCGAAAGCCAGTCGCGGCGGAAGACCTGCGGCGTCTGGGCCTGCCACAGTCCGGCCCGCGGGACGGTCTCGGTGATTGTGTTGTCCGCGCCCACACGCTTCAAGGTGTCGGCCAGGGGAACCGCGAGCATCGCGGCCCCGGAGTGACGGGCCGTCTGGAAGACGGCGTCGATCTGCTTCGACGTGAGCAGAGGCCGGACCGCGTCGTGCACGGCGACGAACTCCACCTCCGCCGGCACTTTCGCCAGCGCGTTGGCGACCGACTCGAATCGCTCGGCCCCGCCGTCGACAATCTGTGCGTTCGTGAAGGCGAGCAAGTGGCCGAACCGTGAACGGAACGAGTCTCGGTCCTCCGGCGAGAGGACGAGGTAGACCCCCGACACGTCCGACCGCGACCAGAACAATTCGGCCGATCGCAGCCAGATGGGGCGACCGTCCAGGCTGACGAACGGCTTCTTCTCCAACCCGCCGAACCGGCTCGATTGGCCGGCGGCGGGAATGACGACCGCGAACGACGACATGGCCCAGACCCTCCGACAACGACGTATTTACGTTGTAGTCGCGCCGGGGAAGGGTGGCTTCGCCATGAGCGCGGTCGGCAACTCGTGCATCATCTGCTGCCAGTTTCCGAAAGTGCTCCGCCAGCGGCCCCACACGGCTTCCTGCTCGGCCAGCAGTTGTTCGACTTCGTCCGCCTGCTTGGTGGCCGCGGCGAGTTTCTCGTCCCACACCGGCGACGGCGGGGGCACGGGCGGGAGCACGATCGGCTCCGCTTGGGTGTCGTGCAGCACTTTCGTGAAAGCCGTTTCGTACCGCTCCAGCGCGGCAAGGCAGTCGCCGATGGACTGCTCCACCTGCGCGAGTGTTTCGTGCCAGTTGGCCTTGGCCTGGTTTGTCATGTGTTCCCCCGAACGACGTGACCGCGATTTCCCCGCCGGGGCGATAGCGACGGCGGCGGGAAAATGCGAGAGGAACCGTTGGTTCTGTGAAGGGATTTTTGAAAGGAATTCCCTTGCTATCGCCCTTCGCGCCAGGTATCAACCCAGACGCAATGGGGGGCATCCCGCCGGGGATTGGGGAGTCCAGCGGCGGGGTGAAAATGGGGGATCGCGTCCCGGAGTCACGGCCGGGATGCGCTATCACGGAGGCTTACACCGTGTACGTCGCTTGTTCCACGCTTTGCTTTGCGAAGCACACGCTCGATTCGGCTCTGCGCACCATCCGGGAAATGAACTTCGCGAAGGCCGACGTCGCCCTGCACGAAGACGGGCCACACTTACGCCCGTCCGACCTGACGGGCGACCTCACGAAGATCGCCCAGAAGCTCAAGGCGGCCAACGTGGCGATTGCCGCGTTCCACGCAAGATTCGCCCAGCACGACGGGCTGGAAACCCGCAAGCAGTTCCGGGGCGTTTGCCGCCTCGGCCGGCTGCTGACCGTGCCGGTCGTCTCGGTGCAGGCGGCCGCGAAGGGCGGGGACTTCGACGCGGACGTGGCGAAGCTGCAAGACTGGGTGAGCATCGCTGCCGCCGAGGGGGTGATCCTCACGGTGGAGACGAACTCGTCCACCCTGACCGCCGACCCGCTCGCGGCCGTCGAACTGTGCAAACGCGCTCCCGGCCTCGGGCTGACGCTCGACCCGAGCCACTACATGACCGGCGAGCACGGGCCGCAAGACTACGACAAGCTCTACCCGTTCGTGAAGCACGTCCGGCTCCGCGATTCGGCGGCGAAACCGGAATCGTTCCAGGTTCGCATCGGCCTCGGCGAGTTGGAGTACGGCAAGATCGTGACGAACCTCGATCAGTTCCGGTACGACCGGGCGCTGACCGTGGACGTGCGCGACATGCCCGAGTCGGCGTTCCCGGTCGAGCCGGAAGTGCGGAAGTTGAAATACCTGTTGGAATCGCTGGTCTAACAGATCGGTCGGGTGAGTATCGCCAGTATTTTGTCGCGGGCCGCAAGTGTCGAATCACTTGCGGCCCGCGCGTTGATAGTTGTCCAGATTCCCACACTTTTCTCACCCCTGCGACCCGTCGAACTCTTCTCTTTTCGCAACTTCTCGGCCATCAAACTCTTGCATCTGGGCCGCGAATTGGGCACGCTAGGAAAATGTGGCGACTTTTCCCACGGCCGGAATGACTGGGCTATGATGGTGTAGGCCTTGTTCGTTCCACAACTCCGGAGCCTGACCTCCATGAGTTTCCGACGGTTTGCCCTCGCTCTCCTCCTCTCCCCTCTGTTCGCGATCTCAATTCCTGCGGCCGACACAAAGAAGGTCGTCTGGGATCCCACCCGCACGACGGCCCCCGACACGGTAGAGGAAGTCAAAGCCCTCCAGGACACCGTCAAGGATTTGGTCGAGAAGGTCACGCCCGCAACGGTGGCACTCATCCTCGGCGAAGTCGATCCGTCCAAGCCCGGCCCGCAGTCGGTCGGGGCGGGCAGCGGTGTGATCGTCAGTGCCGATGGCCTGGTCCTGACCGCGGCGCACGTCGTTGAACCCCCGGTCTTCGGCTTCGGCGTCCCCGGCCAACGGCGGGAGCGCGATCGGAAGCCGCCGGTCCTCCGGTTAAGGCTCCCAGGCAACATTGAAGTGAAGGGGAAGATCCTCGGCACGAACGCCCGTCTTGACAGCGGCATGGTCAAGATCGACGAACCCGTCCCGGAAGGCGCGACGTGGCCCGGGGCGAAGGAAGGGAAATGGCCGTTCGTCGAGATCGGCGATTCGACCAAGGTGCACAAGGGGCAGTGGGTCGTTTCGCTCGGCCACCCCGGCGGCCCGAAGCCGGACCGTCGGGCACCGGTCCGGCTCGGCCAGATCGTGGAAGCGGGTGACGGCGCAAAAATTCTCCGCTCCGACTGTACGCTGGTCGGCGGCGACTCGGGCGGTCCCCTTTTCGATCTGACCGGCAAACTCGTGGGCATTCACAGCCGCATCGGCGAGAAGTTGGACGACAACATCCACGTGGCTGCAAAGGCGTACCAGGACGAATGGAAGCGGCTCGTTCGCGGCGACGTGATCGGCCGCGACGCCACGGCGGTGATGGGCGTGATCCTCAGCCGGGAGAAGAGCAAGCAACCGCGGATCGACGACTTCCCCCCCGACTCCCCTGCTGAAAAGGCCGGACTAAAAAAGGGCGACCTGATTGTGAAGTTGAACGGCCAGGCTGTGCCCACGAGTGAGGACTTCGACGATATGATGGCCCAGCTGCGGCCGAACGACGTGGCCACGGTCGAAGTCCAACGGGGCGACGAAACGCTTGAGGCGAAAGTCACCCTGGCCCGCGTCCGCCGCCGGGCCGCGAACTGACGACTTCCCCCACCGAATCCTCTCGTCCACCTTCGAAAGAGTCTTCACATGCTCAAGCCCTTTGCCCGCATTTCGATGGCCCTTCTCGCGTTCGTCCTCCTCGGGAACGCCGTGTTCGCCGAGTCGTTCAACGACGGCAAGAAGCAGATCACGAAGTTGTTCACCAGCGCGGTCGCGAAGGCGACGGCCGCGACCGTGCGGATTCGTTGCGACAACCGCGACGTTGTCCTCGGCACCGTCGTCGATAAGAGCGGCCTGATTCTCACGAAGGGTAGCGACCTTAAAGGCGTGATTAGTGTCCGTTTAGCCGACGGGTCGGAGTACGAGGCCAAGTACCTCGGATACCACGAGCCGTCCGACTTGGCCCTCCTCCGCATCGACGCGGGAGACGTTCCGGCCGTGGGGAGTTTCGCGGACGCGAAAGACGCGGCCGTCGGCAACTGGGTGGCCGTCACCAGTGCTGAAGCCGAGCCGGTCGCGGTCGGCATCGTCAGCGCCGGGTCGCGCAAACTTTACGGCGAAGAGAGCCTGATCGACAATTTGAACAAGGGCTTCCTCGGCATCACGGCGGGTCCGGCGAAGAACGAGGCCGGCGAGGACGAGGGGATCGAGATCGGCAGCGTCACCAAGGGCGGTGGGGCGGCTTTTGCCAACCTGAAGCCGGGCGACATCATCCTCCAAATCGCGGGCAAGCCGGTGAAGAAGTTCGAGGATATGAAGAAAGTCCTCGACCGCTACAAGCCGAGCGAGACCGTGAAACTCTTGATCCGCCGTGGCGACGAGGAAAAGGAGTACAAGGTCAAGCTGGTGAAGAAGGCCGCCTTCGACCGGGGCGATTATCAGAACACGCTCAGCGGCGAACTGTCGGCCCGCCGGACTGGATTCCCGAAGGTTATCATGCACGACACGGCCATCAAGCCGACGGAATGCGGCGGCCCGCTCGTGGACCTGGAAGGCCACGTCCTGGGCATCAACATCGCCCGGGCCGGGCGGGTGGAAACGTGGACGCTGCCGGCCGACGTCATCAAGCCGATTCTGGCGGACCTGAAGGCCGGCAAGTATCCCGCCCCGACCGATGGCAATGATGATGACAAGAAGGTGAACGACAAGTAGGAATAGCGGCTTGAGCGAAGACGCCCCGGCGAGAACCGCTGGGGCGTCTTGCGTTACTTCACGATCCCAGTCGCCTTCATCCAGTCGCCGCACAACTTCGGCCAGTCGCTCGCGGGGCCGCGGTTCGGCTGCATTCCGAAGCCGTGGCCGCCCTTCGCGAACAGGTGCATCTCGGCCGGCACGCCGTTCTTCTTCAACGCCCGGTAAAAGCCGATGCTGTTCTCGCACGACACCGGGTCGTCCGAGGCGTGGGCGAAGAACGTCGGCGGCGTTTGCTTCGTGACGGGCAGTTGGTCCGTCACGTCGGTCGTGTCCTTCTTCACGAGGTACGCCGGGTAGACCAGCACCGCGAAGTCCGGCCGGCATGACACTGCGTCGGCATCATCGACCTTGTCGTAGAGACGCTTCTCGTTGTTCGTGCAAAGGCACGCCGTCAGGTGGCCGCCGGCGGAGAAGCCGAGCATACCGATCTTCGCGGGGTCAAGCTTCCACTCCTTCGCCTTGCTCCGAACAAGACCCACGGCCCGCTGCGCGTCTTGTTGCATCGCGAGGTTGTCCGGCGACTGCTTTTCCCGCTTCGGCACTCGGTACTTCAGCACGACCGCCGTCACCTTGAGCGAGTTCAGCCACTTCGCCACGTCGGTCCCCTCGTGCTCGATGGCGAGGATGGAATAGCCGCCGCCGGGGGCGATCACCACGCACGCGCCGTTCGGGTTTTCGGGCTGGTAGACGCTGATCTGCGGCTTCGAGACGTTGCCGAGGCGCTTCACTTCGATCTGCCCCGCTTTGGGCACGTTGAGGGCTTCCGGCGGCAGGTCTTTCGTCTCGCCGGGGGCCTTGCCCGGCCACAGGTCGAGCGTGACGGTCGGCTTCGGGTCGTCGGCCAAGGACGCCGACGCGAAGAGGAGGAGCAGGACGAGTGATCGCACGGGAAAGGCCTCCGGGGGTTGCGGAACGGCACACCCTTTTGCGAACGGCGTGCCTACAATTCTCGATATGGAAGTTCCAGCGATTCGCACCGTCGGTTTGACCCGCCTCTATCGAAAGCCGCGCAAGGGCTGGCTCCGCCGCAGGAAGGCCGAGGAAGTCAAAGACTTCGTCGCGCTCGGCGGCGTCGACCTCGAAGTTCGCCCCGGCGAACTGTTCGGCTTGCTCGGCCCGAACGGGGCCGGCAAGACGACGCTCATCAAGATTCTCACGACGCTCCTCGCTCCGACGGCCGGCACCGCCGAGATCGACGGCCTCGACGTGGTGACGCACGCCAAACAACTCCGCCCGATCATCAACATGGTGTCCGGCGGCGAAACGAGTGGCTACGGCATTCTCAACGTCCGCGAAAACCTCTGGATGTTCAGCCGCATCTACGGCGTGCCGAACGAACTCGTCGCGAAACGGATCGACCGCATGCTCGGCATCGTCGGCCTGACCGAGAAGGCGAACTCGCGGCTGAGCCATCTTTCGACGGGTCAAAGGCAGAAGATGAACTTCTGCCGCGGCTTCATCACCGACCCGAAAATCCTCTTCCTCGACGAGCCGACGCTCGGCCTCGACGTGACGGCCGCCCGCAACATCCGCGGCTTCATCAAGGAGTGGATGAAGGAGAACCCGGCCCGCACGATGCTGCTGACGACGCACTACATGGCCGAGGCCGACGAACTCTGTGACCGCCTCGCGATCATCGACCAGGGCAAGGTACTCGCCTGCGATACCCCCGCGAACCTGAAGCGGAAGGTGCAGGAGTACCCGATCTTCGAACTGAGCCTCTCGCCCGGCCGGGACGTGCTGTCCGACGTATCGAAACTCCCCGGCGTTCATCAGGCCACGCGAACGGAAACGCCGACGACGGTGGAACTGAAGGTCGCCCTAAAGGAAGATTCAATCATTGGCAGCGTGGTGCAGGGCGTCATTGCCGGGGGCGGCAAGATTCAGACGCTCAAGAAGGTCGAACCGACGCTGGAAGATGTGTTCATCGAACTGGTCGGCCACGGACTGGGATGACCGACAAAGCCCACGCACGGCCGTGCATGGGCTTTCGCCTAATTAATGCCGGAAGTGCCGCACGCCGGTGAACAGCATCGCGATGCCGTGCTTGTCGCACGCCGCGATGCTTTCCGCGTCCTTCACGCTGCCGCCCGGCTGCACGATCGCCGTCACGCCGGCCGCCGCCGCGAGTTCCACGTTGTCCGGGAACGGGAAGAAGGCATCCGACGCCAGCACCGATCCCTTCGACCGCTCGCCGGCTTTTTGCACGGCAATGCCCACCGAGACCACCCGCGACATCTGCCCGGCCCCGACACCGACGAGTTGCGTGTCACTCGCCAGGACGATCGCGTTCGACTTCACGTGCTTGCACGCCAACCACGCGAACCACAGGGCGTCGCGTTCGGCGGGCGTGGGTTGCCGTTTCGTTTTCACTTCCCACTTCGCCACGTCGTCGGCCCCCACGTCTCGCGTTTGCACGAGCAATCCGCCGTCCACGCGGCGGTAGTCCAACCCTTCGGGGGCGCCGGAAAGCGGCCCTGTCTTCAGTAGGCGGACGTTCTTCTTCCACCCCTTGAGGAGTGTCAGCGCGGCCTCGGAGTACGCCGGCGCGACGATGCACTCGACGAACCGTTCGCCGGTCATGATCGCCTGTGCCGTGGCTTCGTCCACGTCCTGGTTGAACGCGAGAATGCCGCCGAAGGCCGAGAGCGGGTCGCCGTCCCACGCCAGTTGGAACGCTTCTGCGAGGGTCGGTGCGGTAGCCGCCCCGCACGGGTTGTTGTGCTTCACGACAATCGCGGCGGGGCCGGTGAACTCGCGGGCGAGGTTCAGGGCGGAGTCGAGGTCGAGGATGTTGTTGTAACTGAGTTCCTTGCCGTGCAGTTGCTCGGCCGTCGCGACGCAGGGGCGGTCCACCTCGAAGTCGGCGTAGAACGCGGCCCTCTGGTGCGGGTTCTCGCCGTACCGCAGCGTTTGCAGGAGGTTGAACGGCGGGTCGAACTCGTCGTCCCACATGCTTTGATCGGGGTCGGTCGGCGTGTCCCCGCTCGCGTCTTCGCCGGTGCTCAGGAAGTATTCCTCGATGGCCTCGTCGTACTGCTTGACCAGTTGGAACGCGACCGACGCCAACTCCCGGCGGAACTCCCGTGTCAACGACCCCTGGTTCTCGGCGACTTGGCCCATCACTTCGTCGTACAGGCTCGGGTCGGCCACGATTGTGACGGCGTCGAAGTTCTTCGCCGCCGCTCGCACCATGCACGGGCCGCCGATGTCGATGTTCTCGATCGCCTCCGCTTCCGTCACGCCGGGCTTCGCGACCGTCTGCTCGAACGGGTAGAGGTTGCACACCACCAGGTCGATTTCCGGCAGCTTGTGCTCGGCCAGCGTCGCCATGTGCTCCGGCTTGCTCCGTTTGGCCAACAGCCCGGCGTAGATGGCCGGGTGTAGCGTCTTCACGCGGCCGTCGAGGATTTCCGGGAAGCCGGTCAACTCGCTCACGTCCTTCACCGGCAGCCCGGCGTCGGCGAGCGATTTCTTCGTGCCGCCGGTGGCGATCAGTTCCACGCCGTACTTCGTGTGCAGTTCGGTGGCGAACTCCACGAGGCCGGTCTTATCGGACACGGAGAACAACGCACGGCGAATCGGACGGAGCATTTCACACCAGGTTCAAGGTTCAGAGTCTCAGAAGGATGTTTTACGAGCGCCGCGAAAGTTGAACCACCCGGCCGATGCGCCGCAGTTGTACGCCGCCGGGGTAGTCTGCCGGTTGTAGCGATCCAACTCGTTGCCAGTGGGCGTAGGTCATGCCGTCCATCGGCCACCCTTCGCGCCGCCACAGCAGCCGAAACATTTCACGCACCAGCACGGCCGGCGACGGTTCCAACGCGGTCGCGTCGAGGATCAACAGCGATCCTGCCCGCGGGCGTTCGACCCGCCGCAAGAGTTCTTCGGCTTCTCGCTCCAAGTATGCGAAAACGTCATCGCACTGTTCCGCCAGTCGGCCGAGAATCGGGACGATCTCGGGGTTGAAGTCCTTCAGTTGCGGCAGCAGATCGTGCCGGATGCGGTTCCGGGTGAAGCGGCGGTCCGCGTTCGTGGAATCGGTGCGGGTCAGTTGGCCCGTCGCGGCAAGGTAGGCCAACACGTCGGCCCGTGAGACGTGCAGCAACGGGCGGATGATGTTGCCTCGTTTCGGGGCAACCCCTCGCAATCCCTGAACGCCCGTGCCGCGGATCAGGCGGTGCAGCACCGTCTCCGCTTGATCGTTGGCCGTGTGGCCGGTCGCGATCCAGTTGGCCGACACGTCGGCCGCGACTGATTGCAGAAACTCGTACCGCAAACGGCGGGCGGCGGATTCGAGGTTCTCCCGCGGCGGGACCGGCAGCCGGGCCGAACGGACGTTCACGCTGAGTGAGGTGGCGAGTTCTCGCACGAAGCCTTCGTCGGCGTCCGATTCTGTCCCGCGAAGTTGGTGGTTGACGTGAGCCACGGTGATCGGCCCACACCCTGCCGCGACCAAACCCCGCAGCAAGGCCACGCTGTCCGGTCCGCCGGACACGGCCGCGACGCCGCCGGGGGGAATGGCGTGAACTGCGAAGAACGCGCGGATCGCGTCGGGGATCGTGACCACAATTCCTCTCGCTCCGGTACAATTTGGAAACATTCTCGCGAGTGGCCGAACTCGCCTTGATTCTCCCAACACCGAGGCTATCGTGCCCGATCAAGAACCAGGTGCCGTGTCACCCAACCCGCCGATCGTTCGGCCGGTGCAGTGGCGGCACGAGGAACACCTGTGGGTTCCCGCGACCGAGCGAATCGGCCGGTTCGCCCGGGTGCTCCTGGCCATTATGGCCTTCGGCTTCCTGACGGTCCTCGGCATCGCGGCGTGGCTACACCCGTATTCCGAGGACGGCACGCCGCTGAGTCAGGCGACGCATACGCAGTTGGGCATGCCGCCGTGCAACATGATGGTGATGTACGGCAAACCGTGCCCGTCGTGCGGCATGACCACGAGTTTCGCCCTCCTGGCTCACGCCGACGTGTGGAATTCGTTGAAGGCGAACTGGGTCGGCACGCTGCTGGCCGTGTTTTGGTTGGGCCTGATCCCGTGGGGGTTGTACGGGGCGGTCCGCGGCCGACTGTTGTGGGTGCGGAACGGGGAAATGTTCCTCACCTTCGCGGTCGGCGTGATCCTCGTGCTGATGATCGCGCGGTGGGTCTGGGTTCTGGTGTTCTGACCATCCTGGGGGGTTCACGGATGAACCAGTCTTTGCTGTGGCTCCGCCGCGGCTGCGTCATGGCGATTCTTCTGTTGGCCGGGGCCGGGTGCGATCCGGCGTCGCTCAGCTACTTCCTCTTCCGGGGCGACCAGCGCGCCCCGGCCGAGGCGAAGGCGTTTGAGCCGAAGAAGGACAAACGCGAAGTCGTGGTCGCCGTGCTCGTGAACTCGCCCGTCGGCAGCCTGGAATTCGCCGGGCTGGACCGCGACATCACGTCGGCGATGGTCCGCATGTTCGACGAGCAGACGAAGGACAAGAAGCCGCACGTCACGGTCGTCAACCAGACGAAGCTCGACCGATACAAGGCGTCGCACCCGAGCTGGCGGTCGATGAACGCCGCCGACATCGGCAAGGAACTCGGGGCCGAGTACACCCTGGAAATGACGATCACGGCCTTCAACCTGTACGAACCGGGGACGGGCCGGAACATGTACATGGGCCAGTCGAGCGCGACCGTCGTCGTCCACGAAACGGCGACCGGCGACGAGTTCGCCCAGTACTTCGTCGATGCCCCGCTTGAGTCCAAGCCGGCCGATAGCATGCCCGCCGGCCAGTACAAGACGGAGCTTGTGAAGAAGTTGGCCCTCCGCACGAGTTGGAAGCACATCCCGCACGTGACCGATCAGCGGATCTCGGGCGTCCAGTAGTCGATTTGTTGGTAGAATCATCGGCGTGCTCGCTCGCACGAGAGGAGACGCCGATGATTCACTGGCTTCGCAACGTCGGCCGCGCGACATCGACTCTCGCGTCCAGCATGTTCGTGACCCTCTCGACCTTCCTCCAGACCTATCGCCGCAAGCCGTTCACCACGTCGTTCGCGTACCCGGAACAGCCTGTTCCGATCCGCCCGCGGTACCGCGGCTACCACCGCTTCGACCTGACGACCTGCATCGGCTGTGACAAGTGCGCCCGCGCGTGCCCGGTCGATTGCATTTACATCGACAAGGAGAAGGCCCCGCCGCCCGCGAAGGGGTTCATGGTGACGGGCTTCAAGATCGACTACACGAAGTGCATGTTCTGTGCGCTCTGTGTGGACCCGTGCCCGGTCGATTGCATCTTCATGGGGTCGAACCACGACATCAGTTGCTACACCCGCGACGGCTGCGTCGTCGATTACGCCAAACTGCCGCTCGCGGTGGCGTGGGGGCAGGACACGCTCAACCCGACCGCCGTCCACGAGTCGAAGAAGATCAGCCTGCCCGTGTGGACGAAGGTATGACCGCACTCGTCGTTTGCCTGCTCGTGTTCGTGACCGTCGGCGCGATGTTGCTGTCGGCGAACCTCGTCGTCGGCTGGTTCGTGCGGCCGGACAAGCCGACGGCCGAGAAGGGCGAGGCCTACGAGTGCGGCGAAGAGCCGGTCGGCCCGGCGTGGGTGCAGTTCGATCTGCGATTTTACGTCGTGGCCCTGCTGTTCGTGATCTTCGACGTGGAAATCGCGTTCTTCTTCCCGTGGGCCGTCGTCTTCGGCAGCGCGAACCAACTGGCCGACCCATCCCTAAGTGAGCCGCAACGGGTGGAGATCGCCAACCGTCTCACACCGGGTCAATTGCGACTGCCGGACGCAGCGGCGGCCCAGGCGTTTGCGCAGTTCGCGTTCTTCGAGATGCTGGTCTTCTTCGCCATCCTGCTTGTCGGCTTCGCCTACCTCTGGAAGCGTGGCGACCTGGAATGGGTCCGGAGCCTGGAATCGCACGAGCCGGTATCCGTCGCTGAAACCGCACGAGTTCCACACGTCGAATCGGAGGTCGTTTGATGCCCCCACTCCTCGGCAACCGGTTCGAAGACGGCTTCGTCGTCACCAGTCTCGACAGCGCCATCAATTGGGCGCGCGAGTCGTCGCTGTGGCCGATGACGTTCGGCCTCGCGTGCTGCGCCATCGAGATGATGGCCGTCGGCGGGCCACGGTACGACATCGACCGCTTCGGGGCCGGAGCGTTCCGGGCGACGCCGCGGCAGGCGGACTTGATGGTCGTGGCCGGCACCGTCAACCTGAAGATGGCCGAGCGCGTGCGGCGACTGTACAACCAGATGCCCGACCCGAAGTTCGTGATCGCGATGGGCGCCTGCACCTGCGGCGGCGGGCCGTACTACAAGTACGGCTACAACGTCGTGAAGGGCGTGGACCTCGTCGTGCCGGTGGACGTTTACGTGCCCGGCTGCCCGCCGCGACCGGAGGCGTTGCTCGAAGGTCTGATGCGGGTGCAGGACAAGATTCGCACGATGAAAACGATCGCCAAGGAACCGACCGCGGACCCACTGCTTGTGCCGACACGCACCGGCCGCGTGCAGTTGCCGGACGAGTACGGCACGCCGGAGAAGACGCTGGAAGCGCAAAAGGCTCAGAAGGAACAGGCGAAACCTGCGAAGGCGTGAGGGGTGAGATGACATCTGCGGACGTTCATGCGCTGCTGCTTCAACAGTTTCCCGGCACGGTTTCGGCCGGCGAGCCGACGACTGTTGAAGTCGTCGCGTTGGTCGAGGTCTGTCGCTTTCTCCGCGATGACCCACGACTGCGGTTCGACCTGTTGAATAACATCTCTGGCGTGGACTATCTGGAGACGGACGCCAAGAAGGTCGCGAAGGCCGGCTTCGAACCGCACTTGGAAGTCGTGTACCACCTGTCGAGCGTCGCGTTCCCCGGCCGACGGTTCACTCTGAAGGTGATCCTCCCGCGATGGAAGGACGGCGTGACGGGAGAACTGCCCGAAGTGCCGACGGTCAGCCACCTATGGCGGACGGCCGACTGGCACGAACGCGAGGTGTACGACCTCGTCGGCATCCGCTTCACCGGCCACCCCGACCCGAGGCGTATCCTGATGGCCGACGACTGGGTCGGCCACCCGCTTCGGAAAGACTTCGAGTACCCGCTAGAGTACCACGACATCCGCTGTCGTTAGCCGAACGCCTTGCGCAGCAACTCCAGACTCTTCGGCACGGCCGTTCGTGCGTCTTCCTTGCCCTCGAATTCGAGCGAGACGTAGCCCTTGTAGTTGGCCTTCCGCATGATCTTCGCGATGCGGTCGTAGTCGAGGTCGAGCGTGTACCACGTGCCGCCGCCGTAGTACGTTTTCGTTTGAAGGAGCACCGTCTTCGGGGCGAGCTTCTCCAACTTGTCGTAGGGGTCTTCGAGGAAGTTGCCCGTGTCGAGGGTCACTTGCAGCCACGGCGACTTGATCGCGTCCACGATCCGCAGGACGCCCTCCGGCGTGCGGCCGAGGCCCCAGTGGTTTTCGAGGCCGAGTGTCACGCCGCACTTCTCGGCCGTTTTCAGACACGCGGTCAGACTGTCGATGGCCCAACCGAAGCCTTCTTCCTCGGTGTGGCCCGCGGTCGGCGGCTCGATGCCCTTGTTCTTCATCAGTTCATCGAAGTTCTTGCTCGTCTCCCACCTGCCGGTATTCACCCGCATCGTGGGGATGCCCATCTTGTAGGCGAGTTCGATCTGCTTGATCGTCAGGTCCACGTTCTTCTGGCGCGTCTCCTTCGACGCCGAGAGGAACCCCTGGTGCGTCGAGAATCCGCACAACGACAAGCCGTTGACGAAGGCGTGTCTCTTGATCTTTTGCAGAGTGCCGTCCGACTCGTCGGTCATCTGCCGGTGCAGAATCTCCACGGCGTCGAAGCCCATCTCGGCCGCGAGGTCGATGCACTTCTCGATGCTGCGGAGGTCGGCGTTCTTGAACTGCCAGAACGAGTAGGTCGAGACGCCGATGGGGTTCCGCACCTTCGGCTTCGTGTCTGCGGCGTTTGCGACCGACGGGTGACTTGCGGCCGCGAGGCCGGCGGCCGAGGCGGCGAGAAACGAGCGACGATTCAGAGGCATCCGAACTACTCCCCGGGGTGAAAGAAAAGAACCGCCGGGGGAGCGGCGGTTCTGCGGGTTACTGGATGACGATGCTCAGCCCGGCCGCGTCGGACGGGATGGTGGCCGTCTCGGACTTCTCGCCCAGTTTCCAGGCGAAGCTGTCCGGCAACGACAGCGACACCAGCGACTTGGCCGGCACCTGCGTCGCCTTACCGTCGATCTGGAGTTCGAGCGGGTGGTCGGTGTAGTTGTAAAGACTGACCGTCTGGTTCCCGGCCGACCGCCGACCCTCGACGGGGATTACGCGGACTTTCGGTGCGTCCACTGGCGTGTACTTCGATTCCGAGACGTTCGGCAACGTCAGAGGGGGAAGCGTAGGGATGTCCAGCTTCTTTGGTGGTTGCTCGCCGGTCACCGGCAGGATCAGCGTTGGGATGTCCTGCTTGGGCGGCGTTTCGACTTTCGGCGATGGCACGTCAACCTTCGGTAGCGTCAGGTCGATCTTCGGGGCCAACTCCTTCGGCGGTTCTTCCTTCTTCGGCAGCGTTAGGTCGATCTTCGGAGTCAATTCCTTCGGCGGTTCGTCCTTCTTCGGCTTCGCCGGGGTTACGTCGATGGGCGGCATGGTCAGCGGGGCGGGCGCAGGCACCGGAGCGGGTTCCGGTGTCTTCGGCTTGGGCTTCTCGACCGGCGTCTCGGGGACGGCCGGGGAGGGGATCGCCAACTCGCCCTTCGGCGGTTCCACCTTCTCGACCTTCGGCTTGTCCGGCATCGGCTCGGCGGCCGCAGCCGGGCTGACGGTCTTCGGTTGCGGGGCTTCGGTCTTCTCCATCACCTTCGGCGGGTTGAGCGGGGTCGGCGGCGGGTTCATTGCCGGCGGGCAATCCGCGAGCCGGGCCGGAATCGGAGCGGGGCAAACGCACGGATCGACCGGCAGAACGTAGACCGGGACTGGGTGGCCGACCCAGTGGACTGGCGGGCAATACGGGCGGTTGAAGAACGCTAGCGTCATGCCGGGGACGATGAGCAGTCCGGCGGTCGCGAGGAGCGTGCGGCGGCGGTTCATGGTGTGGATTCCTTTCACGCAACGGGAGTAGTCATTACTGTATGGGTTGTACCGACCGGCGAAGACCCCGCAAGGTTTCGCGGACCGGCACAGTGTACCGGAAGGGCGGCCGCGGTGCGAAGGGGTTTCAGGATTTGAGTGGTGGGGAACGCGCCAGAAGCCCTTCCCGAACTCTTCGCGATGTGGGATACTCTCGGCCGAAAGAAGTGCCCGAACGCCCGGCACTTCCTAACTTAGACTGGACCGCGACATTCTGTAGGGAGCCACGGATGGGGGATTTCTTCGCTCGATTCTGGGACATCCTCTTAACGATCATCGACCCGCGGAACCTCTCCGACCCGGAGAAGTTCAAGACGGCCCTCAACCAACCGGGCGTGTTCTGGGCCGCGTTCGCCGCCGTGTGCGTCATCGTCTTCACGGAAACCGGCCTGCTCATCGGCTTCCTGCTACCGGGCGATTCGCTGCTAGTGGTGTTGGGTCTTGTCGCGAGTCCGAAACTCGCGAACTGGGACATCGGCCTTCTAATGGCCGCCCTTAGCGTCGCTGCTATCATCGGCGACACGGTCGGATACGGCATCGGTGCGAAGGCAGGCGGGGCGTTATTTAACCGCCCAGACAGCCGGTTTTTCAAGCAGGAATACCTCACCACTGCCCGCGAATTCTTCGAGCGGCACGGCGGCAAGTCGATTATCTTCGCTCGCTTCATGCCGATCGTGCGGACGTTCGTGCCGGTCGTCGCCGGGGCGGCGAAGATGAACTACCGCAAGTTCCTCGTGTTCAACGTCGTCGGCGGCATCGCCTGGGTCGTGAGCATGTTGCTCTTCGGCTACTTCGTGATCGACTTGGCCGACCCGATCTTCCAAAAGGCTCTCGGCAAGCCCGAATTCACCTGGGCGAAGAACATCGACATCTTGGCCGCGACCGTAATTCTCGTTTCGATCGCCCCGCTGCTCTGGAAGGGCTGGCGGGAGTGGCGGAAGCGGAAGGCTCTGGCCACCGCACCCGCCGCCGTCGCGCAACCTCTCGACCTTCACCCGGAAAAAAAAACACTCCTCTGAGCCGAGACCCTGTGATGCCGTCTGCGAAATTGACTGAGTACCTTCGCGACCAACTGGCCGACCTGAAGGCGAAGGGCTTGTACAAGGCCGAGCGGCGGATCGAGACGCCGCAGAAATCGACGATCACCGTCAACGGGCGGGAGGTCATCAACTTCTGCGCGAACAACTACCTCGGCCTCGCCAACCATCCGCAAGTGGTGGAGGCCGCGGAGAAGGGCTTGAAGGAGTGGGGTTACGGTCTGTCGTCGGTCCGCTTCATCTGTGGGACGCAGTCCATCCACCGTCAGTGCGAACAGCAGATCGCGAAGTTCTTCGGCAAGGGCGACAGCATTCTGTACATCTCTTGCTTCGACGCGAACGGTGGCCTCTTCGAACCGCTGCTGTCGGACCAGGATGCGATTCTGTCGGACGAACTCAATCACGCCAGCATCATCGACGGCGTGCGGCTCTGCAAGGCCCAACGCTTCCGCTACAAGCACAGCGACATGGCCGACCTGAAGGCGAAGCTCGAAGAGGCGAAGAACTGCCGCTTCAAGATGATCTTCACCGACAGTGTCTTCAGCATGGACGGCGACCTGGCGAAGCTGCCGGAGATTTGCGATCTCGCCGACCAGTACGACGCCATCGTGGCCATCGACGACTGCCACGGCACCGGCCACCTCGGGGCGAACGGCCGCGGCGGGGCGGAAGAACTCGGCGTGCTGGACCGCATCGACATCATCACCGGCACGCTCGGCAAAACGCTCGGCGGGGCCAGCGGCGGCTTCACGGCGGCGTCCGCCGAGATCGTCGATTGGCTGAAGAACCGTTCGCGGCCGTACCTGTTCAGCAACAGTGTGCCTCCGTCCCTTGTCGCCGCCGGCATGAAGGCAATCGAGTTGGTCGAGACGAGTGGCGAACTGCGAACGAAGAGTAAGTCGAACACAAAGCGAATGCGGAGCGGCCTGGAGGCGGCCGGCTTTACGATCAAGCCCGGCCCAACGCCCATCCTGCCGGTGATGCTCGGCGACGCCGCGGTCGCGTCGAAGATGGCCGACGAACTCCTCACCCGTGGCATCTACGTCATCGGCTTCAGCTTTCCCGTTGTGCCGCACGGCCAAGCCCGCATTCGGCTGCAAGTGTCGGCGGCCCACACCGAGGAACAGATCGACGCGGCGATCGCGGCGTTTACGGAGGTGGGGAAGAAGTTGGGCGTGTTGAAGTGATCGTGTAGCGAAGCGGAGCGCGGGGTCAGCCGCGCTCCGCCAGAATGGTTACCCCTTCAGCATCTCGTCGTGCTTCATCCCGCTCGGCGGCAGGTCGGCCTTGCGGCAGTTTGCGAGGGCGGCCTTCGCGCCGGCGAGTTGGTCGGCGTCGTTGTCCTCCCACTCGATGCTCACCGCCCCGTCGAAGCCGACGCGGTTCAACTCGATGAAGATGTCCTCCAGGCTGTTCGCGTCGCGGGCGGTGCCGGCCGTGACGAAGTTCCAGCCGTTGGCCCAGTGGCCCATGTTGCGGTGGCCACCGAGCCGACCCGCCCGGCAGTGCTCGCGGGCCACCCACACGCCCTTGACGTGGGCACAGTGGATGTACTCCGGGTACTCGCGGATGAAGTCGATCACGCTGACGTTCTGCCATTCCATATGCGAGCCGTCGAGGTTGAAGCCGACCGTGCCCTCGAACCCGGCCTTGTTCATGTAGTTGATGTAATCGCCGGCGCTCTCGATGTCGCCCATCGCGCGTTCCGACGGGTGGCACTCCAAGTCGAACGTCACCCCGTACTCCTTGCACATCTTCCAGACCGGGCCGAATCGCTCGACGAGCAGTTCCAGCGACAGTTCGCGAACGTCCGGCAGCTTGTAACCTTCGATCTCGCCGGGGAGGGGCGGGAACAGGAACCAGTGGCTCCAGCAGTTGGCCGGGCTGCCGACGAACCCCGGCAGTGCGACCTTGCGGCCTTGCAACTTGCTCAGGTGCCCGGCGTATCGCACGCACGCTTCCAGGTCTTTCTTCGCCTCGGCGTGGATGAGTTTGCCGACTTCCTCTGGCACGAAGTACGGGTCGGTCCGTGGCGGGTTCTTGCAGCTCGCCCGCCACGCCTTGTACGCGGCCTTCGCCTCGCCCTTGCCGCTACAGAAGTTCAGCGTCTTGGCGCTCGGCTCGTCGCCGAGGACTTGCCCTTGCAGGTGCGTGGCGACGGTGAAGATTTCGAGGCCGTGCTTCTTGGCCAACTCGACCCGTTCCTTGGCGTAGGCGGCCGCCCCTTCGTCGGTGTCGCATCTACGGAGGTCGAGTTCCCACGACGCTTCTTCCCAGCCGTCGAAGCCGCTCTCTTGCAGGAAGGGAATCCATTTCGCCTCGGGCACGTTGCCGAACTGTCCGCGGACGAGGCCGATTTGGTGGAAACTGCCTTTGCCGTTCTTGTGCGTGGAAGTCTGATGAAAGCCCATGAGCCGCCTCGGAAAGGGGGAAGAGGTAAGAGAACGTGACGGAAGTTTACGGGCGGGGAAAGGGGTTTCAAGAAAAGCCGACTCTCGCCCGAGAGCGATCGGATTGTTACCCGAAGCCGCTCGGCATAAGCGGTCGCACACGATAGGAGTTCCCACTCGGCGAAAATGTCCCAAGAATCCCATCCATTCATTTTTCGACTCAAATCCTCGAACGCCTGGGGGGTTGGGGGATTGTTCTGATTGTGCCGTCTACGCGGAATTCGCCGATTACTCCACATCTAACAATTTGTTTGAACTTTTTGGCTTTAACGACCCGATTAACCGAGTAAGTCACGGCGGCATCATCGCGTCCGGGGGATTATTCATGAAACGGTTCCAGTGGAACGTCGTCGCGGGTTGCATCGGACTCGGAGGACTACTCGGTGCAAATGCCGTGTTAGGACAGTCCCCGGCCGACTTGCCCCGATCACCGGCGAACTTGACTGCGCTTCCGGCCGTGGTGCCGATCGATCTGCCGAAATCGCCCCAGGGGGTTCTCATCCCCGCGCAACTTAATATTCCCGAAACGGGTGGGGGGACAACTCCGACGGCCCCGGCACCTGCTCCGGCACCCGCCGCGGCACCGGCCCCGGCACCCGCCGCGGCCTCCCCGCCCGCAGGGGGGAGCTCCAGCGTCGTGAACATCAACGCGGAAGCTGCTCCGGGGCAACAGGCCCCCGCCGTCTCCGCGGCCGGCGGCCAGCAACCGGCCCAGGCGTTGAACGCCCCGGACCTGTCCGGCCTGCTCAGTAAGTCGGACCAGGCGTCCGGCGTTGAGGTGTCCCGGCGGAACGCGATCGTGAGCGACCCCCGCCTCCGGGGCTTGCGGAACGGCCAATACTACGCCCTCGGCGACGGCGTGCCGTACTTCCCCGGCCGCCTCGACCTCGACACCCCGGTGTCGAAGTTCTACCCGGCCCAGATCCGCGACGTGCAAGTCATCCGCGGCCCGTACACCACCCTCCTCGGGCCGGCGTTCGGGTACATCAACATCAACACTCTGAACACTCCGCGGGCGCAAGCCGGGTCCACCGGGACCGAGTACCACGGGTCGACGGCCCTCGGCTACCAGGTAAACGGCAGTCAGTACAACGGCCTGCAGGTCGTGAGTGCCGCCGGCTCGGACTGGGGCTTCCGTGGTAGTTACAACGTCCTCCAGGGGAGCGACTACCACGCCGGCAACGGGATCGTGGTCCCGTCCAGCTACCAGGCGAATAACTTCAGCGCGGGCCTCGGCTTCGACCTCCGCGACGACTTGTCGATTGAAATCAAGGCGATCCGCAGCTTCCAGAACAACCTCGAGTTCCCCGGCCTGTACTTCGACGTCGACACCGCCGACACCGAGGCGTATAGCACGCGAATCCTGGCCCGCAACTTCGGGCCGTTCGACCAGGCCACGGCCGACCTCTGGTACAACACCACCGCGTCCAGCGGCAACACCAAGAGCGGGTCGAAGCAGGCGTTCGTCAACCGATTGCTCAACAACGCCTTCAACCAGCCGTTCATCACCCCGGCCGGGACCATTCCGGGGGGCGGGTATCAGCTTTACGACCAGTCCACGACCCGGTTCGGCGAGCGGTCCATCGGGTACCGGCTTGCCGGGCAGTGGGGGAATTTGAAGGACGAACTCACCGTCACCCTCGGGACCGACCTGAACGTCTTCGGCCAGGGATTGACGGAAAACATCCAGATCCTTCAAGGCCCGCAACCGGCCGGGTTGCCGCCGATCCCAACGTCCGACGGTTCGCGGACCCTCGTTCAAACCCAGTCGATCCCGAATTCGGAGAGTGTGAACCCCGGTCTGTTCCTTGAAAGTTTCCTCCCGATCGGCGAGTCCATCAAACTCAAGTCGGGTGCTCGCATCGACGGCGTGCGGACGACCAGCGACCCGCGGCTCATCACCGGGAACATCGACTTGTTCGGGCAGGCACAAGGGGTCCCCGGGTCGAACCGATTGACGGTAGACCCGAGCATTTACTCGACCGACCCGGCAGCGGCCCAGCGGGGTCTGAGCCGCGAGTTCCTCTTGCTCGCCGCGTTCGCGACGATGGACTACAAGGTGTCGGACACGACCACCCTGTTCCTCGGCTACGGCTATTCGGAACGCGCCCCGACGCTGACCGAACTGTACTCGTCCGGGCCGTTCATCGGTGTGCTGCAACAGGGCACGAGCCGCTTGATCGGCGACCCGAACCTGTCGAAGGAGCGGCTGAACCAGTTCGACGTGGGCCTGCGGTACGACACAGAATACCTGAAGGCCGGCGTGAGCGGCTTCTACGCCCTCATCAACGACTACATCACGTACGACGCGAACCAAACGTCCGGCGGCCTGACGCAGGTTGTTTTCTCGAACACGGACCTGGCCACCCTGGCCGGGACGGAAATGTACCTCCAGGCCAACGTCACCCGCTGGCTCTCGCCGTTCGCCACCCTCAGTTACGTGCAGGGGATTGACCAGACCCACGTGGACAATCGGCGAAATACACCCTCCCCGAACGGCTCCCTCGTGACCAGCAGTCGCCGCAAGGATCCCGTGACCGGGGCGTTCGCGACCGAGACGGAACCGTTGCCGCAAATGCCGCCGATGGAAACCCGCCTCGGGATTCGGATCCACGGCACGCAAGACATCCCGAAGTGGCAGATCGAGTTCGCCGCCCGCATCGTGAACGGCCAGAACGCCGTCGCGACGAGCCTCGGCGAGTTCACGACCCCTGGGTTCACGACCTTCGACATCCGCGGTTTCTGGCAGGTGCGGAAGAACTTCCTGGTTACCGCTGGCGTCGAAAACATCGGCAACAAACTGTACCGCGAACACCTTGACCCGATCGCAGCGAACATCCTGACCGGTGCGCCGGCCCTGTACCGCCCGGGGACGAACTTCTTCCTCAACACGCAGTTGACCTATTGAGGTCGTTCGAACGCGAACGAGCCGCCCGAAGGATCGGGCGGCTCGTTGGTTTCCCACCGATCGAGTCGCGATCACGTCTTGAAGAATTGCAAGTAAACGACCCCGCCCGAGATCGCCAGAAGGAGTACCGCCGCGATGTACAGCAGGCCCGTCCACTGCGAGTACGCACGGTCCTCGCTCACCGCTTCGGCCGACCAACTGACCGCGCTCTGGGCTTCCACCATGCGCTGGAACACGCCGGGCACGAAGGCCTGGTGCTTCTCGTCGCGGCCGGTCGCGGCGAGGTAGCAGCCGGCGACCAGCGGCAGGGCTGCCACCGTGTCGCCCGGCAAGGCCGTGGCCTCAACCGGCAGGCCGCGTGACAAGATGCGGGCGAGGCGCGGCCCGCGGACGAACAGATCGTGCAAGAACTGGAAGAGCTTCTGGTTGAACCCGGGGATGAAGGTGGTCGCGCGGCGGGCTTCCGGCGGCCACTCCAGCCGCAGGAACTTCATCACCCACGCGGCCAGCACGTTCAACCGAATCCAATCGGCCACCTGTTCCATCACCGCGGGCACATCCTCGGCCGGGCGGTCGGGGACCAGCGGCAACCGCTGACCGATCCGCTGCTTGAGCATCTCCTTCGAGACCTTCGAGAACCCCAGACGGAATTCGTCGAAGCCGTCGGCCTGTTCCAGGTCGCACACCAGAACGAAGTGCGAGTACCGCTGGCGGAAGGTCGCCCGGGCAACGGACAGGTCGGCCGACAGGACGCTCAGGGCGGTCCGGCAGGTTTCGTCGGAGTCGAGTGCCCCCCACGGCAGCAGGACCATCATGCCGTTCAGCGGGCACCACGGGCGGCGGTCCTGCACGATCAACCGACACAGGTACGCCAGTCGCCGCGGGCCGACGCTGAGGGTCTCGTTCGAGAGCGACACGCGGCGGATGCCGCCCGCCTTGGTCGTCTGGATCATGTCGCCGAGTTCCCGCAACCGGGCGTCTTCCTCGGCGGTGAGCGGCCGGTCACTCTGCGTTTGCAGCAGGCGGTAGAACTCTTCCTGCACCTTCTCGTCCACGCCCTGCAACGCCTGCCCCGGCGTGATGGTCTTGCCCGCGTCCGTCGAGTCCCCCGCGTCGAGTACGCCGCTCACCTCGGGCGACGTCAAGGCCGTGACGAACGCCCCCCACGTCGAGCACCCGGCGCAACAGACGTAGATGGCGTCGGGGCTGGCGAAGACGCGGAGCGGCGAATCCACGGCCAGGGGCGCGCGGACCAATTCTCGCTTGCCGGCGGCCAGGAACAGCGCGTCGTCGCCGGACGACGGGTGGCCGACGATCAGGTACAGCGGCGCGTCGCCGAGCGCGATGCCGGCCTGGGTCAGTTTGCGGGTCGCGTCGGCCCACGCCGCCGCGATGTCCGGGTACTCGGCCGCGTCGCCGCGGTTGAACAACTTCCACCAGAAGTAGCCGAGCCAACTCAGGACGTAAATCAGCACGAAGATGAGCGGCAGGTAGACCTTCTGGACGTCCACCGTGGCCTTCGACTTCAACAACTTCTGGATGAAGGGCCAGTGGTTGTTCAGCCAGTACAGCCCGTACAGGATCGAGCCGAGGGCAATGACGTGGACGAGAAACTTGACCCACCGTGGCCACGACCGGAAGTCGGCCGCCTCCGCGAACATCGGGAGGACCAGACCGACGCTACTGCGAATCCCGTTGACGAAGGCGACGAACAGTTGGATAAGGGTTTGCATCGCGACCCGAGGGAGGTTAGTCGGTGGAAAGATATTTCGCGAGAACGGCCGAGCCGACGAAAATGGCGAGCGCCACGATGAGCAAGAGCACGCGGCCGGCCGCGCGGAAGCGGTCGCGGCCGCGCAGGGCCGGGACGTTCGTTTTGAGACCCAACTCGGCGGGGAGCGCCAACTCGCGCTTGCGGTTCTGCATCACCTTGTTCCGCGCCTCTTCCACCCACTGGGGCGGGCTGAGGGTGGACGGGGCCCCGCGGAACCCCAGCATGACACACCACAAGAACGGCTCGACGGCTTCGGCCGCCGGCCGCTGAATGGCCAACCCGGCCTGGACCCAGAACCGCCACGCCCGCTCTTGACCGCCGCCGTAAATCTGGGCCTCCAGCGACTTCTCCTGCCACCGGCGGGACCAATCGGTGTTTGCTTGGGACACGTCGTTGATGAAGATCTCGTCGAGCCAACAGGCCAGCGCGTACCGCACCCCGAGGAAGTCGGTGTTCTCCGGCACGACCGGCCGGAGCACGCGGTCGCCGTATTCGGGGTGGCCGCCGACCCCGGCGTTGGCCCAGAGCATTTGAATCAACCGGGCGTTCTCGGCGTCGAGCAGAACATTCTCGCTCCGGAGCACCCGGCCCTTCAGGTTCAGCCCGTAGTCGATCACTTCCAAAACGTGGCCGGTGAGGTCGTTGCCCATGGGGTCTTGCATCCAGAGAGTGCGGTTGCCGCCGGGGGCGCGGCTACGCCTTCGGAACGACGTACAGTGTGAACCGGAGGATCGGTTGCTTGTTGGGAACGCCCTTCAAGCAGACTTCCCGCTTCCCTTCGAGGTCGCCGGCTAACAGTCGTTCGTTCAGCCGGATCGCGACCTTTCGGCTCGTCTGCACGAGCGGCCACTCGTCGGGGTTCCGCGCGATGGAAAAGAACGTGTCCTTGTTCGTTTGCGGCAGCACCTTCGGCGGGTCGGCGACGTACCGGAAGTCCATCCCGCGGTGGCCCTTCGAGTACACGGTCTCGACCCGGTCGACGCCGGCCACAGACTCTGGCGACGCGATCTTCATGTTCATCTGCCCGCTCGTCAGCAGGGAGATGACTTCCCCCCGCGCCAGGTTCGACTCCACGCCCACGAACATCAACCACTTGTCCGCCAGCCATGGTTCGTCCATCGTGACTCGCATCTGGAGCCCGTGGCCGCTGAACGCCCGTTGGTAGAACTCCTGGTTGGCCCCGATCATGTTCAACAGTTGGTCTAGAATCCGCTTCAACTCGAAGAACCCGTTGGCGAGGTCGTCGTGGTCGTAGTCCACCAGTTCCGGGCACGAGCGGTCCGGGCCGAAAATCGCCAACTGCCCGACCAACCGGGACAACTCCGTGAACGCGACGAGCGGGTGCAGGCCGTCGGTCCGGGCCAGCAACCGGCTGACGGACGCCGCCTGGTTGAGCATGTGAACCTGCTCGAGCATCAGGCGGGCTTTCGAGTCGGTCTCGTGGAAGTTGATTTCCCGGTCCCGCACCGTCCCGCCGAGGTCTCGCACCTTCGCCCCGATCTTGTAGTAGATCGGCTGGAGGATCTCGCTGCGGAGTTCCGGCCACGCTTCGGTCGCCAGAACCGGCGGGATGAAGGCACGGTCCAGGATGGGTGCTGTCTCCCCCTGGAGCGACCGCGTGAGGCGGGCGATGGGGAGCGTCTCGTATCCGGCCGTGTCCTGGCCCGTGAGTAAGAGGGCCAGGTTCAGGCGGCGGAATTGGAGCGGCCGTTCGTTCTTACCGTCGTTCTCGTCCGGCACGCGGCCGTCGGTCTCGACGCGGAACCGCTTGTCCACCTCATTCGTCCCGCCCACGTTGCTGCGGCCGACTTCCAGCGTCGGCACGGCCAACAAGACTTCCACGAGGTCTTGCTGGTCGAAGGCGTTCCGCAGGTTGATTTCGCCCAGGTTGCAGTCCTGCGGGACGCGGACGATCGCCCCGTCCCGCATCCGGGCCTGGAGGGAGTGGACGACGAACGAGTAGGTCTTGAGGGCGTTCTGGTCGATGTCGATGCGGCGGATGCCCCAGTTGTACGGCGAATCCCACCGGCTCGACTGCCGGGTGTAGTCCGTCCAGAACCGGTCCGACGCCTGGAAGTGGTGCGGACGGAGGAACATCCCCTCGTGCCAGTACACTGGTAGTGTGCGCATGGTCTGTCCCGGCCCTCGCGGTCGGCGTCCGTTTTGTAGGTATACCCGATCCCCGTCCGAGGGTGAAGGGTTTCACCGGGGAGTTCGCAAACTGACGTTCGGGACAATTCCGTTTCGTATCATGGTAGCAATTGCGGCGGATAATTACTCTTCCGCGTGGGGATTTCCCCGGTGCCCCGCCCCTAAGGGGGCGAGGGCTTTGACTGGAATACGAGTCGGGCGGGCGGGCGGTTTGGTCGGCCCTCCCCGATCATGCCACATTCATGGCGTGCCGAACTTACTGAGCCTCGACATGACCGAACAGGATTGGCTGACGGGTACGCAACCCGACGACATGCTCGCCCACGTCGAGCCGCGGTTCACCCCGAGACGGTGGCGGCTCCTGGCCGCGGCGTTCCTCCGCCGCCGGTGGGACGTGATCCCGGAAGGGAAGTTGCGCGACGCTGTCGAGTTCGTCGAACGGCAGGCGGAAACCTTGACGCCGGCGATGGCCGAGAAGTGGGTGGCCGACCTGGACGACGGCCTGCCCGCCCTCCTCGCCCGGGTGCGGACGGAAACCGAAGACCTCGTTCGGCCGGCGATGATCGGCGACGTCGACGAACCCGTCCTGACGCGGCCGAACCAGATCGCCCCGGCGTTCCCGCTCTTCGTCGCCGCCGGCCGGTACGCGGTGCAAGCCGTCTCGCTGGCGGAACAACCGGTCGAACTAGCGGTGGCAGCTGTGCGAACCCTGTTCGCGGACCCGAACCGCGAAACTACCCTGCGCACCGCGAGCGGGATTGAAGACGCCCTGCTCGCCCGGGCGAACTGTGCGCGGGCGGCGTCCACGGCCCTGCGGTTGAAACAGCAGGGGGACGAACTCGCCGACTTGTCGGCGGGGGCGAAGAACAAGCGGCTCGAAATCGCCAAGGCCGAGGAGATCGTCCGCCGGACCGACGAACAGGGGCAGACGCGGGGGTTGGAAGACGAGGACGTGGCCGACCGGGCCGTCCGGAAAGCCCTGGGGCGGTTCCTCCACGAACTGGTCGGCAACCCGTTCGGCGACTACCGCTTCGAGGACGCCTGGCGGACCGACACCGTGATCGGCTTGGCGAAGGGGATTGACGACGAGCGGGCCTTCGATCGAATGCCGATCCTCGCCGACGCACTGCTGGACGCCGATTGCGATTCGGAGGCGGTCTTGCGGCACCTACGCGGGACGGAGAAGCACACCACCGAGAAGGCCAGCCACGCCCGCGGGTGCTGGGTACTCGATCGCATCCTGCGGCCGAACGACGTGCTGTTCGGTGCCCCGCCGCCACCACCGCCCAAACCGAAGGCGACGCGGAAGAAGAAAGCCTGAAGGGGTGAACGGGTGACACGGTGAAGGGGTGAGAAGACTTGGTTTCTTCACCCCTTCACCGTGTCACCCGTTCACCCCTTCATCTTCCTTAAGGTGTCTCGATGGTCACGGCCATCACGACCGGGGCCGTGCTATCCGCCCCCTTCACCAACTCGATGCTCTTGATCGCGTCCGGCCGCTTCGGCGACACGCTCAGGTAGCGGATCTGCTGCCCTCGCAGCGGGAACGCGAACTGACTCTCCGGCACGTCCACGCGGCGAATGTAGTCGGCCACGTGAACGCCGTTCTTCAACTCGTGGTCCTCCGACTTGCCGTCGGCGTAGTTCAGGCGGACGATCAAGCTCACGCTGCCCTTTTCGCCGTAAGGGGACGCCCATCCCGCCACCCCGGACAGCAGGTGGATCGCCTTAGCGGGCGTGTTACAGGGTAGCGTCACGCTCTTCGGCATCTTCGGCGGGATGTTGCCGCTGGTGCTGTAGAGCAGGATCGCGTTCTTCTGCTTGTCGCCGTTCGGGTCCACGAGGTAGAACGGCACCTTGTTGAACTCCTTCGGCTTCCAGTCCTTGAAGATCAGCCGCTCGGCGTCGTCGTCCTCGCTGTTGAACATTCCCTTGGTGCTGACGACCGTCGCGAACTTGTCGAGCGGGATCGGCACGAACTTGCCCTTCTGTGTCAGGAACTCCAACAGGTCCACGAACTCCTCCGGCTTGATCGTCTTTTCGAAGCCCTCGGGCATCAGCGACTTCGGCGACTCCTTCAGCGTTTCGAGGTCATCACGGATCAGGGCGTGCCGCTTGTTCTCGGCGTCGATCAATTCTACGCTCGTCTTCGTCTCCGACGCGAGCAGCCCGGTAACGGTGCGGCCGTCGAGCAGGTTGGCGGTGTACGCCTTATAGTTGCCCTCGACGCTGCGGGACGGGTCCAGGACGTGGATGAGGATTTCTTCCTTCGGGTGAATGCCGAAGCCGGTCAGGTCCGGGCCGATGGTGTTCCCCTCACCGCCGTGCTTGTGGCACTTCGCGCACTGCGCGACGAAGACTTTCTTCCCCGACCCCACGTCGCCCGTCTTGGCGAGCAACGGCTTCATGTCCTCGATCACCTTCTGCCGATTGGCGTCCGGCAACCCGCCGCCCATTGCGAGTAGTTTCTTGGCCCGCTCGGCGATTTCCTTCACCGGGTGCGAGGCCAGCGCCGTCTTCTGATCGAGGGCGAGTAAGTCGAAGCGGAGTTCCCCCTTCTCGACGGAATCGAGGAACGCCTTCGCCGACTCTTGGCGGCCGAGGACGACTTGGAGCGCGATCGGCCGCACCGTCGGCGACAGATCCTTCAACTTCGCGACGACCGCGGGGCCGATGTTCTTCGCCTGGCTCTTCGCGAGGGTTTCGAAGATGCTGGCCGCGAATGCCGCGGACGACTTCGGCGTGACGGCCGCGACGAGTTTGGCCGCCGCGTCGTCGCTGTCCGGTTGGAACTCGATGATCTGCCGTGCCGCCTCCGACCGCGATTCATCCCCGGCCTTTTCATCCGCGAGCGTGGCGAACAGCCCCTTCGAAAGTTCCGCCAGTTGCGCGTCCAATCCCCTCACGCCCCACGCCGACGAGAGTTTCAACAGCCGACCGCGGGCCGTGGGGGATACCTTGCCGAGCAAGCTGCCGAGCGCCTTATGGGCGTCCGCCGTCAACTCAGTCTCCGAGCGGCCGGCCGAACCCGCCGACAAGCCGTTCACGATGGCCCCGGCCACGTCGGCCGACTTCGCGCCGTCGAGTGCGAGCAGCAGCTGGCTGACGCCCTTGCCCTTCGCGGTCGAGGCGTAGTGCTTCGCCACGAATTCCACGACGCGAAGATCGGCCGCCGAGAGGGCGGGCTTCGCGGTCACGGCAGTCAAGAAGTGGATGTCGTGGACGGCCGCGGCGATGGTGAGGGCTTGAGACAACGCGGGGTCGTCGTAGGTCGTGGCATCGCCCAAGGCCGTGGCCAACAGTTGACCGAGTTCCGCGGAAGGTTGTTCATCCGCGATCCGCAGGAACGCTTGAAGCCGTTCGGGCAGTGAGTTACTCTTCAGTCGCTCACGTTCCAGGGCGACTTTGCCCTCGATCACCTTCAGGTTTTCAACGCTCTTGCCCGACTCGACGAGCAACCGTTGGGCGTGCAACCGCCAAGCGAGGTTGTGGTGCTTCAGCGTTTCGGCGAGTTGTTCCGGAGTGGCGTCCTTGAGGTTCACCCGCGGTTCCGGCTTCGCCTTGGTGTAGACGACGCGGTAGATGCGGCCGTACTTCTTATCGCGGAGCGGGATCTCGTAGGCGTTCCCCTTACCGGTCTTATACCCTTGCGGCGTCGGGTTGTGTTGGACGATGATGTTGTACCAGTCGATCACCCAGACGTGTCCGTCCGGGCCGACGCGGGCGTCGATGGGTGCGGCCCAGTCGTCGCGGCTGGCGCACAGGTTCCAACCGTAGCGTGCGGTATAGCTGCTCCCGTTGGGTTGCAGCACCATCGCGGCCGTCAGGTGGCCGGTCGGCTCGGAGATGAACGCGACCTTGTTCCAGTATTCCGGCGGGTAGGTGCGGGCGGTGTAGACCTCGCACCCGGCCCCGGCGGTGAACCCGCCGTGCCAGTCGACTTGCCGGTAGTCCTTCACGACCGGCTCGACGTGGTTGTCGTAGGCGATGTTCTGAAGGGCCCCCGGCGTCAAGCCGCGAACCTTCTCGAAATAGCGGTTCGGGATCGTCAGGTGAACGAGCGGGCAATTGTTGGCCGTGCTGCCGAAGAGTTCGCCCTTCTCGTTGAAGCCGACGCCCCAACTGTTGTTGTTCGTCGAGCGGAGGAATTCGAGCTTACTCACCTTCAGGCCGGCGGCCGCTTTCTCGATCTTCATGCGGTACAGGCCCTGGCCGAACTTCACCTTCTCGTCGTTGACGGTGCCGTTGAAGCCGCTGTACCCGCACATGCCGTAGACCCAGTTGTCGAACCCGTAGCGGAGGTTGCTCGGCCCGGCGTGCGTGTCGTTGGTGCCCCAGCCGGTGAACAGCACTTGCCTCACGTCGGCCTTGCCGTCGCCGTCGGTGTCCTTCAGGAACAGCGTGTGCGGGGCCTGGTGAACGAGCAGGCCGCCGTGGACGTTGAGGATGCTCGTCGGGATGCTCAGTTTCTCGGCGAACGTCGTCACCGTGTCGCAGACGCCGTCACCGTCGGTGTCCTCGCAGACCACGATCTTGTCGCGGCCCTCGCCCTCCGGCTTCATCTCGTTCGGGTAGTCGTAGGTGATCGACAGCCACAACCGGCCGCGCTCGTCCCAGCACATCGCGATCGGCTTGCCGCCGCCGAGTTTCTCTTCCGTCACGAACGGCTTCATCTCGAAGTCCACCGGCGTGACGTAGTTCTTCACCGACTCCTCGGCCGGCAGCGGCTTCTGCATCGTCTTGATCGGCTCGCCTTGCGTGCCCCACTTCTTGCTGTCCGTGTAGTACGGCAGCGTCGCGGGCTGGAACTCGAACGGCTTCGCGTCCTTCGCGAACTCGGTCATCTTCGGCCGATCGACGTAAACGGTGGCCTCGTCCAACCCCTTGTTGCACGCCCACCGGGTGCCGCGTTCGACGAGGGCGATGAAGCCCGGGTGACTCCAGGTGCGTTGGTCATGGCCCCAGGCGGTGTAGAAGACGCGGCCCTGGCCCTGCGTGCGGACCCACGTCCACGGCTCCTTCACGCCGTCGGCCGTGCGGACTTCGAGGACGGTGCGGTCCTTCTCGTTGTGCTTGAAGTGCGTGTACGTCTCGTCCCACGATTCGAACGACTGAAAGCCCTTCATGATCGGGTGGTCCGGGGCCACGTCCGTGACGCGGAAGACGCCGGTCGTGTGGCTGCGGAACTGCGCCCCGACCAGGTCGATGTACGGCTGGCTCTTGATGAAGCAGTAACTCGCGCAGTGCAGCGGGATGAACCCCTTGCCGCTCTCGACGTACGCGATCAACGCCTTCTCGTTCTCCGGCTGCCAGTCGGTGTGGTTCGCGAAGATCATCAGCCCGTCGTACTTGTTCAGCGTCGACAGGTTCAAGTCCGACACCTTTTCGGTGTAGGTCAGCGTGACGTTCCGCTTCGCCAACTCGGGCTGCACCTGCCGGAAGCGGGCGGCCGGCAGGTGGTGCCCCCCGTCACCGAGGAAGAGGATGTTCAGTGGAGGTGGGTCCGCCGCGGTGGAGAAGACCGAGAGCAACAGCACGGCCAAGAGGGGGAGAAGTCGCTTAAACATGGGGAGAACCTCGACGAAGAGATGCGGTTCCAATATAGCTTAGAAGAATTGAAGACGGGCGGAAAGGAATTTGTAAGGAAACCTTATTAATTGCTTGTCGCACTTACACTTCTATTGTCACACTTTTTAATTCTGCCGCCATTCCTCAGTGCACAACGGCTCGCCAGACGGTGACGACCACCACCACGTAGGCGTTGCCCCAGGCGTCGGGGCGGAGGAACGTCGGCGGGCGGCTCGGGTCGCCGATGAACGGCCGGAGGAACCAGCCCATCTGGATGCCGACGAAGGCGTACAGGTAGATCCATACCCGCCGCAGGGTCACGTGCCGGGCGTTGCGGGCTTCGAGTTCGCGATACCGCTGTCGGAGTTGCCACTGGGCGGCGAACGTGGCGATCGCGAACATCAGGGCGTTGAAACTCGTCGCTTCGTGATAGTCCGTCGACGACAGGTACCAAACGGCCGTGTACGGGGCGAGGGCCGCGAGGAGAATCGCTACGGCCGCCTGCGTGCCGAGGACCGCCCGGACAGCCGTGCCGAAGTCCGCCCGCAACCCGGCCAACGTGTTCAAGACGAAAAAGCTCGGGATTGCCAACAGCGTCGTCGCCATCAGAAGGATGGGGACTTTGATTGCCGAATAGAGAACCTGCACCACGCGGTCGGGCGTCAGTCCGCCGAACGCGCCCATGACCATGCCGTAAAACCCGCCGCCAAGCCCGACGGCCAGAACCCACGCCCTCACCGCCCGGCGGCGGTCCACGGACTCGCGCGAGCCGACGAGAATCGATGCGATGGCCTGTTCGATCGGGTTCATGCCGTTATAAGCCGAAGAGGTGACGGAGCGACTTGAACACCGCTTCGAAGAACGACGACTCTCGCGCCCGGAACCACGTGAACGGTAGGAACGGCGACCCGACGAACGGCCGCAGAACCCAAGCCATCTGAGCGCCCACCAGCCCGAACGCCACGAGCCACACGTAGAAGACCGTGCCAACGTTGGCTGCCCTCACCGGGCGGGCGACGGGGAGCGGCGACTCCGATCGGGCTTCTTCGGCCGGCGGTGTCACGACGACCGACCCGCCAGGAGACCGGGCCAGTACCCGGAATAAAAACGACACGCCGAAGAGACCTGCCACCGTGAAGACCGCGACATTTAGGAGGAGGATGAACGAGTAGTTGATCGTCGTCGACGAGAAGAACGCGACGATCGGCCCGAGTGCGGCCAGTACGGAAATCAAGACGGCCATGCCGCACGTCAAGACGCGGGCCAACTCGCTGAGGTGGAGGCGAGTGCCGAGGAGGGTGTTGAAGACGTACAGCGACGGGAACGTCACGGCCAACGTCAGTGAGAACAACGCCGGCACCTTGACCGCGGAGGCCACCACTTGGCGGAACTCCGGCTCCTCCCGACCGAACAAGCCGAAACTCCCCATGCAGCAGCCGTAAGCGACGGCCAGAAGCAAAAGCACCTTCACGACCGGCCGCAGGTGCAACGGCGTCGCCGTCTCGCCTATCGGTTCGCCCCGAAGGATGCGGTCGAGTTCTCGGAAGGCATTCATGTTGGCTCTGGAAACGGGGTCGAAGTTCATCGGCCTGTCAGCCACCCGAGGGCCGAGCCGACCGTGAGGGAAGAGAATAGTAATTAAACTTTGCGTTGTAAAGTTATTTCTGCAATCGCACGACTTGATGAGATGATTGCAACTTTGGGTGTGAGCCTGTTGGGAACCGCCGGTCGCATGTCGATATGGGAAGGGCCTTCGTTCTCGAAAAAGGGCATATAACCTGCACACTCGTCAGAGCCGGATATTTGACGATCATCCGGAGATTTTTCCCAGCTTCTACTGCGGTTCCCGCGAAAGTCTCTGGTCTCGGGGGTCGTTGTCCGGTAATTCTTCCAGGTATCTTCCCCTCTTCCTCTGGCCGCGGTCGGCAATCATGACACAAAAGCCCCCCCCCTCCTGGTTCGGCGAACAAGACTTCTTCCTGTTCAACGAGGGCAATTACCTCAACGGGTATGAGAAGTTCGGCGCGCACTTGGTGACACGCGGCGACGTGAAGGGAACGCAGTTCGCCGTTTGGGCGCCGTCGGCCAAGTATGTGTCCGTGGTCGGGGACTTCAACGGCTGGGACCGCGGCAAGAACCCGCTGACGCCTCAAGGCGCATCGGGCATCTGGGCCGGCTTCGTGCCGGGGGCGCAGCAGGGGCACTGCTACAAGTACCACATCGCCACGCCGCACGACGGGTTCACGGTCGATAAGGCCGACCCCTACGGCTTCCTGTGCGAAGTCCCGCCGAAGTCGGCGTCCGTCGTCTGGGACCTGGACTACAAGTGGAACGACGCGGCTTACATGAAGACGCGCAAGGCCAAGCAGACCCAGGACGCCCCGGTCAGCATCTACGAAGTTCACCTCGGCTCGTGGATGCGCGAGGACGGCCCGCCGTACCACTCGCTGAGCTATCGTGACCTCGCGCCGCACCTGACCGAGCACGTCAAGAAGTGCGGCTTCACGCACATCGAGTTCCTGCCGGTGACGGAACACCCGTTCTTCGGCTCGTGGGGCTATCAGACGACCGGGTACTTCGCTGCGACGAGTCGGTTCGGCACACCGCAAGACCTGATGTACCTCATCGACTACCTCCACCAGCATGATATCGGTGTGATCCTTGACTGGGTGCCCTCGCACTTCGCCACCGACGCGCACGGGTTGGCGTACTTCGATGGCACGCACCTGTACGAGCACTCCGACGACCGCCAGGGCTACCACCCCGACTGGGGCAGCTACATCTTCAACTACAGCCGGCACGAGGTCCGCAGCTTCCTGCTCTCGTCGGCGATGTTCTGGCTCGACAAGTATCACATCGACGGCATCCGCGTGGACGCCGTGGCGAGCATGTTGTACCTCGACTACAGCCGCAAGGCCGGCGAGTGGATCCCGAACCAGTACGGCGGCAAAGAGAACATCGAGGCCATCGACTTCCTCCGCCGGTTCAACCAGACCGTGTACGAGAAGTACCCGGACGTGCAGACCTACGCGGAAGAGTCCACGAGTTGGGGCATGGTGTCGCGGCCGACCTATGTCGGCGGCCTCGGCTTCGGCTACAAGTGGGACATGGGCTGGATGCACGACACGCTGAAATACTTCGAGAAAGAGGCGATCCATCGCAAGTACCACCAGAACGACCTGACGTTCCGGATGCTCTACGCCTACCACGAGAACTTCGTGCTGCCGCTGTCGCACGACGAGGTTGTCCACGGCAAGGGGCCGCTGTGGGACAAGATGCCCGGCGACGAGTGGCAGAAGTTCGCGAACCTCCGGGCGCTCTACGCCTACCAGTGGGGCATGACCGGCAAGAAGCTCCTCTTCATGGGCGGTGAGATCGCCCAGCGGCAGGAGTGGCGGCACGACTCCAGCATCGACTGGCACCTGCTGGAGCACGACAGCCACAAGGGAATCCTGCAACTCATCAGCGACCTGAACCACCTGTACCGCGCGAACCCGGCGATGCACGAACTCGACAATCAACCGGGCGGGTACGAGTGGATCGACGCACTCGACTCCGGGTCGAGCGTCATGAGCTTCTTGCGGAAGGGGAAGACCCTCGACCGCGTGGTGGTCGTGTGCAACTTTACGCCCGTGCCGCGGTACAACTACCGCATCGGCGTCCCGTGCCCCGGATACTGGAAGGAAGCCCTGAACTCGGACGCGGCGACCTACGGCGGGTCGAACGTCGGCAACAACGGCGGCGTTCATGCCGAGTTCCTGCCGATGCACGGTCAGCCGTACTCGGTGAATTTGACGCTCCCGCCGCTGGGCGTCGTGTTCATGCACGGCACGGCGTGAGTTTCTTCGTTGACAGGCGGAAAGGGGTCTCGGAAGATGGACTCCACCGCCTGCCGCGGGCGGGCGACCGGGCTTGTTTTCTTCAACCGAAGCGACGCCATCCATGTCCCCGTCCTCCAGTGATCCGCTGAAGCCGGCCGACCAACCCGAAACCGCGTCGAAACTGACGGAGACGTACCTCCCCTCGCAGGACGCTTCGGCCCCATCCCTCCCGTCCTCGCCCTCGTCGTCCCTGTCCTTGCCGCCCGAACTCCTCACGCTCACTCAGTACGAGATTCTCAAGGAGATCGGCAGCGGCGGAATGGGGCAGGTGTACCTCGCGCAAGACAAGTTCCTCCGCCGGCCCGTCGTCCTGAAGATCGTCAAGACCGAGCGGTTGCACCGTTCGAGCGCGATCCAGCGGTTCATTACCGAGATGCAGTCGGCCGCCCGCCTGAACCACCCGAACGTCGTCATCGCGTACACGTCGCACCAGGTCAACGAGTTCCTCGTCTTCGTGATGGAGTACGTCCCCGGCGACGACCTTTCGAAGATCGTGAAGGGGCACGGCCGGTTGGCGGTCCCGAACGCGGTCTACTACGTCCACCAGGTCGCGCGGGGGTTGCAGCACGCCCACGAGAACGGCCTGGTGCACCGCGACATCAAACCGTCGAACCTGATCCTGAACAAGAACGGCAAGAAGCACACGGTCAAGATCCTCGACTTCGGGCTCGCGAAAGCCCGCATCGAGGACGAGGAGCCGAACGCCGGCCTGACCGGCACGGGCAAGATGCTCGGCACGCCGGACTACGTCGCCCCGGAGCAGATCCGCGACGCCGCCACCGCCGACATCCGGGCCGACCTGTACAGCCTCGGCTGCACGCTCTATTTTCTGCTCGCCGGTGAACCGCCGTTCCGCGGCCGGAACGAGTTCGAGTTGCAGGAAGCGCACGTCTTCAAGACCGCCCGCCCGCTCAACCTCCTGCGGCCGGAAGTGCCAGTCGAACTCGCGAACATCGTCAACAAGCTGATGGCGAAGGAACCGGGCAAGCGGTACCAGACGCCGGGCGAGGTCGTGGCGGTCTTGACGCCGTTCCTGAAGGGTGGGTTGGGCGGTGCCGCGAACGCCAACCCGCCAGCGCAGAACAACAACATTGAGGAAGACGTCGAGCGGACGGGCGAAGTGAACCGGATCAAGAGGGACGACGCGAAGCCGACCGTCTCCGGCGGTTCGACCGTGTCGTTTCCCACGGCTGCTCCGGTGATTCCGCCGGCGGTTCCGCCCGTCATCCCGTTAGCCCCGCCCGCCGCCGTCCCGGTCGCCCCGCCGCCCAAGTTACAGGTCGCCAAGGCGATTCCCATTGGCCCTCCGCCGTCGGCTGAGCACCCGGCCATCGTTCCGTTCGCCGGGATCGATGACCCTCCCGAAGCCGACGCCCCCCGCCGCTCGCGAGACTTCACCCGCATGGCGGCCGGAATCAAGCCGCACATCTGGTGGCTCGTCTGGGGCTACCTGCAACTCGTCTTCGTCCTGCTCGTCGCCGGCGTGACCGCGTCCGTCTTATCGATCAAGGAGGCCGATCCGAAAGCCCTGAGTTCCGCCAAGACCGACGCGGGGAAACTGTCCTCCGAGAAAATGCCCACGGAGAAAACGGACGCGGACACCGCACCGAAAAGCTCGAAGCCAAAGGGTCAGACCGACGTTCTCGCTGCCAGTACCGTTTCGACCGCCCCGCCCGGATCGATTGGGCTGTTCGTCGTCCGCCTGCCCGCCATCGTCGGCCTCTTCGGGATGTTATTCCTGTACAGCCAGCCGAAGGCCGCGGGCAAGCCACTGTCGTCGCGGTGGGTGGACCGCAAGTGGTGGATCGGCACATTCCTGCTGGCGTGGCTACTCGGCCTGGCCGCCGCCCCACTCTTCATCGACACGAGCGTCCTCGTCGTCGTGGCTTTCCTCGTCGTCCTCGGCCTCGGGGCAGGGATCGCAGTCTTCCTGAGTCGGTCCGCCGGCAACCCCCGGCCGCGGTACTATGACGAGGACGACCGCCGCCCAGACGACCGCCCGTACCGTTCGTAAAGCGAAGACATGAACGCGAACGACCTGTTTCACCGCGACAACGACCCGGTCGGCAAGACGACCGGCGTGCGCACGTTTCAGCCGACCGTTCGCCCCCCGGTGGCCGTGCTGACGGTCTGCGACGACGGCAAAGAGTCCGGCGAGATGGTCCGCATCCGCAGCGAGCGGTTTATCATCGGCCGATCCGAAGGCCACCTCATCCTCGACCACGACGACCTGATTTCCGGCCGCCACCTCGAGATCACCCGGCAGTTCCTCGGCCGCGACTATCGGTGGATCATCACCGACCTGAACAGCACGAACGGGATGTTCGTCCGCATCCGCCGGGGGCCGCTCGACAGTGGGTCGGAGTTCCTGATCGGCAACGGCCGCTACCGGTTCGAGTCGGCGATGGACGAGACGGAGCCGGAGGAATTCGTGCCCTACGAGTCCCGCGGGCCGAAGACCCGCTACCAGGGGCAGGAGTTCCACACGCGGTACCCGGCGCTGGTCGAACTGGTCGGCGGGCAACCGCAGATGAAGCTGCAACTCATCTACCCGGAGTACTGGATCGGCACCCACCCAGAGTGCGTCATCGCCCGGCCGGACGACCCGTTCGCCGACCCGAAGCACGCTCGCCTGTTCCGCGACGACGACGCCCGGTGGTGGTTCGAGAACAACAACTCGGTCAACGGCATCTGGCTGCGGCAGGTCCAGTGGGAAGTCCGCGGCCAGTGCAAGTTCCAGATCGGCGAGCAGCGGTTCAAGCTCGACGTGCCCGCCGCCCCGGGTTGAGCGGTTAGAGAATCTCGACCACGTCCCCGTCGTGGACGACGTACTGCTTCCCTTCGAGTCGTTCGAGGCCCTTCGCCTTCGCTTCCTTCTCGGAATACCCGCACTGCCGGAACGTGTCGTAGCCGACCACCCGCGCCCGCACGAACCGGGCAGCGAGGTCGTTGTGGATGCACGCGGCCGCCGCCACCGCGTCGCCGCCGCCGGTCATCGCCCACGACCGGCACTCGTCGTGCCCGGCGGTGAAGAAGACGATGCGGCCCATCGCGTAGAAGACGCTGCGGATCGCGGCCTCGCGGAACGACCCCTTGAAGCCGAGGTCGGCCATGAACATCTCGCGGTCCTCTTGCGAGAGCGCCGCCAGTTCCGTCTCCAACTTCACCGGTGCCTGGGTCGCCGCCGGGCAGATCGCGAGCAGATCGGCCGGCAGCGGGTCGTTGAAGCCGGCGTCACCGCGGTTCACGAACGCCGTTTCCGGCTTCAGCGTCAGCAGTTGGAAGCTGCGGAGGAGCTTCTCGTCCTCCGCGGTGAGGTGCATCTCCTTCGCGAACTTTCCGGCCTCCAACCCGGCGATGACCCGCTTCAGCAGGGCCAACTCGATCTCGTCCAGCTCGCGCTCCTTCGCCGGCTTGGCCTTCTTCATCTGGGCCTCGACCTTCGGCACGCGGTTGGACACGATTTCCAGGTCCGCGAACAGCAGTTCCTCCTGGAACTTTCGCAACTGCTCCGCGAGCGGTGCGCCGCTGAAGCCGTCGAGGACGACGACGACACCGTTCGCCTCGCGCAGAATGCCGAGGCGGCGCGGGTTGTCCTTGCGGTCGTCGGCCATCAGGCCGGGCGTGTCGAGAAACTCGACCTTCGCGAACGTCAGCTTCTTCGGCTTGAACGCCTCCGCGATTGCGCGGAGGCGATCATCGGGCACGTCCGCCGTGGCGAGTTGCCCCTGCTGAATCTTGCCGGGGTCGGGCGTGGCCCCGGTCAGCCACTGGAACACCGTACTCTTCCCGACGCCCGAATATCCGACGAGGCCGACTTTCATGGAACCGCCCTCCCGTGTGGTCCGCCGTCACTTCGCCCCCAGCATCGTCCGGCGGATGAAGTCGATTTGCAAGGTCTGGTAGTGCTCGCCACGGATGCCGTGCCGCGACGGGGGGTAGATCATCAACTCGAACGGCTTGTTCGCCTTCTGCAAGGCGTCCACGAGTTGCATCGAGTTCTGCACGTGGACGTTGTCGTCCATCAGGCCGTGGATGAGCAGCAACTTTCCGTGCAGGTTGCCGGCCGCCTTCACCACGGAGGTCTTGTCATACCCTGCCTTGTTCTCGTCCGGCAGGCCCATGTACCGCTCGGTGTAGATCGTGTCGTACAAGCGCCAGTCGGTCGGCGGCGCACCGGCGATGCCGGCCGCGAACTTCTTTGAGTGCGTCAGGGCGTAAGCGGTGATGAAGCCACCGAAGCTGTGCCCGCTGATGCCCACTCGCGACGAATCGGCCCACGGCTTCGCCGTGATCCAGTCCACGGCTTCTTCCAGGTCTTTCAGTTCCGGCACGCCCATCTGCTTGTAGCACGCCCACGCGGAGACGGCCCCCTTGCCGCTCGCCGACCGCGGGTCCACGCGGAACGACACGACGCCCATGTGTGCTAGCACTTGCTCGAAGCCCCGCCAACTCCAGGCGTCCTTCACCGTCGGCGCGTGCGGGCCGGCGTAAGTCGAAATCCAGACCGGGTACTTCTTCGTCGGGTCGAAGTCCGGCGGGTAGGTGATCGCGGCCTCTAGCTGGAAGCCGTCCTTCATCGGAACCTGGAGCCGCTCGACGTTGCCGAAGCGGTACTCCTCGCGGGCGTAGGCCGGGTTGTTGTCAAGCGTGCGGACGACGCCCCCGCCGAGTTCCCGGAGCAGAGTTGTGCCCGGTGTGGTGTTGTCGGTGAAGCGGTCGGTGAAAAGATTCCCCTTCGGGGCCACACTAACTGTGTGCGTGCCGTCGCCGGCCGACAGCCGTGTGACGCCGGAGCCGTCGAGCTTGGCTGCGTAGAGGTTCGCGCCGTTCGTGCCGTCCTTCGTGCCGCTGAAGTAGACCACGCCGTCGGCTTCGCTGACGCGGTGAACGTCGCGAGCCTCCCACTCGCCCGAAGTCACGGCACGGATCAGCTTGCCCTGCGGGTCGTAGTGGTAGAGGTGCTTCCAGCCCGTGCGCTCGCTGGGGAAGAGGAACGAGCCGTCGGCCAAGAACTTCGGCTCGCCCATGTCGTCGATCCACGCCTTCGTCTGATCGCGGAACAGCACCCGCGGCGAACTCTCCGGCGTGTCCCACACGACGAAATCGAGCCACGTCTGTCGACGGTTCTGGACGTAGGCGAAGACCTGCTTGCCGTTGGGCAAGAATCCGACGCGGGCGAACAGCGTGTCGTCCGGCTTGTACTCGCCAAGTGGCAGGAATACCGGCTTCGCGTCGGCGAGCCTGACGACGCCGATCTTCGCGATCGGGTTCGGGTCGCCGGGCTTCGGGTACGCATAAACCTCCGCGCGGCCGCGCGTGGTCAGTGGATCGGCGAGGGTGTACTTCTTCACCGGCGTGTCGTCGAACCGCAGGAACGTGATGGCCGAGCCGTCGGCGTTCCACCAGTAAGACTGCCCGTTGCGATTGAAGATTTCCTCCTCGTACACCCAGTCGGCCCGGCCGTTGAGTAACTCGCCGCCGCCGTCGGTGGTGAGGGCCGTCTCCTTCCGCGTGGCGATGTCGACCGCGAACAGGTTGCCCGCCCGCACGAAGGCGATGTGCGTCCCGGTCGGCGAGAAGGTGACGAACTCCTTCTTGCCGTCGCTCGTCGTCAGTTGCATGCCGGGCGTGCCGTCGAAGTACGCGATGCCGAGTTCGCCTTTCGGCAAATCGACGAGCGTGGCGGTGCGGGCGGGATTCATCCGGTATTGCCCGCCGCGGGCGAAGCCGCCCCGGGCCTGTCGTTGAATCGCGGGTAGACCTTCCAGCGACTTCTCCAACTTCCCGGCGTCCACGAACATCTCCGACCGTCCGGTTCGAGCGGCCACCTTCCAGAGCTTGTTGGCCTTGGATTGCAGGAAGTGGTCGCCGTCGGACAGCCACGTCACGGGGCCGATCTCGCCGACCGCGAAGGATCGGTTGGAAGTCAGGAAGCCCAGATCGAAGGGCAAGTTCTTTTTGCGATCTTCGGGCAGCGGCCGCGGTTGGCCCGTCGCCACGCCGCCGAGTTTCGGCACCCGCACGACGGGGAACTCTTTGTCTTTCGCGATGCCGGCGTCGAAGAAGTTCCACGTCGTCAGCCCGTCCTCGGCCTGCGGTTCGAGGAGGAACGCCGCAAGGCGGCCGAGCGGTTGCGCGGTTCGAACGACGAACGTGTTCGGCGGCACGCGGCGGGCTACCTTCTCGCGCGTGACTTCAAGCTGTCGCGTCTTGTGCTTCTGAAACGCCTCGGCCGCGGCGCTCGCCTCCGTCACGCGGTAGGCTTCGAGGTCCAGGTCGATGTCTTCACGCAACTCTTCGACCGCGATCCCGTGCCGGCGGAGCGTATCGACTGCCTCGGCGAACGCCGGCGGCACGAGGTACGCTTCCGGCACTTCGACTTCGAGAGTGGGAACCCGGTTCGTGACGAGTTGCAATTCGAAGTCCTTCGGCTTCGCGTCCGCGTCGAAGCCGAGGACCGTGGCCGGCTTCTCGTGGGCGGTGGCTTTCGACCGCAGGGCGATCCGCGTCGGCGTGTTTGCCTCACGAGTCAGTTTCCGCAGCACGTCCGGCTTCTCGGCCACGCTCTCGAATGTCGACTTCACGAAGTGGTAGCTCGCCTTCACGCGGTCGGCGAAACTCGCGTAGGTGTACGACTCGGACAGCACCGGGACGCGGTTCCGCAGGCCGACGTACTGTGTGCCGAACCGCGGCGTGGCCGGGTAACTCGTCCACTGCGTGCGGTCCTTGTTGAAGTTGCCGTAGAAGAACGACTCGAACCCGGTCGCGGCCTTCAGCCGTTTCGTCACGTCGGGGAACAGCGTGTTGTTACTGAAGGCGATCAACCGCGAGTCGGCGGCCGGGTTTTGCTGGCCGTCGTAGGTGAGCGTGTAGCGGTGCTTGCTGCCGTTGGTCGTGTGGCAGTCGATCATCAACAGCGGGTCCCACGCCGTGATGAGTTTCACGAGCGAGCGAATTTCGGGCGACTCCAGTTTGATGAAGTCGCGGTTCAAGTCGAGGCCGTCGGCGTTTTCGCGAACGCCGGCCAACGCGGGGCCGTTCTGACCGGGGCGGTTGTCGGGCCCGATCTTCTCGTTGCCGTCGGGGTTGATGTCCGGGGCGACGAGGATCACGCACCCCTTCAACAACGCATCGTTGTTCACGGCCAGATCGCGGGCCAGTGCGAGCACCGCCTCCTTGCCGTCCACCTCGCCGGCGTGGATGTTGGCGTACACCAACAGCACGAGTTTGTTTGCCCTCGCCGCCGCTTGCGGTGAGTCCACGCCGTCCGCCGAAACGATCAGCAGCGGCAACGGCCGGCCTTCTTTGCTCGTGCCGTAGGTCGTTGCCTTGACGCGCGGCGACAGCTTCGCAAGCTGCTCGCCGAAGGCGATCACGTCGGCGTGGCGGGTGGTTTCCTGGTAGTTGGTTTTCTCGGCCGCCGTTCTCGGGGCGGGCGTTTGGGCCGTGACGAACGATGAGAATACGAGAAGGCAGACAATCGAACTGCGCATAGACGCTCCAGACGGGGGCCGAGAGGCGGGGTGATTGTAGGCGGGGGCCGGCGGGTTGGCGTCCCGCTGGTGGCGGGAGTAGAACAACCGAGCCTACCCCACCCATTTTGGAGCGAAGAGATGCGGATGCTTCTGACCACGGCCCTGGCGCTGAGCCTGACAAACGGTCTGACCGCCGACGAGAAACTGAAGGGCATCGCGTGCCGGTCCGTCCACCTCGGCTACGCCGCTCCGGCCGGCAGCGCGTTCTACAACGAGATGACGGTCGAGAAGTCGGCCGACGGGACGTACTTCATGGCGGCGGGGTTCAACCTCGGCTACTTCGGGATTCAAGAGAAGGCCGACGGGAAGAAGGTCGTGATCTTCTCGGTCTGGGATCCGACCTCCGGCAACGACGCGAAGAAGGTGCCCGAAGACCAGCGGGTGAAGATGCTCCACAAGGACGACGCCGTGCGCGTCGGGCGGTTCGGCGGCGAGGGCACTGGCGGGCAGTCGTTCCTCGACTACGACTGGAAGGTCGGCGAGACGTACCGCTTCTACGTCACGGCGAAGGCCGATGGCACCGACCGCACCGCCTATAGCGGGTACTTCTACCTGAACGACAAGAAGGCGTGGAAGCACCTCGTCACCTTCTCCACGCAGTCGAAGGGCAAGTTGCTCGGCGGCTACTACTCGTTCGTCGAGGACTTCCGGCGGAACAAGGTTTCGACCACGAAGGTGAGGAAGGCGGAGTTCGGCAACGGCTGGGTGAAGACGACGGACGGGGAATGGGTGGAACTGACGAAGGCCCGTTTCACCGCCGACTCAAACCCTGTCACGAACATTGATGCCGGGTTGAAGGGCTCCAACTTCTTCCTCGCCACCGGCGGTGACACCCAGAACAAGACGACAAAGCTCAAGGAGAGCACCGACCGGAAGGCCGGCGGGAAGGCTCCGAGCGACCTGCCGCAGGAGAAGTGATTGCCCCGTGAACGAAGACGCCCCGCGGTTTAATCCGCGGGGCGTCTTCGTTCACGGCTTGAGTGCGATTACCCGACGTACACGCCACCGAGTTGACCCGGGAAGGCGTCGAAGCTGAACGTCGTCGGCCCGTTCCCGCCCATGAGGTAGCCGGTCACCTTGCTGCCGCTGCCGTCGCCCGACCCGACCACGAGGTCGGCACTCGTGTCGTTGTTCAGGTTCTTCACAGCCACCCGCACGCCCGAACGGTCGTTGGTGTCGCCGGCGAAGAAGTTCGCCAGGGGGACGAACGCATTCGTGAGTAGGCTCTGACCGTTGATGGCCAAGACCCGCGGGGCACCGCCCGGCCCGCCACCGCCGATGATGTCCGCGAACCCGTCGGCGTTGATGTCCCCGACGGTGATAAACGCCCCATTTCGCAGGGCCGGCTCGAAGAGGAAGAAGTCGTTGAACAACTTCCGCGGCGAACCCGTTCCCAGGCTCGTTCCGTCGTAGCCCGCGATGCGGGGGCCGCCGCCAGGTCCGGCGGAGGCGATGAGGTCGGTCCGGCCGTCGCCGTTCACGTCGCCCAACGCAGCACGTGCCCCGCCGCGGAAGGCCGGGTCGTCGATCACAAAGAAGTCGGCAATCACACCGAACCCGTTGCCGCTCAGAATGCGTGCCCGCGGGCCGCCGCCTTCATCGGGGGTGATAACGAGGTCGGCTACGCCGTCGCCGTTGAGGTCGCCGGCCGCCACGTAGACGCCGCCGGTGAACGCCGCCTCGAACGGTTGGGTCACGAACAAGACTGAGCCGTCGGTGCCGTTTAGGATTTGCACTTGGGTCGCACTACCGGGACCGGTCCCGATGACCACGTCCGCCACGCCGTCGCCGTTGAAGTCACCCGTGGCCGTCCGCACGCCGCCCGTCAGACCGGGGAAGGCGGGGGCAATAAACCGCTGCGAACCGTCGGCGTTGAAGTAGCGGACCACTTGGGGACCGCCGGTTCCGCTGCCCACGGCGAACTGCGGCGACCCGACGAGTGGCACGGTCGGCGTTGCTACCGGCGGCGGGGGCGGCGAGGTCGTCAGCGGGACGGTCACGACGAACGAATCGCTCGTCTGGTTGTTGTCACCGTCGGTCACGGTCACGGTCACGGTCGTCGACCCGGTTTGACCGGCCGCCGCCGAGACGCTCACGGACCGATTCGACCCGGTGCCCGTCACGCTGACGGACGAAATTAACGTCGGATTGGCGGCCGAGGCCGTCACCACAAGGCCCGCGGCCGCGGTTTCTCCGTCAAGGACGATGAACGGGGTGGTGGCCGATTGGCCCGCGATGATGGTCTGATCCGCGATGTTCGAGATCACCGGCGGGGTATTGGAGGGCGTCGAGGGTGGCGGGGGCGGGGTCGTCGGGTCCGTGACCGTCACGTCGAACGTGTCGGTGGCCGTGGCCCCTTGTTCGTCCGTTACCAAAAGGGTGATCGTCGCCGTGCCCGTTTGCCCGTCCGCTGTATTCACGGTGATGGTGCGGTTAATCCCCGACCCGCCGAACGTGAGCGACGAGATCAGCGTCGGATTGTTCGAATTGGCCGAAAGCACCAGGTTGTTTGACGAAGTCTCGGCGTCGGCCGCCCCGAAGGCATACGTCCCACTCTGGCCGGTCACGATCGTTTGGTTCAGTACGTCGGTGATGATCGGGGCCGAGTTCGCCGGCGGCGGGGGCGGCGGTGGCGGCGGCGGGACGAAGATGTTGCTCAGGTTGAACGAGGCCATCTGCGTTCCACCCGTCACGGTGGCGTCCACGAAGTACGACCCGCCCGTGGCGTTGGCCGTCGGTTGAGCCTGGGCGATACCATTCGCATTGGTGACGACGGTGGTGAACGTCTGGCTGCTGAAGATCACGCCCGGCCCACTCGCCGGCCCTGCGAATCTCACGCTGACGTTGGCCAGTACGGGATTGCCGAAGGTGTCCGTTACCAGAGCCGACAGCGGGCTGGAGAAAGCCGTGTTCGTGAGCGTCGCTTGGCCGGCTCCACTGACGATTGAAACCTTGCTCGCCACTGCGGGGGCGTTGGTCAGGTTAAAGTTCGCCGTCCCGACGTTGGGCCCAGACGCTTCCACCAAGTACGGCGTAGCAGAAGCAACCGTGTTGGCATTGACTGGGACCGAAATCAGACCCGCGATCTGGGACGATACACCCGTGCTCGGGTTAACGATTGTGAGCGTGCTGGTGTTGACCGTGATCGTCGATCCGCCGCCGGGGAAGGTCAGCGACGGCTGGTTCGGAACCGTCGGGGCCGTCAGCGTCACGGGGACGTTATTCAGGCCGTTCCCTTGCGAGTCGAGGATTTGGACGACGAGGTTGTTCCCGAACTGGGCGTTCGCTGTCGTCGTCTGATTGTCCCCGCTGAAGATTTGAATGAAGCTGCCGGAGGCGGGCGTCCGAATGCCGAAGGCGGTGTTGCGAAGGTTAAACGTCGCCCCGTTCGCGGTGCTGCCGGTACCGGCGGTCACGACGTAATCGCCCGCGACCCCGTTCGCGGCCAGTGGGACAGTTGCCATGCCCGAGAAGTTGGTCAGCACGCCCGTTACCGACCCCTGCGAGAAGAAGACTGCCGAGGCGGTTGGGTTGGGGGTGGTCGGGGCCTGGAAACGGGCAATCACGTTCGGCACCGGGGTGCCGTTCGGGTCCGTCACCAGGACTTGGAGGTTCGTCGCGAACGATTGATTCGTCTGGGCCGTCTGGTCGTCGCCGGAGATCAACCCGACCGAGTTTCCGGTCTGAACTTCGAACGCGCCGATGTCGCTCCGATTGTTCACGACGCGGCTGAACCCCCGGCCGTCGGTCGCAACGGTCGGGGTGAACGGCCCGGCGTTGATGGCTTGACTACCGCTCGGGAGGGCACGGGTGAACACCGGCCCCCCGTTCGCCTGTGGGGTGCCCAGGGTTACGACGACGGCCTTCGTGGGGTCGGGGTCGGTGCTCGCGATGTCGCCGGTGGACAGGTTGAACTTCGCCCCGCCGTCGACGACGGTGATGAGGTTGAACCCGCCCGAGGTGCTCGACTTCGCGCCGGTGACCTGGACTTCGCGAAGGGTTGTGGTCCCGAAGGTTGTGTTGTTCGCGACGATCGACCCGGTCAGGCTCAGACTTCCGGCCCGAACCCCGCCGGACCCCGTACTTGTCGTACTGTTTCGGCTAATCGTGGAACTTTGAATCGTGACGTTCGTGCCGCCAACGCCGCCCGTCGTGTTGACCCCAACGCCGGCCGACGAGTTGCTGTCGATGGTCGAGTTAATGACCGTGACGTTAGCCCCTTGCACGCCCCCGCCGGTCGATGTCGCCGTCTGCCCCTGATTGCCGGCCACGTAACTGCCCACGACGCGAATGCTGGCATTCCCGGACGAGACGCCCCCCGTCCCGGTTGTTGTGGCTTTGTTGTTCGTGATCGTGTCGCGGTTGAACACCGCGTCGGTGCCGCTGAACGCGCCCCCCGTCTTGCCCGTGTTCGAGTCCAATGTGCTGTCGTTGAACTCGAACGACCCGGCTGTTCCCACCGCCCCACCGGTGCCAGTCGTAGCGGTATTATTGTTGATCCGCGAGTTGTTGAACTGAACGAAACCGGTCGAAGCGCTGGCGACCGCGCCGCCATCGGCCTGAGCCGTGTTCCCACTGAGGGTGACGTTGTTGAAGACGGCCCCGCTGCCGTTCGTCAGGTAAACGCCGCCGCCGTTCAGGACAGCGGTGTTGTTGAGAATGTTCGAGTTGTTGATGATCAGTTGGGACCCGCCCGACGACAGAATGGCCCCGCCATTCTGGGCCGCCGGGGTGCTACCGCCGGTCAGCGTCAAATCGTTGATTGTGAGGTACGTCGTGGCGGGCGTACCGCCCAGGTCGAAGAAGCGGAAGTTCGGTCCGCCACCGGCGCGGGTGATCGTCGCCCCGTTCCCGTTGATGGTAATCCCGTTTCGCCCGCCGCCGTCGGCAACGAATGTCGGGACGGCGTTCCCGCCATCGACCATGTCCGCGGCCGCGCTGAACGTGTAAGTCGCGAACGGGATGAGGTTGATGGTGTCGGGTTCGTTATTCGTAGCCGCAGTGGCGAAAAACCCGAGGAGTTCCGCGATCGCCGGCGCGTTGTTAGCGCCGAACGTGCCGGGATCAATCGTGGCGGTAAACACGGCCGGCGCGAGGCGATCGTCCAGTTGTTCCAGCGTGCCACGGAGGCCGACCGTCGCCTTATTGGTCCGGGTTTCGGCCTTCAGGTCGCGGCGAGAAGAAGCAACTCGTCGAGCGGGCATAAGCCACCTCTATGTTCATGCGATGCGAGGCGCACGAGACGGAAAAAGCGTGTTCGTATAGCCAATTTGGCGTCGGGCACCGGGGTGAAACTTCAGGCTCTGAGGGCGCGACCCACGGTTGCACGGCAACATCGGCAAGCTAGCGAAAATATCCCCGATCCAGGGCGGTTTAGCAGGAACATTGCAGGGATATCGCACACAAGACGAGTCTCGACGCCGGACCGATTGCGGGAAAGCAAACTATTTTTACAGTCGGAAGAACTCTTACGGCAGGCGGGACCGATACTTCCGTTTAATCGCGAACTGCTTCCTGAAGTTCCCCGGCTAAAAAGACAGAACCCGTAATGCACACGAGGTCGTCGGCCGATGCCTCGGACTTCGCTGCCTGCCACGCGGCGAGCGCGGATTGGTGGAGGGAGTAGGGTTTCGCTACGAGGGGGGCGAGTTTTTCCGGCGGAACGCTCCGGGCGTTGTTGGAATAACGGGTCAGGTGAAAGTAGTCGAAGTATTCGCCAAGAATCGCCAGCATCTCGGGATACTGCTTGTCCGACGAGACCGCGAGAACGCAGACCTTTCGACCCGCCGCCGGGAACGACTCTCGCAACGTCCGCACCAGGGCCATTGCCGAGGGCACGTTGTGGGCGGTGTCCAGGATGATGACCGGCCGCTCGCGGATCACCTCGATGCGAGCCGGCCAGTGGACGGTCGCCAACCCGCGTTCAACGGCGGCTGTCGGCACCCTCAGTCCCGTCGCGCGAAGGCGGTCCAGGGTGACGACCGCGACGGCGGCGTTCATTGCCTGGTGTTCGCCTCGTAATTTCAACGCGAATTCCGGCGACTCGCGACCGCCGAGCGAAACCGCAACCCCCGCCGGCGGCCGATACCGATGCCGGAATTCCCGGCCAGCCCGGAAGAGCGGGGCTTGTTGTTCCCGCGCGATTTCCTCGATCACCGCAGCCGGTCCAGGTTCCGTCACGCCACTGATCACCGGAACCCGCGGCTTGATGATGCCCGCTTTTTGGAAGGCGATGGCCTCCAGCGTTTGGCCGAGTTGGGCGACGTGGTCGAAGCCGACCGACGTGATGACGGAAACCAGAGGCCGGCAGACGTTGGTACTGTCGAACCGCCCGCCCAGGCCGACTTCGAGAACGATGAGGTCCGCCCGTCGCCGGACGAAATGGAGGAAGCCGAGGGCCGTACCGATCTCGAAGAACGTCGGTCCTTGCCCCTCGTGCCGGTCGCACTCGCGAACGACCGGGGCCAGTTCTGCCACCAGTGCCGCCAGTTCGCCGGGCGTGATCGGTTGGCCATCGACTTGAATTCGCTCTTCGACGTGAACGAGGTGCGGGGATGTGAACAGCCCGACGCGGTAGCCGGAAGCCCGCAGGGCGGCCGCGATCATGGCCGCGGTCGATCCCTTGCCCTTCGTGCCGGTGATGTGGACGATGCGCACGCGGTCCTGCGGATCGCCGAGGCGGGACAGGAACGACCGCATCCGTTCGAGCTTCAAATCCGAGGGCTTCGCGGCCTTGACCTCGAAGTTGATTCGCCCGTACCAGAACGCGATCGCCTCGTCATACGTCATGCCATCAGGATATGCGGCGGGCGGCCGTCAGTCACTTCTTGCCGATGCAATAGAGGTGCGTGTGGTTGCGGAGGAACAACAGCCCGTCCACGACGGCCGGCGAGGCCATGCAGCGGACATCGACCTTCCCCCCGTCGGCCGGCACGGTCGTCATGTCGAGTTGATTCGTCGCGACCTTCTCGAACTCCGGCCTGGCCTTGAGGACGACCACCTTTCCAGATTCGGAAACAAAATAGACGTGCCCGTCGGCGGACACCGGCGACGCCGAGAACTTGCCGCCTTCCAGCCGCTCTTGCCACTGCTTCTTGCCCGTCTTGGCGTCCAGGCACGTCAGGACGCCGTTGTCGCTGACCACGTACAGCAGGTCGCCGACGACGAGCGGCGACGGCCGCGACGGGGCGATCTTGTCGGCCCGCCACGCGATGCCGTCCTTCGTCAGATCGCCGGTCCGGCCGGCCTTCACCGCGATCAAGTTCGACGTGTGCCCGGTCGTCAGGTAGATGAGGCCGTGGGCCAGAATCGGCCGGCACGCCTCGTTCATCCCGCCGTGAATCACCCGCCACACCTCCTCGCCGGTGCCCACGTCGTGCGCGATCGTGCCCACCGCCGCCGAGCAGACGACCTGCGCCTTGCCGTCGAACTCGAAGACCGACGGCGTGGCGAACGCCTTCTTCAAGTCGCCGTTGTCGGGGTAGGGCAGCTTGCGGTCCTTCTCCCAGATCGTGTCGCCGGTCGCCTTGTTGAGGCAGGCGGTGTACTGCTTGTCGTACCCGTCGAACATGAGGAAGAGCTTGTCCTTGTAGACCACCGGCGACGACCCCGGCCCCCGCCAGTGGTCGCACGGCAGGTTGTTTCTCTTCCAGATCGTATCCCCGGTGACCGTGTTCAAGCATGCGGTGCCGTGCGTGCCGAAGTGAACGTAGATCCGCCCTTCCTCAATGAACGGCGTCGGCGAAGCGAAACTGTTGTACTGCGCGATGTTTGGCGGATTGTCGGCGGTGAAGAGGAGCTTGTCGAAGACCACCTTCCCGGTCGTCTTGTCGAGGCAGACGGCGAAGAATTTCTTGCCGTCGGACAGGGCGGTCGTCAGCCAGACCTGATTGCCCCACACGACCGGCGAGGACCACCCCTTATCGTGGATCGGCACCTTCCACCGGACGTTCTCGGTTTCGGTCCATGTTGTCGAGACGTTTTTCGCCGTCGAAACGCCGTCGCCGTTCGGCCCGCGGAACCCCGGCCAGTTGTCGGCGGCGTTGACGGAACCGGAGAGGACGGCCGCGGCGAGGCAAATCAGAATGCGCATGGGATCGCTCGCAGATCGAACCGGGACAGTTCCCGGCGAGGAGGTTGGTGCGTGCAGTTTACCGGATCGAAGCAAGAACGTACACGACGCAGTTGTCGTCGGCGTACAGTTCCCGCCAGTGCGGGTCGGCCGCGAGGAGGCTGATGAGGCGATCTTCGAAACTCGGTCGCAGGAAGAATGCGGCGGGTTGGTGCTTCGCGAGGATCGGCCCGAGCGATGTTGCGTCGCTGACTTCTGCGAAATATTCGTCCCACTCACGGCGACTGAACAGGTAATACCGGCCGTCGCGGGTCACACGCCAGTTGGGGTAGCCGGCCTCAGAAACGAGCCCGCCCCAGCAGTAGCTGGTGTAGACCGTGCCACGAACGCCCGATTCCCGTAGGGCACACAGCCCGGCGAACGGGTAGTAGTTTGCGAAAGGAACGGGATGGGAACAGGTAGGGTAGCCTATGCCGACGATGACGAACAGCACCGCGAACGGCCGGCGCCACCGCGAGCGACCTTGCTCGGGCGGCAGGTCGGAAGCGGGCGAGAGCAACTCGACCCAGACGGGGATCACGGCGATCCCCCAGAAGAGTACGAAGCGGTGTGACAGGAGCATCGCGGCGGTGAGTGTCAGGAAGACGGCGAGCGTGCCGGCCCGCAGATTCCGGCCGCGGATCGCGATGCTGACGATGGTCGCGAAGAGCGCACCCCACGCGAACGGGCGGCCGTATTGCAACGGCTCCCACGTCAGGGGCAGCCACTCCGCCACGTCGAGGTACCGCGAGACGTCGGCGTTGACGGCCGAGATTCGGTAGATGTCGAACCCCGCCGGTGTGGCGAGTGTGGAAAGCCCCGCGAGTGGCAGCAACACGACGAGCCGCCACGGGAACGTGGGCCGGCGGCTTCGCCAGAACATCACCGCTTCTGCCAGCACCGTCGCGAAGACGACACCGCCGCCGACCGCGACGGACGGGTGCAGGTTCTGCCACGCGACGAACAATGTCCCTCCGAGAATGGCGGTGCACCGCACGCCGAGGTTCGATCGCATCAACACCACGAGCAAGCCGAACGCGAGGGCCGCGAAACTTTGCGGTCGCACGCTCGCCGACGGCACGGCCGCAAGCCACCCGACCCAGAGGCCGACCGTGGCGGGCCACACGTTTCGCGCGTTGCGGCCGCACGCTGTCGCGACGACCGCGAAGCCGCCGAACCAGACGAGCGCGTCCACGAGCCAAAGCAGCGTCCACCCGCCGACCTGCTTCGTCGCGGCGTAGACGACCTGCGCCAGCCACGCGACTGCCGTGAGGGGGTCGTGTTCCTTCCCGGCGAGGAACGGTTCCGTCTTCGGCAGGCCGTTCGTCAGCGTCAGTTCGCCGAGTTTGAGTTGCCAGAAGATGTCCACGTCGTGGATCGTGCGGCCGAGTTGGACGAGCAGCATCGCGCTCGCGGCGACGGCCAACACCGAAACCGGCCGGGTGCGGTCGCCCAACCGCCAGACCCAGGCGGCCGCGGTCCGAAGAAATGAAAGAACCCGGCCGGGTATCGTCGGCCGGGTTCGCGAGGGGAGGGCGTCGGAGTTAATCGACATACGGGTCCGCGCCCAAGTCTTGAAGCATCTCCTGCCGACCCCGGTCGTAGTGCATGAGGTCGAGGCGCTGCTTGTAGTGCTTCTTTTCGATCCGCTTCTGGGCCTTGCGGAACAGCCGCCGGAACATCGACCACGGCCGCGACGACCCGGACCGGCCGAGTTCTTCGAGGGCCTGCTGCCGCGCTTGACCGAGTCCTTCCAGGACACCGTCTTCAAGCGAGATAAAGAACTGTGCCGTGCCGGGGTCGCCTTGGCGGCCGGCCCGACCGGCGAGTTGCCGGTCGATCCGCTCGGCCTCGTGGCGTTCCGTCCCGATGACGTGCAGGCCGCCGTTCTCCGCGACGCCGGGGCCGAGTTTGATGTCGGTCCCCCGGCCGGCCATGTTCGTGGCGACCGTCACCCGGCCCAACTGCCCGGCCGCCCCGATGATCTGGGCCTCGTTCGCGTCTTGCCGGGCGTTCAGAACCAAGTGCTCGACGCCGCCGAGTTCCAGAAGTTTTGAGAGGCGTTCCGACTTGTCCACGGTCCGCGTGCCGATCAGCACCGGGCGGCCCTGGGCCACCATCTCGCGGACTTGCTTCACGACGGCGTCGAACTTCTCCCCCTCGTTCGGGGCCACGGCGTCGAGCATCGTCACCCGCTTGATTGGCCGGTTCGTGGGAATCTTCGTCACCCACCGGCGGTAGACCCGCCGCATCTCGCTGAAGTTCGGCATCAGCGTCCCGCTCATCCCGGCGAGCTTCTTGTACAGCCGGTAGAAGTTCTGGAACGTGACCTGGGCCGCGTGTTCGGACGGCATCGTGACCTGCACGCTCTCTTTCACTTCGACCGCCTGGTGCAAGCCGTCCCGCCAGTGCCGGTCGGGCATCGGCCGGCCGGTGCCTTCGTCGATGATGATGATCTTCCCGTCTTTCGAGATGATGTACTGGTGGTCCAGCGAGAAGCGGTGGTAGGCGTGCAGCGACTTCTCGACCTGTTCGAGCAACTTGTCCATCGCCACCGCGTGTTGACCGGTCGGCGGGTTAGAGTATCGCACGAGCGTCCGGCCGGAGTCGAGGATTTCGATCTTGTCCTTCTTCAAGTCCAGGCGGAAGTGCTCGTCCCGTTGCATCTGCTTGGCGACGCCGTCGGCCCACTTGAACATGATCTGCTCTTCCGGCGTCGCGTCGCGGGTCGGGTTCGCGATGATGAGCGGGGTGCGGGCCTCGTCGACGAAGATGCTGTCGGCCTCGTCCACGATGGCGTAGTGCAACGGTCGTTGGACGCGGGGATCCATCTTGGCGGGGCCGTTGTTCGTCCACGGTGCCCAGAACGGGGCGGTGGTGGACTGCCCGCCGCGGACCTTCAGGCGGTCGCGGAGGAAGTCGAACCCGAACTCGGCGGCCGTGCCGTAGGTCACGTCGCACTTGTACTGGAGCGTGCGGTCGCCGTCTTCCATCTTCTGCTGGATGCACCCGACCGTCAGGCCGAGCATCCGGTAGACCGGTCCCATCTCCTCGGCGTCCCGCTTCGCGAGGTAGTCGTTCACGGTCGTGACGTGAACGCCCTTGTTTTCGAGCGAGTTCAGGTAGGCCGGCGACACGGCGCAGAGCGTCTTCCCCTCCCCGGTCGCGAGTTCGACGAGGCCGCCGTAGTGCATGACGATGCCGGCCGCGAGTTGCACGTCGAAGAGTTGGTAGCCGAAGAGTCGCCGGATGGCGATGGCGGCCAGCGCGAACGCCTCGGGGATGAGCTTGTCGATGTGCTCGCCGCCGCGAACTCGGCCGCGGAGGTTCATGCTCTTCTTGCGGAGGTCTTCCTCATTGAAGTTGATGAACTGCTGTTCCCAGTGGCGAATCTTGGGAATGACGAGGGCCGCCCGCGCCAGTCGCCGCTTCCAGGGACGTGGGTCCGCGATCGCACGAAGGCGATTCTCCACGAGTGTCCCCAGCCGTCCCGGCACGTTGGCAATGGTCGGGCGGCGGGGTTCGTGCTTTTCGTCGGCCAGGGGCGGGGCGGTCTGATCGGCCGGGACGAGGTTCAGGATTTCTTCCGGGGCCTGTGCTGTACTCATCGGCGTTCAAACTCCTTTTCTCACTTCTAACTTACCGACGAATTCGGCCGGGCGAAAGACGGGATGAATCGGAACACCGCGGACGACCGTGCCGATGGGAAACGGTACCGCCTGTACCGTCTGGGCTAAATCCAGAGCTTCAATTTCGCCCTCAGCGATTCGGGCAGCTTCTTCTCCAGTACCCGCGTGACCTCCGACGGGTGGTACCGCGTGCTGAAGTGGCCCGCGACGATCAACTCGTTGCGGAAGCGGTCGGCCCGCTCGATGAAGTCGTCGAGGTGCATGTGGCCGAACTTGTGAATCTTCTCCCGCCGGTGCGCCGCCCGGATGAAGCTGAGCTCCGTGATCAGAATCTTCGCATCGTACACCGCCGGGTAGGCGTCCAACCCCGCCGGGCTGGTGTCGCCGGTGTAGGCGACGAGCGGGATGCGAACTTCCTTCGTCACGGCCGTGCCGCTCAGCCGCAGGTCGCGAATCTTGTCGCCGGGCAACCCTTGGTACTCGTCCTTCAGCTTGTTCCGCCGGTCCCACACGACGAAGCCGCGAGACGGGATGGTGTGCGTCGTCGCGAAGACCGTCACCACGAGTTCCCGCGACAGGTCGATCTCGTCGCCGGGGTCGAGACCTTCCACGTGAGCGATCTGTCGCCCGCGGTCGAGGCGGTGCATGATTTGCAGGAGTCGCCGGACGTCTTCGAGGCACTCACTCGGCACGTAGACGTTCGGCGGTTCCATCTTCATCATCCGCCGACGGGCGACGTACACCGGCAGGGCCGCGATGTGGTCGAGGTGGCTGTGCGAGATGAAGAGCGTCGGCGTGCCCATGAAGTCCCACGGGTGCGCCCCGACGTCGAACCCGACTTTCAGTTCCGGGATGCGCCAGTAACTCTGGACCGCCGCCCGTGCCCAGCCTTCGATCGTCAGCCCCGCGTGCGTGTGGCTGAGGTACGGGGCGTTATCGACGGGTCGGTCGGTGGTCATGGGCAAGCGCTTTCAAACGGTCGGGGCAGTGCGCAGCGGGGGCAGAAACGCCGCGAGGGAGACACGGAGACCCGGTAGGAGGTTCTCGCCGGTCAGGTCGGCGGGTTCCGTGAAGGATTGGATCGTGCCGTCGGCACGGCGGGCAAGAACCTCTCGCGTGTCGGGATTCACAACCCATACCAATTTCGTCCCGGCTCGCAGGAACTCACGGACGCGAGTGTCGAGATCGACGACCGTGTCGTTCGGCGAAACAACTTCAACCACCAAGTCGGGTACGATTCCCGCATCGCCCTTGGGAGCGATGAACGTCTTCGGATCACAAAGGATTACCGCCACGTCGGGCTTACGGACCTGCTTCGGCTTCCACGGAAAACACCGATAGCCGGCCTCGCCGGCTATCGCGATGCCAAGTTGCGTCTGTTCACACCACCCATGAAGGAGGTAGAAGATTCGGCCCAGAACGAGACTCGATTCGACGCCCATGCTCGGAATCTCCACGAGTTCGCCGTCGATCAGTTCGTACCCCCGTGGAACCGGGTTGATGTCGGCAACGTCTTCGACCTCGTAGATTTCGAGTGCTTCGGCGACGGTCATCGGTCTGTTCCCCCCGCTCACGGCTCTTCGAGGTAAGTATACCCGTCGAGGCCGCTCTCGTAGAACTTCAGGAACTGCTTGCTCTCGCTCACGGAAATGTGCCCGGCCCGGACAGCCCGTTCCACGTCCTTGCGGACCCGCTCCGTCAACTTCTCGGCACTGTACTGCACGTAGTTCAGCACCTCCGTGACAGTGTCCCCCTTGATGACCGTCTCGACGTTCGGCGTGCCGTCGTCTTCCAAGCGAACGTGGACGGCGTTCGTGTCGCCGAACAGGTTGTGTAGGTCGCCGAGGATTTCCTGGTACGCCCCCAGCAGGAACGTGCCGAGGTAGTACGGCTCGCCTTCCGTCACGGGGTGCAGTTCGAGCGTACTCCGCACGTCGCGGAGGTCGATGAACTGGTCGATCTTGCCGTCCGAGTCGCAGGTGATGTCGCCGAGGATTGCCTTTCGCGTCGGCACCTCGTTCAGTCGGTGGATCGGCATGACCGGGAAGAGTTGCTTGATGGCCCAACTGTCCGGCATCGACTGAAACACCGAGAAGTTGCAGAAGTACGTGTCCGACAGCATGTTCTCCAGGCCGTTCAGTTCCTCCGGCACGTAGTCGAGTTCTTTCACCAACCGCTGCAACTTGCGGGCGAACGCCCAGTAGAGCCGCTCGCCCAGCGCCCGGAGTTCCACGTTGAGGTAGCCGAGGTTGAAGAGGTTCAGCGTCTCTTCCATGCTCTGCACGGCGTCGTGGTAGCTCTCCAGGTAGTTCTTCTTGTTCAGGTCGCGGTAGTTGCTGAACAAGTCCTGGATCGGCTGCGGGGCGTCGGCCGGCATCTCGTCCGGGGCAGTACACTTGTCGAAGTCGGACGTGCCGAGCACGTCGAAGACGAGGACGGAACTGTACGCCACGAGTGCCCGGCCGCTCTCGGAGATGATGTTCGGGTGCGGCACGCCGGCGTCGTCGCACACGCTCTTGATGCGGAACACCACGTCGTTGGCGTACTCTTGCAGCGTGTAGTTCATGCTCGACTCGAAGTCGGTCTGCGAGCCGTCGTAGTCGATGCCGAGGCCGCCGCCCACGTCGATGTACTTCAACCCCGCGCCGATGCGATAAAGCTCGACGTACACGCGGGCCGCTTCGGTGAGTGCGTCCTTCACCTTGCGGATGTTCGAAACCTGGCTACCCATGTGGAAGTGGGTCATCTGCAAGCAGTCGTCGAAACCGCGGGCCTTCAGGTACTCGTAGGCTTCCAGCACTTCGGTCAGCGTCAGCCCGAACTTCGAGCGATAGCCGGCTGAGCCGCGCCACCGGCCGGCCCCGCGGCTGGCGAGCTTCACCCGCACGCCGAGCGGTTGCCGGACGCCGAGTTCCTCCATGTACTTGACGAGCAGTTCGAGTTCCGTGAACTTCTCGACCACGGGGATGATGTTCTTGCCGATCTTGCGGGCGAGTACGACCATCTTGATGAACTCGTCGTCTTTGAACCCGTTGCAGATGATCGGCGTGTCGCCGGTGCCGTTCGTCAGGGCGAGCACGGCGAGCAGTTCCGGCTTGCTGCCGGCTTCCAACCCGAACCCGTGTTCCTTGCCGAAGGCCAGCACTTCCTCGACGACGTGCCGCTGTTGGTTCACCTTGATCGGGTAGACGCAGGAGTACTTGCCCTGGAAGCCGTACTCGTCGATCGCCTTCTTGAACGCGCCGCCGATCTCGCCGATCCGGTGCTGGAGGATGTCCGAGAATCGCAACAGGATCGGGAGCTGAATGCCGCGGTGCTGGAGCTGGTCGATGAGTTCTTTAAGATCGAGCGAATGGTCGGCGGCCTTGCCGGGGTGGACCGTGAGGTGGCCGAGTTTGTTGATGCCGAAGTAACCCTTGCCCCAGTTCTTGACGCCATAAGTTTCGAGAGCGTCGGCGTTCCGCCACGGGTGGGCGGCCTCCGCGTCGAGACTTTTGCGTTCCACGGGTTTGCCCATCAGAGGAGGCCTCGGTAACAGCGTCACGGATTACGGGAGACAGATGATCCTGCGTCATGTTACGATCGTGCCCAATCCGTGCAACGCCAACTGCTGATTGTCGTCTACATTGCGCGCCCCTTTTCCCCGCGGAGTTATTCGATGCTGCGATTTTCTCTCCTCTTGCTCGTGGCCTGCCCCTTGTTGACGCTCGCCGCCCCCGCACCGAAAGACGCCCTGGCCGCGTGGGGGAAGGCCATCGATCCGGCCAAGGATTGCAAGTTCGATGTGACCGGAACGAAGCTGAAGATCAGCGTGCCCGGTGGCAAGGAACCGCACGACCTGAGTGCCGAACTGAACGCCCCGATGCACGCCCCGCGGGTGATGAAGGAAGTCGAAGGCGACTTCCAGATGGACGTGACCGTCGGTGCGTTCGAGGTGCCCGCGGGGGCCGAAGGCGGGACCGAGCGTAACGTCGCCTTCTTCGGCGCGGGCTTTCTGGCCTGGCAGGACGAGAAGAATTACGTTCGCCTCGAACGGGCCATGTTCCGCCGTGGCGACGAGCAACCGCCGTGCTACATCAGCTTCGAGTTGCGCCGTAACAGCGAGTTCGTGAAGTACGGCACGCCGTCGGACGGTAACCTCGACCCCAAGAAGGGTGCGACGTTGCGGCTGAAGCGGAAGGGGAATACCTTCTCGGCGGCCGTCACGGAGGACGATGGCAAGACGTGGAACGAGTTGAAATCGCTCGACGTGGAGTTCGACAAGAAGTTGCAAGCCGGCGTGATCGCGGTCAACACCGCGAAGGCCGACTTCGCCCCGGAGTTCGACAAGTACAACCTCGGCGAGTTGAAGGAAGAGAAGATCGAGAAGGTGGAAGAGAAGTCGGACAAGAAGTAATCTCTGTCGGGAGGTCGGGGGCGTCTGAGGACCGCGTAATGGGCGGTTGATTATTTGCCGCCCCGCTTCTTCGGGTCGATGAGCCGGAACCCCAGGTCGGTGCCCGGCGGCGGCTTGGCCGTGTGCGAGAGTTTGCCGCCGTTGTCTTCGCCGTCCGGTCCGACGGAATACACGATCACCCCGCCGGCTTCGTGCTTGAATTTCAACGCTTGGCCGGTGAACGGGTCGGGCGGCACGTTCGGCAGCAAATCCTTCGGCAGTTCCTCCAGCGACTTCGGCCACGCCTCGGTTCGCATTCGAAATCGTTCGCAGGCGATCGCGGCGATGGCGCAGCGAATGGGGATGACGCGAGACAGGTCGGATTCGGCTAGCGTTTCCGTGCGGTATCCCATTCCGGCCAATAGCTTCGATACCACCGATCGCGGTTCGGGAAGCGGTCGAATTTGCCGGGACTGGGCCACCCACTTTTCTTCTGGTTGCCGCGCGGCTTCGACGAGTTGATTCGCGTGTTCCAATACTTCTTGGTGTTCGCCCTTTTCGTGCAAAGTAAAGAGAACCGATTGCCACCCGAGTGAAACCGGGACGTTCAAACCGTACCGAGCGGCGAACGCCCCGACCGTGTCTTTGCCGGTTCGGAAGTTCTCGTACAGTTGGTTGAGGCAGGCCCGTTCCATCCTCATAGTTGTGAGGAACCGCGAGGCTTCCACTTCCGCCGCCAGGCGATCCTGCAACTCCGCGAGCAGTTCTCCTTTCGCCACGTTCTTTGCCAGTGTTTGCTCGGCGACCGTCACCGCCATCGTCGACCCCTGTAACCGGATCAACTGGCTAATGAAGAACGGTTCGTCACCGATGGACCGTCCTGCCTGCACGCAGCAGATCGCGGCGATCAGCGCCCGGTCGGAGTCGTTCGAGAGGGCGGCGCAAGTACCCTCGGCTTGAAGAAGGTCGCACACCTTGCGAACGGTGTCGACGTGAGGGATCAAGGTGCCCATGCCGTCGATCGAGAGTTTCGTCGGAGCGGCACCCAACCCATTGAACGCCCGGAGGCGGTGCGCGATGTCCAGAGCGGCGCGGGCCTGTTTCAGTTGCTGTCGGGATTCCGTGAGTAAGGCCTGGGGAACGCCATCCTCCAACTTCCCCTCTTCTTTCACAACTGAGAGCAGTGATTCCGGCTTCTGGCTCCACATGGTGAAGGGAGGCGGAATCACCTTACTCGCGGCCTCGACGACGAGGAACGAGTTCTTATCGTCCGGCGGGATCGTGCGTTGGTATTCGGCCCAGATGTCGTCCATCCGCCAGCCGGGGTCGGTCTGGTCGAGTTCGGCCTGGAGCACGGCGGCGTTTCGGCGATCGTAGAAGAAGAAAAACCAGACGGCACCCGCCGCGAGCATCGAGAAGACGCTGAGAATCGCGAGCATTCGCGTGCGAAATCGCCGCCGCGGTTTCGCCGTTTCGGCTGGCGTCACAGGGGGTTCGGTCGCTGGTTCCATATCTCTCGGCCGTCGACGAAGTGAAATCGGTTGGGTGAATTCTACAGCTTCCCGCCGCCCCCGCGGACAGGGCGGCGATTTCCCATAGAATGACTGTCTGGTATTTTCATCCTCAGACCGTCGGGATCTGTCATGGGCATTCAGCACAAGTCGAAGTCGCTCCGGAACGCGAACAAGAAGCGAGTCCGTGCCCGCAAGCACAAGCTGCGCAGCACGAAGAAGGGCAACCGATAACGCACGGCCGATCGTTCCTCAGCCCGGCGGCGGCCCTGCCGGGTTGCGTCGTTTCTGGTGGTGGTCGATCATGCTGCTCCTGTCCGGCACCAACCTGTCCCGTGGGTACGACGCGACGCCGCTGTTCGAGGACGTGTCGTTCGAACTGCGGGCCGGCGAGCGGGTTGGCTTCGTCGGGCCGAACGGGGCCGGAAAGACGACGCTGCTCAAGGCCATCGCCGAGCCGGAGTTGTTCGACACTGGCAAGGTGCAACTGCACGCCGGGGCACGCCTCGGCACACTGCGGCAGGTGGCCGAGTTCCCGGCCGGGCGGACGATCTTCCAGGAAGCGAAATCCGCCTTCGACGAACTGCTCGCCGCCCAGGACGAGTTCATCCGCGTCGCCGAGCAACTGGCCGCGGCGACGACGGACGCCGAGCGGAAGCAACTTTCCGACCGCTACGACCGCCTGCACGAGCAACTGCAATCGCAGGACGGCTTCCACCTCGACAACCGCGTCGAAGAAGTCCTCTCTGGCCTCGGCTTCAAACCCGCCGACTACCACCGCGACGTGAACACCTTCAGCGGTGGTCAGCAGCGACGGCTCTTGCTCGCCAAGATTCTGCTCGCGGCCCCCGACGTGATGCTGCTCGACGAACCGAGTAACCACCTCGACATCCGCACCACCCGCTGGCTCGAAGACTACCTCGTCCGCCAACCGCAGGGGATGATCGTCGTCAGCCACGACCGCTACTTCCTCGACAGGGTCACGAACAAGACCTTCGAGTTGCACAACCGACAGGTCAGTTCCTTCCCCGGCAACTACACGCAGTACGTTCGCCTCCGCGACGAGAAGCACGAACGGCAACTCAAGGAGTACGAGGCCCAGCGAGAGTTCATCGAGAAGCAGGAAGAGTACATCCGCCGGGCACACTACGGCCAACTGGCGAAGCAAGCCCAGAGCCGGATGAAGACGCTCGACAAGATCGACCGCTTCGAAAAGCCGACGAAGGTGAGCGGCCCGAACATCCACCTCGGCGACGCCGTGCGTTCCGGCGACATCGTCTTCCACGGCGAAGACCTGGCGAAGAGTTTCGGCGACAAGAAGCTCTTCGAAGACCTGAACTTCGACATCCTCCGCGGCAAACGGGTCGGTATCCTCGGCCCGAACGGGTGTGGCAAGACCACGCTCCTCCGCATCCTGCTCGGCGAGGAAGCCCCAACGAAGGGCAAGGTCCACCGCGGCCACCTCGTCTACCTCGGCTACCTCGATCAGCACTTGAAGATGCTCGACGACGAGAAGACGCTCATCCGGGCCGTCTGGCCGGAAGACGACGCGACGCAGACCGAACAGAAGATGCGCGACCTGCTCGGTAGCTTCGGCCTGCACGGCGAGACGGTCGAACAGCCGGTGAAGTCGCTCTCCGGCGGCGAACGCAGCCGGGCCGCCCTCGCCCGCCTCACGGTTGAAGGGGCGAACGTCCTCGTCCTCGACGAGCCGACGAACCACCTCGACTTGTGGGCGTGCGACTCGTTGGAAGAGGCGGTGCAGGCGTTCGAGGGCACGCTGATTTGCGTCAGCCACGACCGCTACTTCCTGAACCGCGTTGCGGACATGCTGATCGTCTTCGACAGCGACCTCGGCCGCCCGGAGATCGTCTTCGGCAACTACGACACTTACGAATTGCTGCGGGCCAACCGCGAACAGGCCGCGAAGGAGCAAGCCGGCAAGAGCCGCAAGCCCGACGCGAAGCCGAGCGAGAACGGCACGACAACACGACCCGAGAAGGCGAAGCGGAAGCGGAAGTTCCCGTACCGCAAGGCGGCCGACGTCGAGGCCGAGATTGCCGTGACGGAGGCGAAGATCGCGGAGCTAGAAACGCTCTTGCAGGACGCCGACATTTACCGCAACGCGCCGAAGTTCCAGGAAACGCTCGACGCCCTCGAAGCGGCGAAGCAAAAACTGCCGACGCTGTACGAACACTGGGAAGAGGCGACGGAGTTGAACGGATAACCTGATTCCAGTCTCGGCCGCGCCACAAGGGTCGAAAAGCTCGACAGACCTCGAAATCATAACGCTCGACTAGCAGCCTAAAGGTATCAGTTGTGAAGGCGCACAGTCGGCAGCAAACCATGTTAAATCATCGTCTGGCGAGTCCGGCCCCCATGCACAAACGAAGTGTCCTTGCCTTCCATTCACTGAGTCAACGGCGACCTCAAATCCGTCCCGGCGATATGTCGTTGCAGTTTCGAAGTCCGGCAGTCCGAGCGTAACTTTTGTCTTCCCGTCAGTCCAGGTCTGCGCAGCGAGATTCTCGCCACTATTGGCACCACCCTCGGACCAGATCGCATCAACTGCCCAGACGCATTTGAGAAGTATTGGCCCCTCATCTGCTGCTCCGATCCGCCAGACGGCCGCAAATACTCCATTGACGGCCATGCCCGGCGGGAGCAAAAGGACTGGCTTCGTCAGTAATAACTCAAACTGTACGGGAGCCGACCAAATGGCAACGCTCTGCTCATCGTCTGTAACGGCTGACGTGGGCGTGAGTAAGGCGCCCGCCTGCTCCAAACTGAAATTCAACTTGCCGAGCGGTGTCAAGATCGACGGTAGGTGTGAACCGATCATTCGAAGCGGTCGGTTCATGTGAAATAGTTTGGGCTGTCCGACCATCACGTTTTGCACCTGTTACAAATACCTCTGTCACCCCAGAGACGGAATCTACTCAGGTTGGATGCCCCTCGTCGTAACGCTCTTGATGTTTTTGACGTCGGTCTTGAGCAGGGGGAGGTAGTCGGCGGAGCCGGGGACGTGAACGAACTGGAGTTGGCCAGTCACCTCCACCCAGACGTGATCGGTGATCCCACCGAGAGAAGTTTCTGTAATAATCCGAGCCTTGAGTGGGATTGTGTCGGCAGCGCAGCACGTCATCTTGAGGCGATACAGTGTCGCTTCCTTGTCACCCAGCGTGCGGATTTGGCCCTTCACGGTGGCCGTCTTGCCCTCTTCCGACTCCCGCTTGTCGGCGTTGTTGGCGAAGGCGTTCAACTCGTCGAAGCTGAACCGCCGGCCGCCCTCCTTCGCCGTCACCGACTTCACCTGACCGAGTTCGGTTTGCCCACGGACGAGTTGGTCGTCGATCCAGGCATTGCTGAACCCCTGATTCGGTTGGCCCCAAACGACGAGTACCACCGGGAAGAGGAGCACCACGACTCGCCAGTACACCCCGTCGCTGCGACTGTGATCGTGGTCGTGTCCGCAGTCCGGACCGTGAACGTGATTGCGGTGTTCGCCTGCCTCTAGGCAAATCGCCAACGCCCGCACCAGCGTCAACGCCAATAGCACGATGCCCGCCGCGAGTACGAATCCATAGAAGTTCTGGTTTAAAACGATCATCAAAACGGACGGGGTAGAAATGTCTTCGTTCAGCAGTGCCGGCACGGCAAGGGCCACGGCCACCGCACCGAACGCCCCGCAGATGCCGATGGTGGAAAGCTGTTCGAGGTACTCGTCGCCGTGGTCAGGGTGGCCGTGGGCGTCGGACATGAGAATGCCCTCGGGGGACATTGGTGTGGGAATCGGCCCGCCCTTGAGAGCGGGTTCTATTCCGGCAAGACGCCCTTCGTCTTGATGTTCTTAACGTCGGTCTTGAGCAGGGGGAGGTAGTCCGCACTCCCCGGCACGTGGACGAACTGGAGTTGTCCGGTGACCTCGACCCAGGCGTGGTCGGTGATGCCGCCGAGGGAGTTCTCGGTGACGATGCGGGCCTTCAGGGGGATGGTGTCGGCGGCGCAGCACGTCATCTTGAGGCGGTAGAGGGTGGCCTCCTTGTCGCCGAGCTTGCGGATCTGGCCCTTGACGGTGGCCGTCTTGCCCTCCTCGGACTCCCGCTTGTCGGCGTTGTTGGCGAAGGCGTTGAGCTCGTCGAAGCTGAACCGACGGCCCCCTTCCTTCGCCGTCACCGACTTGACTTGGCCGATCTCGTCGCCGTCGCCGAGCCGACCGACCACCCACTCGGCACTGAACCCCTGGTTCGGCTGGCCCCAGATGAACAGCACGACCGGGAAGAGCAGCACCACCGCTCGCCAGTAGACACCGCCGTGACTGTGATCGTGGTCGTGCCCACAGTCCGGACCGTGGACGTGGTTGCAGTCGGGGCCGTGAACGTGATTCTTCCGTTCGCCGGCTTCTTGCCAGAGGGCCAGCACGCGGACGAGTGTCATCGCCAGCAGCACGACCCCGGCGACCAGCACGAACGAGTGAAAGTCCGGGCTGAGGATGATTTGCAGGATCGACGGGTTGGCCGGATCGGTGTTCGTCAACGCCGGCACCGAGAGGGCCACGGCCACCGCCCCGAACGCGCCGCAGATGCCGATGGTGAAGAGTTGTTCCAGGTACTCGTCGCCGTGGTCGTGGTGGTGATGCGCGTGGGCGTGCCCATGATCGTGAGCGTGGTCGTACGCATGATCGTGGTGGTGATGCTCGGCGTGGCTGTGGGTGTCGGCCATGAGATTGCCCTCCGGACGGACGTTGGTTCGAGTTACTTTTTCTCTTCGATCGGTGCGGGCTTATCAACCGGCAGGGTCGGGCTCGCTGTCCCTTGAGGCCACAAGAGCGGGCCGGTAATCGGCCGGTACGTGACGTGGATCACGATTGAGTACAGCAGCGACAGCGTGACCACGCACACGACGATGGTGGCGATGAGCCGGGCGCGGAAGACCCGGGTGAACATCATCAACAGCTTCAAGTCCAGCATCGGCCCGAGGACCAGGAACGCGAGTTTCGCGGAGACGGCCATTTTGGTGAAGCTCGCCGCCACGAAGGCGTCGGCCTCGCTGCACAGGCACATCAGCACCGCGAGGAGCATCATCAACGGGATCGCGAGGAACGGTTGGTCTTGCGACATCCGCTCGATGGTTCCCGGCTGAATCGACATCTTTGCGACCGCAGCCAGGATCGCCCCGAGGATGAGGAAGACCGTGATGTCCATGAAGTCGTGCAGGGCCGTCGACGAGATGTTCGACAGCCGTTTGATGAGCGGCTTCGGCTTACCGGGGGCCATCGCGTCGTCATCGTCGGCCATCGGCAGCGACGACGGCATGGCCGTGGCCGTGACGAGGGCCGCGACCCCGGTCTTCTTCGACATCATGTAAACGATGACGCCCGTGATCGTGGCGATCAGGAACCCGCCGAGTGCCCGCAACAGGACCATGTCCACGCCGATGCGGACGCCGTCGATCTCGTGTGTCTTGAAGGCGTAGTACGTGCTCAGCAGCACGACCACGTTCATGATCGGCCCGGCCAGCATGTACGCGATGCAACACGACAGCGGCAAGCCCTTCTTTAACAGCCGCCGCATCACGACCACGATGCCGCACTCGCACATCGGGAAGATCAAGCCGAGCGCACCGCCGACGGCCGCCGACGCGAGCGGGGCCTTCGGCATGAACTTCGTAATCCACTGCTGCGGCAGGAGTTCTTCGAGGATGCCCGCCACGATGGCCCCGAGGACGATGAACGGCATCGCCTCCCAGAGAATCGAGCTGAACGTCAACAAGAAGTCGCGGATCTGATCGACCACGGCTCACACTTCGGGATGGGGAAACGGGATCGTCAACCGGATTCTACGCGGCGGGTCGTCCGGGGGTTCGGTCATTGTCCGAAACGACACCGCGGAGTACAAGGCGTGATGCCTTAACATTCGCAGTCCACGCCGTGAACGGCCCGGCCGCGGAGGCGGGCGAGGAAGGCGGTGACGAAGAAGCAGAACACGGTGAGGACGACGATCGTGCCGCCGGTGCGGAACTCGAACACGCGGTTCGGCCCGAGGTTGAGCACCCAGTTCCGGCTGATGAGGTAACCGCTCCACCCGCACCCGAGGGAGATGAGCAGGCTCATCAGGAACAGCTGCCGGACGTTCCGGGCGGAGTTCGCCGCGGCCGCCGCCGGGACCACGAGGAGGGCGTTAATGAGCAGCACGCCGACCGCCTTGATCGACAGGTTCACGACTAACGACAGCAACACGACGAAGAGGTAGTGGTTCAGCCGCACGCTCACCCGGCGAGATCGGGCGAGGCTCGGGCTGAAGCTAGCGAAGACGACGGAGTTAAAGCGAGTCAGGATGAAGCCGAGGACCAGGACCGCGAGGGCCAACAGCATGAGTTGATCCTCTGCCTGCGCGAAGATCGGGCTGCCGAACAGGAACGCTTCCGGGTCGAACCGCTGGCCCCGCTTGTTCACTTCGGGAATCAGCATTGCCCCGAAACCAACGGCGAGGGCGAAGAACACGCCGATGATGGAGTCGGCCGCGAGGCTGGATCGCTCGCGGAAATAAGCGATGCCGACGCCAACGGCCGCCCCGAACAGGATCATCACGAACGGCACCAACCACCGGAACGGCGAGTCGTCCACTCGCCGGTTGAGCGGGTCCACGATCAACACCGAGAGCAACCCGAGGGCCACCCCGGCGAACGCGCAGTGGGCCATCGCGTCGCTGAAGAATGACATGCGGTTGCCGATGACCAACGAGCCGACCGTGCCGCAGACGATGCCGACCGTCGTGATCGCGAGGACGGCATTTACGTCGTGCAACTCGACGCCGAGCGTCTGCGAACAGCGGATGAGGAAGTCTTCGAACAGTTGCAGCATGGGGAGTGACCGCGGGTGGGAGGCACTGTCATCCTACGGCGGTCGCCCCCCAATGGATCGGAGGAAACCGCTCACGGCGCCCGTTCGACCGCTTCCAGCCACGCTCGCGCCACAGCGTCGCTCGGCATCCGCCAGTCGCCGCGAGGCGACAGACTCACCGATCCGACCTTCGGCCCGTCCGGCAGGCACGACCGCTTAAACTGGTTCGTGAAGAACCGCTTGAGGAACATCGTTAGCCACTTCCGCAGGTCGGCCGGCGAGTAGTAACGGTCGAACTTGGCCTGCCGGGCGAGGGCCAGGATTTTCTCCGGCGGGCTGCCCCACCGTAGGAAGTGGTACAGGAAGAAGTCGTGCAGTTCATACGGCCCGATGGTCCCCTCGGTACTCTGTCCGGCACCACCGTCCGCGGCCGTCGGCAACAGTTCGGGCGAAATCTCGGTCTCGACCACGTCGAGGAGGGTTGATCGCACCTCGCCGTCGAACTCGTTCTCGGCCGCCCACCGGACGAGGAACTTCACGAGTGTCTTCGGGATCGAGACGTTCGGATTGTACATGCTGATGTGGTCGGCGTTGTAGGTACACCAACCGAGGGCGAGTTCCGACAGGTCGCCGGTGCCGATCACGAACGCGGTGTTCATCAGGAGGTTCGTGCGTGCCCGCGCCTGCACGTTCTCGAAGGTGAGGTCGTTGCGGGCGTCGGCATGAAGGTTTCGCAACTTCCCGGACAGCGTGTCGAGGGTTTCGTGCTCCAGCGGGATGCCGAACGGGGCGTGGCTGAGGGCCTTCATCTCGTCGAAGCACAACTGCCGGATATCCACCTCGCGGGCGGACAGGCCGAGCGTTTTCATCAGGACGTGGGCGTTCCCCTTCGTGCGGCCAGTTGTGCCGAAACCGGGCATCGTCAGTGCCCGAATCTTCTCCCGCGGTACGCCGAGGTCGTCGAAAGTCTTGCAGAGCACGAGCAGGGCGAGCGTGGAGTCGAGGCCGCCGGACACGCCGATGCTAACGGCCGGCTTGCCGATGTGTTCGAGCCGCTTCGACAATCCGGCCACTTGCGTGAGGAAGATTTCCTCGCACCGTTCGCGGAGCGTGAACGGGTCGGACGGCACGAACGGGTGCGGGTCGATGAACCGTTCGAGCTTCGTAGGGAAGGCGCTCGCGGGCGTCTGAAACTTAACCCGGCGGAACGTCCGCTTCAGCTCGGGGTCGGCGTGCAGATCGTTGACACTGTTGCCGATCATGCGATCGTGTTCGATCCGCTGCAAATCGAGGTCGGCGACGGTGAGGCTGTTCGCGCGTTGGAATCGCTTCGACTCGGCCAAGATGTTGCCGAGTTCGCCGACCATCGCGTGGCCGCCGAAGACGAGGTCGGTCGTCGATTCGCCCACGCCGCTGGACGTGTAAACGTACCCGGCCAGGCACTTGCTCGACTGGCTCGCCACGAGCTGCCGGCGGTACCACGACTTGCCGATCGTCTCGTTGCTGGCCGAGAGGTTCACGAGGACCGTCGCCCCGTTCACCGCCTGGAGCGAACTCGGGCTGACGGGCATCCACAGGTCTTCGCAAATCTCGACGCCGAGGACGAACCCGGCGTCCGTCTCGCTCTCGAAGAGGATGTCGGTACCGAACGGGGCCGACTGCCCGGCAAGGCGAATCGTGTTCGACAGAGCGTTACGAGCCGGGGCGAAGTATCGGGCGTCGTAGAACTCCTTGTAGTTCGGCAGGTAACTCTTCGGCACGACACCGAGCAACTTGCCGCTGCGGAACACGGCCGCGCAGTTGAACACCATGCCGTCGAGTACGACCGGTAGCCCGACCACGCCGACGCCGCTGTAGCACAGGTCGGCGGCCGACAGGAGCGTTTCCAGGGCCGCTTCCGTTGCAGCGAGGAGCGTCGGTTGGTGGAACAAGTCGTGGCAGGTATAGCCGGTCAGCCCGCACTCGGGGAAGACGATCAGTCGCACTTGTTTCTCTTCCGCCTCGCGGAGCAGGTCGAGGGTGCGCTCCGCGTTGAACTTCGGATCGGCCACCCGCAGTTCCGGCACGCCGGCCGCCACGCGGAGGAAAGACGGGGTCATGAGGTGTTCCTGTATCGTTGGAGGCATTCAGCCTCCGGCATCTTACCGCTTCCGCCGCTCGTGGACGGCCGCGACTTCCTGCTCGCGCATTTCGCGGAATCGCCGCATGGACTCGCCGACGACGGGAGACAGTTCCATCTTCGTGAACCGCCCCCAGGTGCGGTCGGCGCGGGCGGCCTGTTCCTCGAACGACTCACGGTAGATGATCCGGCCCTGATCGACGAGCTTCACGAACAGGAGTTCGCCGGCGATGCTCTCCGAGCGATCGGCGACGACGAGAGTGTCGCCGACGCCGTAGACGCGGAGGTGGCCGGCGAGGCTTTCCTTGCCGGGCGAGTTGCTGAACTTCGTGTTCGGGCGACCGCCGGTCGCCGTACGCTTGAACGCGGCCGAGACGGTGTCGCGGTGGACGAGCTTCCACCAGTAGCCGCCCGCGCCCGGGAAGAGCATCGTCGGTTCGAGGCCGGTCTTCTCGCGGAACGTGTCGTACACCTTGCGGACTGCCTCCGGTGAGACTTCGTCCTCGAAGACGATCAGCCGCGGTTCCATTCCGGCCTTCCGCATCTGCTCGAAGTACAGCACGCACTGCCCGGCAATGTCGCCACTGTCCACGCGGATGCCGACGCGGTCGGTCTCCGGGTGCGAGCGAATAACCTTCAGGGCGTTCTCCAGGCCGACACTCTCGGCGTCCACGAGGTCGCACAAGAGTGACGCCGTGCCCATGCGGGAGACGAAGCGGTCCATCATCTCGTACTCGGCGTCGGCCAAGGAGCGGTCGAACGACTGCCTGGCGCACATCATCTCGTGGCCGATGGTGCCGATCGATTGGAACAGTTCCGGGTACAGAAACTCGGCCGTGTCGTTGGACGTGAGCTTGCCGCCGCCGCCGACGTATCGGGCCAGAAGCAGAATGAGGTTGCACACCTCGACCGGGGCCGACCGCAGGCCGAACTCGGCGTCGCGCGGCGTGGCCAACTTCATCAGTCGAGCTTTTGTCGCCTGGATCACCGGGGCGAAGTACCGGCACATCGCCGCTTCCAGGTATGAGACGAAGCCGCCCGGCCCCTCGAAGACCAAACACGGCACGCCGGCCCGGAACGTCTGCCCGCCGGGGAAGCCCCACACGTCCACCGGCAGCGGGAACTCGTCGCCGGGCTGTTGCAGGAGCGCGTCCCACAGTTCCACCGGGAACGCCTTCGTGTTGGCATGGTCGGCGTACCACTGCCGCGCGAGTTCGATGTCGGTTCGTTTCAGCGGTCGGCGGAACCATTGGGCCAGCATTGCCTCGTGGCCGGCCATGATGAGTTGGCCGTCCGCCCCCGGTTCGGGCAGCGATCGGCGGAATGTCAGGGAGTAGCTTGCCGGGGCGAGGGCGATGTCCGGTACGGCCTGCCACATCGTTCGCTTGTAGCTGTCGGTGCCGCCGAGCCAGCCGCCGAGGAGGAAGAGCTTGTCGAAGAACTCGTCGCGCATCTGCTGCCGCTTGGCGGCGAACGGGTCGGCGGGCATCGGGGCACTCATTCGGAGGTGAAACGCATGGACGCACAGATGGCGTCGAGGACGGGTTCGTTTTTCTCGCGGTCGTACTCGCCGAACTGGCACAGCACCAGCGTCGGGCCGCCCGGCGTGTCGAACGCCCGCGTGCGACAGGTGATCGACATGTCTACGGTCAGGAAGTCGATGTTGTGCCCGACCGCCGGGAGGCCGTTGAACGATTCGATCGCGTTCTCGGCGTCCAGTTCCTTGTACTCTTCGCGGATCGCTACCAGGGCTTCGTCGGCGAGCTCGGCCGGGTCGGCGGCGTCGGGGCGGAAGCTCACGAGGACGAACGCCAGTTCGTTACTCTGCACGGTGGCGGTCCAACTGACACCGTCTTCTTCGAGGTCGAGGTTCCAATTGCTCGGGTACTGGAACTGAATGCCGGAGCGGTTGAAGGTGCTAATCATGGCGCGGCTCACGGAGTCGATGCGGGCGGGAAGATCATGGTCGGGACCATCGCCCCGCCGCCCGCGGTGACGTTGACCAGCGGGAGCGTGGACAGCCGGGTGAGGCAGCCGAAGGCGTTGTCGTCGGCCCCCATGAACGGGCAGGTGTCCAACCACCGCGGGGCGAACAGGAGCATGTCGTTCTCCCACGACGGGAAGATCTCCGTCGGCAACTGGATCCGCTCCTGCACAATGTACGGCTCGGCCAGCGCCGCGGTCACGGCGGCGTCCCACGCGGCCGGGTCCACCATCCAGCCGAGGACAACCGCCCGGCCGCCGTAACTGTCGTTCGGCTTCAGGACCAGCCGATCCTTGTTCTTGATGATAAAAGGGATCAGGTCCACGACCTGCCCGCCGTACTGCGTTTTCCGCTCCTCGACGAACCGCGTCCACGGGATGTTGTCGCGGATCGCGCTCCGCTGCACCGGCGTGAACCAGTCGCCGTTTTCCTCGTCGCTCAGGAACGCGAAACTCGCTTTTTTCCCCGGCAGGCGGCACGAGATCGGGTTCACCACGCACACGGCCCCGGCCCGCGACGCCTGGATGAGCGGGTGGTTCATCCCGCACTGGCTGATGAGTTCCACCATGAGCACCCGCCGGTAGACGAGGGTGATCGGCTCGCCGTGGGCGGTGAGCTGGCGGCCGTCGAATTCGAGGTCGTGCGGGGAGAGGATGCGGGTCGGGTGGCCTTCTTCGCGGAAGTGTTCTTGCAGGAGGACGAAGTCCGACCGGGTCGGGACTTCCTCCCAGTCCACGATGGCCAACCGCGGCGGCTCGTGCGAGTTGCCGGCCCAGTCGCGGTAGGAACTGAGCAGCGACGCCAGCACGCCGGACCGCGTCGGCAGGCTGACCATCGGGTACGTCTTCGAGAAGATGTCCATGACCGGCATCTTGCGGAAGGCGTTCGTCATCGCGTCGGTGAAACCGGCCCCTGCCGGCGACTGCGCGTTAATTTCGGTGAACCGTAACCGGCCGTCGTCGGCGATGAACCCGTCGAACCGGGTGATGGGGCAGGGGTGGGAGAATCGCGTCTGGATGTCGAGGAGTTCTTCTTCCCAATCGAGGAGGCGAAATCGCGAGCGGATGGCCGGTTCGGCGATGGCGATTTCCTGCATCCGCCGGAGGGCGGTGGCCAGGATGTTCGACCGCGAATCGATCAGGCGGCGCTGTTCGGCTGTCAGGAACCGCGGCCGGAGGACGTTGCACAGCGGCCGGGTGCCGAAGTACAGGCCGTGCTTTTTAAGCTCCTCTGACAACACACCCCACGAATCGGCCGCGATGGTGCTATGCCCCAGGAGAGCGTGGTAGCGCTTGACGGGGTCGTCGGCGGGTGTCATCGGTGGTTTCGTTGTACGAAGGACCGTCGTGGCCATCATCGGCTCGACTCCGCGGCCGGGATTCGGCGACCCCGTCAGGGGGGATGTTGATGAAACGTCGCCGAATTTCATCACTGCTCATTATCCGAACCCGATCACTGAGCGCGTTCGAAATTTTGTAGCAGTTGCCGGTCGAGCGGGTGAACCGCCTTCGCGTCGAGGCCGCGCTTCTTCGCCTCCTGGAACGCGACCGCACCCTTCGCCGGCTGTTGCTCGCGTTGGGCGAGGGCCAGGTGGAAGTACCGCAACGGCGTCTTCTCCTGCTTCAACGCCTCCGCGGCGTCCTGTTCGGCGAGGGCGAACTGCCCGGCCGCGATACGAATACGAGACCGGGTGTCGAGCAGTTCTCCCGTAAGCCCCGATTCCGTCGCCGCTCGGTCGAGGAGAGTTTGCGCCTGGGCCGCGGCCTCCGGCTTCGGGGCGAGAATCCAGGCGAGGTTGTTCAACGCGACCGGGTTCCGAGGGTCTTGCTTCAACACCGCCTCGTAAATTTTCGTGGCGGCCGGGAGGTCGTTCGTCAGGGTGAAGAACTCCGCGTCGGCCAACCGCAACGACTGAGACGCCGGTTCCTGGGCGATGGCCTCGTCGAGCCACGCCCGGAGTTGGACCTTCTGCGGTTCTCCGACGCCGCCGGCGTGGGCGGCATCGACCCCCGCGAGGGCACGGTAACGGACGGGCAAAACCTTGGCTGACCGCTCGATCGCCGCGAAGGCGTCGGACACTCGGCCGTTCGCCGCGAGCGAGTTCGCCAAAGCGGCCAACACTTCGGGCCGGGCGTGCAGGATCGACTCGTACTTGGTCACGGCCGCGTCCACCAACTTCGCCGCGGCCGGGGTCTTCGCCACGCCCGGCAGCCGGGAGCAGTCGTCCAGGAGCGCCGCCGCCTGGGCCGACTTGCGCGTCTGTTCGCCGGCCGCAGTGTCGGCCGTGCGCTCGTAGCGGTCGGCCAGGGCGTTTGCACGGTCTGGGTGGCCCCGCTGGCACTCGAAGTGGGCCACGGCCGAGACGACGCGGAAGTCGTTCGGGGCGACGGCGAGCAGCCGGTCCGCGAACGGTTGGGCCGCGTCCCGCTGCTGGGCGTCGTTCAAGATGCCGAGGGCGGCCAAGAGGTACTCCACGTTGTCCGGGTTCGTGTTCAGCAACTTCTGAATCGCGCCGACGGCCTGCGTCGTTTGACCGGCCGCCCGGTAGAGTTGACTGAGGTTGTACAGATCCCGGGCGCTCGACTTGTCGGCCTTCGCCGTCATCTCTTCGAGAATCGCGACGGCCTTCGCGAGCACCGCCGAGCGGTCCGAACCGTCCAGGAAGCGGTAGAGCGAGGCCATCACCGCGACCGTGGTCCGCTTGTCCTCGACGGTGTCGCCGACATCTTCGACCAGTAGTTCGAAGGCCCGCTTCCGGTCGCTCGGCTCGCCGCGGACGGTGAGCAACATCGCGAGTTTGCGGCGGCCCCAGGCTCCGTCGGCGGCCGTGATGTGATCGTTCGCCAGGAATTGTTCGAGCAACCGCACGGCCTCCGTCCGGTTCAACTGGGCCAGCAGAATCGACAGACGCGCCTCGGCGGAGGTGCGGAGTTCGGCGGCCGAGTCGGTCGCGATGACGGCCCCCTTGCCGACCCGGGATTCCGTGAAGGACGCGGCCAGACTGGCGAACGCGGGCGGAGGCAGCTTTGCCTTCGCCGCCAAGACCACGGCCACGCCGGCCTCCCGCCCAGAGACTTCCGCCTTCCGAATCGCGTACCGCAGCCAGTCGTCCGGCGTCGTGCCCGCGACGGCAATGGCCCGTTCGCACAGCGAGAAGGCGTCCTGCGGCCGCTTCAGCTTCGAGTAAACGTCCGCGAGCCAGCCGAGGCCGCCCGGTTGCCGTTCGATGTGCGGCCGGCACGCGGTCAGGAGGCGGTCGGCGGTCTTGGAATCGCGGACCGACATCAGCACCGAGTGCGCGACGCGGAGGAACGGCTCGCTCGCCCAGCGGGGGTCGGTGGTCAGTTGGCCGACGTAGCGGGTCAATTCCGCGTCCTCGCCGTGCCGCACCAGGAAGGAGAGATAGGCTTTCGCCGGGTCGAACTGGAGTGGTTCCAGTAGCACGGCCCGCGCGTAGAGGGCGGCGGCCTTCGGCAACTGCGACTCGCGCTCGTACTGGCGGGCCACCGCGATGCAGGCGTCGCCGCGGTTCGGCTTCTCGCCGAACGACTTGAGGGCCGAGAGCGAGGCTTCGCCCTTCGCCATCTCCCGCCAGGTGGTGCAGAGCGCGTCGCTTTCGGCCGGCTTCCCGTCGAGTTTCTGAAGGGCCGCGGCCGCTTCCGTGGCCGTGGCTTCGTCGCCAGCGGCCCACCCGCGGCGGCAGAGAGCCAGCCACCCGGTGGTGTCGCGGGGCCGGCGAGCGGCGAGCTTCTTGTACAGTCGGATCACGTTCGCACCGTCGCCCTGGCGGTCGCTCAGATCGATGAGCCCGTGGAGCAGCCGCGTTTGGTCTTCCTCGGTCCACGACTCGGTCTGCGTTTCCAGGTTCGTGATCGGCCGCAGTTGGGCCGGGTCGCGGACGTACAGTTCGGCCCGGGCGAGGCGAAGGTCCGCGTTGTCGCCGACCGCCCCTTGGGCTTCGTCGAGGATCGCCAAGCCGGCGGGAACCCCGGTCGTGTCCGCGACGGCTTCGGACAGCTTCACCCAGACGCGGGGGTCGGTGGCGTGCTTGACGAGGGTCTTTTGCAAGATGTCCACGCTGGCACGCGGTTTCCCGGCGGTGCGGGCGTAGTCGGCGAGGATCAGGCCGCCATCGGCGGTCTTCTGCCCGAGGCGGTTGGCGAACTCGACCGCCTGCCGTTCGAGGTCTTTCCCGGCACTCGCGGATGCGGCCCGCCGGGCCTTCAGTTGAACGAGCGTGTCGATCACGGCCGGCGATGCGGCGGCGTTCGCGGCGGCGGTTTCGTACTCCCGCACCGCGTCCGCAAACTTCCCGGCGTTCAGGAACGCCTGGGCCACCGCCACGCGGGCGTCGAGGTTGGACGGTTCCTTCAGCGTCACCATTTGGAGGCACTCGATCGCCTTGGCCGCGTCGCCGGTCTGCTGGTAGCAGGCCGCGAGCAGGAGGTTCGCTCGCGTTTCGAGGACCGGCAGATCGAGCGATTCGGCCCGCAACGCGGTGAAGACGGCGATGGCCTCGTCCCACTTCTGCCGCTGCATGGCGAGGCGGCCGCGGAGGTAGTTCGCCCGCGGCTTGACGTTCTTGCCGCGTTTCGATTCGAGCTTGTCGATGATCCCTTGCGTCCGCGAGGCGTCGCCCGAGAGCATGAGCAGGTCGGCCAGCGGGACGACGATTTCGATGCCGTCCTTGGAGCGTTCGAGGGCTTCTTCCAGCACCTGGACCGCCCCCGGCAGGTTGCCGCGGTTGACTTCCAGCCACGCCAGGCTCAGACTCAGACGCTCGTGGTCGGGGTTGTGCTTGAGGCCGTCGAGATAGCTCGCGCGGGCGGCCAGCACCTCGCGGTGCCGCTGAAGGCGTTCGCCCCGGAAGAGCGCGACATCCGGGTTGGTCGGTGCGAGTTCGCCGGCGCGGTTCAGGTCGCTCAGCACCGGGTCGTCCTTCAGGGCTGGCACGGCGGCGGTCGGCTCGGCCGATCGCATGAGGAACTTCGCCCGGTCGAGATACGTTTCTGGCCGGGTGGGCAGGGCGGTCACCATGCGGTCGTAAGCCGCCTTCGCGTCGGCGATCTTCTTGTGGTCGTACCAGAGGAACTCGGCGTAAACTTGATACCCCACCAACTCCTGCGGGGCCTTCGCGATGGCGGTTTCGAAGCTCTTCTGGGCCGCGTCGAACTGCCGCTGCCCGACCTGGGCACGGGCGAGGTGTCGCCACGCGGTCGCGTCGTTCGGCGATTCCTTAAGGTAAACTTCGGCGTGCGCCGCCGCGTCGGTGTAGCGGTTGAGTTGCAGGCAGGCCACGACGGCTTCGAGCCGCACGCTCTGCCGGCCGGGGTCGGTGCGAAGAATCTTGTCGTACAGGAAGACGAGTTCCGAGCGCGACGATTGCCCGGACCGCTGCCGCAGGAGTTCGGCGAGTCGTTCCTGAATGTCGGCGTCGTTGGGGCGGAATTCGAGGTACTGTCGCAAGTAGCGGACGGCCGCGTCCGGCTTGCTCGCGTCGGCAGCCCGCTCGGCCTGTCGCTTCAGGGCTTCCGGGATGCGGCTCGCTTGAATCGTGTGCGCGCCGACGAGTAAGCCCGCGAACAGGGCGAGCACGAAGAACAACTGGAACAGGAACCGCTTGTTGATCGTCGGCATCGGTGAAGCATCCTTGCGTCGAGCCAATCATCCGTCGGGAAGTTGGGAATGGTAAATCGTGAGAATGAGCCGGGTCAAGGCCAACGTCCCGGGCGTCGGTTCTTCCCGCCGGAAGCGCTGTTCTTCCTGGCCGCCTGGATCGGGTGCGCCGTCGCGTTCCGGTCGCGGGGGCTTGCCGACCCTGGCACCTTGTGGCACGTTCGCGTCGGCGAGTTGATCTTCCGCGACGGCATCATGCGGACCGACCCGTTCACGTTCCCGTTCGCCGGCCGGACCTGGATTCCGCAGCAGTGGGGCGGCGAATGTCTGATGGCCCTCGCCCACGGCGTCGGCGGATTCGATACGATCTTGCTCGGCTTCTCGCTGCTGATCGCCGGGTTGTTTACCGGCATCTTCCGCCGCTTCCTCGCCGGGGGCATGGGCGTGCCGTTGGCGGCGGTCGCGGCCGGCTTCGCCCTCGTCGCGGCCGGCTTCCACTTCTACGCCCGCCCGCACATGGCGACCATCGTGCTGATGGCCGTCGTCGCCGCTTTCCTGGTCGATTTCGACCGTGGCTGGCTGACGCTCCGGCGGATGGCGTGGCTGATCCCGATTCATGCCGTCTGGACCAACATCCACGGCGGGATGCTCGGCGGTCTGTTCACGATGGGGTTGGCCGCCCTCGGCTGGGGCGGGACGTTCGTGTTGAAGAAAGACTCGCCCCTCCGGTCCTGGACGGAGGTGGCCGGAATGGCGGCGTTGATCGCCTTGTGTGCCGTGACGATGTTCGTGAACCCGATCGGGCTGGAACTGCAACGTACCTGGTTCCGCATTGTCGGTTCACCGGCGATGGCGGCATTCGTCGCGGAACACAGCCCGTTGGACCCGACGCGGGAAGGCGATCAAGCGGTGCTCTTGTTCGCACTCTTCTACGCCGCGTTGCTGTTCTCCGTGGGATTTCGGCGGTGGCGCGTGACGTGGCTGCTCCCGGTCGTCTGGTTCGTGCTGACGCTCAAGGGCATCCGGCAGGGGCCGCTGTTCGTGGTCGTCGGGGCCGTCGTGGCCGCCGACATCTGGCCGCACACGGCCTGGTACCGGTGGCTGAAGGCGTCCGGCGATTCCCTCACGCGCGACCCGGCGGACGTTCTGCCGAAGATTGGCTGGCCAGGGCGAACCATTCCTGGCATACTTATAGCCGTCGCATTGGTTTCGCAGGCTGCCCGCGTTCCTCTCCCCGTGATCGGCAGCGGTTGGGCGAAACTCGATTCTCCCGCGATGCCGATGGATATGGTCGAACCGCTCCAGGCGTTCGCTCGTACCGTACCGGCGGGGACGCCGATCTACAACGACATGAACTTCGGCGGCTTCGTGATCTACTTCGCCCCGACGCTGAAGAACTTCGGGGACGATCGTTTCGAGCTTTGCGGCGACGAGTGGCTGACAGATTACGTCGAGACGATCGGCAAACATCCCGAGCGGTTCGACGGCTGGCAACGCCGGTACGGCTTCACCACGGCTCTCCTCTCCACGTCCGAGCCGCGGGAACCGCTCGAAGAGTACCTGATACAATCGAGTCGGTGGCAACGGATTGCCCAGGGGCGGACGGCCGCCCTGTATCAACTTCGCCCTTAGTGATATCGTACCGCGTGGAGATTCCGTTATGGCGAAGCGGCCGGTCATCGGCATCGTGATGCAATCGCAATCCGCCATCCCCGGCGAACGACCTGCCGCGTGGCTGATGAGCCAGCGGTACATTGAGGTTCTCGAGTCGTTCGGGGCCGTGCCGTGGCTGATTCCCCTGCTCACGAACGACTCCGACACGCTCCGCGAAATCTTCGAGCGGCTCGACGGCCTGTTCCTCGCGGGCGGGGCGGACATCGAGCCGAGCCGGTACGGCGAAGCCACACGCCCGGTGTGCGGCGGCACCGATGCGAACCGGGACGCCGTGGAGATTTCGCTCATCCGGCAAGCCCTGGAATCGCGGACGCCGATCTTCGGCATTTGCCGCGGGCTGCAAATCTTGAACGTCGCGTGCGGCGGGTCGCTGTACCAGGACATCGCCACGCAGGTTCCGGCCGCGATCAAGCACGACTTCACGGCAGCGCAACAACACCTCGACCGGACGGCCCAAGTTCACGACGTGACGGTCAAAGCGGGGTCGCGGTTGGCCGACTTGCTCGGTTCGGCCGTCCTTCCCGTGAACAGCATCCACCATCAGGCCGTGAAAGACCTGGGGAAAGACCTGATCGCCACCGCCTTTTCGCCGGACGGGGTGATCGAGGGGGTGGAAGGAACGACCGGCGGTTATGTCCTCGCGGTGCAATGGCACCCCGAAGAACTTGTCGAGACTACCCCCGCAATGCGGAGACTTTTCTCCGATTTCGTGACCGCGGCGGCCGAACACCGGGGCGATTAAGCCATTCGACCCGGTGTGTTTAAGGCCGTTCTTACGCCCACTCAGACTCGAATTGAAAGATTCTCCCACATTCTCTAAACTACCAACCGCGCAGTTCTCCCCTGTTGCTCGTAACCACACCGCGACTTGTCTGAGCCGCGGTGTTCCCGTTTACGCGATTTGAGGAACTTTCATGCCCGTTCGTTCGATCCGCACCTACACCGTTCTGCCGAGCATTCCTGAACGCCTCAAACCGCTTCAGGTCCTCGCGAACAACCTGTGGTGGTGCTGGAACGCGAATGCCGTCGCGCTATTCCGACGGATCAACCCGGACCTGTTCGAAGCCCTCGACCACAGCCCGATCCGTCTGCTGACGACGCTGGAGCAGAAGCGGTTCGAAGAACTACTCGACGACGACGGTTTCCTCGCCCACATGGACCGCGTGGCCGAAGCCCTCGACCACTACATGAAGGCCCCGACCTGGTACGAGGAAACCTATAAGGCCGAGAAGGACGCGAAGATCGCCTACTTCTCGGCGGAGTTCGGCATTCACGAGAGCGTGCCGATCTATTCCGGCGGCCTCGGCGTGCTGGCCGGCGACCACCTGAAGAGCGCCAGCGACCTCGGCCTGCCGCTGGTCGGCGTGAGCCTGATGTACCGCGAGGGGTACTTCCGCCAATACCTGAACGTGGACGGCTGGCAGCAGGAACGGTACCCGGAGAACGACTTCTTCACCCTGCCGCTGATCCCGGAACTCGCCGCGGACGGCTCGCCAGTCATCGTTTCCGCGCCGCTGCCGGGCCGGGACGTCTTCCTGCGCATCTGGCGCATCCAGGTCGGCCGCGTGCCGCTGTACCTGTTGGACGCGAACATCCCGGAGAACCGGCCGGAAGACCGGGCGATCACGTCGCAGTTATACGGCGGCGATTCGAACACCCGCATCCAGCAGGAAATCATCCTCGGCATCGGCGGCATCCGGGCGCTCCGCAAGATCGGCCAGAAGCCGTCGATCTGCCACATGAACGAGGGCCACGCGGCCTTCGTCAGTCTGGAGCGGATTCGCGTGCTCATGGAAGAGAACAAGCTCTCCTTCGAGGTGGCCGCGGAGGCCGTCAAGGCGGGCACCTGCTTCACCACGCACACGCCCGTGCCGGCCGGCAACGACGCCTTCCCGGCCAGCATGATGGACCACTACTTCGCCGACTACCTCCCGAAACTCGGCATCGACCGTGCCCAGTTTTTCTCGCTCGGCCGTATCCGCCCGGAGAACAACGACGAGCCGTTCAGCATGACGGTGCTGGCCATCAAGCTCGCGAACGTCTCGAACGGCGTGAGTGCCCTCCACGGCGAAGTCTCCCGCGACATGTGGAACGGCATCTGGCCGACGCTGCCGAAGGGCGAAGTGCCGATCGGGTCCGTCACCAACGGCGTTCACACGCAGACGTGGCTGGCCCCGGAACTCGCCCAGCTGTTCGACCGCTACATCGGCGTCCACTGGGAAGAGGAGCCGACGAACTTTGACATCTGGAAGCGCGTCGAGTCGATCCCGGACGCCGAACTGTGGCGGACGCACGAGCGGTGCCGCGAGCGGCTGATCGTTCTCGCCCGCGCCCGCCTGAAGGCCCAACTGAAACGCCGCGGCGCGCCGCCCGCGGACGTGGACCGGGCCGAGGAAGTGCTGGACCCGGAAGCGCTGACCATCGGCTTCGCCCGCCGGTTCGCCACCTACAAGCGCGGCGACCTGATCTTCCGCGACATCGAACGCCTACTGCAACTGACGAACAGTACGCAACGGCCGATCCAGTTCGTATTCTCGGGCAAGGCCCACCCGAAGGACAACGGCGGGAAGGAACTCATCTCCCGCGTGGTGCAGTACGCCAAGCGGGAGGAACTCCGCCGCAAGGTCGTGTTCCTCGAAGACTACGAGATGAACGTCTGCCGCTACTTGGTTCAGGGCGTGGACGTGTGGCTGAACAACCCCCGCCGGCCGCACGAGGCTAGCGGCACCAGCGGCATGAAGGCGGCCGTCAACGGCGGCCTGAACCTGAGCATCCTCGACGGCTGGTGGTGCGAGGGGTACGACGGCGAGAACGGCTGGGCCATCGGCTCGGGCGAGGAGTACAAGCACGACGCTGAGACCTACCAGGACGACGTCGAGAGCCGGGCGCTGTACGAGATTCTGGAGAAGGAAGTGCTGCCGATGTTTTACCAGCGCGGGGCCGACGGCCTGCCGCGGCAGTGGATTCGGCGGATGAAGCGGTGCATTGCGACGCTCGTGCCGGTGTTCAACACGAACCGGATGGTCGAAGAGTACACCGAGAAGAGCTACGTGCCCAGCCATCGGCGGTTCCGCACGCTGGAGGCCGACCACCTCAAGAGTGCCCGCGAGTTGGCCGACTGGCGGAAGAAGATCACCGGCGACTGGCGGCAGGTCCGCGTCGAGAACGTGGACGCCCCGAACGGCGACCTGTTGCGGGTCGGCACGACGTTCCCCGTCAAGGTGACGGTCCAACTCGGCACCATCGCCCCGAAGGACGTGGAAGTGCAACTCTGCTACGGCCTGCTCGACGCGATGGGGGAGGTGGCCGAACCGAAGCCGTTCGTGTTGTCGCCGAACGGCTCACCGGAGGCGGGCAAGGTGAACTTCACCGGCACCGTCCCATGCGCGGCCAGCGGCCAGTTCGGGTTCAGCGTCCGCGTGCTCCCAAAGCACGCGAACCTGAACCACTCGTTCGAACCGGGCCTGGTGACGTGGGGCTGATCGCAGTGCGGAATGCGGAGTTCGGAGTGCGGAATGAAAACCAAGACTGCTTTAGGTTTTCATTCCGCGTTTCGCACTGGTTAGATTCGTCGGAACTGTCGATCCAAATCCTGCCGGCTGAACAGCAATGATGTCGGCCGGCCGTGCGGGCAGTGGTGCGAGTCTTCGGCCATTGCTCGCAGTTCCAACAGGTGCGAGATCTCTTCGGGTGTCAGCGGGTCGCCGGCCTTCACGGCGGCCTTGCACGCCATCGTGGCGAGCAGGTGGTCGAGCATTACTTCCTTCGGCGGCAACTGCTCCTTCGTCACGAGGTAGTCGATCACGCCTTGCAGAATCTCGTGCGGCGGCCGGCGCGACAACAGCGTTGGGTAGCTCGACAGGATGATCGTGTTGCCGCCGAACTCGCCGACTTCGAGGCCGAGGTCCGCGAGAGCGTCTTTCGCTTCCAGCACGACCGCGACGTGGTTCGCCGGCAGGTCGATCGGCTCCGGGATGAGCAACCGCTGCACTTCGAGCTTCCCGTCGCGAATCCGCCGTTGCAGTTGTTCGAACAGGATGCGCTCGTGCAGGGCGTGCTGGTCGATGACGAGCATCCCGTCCGGCGTTTCCATCACCAGGTACGCATCGTGTAATTGCAAAGCCGTCCCGGTCGCCGGAATCGGGAATTCCACCGGCGGGGCCGAGGGCTGTGGGGCAACCGGCGGGGGTGGAGGCGGTTCGGCCGCACGGGGCGGCGGGGCCACGAATGGAATCGACGGCGTGCGACTCGGTGGTGGAGAGTACGAAAACGGCAGGTCCGGCGGCGGAACCTCGATCTTTCGCGCGGGGATCGCCTCCCACGGTGCAAGGGTTCGTTCGGCGAGTTCCCGCCGCGGCGAGAACAGCGTCGGCGAGGGGAGAGGGGCCGTCAATGGCTGTTCCGCCACCGTTAGCCGCGGCACGAGGTTTTCTTTCAGCAGCCGATTCTTGATCGTCGCCCGGATGAGCGAGAAGAGCAGCGAGTTCTCGCGGAACCGCACTTCCGCCTTTGTGGGGTGGGCGTTCACGTCCACCTGATCCGGCGGCACAGTGAGGAACAGGAACGCGACCGGATGGCGGCCGGTCATGATAAGGTTCCGGTAGCCTTCCTGAATCGCGTAGGACAGGCTGCGGTCGCGGAACCACCGGCCGTTGACGAACAGGTATTGCAACTTCGCGTTACCGCGGTCGATGGCTGGGTCGCCGATCCAGCCCTGGAGGCGAAGGCCGTTATCGTCGGCCGGGCCGGAATCGACGTGGTAAAGGCCGTCGCGGACGTTCCCGCCGAAGAAGAGGGCCACGCGGTCGGTGAAACTGGCGCTCGCGGGGATGTCGTAGACGAGCTTGCCGTTGTGCCGCAGGACGATGTGCAAGCCGGGGTGCGAGAGGGCGAGCCACTCGACGATGTCGGTCGTGCGGCCGATCTCGGTGGCGGCGCTCTTCAGGAACTTCTTGCGGGCCGGGACGCTGTAGAACAGGTGGCGGACCTCGATCCGCGTGCCCGGCGACCCGCCCCATGGCCGCACGTCGCCGACGATGCCGCCGTCGCACTTGATCTCCGCCCCGGCCGGCTCTTCGGCCCGCCGCGATTGCAGCGTCACCTTCGCGACGCCCCCGATCGACGCGAGGGCTTCACCGCGGAAGCCCTTCGTGAGGATGCGGAACAGGTCGTCGGCTGATCGCAACTTGCTCGTGGCATGGGCGGCGAACGCGAGGGGCAAATCGGCGGCATGAATGCCGTGGCCGTTGTCCACGACGCGGATCAGTTCCGTGCCGCCCTGTTCCAGGTCGATGTCGATTCGGGTCGCCCCGGCGTCGATGCTGTTCTCGACCAGTTCCTTGACGGCGCTCGCGGGCCGTTCGATGACCTCGCCGGCCGCGATCTTCGTGACCACATCCGGCGGCAACAACTCAATCCGGCCCATGCGCGATCCCTGAGGAGGTTCCTTCACTCCTCATTCTTCCATTTCAGCAAGTTGCGGTACAAGGTCCGTTCCCCGATCTGAAGGAGTTTCGCCGCCTCCTCGCGGTTGTTCTTCGTCAGTTCGAGCGCCTTTTCGGTGTAGTACCGCTCGACCTCGTGCAGCGGTCGGCCGATCAGGCCGTCGTTCGCGCCGTCGAGCGATGCGGGCGGCGGGCCGCCGGGGGCGTGGCTGAACTCTTCCGGTAGGTCGTCCACGCCGAGGACGTCGTCGGAATCGAGCAGCACCATGCTCTCCATTGTGTTCCGCATTTCGCGGACGTTCCCCGGCCACGGGTACGCCGCGAACGCCCGCCGCACGGCTTCCGCCACTTTCGGCACGGCCTTATGGTGTCGGGCACACAGTTCCTTCAAGAAGTGGTCGAACAGCAGCGGCAAGTCGTCCCGCCGTTCGCGCAGGGCGGGAAGCCGGACCACGGCCACCTTCAGCCGGTGGAGCAGATCGAGGCGGAACTTGCCGTCCTTCACCATCGCGTCCAGGTCCCGGTTCGTCGCCGCGATGAGCCGCACGTCCACCTTGATCGGGCTGTTCGCCCCGATGCGCGTGACCTCGCCGTTCTCCAGCGTGCGCAGGAGTTTCGCCTGAAGGTTCACCGGCATGTCGCCGATTTCGTCGAGGAAGAGTGTGCCGCCGTTGGCGTACTCGAATCGGCCCTTGCGCTCGCCGCGGGCGTCGGTGAACGCCCCGGGGACGTGGCCGAACATCTCGTCGTCGAGCAGGTTCTCATTCAGGGCGGCGCAGTTCATCGCCACGAACGGCTTGTTCTTGCGGGGGCTGTTCGTGTGCAGCGCCTTCGCGGCGAGTTCCTTCCCGGTGCCGTTCTCGCCGAGGATCAGGACCGTCGCCGGGGAAGGGGCGAAGGCTTTGAGCTTTCGCAGCACGTCCTGCATCTGCCGGCTGTTGCCGACGACGCCCTCGAAGCCGAACTTCTCGTCGAGTTGCCGCCGCAGTTCGCGGTTGGCGGCTGCCAATCGCACTCGCTCGGCCGACTTCTCGACGATGGCCCGGATCTCGTCCAGGACGATCTTGTCCTTGATGATGTAGTGTTCCGCCCCGGCCTTCATCGCCTCGACGGCGGTCTTCACATCGCCCTGCCCGGTGATGACGTACACCTGTGCGTCCGGCATCTTCTCGCGGACGAGTTTGACGATGCTCAACCCGTCCACGTCGGCCATCTTCAGGTCGGTGAGGACGACCTCGTAGTCGCCGTCCTCGATCTTCTGGCTGCCCGCCGCCCCGCTGTTGGCGACGGTGACGACGTTGTTTCCCTTCTTGGCGAGGGCTTCCGCGATGGTCTGCGCGAAGTTCCGGTCGTCGTCGATGACGAGCACACGAATCGGGTCGTTCGACATGAGTTGTCACCCACGGGCGTCACGGCTCTGCTTCAAGTTTAGCAACTGCCGCCGGCCGCGGGGCGTACCGCCAGACGAGGGCGGCCAACAATAGGCCGCCGCCGATGAGCGTCCAGTCCGTCGGCGTTTCGCGGTCCGGGGCGATCAAGTACGCCCACACCGGGTTCAGCACGGGTTCGAGGAGCGTGATGATGCTCGCCTCGTTCGGGCTGACCGTTTTCAAACTCCGGGCGAAGAGGACGTAGGGGACCGCGAGTTGAACGCACCCGAAGAACGCGAGGAACGCCAGTTGTTTGCCCGACGGGGCCGTGACCCAGGTCCAGAAGCCGTCGAGACCGAGTTTGCAGGCGAAGAACAACCCCATCATCGCGGCCGTGCCGAGGAGGTTGAGCATCGTCAGCCACGCGGGCGATTCGTTCCGCAGGGATCGCAAGATCAGCACGACGCCGGCATAGGTGAAGCCGCTGCCGAGGCCCATTAAAAGCAACTCGATCTGCGTGGCCGCCGCGACTCCCTGTTCCTCACGGGGCCAGTTGCCGCCCACGATGACGACCGCCCCGAGGAGGCCGATGAGGACGGCCGCGAGCGATCGGCGGTCGGCTCGTTCGCCGAGGAACCAGATGCCGAGGAAGTAAACCCACACGGGCGACGTGTTCTGCAACAGGATGGCGTTCGCGGCCGAACCACTCCCGAGCGCCGTCAGGTACAGGGCACTCATCACCGCGAACGTGACGACCAGTAACCCCATCGCCGGCCGCACGCGGCAGTCTCGCGGGCGGATCAACGGCAGGAGGCACAACCCGGCAAAGAGCGAGCGGTAGAAGGCGATCTGAATGGGCGACAGGTGCGGTTCGTCCAACTCCAAGGCGGTCGGCTGTTGCAGCAACCGCATGAACAGGCTGCCGGTACTCCAGAGGACGGCCACGAGGATGATCGTAAGCCGGGCCGACTGACGCGGCGTGAGCGTCAGAGGCATTGCTCGCGGCGGGCTTGTAAGGCGCGTAGAAGGGGCTTCGGCCGGCCGTCGGCTGTCACCAGTCCGAGTGCGTCGTCGGCCGTGTCCGTCCACGCGGCCCACGTGAACGACCGGATGTGGGCGTAACTCAGGCAGAGCTTCGACACCCAATCGCCCCACTCGGACTGCGCCGGTTCGCCGTCCGACGACCGCCAGCACTTCGACAAGTCGCCCGCTTTCTGAGAGTCGCTCGCCTTCGCCCGACCGGGGTGCCGTGCGACCACGTCGAGCGGTACCCCGAGCAGGCCGAACAGATCGAGCAACCGGACGGTGTCGAGGCCGTCCCGCAGCAGACTTGCCCGGTCGTCGTTCCCGGCGAACAGTTCGAGTTCGAAGCCGTTGACCGACAGACCGCTGCGGAGGAGCGTGTCGCTGAACACCAGTGGCGAATAACTGTGATCGTCGCCGCCGAGGTAGTCGCCCCACGGCTGCGTCAGGCCGATCACCCAGCGGGCGTCCACGTCGGTCGTACGGGCGAGTTCGAGCATCCGCCCCACGAGCCGCAGGCGGTCGTCCTCGCTGACGCCGTAGCGGTTCCAGTGGTTGAAGCCGGAGCAAAGCACCCAGTTCTTGACGCGGTCCTGGTAGCGGTGAACGACCGACTCGATGAAGTCGCAGAAGAACGCGGCGAGGCTCGGCAGTTCGCCCTCCCAGCCGTCGAGCCACCCGGGCAGCGGTTCGCCGAAGTCGATGAGGGGGCCGATGGTCGGCTGGTAGTTGTTGGCGATAGCCCAGTCGACCATCGCGTCAAGATTCCGCCAGTCGAAATTCGTCGAGGCGATTTCGATCTCGGCCCAATTCGGGACCACGACCACGCTCGTGAACGCGGCCTTGAAAAGCGCCGTCTCGGCCGCGTTGGGAACCGACTGAATCCGGCAACCCCACCGGGTGGGGATTCGCCGCTGGCCCTGGGTGCGGAGTTGGATGGCGGTGCCGGTGAACTGCCGCATCAGGGCGTCGGAACTGACGTAGCAGTGGCGGATCGTTTGCCCAGCGTCGGCGGCCGACTGGGCCGTGCCCGGGTTCAGCACCGCCGTCACGAAGGCTTGCGTCGCGCTCTTGGCCGCGGCCATCACTTCGGGGGCCGGGCTCAAGCCCTGGGCTTCCAACTCGGCGATGGCGTTGCGGAGTTGGTTCAACTTCCCGCGGGCCAACTCGACGAGCAGATCGTACGACTCGGGCCGTTCCCGGAGGGTCGCTGTGGACGTGACCGGAGAGCCGAACGTCTCGACCGGCCAGGGGATCGTGACCGCGCAACTCTCCTGCTGCGATTTCGTCAGTTGAAGGGCGGCGGGGGAGAGCTTCGCCTCCGTCGGGAACGGCGTTCGATCGTAGCCGCCCGTGAACTGGACTCGTTCAACGGCGGACCGGCCCCCGGCGGGCAGGGGGTTGGGCAGGTGAAAGTTCATCGAACCCATAGTTGGCCGGGGCGGAGGGAATCTCTGCTAAGGCAGCATCATACTCCACCCGTATCGGATGTGCGAGTGGGGGCCGAAACTTCCGGCAGAATTTCAGGGCGTCGTCGACCCTGCGACCTGATCGTCCTGAACGGCCGTAATGGTGATGCCGTAGCGGTCGGCGAGGGCGATCGTGCGGTCTTGATCGAGCAGAATCGTTTTGCCGGCTTCCACGGCCAACACCGTTGCCCCGGCGGCTCGCATCGTCTCGATGGTCGTCACGCCAACGGTCGGCACGTCGAACCGCATGTCCTGCCGCGGCTTGGCGACTTTCACCACGACGAAGTGGTTCTTCCCGCACAGTTCGCCGGCCCGCCGGATGGCCAGGTCGGTGCCCTCGATGGCCTCGACCGCCAGCACGGCCCGCTCGCGGACCATCACGCTCTGGCCCACGTCGAGCGCGCCCATCTGTTTGGCGAGCGACCACCCGAACTGAATGTCACGTTCTTCGGCCGCGGTCGGGCGGCGGCGGGTGAGTAGGCCGTGGGACACGAGCAACTCCGGGCAAAGTTCCAGGGCGGACACGCACTCTAGGCCGTCCTTCCGCAACTCGCTGATAAAGCCGAGAAGGATCGAGTCGTCTTTGTTGTCGGAGCGGGTGCGGGAGTACCAGAAGCGGGCCATCCGCCAGTCCGGCATCATTTGCAGCCACCGCCACGGTTGGAAGAGGACGTGCTTGTGGAATTTCCCGGCCATCGCCCACCGGGTCACGCCGCCGCGGACGAACCGGCGGCTGATGAAGTTCATCGACATCCGCCGAAGTGAGTGGTACTCGTGGCAGATGGTCTTCAGGGCCGGGTCAGCCATCCCAGCGACGCCGACACAGACGACGGGAATGCCGCACTCGCGGGCTTTCTCGGCAATGACAATCGGGAACCGTCCGGCACAGGCCAGCAACCCCACCGGGGCGATCCGCCCGGTAGGGGTGGACCCGGCGAACGCCGCCGGCTGAACCGCCATCATTCCTTCGTCTCCCCCTTGCCCTCGGCTTTCGTCGGCAGGCCGAGCATTTGCTTGATCTTCCGCAAATCCCGTCGGAGTTCGGGCAGCTTTTCGAGGCTCATCATGATCCGCATTTGCTCGCGGTCCGGCGTCGCCGGGGCGCCGAGCATCCGCGAATCGGGCGGGACGTCCTTGTGAACGCCTGCCTTCGCCCCGAGGATGGCTCGGTCGCCGACGTGCAGGTGGTCGGCGATGCCGACCTGCCCGGCCATGACGACGTAATCGCCCGTGGTCGTGGACCCGGCAATGCCGACCTGACTGACGAGCAGGTTGTGCCGGCCGATCTGGCAGTTGTGCGCGATCATCACGAGGTTGTCGATCTTCGTTCCTTGGCCGACCCGCGTCGGGCCAAAGGTGCCGCGGTCGATCGTCGTACACGCACCGATTTCCACGTCGTCGGCGATTTCCACGTACCCGAGTTGCGGCACCTTCACGTGCCGGCCGCCCTGCGTGCGGTATCCGAAACCGTCCGCCCCGAGGACACAGTTGGCGTGGATCGTGACTCGGTTGCCGATGACGGTGGTGTCGTACAGCACCGCGTGGGGGTGCAGGGTCACGTCGTCGCCGAGGCGGCAGTTCTTCCCGATCGTTGCCCCCGCTAGCAGTGTCGCCCGGGCCCCGATCACGCACCCGGCTTCCACGACGACGAACGGGCCGATCTCAGCGTCAGTTCCGATGACCGCTGTCGGGTGAATCTGGGCGCTCGGGTGGATCGAACTGGTGGCGGCCGGCGAGTTCCCGCGCAGGTGTTTGACGATCGACACGAAGGCCATCAGCGGGTCGAGAACCTTGATGAGCGGGCGACCGTTGACGGGCACGTGCGGCAGCACGAGGGCGGCCGAGGCGGGCGAATGGTGCCACGCATCGAGGTAACGGTCGTCCTCGACGAACGTGATGTGCCCGGGTTTCGCGTCGGTCAGCGGGCGGGCGTCGACGATCTCGGCGTCGCCGTTGCCGACGACTTCTCCCGCGACCAACGCCGCCATTTGACGAACGGTCAAACTCACGGCCAACCCTCACAAAGCCAACAACAGTCCCCACCCTGGTGGTAGAGTGGGAAAGAAAGCTACCCATTCCCCGAAAACTCGGCAAGCCCAAGCAGGTAGTCGAACACGGAAGGATGGGAAGCCGTGAAATATCGGGCGGGCACTACCTGTTGGAGTAGCTGAATTGAGAGGGCAGGCTGTAGAACCGCCGCCGGCAGTCGGTTCGGATGGGCTGTGTTGGGCGTGCCGGCCCCCGCCTGTTGGAATTTTGAGGATTCTGAGGCTTTCAACTCATCCGCCGACGGGGCCGTGATCCCGTGTCACCGAATATCCGGCACTTCTGCCGGGGTGGCTCTTTCTGCCGGGGCTCGATCTCCTAAGATAACCCTGTTTGCGCGGGATCACTCCTAACCTTCCGAGACACGATGACAAAGATCGCGAAACTCGTCCTTGAGGACGGCACGATTTTTACCGGCCGGGCCTTCGGCGCGCACGGCGAGAAACTGGGCGAAGTCGTCTTCAACACGTCGATGACCGGCTATCAGGAAGTGCTGACCGACCCCAGCTATAAGGGGCAGATCGTCACCATGACTTACCCGCTCATCGGCAACTACGGCACGACGAGCGAGGACGCGGAATCGCTGGGCGTGCAGGTGCAAGGGTTCGTCGTCCGCGAACTGACGAAAGTGCCGAGCAACTTCCGAAGCCACCGCGACCTGGACACGTACCTGAACGCCTACAACGTCGTCGGCATCGAGGGCATTGACACGCGGGCGCTGGTCCGCCGGTTGCGGGCCCGCGGCGCGATGAACGGCATCGTTTCCACCGCCGACCTCGACGATGCGTCGCTGCTGGCCAAGGCGAAGGCATTTCCTGGCATGGAAGGCCGTGACCTCGTGCGGGAAGTAGTGCCCGACAAGGCGTTCAACTGGAGCAAGGGCTTCGGGCCGTTCTGCGAACACGTCCTGCCGACACGGGCGGCCGAAAAGCACGTGGTGGCCATCGACTACGGCATGAAGTGGAACATCCTCCGCTGCTTGACGCAGGTCGGCTGCCGCGTGACGGTTGTGCCCGGTACGGCCACGGCGGAAGACGTTCTCTCGCACAACCCGGACGGCATTTTCCTCAGCAACGGCCCCGGCGACCCGGCAGCTGTCGGGTACGCCATCCAGACGGTGAAGGACTTGCTCGGCAAGAAGCCGATGTTCGGCATCTGCCTGGGCCACCAACTCCTCGGCCTGGCGTACGGGGCGAAGACCTTCAAACTGAAGTTCGGCCACCGCGGGGCCAACCAGCCGGTCATGAATGTCGCCACCGGGGCCGTCGAGATCACCACCCAGAACCACGGGTTCACGGTGGACCCTGCGACGCTGCCGTCGAACGTCTTGCCCACGCACCTGAACCTGAACGATCAGACGCTCGAAGGGATGCGGGCCGAGGACATGCCGGTCTTCAGCGTGCAATACCACCCCGAGGCGGCCGCCGGGCCGCACGACAGCAGTTACTTGTTCGAAGAGTTCCGCACCCTGATGGGATGACGGGAACCGGGAGGAAGGCCTGAATACCGCGTGAGAATCTCGCTGACATTGGACAAATCAACCTTCCCGAAGATGGTGCTAGCGTTAGTATGAGCTTGGCAGGCCTGATGGTGCGGATGAACGCCACGGTATCTTTCCTCTCCTGAGATGCCGTGGCGAGGGTGGGGCGAGTGACCGGACAACCCCGTGCCTGTGAAGGAACAGGAAGGTGCCCATGAACACCGAGCGAACACTGCCCAATTCGTGCCCGAAGTTGAATATCCTCCAGGCATTCCTTCACGGGCATCTCGAACCCCTTCATCGTCAGTCAATTGCCGTGCACTTGTCGCACTGTGACAGTTGCACCGCGATCGTCCAGAAAGTCCAATCCGACGCGGACGCTGCGAACGGCGTCACTGGTCCGGTCGCCGGTGCGGGGGAGCTGCGCCCGCTGGCGGGCAATCCCCCCGGTGGATTGGCCCACACGATCGCCTTCCTGCCGGCCGCCAAACGAATGTTCATCGGGACGTACCGCCTCGGGGAGCACATCGGGCAGGGGGGTATGGGGGAAGTCTACCGGGCGGAACACATCCGCCTGCGGAAGTGGTTCGCGATCAAGATCCTCCCGGAAGCGCAAGGCTCGAACCACCAAGCCGTCGGCCGCTTCAACCGCGAGATGGAAGTGATCGGGCAGTTGAACCACCCGAACATTGTTCGCGCCACCGACGCTGGCGAGAGTGAGGGCCGGCACTACCTCGTCATGGAACTGATCGACGGCGTCGACCTGGCGAAGTTGGTCCGCGAAGCGGGGCCGTTGCCCGTCGCCGATGCCTGCGAAATCATCCGGCAGGCCGCCCTGGGATTGCAGCACGCCCACGAGCACGGTCTGGTTCACCGCGACATCAAACCGCACAATTTGATGCTCACCACCGACGGGGGTGTGAAAGTCCTCGACCTCGGCCTGGCTTTCTTCCTCCACGCCCGCCCGTTGTCCGAGGGCTTGACCTGGAACGGTCAGGTGATGGGCACGCCCCCGTACATGGCCCCCGAGCAGTGGCGGGACTCGCACGCCATCGACATTCGGGCCGACCTCTACAGCCTCGGCTGCACCCTTTACTACCTGCTCACGGGCCGCCCGCCGATCGACTCGACCGACTCCGATGTCTTGCTACGTGAGTTGCCCAAGCGGCTGGCCGACGTTCGCCCGGACCTCCCGCGGGACGAGGCGAACGCGGTCGATGAATTGCTGGCCCGACTGCTCGCGAAGGATCCGACGGAGCGGCCCCAGACGCCGGCGGATTTGGCGTGCGAACTGACCCCATTGGCGGCCGAAACCGACCTCACACAACTCCGCGCGACCAGCTTCCGGCTCAGGAGCCAGGCGCAAACGGGCACCCCGCTGCCGTCGCCGATTGCGACGCGCAAGCAAACGACCCGCAAGCCGAAAGTAAAGTCCCAAACGCCCGGCTTCCGCCGTCGGTTGGTCCCGCTCTTGCCGTTCGCGCTGTTGATCGCCGTGGCGGGCGCGTGGTGGGCCGGGTATTTGAAATGGGCATCGCCCATCCCTCAAGCCGTCGCGAACACCCTGCCCGAAGGCCCGGTAGTGGGAAAGTGGTTCGATCTCTTGGACCGCAAGCCCGGCTTCGAACCGCCGGCGTTTCATTGGGAAGACCCATTCCAGCGGGGGCACCGTTGGTTCGACCCCGACGCGAAGCAGCTGGGCGTGCAGACAATCAAGCCGGCCATGATTTCGCTCGGCCGGGTCGATCAGCCGAACTACACGTTGAAGTTCATTTTGCGGCAGAACCCGTGGACGGGAAACGTCGGTGTCTTCTACGGCGGGCAGACTGGCGGGCAACCCGGCGAGATCGTCTGCGAGACGATTGAAATGCGGCAGGGGCCGAAGGGACTCCCGCGGGACGCCATTCTCCACCGAGAGAAGCATATCATCACCCGGTTCCCCAACCGGAACTCGACTAGCCAGGAGATAGGGTTCGCATCGGCCCCCATCCCTCCCGTAGAGGTGGAGGATCACACGTTGGAAGTTCGCGTTCTCGGCGATTCGGTGCACGAGGTCTTGTGGGATGGGGTGATCCAGAAGCCAATTCGCACCATGCCAAAGCTCGCAGGGTTGAAGATCCCCTACGCGGGGGAATTCGGTTTATACGCTCAGAATTGCGCCGCCACTCTCGTTTCCGCCGAGCTATTGCTCACCCGATAAGGAGTTGACATGCCCATCAATTGCCCGACCGCAGGTTCCTCCGTGGCCGCCCAATCTGGCGGAGGAGGCGGTTTCGGCAGTGGTTCCGGATCGGGGGCGATCTGCGCGCACGGTGCGATTTCTTCTTCGAACGTGACCGGAGTGAGGGTGAGAACCTATTCCGGGAGCGTTACCCCCCCCGCATCGGATGCGAGCACGGCCTCGCCCGTCGCCCTTTCCTCCGGTCAGTGGTGCGCTAGCGGTCTGGGTTGCGCTTCGAGTTCGACCGCGCCGGGGGCGGCCATCACTGTGGCCGCGTTCGAAATGGACGTGGATGGTGTGTGCATCAACGTCCTCTCCGTATTCTGCTTCGGGCTCAACGCGGCCGTCGGCGGAGCGAACTGTTGCACGTCCGGCCCGTGCGGGTCTGGTTCGAGAACCGATCCGTACGGCGGCGGTGTCCTGGTCGCCAAGGGCTCGACCTTCCCGCCGCCCCCGCCGCCGATGTCGGCGTACAAGCAAGTCTGACCCGGGTTCACCCCTCGTTATGCCGAAGCCGCCGTTGATCGGGCTGTACGTCGTGACGTGCCCGGGCCGGGAAACCGTGCTGTCTCAAACGCTCGCCTCGATTCGCGAGAGCGATTGGCCGGGCGACCCCGTCGTACTGACCCAACCCGCGGACTGGCCCGTGGGCTGGGACAGCACGTCTCGCATGTACCGCACCGTTCTCCAGCGGGCCTGGGACGACCGCGCGTGGTGGGCGGTGGTGCTGGAAGACGACGTTTTTGTTAACCGCCACCTCTGGCAGAATCTGACGAACTGGCACCCCATGACGACGGGGCAGTTGCACTGGGGCAGCCTGTTCATCCCCGACACGATTCAAGACCCCTGGCAGCGGGAGTGCCCGGAGTTGCACTACCGGCTCGCACGGCCGTCGCTCGTTTACGGCCCCGGCCACCTCTGGCAGAAGTTCCGCCTCTGCGGCTCACAAGCCTACGTTTTCAGCCGCGGCGGGTTGGGCGTCTTTCTCCAGCACTGGGACGCCCAGTCCGGCGGTCAAGACGCCCGCGTGCTCAACATCGTCCACCAGGAAGGCTGGCCCCTGTGGTACTCTTTCCCGTGCCTGGTCGAGCACAACCAACTCATCAGCGCGTTCGGCACGCCGCCCATTTACGCACCGGATTTTGCCCCTGGACTGCAATTCTCGCCGCCCGCGGTCGGGGCGTACCGCCACCCCGAAGGCGTCCCCGGCTGGCTCAGTTATCGCGAAGGCCGGCTGCTGTGGGAACTGGCCCGCGGCCGCCGCGTCCTGGAACTCGGCCGTCGCCACGGCCGTAGCACCGTGGCCCTGGCCCAGTCGGCGAAATCGCTACTCTCGATCGACCCGCTGAAATCCCGGTCGGCTCGGGAATGGCTCGCCCGCTTCGAGCTGACCGGGGCGGTAGATTTCCGCGAGGGATCGTTCCGATACAACCTGCCCGCGAGCGGGAAATTCGACCTGATCTTCCTCGACGGGGAACACGACGCGAAGAGCGTCCGCCGCGACCTCCGACTCGCCCACGCCGCGTTGAAGCCGAAGGGGCTTCTCGCCGTCCACGACTACCCGGACCCGAATTGGCCCGACGTTCGCCGAGGTGTGGACGCCGCAGCGCGGGAACACGGTTGGCGACGGGTCGCGCAGGCCGATTACCTCGGCGTGTTTCAAACCTGAGCAGGGCGGGAAGTTCTTGGCCCCGGCCGGCCGCGCGGGTACGCTGGTGGCATGACATCGATTGCCGCCGTGGTCGTTTGTGCCGTTGCCGTCGCCGATTGGGGGCCGATCCGCGTGGACGCCGAGGGCGTGCCGCTGCCGCCGGGGGTGATCGCCCGCATCGGCAGCACGCGGTTTCGGCACGACGGCTGGCTTTCCGAAGTTCACTTCTCGCCCGACGGCCGCCAGATCCTCGGCATTACCGACCGCCAGACGATTTCGACGTGGGACGCCCGAACTGGCGTTCGCCTTCGGTTCGACGACCACCCGGGATATCTGCACAACGCATCGGCCTGGCGGATCGACGGCAAGTTCGTGTACGCCGTGGTGGTTCGTGACGGCAACGAGTCCGAGGTACAATTCCGCGTCCGCGACGTTCGAGCCGGGACGGTCACAACGCAGATGCGGTTCAAAGATGCCACGGGCGTGTGCTTCTCGCCCGACGGAACGCGGATGGCGGTGCGGGATAGCGGGCTGGTGCGCGTCTTCGACACCCACACGCGGGAGAAGGTGGGCGAGACCCGGCTGGCGGTGTCCGATTCCGAGCCGCACACCCTGGCGATCTCGGCGGACAATCGTCTGCTGTTGGCGGTCTTCCCGAGTTGGTTCGAGGTCCGCGAAATCGCCACCGGGAACATGCCGTTCAGTGGCGTCCCAACTCTCGGACGGTTGAGCCGCGACGCCGTGCTTTCGCCGGACGGCCGCGAGTTGTGTCTCGTCCACGAAGGGGAGAAAAAATTCTTCGTCGAGGTGATCGACCTGAAGACGGAGCAGCGGCGAGACTTGACCGAATCGCAGTCGTTCTATTCCCCAACGTACTCGCGGGATAGGCGAACGATCTTCGGGTTACGCGACAGCGAACTCGTGCGGATCGACCGTGCGACAAAGGCCGTCACGACCCTCGCTAAGGGGTTGTCGCGTGCAACGGCAACCAAGTTGGCCCTTTCGCCCGATGGCACGTGCCTGGCGATCGGGGGCATCCGGTACCGATTGACGCTCCACGACACGGTTAATGGCCGGCGATTGCCGCCGGTGGAGGACCGGTTCGAGTTGGCGACGAACACGATGGAGTTTACGGCCGACGGGCAGAAACTCGCGTTTCACTCCGACGGCGAAGATGACGGATACCTTGTTGATGTTGCCACGGGGCAGGTGCTGAAGACGGTCCCGTACAACGACTCGACGTGCCGATTTCTACCGAATGGCAAGGACTATGCGATTGCTACGGCGAAGACCCTACAGGTACGAGGTCTGACGGACGATGTGGCGAAGCTGAAGGCCGATCTCGATCTGCCGTGGCCGCCGGCAATTCGCTCGGGGGCGGATGGGAGACGGTTGTTTGTAAACGGGCCGAAACTGTTGCAAATTTGGGATGTCGGCACACGAAAAGAATTGAAGTCTCATCCGGCAGAGGCGTGCGAGTGTTCCTTCTCGCCCGATGGCCGCTTTGCCGTGCTTTGCCCGCAGTATGGCAGTCCGCATCTCTCTACCGTGAAATTGTTGGACCTCACGACGGGGAAATTGCATCCGCAATGGCCGAAGATCAACAATCACCACGATTCTCGCGCATGGGGCGCTCTCTTCGATCTGTCAGGTCGCAAGGCGATCCTGTGTCACGGCCTGTATTTGTCGATCGTAGATCTGTCCACGTTTGAAGCTCGGCAACTACCGCGACGGGCAGCAAATACACAGATGTGTCTGCCCGCTTTCAGCCCTGATGCTAGGATCTTGGCCGTGGTTCATGAGGAAGATGCGGCAGTTCACTTGTGGGAAACTCAGTCTGGGAAAGTTCGACACTCGATTCCCTTGACTGATTATGCGATCTCGATGGCATTTAGCACTGACGCTCGCCTGCTCGCCATCCACAGCACCACGGCCCCGGTCCACCTCTACGATCTCCGTGGGACGATGCTCGACTTGCCGAAACGCCTGGATCGCGAGTCGCTAAATTCGCTCTGGGAGGCGTTGCTCGGCGATGACTCAAAGGCTGCTTTTGACGCTCTGCGGAGACTCGCCGCGGCCCCGAATTCGACACTTCAGTTCATCCGCGAAAAGGTTCAACCGGCGGCTGCCGTTCGAGCGGAAACGCTCACTGCTCTCTTCGAATCACTGGACGCACCAGCTTTCGCAAAACGTGAAGCCGCTTCGAAAGAATTGAGGGGACTTGCTGACACCATTGAGATCGAGTTGCGCGCCAGCCTGCAACAAACAAGTTCGCCAGAAGTGCGTCAACGGTTGGAAAAAATCCTCGTCACACTACAACCCGATTCTCCAAATTCTGTGCGGCGGGTACGCATCGTGGAACTTGTCGAATGGTGCGGCACGTCGTACGCGAAATTGCTTCTAAAAGGATGGGCCGCGGGTGCTTCTGGTGCGGCGTTGACCCGCGAAGCGAAGCAGGCTCTCGCTCGTTTGGGCGGCTAATTTCTTCATGGAAACTTGACGTTTTGGCATGTCGGCCATAATCTCATTCTCTCCCCCACTGACGCGGTTGGCGTCGGATGGAACAGGAACCGAACAACAATAACGGGAAGTACGGCATGGCGGGCACGGCCAGCGAACGCATCCGCATCCGGATGGAAGGCTACGATCACGAAGTCCTCGACCGGACGGCGGCGGAAATCGTGCAGACGGCGATCCAGACGAACGCCGAAGTGCACGGGCCGATCCCACTGCCGACGCGGGTCGAACGGTACACCGTGTTGCGCAGCCCGCACATCGACCGGAAGTCGCGCGAACAGTTTGAGATTCGCACCCACAAGCGGTTGATCGACATCCTGCAGCCCACGCAGAAGACGATTGAAGCCCTGAATAAAGGGTTGAGCCTCCCGCCGGGCGTTGACATCCAAATCCGCGTGATTTGACCGCGGCGGAGAAATCCGCTGGCCGACGTGGCTCCCCGTTGTATAACACTCGGTTCCCATGCACACCGCGAGTTTTCGCGACTCGCGGTGGCGGGATTTCTATTGCGAACAGTATTAAGGGTTGGACGCCATGTCCGCGGACGCTACCGAAACGACGCCGACCGAACGCCCCCTCGTTATCGAGGTGACGGGCAAGTTCAGCGTGCCTGTCGTCAACAAGCAGGGTGCGGAAGTCGGGACGGTTGAAATTGATCCGGCCGACTTCGCCAAGGGTGGCAAGATTAGCCGCCAACTGTTGCACGACGTCGTGTTGATGTACCTGGCAAACCAGCGAGCCGGGACGCACAGTACGCTCCGCCGCGGTCAGGTCGCGGGCAGCACGAAGAAGTTGTTCCGCCAAAAGGGTACCGGCAACGCCCGGGCCGGCACCAAGCGGACGAACAAGCGTCGCGGTGGTGGTACGGCGAAGGGGCCGAAGCCTCGCGATTACGAATATCACCTGCCGAAGAAGGCTGTCCAGGCTGCGACGCGGATGGCGATTCTCAGCAAGTTGACGGACAAGGAGGCGGTCATCCTCGACGAGTTGGCGTTCACGTCGCCGAAGACGAAGGACGTGTCGAGCGTCCTGAAGGGGATCAAGATCGGCAAGAAGACGTTGAGTGATGGTCGCGAAAAGGATGTGTCGCTGTTGGACACGACGGTGCTGATCGGCACGGAAAATCTCGACCAAAACGTGTACAAGTCGGCTCGGAATATCAGCGGCGTGGAAGTGCTGCCGACGGCCGAGTTCAACGCCTACACGGTGCTGAAGCAAAAGCGGTTGGTCTTGACGAAGGCCGCCCTGGAAGCCCTGAAGACGAAGACCTCCAAGAAATAACTTAACCGAGAGCCGCGAGGCCCAGCCGAGCGCGGAGACTGTCAGTCATGCGTACACGACCACGACCAGCAAAGTACGTTCGCAAGTTGGCCAACCGCCAGCCCACGGTTCACGGCGAGCCGGGGATCGAATTGCGGCCGTACCAGATCGTCATTCGTCCGCTGGTGACGGAAAAGGGTACCCACCAAAGCACGCGGTACAACTCGTACACGTTCATGGTGAACCCGATCGCGACGAAGGTTCAGATCGCAGCGGCGGTCAAAGAGTTGTTCAACGTGCGGGTCGAGAGTGTTCGCACGCAGACCCGCAAGGGTAAGCAGGCTCGCTTCCGCCAAAGCATGGGTCAGCAGCCGAGTTGGAAGAAGGCGATCGTGACTCTGAATGAAGAAGACAAGATCGACTTCTTCTAACAGTGATGGGTTGCGAGGCAGGGCCTCGCGGTTCTTGAAGGTATACGGAGTGCCGGATTGGGCGTTAGCTCGTCACCCGCCGCTCAGAACTGAGAGTTTCTCATGGGCATCAAGTACTATAAGCCGACTTCTGCGGGACGCCGCGGTGGGTCCGTTTCGGACTTCGCTGAGTGTACCGAGCCGCGTGTCAACGCACCGGAAAAGTCGTTGCTGAAGCCGCTCCCCAAGAAGGGCGGTCGTAACCACCACGGCATCGTCACTAGCCGGTTCCGTGGTGGCGGTCACAAGCAGCGGTACCGGGTTATCGACTTCAAGCGTAAACAAGACGGCGTTGAGGCTGTCGTTCTCTCGGTTGAGTACGACCCCTGTCGCTCGGCTCGGATTGCGCTGATTCAGTATTCTAACGATACCAAGACGAAGGCGTACATCCTCTCGCCGGACGGCCTTAAGGCCGGCGATAAAGTGATGTCGGGCGAAACGAGTGAGCCGAAGATTGGGAACTGCATGCCGTTGAGCAAGGTTCCCCTCGGCATGACGATTCACAACGTCGAGTTGACGCCGGGCAAGGGCGGGCAGATTTGCCGCTCGGCCGGTTGCTCCGCCGTGCTCGGTAACCGTGACAAGGGCCAAGCCCTGATCACGTTGCCCAGTGGTGAGGTGCGGCGTGTGAGTGACAAGTGCCGGGCGACGATCGGCAGTGTGTCGAACCCTGACCACATGAACATCAGCCTCGGCAAGGCCGGCCGGAAGCGGTGGATGGGCCGCAAGCCGCACAACCGTGGTACGAGCCAGAACCCGGTCGACCACCCGATGGGTGGTGGTGAAGGCCGGACCGCCGGGGGGCGTGATCCGTGTTCGCCGCGTGGCGTGCTCGCCAAGGGCGGCAAGACGCGGAAGAAGCGGAAGGCGTCGAACAAGGCCATCGTCCGCCGCCGTCCGGCGGGGGCGCACCAGACGCATAACGGCTAAAACTTGAGTTGATTCCCAGTGTTTTCGCTGGCCATTCATGACGCGGCCAGTAGCATATTCCGTCCGCCGCCGCCCGAACGGGTCGGGCGGATCGGGATGAGGGGTATCGGATGAGTCGGTCGATCAAAAAAGGCCCGTATGTAGACGAGCGGTTGGCCGCGAAGGTGGCCAAGCAGGCTGGCAACAACCGCACCCCGATCAAGACGTGGTCGCGTGACTGTACCATCCTCCCGGACTTCGTTGGGACGACCTTCGAGGTTCACAACGGCAAGGCGTTCTTGAAGGTCTACGTGACGGAAGAGATGGTCGGGCACAAGCTCGGCGAGTTCTCGCCGACTCGGACCTTCAAGGGTCACAGTGGCGGCAAGGCGAAGGCAGCGGCCCCGGCGGCCAAGTAACGGCGGAGAGGTTTCGACGCGATGATTTACAACGCTACCCACCGGTTCGCCGACGTGACTGCCCGCAAAATGCGGCCGTTCGCTCAGTTGGTCCGTGGCAAGAATGTGGACGAGGCTCTTGAGCAGCTCCGCTTCCGCCCGAACCGCGGTGCCCGTCTCATCGAGGCGGTTATCAAAAGTGCCGTCGGTAATGCGGAGGACAAGGGCTGCCGCAATCTGGACGAGCTTGTCGTCACGATTTGTCGCATCGACGACGGCCCAATGTTTAAGCGGATTCAGCCGCGTGCCCGCGGTACCGCGTTCGGCATCCTGAAGCGGCTTGCTCACATCCATGTTACAGTGACGGACATGGAGGCGTTCGAGGCGGCCCAGGAGCTGGAGTTGGCTCGTCGCGGAGCGGCCACGGCCCCGGCGGCTGAGCAACCCGTCAGCGTATAGGGATCTAACACCGGCAAGGGGTCCGGCTGTCGCCGGTCCCCCTGTGCGTTTAAGGCATCGCACGGGTGGCTTTGGCCACCGGATGAGGGCTGAGAGATGGGTCAGAAAGTTCGACCAACCGGCTTCCGCGTGGGCATCATGACCCCGTGGCGTAGTGCGTGGTACGCGGCCAAGTCTGACTTCGCCGAGTTGTTGGTTGAAGACCAGATCATCCGTAACTTCATTCCGAAGTACCTGAAGAAGGGTCTCGACCGCAAGGAGTCGCGGCCCATGATCTCGGACATCCGCATCGAGCGAACCCGGGAGCGGGTCACGGTGATCGTGTACTCCAGTAAGATCGGGGCGATCATCGGTAAGAAGGGCGAGAAGATCGACAAGCTGACGAAGGCCCTCGAAAAGTTGGTCCGTCGGCACATTGAAATCAAGACGATCGAGGTCACGCGGCCCGAAATCGACCCGCAGCTCATTGCTCACGACATTGCGGAGCAATTGGAGAAGCGGTCGAGCTTCCGCCGCACGATCAAGAATGCCCTCGGCCGCGCAATGGAAAATGGCGCGAAGGGCGTGAAGGTTCAACTGTCCGGCCGCCTCGGCGGGGCCGAAATGGCCCGGTGCGAGAAGGGCATGAACGGCAGCATCCCGCTGTCGACGCTGCGGTGCAAAGTGGACTACGGGTTCACCGAGGCCGTGACACCGCAGGGGAACATCGGGATCAAAGTTTGGGTGAACAACGGCGACTTTTTGACGGGGGATATTAACGATGTCACTGATGCCCAAGCGAGTCAAGTTCAGAAAAAACCAGCGCGGCGTCGCAAGGGGTAATCAGGCCCAGAAGAAGTACAACGGCGCGATCAAGGGCAACGCCCACCGCGGTAACTACGTCGCCTATGGCGATTACGGGTTGCAGGCGCTAGAGGGTGGTTGGTTGAGTGCCGAGTCGATCGAGTCCGGGCGTGTGACCGTGACGCGATTCGTGTCAGGCGAAGGCCGGTACTACATCCGCGTCTTCCCGCACAAGTCCGTCACCTCCATCCCGGCCGAGACGCGGATGGGTAAGGGTAAGGGTGAGCCGGAGTACTGGGCGGCGGTCGTGCGAACGGGACAAATCCTGTTCGAAGTCGGCGGTCTGCCAGAGCAGGCGGCCCGCGACTGCCTCGCCCGTGTTGCGTACAAGATGCCGTTCAAGTGCCGATTCGTGGCCCGGCGCCCCAACATTTAATTTCGAACAGGGAACATGTGATGAAACCGGCGGAAGTCGCGAAAGAGAACGACGAGCAGCTCAAGCTCTCGCTCGCGGAAACAGAGAAGCACCTGTTCAAACTGCGATTCCAGTCGGCCACCGACCGGCTTGAGACGCCGTCGGAAATTCGCAAGGCGCGGAAGGACATCGCCCGCATCAAGACCGAACAGCGTCGTCGCGAGTTGGTCGCGGAATCGAAAAAGAGTGACGAGCAACTTGCGACCACGGTAGCGCTCGCGGAAAAGGGCGAAGTTGCGGACGGCAAGCCGTTCGTCGGTCGCCGAAAGCCTTTGCGAGTCGTTCAGCGGATTCAAGAAATTCAAGCGGCACGCGCGGCGGCGAGAAAAATGCCACCCGCGAAGGGGAAGTAACGCATGGCTGACACGAACACCACGACGCCGACGGATGAGAAGCCAGTCGGCCCCGGTCCTCGAAAGATGGTCGGTATCGTCACCCGTGACAAGAACGACAAGACTCGCCGCGTCGAGGTTGCCCGCCGCGTTCAGCACCCGAAGTATGGCAAGTTCATCAAGAAGCGGACTGTCTGCTACGCCCACGACGAGAAGAACGAGTCGCATCTCGGCGACACGGTCGAAATCGTCGAAAGCCGCCCCCTCTCCAAGCTGAAGCGTTGGAGCTTGATTCGCGTCGTTACCAAAGCCCCGAGCCGAACGCTCGCCGGCTTGGAGGGTGCGGTTGCCGGTAGTAAACTCCCGGAAGCGGCCGCCAAATAATATCCCGCCGCCCTGGGCGTATGTCTCGGCGGTTGACGCCAACCCCAACTGGGAATGACTCATGATTCAGATGTATTCCTACATGGACGTGGCCGACAATACCGGGGCCAAGGAAGTGATGTGCATCCAGGTCCTCGGCGGCTCGAAGCGTCGCGTGGCTTACCTGGGTGACATCGTCAAGGTTAGCGTGAAGAAGGCGTTGCCCGGCGGCGAAGTCAAGCCCGGCGACGTGGTCAAAGGCGTGATCGTCCGCACCAAGGTGGCGACCCGTCGCGATGACGGCAGTTACGTCCGCTTTGATCGGAACGCCTTGGTCATTCTGGACGCCGACGATAATCCCCGGGGCACCCGGATTTTTGGGGCCGTCCCCCGTGAGCTCCGTGCGAGCTTCAGCAAGATTCTCAGCCTCGCGGCGGAAGTAGTATAACGGAATCGGTCACGCAGGTCACGAACCTGTGTCTACATTTAAGTGGAACGGCGGTCGGGAGCAGCCATGTTCATTCGGAAAGACGACACGGTCGAAGTCCTTGCGGGAGACGACAAGGGCAAGCGCGGTAAGGTTCTCCGCCTCAACCGTGAGAGCAACAAGGTCGTGATCGAGGGCGTGAACCGAGTTTACCGTCACTTGAAGCCCTCCCGTACGAACCCGCAAGGTGGCCGTCTGTCGAAGGAGATGCCGATCGACGCCTCGAACGTGGCCTTGATCGACCCGACGACGAACAAGGCCACCCGCGTTGGGGTGAAGTACCTCAAAGACGGCTCCAAGGTTTTGATCGCGAAGAAGAGCGGCACGACTTTGCGAACGCTGTCGAAGCCGAACCCAAAATACGCGACAAAGAAGTAACTAGACATTCACCCTCAACCGTGGGGCGGGGTTCGACCATCACCTTTGGTGGCCAGACACTCGCTCGGCATCCGGTGAGATAGAAAGACGGATTAATATGGCCGCCGCAGCACAGACCGCAAAGCCGAAGCTCATTGCCCCGCGGCTGTACGAGAAGTACAATAAGGACATTCTGTCGGCCCTCGGTAAGAAGCTGAATCGCGAAAACAAGTTCAGCCTTCCGAAGCTCCAAAAGATCGTCTTGAACATGGGCGTGGGTAAGGCGCTTCAGGACAAAGATAAGATCAAGGTCGCCGCCGAACAACTTAGTCTCATCGCCGGCCAAAAAGCCCAAATTACACAAGCGAAGAAGGCCATCAGCCAGTTTCGCCTTCGTGAAGGGTATGACATCGGTTGCCGCGTGACACTCCGTGGCCGACGGATGTTTGAATTCCTCGACCGGCTCATCAACGTGGCGCTCCCCCGGATTCGTGACTTCCGCGGGATTAACCCGAAGAGCTTCGACGGCAACGGCAACTACAGCATTGGCATCACAGAACAGTTGATCTTCCCGGAAATTGACCCGGATAAGGTGAACTTCACACAGGGGATGGACATCACATTCGTCACCAGCACTCGAAGTGACGAGGAAGCCCGAGAACTCCTCCGCGCTTTCGGGATGCCATTTCGCGAAGTTTAACTAGACTGATTTCTCCCGTGCGTTAGTGCGGGGGCATGGCACGAATGAATTCCTGCGGAACGGCCGATTCCTGCGGACTCAACCCGCAACCCGAATCGGAACGCCGCACGCGAGACAAAATCCCATGGCGAAGACCGCGAAACTTGTACGCTACAAGAAGCAACTAAAGGCCTTGGCGGTGCACCGCGCCGAGATGGCCAAGCCGGAAGACCAGCGGGACAAGACTAAGTTGCTTCGTCCCCGTGACATTATCCGTATTCGCCAGCGATGCCAATTGACGGGCCGCCCCCGCGCCAACCTTCGGAAGTTCGGTGTATGCCGAATCATTTTCCGTGACCTGGCAAGTAGCGGCCTGATCCCCGGCGTCCGCAAAGCCTCCTGGTAACCCGATCGGAGAACCACCACCATGATGACTGACCCGATCGCGGACATGTTGACCCGCATCCGCAATGCCAACAGCATCGAGCGGCCCGCTGTCGAGATGCCCGGCACCAAGCTCAAAGTGGCCATTGCCAAGGTGCTGCAGGAGGAAGGGTTCATTCTCGGCTTCCGCGTCGGCAAGTACTCGCCGAACGCCGAAGGTCACAACGAATTCCAAGAGACGGCAGACTACGGTCAGCCCCATGTTGTCCTGCAAGTGTTCATGAAGTACGGTCCGGATGGGGAGCGGGTTATCCGTCACATTTCCCGCGCCAGTTCGCCCGGTCAGCGGGTTTACCAGGGCTACAAGGACGTCCGAAGGGTGCTGGACGGCCTTGGGATCGCCATCCTGAGTACCAGTCGCGGCGTGATGAGTGACCGCCAGGCCCGCAAGGCGAAGGTCGGCGGCGAGTTGATCGCTACCGTGTGGTGATTGATCTTTCAACGGGCTGCACCCCGGTTTCTAGCCGGTTAAGCCTCGGGAGTTTTGAACAATGTCTCGGATCGGCAAGCAACCCGTTGTGATTCCGGCGGGCGTGAAGGTGAGCATCGACAAGGGCGTGGTGAAGGTTGAAGGCCCGAAGGGCAAGCTTCAGTTCACGCACCACGCTTCGATCAAAGTTGCCACTGACGGCAAGCAAATTACTGTCGAACGTCCGGACGATTCGAAGCAGTCGCGGGCGTTGCACGGCACCACGCGGGCTCTGGTCAATAACATCGTCACCGGCGTCAGCAAGGGCTACGAGAAACGCCTCAAGATTGAAGGCGTCGGTTATCAGGCCGCTGCCAAGAATAAGGGCGTCGAGTTGACTGTCGGCTTTGCGAACCGCATCTTGCACGTGCCGAAGGCTGAAGACCAGCTCACGGTTGCTGTGCCCGATCCGACGACGATCGTCGTGAGTGGACCGGACAAGCAAAAGGTTGGTCAGTTCGCGGCCGAAGTCCGCGAGAGCAAGAAGCCGGAGCCGTACAAGGGCAAGGGCGTTCGGTACGAAAACGAGACGGTCCGCCGCAAGGAAGGGAAGTCGTTCGCGAGCAGCAAGTAATTTGCTCGCGGCTTGAACGGTTACATTCCAGAACACCCTCGACCGGCGGCGGATAGCTGACGTTCGACCGACAGGTAAGACAATGGACGCACACAAGAGCAAGGCAGTACGCACTGAACGCCGCCGGTATCGCGTTCGCAAGGCAATTCACGGGACGGCCGTCAAGCCGCGGCTGTCGGTTCACCGCACCAACATGCAAATTTACGCGCAGCTTATAGACGATGACGCGGAAGTCACGATTGCTGCCGCCGCGAGCAATGCGAAGGACGGCAAATTGAAGTACGGCGGCAACATCGCCGCGGCCGCGGAAGTCGGCAAGAAGATCGCAGAGAAGGCCAAGGCCAAGGGCATTAACGAGGCGACGTTCGACCGCGGTGGGTGCCGTTTCCACGGCCGTGTCAAGGCTCTGGCTCGTGCGGCGACGCTGGCAGGGCTGAAGTGCACGGGTCTCGAAGACAAGAAGAAGGAAGCCCCTGCGGCCGCCCCAGAAGCGAAGAAGGAAAAGCCCAAGAAGGAAGCTTCCGCGAAGGCTTAATTGCCTCCGCACGCAACCTGCAAAATACACTGACGAGATTCTCAGGGCCGCGTGTCCTGTGTACTGAGGTTCAACATGGCTAGAGAGCGTGGCGACAGGGGTGAACGCGACTCGCGCGACCAGGGCATGGTCGACTTCGTCGTCAAAATTAAGCGATCGGCGTGCGTGGTGAAGGGCGGGCGTCGCTTCAGCTTTAACGCGCTCGTCGTCGTCGGCGACAAGCAAGGTAAGGTATCCTTCGGTTACGGCAAGGCAAACGAAGTGCCCCCGGCTGTTGAGAAGGCGATCAAAGAAGGTGAGCAACAAGCCCGCCGGACGAAGAAGCTATCGCTCCGCGGCGACTCGATTCCGCACCGCGTGATCGGTAAGTACGGCGCGAGCAAGGTCATCCTAGTTCCGGCCGGTGCTGGTACAGGTTTGAAGGCCGGTCCGGGCGTACGTGAAGTGCTCCAGGCGGCTGGTATTGCAAATATCCTCACGAAGGTTCACGGTAGCACGAACCCTATCAACCTCGTGAAGGCGACGATCAACGGCCTCCAACAACTGCGGACCAAAGAAGAAGTGGCCGCCCTTCGGGGAGTGAAACTCTAATGGACCTGACGGCACTCTCGCACGGCGTTCAGAAACGCAAGCTCAAGAAGCGCGTCGGCCGCGGCGTTGGCTCTGGTCACGGCAAAACATCATCACGCGGTCACAAGGGCCAGTACGCAAGTGCTGGTGCCGGCCTGCCGGGGGCGCTTTTCACTGGCGGTCAGACGGCACTTCACCGCCGCCTGCCAAAGCGTGGTTTCAGCAACGGCATGTTCCAGAAGGAATACGCCGTCATCAACGTCAGTGACCTGAACAAGTTCGCCGACGGCGCGACGGTCGACATCGAGGCTCTCAAGAAGGAACGCCTTCTGGTCGGGACATTCGACGCACTCCGAATCCTCGGTGATGGCGAGTTGACGAAGAAGGTCACCGTGAAGGCGGAACACTTCTCCGCTTCGGCGAAAGCCAAGATCGAGGCCAAGGGCGGCACTGCTGAACTGATCCCGGGCCCGAAGAAGCCGGTCCGCAGCAAGATGGGCCAGGGCAAGAACTCCAAGAAGAAGAAGCCGGACGGCCCGAAGTAACCGCCGGCCCGACGGTGAATCCAGTGACCTGACGGGGCGGGCGGGGCACGGCCGATGGCCGACCCGGCCTGCCCCGTGTGCGTTTTCGAGACCCCGCTGACGGTTTGGCGACCGACGAAAAGGAACTCCCATGAACTGGCGACGGCCCGCACTCGCGATCGGCACGGTTCTCATCGTAGCCGGGATTGCCCTGACGTTCTCGAACATCGGGCTGACGGTCCTCGGCTTTCCGGTCGCTTACGCTGCGCTCATCGCCGGTATCATCGGGGCCGTCGTCGGCCTTGCTCCGGAGCAGCTGCTCCTGATCTTCCGCATCCCGGAACTGCGGCGGAAGATTTTCATCACCCTCATTTTCTTGGCCGCCTACCGCATCGGCTATTACGTTCCGCTTCCGATGGTCAACCACGAGAAGCTGCAACAGAAGATGAACGAGGGGTCCGGCGGTACGCTCGGCCGAGTTCTTGGCTTCGTGTCCATGTTCTCCGGCGGGAACTTGAGCAACGGGTGCATCTTCGCCCTCGGCATCATGCCGTACATCTCGGCGTCGATCATCATGCAACTACTGTCGTCCGGCGTCGTGCCTTCGCTGGAAAAACTCCGTAAGGAAGGGCAGTCCGGTCAGAAGAAGATTAACGAGTACACCCGGTATCTGACGGTGCCGATCTGCATTGCGCAGTCAATCATGTTCGTTCGCTACCTCTTCGCGGGATCGCCAGACATGGGCGGCGGGGGCGAGGGACTGGGTCTGCTCATTCCCGGTTATTCACCGTTCTTCTTCGGGCTTTCCGCCGTCCTCATCATGACCGCGGGCACCCTGTTCATGATGTGGCTGGGCGAGCAGATTGACGAGTACGGTATCGGCAACGGGATTTCGCTCATCATCATGGCCGGCATCGTCGCCCGCATCCCGGACGCGACCGGGGCCATGCTGTTTGAACCTGGCACGACCAAACTCAAGGAATCGCTGTTCACCCTCGGCAGCGCGACTGGTGACATTAGCTTCGAAAAGTTCGTCGTCCTGATGATGCTGTTCGTCGCGGTCGTCGTCGGCGTCATCGCCATCACCAAGGCGAAGCGTGCCATCCCGATGCAATCGGCCAAGCACGTCCGCGGACGCCGTCAGTTCGGCGGCGGTCGCAGTGTCCTGCCGATGAAGCTCAACGCCGCCGGCGTGATGCCCGTTATCTTCGCCAGCACGCTACTCATCATTCCGACGTTCCTGTTCGACATCATCGTAAACATTTCGGATGCGTCGTGGGCCCACACCCTGCGGGACGTGTTCCGCCGTGGTAGCGGCTGGACGTACAACATGTTCTACATCTTGCTGATTTACGTCTTCTGTTACTTCTGGGTCGCGATCACGTTCAACCCGAAGGAAATCTCCGAGAACCTCAAGGAGCACGGTAGCTTCATCCCCGGCTACCGACCGGGCAAGAGCACGGCCGATTACCTGGAAAAGGTACTCATGCGGATTACCTACGTCGGAGCCGCGTTCCTGGCGATCATCGCGATCATCCCGAGCATCGTCCAGGGCGAACTCGACGTGGACCCCCGCATCGCGAGTTTCTACGGCGGTACGGGCCTCTTGATCGTCATCAGCGTGGCCCTCGACCTCGTGTCCAAGATCAACAGCCACCTCGTCATGCGGAACTTCCAGGGGTTGACCGAGGACTGAGTTTCACGTTTCAGAGTTTCAAGTTTCAAAGTTGGAGTTCTGAAACGCGAACCTCTGAAATTTGAAACTGAGGATTTGAAATGGCAGGCCACAGTCACTCCGCGAACATCGCCGTCCGCAAGGGCAAGCAAGACGCCCAGCGGGCGAAACTCTTCAGCAAACTCGCCCGGTACATCATGATCGCCGCCAAGAACGGCGGTGGCGATCCGGACACGAACCTACGCTTACGCTACGCCATCGACAAAGCCCGTAGCGTGTCGATGCCGAAGGACAACATCGAGCGGGCCGTCAAGAAGGGCACGGGCGAACTCGAAGGGGTCAATTACGAAGACGTGACCTACGAGGGGTACGGCCCCGGGGGCGTGGCGATTCTCGTTGAAGCGCTGACCGACAACAGGGCACGGACCGGCAACGACGTGCGGACGCTGTTCGAAAAGGGCGGCGGCAATATGGGCACGCCCGGTTGCGTCGGCTACCTCTTCGACCGCAAGGGCTTAATCGTTCTCGACGTCAAGGCTCAACCGGACGAAGAGAAGATGATGGAAGCCGCGTTGGAAGCCGGCGCGGACGACATCAAGCGGGAAGGGACCGTCTACGAGATCACGACCGACCCCACGACGTTTGGCCAAGTTCTAGAAAAGTTGAAGGCTGCCGGGTACGAGCCGGGCACCGCGGAACTAACGCAACTCCCGAAGACGGCGGCCGAGGTCGAGACGGAGGTCGGCAAGAAGGTCGTCCGACTCCTCGACGCGCTGGAAGACAACGACGACGTGCAGAACGTCTACACCAACGCGAACATCACCGAAGAGATGGCCGGCTAAACAAAGAAGCCCGCGGACGTGTGTCCGCGGGCCGTTGCACTTCCCGAATCACGATCAGTCGTCTTTCGACTCGCCCTTCTTGCTCGTCAGTGGCGCGAGGATTTCGTCCACGCTCAGGCCGTTGGCCGGCGGGCCGTCTTCCATCAGCGTCGGGGACATCTTCAGCTTCTGCCGTTGGACGTCCACGTCGCGTTGCAGGTCGCGGAGCGACTGCTTCACGCCGGCGAGGCGGCTGTCGTCCACCTGGAACTTGCTCTCGATCTGCTCGTACTGTAACACCTTATATTCGGCTTCGAGCTTGTCGATGGCCACCGACAGGTCTTGCTTGTTGCGGCGAAGGCCCTCGACCTGCTTCTGGAGCGCGTCCTTGATCCGCTCGCGGGAAGTGAGGGTCTGCTCCATGTTGGACAGCGTCGTCTTGCGGGCGACGACACGCTTCGTGTCGTTGTTTAGCTGTTGCAGAGCCGCGTCAGGCGACAGAGTCGTGCGGCCGTAGGCCACCTTCTCCTTGGCGTCCTTGATCTTATCGCCCATCGCGACGACCTTGGCCTGTTCGGTCGTCACCTCGCCCTTGAGCGTGGCCACGTCCTTCGCCAACCGCTCCACGTCCACGATCTCGCCGACGAGGGCGTTCTGGGCCTTGTCGATGTCCTTATCGAGTTGCTTCACTTCCTTGCGAAGTTGCTGAATCTTCTTCTCGGTCGGAATCTGCGAATCGACCCACTCGCCGACGCCGGCGACTTCTTGCTTGGCGTAGTTGAAGGCCTTCGTCCCCTTGATTGCGGAGAAGGCGACGACACCGACGATCGCCATGATGAGCAGTTTCTTGCACATGAACGAATCACCCCCTGAAAAGTGACCGTTGCCGGTCGTACCCACACCCGAAACGCGGGTGATGAAAGGTATTCGACCCGCCCGCCGCGGCATTTGGAGCGGTTGGGGGATTTTTCCAACGGGGATTTTTTGCGGCCGTCCGTAGGATACTCGTTCCGCCCGCCCTAATCTCGGAATCGCTTCATGCCGATCTGGCAAGCCATCGTCCTCGGCGTCGTTCAAGGCCTCACCGAGTTTCTCCCGATCAGCAGCACGGCCCACCTTCTTCTCGTGCAAGAATGGCTGGGCCGAACGCGGGAAGAACTGAAAAGCGACCCGATCACCGTGGTCATCCAACTCGGGACGTTGGTCGCGGTTTGCATCTACTTTCGGAAAGAACTCTCCCTCCTGCTCGGCGGCCTGTACCGCGACCTGTTCGACAACCGCATTGTGACCTCTGCCTCGCCGGAGGGTAAACTTGCGAAGCAGGTTCTCGTCGCCACCGTCCCGGCCCTGGCCGTCGGGGCGGCGTTCTCTTCGAAGCTGAAGGAACACTTCTACAACCCGCCCGCGATCGCGGTGGTGTCGATCGTCTTCGCGCTCCTGATGCTCGCGTCCGAGGTGTACGCCGGTCGGCGGCGACGGAACGGCCGCCCGGAGCGGGACGAGTGGTCGATTACGTGGTGGGATGCGATTTTCGTGGGGCTGTTCCAGGCGTGCGCGTTGATGCCGGGGGGCTCGCGTTCGGGAACTACGCTGACGGCGTGCCTGTTCCTCGGGTTGGCCCGCCCGTCGGCGGCCCGCTTCTCGTTCTTCATGTCGGTCCCCGCGATCGCGGCGGCCGGGATGAAGGACCTGGCCGAGTGGGTGATCCGAATGAAGTCCGACGTGATCCTGCAACGCCAGGCGGGCGAGCAACTCACGAACCTGATCGTCGGGACGCTCGTTTCCTTCGGCGTCGGCTACCTGTCGATCGCGTGGTTGATGCGGTTCTTGCAGCGGTACTCGACGGGCGTGTTCGTGGCCTATCGGCTGTTGCTCGCCGGTGTGATCCTGGCCTTGGTAGCGAGCGGGTTCATTTCGTGGTGACGGTCAGGACTTGCGTTTCGTCAAAACCTGCACCGGCGGGAACTCGCAGAGCGGCACGCTGGTGCTCGGCTCGTTCAACACTTCCGCGAGGGTTGTGCTGCGGAAGGCGTCTTCGACCATCGCCAGGGCGGCGTCGAGCCGCTTGTGGAGCGGGCAGAGCTTCACGCCGTGCGAGGCGAGGTCGAGCGGGCAACTCGTGATGCGCTTGATCGGGTCGACGGCGTTGACCACTTCGAGGATCGTCAACTCGTCCGGGAGGCGGGCGAGCATCACGCCGCCGCCGACGCCCCGCTGACTGCGGACGATGCCGCCACGGACGAGCCCCTGCACGATCTTCGCGAGGTAAGCGGGCGGAACCTTGGTGGCTTCCGCGACCTGTTCCGTCGTGCGGGACCGTTCGGGGTTTTGCGCCAGGAACACGACGGCTCGTAGGGCGTACTCGACCGTCTGGGAAAACATGCGGGCTGCCTGGGTACGGTGTGCCCGGTCAACGGGCCGTCGCGGGCCGGCCCTGTTTGAGTAAGGCCGGCTCGCGACTGTGGTGGGTTAGTGCGTCATCAGCGCCTGGTCGGCGACCTTCTGAAGCGCCTGGTCGATGACCGAAGAGAGGGCCGCGTTGATGTCCTTCGGGTCGCTGAGCGTGATGTTGTCTTTCTGCACGTTCAGCTGGCCGGAGAGCGACACCTGAGCCAACCCTTCGATGATCTGGTCCTTCGTCTTCTGGCCGTCGAGGAGCGGAAGGAGATGGCGGTCCAGGTCGTTCAAGCGGAGCACTTCGTGCCGGCGGTTGGTGACGGACACGCCGCGTGCGGCCTGCATCCGCGCCCACTTGAGAGCTGTCGGCTTGGCGTCGACTTTCCGCGAGATGGTGATCGGCATGCCGTGCAGCTCGATCAGGTCGCTCGACATGTAGCAGTTGAGCAGGCCGATGGCGACGACGTTCGTGTCCTCGGCCACGAGCTTCGGATCGTTGGCGTCGCCGCCGATCTTCTCGCGGGCCGTTTTCCGGAGCACGTCGAACGGGACCGTGCCCGGGAATGCCTCGTTGAGCACCTGCATCACGGCCTTGAGCAGCGGCCGGCTCGTGGCCATCTGCATCCCGGCGTTCGACTTGTACTGGACGTTGTCGGCGTTCGTCAGATCCGTGACCGGCGTGGTCGGCCGCGCGCCGCTGGCGACGTGCAGGGTGCGGAGCGCCTCCGGTTGGACGCTCCACACGGGGTTCACCTTGTTGTGGACGAGGAGCGTCTCGCGGAACATGCGGTTCCGCAGGAAGTCCATGTACTGCTCGGCTTGAATCTGGTCGGTCGCGAGAATCTTCAACGTCTTCTCGATGTCGGGGCCGAAGTTCCCCGTGACCATCGTGCCGACGCGGGCTTCGCCGAGGTAGCGGAGGTTGTGGCCGGCCGCGCGGGTCATGAACTGGTGGAAGTAGAGCGGCTCGTTGTTCTCTTCGAGATGCTCGTGGTAGAGGTAGTGGTCCGCCTGGTGCCGGAGCGTTTCGAGTTCCGCCTTGAGCAACTGCGAGTACGGCCCCTCTTGCTTCACCGATTGGGCCAGGAAGTCGAGCAAGGCCCGCGACTGCTGGGTGCGAAGCTGCGGCGTGTTGAACCGACCCGAGTGGTAGCGCATCATGTCGCGGATCATGCCGCGCATGTGCCAGCCGGGATATGTGTTGTAGCTGACGTACGCGATGCCATTCGCGTTCATGTTCTTGTCGAAGATGTCGTAAATCTTTTCCTGAACGTGGTTTGGCACCCACGAGAAGACGCCGTGGCAGATGATGTAGTCGAACATGCCGTACCCGACGTCGATGTCCGCGATGCTCGCATGGCGGAGGGTGAGGTTCTTCAGGCCAAGTTCGGCGACCTGTTTTTGCCCGTCCTCAATTTGCCGGGCAGAGAGGTCTACGCCCACGAACTGGCTCTCGGGGAACATGTCTGCCATGGGAATGAGGTTGCCCCCACTTGCGCAGCCGAGTTCCAAAACGCGACACCGTTGCACGGGCACGGGCCGCAGGCCGAAGAGGGTTCCGACGACGAACAGACGACTGGGGTGCGTTTGGCTAAACGGATGGCTCTCGTAAGGAACCTCGTCGTACGTGTCCAAGGTGGCTGGGGCGACAGGATTTACGGCCGGGGGGGTGGACATCATGTCGGGCATCGAGAAATTACCTTCTGCTAAGGGTTCGACGGGCTACGGTTCAGACGTATCGGCTAGGCAGAGGGATGGACTTCGCCGAATCGAAGGAGGTCTTTTAGAACGGCAACTCGCTCGCCCCAAAAAAACTCAAGCCTACCGCATTCGGTAGGCTTAGAAAGGATTTCGATGACTTCCGGCACTTATCGTGATTTGGCACGGAAGGACAACTTCGGAGTAGGGGCCGGCGTATTTTCGGACGTATTAGGCAGTTGGGTGGCAATGCGATTGTGCAGGCCCATGTTGATGGGGATCGCTTCTTCCGGATCTTCTTGATAGCGTTCGGCTTGTTTCTTTTCGAAGATTTCTTCGCGATCTACCGAGACGTTGTGGGGGGCCATTACGCCGATCTTGACCCGACCCTGTCCGACGTCCACGACCGTGATGCGAATGTTGTTGCCAATGACGATGGCTTCGCCGATTTTGCGAGATAGAACCAACATGAGCATTCCTCCTTGATGTTAAAATCCTTGGATTGGCCACCCTTGCTCAAGATGGGTTGGCCTTTCCTAATCCACAATACTTGCCAACTCGAACCCGACTTTCAGAAAAATTTCGCAAATTTTCTGATGTCACAACTGTAGGCCTCTTCATCCCTACCCGTCAAGAAGAAAAATCGATTTTCGTCTTGACAATGTCAGTTGTGATCGAAGAAACCGCGGAACAGAGTTCAATTCTGGTGTCGCGGTGACTTCGTCGGCAGGAATCTGGCGAATCTTGAGCCAATATTTATCGGATCAGCGGATTTTGCCAAATTCGCAAAATCGCCAGGCTGTGCAGAATTCCAAATCATCCAGCCCAGCCCATCTCTCAGCCCAGACCGGTTGTCAGAAAGACTCATCAATTGAGGCTAACCGAGATCGAACAGAAGCACTTCACCGTCCTGCGTCGCTCGCACAGTCACTCGATTCTCGTTCACGGCTGCGGCATCGCCCTCGCCGAGTTGTTCCTGATTCAGTTCCAACGCACCCTTTGTGACGTGTGCCCAAACCGCACGGCCGGGGGTGATGTCGTAGCTGGCACTTTCCCCCGCCTTCAAGGTCCGTGCGGACAGCACGAGATCTTGGTGCACGCGAATCGAGCCGCCCCGCCCGTCCCGTGAGGCGATGGTTCGCCATTGGCCCGCCTTATCAGCGTCCGTGAAAAGCTTCTGGTCGTATTCGGGTTGCAATCCCTTCCGCTCGGGCATCACCCAGATTTGCAGCAGGTGCACAGCCTCCGTCGGCGACGGGTTGAACTCGCTGTGCCGCACGCCGGTGCCGGCCGACATCTTCTGCCACTCGCCGGGGCCGATCACCGTACCGTTGCCCATGCTGTCGCGGTGCTCCAGGCGGCCACGCATCACGTAGGTGAGAATTTCCATGTCCCGGTGTGGGTGCGTCGGGAAGCCGCCCCCGCCCGCGATGATGTCATCGTTGATGACCCGTAGTGCGCGGAAGTTGTGGTGGTTCGCATCGACGTAGTCGCCGAACGAGAAGGTGTGCCGGCTGTACAACCAGTCGAAGTCGGTCGTGCCGCGGTCGTCGGCCCGTCGGATCGTGAGCATGGGACATTCCTCCGAAAGATGTGAACGGATGAATATACCGAGGCCCCACGATCGACTTACACCTCGCGAACGATCGGCCGCGGGATGCGGGCCATCTCGACCGGGTAGTTCTCAAACGCCACCGTGTACTGGCTCTGGAAGAGCGGCCGCAGGTAGTCCTCGATCGCCGGATCGAAACTCGGCTTGGTGATGAACCCCCGGCTCTCCGGCGTCGTGCGGATGTCGCCGTCTTCCACCACGATTTCGCCGCCCTTGATGACGTACCGCGGGTGCGAGAACATCGTGGCCGCGTTCTTGTGCGCGTTGTAGATCGCCACGTCCGCGTCGGCCCCGACGCCGAGGTGCCCCTTCTGCGACAACCCCAGCGTGCGGGCCGGTCCGGCGCTCGTGAGGATGGCGATTTCATACAGCGTGTACTCGCGGGTCAGGTCGGCGAGGCACGTCCGCGACCGTGCCTTCTCCGGGAGTTTCGCGAACTCCTCCTTGCGGAAGCTCGCGTCCATGAGCAGTTGCAGAATCTCCGGGTACCGCCAGAAACTCGTGCCGTTCGGGTGGTCGGTGGTCAGGGCCACCCGCCACGGGTCGTCGATGAGCAGCAGCAATTCCAGGCCCGTCGCCCACTGCACGGCGTTGACGATGTTCTTTTCGCGGTAGACGTAGGGCACGACGCCGCAACCAGTCTCGTTCTCCACATCGATGTTGCCCCACTTCTTGCCGGTGAGTTGGTACAGCAAGTACTGCCACGGCCCGTCCGCGGAAAGCGTGATGGCGTTGCCGAACAGCACGGCCCCGGCGTCGGTGGTGAGGTTCTTGTGCGCATTGAAGTAGTTGGCGATGGCCGGCGCGTCAGAGCGGATCGACTCCCAGTCGTCGCCGCCGTAGGCGTGGTATTGCAGGTGCGCCAGGTGGGCTCGGTGGCTCTCCAGCGTCTTCATCGTCTCAAGCGTCGTACCGACGTTGCCGGGGGCACCGAGGTTGTTGCAGTGCAGGTGCATCGGGTGAGGCAGGTTCAATTCGTCGATGATGCGGGCCAAACTCGCGATGATCGCCCCCGGCGTCAGCGAATGATACCCCTCGACGACGTCTGTCAGTTTCTTTGCGTCCTTGCCCCACTTCCACGCCGCCACGCCGCCCGCGTTCACGACCTTGATGCCGTACCCCTTCGCCGCCCACAAGTACCACGCAACGACCTGCTTGGCCCGCTCGTGTTCGCCGCGTTCCAGCAAATCGAGGATCAACTCATTGTTGCCCATCAGCACGCAGCACGCCTTGTCCACGATCGGCGTATCGTGCAACTCGTCGTGCGTGCGCTTCGCAGTCAGCATCGGCACGGCCGCCTCGTTGACGGTCGTCCACCCCATGCCGGCGTACAGGTAGCCTGTGGCAAAGCTCGTCGGCGTCGGCCCGCCGATGCCCGCCCGCTTTGTCCGCGACCGCAGAATAGGCGACGACTGGCGGTGTTCCTCCGGGATCATCGACCGGGCGAAGTTCAGCCCTGCCCCGGCGACGTGAGTGTGAACGTCCACGCCACCGGGGAAGACGATCATCCCCGTGGCGTCGATGGTGCGGCCGCCCTCACCGCTCGTCACGACCTTGCCGCCGTCGAGGACGATGTTCTTCACGACGCCGTTGACGCCGTTCGCCGGGTCGTAGACCGTTCCGCCCTGAATGCGCAGCATCTTCGCTCTCGAAAAGAGTTTGGCCGCGGATGGACGCGGAGGAACGCAGATCAGGACCGAAGCAAGATTTGGATTTCGGATTGATCTGCGTTTTCTGCGTGTATCTGCGGCGAATCATTTTGCCGGCATCACCGCGGCCGCCGTCGGGTACCACGCGGATTTCTTCGCCAGAGCATCTCGGATGAGTCTCAGGACCGTCTCGTCACTGGGTGCGGCCGAAGTTATCGGCGGCCGCAGAGTCAGCGGAACCTTGTCCATCCGGTAGACCGTTCCGGCCGCAACTGCGGCGGTCGTGATGTGTACGCGCGGCGTGAAGGTCGGCGGCTTCGCGTCGAGCGTGATCGTCGGGATGCGCGACAGGTGATCGCGGGCGGCCTGCGGCAGTCGTGCGGCCGCGTCCGTGCCCACGATCAGGGCGGCATCAACTTCGCCGCGCGCGAGGAGGCCGGCCGCCGAGAACTCGCCGGGGTTGTACCGCGGGTAGCCGCGGCTGAAGTTCACCGCGAACGGGTAGCCGGTCGTGTAGCTCAGCACCGCGTCGGCCCCGCTGACGTTGCCCGGCGACCGCATCGGCATCGAGATGAACCGCGTCCACGAATTCAGTTCGATCACCAGGGCCGTGACCGCCGCACAGTTCATGAACGTGCCGCGGGTCTGGAACAGCCCCATGCCGACGAATACGATGCCGTACCGCGCCTTCTTCATCCGCCGCGATAGGTCGCGGAGTTGATCGAGCGTCAAGCCCGTCGCGGCCAGCTTCGCCTCGTCAAAGCGGCTCCCCTGTACGACCGCCCGCAGGATCGAAAGTGCCTCGAAATCCTGGCCGGGGCGGATGCGCAGGAACACGTCCGCTTCCGCCGTGCTCGCCGTCTCGCGCACGTCCACGACGACCAGCGTGCGATCCGCCCGGCCGCTCGGCGTGTACTTCCCCGTCGTCGTCAGGGTGTACCGTTCGAAGTGCCGCGGGTGCGTCTCGGCCGGGTTTGCCCCCCAATAGAGCACGAAATCCGCCCGGTTCTTGACCTCGCCGAGCGTGCAGGTGATTTTGCCGCCGAGTTGGGCCGCCATCTCCATCGACCCGTGCGACAGCGAGGTCTCCGTGTCGATTGTGCCGCCGAGTTGTTCCGCCAAGGCGATGGCTTCGCGCTGGGCTTCGCACGTTGAGTCGCCGAGGCCGAATACGAGCGGCAGGTCGGCCGCGTGCAGAATCTCGGCCGCCGCTTCCACCGCGGCATCGAGCAATACTTCCGAGGATTGCCGTTCGACTGTCTGCTCGCGAAACCACGCCTCGCCTCGCTCGCAGGCGTTTTTCGCTACGTAAATCGAACGGCCGTCGTGCTGCAATTCGATGTCATCGCAGACGCACCCGCACCCCGCACAGGTTGCGTTGGGGACAACGCTCAGCGGGGGCAGCAGTGTTGTGATGGTCGTACTCCGCTTTCGAACTATGAAACCGTCCGTTGCCGTGACCGCCAAATCTGCACCATCACGAACAGACCGCCGACGAACCCCATGATATAACTCGCCGCATGGGCCCAGAGGTCGGCGAGAAACATCACGTGCCGATCCGTGGGCACTTCCTTGGCAATCGGGCCAACGAGAAACACCATACCGTTGCGTGCCAACCAGTATCCGACGCCGCCGGACACTAGGGCGCTCGCGGCCATCGCAACCAGTAATCTCAGGACCGGCCGGACGAGTGAACCGACTGTACGTTTCGGCTGCGAACCTACTCTGGCAACGATCGCCAAGGGAACGCCGAGCAGCACTCCCACCCACCACGTCGCGAGAACGCCCCATCCCAGTCCCAACAGCGTCGGATCATCGGTATCGAAGACCGGCGGGTGACCGATCGTGAAATATTCCACGCACAAGCGGACCGTAATCTGATCGTGCACGATCCCATAAGAGATTGCTGCTGCCACGCTCATCAGCACAATCCCAAGCGGTTGCATCAATGCCCCTTGTGCGACGACTGACTTTATAAAATAGCGACCGCGTCCCCAACTGTCTTCGCACGGCTCACCCTGACCGGACGGCCGCCTTGTTCACGATCAACGACGTTCCCATCGAAGACACGTTCGCCGAAGCCTTCCCCATCACCGGCACACGGCTCATCGTGACGGCCGAGACGCCCGAGTGGGCGTGTACCGCCGGCCAGGTCTCCACCGGCTACGCCGCCTCGGTCATCGGCTGCGATGTCGAAGCGGGGATCGAACGCGAACTGCCGCCGGACGAAACCCCCGACGGCCGGCCCGGCGTGTCGCTGCTTTTCTTCGCCTTCAGCCGGGACGCGCTCCAGAAGGCGCTCATCAACCGCGTGGCCCAGTGCATCCTCACCTGCCCGACGACCGCCTGCTACAGCGGCCTCGTCGGCGACCCCGGCAAGAGCATCAAGATTGGCGGCAGCCTGCGCTACTTCGGCGACGGCTGGCAGATCAGCAAGCGGCTCGACGGCGTCCGCTATTGGCGCATTCCGACGATGGACGGCGAGTTCCTCTGCCAGGATGTGTTCGGCACCGTGAAGGGCGTGGCCGGCGGAAACTTCCTCGTTCTCGGTTCGACACAAACAATCGCGCTGCAAGCCACAACCGAAGCCGTGGCCGCGATCCGCGGCGTGCGGAACGTCATCATGCCGTTCCCCGGCGGCATCGTCCGATCGGGGAGCAAAGTCGGCAGTCAGTACAAGGCGTTGAAGGCGAGTACCAACGACGCCTACTGCCCCACCCTCCGCGGCCAAGTCGCGTCGAAACTCCCGAACGGCGTGAACGCGGTCTACGAGATCGTCATCGACGGCCTCGACTTGGCGTCCGTCGCCACGGCCATGAAAATCGGGGTGAGGGCTGCCTGTCGCCCCGGCATTCTCGGCATCACGGCCGGCAATTACGGCGGAACCCTCGGCCCGTACCACCTACATTTGCACGAGAAGCCGTCGACGTGACGTTCGGGTATTGTCAGTGTCGGCATCGGGTGCTAAGATTCGCCGTGTCGGAGAGGTGGCTGAGTGGTCGAAAGCACCGCTTTGCTAAAGCGGCGTGCGAGTAAAATTGCACCGCGGGTTCGAATCCCGCCCTCTCCGCATTCAATCGCCTTCGACGGGCCTTGATCGGCCTCAAACCCCTGGGAAACCGGGGGTTTTTGGTTTTGTGAACTAACCCCGAAATCGCCCTTTAACACACTGGGCGTTCCCTCCTATTGTCATCGGCTCCCCCAGCCATCACTTTCCCCTGAAGACTCCTGTAAAGATTCGCGGAGCCAGTCGAGGCCGAGAACACGGAGGGCAGGGCGTCGATCGCTTCTCCGGCGGCGGCCGTCGTTAATTTTGTGTACCGGTTCATCGTCAACCGCGGGTCGGAGTGGCGGAGGATCGTCTGCCGCACCTTCAGCGGCACGTCGGCCGCGTCGAGCATCGTGGCCAGCGTCCCGCGTGGGGCGGAAGTGGATCGTTCTGCCGAACCCGATCTACGGCGAGTGAGCCAAGCCCCTGGGCCGCGGCCGCTGCGCCCTGGACCGGCTGGCGAAGCCTTCGCGCTAACGGGCGGTGACGCCGCCCGGCCCCAAGGGCTCATCCTGTCAGGCCCGACTCCATGCTGCGAACGAAGGGACCACGTCGTGACGATGGAAGAATCGCAAGCAGCGATGTCCCCGATTCCGAAGGGAGTGGGAACGAATCGGCCCATCGTCCTTGTCGCCGACGCGACTTGCGGGTAACGTCACGGCAAGGCTAGCCCCTCGGTTTGGAGACCCCACCGTGAACGCAACCCAGATCGACGAACTGGCGGCGAGGGCGATGGTGAGTTTGCTGAGCGGGCCGAGGGGAGATGAGTACGTGCGAACGCCGGACCTGTTAGCGAGGCATGCCTACACCGTCGCGGAGGCCATGGCTGAAGAGAAACGGCGAAGGGACGAGGCGGACCGGGATGCTTCGAGCCCGCAGTTCGGGCGGGCGTGGGCGGGCGAGTGGGCCGCTCTCCCGCGCAGGGGTGAGGTTCTGTACACCCGACGGTGATCCTTCTCGTAAGTTTGAGGAACGCCTGTCACAATCGGGAGTGGTCTCATGTCAAACGAGTCGATCGACGAAATGGCCGTGCGAATCGTGGTTGGTCTTTCGGCCAACCCGAACATTCAAGACGTCCTGAACAAGCCGGAGAGTCTTGCAAAGATGGCTTACGCCATTGCGTCGGCGATGGTCGAAGAGCAGAGGAATCGCCAGTCGTCCGCCCCGCAAAAGTAGCCCGCCACTCCGAAGGAGTCACGCCCATGAGTTACCCGCATGTCTAGCGCAAGGACGGGTTCATCGTCATGTCCGGGGTCGGCACGCTGCACTTCCAGGCCCACTCGTTCGCGACGCTGGAGGAGGCGGAGGCTGCTGCCGAGGAGACGGCGGCGAAGGTGTCGGACGTGGTCATCGTGCTGCCCGCGATTTTGTTCAAGGGCACGGTGAGCCTGCGGGCCAACGCAGAGTAGTGAGTAGCCCCGCCATGCCCGTCATCGTCGCCATCGTCTTCCTGCTGGTCGGCGTGCTGTTCTGGTTCGGCACCGGTCGCCACAGGCGCGGGGTGAAGTGACCCGCCGGCCAATTGTCCGCGGGCGACCGTTGGTCGGGGCGAAGTCCGTTTCCTCGGGCAGGTTGTTGCAAGCAGTCCCGGCAACCGTTACGCTATGACGTTCCCACTTCGACGGCCGAGGGCGAGCATGGACTCCCATGAAGATCGGCTGGCGGCACTTCAAGTTCCCGTCGTGTGGCTCGGGCCGGGCGAGGCCGCGGCCGCGTTCGACCGCATTCGCGTCTGCTTCGACGATCGCCGGTACGGCCTGAGCAAGACCGCCTTCACACCGCCCGTGGAGCGGGTGGACGTAGACGCTCCGCCCGAAGTCTTGCGGGCGTGGCTGGGCGAGCGGGTCGGCGGCGGCGAGGAATCGGTACTCGTGGCGTACAGTCGTGACGAAGTGTGCAAGGTGTCCGTGGGGACGTTCGTCGATCTGTGGCACTCCCACTTCTGCCCGCCTGACGATGAGATCGCGATTTTGCCGCCGAACGGTGGGTGGATACTGTGCTACTTCCACGGGGACCAATTCGAGTTCGGGCGAGGCAGTCCGGCATAAAGAATGGCCTGTCACCCCTTCCCGAGTACGCCATCGATGACCCAGCACCCGCGGACGTGCGGCCCATCGCCGCGGCAGTGGGCGAGGATGTCGGCGTCCTCGCACCCCGCGTTCTGTAACGCGTCGGCCAGGGTCGGCATCGCGCCAAATTCGCGGGTGGCATACATGGCCTGCGCAAGGCCGACGGCAGTGTGTGTGAGCCAGGCGGGGGAGAAGGTGATGGGACGAAATATGGGTGCACCCACCACGTCCCGAAGCGTCTCGCAGACGACCCACCGGAAGTAGGAAATAATTCTGCCATCTATCGGGGGCAGCACAAGGTCGTTCAGGTCGGACAGGCTGGAGACGGTTATGCCCTCCGGGATGAATGGCCGGATGAGCCAGAGGGCGGCAGATTCGATGTGCGCAGGGAGAAGACGGACAGCATTCTGAACTGACCACGGATACCCCTTGTAAGCCAGCACGCGGCACAAGGCGGCAAACGGCAGGAGTGCGTCGTGTAACCCTTCACCCGCAATATCTCCATCGGCGTAACGATCCAGAATCGCGATAACGGCCCGTGTGGCTTCGTCGTGATACCAGGCCAGTGATTGGTGCGCGAAGTGAACCATGATGTGCCGACTCTGGCGGTCACTTGCCCGGCCTCGAAGAAACTCGAGCATCGGCGTCGGTTCCGTCTCCGCCAACCACTCCGCTTCCGTCATCGCCCGCCCTCAGTGGTCCAGGCCATGATACCGGGCGGCGGCGATAGGATACTGACCCTTGCCCCGCGGCCGGTGGCGCGGTGGAATGGCGTGCTGGTGGATCGTGCGCCGGCGCACATGAATACTCTGTTCGGCGACGGGGGCTCTTGTGTTGCACCAAGCTTGGAGTGACGGCAGTTTCTTCCCGGTCGTCAACGGTTCGGCTCGGGCCGTCGTCGAGGCCGGGGCGACGGTGGTCTGGACCGTTCAGGCCGCGAGTTGGGTCGCGGCGTTGTCTCGCTATTACGAGTGGCGCGGGTTTGAACCGTACCGCCCGATAGACGACGACCCCGGGATATACACGGCCGAACAGGAGCAAGAGGCGGCCGTGCGAGGTCGCGACGCCGAACCGGGCCCGGCTTCACTCTGACCCACTTCCCACTCAGTAACACTACTTGCCGAAGACGGGCCTTTTCTTACGAGCGGACAACAAGTGCTTCGACCTAATTGCCGTAGAGGATCACAGTCTTCTTTGCCATGAGGGCTAACACCTCCTTCTCAGGCAGTCTGTTGCTGCGGAACAAGATGACCGTCTTCCCCTTCGCCTTGGCCCAGTCGAAGTCGGCACCCTGCTTGTCGGTCAGCCGCCAGTGCTTCACTGTGTATGATTCGCTAACTTCACGCACGTCTTCCGTTCCGACTCGTGCTTTCACCATCCGGCCACCGTTCTGCTCGACAAGGACAACGCGGGTCACGTAAAACTTAAGCGTCCGGGCGATGGTGAATTGGCCGGTGCCGATATCGACGTGGGTGATGCGGACTGGCTCCGTGAGAGGCCCAGCTAAACGCTCAGGGGGCGAGTAACAGAATAGAACGGCATACGCGCCGGCGACGGTCAGAAACATCACATACCCCTTTGAACTCGTGGTCGGGATCGTTTCCGGTCGAGTTTCACACAAAGATTCGGCCTGGGAGCGACTTTCGCCGGTCACATTCCCGCAGCTCCGAAACCTCAACGATTGGAACGACTTTACGTTGGTAAAGTTCCATCGACGGCGGTTATGACCGATTGCTCGGCCTGCTCCGCTCGCGAGAGAAGGAATGGGTGAGGGTTCGCCGGTGACGCCGGCCAGCCCACAGGTCCGCGGCCCGCGCGCCCTGGCAGATTGGACGCCAAGAGCAGGCGGCGGTAGGCGGAGAATGCTTTGCCCGCTGGCACTCGCCGCTTACCACGACTGCCGCACGGGGCCGAACCCCATCGCCAGGTCACTTGCATGACCCTGCACCATCGGCGACGCAAATCAAGGGTGGCCGCGGCGCGAGGGGTGGGTTAGGTTACCACGGGTTCGACACTTCTCCCGAGGATACGGCCATGCGAATCGCACTGTCCGTTACGGCAGTTCTTCTCATCTCAGGGGTGGCGGCCGCCGAGGAGCCGAACCCAAGGCCCGTGACGGTGAACAACTTCATCCGCGCCGAATCCGACCTGTACTTCAGCGCCATCGCGTTGAAGGAAGGCGGCTTCGGGAAGTTCGAGCACAAGCGAGAATTGTCGCCGATCGACCGCCAGACGATCGTCCGCCTGAACCGCGACACGCTCTACTCGGCGGCCGTCTTCGACCTCGACGCGGGTCCCGTCACGATCACGCTGCCGGACGCCGGCAAGCGGTTCATGTCGATGCAAATGATCAGCGAGGACCATTACACGCTGCCGGCCATCTACGAGGCGGGGCGGCACGCGGTCACCCGCGAGGTGATCGGCACGCGGTACGCCCTGGTCGGCATCCGCACCCTCGTGGACCCGATGAATCCCAAGGACATGGACCAAGCCCGCGCCCTGCAGGATGAGGTCAAGGTTGAACAGAAGAGTCGCGGGACATTCGTGGTCCCGAAATGGGACCCCGTGAGCCAGAAGAAGGTGCGCGACGCGCTGATTGTGCTGGGGGCCACGCTGACCGACACCCGCCGGGCCTTCGGGAGGAGGGACGAAGTCGATCCTATCCCGCGGCTCATCTCGGCGGCGACGACCTGGGGAGGGCTCTCGAGCCCGGACGCCATCTACCTGAACTGCACCCCGCCGAAGAACGACGGCAAGACGGGTTACACCCTCACCGTGAAGGACGTGCCCGTGGACGCCTTCTGGTCCGTCAGTCTCTACAACGCCGAGGGCTACTATCAGAAGAACGACCTGGGGGCGTACTCGCTCAACAGTATCACGGCAAAAAGGGACAGCGACGGGTCGGTAACTGTCCACTTCGGCGGGTCGAAGGATGCGGTGAACCACCTGCCGATCGTGCCGGGTTGGAACTATACCGTGCGGTTGTACCGCCCGCGGAAGGAGATCCTCGACGGCACCTGGATGTTCCCGGATGCTCAGGTGGAGAAGTGAAAAACAGCCTCTCGCCGACAGCAATCGGCGACAGGCCCATCTTCCGTATTACCCCGCCTTCAGCGTCGTCACCAACCCACTCACCGCGTCCACGGTTCGCCGACGAGTACGTCGCGCGGATCTTCGGAGAGTTGGAACACAAGCCGCTCAGCCTGTAATTACTGGACGCCTTCGCGGGGCCGTTGCGGGTCGTCGGACCCGCATGCGACCTCGGCTGCGGATCAGGGCACGTGGCCGGTACCTCCACGATCGCGGGGGGGGGGACAGCCACGTCGCACGCCGAGGAAATCGGGAAATTTCTCGTTACTAATTCGGGACATCATTCCTGGCATCCGGGCGACAGCGCCATCTGCCGCCAGGTCGCCCGCCCGTCACTCCTCTTTGACCTCCAGCCGACAGGCCGCCCGAACCGCCTCATATGCCCCTGGCCCTTGCCCCTCGTCAGCGGGCTGGATGCACAACTTGATAAGCACACGGCACCCCTTCCCCCGGTATTAGACCTGGCAGAGAGAGCTACCGGTCAACGGGCCGCCGGGTCCGGTGCAGCGGCTCACATGTTAGCATGCGACCATCGTGAGAGCGAGGCCCGGCGGCCGGATCAACCGCATGCCGCGCCTGAGGCACCGACCTCGAGAACCAGATTGCGGACCGGCTGCCGGCGCTCCTCGACCTCGGACGCTATCCCGGGGCCGCCCCTCCGGGGGCACGACCCTGCATCCGTGAGCATGAGGGGAGGGACGCCGTGGGCACCGACTCCGCGACCGCAACTGTGTTCGTCGGCATCGACGTTTCCAAGGACACGCTCGACGCCTGTCTGCTGCCGCCCGCTGGCGGTGGCCCCAAGCACGCCACCTACGCCAATGATCCGAAGGGGCACGCCGCCCTCGCCGCCTGGGCCGACCGTCATGCCCACGGGCAACCCCTCCACTTCTGCATGGAGGCGACCAGGCCGTACTCCGAAGCCCTCGCCGTTCACTTGGCCGACGCCGGCCGGGTCGTCAGCGTGGTCAACCCGACCCGCATCAAGTACGCCGGCCTGGCCTGGGACCGGTCCAACAAAGACCGACCGCGCCGACGCCCGGCTCATCGCCGAGTACGCCGCCCGCGAGCGGCCGCCGGCGTGGCGACCCCCGCCGCCGCATGTGCGGGAGTTGCAGGCGTTGGTGCGGCGGATCGACGACCTGACCGAGATGGCCGCCCGCGAGAAGGGCCGGCTCGCCTCCCCGGCCTTGACCACGCCCGCCCGCCGGTCGATCACTCGCACCGTGCGGCTGCTGGGCCAGGAGGCCGCCCGCGTCCGGGCCGAGGCCGACGCGGTGGTCGCGGCGACCGCGGCACTGGCGGCGGACCGCGACCTGCTGGAGTCGATTCCCGGCGTCGGGCGGCCGACGGCGACCACCCTCCTGGCCGAGTTGCGGGCCAGCCCGCCGTACGCGGCCGCCCCGGCGGCGGCCGCGTACGGCGGGCTGGCCCCGAAGGAGTTCCAGAGGGGCACGAGCGTCAAGCGGCGGACCCGACTGAGCAAGGCCGGGAATGCCCGGCTGCGGAAGGCGCTGTTCCTGCCCACCCAGACGGCCGTCCGGTTCAATCCCACCCTTCGGAGTTTCTTCGCAAGCCTCACCGACCCCGACCGCCGCGGCGGCGGGCCGAAGGCGAAGATGCAGGCCATCGGCGCGTGCATGCGGAAGCTCGTCATGATCTGCTACGGCGTCCTCAAGGACCGGACGCCGTTCGACCCCAACTGGGGATCAAGAATCGCCACTTGACAACACGCTATCTGGTTCGGCGGCCCTTTGCTGGCCGATCGCGGCTATCCGCCGATCTTGCTCACGGGGAACTCCAACCGCCAGTATCCCGCCCCCTTTTCGGGAGACGAGGCCGAACCGGTGAACCGCACCGACAGCACATCCATCGGGCTGTAGGACGTACTGATGCCGATCTCCTGTGCCTCGCCTGGGGACCACCGGGGGTAGTACCGCCTCCCGCGGTAGGTCGCCCCGCCGGGCGAATCCAGGCCCGCCCCGAACTCGATCTCGCAGCTTGTCAGCACCTCGTCCCCGGCGTTGCGGATCGCGATCCACTCGCCGTGGAGAGCCACCTCGAAGGCCGAGTAGGTCGGCGGCGTTGGCATCCTGAGCGGTGTCGCCGTTTGCGAGTACCAGAAATACGCCAGGGCCATGAAGGTGGCCGTCGTCAGGGCGACGCGGATGCGGAATGCTAACTCGGATGGCTTCATAACGACCACGCCTTCCGTCGCCGAACAGTGTATTAGGCCGTGTTGATGTTCCTGAGTCGCCGTAGTCGCAGGACGCCGAACACCAAATGGACCACACCGAGGAACATCGTCTTCCGCTTCTCGTACCGGGTGGCGAACCGGCGGAACTGCTTGGCCTTGCCGAACAGCCGCTCCACCTTGTTCCGCTCTCGATACCCGTCCGGCAGGAACGGCTGGGGCTCGACCCGGTTGCTCCGGCTGGGAATGTTCGGGAACACGTCCCGGTCGACGCACGCCTGCCGCTGGTCGTCCCCATCGAACCCCTTGTCGCACACCGCCTCGTCGAAGTGCGGCACGCGAGCGATGGTGGCGTCGAGCAGCGGCTCCAACCGCGGGGCGTCGTGGGCTTGGCCCGGCAACACTTCGACGGCGAGGGCCGTGCCCTCGTCGACGGCCGCCACGAGAACCTTGGTGGTCAGCCCGCCCCGGCTGCGGCCAAGACCCTCACGGCGAGCACTTCGTGCCGCCCCGATCTTTTTTTCTTCCGCCGTGCCCCGGCCGCATGCTGGTGGGCGCGGACGACGGTGGAGTCGACCAGGATGCGGCGGACGTCACCCAGGTCGGGGTTGGCGGTCAGCAGTTCAAACAGCCGCCGCAGGCTGCCCGAGCGGGTCCACCGGCCGAACCGGTGGTACACGGCGTCCCACGCCCCGAACTCGCTCGGCAGATCCCGCCATGGGATGCCGGTCCGGGCCCAGTACAGGATTGCCTCGAAGAACATGCGGTCGGACAGGCGTGGCGGCTGGCCGCCGGTGAACTGCTTGGCCTGGGCGACGAGCGGTTCGAGGATGGCCCAGTGGTCGTCCGTGAGCAAGTACCGCACGGCGTCGTGCCTCGGAATGGTCGGGATCGACCTAAACTCTTACCCCGAACGAACACGGCCTAGTCTGCGCTTGCGCATGATAACAACGGCATGACATTGGACCCGACCGGTGAGCGTCGGTCAAGTCCTTGGGTGGCGAGTTCCGCCGAGACAATCGACGGTCGGCCGCGCAGACTAACACGGTAACGCACCTTGCGCGGCGACGGCGGAAAGAACCAACCCGGCCGGCGCGTTGCTGAGTGGGAACAGCACGCCCGATCCGAAGCCGACGAGCATGGCGGCCGCACCGGCGAACGCGACCGTCTACAGTAGGGCGGCGGCGATGTCGCGGATGTCCATGCGAGACATGTTCATCGTCTGCGACTCAAGTGTAGCCGTAAGACACTTTCGCCGTCTCGGATGATTTGGCGTGGATGGCTCATCGTTGGTCACGTTCGCGACAATTTGGGTCGCGTAATGCATACAGGGCGAGTCGTCAAAATGCGAGTAGTTTACCCAATTATCCTAAATACGCCTTTCTGATCTAAACGTTGTGTTCATATCACAACAGCACGTGCCTAATTTCTCAGCACGGGTTCTCTCCTCTCCTTTGGGTGTAGCATGCGCCGACATTTCAGCCGACCCGTGGTTCTTCCGTCGATGCGTTCAAGACTGATGGTTCACATGTTGGAAAACCGGCTCGTCCCAGCGACGTTTACGGTCACAACCGTACTCGACACGGACGATGGCGGGACATCGGACGTTAGTCCGGGAGCCGACGGAGTCTTGTCTATCCGGGAGGCATTCCTTGCCTCGAATGCTACCACTGCGACCGCGGCGACACCGAACGTGGTGCAGTTTAACATCCCCGGGACCGGGGTCCGGACGATCGCGGTCGGGTCCGGGGTGACGGCCACGGCCCTGCCCGCCCTGACCCAGCCGGTCGTCGTGGACGGGTACACCCAATCTGGGGCCAGCCCGAACACCCTCGCCAACGGGGGCGACGCCAAGATACTCATCGAACTGAACGGCACCGCCGCCGGGGCTACCGCCAGCGGGATCGAGTTGGCCGAGGGCAGCGGCGGGAGCACGATCCGCGGGCTGGTCGTCAACCGCTTTGCCGGGAACGGCGTCCTCGTCGACTCGGACGGCAATACCATCGCGGGCAACTACGTCGGCCTCGACGCCACGGGGACGACGGCCCAGCCGAACCAGGTCGACGGCATCGTCGTCCGCGGGGCGTCGAACAACACGATCGGGGGCACCACCCCGGCGGCCCGGAACGTGTCCAGTGGTAATGGCTTGGACGGCATCCACGTCGTCGGCGACTTGACCAGCGCGGCGTCCGGGAACTTGATCCAGGGGAACTTCGTCGGGGTGAACGCCGCCGGCACGGGTTCGGTGGGCGTTCGCCCGGGCGGGCCGCTCGTGGGGACGACCGCCGGCAACTTCCTGTTCGGCATCGAGATCAGCGGCGGGACCGGCAACACGGTCGGCGGCACCACAGCCGGTGCCCGCAACGTCGTCGGGTTCAACGGGGCCGGCATCGAGGTTGACAACGGCGGGCAGAATAACGTCATCCAGGGCAACTTTTCTGGCGTCGGGGCCGACGGGACCAAGCCCGTCGGGAACGTCTTGCACGGCATCGTCCTTCGGTCGAACGCGAACTTGGCGGCCCCGCTCGGGCCGGGCCAGGCGAACGAACCGGCCGTCGCGAACAACCTCGTCGGCGGCACAGCCGCGGGGGCGGGCAACACGGTCGCGTTCAACGGGACCGGCGGGGTCGCCGTGTTTGGCAACCCGATCGCCCTCTCGAACCAGCCGAACGTCGGGAACGCCATCCTCGGCAACAGCATCTACCGGAACGGCCGGAGCAACCCGACCACGCTCCTCGGCATCGACCTGACGAACGGGTTCGCGTTCCCGACGGACGACGGGGCGACGGCCAACGACGCGAAGGGCCACGGCACGCCGGCCGACCCGAACAACTTCCAGAACGCACCCGTCCTGACGGCCCTGACCGCGGGCGGGACGACGCTCACCGGCACGCTGACCCAGAGCATTTCGCCGAGCACGGCGTTCCGGGTCGAGGTGTTCGCGAGCGATGCCGACCCGGCCGGGGCGGCCGCCGAGGGCCAGACGTTCCTCGGGTTCGCGACCGCGACGACGGACGCCACCGGCGCGGCGACGTTCACGTTCACCCTGCCGGCAACGGCGGCCGGCCGGACCATCACGGCCACGGCCACCGACCCGGCCAACAACACGTCCGAGTTCTCCAACGCCCTGATCGTACCGGCCCGGGGGACCGAGGTTCTGGTCGGGTCCAAGCAGTTCGCGGTCGGTTCGGACAGTGGCGGGTCGAGCGTCAGCGTTTTGAACGCGGACGGTTCGCAGGCGTTCGCCATCGCCGCGCCGTTCGGGGCCGGGTTCACCGGCGGCTCCCGCGTCGCGACGGCCGACTTCAACGGCGACGGCGTGCCCGACGTGGCGATCGGGACCGGCCCCGGGGCGGCCACCCAGGTGATCGTCGTCGACGGGAAGACGCAGGCGCAACTGTTCAGCGTCCAGCCGTTCGAAGCCGCCTTCACCGGCGGCGTGTTCGTGGCGGCCGGGGACGTGACCGGCGACGGGAAGGCGGACTTGGTCGTCACCCCCGACGAGGGCGGTGGGCCGCGGGTCGACGTGTTCACCGGGAACGGGTTCACCCGCATCGCGAGTTTCTTCGGGATCGACGATACGAACTTCCGGGGCGGTGCCCGGGCGGCCGTCGGCGACGTGAACGGGGACGGCGTCGGGGACGTGGTCGTGGCCGCCGGCTTCGGCGGCGGACCGCGGGTGGCCGGCTTCGATGGGAAGTCGCTCACCGGCACCCCGACCAAGGTGTTCGCCGACTTCTTCGCGTTCGAGCAGACACTCCGGAACGGCGTGTTCATCGCCGTCGGGGACGTGAACGGGGACGGTGTCGCGGACATCATCGCCGGGGGCGGGCCGGGCGGCGGCCCGCGGGTGACGGTCTTCTCGGCCGCCGGCCTGACGGCAGCCGTGGCCCCGACTACGGTCCTCGCGAACTTCTTCGCGGGGGATGTGAATAACCGCGGCGGAATTCGTGTGACCGCCCGGAACCTGGACAACGACGCCAACGCGGACCTCGTCGTCGGGTCCGGCACCGGGGCCGGTAGTCACGTTACCGTGTACCTTGGGAAGAGCGTCCAGGCAACGGGCGTGCCCGCGGCGGCTCTCGACCTGGACGCCATCGCCGGATTTACCGGCGGGGTCTTCGTCGGCTAACCCGACGGAATCATGCCGTCAAACGGAACCGCCCGCGGCGATCGCCGTGGGCGGTTTTCTGTACGGGATCGAACCTCCCCGCCGGGGGGGAGCAACAGGAACAGATCATTGACTTTGGCATCGACGTCGGGCGTTGTTCACGAATCGATGGTTGTGCCGTCGCCACCCGTGTACGCTTCCAGGTCGGCCGACCGGATGCGATACTGGCCGCGGACCTTGAACGACTTCAACTCGCCGGACCGGGCCAGCGCCTGGACGTTTTCCGCAGGCACCCCGCAGCCGCTTGGTCACCTCCAGGCCCAAGGCGTGGCACTCTGCGAGCCTCTGCTGTGTGTCACGCCGGACATTCCCTTTACGTTCCGCGGCCGGCCAGCCCCAATTCCCGCCGCATGACCGCCACCATCACGAGGCCGTAGGCCGCCAGGCCGCCGGCCATGAGCAGGAACAGCGTCTCCAGCCCCGAGTGGTATTCGAGCATCGCGATCGCCCCGAGGCCGCCGGCCACCGCTAGCCGGGTGAGCGTGGCGAACAGCGGCTTCACTACCCGCCCGCGGCCCTGAGCGACGAAGTACAGCGACAGCCCCAGGCCGAGGAACGCATAGGCGGGGCCGACGCGGGTGAGGTACGCGGCCCCGACGTTCAGCACTTCCTCGTCGGTCGTGAACAAGCCCATCCAGGCGGTGGGGAACATCGCCGCCGTGGCCCCGATGGCACCGCACGCGGCGGTGGCCAGGGCCGCCCCGGTTCGCGTCAGCCGCCGGACCCGTGCCACGTCCCCCGCGCCGTCCGCCGCCGCGACCAGCGGGACGAGTGCCGACCCGATTCCGAACACGACCGGGATGAGCAGGTATTCGAGCCGCCCGCCCGCGCCGTACCCGGCGATGGCCGCGGTCCCGGCCGGGGCCACGAGCGTCGTGAGGGCGACGAACGTCAGGTTGGTCAAGATCGTGCTGGCCGCGCTCGGGACCGACACCCGTAGGATTCGCACGGCCTCCCCGTGGCGGGGAAGGAGCGAGACGAAGCCCGGCCGTGTCGGCGACCGCCACACCGCCCGCAGCAAGACGGCGGCCATGACGACGTTGTTACCGACCACAGCCCACGCCGCCCCGGCGACGCCGAACCCCAAGGTGAAGATGACGAGCGGTGACACGGCCAGTGTGACGAGCCCCGCTACTGCGCCGGCGGCCGCGGGGTAGGCCGCGTTCCCGCCGCCGCGGAGGACGCTGGCGGCGGCGTTGAACGCCCAGAACGGCACGGCCCCGAGGAACAGCACGTTCGAGTACAGCACGGCCGCGTCGAGGGCCGCCCCGGTCGCGCCCATCGCGGCGTAGATGGTTCGGCCGAACGCGAGCATGACCGTTGTCGTCGCCAGCCCGAGCAGGACGGCCATGCCGATCCCGGTCCCGCCCAGCCGCGCTGCGTCGGCCGCCCGGCCGGCCCCCAGCGCCCGCGCCACGCCGGACGCGACCCCGCCGCCGTAGGCCCCGGCCGAGAGGGTGGTCATGAGCATGACCAGCGGGAAGCTCAGCGACACGCCCGCCAGCGCGTCGGACCCGAGCCGCCCGACGAACGCCGCCTCGCCGGCCGCGATCGCCCCTTGCAGCAGCATGAGGGCCACCGTCGGGGCCGCCAGCCGCAGAAGTGTTGGCAGGACCGGCCCATCCAACAACCGCCGGCCCGGCGGGGCCGCCTGGCGCACCTTCTCCGTGACGCTCTCCACCGTTGCAACGCTCATCGTGCCTCCCGGTCAAGATTCCTTCCGCACACTCGACTTCAACCCTCCGGCCACGCCGGAGCGCCCTCGACCCCGACGCCGTCGGTCGCGGTCCACTGGGTGAGGGACCCTTCCTTCGCCTGGATCACCAGGTATACGAGCGGCTCGTCGGCCGTGTTCCGCCACGACCGCACGCCGGCCGGGGCGACCCGCACCACGCAGCCCTCGGCCACGTCGATCACCGCCCCGTCCACGAGCATCTGCCCACGCCCGGAGACGAACACGTAGACCTCCTCGTTCTCCCGGTGCTTGTGCAGGAACGGCGGCCCGCCGCGACCTGGGATGACGCCGCACGACATCTCCATGCCGGTCAGCCCCAGAAGGTCCTTCAGGAACACCTTGCCGTGGAGCGTCACGCCCACGCCGGGGTGGCGGACGCCGTACCGCATCCAGCCGTCCGCGGCGCCGAGCCGCACGGCCGAGTAGTTCTCGCCGTGCCGGACCTCGTCCGGTTCCCCGATCCGGGGCATGGCCGCTGATTTCGTCGCGCTCATTTCGACTCCTTATTTTTGACCTTCTTGGCCGCCCGTTTCCCCTTCGACACTTTGACACCCGCATCCCGACAAGCACTCAGAATGCGGTCGCTCAACCCCTCGTCTGCCACGCCGCGGGCGAGAACCATCCCCCCGACCATGAGGGCCAGGACCGCGAAGGCGGTATCGCCCGCCTCGGGCAGGTGGCCGCCGATCAAAGCCGCCGCCTGCTTCAACTCGCCCTCGAAGCCGGCTTTCGCGGCGGCCGGCCCGCGGGCCACTTCGGACAGCAGCGCCGGGAGCGGGCACCCGGTCGCCATCCGCTCGCGGTGCTGCGGGCTGAGGTACCGGGCAACGGCCGCCGCCACCCACGCGGCCCCGGCCAGGCCGTCGAGGTGCGGGCCGGTGTAGAGGGTGGACTTCCGCAGGGCGTGGACGACAGCCTCGGCGAAGAGGGCGTCCTTCGACGGGAAGTGGGCGTAGAACCCGCCGGCCGTCAGCCCGGCCTCCCGCATGACGGCGTCCACTCCGCCGCCGGCGAACCCGTCGCGGCGGAACACGGTGGCCGCGGCGTCGAGGATCCGCTCGCGGGTTTGAGCCTTCTGGTCCTTGGGGAATCTCATGCTAATCCTTTATATTACGATCGTAATTTTATGGCAAGGGCGGCTCGGTTGCCCCGCCCCTGCTGTCGCCCGATGGGTCAATTCAGGGAAACGGGCGGCCCTCGGGGGCGAATGCCGAGGAAGGACACGAACACGTCCATTCTGCCCGTACAGTCGGCAGCGGTCGGAAGGGCGAATGCCAGGGCGAACCGAAGTCGGGCATCTGAAACTTCTCTTCCGCCGTCGGCCTCGCGACCAGTCGTTGCGGTTGGCCAGTTGGGGGTGGAACGGCTTCTCCACGGCCTACAGGTTGGCGGGCGAAGTGGGTGAGGTAAACGCGGGGAACTCGACCGCGTGGTGTCGCCGGAAGTGTGCGAAGCGTCCCTCGTCGTGGTCGAGGCCGTACTGATTGAAGGTGGGTCACGCTGGCGGTTCGGGCGAGCATCATGCCGATCGATACGATCCAGACGAAGCCGAGGACGTTGGCCGCCTTCTTGTCGAACCGGGTTGCCACCCGACGGTGTTGCTCGAGCCGCCCGAAGTACCGCTCGATGACGTTCCGCTCCCGGTACAGGTGGCGGTCGTACGCGATCGCCTCCTTGCGGTTCTTCCGCGGCGCGGGATGCACGGCGTGGCCCCGCGGCGGCGGACGGCCGCCCGGTTGGCGTCCGAGTCGGACCCTTGTCGGCCAGCACCGCGGCGGTCGTCACGCCGGCGATCAGGCCCGGCAGCCGCGGGCTGTCGGCCGCCTCGCCGCCGGTCAACTTGAGGGCCACCGGGTGGCCGAGCGGGGCCACTGCGGCATGCACCTTGGTGCCGAACCCGCCGCGGCTGCGGCCCAACGCCTCGGCCGCTTGACCGCCGGAACCGTGCCTTTTTTTCGCCCCGGCGGCCGCCACGTTCGCGCGGACGCACGTGCTGTCCACGCTCAGCCACTCGGTGTCGTCGTCGCGGAGCTCGGCGACCACCTTCGCCCACACGCCACGCTCGCGCCACCGGTTGTACCGTTGCCACAGGCTGTTCGGCTTCCCGTAGCAGACGGGCAGGTCGGCCCACGCGATGCCCGTCTTGGCCAGGTACACGATGGCGTTGACGAACAGCCGAGTGTCGTTCCCAGTGCCGCCGTGCCCGCCGGCTTGGCCGGGCTGCAGGTGAGCGATGCGGTTCTAGTGCAAGATCAGGTCGCCCCTTTGCCATGCCGCCGGTCGGCCTAAGTTGACCGGGTGACACCGACCCTGCTGATCCGCGACCCGACGGCCGGCGAGCGAGTCGCCCTGCGGCGGGGGCTGAAATCGGCCGACGGGTTCACCGCCCGTCGTTGCCAAGTGCTGCTCGCCAGCGCCGGCGGGTCGGGTCCGGCGGCCATCGGCCTGTCCGCCCAGGCGGTCCGCAACGCCATCCGGGCGTCCCACGCCGACGGGCTCGCGTGCTTGGGCCGCCAGCCGCCGGTCGCCAGGGCCCCGGCCCTCATCTGGGACCGGAAGTACGACGACGGCCTGAAGGATCTGGTCCACCGCCGGCCGAGGGAGTTCGGCCGGCCCACGAGCCTGTGGACGCTCGCCTTGGCGGCCGGCGTGTGCCACGCGAAGGGGCGGACGACCCGCCGGCCGACGGCCGAGGGGGTGCGGGGCGTCCTTGCCCGGCCGGGCATCGGGCGGAAGCGGGCCGAGCACTGGATCACCAGCCCGGACCCGGAGTACGCGAAGAAAAAAAGGCGCGGGCCGGGTGATCGCGGAGGCCGGTCGGAACCCCGATTGGGGGGTCGGGTTCCGGGGCGAGTGCTGGTGGACCCGGTTGGCCCAGCCCGACCCGTTCACCTGGGCGACCGGCGACCCGCTCCGGCTCGGGAGCAACGCCCGCGACCCCAAGGGCATGATCTTCCCAACGGAAAGTGGAGAGTGAGTTCGCGGATGTTCGGGTCGTGCGTCCGCTCGAACTCGTCCGGAGTGCGGTACTCCAGGGCCGAGTGGCGGCGGACGCGGTTATAGAACACTCCGATGTACTCGAAGATCGATGCCTTCGCCTCGCCCGAGTCGTGTACTGCTCGCCGTGAATCATCTCCACCTTCATCCGACCGAAGGTGCTCTCGATCACGGCGTTGTCCCCGCACGGGCCCACCCCGCTCCTACTCCCCACCATCTGGTGCCGACCCAACCCCGACGGGAAGTGATCGCTCGCATACCGGCGGCCCCGATCCGGGTGGGCGGTCACCCCGGCCACCGGCCCGCGGCGGCTCACGGCCATCGCCAGCGCGTCCACCACCCGTCGGCTGGTCATTGTGCCGGCCATCGCCCACCCGACGATCCGCCGTGAGGACAGGTCTACCACGAGGGCCAGAAACCGCCACCCCTCGCGGGTCGGGATGTACGTCAAATCCATGACCCACCTCTGGTTCGGCTTGGCCGCCGTGACGTCGCGGGCGAGGACGTTGGCCGACACCGGCAGCCGATGCCGGGAGTCGGTCGTGCGAACGAACCGCCGCGTCGATCGCGCGCGGATGCCGGCCACCCTCATCACTGAGGTTCCCCACGTTTCGTGGGCACCGAGTTAACGGTGTAGACCCCGAGGGAGGAGTTCACCGATGCCTCGCCCCCGATCGACGTCCGCGGCCGAGTTCAAGCTCGCCGCCGTGAAGGTGATGACCGAGCAGAAGCGGGCCGTCGCCGAGGCCGCCCGCCGCCTCGACGTGGGCGAGGACCTGCTCCGCGAGTGGCGGAAGGCGTTCCTCGCCCGCGGGGCCGACGCCTTCCCGGGCACGGCAACCCGGCCCCGGCCGAGGAGGAGCTTCGCCGCCTCCGGGCCGAGGTCACCCGCCCCCGGGCCGAGCGCGACCTGCTAAAAAAAGCCGCCGCTTACTTCGCCAGCCCGCCGAGCGGACGTACCCGTTCATCGCCGACCACGCCGGCGAGCCGCCCGTCCGGTGGGTGTGCGACGCCCGGGACGTGTCGGCGTCCGGGTCTTACGCCTGGGCCGCGCGGGCGGGCAGCCCGACCCGACGCTGGCGGGACGAGTTGGTCGGTGTGATCGAGGCCGTTCACGCCGAGGTGAAGCCGCGGTACGGCCGCCCGCGGATGCACGCGGAGTTGAACGCGAGGGGGCATCCGCGCTCGAGGGGCACGGCCGCCGAGCTCATGAAGGCCCACGGACCCCGGGCGAAAGCCCCGCGGCGGTTCGTGCGGACGACGGGCTCGAACCACGGCCGGCCCGTCGCGGGCAACGTCCTCGGCCGCGACGTCACGGCGGTCCGGCCGAACGAGGAGTGGGCGATGGGCATCACGTACGTCCCGCCCCGCGAGGGGTGGCGGTCCCTGGCCGTCGTCGAGGACCTGTTCAGCCGGATGGTCGTCGGCGGGTCGATGGCCGCGACGATGGCGAGCCGCCGGGTCGTGGACGCGCGGGCCATGGGGTTAACCCCCCGCCGCCCGGCCGCCGGGCTGTTGGCCCACTCGGGCCGCGGCCGCCCGTACGCCCGCGAACACGACCAGCGGGCCCTCGCCGCGGAGGGGATCGCGGGCAGCACGAGTGAGGCCGGCCCGTGCGGGGACAACGCCCCGGTCGAGAGCTTCTTCGGCCGGATGAAGCGCGAGATCGCCGGCGAGGTGTTTGAGGCCAAGGACCAGGCGAGGGCCGCCATCTTCGAGTCCCTCGAAGTGTTCTGCAACCGCGTCCGGCGGCACTCGTCGCTGGGGTTCGTCTCCCCGGCCGAGTTCGAGCGGGCGTACCACCAGACCCACCGTTAACTTCGTGTCCATTGTTCGTGGGGAAGATCACTTCGCCTCCATCTGGGTCTGAAGCGATGAGGGCGGCGGCGGGGAACCCACCCCCGGTCTGCGTCGGGGCCGCGGTCCGTGCGGCGGTCCTCCCACAGACGTGGCGGGGGTGACTGAGACGGCGTCAGAGTCGGAGGGGAGTGGGGACGGGAACCTGTCCCCATGGGCACCAGCGAGGAGTAGGCGGGGAACCCGAGTTGGTGATTGACGAGGGCGGAGCCGGAGAGTAGGCTCGGCGGTGGGAGCGGAAGGAAGGCAGCGAGGCTGAACTGCGTCCGCCAGTGCTGTCCGATTCCCCGCCCGTATGAGTCTTCAGCGGTACAGATAATCTCTGGTTCAGTGGCGGAGGGTGCATGGACGGCAAAGCTCGACTGGGTCAGTGGGTTCTGCTCGCCATCATCGTTGTCTCCGCGCTATCCGAGTTGGCTCTGGTCGGCCTCAGCGTACAGACCGGCCGATTCAAGGGCAGTCAGATCGGCCGAGTCTTGCTGACCGGCTGGCTGCTCTGGCGGGTGTGGGACGGGGCCGCGTGGGCGCGATGGCTGGTGGCCGTGCTGTCCTTGGTCGCCGCCGTGTTCGCGGTCGCCCTCGGGATCGCCTCTCCGGCCGCGGAGGGGCGGCCGGAGGTGATGGCGCTGATGGTCGGGGTCGGGGCCGTCGGCGTGGCGTTCGGTGTTGGTCTGGCGTCACCGTGGGTGGGGGCGTACCAAGCCGCCCGCCGTGGCCGCCCAGATAGCGTGTTCTCAAGTGGCGATTCTTGATCCCCAGTTGGCGTCGAACGGCGTCCGTTCTTGAGCACGCCGTAGCAGATCATCCGCATCGACGCCTGCTACTCTTCTTCGACGCCCCCGCCGACTTCCCCGCGATCGTTTGCGAAGGCGTCAGCGTGGGCGAAGAGGGGGCGGTGACGGTCCCGTCCGCGGGGCTGTAGAGGGGAACTTACTCGCCGGGGGGACACGGCGGAAGAACTCGCAGAGGCTACCGCCGCCCAGCGCGACCCAGTAGTGGTCGCCGTCGAAGTGGATGTGCTGGAGGCGTTCCTCGCCCGTCAATCCCTCTCGCAACCGGACGACAACGCTCACCGCGTTGCTCGCGACGACCTCGTACCGAACCGCCTGACAGAAACCGTCCAAGTCGGTGTGGCACGTCCTCCGGTCCCAGCGGATGACCAACTTCCCGAACAGCCCTTTGAACAGTCGCAAGCTCCGCGGCGGGCACCCGGCCTTCGGCTTGAAGTGCCGGAACGTCCGCCGCCGGTCGGATCGCCACGTGCCGAGGAGGCGGGGATCGGTCTTCGACGCCGGCTTACTCATGGATGACTCTCCCTCGTCGGGGAATGTTAGCCGATCCACGGTGGCGGGGGAAGGCGACAGAGCTGGAGAGGCGATTCAGAAGTAGAGGGAGGCGGAGAAAGCGAAGACGTTGGCGAGGCGGCGTGAACGGGGTCTGGGTCGCAGCTGCCGAGCGACAGCGGTGCCCAATCCCACATCAGCGAGATGACGTCGAAGTTCGAGAGAGGATGGGAAGCAGTCTATGAATGGGGGACGAAGTTCCGGAGGAGGTTTCGAGATCGAGTTGAGGTGACAGAAAACCGGGTTGAATTTTGTCAGCGTCGGCGATTCTAACTAGCAGAAGAGGCTAAAAAGCCCGAGGATTTGAAGAGATTGAGAGGAGAAAGAAGAGGGTGACTGAGGGGATTTGAACCCCCGACATCCAGAACCACAAGACAACACCGCCCGCCCGAAAACCTTTGCCGGCCCCTGGATTTCCAGCATTTTCTTCGGCGTTCCTATCCTAGTGACTTCGCCGGCTTTTTCACTTTTCACCGGGGAATTCACGAAGCATCCGGTGATAACCCGGAAGATTCCGTTCCATGGCAATCCGCCCGTGCGGTCACGGCTTCAGCGAAACGGTGAGAGAAACGCCTTGCGGTCAACGGTTCGGATTCCGGGATTGGAACGAGATCCCTCTTTCCCCGGCGTCGTGTTCCGGTGCTACGCTGCACGCGGGGCTTGGGAGCATGGCGATGTGGCACCGGCGGCGAATCTACTCGTGGTTGCAGGGCGTGGCGGACGGCGAACCGCTGCACGTGGGCATCGCCGTCGTCATGGGCCTGGCGCTGTTCGGACTGCTGATCGCGATCCTTCGGTCCGGCAAAGTGTTTGAAGAATCCACCCTCGCCCGGGGTCATAAACTCCGCTGGCCACACCCGGCCGCGTCGAAAGACCGACCACCGACCGCCTGACCCGCCCTACGGCTGCACTTACTCCTCAGCCCCGCGTCGCCGTGTTCGCAGGTAGCTGACGATCGTCCCCGCGGCCCGGGCTACCCCGCCGGCGATCGCGAAGACGACCGCAAACAGGACGATGCGGACAACGCCGTCCATCGGGAACGGCTTGCCCGCCGGCGGCGGGGCTTTGACGCTCGCGAGCATCGCGTCGAACGCGGCCGCGTGCTGGTCGAACGCGGCCGCCGTCGAGCTGCAGGTGACGATGTACGTGCGGCCGCCGCCGGGGATGAGCACTTGGCGGTGGCGGTACAGCAGCGGGTCGTCGGGGAAGCGCGAGGTGAAGTCGATCACCACCGCGTCACGCGGCCCCACCCGGTCCGCCCTCGCCCGGAAGTCCTCGACCGTCACGCCCATCTTGGCGTACACGCCGATCAGCTCGTCGGCCACCTGCCCGATCGCCTTGTCGGTGAGCGGCACTTGGTGGTCGTCGATGATTAGGTTCAGGCTGTCGAAGAACTCACCACGGCCCGGGCAGACGATCAGCACCTCGATCCGCTTGAGGTCCAGGTTGTTCCGGCGAACCCATTCGGTGAAGTCCGTCGGCAGCAACTTGCGGAGGTCGCCCAGCTGGTCATTTCTGAGGGCCACCCACTCGTCGGGGTAGGTAATCGAGAACCCGGTGCCGTCGGCGAACTCGCCGCCCGCCGCCGGCCCGGTCGCCGCCAGGAGGAGGAGGGCGGCGAGGAAATTGAGTCGGTAGAGCGTAGCCATGGTTGCGTCCCGGGAGGGGCAGTCCGGTTCTCGTCGGGGTCAAGAATTCGTCCCGAGAACGTACCGCATAACCCCTTAGGACACGGCTCTAGATTTCGCCACTCTCTCGATCTATTTCATCCGCAAATCGGGCCCAGGCCGCCCCGGCCCTCGGGGCCATGACGCGGGGCTAGAGTTGCAGGCATCGGCAGATCCACGGCGGGGAATCCTCACCCGTCTTCGCCCGGCGTTGTCAGATGACTTGACGCAGAAGGGCCGGCATGGACGGGGATTGCTCGGTCAGAATGTGCGCCACCGACCCGCCCGACAGATTTGGCAAGAGTCTCCCGCTGAGGTGTTCCAAAAGCCCTCTAAATTCTGAGTGCCATGCAGGCAGCCGATCGGTCGTCATTCCTGATCCAGCACGTCGCGCACCTTCTGGGCGAGTGAGTGTGGCGTGTAGGGCTTTCGAAGGAAGGCCACGTCCGCGTGTAATATCCCGTGGCGTACGACCGCGTCGTCAGTGTATCCGCTCGTGTACAGGACCTTCAAACCGGGGTAGAGCGTGCGAACCGTCTCCGCCAGTTGCCGGCCGCTCATTCCCGGCATGACCACGTCGGTCACCAGAATGTCGAGGGGCGGGTGGTCCCGCAGTACGCGGCCGAGGGCGTCCTGTCCGTCGGCCCCTTCGATCACGTCGTACCCGTGCGTTTGAAGGGCAATGACGCCGATCTTCCGAACGTCCTCTTGGTCTTCGACTAAGAGGACTCGCTCCTCGCCCCCGGGAATTCGCACTGTCTCGGCTACTGTTCCCTCTCCCCGGACCTCGACGGCCGGTAAGAAGACCTTGACCGTAGTACCTATGCCGAGTTCACTGTACACCTCGACGTGTCCGCCCGACTGTTTGATGATGCCGAACACCATGGCGAGGCCCAATCCCGTCCCCTTGCCGACCCCCTTGGTGGTGAAGAACGGCTCGAAGATGCGGGCCTTGACGGCGTCCGACATCCCCGACCCCGTGTCCGAAACCGCGGTCATGACGTATGCGCCGGGGTGGACATCGGGCCGGTTCATCAGGCCGTCGGCGTCTAGGACGACCCGGTGCGTTTCGATCGTGAGCCGGCCGCCGGTGGGCATGGCGTCGCGGGCGTTCACCGCGAGGTTCATCAACACTTGTCCGAACTGGCCGGGGTCCACCTTCACCCGCCCGGCCATAGGGTCGAGGGTCGTGGTCATGCGGACGTCCTCGCCAATCAAACGGGTAAGCATCTTCCCCGTTTCCGCGACGATTTCGTTCGGGTCGAACACCCGGGGTTGCAGGACGGATTGGCGGCTGAACGCGAGTAGCTGATTGGTGAGGCCGGCGGCCCGTTCGCCGGCGTCCCGGATTGCCGCGTAGGCGTCCCCCAGGGACTTGCCCGTCATCATCCCGGCCAAGAGCATTTCGCTGTACCCGTTGATGACCGTGAGCAAGTTGTTGAAGTCGTGGGCCACGCCACTTGCGAGAAGGCCGACGGCCTCCATCTTTTGCGCCTGCCGGAACTGCTCTTCTAGTTTCCGCCGCTCCGTAACATCCGTCTGAACTCCTACGAAGTGGGTGATGCCCCCCTGGACGTCGTGTACGGGGGTGACCGAGAGCGCGTTCCAGAACGGCGTCCCGTCCTTCCTATAGTTGAGTACTTCCGCCTCACACTTGCGCCCGGCGTGTACGGCGTCTCGAACACGGGAGATCACGGCCGGGTCGCTATCCCGCCCTTGAAGAAAGCGGCAGTTCCGGCCGAGAATCTCTCCTTGCGGGTACCCGGTCAACCGTTCGAACCCATCGCTGGCGTAGGTGATGGGGTTATCGGGTCGTGTCGGTGTTGTGATGACGACCCCGTGCGGGACCGCTTGAATCGCCCGATCGCGGAGTCGGAGGGCGTCCTCAGCCAACCGGCGTTCCGTCACGTCGCGGACCACCGCGAGCGCCAACCGCCGGCCGTCAGCTTCAAACGGACTCAGGCGGACCTCGACCGGGAATGTGGCCTGGTCCTTTCGCCGGTGTCGGGCATCAAGGGACACGAGTTGGCCTAAGGCGAGTTGCTCGGCGACCTGGCGGAAGACTCCCAGGGTTGCGTGCGGGTCAATGACGTCCACTCGCATCCCGACCAACTCTTCACGGGTGAAGCCAAGGCTCTCGCACGCCCGCCGGTTGACGTCCAAGATCGTCCCGTCCGCGTCGTGGAGGAAGAAAGCGTCGGCCGCTTGCTCGACGAAGTTGCGGAACCGCGACTCGCTCGCGCGGAGGGCATCTTCGGACCGCTTACGCTCGGTAACATCGCGAGCCACCTTCGACGCACCGACGACGTTGCCGTCCGCGTCCCGAAGTGGGGAGACCGTGAGTGAAACCTCGACACGCCGGCCGCCCTTGGCCACCCGGACGGTTTCGTAGTGATCGGTCCGCTCGCCCCTGCGGATCCGAGCAAGGATAGCCGCTTCCTCATCCAATAGGTCCGGTGGGATGATGAGGGTGATGGGACGACCAACGGCCTCGCCCCGCGTGTAACCGAACAGTCGCTCGGCCCCAGCGTTCCAGGACTGAATCACCCCGCCCAAGTCCTTGCTAATGATCGCGTCGTCCGACGACGAGACGATAGCCGCGAGCCGTGCCTGAGTTTCCTCCGTTCTCTTGCGCTCGGTCGTGTCTCGATTGGCTTCCAACACGACCGCCGGTGCGTCGCCGACCTGGACGACGGCCATCCGGGAATCGACCGGGATCAGACGCCCGTCTTTAGCCCTGTGGCGGAGCTCTCCCTCCCATCGACCGTCACGCCGTATTGCCTCCTCGAAAGCCGCTTGGCCCGCGGGGAATACCGTCCTGAGGAGTTCGTGGCTTACCCGCCCAACGGCTTCCGCCTCGGTATAACCGTAGAGCCGCTCGGCCCCGGCATTCCAGTACGTGATCCCTCGCCCCAACTCCCACGTTAGTACTGGATCGAACGCATGGTCCAAGAGTCGAGCTTGTTGCTTGCGTAAGACATCCTGGGTTTGGTGATGGGCGGCCGCCGCGGCGGCCGCCGCCGCGGCGTGAACTTCGGCCCGCGCGTGCGCCGTCCTCCGGGCGTCGGCCAGATAGACGCCGGCCCCGCCGACGGCTAGGAAAATAAGCAATCCGACCTGATTTTCAGGAGCCTCCACCCAAAACGACATTCGCGGGGCGGCGAACAGGAAGTTCGCCGACAGCATACCCAACGCAAGGGCCATCGCCCCAAGCCGCCAACCGGCATGATTGGCGACGTAAATGGCAGGGAAGATAAAAAGGACATAGGGGTGAGATTCGCCGAGGACGGGATCTAGCAGCCATCGGGCAAGTGTCACGCCCGCCACGGCTACGACCGTTAGGGCGCACCCCTTTATGACATCGCGAGGCAGCGATGCGGGCATGGCGATGTCCTCGACGGCCAGTCGCACCACTCGTTCGGGGGTGGTGTCGATCACGCCGGTGGGGATGAGGTGAAGACGTCAGTGCCATGATGATATGCCATTCTGATGGGATTCGTCTAAGAAATTCCATCCGACGTCAGTCATTGAAATCGAACGTTTTTGTAAAGGTCACTCCACTTCACCCGGCGTCGTTCTTCCTCGGACGGCCCCGCTTCTTCGGCGGCCCTGCGGTGGATGGTTCGACTAACGCCGGAAAGGTGGGACTGGCGGTCACTCGAAATCGTACACGGTCACCGGAACGCCGAACGCGGCCACGTGCCGCGCGATGAGCGGTTCGACTTCCGACCAGTCCCCGCCGGCGAGGCCGCACCCGATCCGGGGCATGTGGACGGACGCGCCGAGTTCCTTCGCCTTGGCCCCGACCTGGGCCAGGCAGGCGGCGAGGGCGTCGTACCGGATCGGCGGGCCGGAACTCCCCCGCTTCATGCCCCGCTGGCCGATCATGTTCGCCACCCAGACGTAGGGTTCGACCGGGACGAACTGGACGGCCCCGAGGGCGAACCCGCCGGCCTTGCCCGCCGCGTGCCACGCCCGGTACGCCGCTTCCGGTTCGGGCCACCGGCGGGAGACGGCGAGGACGAACCCCTTGCCCCACCCGCCGAGGTCGTTGCACACGTGGGCGATGACCTTGACGCCCTTCGCCTGAGGGCACGTGGCATCGCCCTTCCGGTACGTGATCTCGGTCATGATGACCTCTGATGTCTTCCGCCGGGGCTGACCCTAGCACGCCCCGAAGCCCATCACCCCACTTCACCCGGCGTCGTTCTTCTTCGGGCGACCCCGCTTCTTCTGCGGGTCCACGGCGAGCGGATCGGCAGGAAGTTCGACGTCATCAAGGTTGCCGAACACGTTGCACTCCACACCGAGGGCCTTGCTGAGTTTCAGGACAGCATCCCAAGACGGGATGCGCTCGTCATTTTCCCAATGCGAAATGCCGTTCTGCGACAGTCCGGTCACTTCCGCGAGTCGCTTCTGACTCCAGCCCTTTGCCTCTCGCAGTTCCTTCAACTTGCTACCGAACACGAAGCGGCTCCGAAAAATAAATCCCAAATGGGATTGACAATAATCCCAGATGGGATTATCCTACCCTCACAACGATCAGCCAGCAACCTCGAATGCGGATGCCGAAGGAAGTCTTCCTGTTGGCCGCGTCCGGGGTGCGCCTTGAGGGTTCGACCATGTGCCTTCCCGTCGCCGGCTCGCTCCCCGCTTCCAAGACCCACGCCAAGGGCCGCCGGTGGGCCTTCCTACCGTCCGCCGACGCGACCTCGCCGTCGCTCGGCACGCTGACGATCGTGCAGTCGAAGCGCGACACGGTCAGCTACGGCATCGCCCGCGAGGACGGGCAGGTCTTGTTCGCCAAGGTGACGGGCACGGCCGAGGTGTACGGCGTGACCTGTGACCGGGCGGGCCGACCGGTGAAGTGCAACTGCAAGGGGTACTCGTTCAAAGCCACTTGCAAACACGTGGACACGGTCGAGGAGCTCAAGGCCGACGGAATCCTGTAACCACCCAACCCGCTTCGCGGCTCAGTGAGCCGCGGGGCCCAGGAGGATCTTGCCATGAACGACCCGAAGCGGTTCGCCGCCGACCTGGCCGCCGTGCTGAAGAAGCTCGCCCGCGAGGGCGTGCGGATCACCACCGCCGACCTGCAACGGCCCCGGCCCCGCGACCGCCGCATCCGGAAGCGGACCAAGAACTGACGCCCGTCCCCTCCCTCTCAAGGGGGGGCGTTCCACCCACCACCCACCACCACAGGAGGTCGACGACATGGACACGACGCACGCCCCCGGCACGAACGGCCGGCCCCGCCCGGCGAAGGCGAAACCGACAACGCCGGAGAAGTCGAAGGCCCGAAAGAAGCCCCGCCCGGCCGCGGGGGACGCCGGCCCGGAGTTCGTGTACGCCGGGTACACCGTGGAGCGGATGGCCGCCCGGGAGGACGCCCTCCACCGGATGAAGAAGTGCCGCGGGTACAAGCAGATCCAAGAGGTCGTCGACGCCGCCCGTCTGCTCCGGTCGCTCATCGTCGACACGATCCAGAACTACGGGCCGGACTCGGCCAGCCCGACGGCCCGGTTCCTCCGCGACTTCGGCGAGTTCGGGGACGAGGACGAGGATGTTTTCCACACGCTGCTGTCCCTGGCCGTCGACCTCGACTTGAAGGTGGCCGTCCCGCTCAGCGAGATCCCCGGCATCCGCTAACCGCATGGCCGGTCGGGAACGTTTACACGCCACGCCCCCGACCGGCGTTTTGAAGGCGTGGGCCTGACGAGGAACGCCCAGGCGGGCGATGCAGCCGGCCGACCCGCTCGCCGACCGTTCGAGTGACGGCGGACGTGACGCCCGCGGGTCGGCGTTTTCACCACCCCTTTCCCACCCCCGGGAGTCAGTTACATGGCGGCGAGTGACCCGTTGAAGCCCAGTGAGGTCGCACGGCGGCTGCGCGTGTCCGAAGAAACGGTTCGGTCGATGCTCCGCAACGGCGAGTTGACCTCGTTCAAGGTCAGGTCGCAATGGAGGGTCCGACTGGCCGACCTGGAAGCGTACATGAACCGCCGAGCCGATCCGCCCGCAGACGATTCTGGCACCGCCCCCGACACCATCCCCGCTACCGAGTAATCCCATGCCTGACCCAGTGCCGGTGAAGATTACCCTGTCGGACCTGACCCGAGACGACCGCCTGCGGTTCCGCGACACGTACAGTTCCTCGCTCGCCGAGACGGTTGAGCGATATGCCGAAGCGATGCTTGACTACGGCACGTCCTGGGGCGAGTTCCCGCCGCTGGTCGCCGTCTGGCTGACGGAGCCGCACGAGTGGACCGAAGAGGTTCCGGACGGCGACGGCCGGTACGCCAAGCTGACGCGGGTCACGAAGTCCTACCCGGCCAACACGGTGCTCTTGGTGGAGGGGTTCACGCGGTGCGCTGCCGCGGACGTGGCCGGCGTTGTCTCCGCTCCCGCCGTCGTCTACCCGGGCACATGGGCCGACGCCGAACGGTTGGGTTGGCGAGCCAATTCCCAGCACGGGCGACCGCGATCGAAAGAGGAGACGGCCCGTGTGTTGGATAGTATCCTCGCCCGGCCCGAGTACCGAACAGCGGCCGGCAGCGAAATCGCGAAGCTGGCGGGGTGCTCGAAGGCCACGGCCAATCGGCACAAGAAGGCCCGGAATGAGCGGCTGACGACCAGCGCACCGGCGGGGGGCGTCAGCCCTCCGGTCGCGGATGCGCAATCGGTCGAGTCGATCGTCGGAATGGTCGACTCTCGCGGGCACGTGATCCCAGCCCGGCTACACGCCCACTTCGCCGGGGTGCCCGCCGCCCGGAAGCTCACGGGACAGTTGCGCGACGTGGCGGCCAAGCTGTCGAAGCTGGCCAACGTCGGCGGCCGGGAGGCCCACCCGTCCTTCGCGCTGGTGGACGTCGAGGCGGCCGTCGCCGACGTCCTCAAGGCCGTGGCGTGGGTGGAGCAGATGCTCCCCGGGGCCGTTTGCGGGGAATGCCACGGCAGCGGGTGTGGTGAGTGTAACGGACTTCGATACCTTACTGCGGCCGCGGCTTACTGATCCGCGTGGGCGTTTCGCCCGACCTTTTTCGTAATGCCTTGCGGGCGTGAAAGTTGCTGATTTCCCGGGCGACCTACCCCCGGAGTTGTGACATGGCGAACGAGAGCGTCGACCAGCTCTTGAGCGGGGAACCCGCCGTACCCGGGGCACGCTAGCAAGGCGATCATTACGCCGTGCGCTGCACCTACTACGGTCGTGCCGAGGCCGCCAACCCCGCCGCCGCCGGCCGACGAAGGTCTCGTTTCATTCCAATTCCGTTGTTAATTGTGAACAATCCTCACATTTACACTTGCTAAGAGATCACTCACATGATTCTAATATCTTCCACCAAGAGGTGGAGGCGATGAAAACTCGATTCCTCATTTGGCGGTTGGGCGTCGCCTGCTTCATCGCCGCGATTCCCGCGTGCGGGTCCGGTGGGCCGCGGCTCAATCCGGTTCAGGGGACGGTTCACTACGAGGGCAACCCGGCCGAGGGCGCTACGGTCATCCTGGACCCCGTGAGCGGGTCGTCGGACTTCAAGCCGACCGGCGTTGTCGGTGCAGACGGCCGGTTCACCGTACAGACACCGCCCCACGGTGCCGGCGCGCCCGGCGGAGAGTACGCCGTTCTTGTCACGTGGTATCCGTCGAACGCCCGCGGACTCGGTAGTCCGAAGAACAAACTTCCGGCAAAGTACGGTGACCGCGCCACCACGCCCATTCCCAAGATCACGGTCAAAGACGGGTCGAACAATCTCGACCCGATTCAACTGACGGCGAAGTAATTGGTGTCCTCTCTTTTCCGCTCCGAGGGTTTGCCATGACCTTTCCCCAATCCCGTCGAACGGCGTTCACATTGATTGAGTTGCTGGTGGTGATCGCCATTATCGCGATCCTGATCGGCTTGTTGCTCCCGGCCGTGCAGAAAGTGCGGGAGGCGGCGGCCCGCGCGAAGTGTAGTAACAACCTCAAGCAACTCGGCCTCGGGTTGCACGGCCGGCACGACGTGTACGGCGCGTTCCCGGCCTCCTGGCAGCAAATCGCCAACCCGGCCAACCCGTCGCAATTGTGGGGGCACTCGTGGACGCCGCACGTCCTGCCGTACATCGAGCAGGAGGCGATCTATAAGCAGTACAGCTTTAGCATGAATTGGGACGCCGGGACGAACACGGCCGTCGGCGGGCCGATCCGGAACACGATCACAACCTTCCAGTGCCCGTCGGCCTCGCAAGGGACGGACCGCCACCCGAACCGCGGCACCACCGACTACGCCGCCACGACCGAGCGCAACTGGCCGAACCCGTTCGTTTCGGCCGCCATGACGCCCTACGTTTCGACCGGAGATACGAGCTTCGTGGGAATTCTCGGCCGCACGTCGCCGACCATCCAAGGCGACCGGCGGATCACCGACATTACCGACGGAACATCGAACACCATGATGCTCGCCGAGTGCGCCGGCCGCAATCTGGAGTTCACGATGGGCAAACAGGTCGGCACGGCCGGCACCGGCGGCCCGTGGGCCAACCCGGACGCCCGCCTTCAGATCGGCGGGTACAACTCGGCATCCCCGACCGACCCCTACGGCCCGTGCGCGCTCAACTGCCGGAACGACAAAGAAATCTACAGCTTTCACTCCGGCGGCGCGATGCTCGGCATGGGCGACGGGAGCGTCAAGTTCCTGAAGGCCACGACCAGCCTCGATGTCGTCTTGCAACTGCTCACGCGGAACCGCGGGGAAGTGCTCCAGGACCCGTTCTGAGCGGTGCCAGGGTTTGTGGTGCTTGGCGTTCATCAATTGGGCTATCGAAGGACGCCCGTGCCAACACAATCTCGCCCGCCCGCATTCTGACCTTCGATGTACGCCACCGTGAGTAGTCACTCACCCTTTCCCAGGCACGCCATCGACGACCCGGCCAGCACCCGCAGACATGCGCCCGTCGCCCCGTCTGTGGGCGACGGCGTCGGGCGCGAGGACGCCAACCCCATCGGCCGCGGTCACTTCTTGGCGGCCGGGGTGAACGCCTTTAGAACCCGCACGACCTCCGCGCCGCCGTCCTTGCAGCGAAACTTGACCAGGCCGACGTCCGGGGCGTACCAGTGCGTGTACGTCCGCCCCGGCTTCGGTAACTCACGGCCATCGGCCTTCGTCACGGTGAACCGGACCGGAACGGCGCGATACTGCCCGGCCGGGACGTCCACCGCTTCGGCATCGCCGGCGGCCGCCGTGCCGCCCTCGGCCAGTAGGCCCGCCTGCACCGGCACGTCGACGGACCACTCGTTCCCCTTCTTCACGGGCAACTTGAGCAGGAGGCGTTCGATCCGGAACTCGCCCGTCGTGAGCTTGGTCAAGCCGCCGTCGGTGATGGAATAGGTGTCGTCGTAGGACGTCCCGCCCTCCGTGATGCGGACCGTGAGAAGGGTTTCGGCCTTTCGCCGGTCCGATTTCGTGATCTCTTCCGCCCACTCCCGGTTCTCCTGTCGGTACACCCACTTCGTACCCGGGGCGGTCGGATAGTACGACTCTTTCGCGGACTCTTTGGGCACGGGAGCGGCCGCGAGGTGGTTGGCCAGCACGAACAGAAACGCGACCGCGGTGACGAGACGCATGACCGACCCTCTGGGGCGTATCCATCTTCGGTCACAAAGGATCGGGCGTCAAGCGGGCGGAGAATCGGCGAGAGTCTCTGCCCACTCAGCAACGCGCCGAAGAGTTTCGTTCTTGCGGCCGCAGATGAGGGTCGATAGGCTCAAGGGCATCGCTTTGGCCTTGGTAGAGCGGACACGACCCGAAGTCCTGCTGCCGGTGGGATGAGATGAACTCGGACGCGCCCGCGGATGATCGAACGAAGGCCGGGATGGCGTTGCTCCTGGCCGCGGCCCTCGTGGCGGTTGTCATCGGAGTGGCGATGGATTCGCGGCACCACCAATGCTCCGGCTTCTCCTTCGCCCATCCAGGTGGGGATTGTGTCGTGTGGTATGCCCGTGACGGGGACCGCATCTTCGACCTCGTGATCGCCCCGCGGTCGACATTCGCCAGTTGCTATCAAGCCGCACACCTCCGACTCATGGCCGGCGATACCGAGGTCGCGTTCGGCAGCACGCACCGCGCGTACATCTGCGAGGGGGGCGCGTGGCGGACCGTGCCATTGGGCGAGCTGCGGGAGTCCGCCTTCCCGCCGGTGACAGTGTTGGAACGTTGCGGCAGTACGGCGGAGGTCGCCCGGCAAATTTTAGCCCGGTGACCCGTTCCTCTCGCTGAAATGGCGCCGACTCGGTTCGCACGTGCCGCCGAACATCACTTCCCACGTCCTTGACTTGCGAATGCCCGCCGGTTTCAATGTTGTGCTGGTGTTCTCCTGCGACGGTGCAGGCCAATACACCGTGCGGCGGCGGAGGGAAACCATGCGATGCTCTCTCGTGCTGGTTGTCGTCTTTTTCGTGGCGGACGTTCCGGCCGCGGACGAAGCCCCGAAGGCGTCCGCCACGCGGGACGGCAAGAAGTGCAAGTTCCCGGAGAAGGGCGTTGCGGCTGGGGTCGAGGCGACGACCGCCCTGCTGGAAACCTGCCGCGACAAGGCCGCGGGCACGGCCGACGACATGAAGAAGGCGCGAGACGGCGACCACGTCCGACTCGTGTTTGCCAAGCCGGTCGCCGTTATGGTCGGAGATATGAAGCTGGAGGTTTCCGAGTTGGTCCTGACCCTGCCGCTGAACACCGGGGTGTTCTGGCTGCGCGCCGGGGACAAGGTGATCCGTTGCACCAAGTACCGGTTCGAGAAGGAGGAGGACTTCCTGGCGTGGTGTTACACCGCCACGAGGGCGGACTGACGCCGAACCCGACGATACGCCGGCCACTCCCCGCCCGGGCCGGTTGTTCAGACCGCAGGTGCCGGCACACACATCGTCCTTGCCCCGCGCCGGGCCGGCCGGTACGCTCATTTCTCACCGCCCTCATCCGGATTGAGGCCAACCCCATGTTCCGCTCACTGCTGATCCTGCTCGCCGCCGCCCCGCTGACGGGGTCCGCCCCGCCGAAGGACGTCGATATGAAGCCGCCCCTGACGCTGGAGGCGAGCCTGAGCAGCCTGGGCGGCAACCGGGGAGGGCGAGCGTTCTTGAGTGTGCGGTTGGTCGCGACGGCGGGCGAGGCCGCGGTGATGACCGATCGCTTCACGGCGGTCGTCGAACGCACAGAAGCCAAGGCCACGGTCACGATCCGGCCGACCCAACGGAAGGACTCTCAAGGGCGAGCCGTCATCCCGAGCGCATCGACCCTTGGCGTGGTGAAGCTACGACCGAACGAGGTGGCGGCCGTCTCCGTGCCGACCACCGACGCCCCTCCGGGGGCCAACCCGAGCGTCAACAACCTCGATGCGGCGGTATCGGCGGCGGCCGCCGGGAAGCTCGAACTGACCGTCGTGTACGAGGTGCCGGACGCCTGGGCCAAGCGATTCGGGCTGACGGCCACCACGGTCAGCGGCGTGGCCACGATCACGGAGCCGAAGGAGAAGCCGGCGGATGACCGTAGGTGATTGAGAAGTGAGAGATCGTTGGTGACGCCGGTCCCCAGTCTCGGCCCGCGCACCCCAGCAGATTGACATGGGGAGCGGGCGGCGGCGGTTCGCGGGGCGAGTCAAGGGGGCGAGGGGGGCACACGCCGCACCTCGGTGATCCGCCCCTGCTCGGCGGTTACCACGGTGCCGTTTCTGTACCGGGTTGTTACTCGGATTGTCCCATCCGGGGCTTCATACTGGGCGATGGTTGAATGGCCGGGGATCACGTTCAACAGCCACCCCGGCTTGCCGACCAAAGCCTGGGCGGGTGATACGGCCGGCCACACGAGGCAGAGGGCTTGAAACGCCGTGTACATGATGCGCCTCCGGGATTCGAGAGCGGCCATCATGCCGAAGGCGAGCGTCATCGTCAAGCGGACGAATTGTTTTGCCCCGCCCTCCGCGGCGCGGTAAAGCAACCGGCCCCACGTCCTGCTTTTGCGGCAGACGACAGGGCGACTGTTTGCCCACCCCGTACGAGGCCAGAGGGGGTCGATGCTTGCGGTGGCCTCCGTGCGGAAGTAGGCTCAGCGTCGTCGCGGTACGAGTGATTTGGGTTGCGACCAACCGAGATCACCGCGTTTCCATCGCGAAAGGGAAATCAGGATGAGCCAAACTTCATTACTCTTGGTGGCGGCCGGCGTAGCGATGATGGCCACGCACGCGGTCGCCGCCCCGGTGCCGCCCGCGAACCCGGAAGCCAAGAAGAAAGAACTCGAAGCACTCTGGGCGGACCTCGCCAAGGACGAGCCCGTTGCCTCCCGCGCCGTGCTCAAGCTCTTCGCCCAGCCCGAGCACGCCGTGCCCTTCCTGAAGGCGAACCTCGGGCCCCTCAAGCTGGATGCCGATCGGTGCAAGCGACTTCTGAAGGACCTCGGCAGCGGGGACGAGAAGACGTGGCGGGCGGCGTGGGCCGAACTCGACTACCTCGACCCGCGGCTGGCCATCGACTTGCCGACCCTGATGAAGGACGTGACGGAGAACCCCGCGCGATCCCGGATGGTGGAACTCTTCAGTAACCGGACGGCGGACTCGATGCGCGGGGAGGCCCTTCAACTGGAGGCCATCGGCGACGGCGAGTACAACTTCGTCCTGAAGGGGGGCGGGCAGGGCGAACGCATCTAATCCTCAAGGAATCCCTGTAAGACCTGCAACAGGTAGCCCTCATCAAGGGCGGCTTTGAACCGCTTCCCTTTGATGCTGCCTTTGCCCGGGTCTTGCTTGAGGAGCGAGGCCGCCACCCGTCGCACCAACCCGAGGTTGGTTCCGGCGTGCCCGGCCGCCGTCTTGTTCGCGTCCTCTCTGAACGCCACGTCCAGGCACCAGTGCAACTCGTTCTCCACCGCCCAGTGCCGGCGGATCAATCGCCCCAGCTCGGCCGCAGTCCCCTTCAAGCTCGTGATGTAGTAATGGGCGGTGTCGGTACGTTTCCCCTTCACCTCGCGCTCCCGACCGACGAGCACCACCGCTGCCACATCCGGCCACTCGGGTGGTAGCCCTGGCGGGTCGTAGATGGCGGTGACGTACCGCTCCTCGTGCCGCCCATGGCCATCCTCGACCGCTTCGTGCCCGTCGTGCTTCACCCCGGCGAAGTCGGTTTCGCACGCCCGGTCGAACACCCCGAACACGGCGTCGTGGAGGGCCGGCTGGTTCCCCTTCACCGACAGCAGGTAGTGTCCACCGTTCTTGCGGATCTGCTTGGCGATCTCCTTCTGGCAGCCGGCCGCGTCGAGCGTCACCAGCGCGCCCTTCAGGTCGAGCACGCGGAGCAGCTCGGGGATGGCGGCGATCTCGTGCGACCCGTCGGCCACGCCTGCTTGCCCGAGGATCAGCCGGTTCTCGGCCGCCCACGCGCTCACGAGGTGGAGGCACCCGCTGAACGTGTTCCGGGGGGCGGACCGGCACGCCTTGCCGTCAATTGCGATGTGCTTCAGCCTGGCCACCTCACACACCGCCGCCATCCACCCGGCCACGCACTCGCCGAACCGATTCGGGTCGAGCCGGGCGAACACCCGGCCGAACGTGTCGTGGCTGGGGATGCCATTCGGCAGGGTCAGGAACTTCCCGAGCCAGTCGCGCTTGGCTTCCCCGAACGCCTCCACCTCCTCCCATGAGTCGGCCCCGCACACCACCGCACACAGCGCGATCACCAGGATGTCGCCCAGGGTGTGCTTCTTCGTCCGGTCCATCCGAGGGTCGGGCAGGTCGGTGAAGTACCGGGCGATCGACACGTCCTTCGTCGGCATGGCAGCCCTCCGTAGCTGCCTCTGGGTGTACCTCCTGACGACCACGCCGCCCACATCCCCGGTGAGGGTGACTACCAGGCCCATGCCCTGGCTTGCCCCGGAGGTTGCTGGCGGCCACACTGAAGTTGACTCTCTCGCCCTCGGCTGGGGCCGGTGAATCGGACGCCGCACGATGACCAAAGAAGAATGGCTGGCCACCCTCGATCCGGAGGCCGTCCTCCAGGCGCTGCCGAGGAATGGCGTTAGCGGCCGTAAGTGGCGGCTCGCCGCCGCTGCCTTCTGCCGGCGGGTGTGGCCGCTCCTGGCGGACGAGCGGAGCCGAGCGGCAGTGGAGGCCGCCGAGCGGTACGCCGACAAGCTGATCTCGTCGGCCGAGGCGATGGAGATTGAGGGGGCGGCGGCCGCCGTCACGGAGCGTGGCTGGCCGGATGGACAGGACGCAGCGAACGACGCCTCCGGGGCCGCCGCCGTGAGCTTGGCGTTGTGGGCACAAGCGGATTACGGGGCGATGATGGCAATGCGGTGGACGGCGGGCAGCATCGGACGGAAGGGTCAGGTCGAGGTCCTGAACTGCATCTTCGGGATTCCGTACCGCCGGCACGCCGTGATCCCCCCGTCCTGGCTCACGTCCACCGTCGTCGCCCTGGCCAATGGCATCTACGCCGACAGGGCGTTCGACCGCCTGCCGGTGCTGGCAGATGCCCTGGAGGAGGCCGGCTGCGATGACCCCGAAGTGTTGAACCATTGCCGCGGTGACGGCGGACACGCTCTGGGCTGCTGGGTCGTCGACCTGGTGCTGAACAAGACCTGAGTGGAGGGACGAAGCACTACCTTTTCAGGCGATTTAGGTGCGTTTGCCCTGGGGGGGCGGGTCCCTGTGGGCGGAGCACCGGGTCGATCGGATCGGCAGCGTCTTGTCGGACCAGAAGCGGTCGTGGACCCGGGCGGCTCGTGGCACGGCGATCCTGGAGGAAGTCGGCACCGCCGAGGCCGTCAAGGCCCTCGAACGGATCGCCGACGGGCACCCCGACGCATTCCCGACCAAAGCCGCGAAGGCGAGCTTGGCCCGCCTCAAGAAATAGGCGGAACGTCCCAGGGAAATCGTCGCCCGTGGGACGCATGATGACACACCGAACGATCGCGAAAAGTCCGTCCTGACCCGTTGCTCGATCAGCAGCACGCCGATGGCCCCGGCCCGTGCGGCCGACGCCGGCGTCACCCCGCCCACCCAAGAACTTGCCGTGCGCCACTCGGCGAAGTTCAATCAACGGACCGTATTGTCTTGCGACGGCGCGAACTAACGTTGTTCTGCAGCGAAGGGGCGTGTATGTGAGCAATGTCATCTCGGGACTGCGTGTCGCCGGATCGCACGGGTTGGACAGCTTTCAGGTACGCGCTCGTGCTACTCTGCGTGCTTGGCCCAATCGCACTGCCACACTGGATGTACGACACCCATCTCCGGCTCGATTGGCCGTGGACGGTGTCACTCGCTGGTTCGGCGATGGGCATGATCGTCGCGGTGGCCGTCCTGGAAGTGGGCCTGCGGTTCGCGGGCGAACTGTGGCGGGAACAACTCCAGCGATGGCCGACCGGGAAGAGAGTTCCCCCGAACCCGGCAGTGGTTTTTTGGTGGTACACCGTCGTGTTCGCTCACCTCATAGGGTTGGGGACGTTCTACACGACGCTCGACGGCGGGCTGCGGTGGGCCGCGGCCAAGTGGGTTTACCTCGGGTACATCGTCCCGGGCACGGCACTGGCGGTGGCCCGGTGGGGCCAGTGGAGTCTAGTCGAGCGGTTGTTTCTACGGTGGGGATGGGCACCGGTCTTGGCAGTCGGCGTTCCGGTGGCCCTCCCCAAGCTTTTGGCGGCCGGGTTGATCGTCGATCCGTGGGATTGACGGCGAGGTAGGCTTGGTTGTGTCGGCGTCGCGGTGCTGGAGCAAAAGCACACCAAACCATTGGACTTCACAAGCTCTGCCGCACCCTGACCGGTTGCTCGGCCAGTCGCGAGCCGCCTCGCACATCTTCCTTGCCCCAGGCCTGTCCGGCGGGTACGCTCATTTCTCACCGCCCTCATCCGGATTGAGGCCAATCCATGCTCCGCGTAGTCGTGGCCCTACTCGTCGTTGCCCCGATCGTCGTGGCAGCCCCGCCACCGAAGGAGTCCTCAAAGAAGGCGTCTCTGTACTTCCCGACGACGGTCGGGGATAAGCGGGTCTACGAGGCGAAGGGGTTCAGCGGGACGACAGAGACCACCGAGGAGGTGACGAAGGTGGAGGCGACGGACGGCGTGTACCGGGTGACGGTCGAGAAGAAAACCGCGGGTAAGCCCTCGGCCACGGTCGTCGTGTACGCCGTCTCGGACAAGGGCCTGTCGTTCATCCGCGAGAAGGACGGAGAACCGCCGGTCGCCCAGCCGAGGTTGAAACTGCCGGCGAAGGTCGGGGACTCGTGGGATGGTGAGCCGGACCCGACCAAAAAACGCCTGGTCGGGCCGAAAGCCCCCGTGTGGGCGTACACCGTCGGCCAAGAAGAGGAAGTGGAGGTGCCGGCCGGGAAGTTCAAAGCCATCCCGGTCGTGTTGACTCGATCGAGTAACCCACCACTCAGTTCGTCGGCGTGGTACGCCCCCGGTGTCGGCGTGGTGAAGACGACCTTCAAGGCGGCTAGCATTGAGGGGACGACCGTCCTCAAGTCGTTCACCCCCGGCACGGGCGAGAAGACGGACGAATCGAAGAAGGAGAAGTGAGCGAGGGTTGGCCACTGGCGCAGGCCGGCCCCCAAGTCGCGGCCCGCTCGCCCCGGCAGATTGGAGCGGGGAGCGTGCTGCGGCGGTTCACGGGCACGTCACCCGCTTGGCACTCGCCGCGTACCACGACTGCGGCCGAGTCGCTCGGCCGAACCCCGTCGCCGGGACCGCGGTGAGGCGGCCGGTGAAGCATACCTGATCTGGCGGGCGAAGGGCAAAGAATCGCCGCCGCCGGTGGCCCGCACGTCCGGGTTGTGCTCGGCCTCGTGCGCGGGTAAGGTCCCGGGATGGCCAACCGATCGCCCGGCCCGCCACTGAAAGCCCATGACCGACTACCAAGCCGCCCGCACGTTGGCCGAGCACCTCACGGCCCTGGCGGCCGCCCGCATCCAACTCGTCCACGAGATCGCCCAGAGCGGCCCGTGTACCGTCGGCGTACTCTCGCGGCGGATCGGAGCGGCCTACGTCAACGTCTCGCACCACCTCGGCCGCCTTCGTGCCGCCGGAGTGTTGACCAACTCAAGGGACGGGCGGCGGGTCGCGTACAGTTTCGCCGACGGCGTGTACAACGCGAGGAGACGCACGCTGACGCTCGGCGAGTGGACCGTCGGCATCGGAAAGGCGAGCGGGTGAAGAAGGATTAGTCTGAGTCTTGCGGCTCCCCCTCCGAGGGCACCCCGTGCGCGTTCTCTTCCTGTTTGCTGCTCTCTCACTGGCCGGTTGCTCCCGGAGCAACTCTCCACCGCCCCCCGGGCGGACGAAGGCAGAATTGGAAGCACGGGGCAAGGAGGACGTCAAAAGGCGATTAGACGAAGAGCGGATCAAGGACCAAGAGATTGCCGACGTGATCAAGCGTACCGAGGATCAGAATCGAGCGGCGAAGCAGTTGGACGAGGCGGTCAAGTAGTCGGTTTCCGTGAGGGCACTCCCATGACACGACGGCGGTTAGGGTCGGTCATCGCCCGTGACCCGGCGGGCAACGAACACCTCCTCATCATCTACGCCCACGAGGTCATCTCCCACGACGAGGACGGATCGGTCATCCACGGCGTCGTCCGCCGCGAGATCGTTACCGAAGACGGCCGCCTGGTGACCGACCGGCACGACCTGCCTTGCACGCTACACCGCCAGACAACAGCGACTCTACCACCTTTGCTCGAACTTCGTCCGCACCGGGCCGTAGAGTGCGCGAATCCTGTCGGACACCGCCACCGGGTCGATTTCGCCATCGAACCAAAAGTACAAGAGCCGCACGGTCGATCCGAACCCGCCGCAGTCGCCGATGTGGTCCAAGACGACGCCCACGGCGGACAAGCCCTGCCGGACGTCGTCGTCCGACGGGTCGTGGCCGAAAAAGTCGAAAGACACGGATCGGCAGTGGCGATCGGGCAAGGGAGAGCATTTCGTTCGAATGTCGTCGGTAGCGACCTCGACACTGTAACCGGCGACCAGCCCGCCCAATTCGTCGTCCGACTCGGCCAGTTCCTGCCGCAATTCCGCCCGCCTCTCGAGGATGACTTCTACCGTGCGGGCGTCAGGGGACGACGGGATATGAACTCGGAACGCCTCACCGGCGGGCAGGGGGCGACGCAGGGCGCGGTCCCGAAGCCCGCCCCCGCTGTACCTCACACGCATGGTCGCGTCCATCGCCTCTCGTGATCGGAACCACTGGTTGTGTGCGAGTTTCTCCACGCGATTCTCCGCCAGCTAGCGACCATAAGCTCACCCGGCAGCCCTTCACCACCTACGCCTGACACCGGTTCGCCGTAACGAACAGAGTATTGGCCCGCTGCGGCTCGGTCCCGTTAACTTCAAGGAGTGAAGGTTGGCCCCTCCCGCAGGCCGGCCCCCAAGTCGCGGCCCGCTCGCCCGGGTCAGATTGGTTGCCGGGCGCGGACTGCGGCGGATAGCCCGAGACATTGCTGGGCAGGCGCTCGCCGCGTACCACGACTGCGGCCGGGTGTAGGTTGGCCGAGCCCCGTCGTCGGGACCGCGAGCGGGCGGCGGAGTTAGGATAGCGGATCGGGCGGGCGTCGGTGGGGCGCAAGTCGTTCGGGCCGAGTCGTTCGCTAACGCCGGAACGAAATGGTCGGGGCGGTATCACGGTCGGGGACCACGGGCCGCATATCTTGATCTCCGGCCTTGTCGGGAGAGGGGTATGGACATTTCTTGCATCGCCGACTTGCACGCGGTCGTCCGCGAGCACATGCCCAACACGGCGGAGGCCGACGTCGAGGAGTTCGCCGCCTTCCTCTGGGACGAGGGGTACGCCCGCGGCCTGCGGAGCGGGGACGATTGGGGCGAGTTTGTCGACGCCCTGCCGAGTGACATGCGGAACTACCGCCGGCCCCGTCGGCGTCCTCCGGCGTCCATGGTCTTTATGCGTCGAAGCGGAAGTTTCTAACTCGCCCCACGTCGACACAGTCCACATTTCCGACCTGCCCCCAGCCCTGAACTCTCTTCCGCCCCCGCGGGATGATGCGCCGCACTTCCGGTGAGGGCGTGCCGATGCGCGACGGCACGCCCTCAGGGGTGCTTAGTAACACCTCTCAAACCGGTGTTGGGTTGCGCCGCCCCGTGGCGATTTCGTTCCTCACGACGCCGGAACTGAGGGCATCTCGTTCCATTCCCCACACACCACTGTCTCTGCGTCGCCTGCAGAACCGAATGCCGTCGGCGATATCGTGCGGCCAATTTGGTGCCGACTCACGGATTTGTGCAACTACGAAACTCCTCTTGCGACATTGGTCATGCGTACACTGGTGTGTTTAGTGGGCAGCGGCTAGCTACCGCGTCGGCCTCGCGGGTTCGGTTGTTCCTGGTTGAACCGAACCCGCGGGCCACCCACACTTCAACCAGGAGCACGCATGTCGCAGAATGACGGCGCGATCAAGACGTCTATCCGCTCGAAACTGATCCCCATCGTGCGATCGTCGAGACTCTTCCTGACGCACCGCGGCCACGGCGACGAGGCCCGGTTCGTCACGATCTTCCGCGACACGTGGCGGCGCATCCCGCTGAAGTCCAGGCGGTTGATGCGCAAGCACTGGCGGACGCACGACTCTTGGTTGCGGCCGATCCTGAGCGAGTGCTACCAATTGGAAGGGTACGGGATTCCGTGGGCGACCTCGAGAATCGAACTGATCTGGGGGTGGCGGGAGGGTAGCCACCCGATGGACATGATCTGTCCGCCGACGGTTCGCCCCGTGGGCCACTCTGAAGCCCCAGAAGACCACCTTCGGGACGGCCGCTCGCCGGTTGTGGCGATGGCGTCCGGGCATGGCTTTACTCTCCGCTTCCGGGCCGGAGCGGTCGACCACATGCCCGAAAACGTGGTCGCCGATCTGATCGCGCATGAGCTGGCCCACGTCGAGCAATCTGCGATCGGCATTGAGGATCAACTGAACGACGAGTGGAATCGCATCAGGGACGAGGGCGAGTCGGACAATCCCTTCGAAATCGACGCCGATGACAGGATGGAGAATTGGGGGTTCGACCTCAACTCTGTTGACCTCTACGCTTGGGAGCAGATTTTCCCCCGGCGTTCATGAGTACGCCGGGCAGGAACGATCGACTGTTTCCGCCGTTCGGACACATCCCCTACCGACATCGAACGGCGTGCGGGCAAGGGTGACAATTCACACCTTCGGGCGTGGCCACGGGTTCGAAACCGTTGCCACTTCAACGCGACCCGCCGGCCACCGCGCAGCACCTCGTGCGACCCGGCGGGTCGACCGATCTCCGAGGTGCACAATGTCCAACGGCTTTCACTTCCCCACGCGGGATCCCATCCTCAACGCCGTGACCGACCCCGACGTTCACGCGGCCTTCCGTAGCACGTGGGGGTGCGCGGTGCTCGCCACTCGCATCTTTGATGCGTCCACACGCCCCGACTATGTGCGGTTGCTCAATGATCGCGCGGAGTGGATCGCCGAGGCGTTCAACACACTGCGGTCTGAGTATCGCCCCGGTCGCGTGGAGAAGTCCATTCCGAAGTTGACCCGGGTAAGCGCCCTGCCCGTCGGCTACCCCGGCTACGGGACCGCCCACGAAGAGGCGGACGACCTCGTCGCCCTGTTCATCCGGGAAGTGGAGCGGGCGTCCGATCGAAGGGCCGGGTTTCATCACCGATGCCCGGGGTACACTTGGCCGCCACTGACGGCGGCGGCCGTGATGCGGATGCGCATCCGCCTCTCCGTGATCCTCAAGCGGCGCCGACCGCAGTGGCAACGGCTGGCCGAGTTGACGGGACTCTTGGAGCGAGAGTCATCGCAAGCGGGTGCCGAACCGCCCCGCCAATTCGTCACAGCGACGCGGCCGTCGGAACCACCGCCGGTCGTGCAGCGCGTCCACGGGTGCGCCGAGATTGTGGCCGCGTGGCGGGCTGTGGCCGAGATGCAGCAGACCGATATCGGCACGCGGTGGCGGAAGATTAAGCGCGACAACGCCAAGTACGGCGGCCCAATCGAAATCTCCGGCGGCCGCCCGCCGCGGTCCGCACTCGTCTTGCTCCAAGAGTTCGCGGCCGACCCGCCCGGGTGGGCCGAAAGGAAGGGGATTGTCACAACCTAACCAAAGGGGACCAAAGGCGACCATCTACCACATCTAGTGAACGCGAGTACAAGGCGGCCCCGTACAGTTCAGTGTCCGACTAAGGGCACGGGGCAACGCCGATGGCATCCGATCTCATCAACGCCGACGAAGTCGACCGCCGGTTCCTCTGGCTGACCGGGACCGCCGAGAAGCTGGCGCGGCGGAACAAGCTCCCACACTACCTACTTCCCGACGGCGGCCTTCGCTTCCAATGGGCCGAAGTGGCCTCGATGGTTCGACACATCCAACCGACCGCCGAGTCGGTCCAGCGCCACACAAAGTCCTAAACGCGAACGAAAAACGGCCGGTGCCTGCCAAGGATCACCGGCCGTTCAGGAGACCAACTGTGAACAGAATAACAGTATTGATCCGCTGGTCAAGTCCAGCGGACGCGGTAATCCGCATCGCCGTCCGGGCACACCCCTCCGAAAAGGGGGCGTGACCATGCCGCTGTACAAGACCCTCAAGTTTGATGACGTCGAGATAGACGAGGAGCTTCAGCCCCGCGCGAAAGGTCTGGACAAGTCGCACGTCGACGAACTCGCCGACGAGTACCGGAAGGAAGAATTCTCCGTCGAGCCGCCGACCGTCTGGAAGATACCAAACTTCGACCGTTACCGCCTGTCCTCAGGCCACCACCGCATTGCCGGGGCGAAGAAGGCCGGGCTGACGGGGCTCAAGTTCGCCGTCCGGACCGGCACGTGGACGGATTGGGCGATCGACACAGTGACGTCCAACCAGGGGCACGGCCTGAAGAGGAGCAACGCCGACAAAAGGCGGTGCGTGGAGTTGCTGCTGCGCATGATGCCGCACGACAGCGACAAGCGGATCTCCGAACTGGCCGGGGTCAGCGACAAGACGGTTGCGGATGTGCGATTGGAACTGTGGAGACGTTCGGAAATTCCGAACGTCGATCGCCGGGTAGATAGCAAGGGCCGTCTCCAACCGGCCGCCAAGCCGAAGGCACCGTCCGCGGATCCGATCGACGACCCGGCCGACCCGCCGGCTACTGATGCCGGCCCGCCGATCGACCCACAGGACGGCACCGAGGCCCAACTCGGCCCTGATGATTCGACGGGCGAGTCGGAACGTCCCGAAGCGTCTGAACTGCCCCGGCCGGAACTCCTGGAGTTGATGAAGGCGGCATGTTACGAACTCGACGCCCTCAAAAAACGCATCGAGTCCTGGCAACGACTGCCGGCCGGCAAGTCCGTGGGCGTCCCCTCACTGATCGGATCCATCGAGCGTGCCCGCAGCGACATGTGGGGCGCGAGACCGTCGCACCGGTGCCCGCACTGCGAGGGTGACGGCCGTGATCGTAAGGCAGCCGACGCGGACTGCTCGTGCTGCAAGGGCATCGGGTGGGTGCCGAAGTGGGCGCACGACAAGGCGAAGGAGAAGGTCGAGCGGGTGAAAGCGAAGGAGGACGTCGACCGGGCGAAGGACAGCCTGGAACAGTCAGGGGGTGCGGCGTGACCCCGGTGTTTCGGAAAGAACGGCCGTATCAGCGGGAGGCGATCGACGCCATCAAGGCCACGCTGGCGGCCAAGGACTCGTGCGTGGCCGTGATCCCGACCGGCGGCGGCAAGACGGTCGTCATCGGCAAGACGATCCGCGAGTGGGAGTTCGGCAACTGCCTCGTGCTGGCCCACACGACGGAAATCGTCAACCAGACGGCCGAGAAGGTCGGCGACGAGATCGGGGTGCCGCCGCACGTCGAGATGGGCGTGCGGGGGGCCGACCTCGGCGGCCTGTGGCAGGGGGACATGACGGTCGTCGCCAGCGTCCAGTCGATGGTCTCGAACCGCCGGCTGGAGAAGTACCGCAACTACCCGTTCGGCTTGATCGTCGTCGACGAGTGCCACCACGCGACGTCTCCGTCGTACCGGAAGGTGATCGACTACTTCCGCGGCCGGAACCCGCACCTGAAAGTCCTCGGCGTGACGGCCACGCCGAACCGGACGGACAGCACGGCCCTCGGCCTCGTGTTCGAGGATGTCGCGTACTCCCGCGACATCGCGTTCATGACTTCCGAGGGGTGGCTGGTGCCCTTCGAGCAACTGACGGTGACGGTCGACAGCCTCGACCTTGACACGATCAAGGTCAAGAAGGCCCGCGGACACGAGGCCGACTTCACCCGCGAAGAGTTGGAGCAGCGGCTCGTCGAAGAGCGGGTGCTGCACGAGATGGCGACGCCGATCCTTCAAGAGACGGGCGGCCGGCCGACCATCGTGTTCACCGCCGGCGTCGAACACGCCCACGCCCTGGCCCGCATCCTAAACGCCCGGCGGCCCGGGTGCGCGGCGGCCGTGGACGGCAAGACCGACCCCGCCGAGCGGACGCAGATCGTTCGGCAATTTTCCGCCGGCAACCTCCAGTACGTGTGCAACTTCGGCGTGTTCACCGAGGGGTTCGACGCCCCGGCCACGGCGTGCGTCGTCATGGCCCGGCCGACAAAGTCGGTGAGCCTGTACACACAGTGCGTCGGCCGCGGACTGCGGCCGCTCCCCGGCACGGTCGACGGGTACGCCACGGCGTTCGACCGGCAGGCGGCCATCGCAACCAGCGCGAAGCACAACTGCCTCGTCCTCGACTTCGTCGGCGCGTCGCGGAACGGCGTGGTCGACTGCTACGACGTCCTGGGCGGTAACTACGACGTGGAAGTCCGCGCCCTCGCCGGCGAGGCGGCCCGCCAGGGCGACCGCTGCAAGGTCACGGTGGAGGACCTCGAACTGGCGAAGGCCGTGCTCGCCCTCCGCCGCAAGCGGCAGCAGGAGTCGCAACTCCTGGTCGATTCGACCTACCGTGTCGACCGAGTCGAGGACGGCGACGGTGCCGGCAGCGGACTGTCCACGCCGGTCCGCCGGGGCGGGGCGTCCGACGCACAGGTTTCGCTGTTGGTGAAACTCGGCGTCCGTCGGGAGGTGGCGATCGGGTACACCCCCGCCCAGGCCGGGGCCGTCATCGACAGCGTCGGCCAGTCGCGGTGCACCAGCGGCCAGCGCGCCATCCTGGTGCGGCACGGCGTCGACCCGACCGGCGTCGGCGTGGCCCGGGCTGGCCGCATCATTGATCGAATTGCCGCGAACAACTGGCGGGTGCCGTCGGGAGGGATCAACCTTGAATGACGAACTGCCGCCGCTGATGCGGATGCTGGTCGGCGAACTCCGCCGGCTGAACCTGGACGTCGAATACCGGGGCGACGGCGACCGGCTGCACCTCGTGGGCGGTACGGGCAACGCCGACGCCGAAGTCCTGGCCGCGGTGATGGCCGGCCGGAACCGCATCGTGGCCATCCTCAAGCCGCTGTGGGATCGGTCCCGGGGCACCCCTGTGCGACTCCACCGGGACGTGGTCGCCGTAGCCGATCGTGAACCGGCGTCCGCAATCGCACCGACTGCGGCACCGGTTTCGACAACGGCGTCGCCTGCCCGGGCCGATGCCGCCGACGACCACGATCAAATGTGCAGCCGGTGCCAGGCCATCGTGTGGCCGAATCGGCTGGCGGACGGCACGGGGCCGGCGACGTGCCAGCCGCACGTGCGGACCTGGCTCGGTGTGCCCGACCGGGCGGCGGGAGTGTGCCCTTTCGCGTCGAAGACCGAGGGCGTGCAGTTGTCGGCCAAGCCGCCGCTCGCCCCGACGGCGGCCCCGGCCCCAGCGAAGGCGATCCCCGACGCCGGACAGAAGTCCTTATTCGACGCGCGACCGTCCGCGTAGCCGATGGGACGACGAACACGGCGGCGGCTCACTGAACCACCGCCGTCCAGACCCGCAAGCGTAAGCAGCTTCGCAACTGCGGCGGGTCATTTGTCGGGGGTTGAACGACCACGACAGCGGCCGGGGTGGGAACGTCGATGCCGTTCCCACCCGATTATGTACGGCCGGCGGGCATCGCGGTAGGTCGCACCGGTCCGGGGGCAGTCCCGGACTGGTCGGGGGTCTGGCGAATTAACGCCGGAACGGTGGGCGGAAACGTCCACCACGGGGGCTACGGCCCTGGTGTGGAAAGCGGCTACTACCGGCGTCCTCGTTCGCCCCGCCCGCCCCGTGCGACGCGGCGGCGACCCATACCGGGAACCACACGGATACCTCAGTCGAGTGAGATGCAGGACGCCCGACCTTTTCGGGCGGCGGCTTGGCGACCAGGGAAGTTCCTTCGGCCCCCACCCCGGCAGTAGCGATCCTCATGAGACAAGGAACACGGCTGGAAACGGGAGGGGAGGCTCAGGGATGGGTGCGCACTCGAAGAGACACAAGGAACGCACCGGACGGATTGCAAAAGGTAGACGCAACGGCGGGCATCGACACCAGGGTTTTCAGGTGGAATCGACCGGACCAAACGGGGTGAAGCATGGCGGGTAAGAACGGCCGCCCGAAGACGACGTTCACGCAGGAAGACCGCGACCTCGCGAAAGAACTGCTCGGCCGGTTGATGTACGCTGGCCGCGTGGCCGGGCGACTACAGGAGCAACTGAAAGTCTCCCGCGACGTGGCGCACCGGCTGATCGACGAGGCCCGGGCCGAGGTCGTCCGTGGCTTCCAAGAGAGCGGCACGGCGAACGACCCGTTGGCCGCCCTCGCGATGTTTTTTGTCCAGGTGATGAGCAACGAGGACGTGAGCTACCAGGTCCGCGTGCAGGCCGCGAACGGGCTGACGAAGCTGCTGGCCGTGGACCGTGTGTCGTCGCTCCTCGGCGGCGGCGACGTGGAAGCGTTCTTGACGGGCCTGAAGGGCCGGCAGGACGCGCGGGAACCGAAGTCACAACCGGAGGGGTCAACATCGTGAGTGTCGAACAAGAAATTGCAAACGGGGAAGGGATCGGGCTGGCGGAAGCCGGCCGGTTGCTGCCCGGCCGGTCCGGCAAGCGGGTGTCGCCGTCGTCGGTCTTGCGGTGGGTAGTCGTCGGCTGCAAGGCCCGCGACGGCCGCACGGTGAAGTTGGAGGCCGCCCGCGTCGGCAGTGCGTGGGTCACCACGAAGGCGGCCATCGCCTGCCACGTCTCGGCGTTGAACACGCCCGTCACGCCGCAGCCGCCGCCGGCCCGGTCCGCCGCCGTGGAAGCCGGCAAGGTTCTCCAGGAGCTGGGCCTGTGAACGACGTTACCCGCGAAGACGTCCGCCGGGTCCGGCACCTGTTCCTCGTCGCCGGGCCGACGCTCGACGAACTCCTGTCCGCGGCCGACCGGGGCGAACTCCCCGACGCGAGGAAGTACGCGAAGGCCGGGGCGGAACTCGCCCGGTTGCCCGACTCAGTGCCGATGCGACTGATCGCCCGCGCGACGAAGCGGACGCCCGCCGGCGTGGCGAAACACTTCACGCCGCTGCAACTCGGGTTGTTGCTCACTTTGATGTTGGCGCAACTGCCCGACCTGTTCCGCTCGGACGATGCCGCCACCGGCACCCCCGCCACCCCGACGACCCTGACCGACCCGGATGTCTTAACCCGGTGGCTGACCACGCCACCCGCACCATCACGGAACTGACCATGAACGTGACCAAAGTTGATGAGCTACTGAACGACTTCACCGCGTCGTGTAATCGCGTCGACGCCGCCTTCGCCAAGGCCGTCGCCGATGCGACGGGCCGCGTGACCGCGGATGCGACGCGGATCGAGGAAGCCGTCGGCCGGGCGGTCGCCAGCCTGACCGGCGAGGTTAACCGCGTCAACGCCGCCGTGGCCGACCTCGGCACAGCCGTCGTCGAAAGTCTCACGGCCGTCGCCGACCGGGTGATCGCTGTCGGCTCCCCGTCCGACCCCGAACCGGCCCGTGACACCGCGGCCGAACTCGCCGTCGGCCGGCCGCTCATCATCGTCATCGTCCCGCCGATCTGACCAAGGCCGGTCGGGCCGTACCGACCGACGGATCCCCGTGTTCGCTCCAAGGAGATTTTCCATGTCGTCGATTCTCGAAGCCCTGATCGACCAGGACAAAGTCCTGCCCCCGCAAAGTGAGGTGCCGGTGCCGGAACTCGGCGAGGGGCAAGTGATCCACCTGTGCCCGATCGGCATGGCGACGGCCCTGCGGCTGAACGAGATGCAAGAAGGCGGGAAGAGCGGGGCCGAAATCGCCCGCGCGTTGCTGCCCGCGGTCATCTGCCGGCCGGACGGCACGCCGTTCTTCACCGCCGCCAAGCCGCCGACCGAGGCCCAGCAAGCCGCGTTGGACCGCATCCCGCTCCCGGTGGCCGTGCGGGTCGTGGACAAGGCAATCAAGGAAATGGAGGGGATGCAGGCGGCCGCAAAAAAGCCGTCACCCGCGACGGCTGGCTGAGGTCGTTCCTGCGGCTGGCGCTGGCGATGGGCCTGCTCCCGTCGGAGTTGGCCGCCCGCTGCAGGATGGCCGACTGGTGGCTGATGAGTGCGTTCGCCGAGATCGAGCCGTTCGGCGGGGCGCAAGACGACCTGCGGGCGGCCGTGAGCGGGATTCTGCCGGCGATGGCGTTCAACGGGGCGAGCATCCGGCCGGCCGACCTGTTCCCGTCCCTCGGCGGCGGCGAGAAGAAGCCGGACAGGAAGGGCATCGGCCGCGCGTTCCGGGCGTGGGCCTCATCACAGTGCGCGTCCGTATCGGCCATCGGCCCGAGCCAACGGGCGGCGGAGGCGTAGTGCGGCTCACCGAGCCGCGTGAAAGGAGAGGTGGACATGGCGGATGAATCAGTCGTCGTCGAACTGACGGCCGACGCGAGCGGGTTCGAAAGGGCGCTCGCCGGGTCCGAGGCGAGTGCCGACGCTTGGGCGGGCACGATTTACGCGGACGTGGACAAGGTCGCGGCGAAGGCCGAGGAACTACGGGACGCCATCGCCACGAAGCTCGGCGGCGCGTTCGACGCGATCAAGGGCAAGGTGGCGGCCGCCATCCCGCCGATCGGCAGCACGTTCCAAACCGTGTCGGCCACCATCAAGGGCAAGTTCGACGAGATCGGCACGGCGGCCGGGGCGGCACTGGCGAAGGCGAACGCGAAGGTCGAACCCTACGTCACGGCCGTGAAGAAGTACGCCGACACGTTCAAGGGTTTGGGCACGGTCGAGATCGGGGTGAAGGGCGGGGCCGACCTCGGCAAGTTGCTCGGCGGCGACGTGGGCAAGAAGATCGGCAGCTATGCCGGGGCTGGCGTCGGCACGCTGGCGAAGGCCGTCGAAACGGCCGTGAGTGGTCTCAAGCCGGTGTTCGACGGCATCGCCACGACGGCACAGGCCGCGTTCCAGAAGGCCCGCGAGAAGGTCGCCGCGATCGACTTCAAGGGGGCGTTCGACAAGGTGGCCACAGTCGCCGGGGCGGCCTGGGACGAGGCGGCTTCGCTCGCGGACGGGGCGTGGGGCCGCGTCAAATCCGGCGTTGAGAAGATCGGCACGGCCATGTCCGCGGTCTGGGGCAAGGCGAAGACGACCGTCCGGGACTTCCTGAACAGCCCGGAAGGGTCGTTGCAGTCGCTCGTCACGCGGGTCGATACGCTGTCGGACAAGATCGCGAACTTCGGCAGCGGGACGAAGGAGAAGATCGCCGCGTTCGCCGACATGAGCAGCAACGACATCGGCGGTGAACTCGGCGGTGCCGCCGGCGGGTTCCTGGGACAGAAGCTCGGCCTCGGTGACTTCGGCAACCGGATCGGCAAGAGTCTCGGGTCCGGCCTCGGTGACGTGATCGACTTCAAGGGCGTGTTCGCACAGGCGAACGAGTTCCTCAAGTCCTTGCAGCCCGTCTTCGACCAAATCAAAAGCTGGTGGGGGGAAACGTTCGACGACGCGAAGGATGCGTTCAACGAGATCAAGGATCTGGCGTCGAACATCGGCATCGGCGAACTGTTGAAGGGCGACTTCGAGGGCGTGTGGACGCGGCTCACCGAGTTCGTCGACCAGGCGGTCGGCAAGTGGGGTGACTTCCTGGCGTCGTTCGTTTACCGGGTGGCTGAGTCGATGGATAACTTGTGGGCCATCGTCCGCGCCCCGCTGGCCAACATCAGCAACTTCGTGCAGAACGTCCTCACTCGCATCGGCCTCATGGACGAAACCACGGAGAAGTGGGGCGACTCGCTGGCAAGCGTGGCCAAGATCGGCAAGGAGGCGTTCGGCTTGCTCGGCTTCTCGCTGGGCTACCTCGGCGGGATTTTCAAAGTCATCGGCGGGTACGCGATCGAGTTCTTTGTTCAGCCCGTGCTGGCCCTCGTGGAGACCGTCGTCAGCGTGGTGAGCAAGGTGCTGAAGAAGATGGGGGAACTGCTCCCGGGTGCCGCTGGCCGCGCTTTCGCCGCCGGGTCGAAGGAGGCCGAGGCGTGGAATGAGGCGATCAAGAACAACCGCGAGGCGCTCGACAAGGTCGCGACGGACCTTAAAAATACGGACATCGGAGCGGACGGGCTGAGCTTCCAAGAAGATGTTCTCAACTTCTTCGAGAGGGGCGAGAAGAAGACGAAGGAGCAGCGGGATAAACGGGCGGCGTTGCCGAAGCCGGTCGAAGAGGTGAACAACGTCGGCGACCGCGTCGCGAGTCTGTTCGGTGGAGGAACGGTGCAAGCGTTACTGGAAGGGTCTCGTGAGACGCAGAACGCCATCGCGAAAATCCGAAGCGGGAGCGACAGCGCGCTAGAGCAGGTAGTGAAGGCCGGGCGGGATCAGGCAGACGAACTGGCCATCGCCAACGGGAAGCTCAGCGAGCAGAATCGTTTGCTGGGCAAGTTGGTCGACAAGTTCGACGGCATCGAAGCGGTCTAGTTTTCGAGCTTCCACTTGTCCTGGTTTGGCACGTCGAGCCGGATCGTGCCCTGGCCGCCCATGTCTTCGGCTGGTAGTTCGAACATGATCCGCTTGGCGGTCGGTGATGGTCTTTCAAATTGGAAGGTCCAGCGGTAGGCGACTCCCGGGTAAGCCTTCATCTCTTGCTGGGTCGGCTTGATGTCGCTGCCCGCGTCCAATCGGCTCAAGAACCGCATGAGTAGCCGGCACTTCTCCCCGGCGTCGGTGGCAGCAGTGAGTCGAATGGGGAGATGTTCAAAACTCGTCACGCCTGATCCGGTTAACCTTCGAAGTGTCTCGTCGTCTGCGGCAACGCCCTTGATGGTCGCTGGCTTGGCAGTGGCCGAATACTCAATACGCACGCCGATTCCAGCCACGTCGATCGGAGACGATTTGTACTTCCCCCACAGCACACCCTCGACGGTGATCGTGGCGTCGCCGAACTTGAACGGCCCATCCTCGGCGCGCTGGTACGGCTCGGGGACGACAGCCTTCCCCTTCTGATCCGGCGTTACTACCTTCGGCTCATCCTTCGGCGGTCGCATCGCACCCGCCGAAGGATCGACCGGCCTCTTGGCGTGGGGTTGTGACTCGCCGCAGCCCCAAAGGCCAAACGCCGAGACGAGGGCACCCGCCATCACGGCACGTCGCATCGTCGCCCCTCCACTCTGGTCCGCTGGTCCGCTTCCATCCTCCCCGCCGAGTACTTCGGTGCCCGGCCCGGGGAGGGGCACATGGTTGCCGATCAGTCCCCGAACAATCCCGGCAGAGACGAGGCGGCCGCCGGCGCGTCGGCCGGGGTCGTGGTCTTGGCCATAGCGAGCGTGCCCGACCCCGGTCCGAACGCCGCGGCTACGTCCTCTGCCGTCACGTCCGGAAACTCCTGCACGAAGATCGCGGCAACTTCACTCGTCCGCATTCCGCTCAACTGCGGGTGGTCTTTCACGAACCGGACGAACCGGACGGCCGTCTGCTTCTGCCGCAGGATCGCGGCGTCTCGCTCCCGCAGGGCATCCCCCGCCCGGGCGGCGGCGTCCCGGGCCTCGATCGCAAACCACAACACGCCCACGACCCCCGCGACGAGGACGACGGCGAGGGCGGCCGTCACCCCGGCCAGCGTCCGGTTCCGGGTTGCCCACAGCACCAGCAAGGCCAAGGGGGTGGACCGCGGGGCCAGGACCGGTTGCCCGGCCGCCCACCGCCGCAGGTCGTCGGCCAACTCCCCGGCCGCCGCGTACCGCCGGCCCGGTTCCTTCTCCAGGCACTTCAGGCAGACCGTGTCGAGGGTGGCCGGGATGCCCTTCGCCACCGCCCGCAGCGTCGGCGGGGCGTCGTGCTGGATGGTCAGCAGCAACGCCAGCTCCGTCTCGGCGGCGAACGGCCGGCGGCCGGTCAGCAGTTCGTACAGCATGACGCCGAGGGACCACACGTCGGCCGGGGGGCCGACGAACTTCATGGCCTTCGCCTGCTCCGGGGCCATGTACGCCGGCGTCCCGGCCGCGTCGCGGGTCTGCGTGAGGTCGGACGCCGCCCGCTTGGCCAGCCCGAAGTCGGTCACCTTCGGCGTGCCGTCGGCCGCCAGCAGCACGTTGCCCGGCTTCAGGTCGCGGTGGACGACGCCCGCGTCGTGGGCCGCCCCGACCCCGCCGGCGACCCGTGCGACCAGTCCGGCGGCCTCCCTCGGCGTGAACGCCGGCCCGGCCTTGATGCGGTCGGCGAGGGTGCCACCGGGCAGGTACTCCATGGCGATGTACGGCCCGGCGTTCGACTCGCCGAAGTCGTACACCTCGACGACGTGCGGGTGCTTGACGGCCGCGATCACTTGGCCCTCGGCGAGGAACCGGGCCTTGTTCAGGGGGTCGTCGCCGAGCGTCAACTTTAACGCCACGACGCGGTCGAGCTTTGCCTGCCGGGCCTCGTACACGACGCCCATGCCGCCGCGGCCGAGTTCGCGCAAGACCTCGTAGCCGGGGACGGTCGGCAGGCCGGGGGGCACGACGGTCGGGCGGCCGACCTGTACGCGAGTCGAGTCGGCGGCCGTTTGCTCGGTCATGCTGGGCCTCTCCGGGATGGAGGAGATCGTACCGGAAGGAGGTAACCAAGACCACCTGAACCCCGGCCGAACAAGTCACGGGAAAGCAGTGTAGAGGGGAAGGAACCCGACCCCCCCCCTTCGCTCGGCGTCGCACAGCACCTCCCCGCCGGGGATAACTGTACGCCCTTCCAAATTGCACGAGGATCGCTTAGATCGCACGATCTCCCCGCCAGCGGAAAGAAGTGCGGATTTGGACAAAAGTCCATTGGCAACGATTTTAGGTGCCTTCGGGACGAAGCGGCCTGGGCCGACGAGTGAAGGCCGATCATGCCGCGGCTCGCTGAGCCGCGCACGCGGGCGGTGGCAACGACACCGGGTGTGATGAGGTGCTGTCGTCGGTGAGAGTGCAGGGTGTAACGACTGGTAGCGACCTTGCCGAAAGCGCCTGCCAGTGAACAAGTTGACCGGACATTTTGCTGGCGCCAGCAAAATGCCGTGCGGCTCACTGAGCCGCACGGCATGCTTGTCATGGACCGATCAGACGCCCAGGGCGGTCAACTCCTTACCTGCTTCGGCCGCCGCCCGCTTCCGCTGACTTACGGACCGAACGGCTGGCGGTTGCGGGGTTTCTCCGTTCCGCGCGAGTAGGAAGCGTTCGAGGGCGGCCTGGCTGGTCAGCCACCGGTGCCCGGCCCGCACGGCGTCGAGCTTCACCGTGCCTCCGCCGAGGACCTTCGCCCCGGACACCACCCACCGCATGCACACCGGGTAACTCACGCCCTTCGGCCGGGTGGTGTCCTTCAGCATCGCGCCGACGTCGTGCAACGTCAGCGGGCCGGCCTCGCGGATCTCGCGCAACACCCGGGCGACGGCCGATTCGGAGACTTCGTTCATAGTGCTCATCACCTTCTCCGGTTTGACAGGGAACCGGCCGACAGATGGCCCCGGCGGAGGAAGTGAACGAACGGAAGGAAATGAAAAGCCCACGCGGCTCGCTGAGCCGCGTGGGCAGGGGTGAAAGGTGATAGCGGGTCGGTCAGCCGATCTCGGCGGCAACCTTCGCGGCAAGGCTCAGGTCACGCTCCGCGTACACCTGGGTCACGTCGGCCCGGGTGTGGCCGAGTAAGACTTGGGCGGCTTCCAGGCCGTTCGACTTTCGAACCTCGGTTGCGAACGTGTGCCGCAGTTGGTTCGGCGCCCAATGGGGCAGGGCTACGAACGAGCCGCCGGCCGCTTTTGATCGTTCCAGGTTCGCCGCCTCGACGGCCCGCGTGACGCACCGGGCGTAGGACGTCCGGGTGTACTTCGCCCCGGCCGACCGCCGCGGGGCGTACGCCCGCTTCGTGCGGTTGCGCTTCATGTGCGAGGGGTACCGCGGGGTGGCCCGCTTCTCCCCCCGCTCGGCGTGGTGTTCCTCGACCGCCCGGCGGGGCGAGAAGACGTAGGCGGTCGGGTCGGCGGGAATGAACGCCCGGATGACCGCCTGGGCCTTCGGGCCGATCGCGACCACGCGGGCCTTGCCGCGGTGCCGGGTCTTGTGCTGGGCCGGGCGGTAGAACCAGACCGGCCCGGAAGCGTCCACGTCGGCCATGCGGAGGCCGCACACCTCGCCCGGCCGACACCCGGTGAGCCGCTGGACCTCGACCATCCCGCGGGCGTGGCGGTTCAGGTGGGGCAGGGTGGCCGCCACGTGCTCGTCGGCCACCGGCGGGACGGGGGCACTCTCGACGGCCGCGCTCCGCCCCTCGCGCAAGCCCGTGACCGTGACGAGTGCGTGGTACACGGCCGGCGGCACCAACTCTTCCGAAGTGGCCCACTTGAAGGCCCGCTTGATCCGGCCGACGTGCGCGTTGACCTGGTTCCGGCACCACCCGCGGTCGATCATCCGCTCCCGCGTGTTCTTCAGGGCCAGCGGGCCGAACTCGGCCGCGATCGCGTCGCCGTAGAGTTCGGCGAGCGGGCGGACCGCCGAAATGTAGTTGCCGTACTCGCCGGTCGGCCGGCCGTCGGGGTAGCGGTAGTGGGTCTTGGCGTACTGGAGGAACCGGACCAGAAGCTCGTTCACCGTGAGGTCGCCGGCCCGCCCGTCGCCGAACGGGAAGCGGCCCTTTTGCAACTCCGCGATGATACGCGAGTACTCCCGCTTCGACTCGTCCGAGTCGTAGACGCCGAGCAGGACGTCCCGCGGCCGCCCGGCGGGCGTGCGGATCGTGACGATGGCTTGGCCGGATTGCTTGTGCAGGCGGTACGTGGGAACGGCGAGGGGTTTTCGTGGCATGGTGCGGTGTCCTCGGAAGGCCGGAAGAATTCCGGTTTATCCCAGGGGTCAGAACCGCACCGCCGAACACCGGCGGGATAGCGTAACTGCTTCGGTTTCAAGGCTTTTCGGACAGGGTGACTGAGGGGATTTGAACCCCCGACATCCAGAACCACAATCTAGACCGTAAACCCCGAAAAACAGTCCGAACGGCCTGTTTCTCTAATGAATTTACAGTATCCGACTCCTTTGCAAGAAGCCAGATTCGTTGCATGAAAATCGCTAGAATTGTGGACTTTCCACAACGAGCTGTGGAATACCGTGGAATGAGTCTGTCCCGTGGTTTCTACCCACAAGTCTGCACTTTAGCTTCAACCCTCTTGGCCGAAAGGGATTTCAGGTTTCCGTCCAGCAATGAGAAGCGTTACGACCGATTTACCTGAGGTAACCCCATCTCGATTGCAAGCCCGGAGGTAGCAGGAGCATGCGCCCGCTTCGATCGCAGGAGTAGGCATGGACGATGGCGTCCAAGACGAATCGTTGACAGTGCGGGGGGAGATGTCAAGTCGGCGTTCACTGACAAACCTGTGAGCAGGTCAGGCCGTCGGGCTGCATGGTATCATCGACCACATGCCCAACCGCGAAGCACTCTTGGCCGCCGTCCGCACCTCCCCCGCCGCGAGTTCGACCGCGCCACTTCCCCGGTTGTCCGTTTCGGGTGCCTTGCGGACATGGCGCGGCCCGGCGGGCCCGTCATCGGTATCCCATCTGACGCGGGCGCACGATGTCCTCGTTTCCGTGTTGCGAGGGAGGACGGCGAGTGGCGGCGGATCCCAGCCGCCGAACTGTTGACGGCCCTGCGGCGGGCCAAGCGACAGCCCGACCCGCTCCGCATCTAAGTCGGCCCGGACGTTGGATGCCGATTGTCGGCCAGGTCAGCCGACGTACACGCCGAAGCCGGGGATGGTGAAATCCGCGCGGGGAAGTTCGGCCCCGCGGTAAGCCCGGAACGCCATGGGCGCGATCGTCACGAGGTCGGCCTTCGCGTCGTTGTCGAGGTTCTTGCACGCGATTTGCACGCCGTCGCGCTCGGCCTCATCGCCGGCAAAGAAGTCTACAAGCGGGTCGGCCACATTACCTAACAGGTTCGTGGCGTTGAACGCCGTGACGCGGGGACCGCCGCCCGCCCCGGCTCCACAAATCGCGTCCGCCAAGCCGTCGCCGTTCAGATCGCCCAGCACGAGGTTGACGCCGAACCGGCCGGCCGGCTCGAAGGCGAAGAAGTCGTTGACCACCCGCGCCTTCTGGACCGTCCCAATGGTCGCGCCGTCGAACACGGCCACCAGCGGCCCACCGCCCACACCGGCGGAGACGGCCAGGTCGTTCCGCCCGTCACCGTTGACGTCGCCGACCGCGGCCCGCGCACCGCCGCGGAAGGCCGGGTCATCGACACCGAAGAAACTGTCGAACATTCGCAGCCCCCCCGCCGCGGTCGGATCGTAATTGAGTACGACGACCCGCGGCCCACCGCCCGCGTCGGGGGTGATGATGAGTTCGGGGACGCCGTCGCCGTTCAGGTCGCCGGCGGTGACGAAGACCCCGCCCGTGAAGTCTTCGAACGTGCGGGCCTCGCACAAGACGGCGTTGGTCCGGCCGTCCTGGACGCGCACCCGCGCCGCCGGCCCCACGCCCGTGCCGAGGACGACGTCCGGCGTGCCGTCGCCGTTGAAGTCGGCGAGGACGATCCGTGCGTCGGCGAAGTCGGGGGGGAGGGGGCTGCTCTCGACCGGGGCTCCGCGCGGGCCAAGAATCCGAAGGACGCCGGCGGCGGTCGTCACCGTTTCATTCGACAGGGCCGCGATGGCGGGGGGCGGCGGCGAGTCGCCGAGGAACCGGACAAGGAAGTTTCCGAACTGGGGGCCTCCTGGCACCGACCCGAAAACAACGACCGATCCGTCCGCGGTGGTGTCCAGCCCCGTGCCCCGGAGCGACAGTGGGGTCAGGTCCACACTCCCGCCGGTGCCGAAACTCGCGTCCGGCGAGCCGTCTCGCAGTCGCCGGGCCAGGTGGTTGAACGGCGTGTCGCCGTACCCAACGGTGGAGTACGGCCCGGTCGTGACAACGTACTCGCGGCCGTCCGCGAGCCGGTCGAAGGTCGCGTCGGTCGCGTAGGGAACGCTCGCCGAGACGCCGCCCGTGCCGAAGGTTGGGTCTGGCACCCCCTGGAACGTGTAGGCGTTCGTGCCGGAGTACCCGTTGAGCGAGCGAAGGAAGCCGCCGGTGACGAAGCCGGCCATCGGCCAGCCGTCGTCGCCGACCACAACGGTCGCCGCAGGGAGTACCGCGTCGAACTTGTTCGGCGTGCCGTTAAACTCGCCTACGAGTAGGCTGCCCGCCCCACCCGCGTACCCGGTGTCGCGTTCGTAATGTAGCGTGCCGGGCGAGAGCACGTAGTGGTCTTGCGTGATCGTTCGGTTGAACTGGCCCAGGAGGCCCGCGTCCCCCTCGTTGTGAGTGTCAGTCGAGATCATGAGAAAGAAGCCGCCGTCCGGGCCGAACGCGGGTGGCGAGAGTGATGGGAACCCGACCGCCCCCTTTGGCACGGAGAACGCGGCGTCCGGCGACGTGTCCCACCCGCCCGTCGCGTCGCGGCGAAAGATTCTCACGGCCGCCGCCCCGGAGCCGTCGAGGTCCGACGACAGGCCGCCGACCAGGATCGACCCGTCCGGACGGACGGCGACCGTCGGCGAGACGCTGGCCGCCCCCGCACGAACTGGAACGCGATCATCCCGTCGGTGTCGAACTTCGGGTTCAGGCGTCCGTCCGCCGTCAGCACGGCCACGGCGATGCCGTCGGTCAGGCCGTCGAAATACCCCGCCGATGGCGTGTCGGCCAGACCGACGACGACGTACCCGCTGCCGTCGGCGAACGCCGCGACGCGGTACGCAACATCGTTGCCGGTCCCCCCGGTCATCAGGTTGAACGACACGCGGGTGAAGCCATCGATGCCGAACGTCGGGTCTGGCTGGCCGGACGCCGTCAGCCGGACGACGCCGAAGTCGCCCGACCGGTCCGGAAAGATGGTCGCTTCCGCCACGCCCCCGACGGCAACCACGCGGCCGTCAGTCAAGGCGACCGCCTCGCGAATGCTCGTCAATTGCGTCAGGTGCGTGACGCCCTGTGTGCCAAAGCCGAGGTCAAGGTCGCCGGCCCGTGGCGCGAGTCGGTCTTCGAGTTGCAGTACTAGGGGGAAAAACATTGCTGACACTCCAGTGGCAGTGCCAACAGTTTTTGCTTGGCAAGGTCGAGTAAGGGGGATCCACCTGCCCACTGCAATCATGGTGCCTGCAGCCGAACTCTTCTACTCGAACAGGGAGAAGCGAAGGGGAAATGAATCCGGTATGATTCTCGCCGGTCGTAAGCGAGAGACGCGGTAACGGGGCGGAATGTCGAACGCACTCGGTACCGCGTCAATGGATACCCGACCTGGCCCCGCCGTCCGTTATTATGAGCTTCCGCCGCTAGACTTGGTCTGGGCGTATGTTGGTAGCGTGCCGAAAGGGCGGGTCTGAAGATCGATGGCGGAACTGTTCGAGTCGTATTGGCCGTACGTGACGAGCACCGCGCTGCTGGCGGCCGACGGGTGGGCGACCGCGCACGCCGTCCTGCACAAGCGCGACAACCGGGCGGCCCTCGGCTGGCTCGGCCTCATCTGGCTCGTCCCGATCGCCGGGATCGTTTTGTATGCTGTCTTCGGCATCAACCGCATTCGGCGGAAGGCCCGCCGGTTGCGCCGGAACCGTCATCCGGAGCGATTCACGGCTGTGGCCGCCGGGGCGGGTGGAAGCCCCGGCCTGCGCCGCTTGGTGGGCGAGGTGACGGCCCGCCCCGTCTCCGGGTACAACCGGATTCGGCCACTGCCGAGCGGCGAAGCGGCGTACACCGAGATGCTGGCCGCGATCGCGGGGGCCGAGCGGTCCGTCGGCCTCTCGACCTATATCTTCGGCAACGATGCCACCGGCCACGCGTTCGTGGGTGCTCTTGAGGCGGCCGTGCGTCGCGGGGTAGCCGTTCGAGTTCTCGTGGACGACATCGGCTCGCGGTACTCTTTCCCGTCCGTCGTGGGCAGGCTGCGAGCCGCCGGCGTCCCCGTGGCCCGGTTCATGCCGTCCTTCCTCCCGTGGCGGTTCGCCTACGCCCAACTCCGCAACCACCGCAAGATTCTGCTGATCGACGGCCACGCCGGGTTTACCGGCGGGATGAACATCCGCGACGGCCACGACGCCCGCACGCACCCCCGCTTCCCGATCGCCGACTGCCACTTCCGCATCGACGGTCCGGTCCTGGCCGACGTGCGGGCGGTCTTCGCCGACGACTGGCAGTTCGCCACCGGCGAGCAACTGGACGGGGTCGCGTGGTTCCCCGGACTGAAGCCGGCCGGCGGGGCCGAGGCGCGGGGCATCGCCAGCGGGCCGGACGACGACCGGGAGACGCTCCGACTCACGCTCCTCGGCGCGATCGCCAGCGCCCGCCGGTCGGTGCGGATCGTCACGCCGTACTTCGTGCCGGAAGGCGGCCTGCTCTCGGCCCTGGGCGTGGCGGCCCTGCGGGGCATCGCGGTGGACGTCGTCGTGCCGGCGCACAACAACCTGCGGCTCGTCCACTGGGCGATGATGGGCCAGGTCGGGGACCTGATCGGCCACGGCGGCCGGGTGTGGCTGACGCCGCTGCCGTTCGACCACACGAAGTTGGTCGTCGTGGACGACGAGTGGTGCCTCATCGGCTCGGCCAATTGGGACGCGCGCAGCCTCCGGCTGAACTTCGAGTTCAACGTGGAGTGTTACGACGCGGACCTGGTCGGCGAGTTGGCCGCGATGGTGGCGACCAAGATCGCCCGCGGCTGCCGACTGACGGCCGCCGAGTTGAACCGGCGGAACCTGCTTTACCGGCTCCGCGACGGCGTCGCCCGGCTGGCGACGCCGTACCTTTAGCCCGAGAACGCAAACCGCATGAACCGTCCCCCGGCGCTACACGACGGGCTGTCCCCGGCCGAGGTGGCCGAGCGGATCGCGGCGGGGCGGGTCAACCGGCCGCCCCGCGACGGCTGGCGGGCCTATGCCGACATCGCCCGGCGGAACACGCTCACGCTGTACAACGCGCTCGTCGTGCCGGCGGCGGTCGGCCTGTTCCTGCTGGCCGACTACCGGGCGGCGTGGGCGGTCGCCGCGATGGCCGTGGCGAACGTGGCCCTCGGGCTGGCCCACGAACTCCGGGCGAAGCGGCACCTCGACCGCCTGAGCGTGCTCGGCGAGGCGCGGGTTCGCGTCCGGCGGGCCGGCACGGACGTCCCCCTGCCGGCGGGCGACGTCGTCGCGGACGACGTCGTGCTGCTCGCCGCCGGCGACGCGGTGGTGGCCGACGGGAGCGTCGTCGCGGCCGAGTTTCTTGAACTGGACGAGGCCCTCCTCACCGGCGAGTCGGACCCGGTTCCGAAGGCGGTCGGCGACCCGGTCAAGTCCGGGAGCGTCTGCGTCGCCGGCGGCGGGGCGTACCGGGCCGAGCGGGTGGGGGCCGCGGCGTTCGCCCACCGGATGGCCGCCGCGGCCCGGCAGTACCGGCACGCCCCCGGCCCGACGCAAGCGACCCTCGACCGCCTGGTGCGGGGGCTGACGGCCGTGGCGGTCGGCCTGTGCCTGGGGTACGTCGCGCTGCACTTCGTCCGCGGCTTCCCGGCGGCCGACCTGGTGCAGATGGTCGCGGCCACGATCACGTCAATGGTGCCGCAGGGGCTGGTGCTGCTGGCCACGCTCGTGTTCGTCCTCGCGGCGACGCGGCTCAGCCGGCGGGGGGCCGTCGTCCAGCAGTTGGCGGCCGTCGAGGGGCTGGCGGCCGTCGACGTGATTTGCACCGACAAGACCGGCACCCTGACGACCGGCCGGCAAACGCTCGACCGCGTCGTCGCGTTCGCCGAACCCGAGGCCGCAGTGCGGGGGTGGCTCGGCGCGTTCGCCGCGGCGAGTGCGGACGGGCGGAACAAGAGCATCGAAGCCCTTCGCGAAACGCTTGCGGCCGGGGCGGAACGAATCGACGTCCGCGACCAGTTGCCGTTCCAGTCGCACATCCGCTGTAGCGCGATCCTCGCGAACGGGACGGGCGAACCGCGGCTGTTCGTCCTCGGCAGTTTTGAAGCCCTCGCGTCGCGCTTTCCGGAATCCGACCGGGCCGCCGTCGAGGCCGCCTGGCGGGAACTGCTCCCCACCGGCCTCCGGCTGCTCGCGTTCGCGGACGGGCACGGTGGAGCCGATGGGTTCTACGGTCGGTTGCCGGACATTCCCCTGCGACCGCTGGCCGTCGTCGCCCTGCGGGACAAGTTGCGGCCCCAGGTGGTGGACGTGCTGGCGGAGCTGGCGGCCCAGGGCATCCGCCTCAAGGTCGTGTCCGGCGACCACCCGGAGACCGTGCGGGCCACCGTCCGGGCGCTCGGGGCCGCTTTCGGCGGGCAGGCGATCGTGACGGGCGACGAGTGGACGAATTCCACCGACCGCGTGGCCCTGGCCGAGCGGTGCGACCTCTTCGGCCGGGTGTCGCCGGAGCAGAAGCTGGCCCTGATCGCCGCCCTCCAGCAGGCCGGTCACCGGGTCGGCATGATCGGCGACGGGGTGAACGACGTGCTGCCGATCAAGCGGGCCGACTTCGGCGTGGCGATGGGGGCGGGCAGTCAAGCGGCGAAGGCGGTGGCCGGGCTGGTCCTGGAGTCGAACGACTTCGCCGTCCTGCCCGTGGCCCTGGCGGAAGGGCGGCGGGTGGTGCAGAACGTCCGCCTCGCGGCGAAGCTGTTCCTGTTGAAGAACGTCTACACGGTGGCCCTGATCCTCGTGGCGGTCGGCGTGTGCGGGCTGCCGTTCCCGTACCTGCCGCAGCAGGTCACGCTCTTGAACGCGCTGACCATCGGCGGGCCGGCCGCGATCATCCTCGCCGGCCGGGCGGCGGGCCGAGCCGGTGGCCCGTCCTTCTTCGCCGACGTCGGCCGCTTCGTCCTCACGGCCGGCGCGGCGACGAGCGCCGCCGGGCTGGCCGTTTACCTCGGGTCGCTCCTGGCGCTGGGCCATGACGCGGAAACGGCCCGCACGCTCTTGCTAACGACGCTGATCCTCGCGGGCCTCGGCAACGCGGTCGTCGCCACGGCCGGCGACCGGCGGCTGATCGCGTGGGCGGCGTTCGGCGCGGCCGGGATGGCCGCGGCGGCGGCCGTCCCGCCGGTCGCCTATTTCTTCGCACTCGCGCCGTTGACCGGCGGCCAGTGGGCGTCGGTCGTCATCGCGGCCGGGGCGGCCGGGGTCGTTTCGGCTGCGTTCAATCATGGTGGGGGTTTCGGAGGTGGAAGTCGATCACCAGCGGAAGGTGGTCCGACGCCCGGTGGGCCAGCGGCGTCCGGACGACCGCCGCCTCGCGGATGAACAGCCCCCGGTGGAACGCCTTATCGAGGCTGAGCGCCGGTAGGAAGGCCGGGAACGTGCGGAATCGCGACGGCGGCGCGGTGATGTGCTGGAAGCCGCGCTCGGCGAGAAGCCCGGCGGCGAGGCGGTTGCGCCAGTCGTTGCAGTCCCCAACGACCATCGTCGGCAGGTCTGCCGACTCGCGGAACAGGGGGTGGTCGAGCAGGCGTTCGACCTGCCAGCGGCGCTCGCCCTCGGCCAACCCCAGGTGCCAGTTCACGAGGTGCAAGGGGCCTTCCGGCGAGTCGACGACGACCAGTTGCCCGCCGCGGGCCTTCCGCCAGCCGCGCCGCAGCGAGACGTGGTGCCGCCGGAGGATCGGCCATCGGGAGAGGACCAAGTTGCCGTACCCGCCGCGGCGGTAGTGGTGGTTCAGTTGGAAGGCCAGGTCGGCGGCCGCGACGGCGGCGCGGAGCAACTGCGGCTGGTCGTCGTCCCGCGTGCGGCGGGCGTACCGCGTCACCTCTTGCAGACAGATTACATCGGGGTTGACGTGTTCGATGACACCGACGACGCGGTCGAGGTCGTACCGCCGGTCCCGCCCGCCGATGCCCTTGTGAATGTTGTAACTGAGCAGCCGCATGGTAGGGTTGAGTGAATACGATCGGCCCGAACCGAGCGTTCAATACGACGATCGATCATCGAACAGGACAATCATATGCCACGAACCAGTGGCCACGCCCGGCGTTTACCGACCCGACCGGCGAGCACGCGAAAGCGTTACCCGGCCGAGGGCTGTGTCCTCAGCAAGATACTGCGCGGGGGGGTAGCGATGGCTCCCTCACTGAAGCGCTAGGATTTCAAAACAAGTTAATCCGCGATGGCCCACGCCGCGAAGACCCGTTGGCTTCCCCAAATCTCGCCCTTCAGTCATCGCGAATGACGACCTTGAGTGCCTTCTCCCTTGCGGCGTTGCCGAACGTGTCGTACGCCTTCATCATGTCGTCCAGCTTGAACTCGTGGGTGATGAGCTTACGCGGGTCGAGTCGGCCCGAAACCACGCTCTTGAGAAGCATCGGCGTCGTGACGGTATCGACGAGCCGCGTCGTAATGGTCACGTTGTGAGCCCATAGCTTGTCCAGCTTGAGTTCGACGCTCTTCCCGTGAACGCCCACGTTGGCAACGTGCCCACCCGCCGCCACGATGTCCTGGCACACCCCAAACGTCGCCGGGAGGCCTACCGCCTCGATGGCGACATCAACGCCCTTTCCGTCGGTGAGTGCCATCACCCGTTGGACCGCCGTTCCGTCCCCACTATTGATGGTCCGTGTGGCGCCCAACAGTTTTGCCACCTCAAGACGGTTGTCGTCGAGATCGATCACGATGATTTCGGCCGGCGAGTAGAGTTGGGCCGTCAGCAGCGTGGCGAGGCCCACCGGGCCGGCCCCGACGACCGCGATCGTATCGCCCGGTTTGACCGCGCCGTTCAGGACGCCGCACTCGAAGCCGGTGGGGAGGATGTCGCTCAACATCACGAGCACGCTTTCGTCCGTGCCCGCCGGGGCGTGGTAGAGGCTGGTGTCCGCGAACGGGATTCTCACGTATTCGGCGTGTGTTCCGTCGATCGTATTGCCCAGAACCCACCCGCCGTTCGCACAGTGCGAATACATGCCCTTCCGGCACCCGTCGCACCGCCCGCAAGACGTAATGCAGGAGATGAAGACCCGGTCGCCCTTCTTAAAGTTCGACACCCCCGGGCCGACCTCCTCGACGACGCCGACGCCCTCGTGGCCGAGGATGCGGCCGTCGGCCACCGTGGGGACGTCGCCCTTCAGGATGTGGAGGTCGGTCCCGCAGATGGTCGTCCGGGTGATCCTGACGACCGCGTCGGAGGCGTCCGTTACTTTGGGCCGCGGGCGTTCTTCCCAAGCCCGCTTCCCCGGTCCGTGATAGACAAGCGATTTCATCATCTCTCCTCAGGTGCCCAGGCGACGAGCGTCTGGTCGGACAAACAGACCTCCGGCGTCAGTCTTTCGGCGGTCGGCTGGCTTCCGTGGCGGCTTGCAGCCCGACCGCGATTTCGGGAATGATCCCCATGCCGACGTAGATCGGCCGGATCGAAGTCCGCAGCCTCGGAAGCTGGTAGGCGAAGACGGCGGCGCCGGCCAGGCAAGCCAGGCCTCCCGCCGTGACCGTCGTGACAACTCCGACCGGCCCGGCCAGGACGCCGACGAAGAGACTGCCGAACGGGGACATTCCCAGGAAGGCCATGCCGTAGAAGCTCATCACCCGACCCCGCATGCTTTCCACGACGATGGTTTGGAGGATCGTGTTGCACGCCGCTAACTGGACCATCATGCCGAAACCGATCAGCGCCAGCATGACGGCGGAAAGCCAGACCACTTGAGAATGAGCGAAGCCGACCAGCCCGGCCCCGAACAGACCGGTCGCGACGACGATCACCCGGCCGAGGCCGAGGACGGACGTCCGGGACGCGAGGTAGAGCGCTCCGACCACGGCGCCCGCCCCCGACGCCGTCGTCAGTAAGCCGAGAGTGGAGGGGCCGCCGCCGAGGACGTCCGAGGCGAAGACCGGCATGAAGAGGGTGTAGGGACCGCCCATGAAGCTCGCGAGGGCGATGAGCAATAGGATCGTTCGGACCGGCGCGAACCGCGAAGCGTAGCGATAGCCGTCTCGGAAGTCCCGCCAGGCGGTCGTCGTGTGGGGCTTCCGTTCCCACCGCGGAACCCGCATCGCCAACAACGCGCCGATGATCGCGACGCTACTCACCGCGTCGGCCATGAAGCACCATGCCTCACCGGCCATGGCGATCACCACGCCGGCGATCGACGGACCCACGAGCCGCGCCCCGTTGACGAGCGACGAGTTGAGCGCGATGGCGTTCGCCCGGTCTTCCCGCTCGGGGACCATGTCGGCCAGGAACGCCTGTCGCGCCGGCATGTCGAAGGCGTTGATGACGCCGGCGAGCAGACTTAACGCGATCAGCAGGTCGATGGTCGTCGGCCCCGAGGTGCCGCCGAACGCGACCAGGGCGAGCAGTCCGGACTGCACCATGAACAACGACTGCGTGAGGACCAGCATCCGGTGCCGATTCCACCGGTCGACGAGTACGCCCGCGATCGGGGCCAGGAAGAACGACGGGGCTTGGCTGGCGAAGCCGACGAGGCCCAAGAGGAAGGTCGCGTTCGGGCCGCCGAGCCGGTACACGAGCCAGCCGGTCGCCACGAACGTCATCCACCCGCCGATCATGGAGATCGTTTGGCCGACGAAGAACAGGCGAAAATTCCGGTGCGCTAGTGCCCGGGTGATGGACCGAAAGAAGTTCCTTGGAGGCGATGCGTTATGGTCGGATGGCATGGGTCTTCTTGAGCCGTTCTACTGTCAGGAGGGTGTCGTGCGGTTCAGGTGTCGGGCACCCCGCCGTTCCTCACGGCTTCCGATCAGTCCCACCACACCGACACCAGCCCGTAGGGCTGGCGGCCGGTGCCCAGCGAGTTATCGATGTCTTTCTGGTCGTGGTACACCTGGACTTCCCCACCCCAGTCCTCCTGCTCGGCAATCTTGGCGAGTTGTTCGGCCGCCGGCCGCGTCGGGGTGAGGACGAACAGCGTGTCCGCGTTCCACACGTTGTCGGCCAAGTCGCGGAGTTTGATGAGGCCGGCCGTGAGCAGGCGTCCCGGCTCCGCGTAGTTCGGGATCCCCGGACGGTCCAGGAGCGCGGCGAGCCACAGGTGCCGGTGCGCGAGGAGGCTGGTGTAGATCCGCCCGCCGTCGAAGTCATTGAAGACGGTCCGGCGGAGCAACTCCAACTGGATGTCCTGGACGGACGCGGCCCGGAGGGAATGCGCGTCGTTCATAAAGTACCCCTCGTTTGATGAACACCTCAGGCGTCATCCCTTGACCTCGTACTCGGCGTCGATCACGTCCGCGGGGGCGGCGTCCGGGGCCGACGAACGCGGCCGCGCCGGGCCGTCACTCGGACGCCCCGCCTTCTCGCCGGCGGTGGCCGCGGACAGGTGCTGGGCCACCGCCGCGGATGCCTGCTCCAGTTCCTCGGTCGCACGCTTCAATGCCGCGAGGTTAGTCCCCCCGAGCGCCTCCCGCACCTTCGCGGTCGCCCGGTCCGCCGACGAGCTTGTACGGGACGAGCAGTTCCTCGACCTCGCCGTGCCGACGGCCCATGAACCGCTTGATCGCGTAGACGGTCCGCTTCGGGTTGGTGACGGCCTGCCCCTTGGCCGCCTCGCCGGCGAGGCGGTCGCCCTTGTCCGTGAAGGCGACGACGCTCGGGGTCGTGCGGTCCGTCCGGATGTACCGGCGAACACGGTCGTCACTCCCGGAGGACGGCTTCCGCCCGGCCCTGGTCGGCAGTCTTGACCCAGACCGTGACGTGGAAGCCCGACGTGTCGCCCACGCCGAAGTCCTCGTAGAGGCCGCGGATCTGACAGACGATGCCCTCGTCTTCGAGGGCTTCCTGCCAGACGCGGGCTTGTAGTGGGTTTGCCCCGCTCGTCAGACAAACCATGTCGTGTGGGCCTCTTGAAGGCATGCCTTTCCTCCTCCGGTGAGTTTCATCGTCTTCCACGGCCGTTCACGGTACTCCGTTCGCTTCCACGGGCAACGGCCCCGAAATCGGCTCGTTCGAATAGCGGCCCCAACTCGGCCCGCTCGAACAGGGCGGACAATTCGAAGGGCTTGGCGAGCACCCGAACGACGGGCGGCGACGCGAAGGCGTCAAGCTCCGATGCGGAAGCCCTGGCCGACGTCAGCACGACCCGGGCCGGAAGCAGTCGCGGGTCATCCCCCATGACCCGAAGGACGCCATTCCCGCCGCCCCACGGCAACTCCAGGTCGAGGATCAAGAGGTCGGGCACGACGCGGCGGAGCTTGCCCAGGCACTGCAGGCCATCGCCCGCGGTTTCGACCCGGCAGCCGTAGGAGGTCAGCAACCAGACGTAAAGTTTGCGATGATCCCGATCCGGGTCGGCAAAGAGTACGGTCGGCATACGTGGTTCCTCCCGAGGGCCGGCGGGGCGACAGGTTCGACCCGACCCCCACGGCCTTCGTCGGCCTACACGCCGGCGGTTGCCGGCGCGGGGTGGGCCGTCGTCGACGACGCGCCGGTCTGTTTCAGGAGGGCCTTGGCGCGTCGCACGTCGTCGTGCGTCCCGTGGGCGACCAGGAGGTATTTGCCGTTCTTCACCTCGGACTCGTACTGAACGATGATGTTCTCCGGAACGCCGATACTGGCCAACGCGGCGCCGAGGGCACTGACCCCGCCCGCGACGACGGCCCCTTCGAGGGCGGCAACGATCCCCGCCACGAGCGGCCCGGCCACGAGGAGCGGCCCGACGCCCGGCACCCAGAAGAACGCGGAGCCGATCAACAGCCCCCAGACGCCGCCCCAGAAGGCCCCGAGTTTACCCCAGTACAGCATGCGGTCGCCGGTGTTGTAGTAGCCGACGGCGTGCTCTTCCGTGTGGAAGTCCTTCCCGACGATGGACAGGGTCTTCATGTCGAAGCCGCCCACCTCGAGTTTTCGGATGGCGTCTTCGGCCTGATCGTGCGACGCGAACACCGCGACGACCGAGTTCGTGTTGGACATGCCGAGGTACCTTTGCGTAGAGAGTTCCGGGCGACAGTCAAACCGGGGACGGTGTGCCCCACGGACATCACAAGTTCATCCGGGCGATCGACAGTTGCAGTGCCGCCGCGGTCGAAACCCAGACGAAGTACGGTATCTGAGCGAGGGCCACCCCGCGGTAGTGGGGTTCGTGCGTCGCCATGATTCGATTCTCTCGGTGCCAGTTCGCGGTTCCTCGGGTCGTGCACCCCTAGTCAATCCGACCGCGCCCTCGCGTTTCCTGCCGAAGGCGCGGTCGTCTAAAAAACTCCACCTACGCCTTGTGGCCCGTCGCCGGGATGTGCTTGCCGGAGTCGACGGACGTCGCAATGCTCTTGTCGTCCTTGTGGCAGGTGACATGGACGTCGGTCCCGGCCTTCAGGTCGGCCGTCTTGGCGGCCTTCCCGTCGCACGTGACCTTGGCGTCCTTCGCCACCGTGTGGCAGTGCTGTTTGCCCTGGCCGCACGTCGTCGTGAGCTGGTCACCGGCCACGCTGACGACCTTGCCCGCGTGGGTGCCTTCGGGTGTCTTCGTCATAACCTTCTCCTCGGTTGGGAATCAAGAAATCGGGCGGCCGCGAAGTGCGGCCCCGACTCACGTGTACGAGACGGCGATGTCGTTCGTCACGCTGTTGACGCCCGGGGCGTTCCACGCGGCCGTTCCGGCCTGGTCCTTTTCGTTCCACGACCGAACGCTGCCGGTCAGCGTCACGGCGCCGCCGTCGGCGGTCACCTTCACCGTCCCGGCGTCGATCTCGGCGTTCCGGACGAACGCCTTCTCGATCTGGTCCTTGACGCCCGCCGGCTTGACCGTCGGCTTGAGGGTGATGTCGTTCGACACGCCCTTCACCCCCGGCATAAAACAGACGGCGTCGTGGGCCGCGGTCCGCTGGTATTCCCGGTCCGCGGTGCCCTTGAGCGTGACCCACCCCTGGGCGACGGTCGCCTGGACGCCGCCCGGCACCCACACGTGCCACTTGAGGGCGGTGACGGCCGCGTCGGCGATCTCCGTGTCGTTCTTGACGTGGAAGCCGAACGGCTTGATCGCGATCTCCTGGGCGAGGCCCTTGACGCCCTCGACCCGCTGGGCCGCCCGCTCCGCGGCCCACTTCTCGGCGTAGGACGCGACCGTGCCGGTCAGCGTCACCACCCCGTCCTTGGCCGTCACCCCGACCGCGGCCGCCGTCGTCGACGGCTCCCACTTGATCTCGTCCATGACGTCCTTCTGCAGTTGCGAATCGGTCTTCATCATGATGCTCCTCGGCAGGCGTTCCGAAAAAGCTCGGTGCCGCGTGCCTGCCGGCCCGCGGTTTAGAGCTGTACGATCCGACCCCCCGCTCGCGGCGGGGGCCGGTCATTCCGTGTCGCGACGGTCGGTCGTCTCGGCCCCGCCGTCGGGGGGACTCGACACGCGGTCGAGTTCGAACAGGAGCAACGCTTCCAGGGCGGCGAGGTCCACCGGCTTGGCGAGGTAGCGGTCGAACCCGGCCTGCTCGCCGAGGGCACGATGGACGGCGTCGGCGTACCCAGTAATCGCCACCAGTAACGACGCCCGGAACCGCGCCCGGCAGTGCCGGGCGAGTTCGTAGCCGCTCATCCGCGGCATCGCGATGTCCAGCAGGAAGACGTGCGGGGGGAAGCCCGTGGCGGCTTCGAGGGCCACCTTCCCGCTGAACGCGACCCGCGCGTCGTGGCCCCACATCCGCAGCAGGACGGCCGAGCTTTCCGCGAAATCCGGGTTGTCATCGACGACCAAAACCCGGAGTACGCGGGTGCGTGAAGGTTGGACCGTGCGCGGGCACGCCGCAACTTCCTGACGGTTCGCGTGAGTCCAATCGCCGTCGCTCGCCTTGTCGAAGTGTGGGCGCGAGAGTGTCAAGCGGTTCGTCCCCCGGAAGCGGGCGGTTTGCTTGCGGACCACGTTTCGAATCGCGTTGCTCATCACGAAATTCCCCCCTCATGGCCCACACTCGGCGCTTCGCTCGTCCACGTGTCGGTCGGCACGGCGTCGGCGAGCAGGTACACTTGCACCACCGTCCCGGTCGTGAACACCGTCACCACGGTCCCGGTTTTCGGCTCGACCTCGGCCGCCGTCTCGCGGACCTCGACGCCGGTGATCTCTTTGATCCGCGCCCGGAAGGCGTCGGCGGCGGTGTCGAACAGTTTGCGGCGGTACGCCTGGATCTCGGCCGCCCCGGTCGGGGTGACGGCCAGCGCCCGCTCGGCCGGCGACATCGCCCCGTGCAGGGTGATGACCAGCGTCTCCCCGCTCAGCACCACCGTCACCGATGTCGGCGAGTGGCCGGTGCGGGCCTTCTCGAACTCGGCCGCGGCCGTGGCGATCTGCTGGGCTTTGGTTCGCTCCGGAGTCGTCATGTCGATTCGTCCTTCCGTCGGGCGGGCCTTCTCGCCCGAAAAAATTCTGCGGCGCGGTATTGTGGACCCCGCCGCAGGTCTGTTGTGACGTCACGTGGAAGCCAACCGGATCGTTACTTGCCCGCGGTCTGGGTCATCGCGCGGCACGCCTTGGCGCAATCGCGGCACGATTTCGCGCACTCGTGCATGTGCTTGTCGTCGTCGATTTTTTCGCACGCCTCCGCGCACTTGTCACAGCACTTCGCACAGCACTCGCACGCGTCCGCCGAGAGCAAGCTCGTACGGGCCGTAAGGGTGGCGGCTAGTTTGCAACAGTCGGCGCAGTCCACGCAAAGTTGGGCCGTCTTCTCGTGCCCCTTCAGACCCTTCGCGGTCATCCCGTTGCAGTAGGCGAAGCACATGTCGCACTGGAGTTGGCAGTCGGAACAGATTTTGGCGCACGCGATGCAACCCGCGTGGTCGACGACGACCGTCGTCTCCACCGCCGCGGGCTGGACCGCGGCCTTCCTGTCCTCGGCCTGGACGGGCAAAACGGACCAACAACCGAGTGCGATCAGCACGGCGAACGTGCTCGGCAAAATGTAACTCTTCATGAAGAAACTCCTGCAACAGATCGAAACGACCGGCGTTGCGAAGTGCCGCGCCGGTAGAGAACGGATCGTCCCTACTTGACGGGGATCGACTCGAAGGGCCGAAAAACGGACGGACAGGAATTCGCCCGGTTCGCCGAACAGCGAACCAGAACATGCGAACGACTACGGATCAGATGGTCCCTGGGATGTACCCGGCGACCACGAGGATCAATACCACGACCAACAGCAAGCCGACCACCTGCGTCGGCTGATAGCCCCAGTCCTGGCTGTACCGCCACCGCGGGAGGGCGCCGAGGAGCAACACGACGAGAAGCGCGAGAATGATCAAGCCCATAACAACGCCTTCATCGGGGCGAAAAAAAAGCCGGGGTTCGGGCGGCACAACGGCCATCCGAACCCCGGCTTACTTCTTGACGGGTCTCCCGATCCTCCGGGCTACCCTTCAGTTAGTCATCCGATATTTATTACCCTCACTCTAGACATCACCTCCGCGAAATCAAGCGAATTCTGGATATGCGAGTCAGGTTTTTGAATTGTTCGTAGTTTATCTTCTTGCCCTGAGATCGCTCGGGACTTTCCGCGTTCCAACTGGGGAGGTTGGCATGCTGACGAAGGGCGAGATGGAAGCCGAGATTTGCACAGGGCTGCGCAAGTTCGAGCAAGAGTACATGGGCCGCGGGCCGAAGGACATCCACGCCCACCTGCTCGGGGACCTCGTCGTGGTCCGGATGACCGGCGTCCTCACCGCCGCCGAGAAGCAGATGGTCAAGTTGATCCCGTCCGACAAGGGCCGTGACCTGTTGAAGCAAGTCCGCACGCACCTGATCGAGAACGCCCGTCCGGCAATGGAAGCGATGATCGAACACGCCACCGGCGTGAAAGTGCAGAGCCTCCATCACGACATCAGCACGGTGACGGGCGAGGAAGTCATCCTGTTCACGCTCGTCCAGTTGCCGCCCTTCCGCGATGCGAAGCGGTAAACATGCCGTCAACGTCCGACCGCCGAACTCGTCGGCGCTCGGAAGAACCTCGTCTCAGCATCACTTGGTAATCAGAACTTGATCCCTCGAAGCGACTCAACCGCAGTGGGTCGTGGGCGAGCATCGCATCTTCGAAGGGTTCGCTCGGAGCCGAGATACGTTCCCGCCGGTGTGGCCGATTACCCCGCGGCCGGAGACCTCTGCGGGTTCGCGGTCGGCCGGTCCTGTTCCGCCCGCGCGAAGTCGATGAAGCCGCGCTCGACGTTCAAGCCCGTCAGCCGGACTTTGAGCGGATCGCCCACGTCGATCCCTTGATACCCGGCCGTCAGCCGACCCTCCACCGGGGGCGTCAGGACCCGAACCCAGGTTCCTTTGTCGGACACCCCGGTCACCAGCGCCTCGAAGACTTCCCCGACGCGCCCGGACAGGAACAGGGCCGCGGCGGATTTTCGGACCTGCCGCTCCACCTTCCGGGCCGCGTCTTCTTGCGCGGTGCAGTGCGTCGCCAGCGCCGCGAGTTCGGTCGGCGTGTACGGCGACGTCACACCCGCCAGGGTTGCTTTCAGCAACCGCTGCGTGATCAGGTCGGGGAACCGGCGGTTCGGCGCTGTGGACTGGCTGTACTCCCGCACGGCCAGCCCGAAGTGCCCGGCCGACTCTTCGCCGGGGAGTTGAACGACGTACTCGCCGGCCCCCAGCAACTTGACGACGGTCAACGACAGGTCTGGGAACCGCAGTGGGTCCGCCTGTCGGCGGCGTGTCAAAAAAGCGGCCAGGGCTTTCGAGTCGGGGGCGGCCGGGAGTTGCTCGGCGAACCCCGCGGCCACCGCGCGGATACGATCCCACCGCTCGGGCGTGCGAACGATCCGCCGGAACGCCGGCCGGCCGTGCTTCTGGAGGAACTGGGCCGACGCCGCGTTGGCCGCGATCATGAAATCGGCGATCAAATCCTGGGCGCGATTCTGCCGGTCCTGGCGGAGGTCGACGACCCGCCCGTCCCGCAGCACCGCCTCCGGCTGGATCGTTTCGAGGTCCAAGGCGCCGTGCGCGTCGCGGACCGATTTCATGACGCGCGCGATCTGATCTTGCAGCCGCAGTTGCCGGTCCAGGCCCGCGGTCTTCGCGACCTTTTCCGGCACTGGGCCACTGCCGACGAGCCATGCGGCCACGCTCCGGTACGCGAGTTGGGCGCGATTGCGGACGACGGCCCGGTACACCGCGGACTCGAGAATGGACCCGTCCGCGGCCACCACTAGTTCGATGATGATTGCGAGTCGGTCCGCGTTTTCGTTTAGCGAAGTCAAGTCGGTCGAGAGGCGTTCCGGCAGCATGGGGAAGATTTGCGCGGCCGTGTACACCGAGGTCGTGTTCGCGCGGGCGTGGCGGTCGATTGGCGTGACGGGTTTGACGAGCGCGTCGACGTCCGCGATGGCCACGAGGAGTTTGACCCGGCCGTCGGAGAGGGGGTCCGCCACGGTGAGCTGGTCCAGGTCGCGCGACGTGTCGTTGTCGATCGAGCACCAGGGGAGTGGTCGGAGGTCCCGAACGGCCGGGTCCGGTTCGTGGGTGTTCGCCGGGATGCCGGCCAGTTGGCGGATCGCATCCGGCGGGAAGTCGGGTTCGAGTCCCCGCTCCCGCATGGCCCGATGGGCGATCGCCCGCAGGTCGTTCGTGTTGTTCTTCTCGTTCATTCAAAGTGCCTCCTCGACGGATGGAGCGGCCGGGTGAATCGAGTCGGTCACGGGTTCGCCCGGAGCCACTCGGCGTAGGTCGTGCGGGGAATGTGGAAGAACGCGTCCCGCGTTCGGACGTACCCGCCCAGGCCGTTCATCCGGCCGATCGCGTGAAGTTCTTCGGCCCGGACGTACGGGCCGGCCGGGTCGATGAATTCGTCGTTCACGTGGATGGCGACGACCTGGCCCAGGATGACGCGCGAGTTCCCGATCTCGATCGTTGCGATCTCACGGCATTCCAGACTCGCCGGGGCCGCCGCGATCCGCGGCACGGACACGACGGCCGACGGGGCGGTCTTCAAACCCGCGATGTCCAACTCGTTCACGCCGGGCGGGAAGTCGATGGCGGTCGTGACCATCGCCTCGGCCAGGGCCTCGGTCACGACGTTGATCACGAACTCGCGGGTGTTGCGGATGTTCTGCGCGGTGTCCTTGCCGACGACGCCGGGGCCGGGCCGGTTGCCGACGCCGACGGCGATGATCGGCGGATCGACGCCGACGTAGTTGTACGCACTGAACGGGGCGGCATTGAGCTTCCCCGCCAGATCGACGCTGGTGATCCAGGCGATCGGCCGCGGCGCGACTAGGCCGATCAGTAAGTTGTAGGTCTGATGGGCGGTCACCTTGGAAAGATCGAACAGCATCGAAGATTCTCCATAACCGAGTCGGACGAGAGTTCGGCCACCGGTGGTTTCAGCCCTAATCCGCCGTCCAGCCCTTGCGAAAGAGCCACGACTTGACGACCTGCGTGAGCGCGACGTACCCGAGCAGGATGCTGGCGAGCAGCGGCCAGAACAGCAGCGGCAGCGGGCGGAAGCCGAGGTACGGGCCGAGCGGCGAGAACGGTAGCGACGCGCCGCCGACCATCACCGCGAGGGTCGTCGCCAGCAACGGCCAACTCGCCCGGCTCTGCAGGAACGGGATGCGGTTCGTGCGGATGACGTGGATGATGAGCGTCTGCGTCAGCAGCGATTCGACGAACCACGCCGTCTGGAACAGGGGCGCGTTCGCCGGGTCCCAGCACCCGAAGGCGTAGAGCATGACGAAGAACGTGACGTAGTCGAACACGGAACTGCACGGGCCGATGAACAGGATGTACCGGGTGATCGCCCCCATCGACCACGGCCGCGGTTTCGCGATCTGTTCGGCGTCCACGTCGTCGGTCGGGATGGCCACCTGCGAGAAGTCGTAGAGCAGGTTGTTGGTCAAAATCTGGATCGGGGCCATCGGCACGAACGGTAGGAAGATGCTCCCGCCGAGGACGCTGAACATGTTGCCGAAGTTCGAACTCGCCCCCATGCGGACGTACTTGACGATGTTGGCGAAGACCTTCCGCCCCTCGCGGACGCCTTCCTCCAGGACGAGCAGGTTCTTCTCCAGCAGGATGACGTCCGCCGACTCCTTCGCGATGTCCACGGCGGTATCGACCGACACGCCCACGTCGGCCGCCCGGAGGGCCGGGGCGTCGTTGATCCCGTCGCCCATGAACCCGACGACGTGCCCGGCCGCTTGCAGGCTCTGGATCACCCGCTGCTTGTGGGCCGGCGACAGGCGGGCGAAGAGCGTCGCCTTCGCGGCGGCGGCCGTCAGTTCCGCGTCGGACAGCGCCTCGACCTGCCCGCCCAACAGCGTCGCGTCGGTGGGGATGCCGACCTCGCGGCAGATCTTCCGGCTGACCAACTCGTTGTCCCCCGTTAGTACCTTCACCGCGACGCCGATCCGCTGGAGCGCGGCGATGGCCTCGCGGGCCGAGTCCTTCGGCGGGTCGAGGAACGCGACGTACCCGCGGAGCGTCAGCCCCTGCTCGTCGGCCTTGGCGTAAACGGCCTTGGGGTCGCAATCGCGGTACGCCACGGCGAGAACCCGGAACCCGTCGGCGCTGAGCCGGTCGAACTCGTGCCGCAGTTCGCCGCGGATCGTCTCGTTGACGGGGTGCGCCTGCCCGTCGAGTTCGTACGTCGTGCAGTGCGGGTAGACCGCCTCGGGCGCGCCCTTGCAGATCAGCCGGTGCCGGCCGTCCGGCTTCTGCACGACGACGGACATCATCCGCCGGGAGAAGTCGAACGGGATCTCGTCGACCTTGGCGTACCCCTCGAACGACGGGTGGGCGTGGATTTCGGTGTGCGTGAGGACGGCCCTGTCCATCAGGTTCCGCAGGCCGGTCTGGAAGTGGCTGTTCAGGTACGCGAGCGTCAGCACGTCGTCGTCCTGCTTCAGCTTCACGTCGCAATACCGTTCCAGGATGATGCGGTCCTGCGTCAGCGTGCCGGTCTTGTCGGTACACAGCACGTCCATCGCGCCGAGGTTCTGGATCGCGTTCAGCCGCTTGACGATCACCTTCTTGCGGGACATGGCCATCGCGCCCTTCGACAGGCACACGGCGACGATCATCGGCAGCATCTCCGGCGTCATCCCGACGGCCACCGCCATCGCGAAGAAGAACGCCTCGCCCCACTCGCCCTTGGTCAACCCGTTGATGACGAACACGAGCGGCACCATCACGACCATGAACCGGATCATCAGCCACGTGAACCGCGTCATGCCGCGGTCGAAGCTGCTCGGCGGCTGTTGCCCGACGAGCGCGGAGGAGATGCCGCCGAGGACGGTAGTCAGCCCGGTCGCGACGACGACGGCCGTGGCCGTGCCGCTCTCGACGCTGGTGCCGAGGTAGCAGACGTTGGCGAACTCCAGCGGCGAGCGGTCCCCGGCCGGCTCGCGGGCCGGGAACTTCTCGACCGGGAACGCCTCCCCGGTCAGGCTCCCCTGCACGACGAACAGATCCTTGCAGGCGAGCAGCCGCACGTCGGCGGGGATCATGTCGCCGGCGGCCAGCTCGACCACGTCGCCGGGGACCAGGTTCGATACCGGCAGTTCTTGCGACGGGCCGCCGCGGAGGACGGTGGCGTGGACGCTGATCATCGCCCGCAGCTTGGCAGCGGCGGTGTCCGCGCGGGCCTCCTGCACGAACCGGACAACGACCCCCAAGGCCACCATGACCAGCATGACGGACCCCGCGCGAAAGTCGCCGGTCGCGAACGACGACCCGGCGAGGGCGACGAGGAGGATCACGAGCGGGTTGACGAGCGCCCGTCGGAGCAAGCGGAGGAGGGCGTGCCGCTGGTCCGCCGCGACGACGTTCGGGCCGTACTGGCGCAACCGCGCCTCGGCCTCGGCCGGGGCGAGGCCCAGCTTCGTCGTGTCCAACGTCCGCACGACCGCGTCGATCTCATTCCGGGCGGCTTCGATCAGCCGCGGCGACACCCGGACGGCCGACGACGGCTTCGGCGGCCCGTGCGGGATCGACTTGGGCAGCACGGGGCGTGGTGCGGCGGAGGCATTCATGCGGGGGCGCTCCACTTTCGATTACGGACGTCGGGATCGCGTGAACTCATGGCGCTGCGCTTCTCGTTACAGGTCGTGAATGACCTTGGGTGCGAACGCGGCTCTCAAGGCGTTGAGCACGGCGAGCACGTCGATCACTTCTTGCGCGACGGCGCCGTTCACGGGACTCAAGTGGCCGGTCGCGGCGAGGACCATGCCGAGCGCGCTGAGGGCCATCCCGCCGATCGCGCTCTGGAGCGCGATCGTCCGCATCCGCCGGCTGATGTGCATGAACTCGTCCACTTTTTCGAGCGAGTTGTCCATGACGACGACCGCCGCCGCTTCGGCCGTCACGTCGCTGTTCTGGCCGATCGCCATGCCGACCGTGGCCGCCATCATGGCGGGGGCGTCGTTGATGCCGTCGCCGACGTAGAGGGTATTCGCCTTCACGGTCGCGGCCCGAACGATGGACAGCTTCTGTTCGGGATTTTGCTCGGCATAGATTTCGGCAATGCCGATCTGCTCGGCGAGGTACTTCACTTCGGACTCGCGATCCCCCGAGACGATCATCACCCGCTGGAATTGGTGCTTCGGCCCGAGGTGGTTCACGAAAGACCGGCTCTCCTTCCGCGGCGCGTCCCGGAACTGGAACGTCGCCGCGTACCGCCCGTCGATCACCACGACGCACTCCAGCCCGTTCGTGACCGTCGGGAGTTGGTCGGCCCCAGCCGTGCGGTGCGCGATCATTTTGGTGCGACTGGTAATCAACACCGCGTGGTCCGCGACGGTTCCGCCGAGGCCTTGCCCCGGTTGCTCGCGGACGTCGATCGCTTCCGGCAGTTGGATCCCCTCGTCGGTCGCCGCCGCGAGGATGGCGCGGGCCAACGGGTGCTTCGAGTACCGTTCGAGACTGGCCGCCAGGGTCAGCACGTCCTTCCGGTCGAAGTCCGCGGCGACGGACTGCCCCGTCAGGTTCGGCTCGCCGTACGTCAGGGTTCCGGTCTTGTCGAAAATCGCGGTGCGGCACCCGGCGATCTGTTCGAGCGCCACGGGACTCTTGACGATAATCGCACGCCGGGCGCACAAGGAGATCGATCCGATGATGGCGATCGGGATCGCGATGAGCAGCGGGCACGGGGTCGCGATCACCAGCACGGCGAGGAAGCGCAGGGCGTCCCCACTGACCGCCCAGGCGAGGAGGGCCAACGCGAGGGCGATCGGCGTGTAGATCGCGCCGAGGCGGTCGCCGAGCCGCCGGAGGTGCGGCCGCTGCGATTCTGACTCGCGCATCACGGTCATGATCTTGGCGTACCGGGAATCGGCCGCGAGGTGGGTCGTGCGGACGGTCAGCGCCGACTCGCCGTTGACCGCGCCGGAGATGACGCCGGACCCGGTGGTCTTGGTGATCTGGAACGGCTCGCCCGTCAGGTAGGATTCGTCCATGAGGCCGTGCCCCTCGATCACCACGCCGTCCACGGGGCAAATGTCGTGCGGGTAAATCACGAGCGTGTCGCCGACAGCGATCTCGGCCAACTCGACGTCCACGATTCCCCCGGGGCGTCGCCGGTGGGCGATCGACGGCATCCGCTTCGCCAGGGCGGAAAGCACCGAGGAGGCGCTCCGCAGGGCGTACCGCTCCAGGGCCTCGCCCCCGGAGAGCATCAAGACGATAATCGCCCCGGCCAGGTACTCGCCCAGCAGCACGGCCGTGACGACGGAAATGCCGCCCAATAAGTCCGAGCCGAATTCCCCTTTCAGGAGCTTCCGCAGCAAGTCGTACAGGAACGGCCCCCCGCCGAGCACGAGCGCGACCCACAGGGGGATCTGATAGGTCGACGGCGGTGCGTCGAATGCAAACCGCAAGACCAGGCTGGTGACGAGGGCCAGGACGCAGAGTGCCGCGACGGGCGCGGCCTTCCTCAGCCACAGGTCGGGTACGGAACAGCAGACCCAATCGGGTAGCGCGTGATCTCGTGCGGTCTGTGTTAATTTGTTCATCACATTACTGTGCGAGGGAATTTTCGGAGATCGACATCTTACTCGTACCGCAGGGCGTCGATCGGGTCCAAACGCGACGCCTTCCAGGCCGGGTAGAACCCGAACGCGACGCCGACGAAGGCCGAAACGCCGACGGCCGCGATCACGGCAGGAATCGACGGCTCCGTCCGCCAGTGGAGGAAGGTGCGGACCGCCCAGGCCCCGCCCCACCCGCAGAGGATGCCGACCGCCCCGCCCGCCAGGCAGAGAACGATGGCCTCGACAAGGAATTGCCACAGGATGTCCTTCGGGCGTGCGCCGACCGCCATCCGCAGGCCGATCTCCTTCGTCCGTTCCGTGACGGAGACGAGCATGATGTTCATAATGCCGACGCCGCCCACCACGAGCGAGATGAGCGAGACGGCCAGGAGCAGGCCGCTCATGAGTTGGGCGGTTGCCACGGCCGCGCTGGACAGTTCGGCCGTGTCGCGGATGTTGAAATCGTCCGGCTGGTTGGACCGGGTGCGGTGCCGCTCGCGGAGCAAGACGGAGATCTGCCGGGTCGCCCCGGGGATGTCCGCCTCGTCGCCGATGCGCACCAGAATTTGATCGACGAATGTCGGCAGCGGCGGGGCGGGGAAGTCGGCCGCCTCCGTCGCCGTCTGGAGCGGGTACGGGCTGGGCTGCTGGCTGGGGAACCGCGTGCTCGAGTTGCCGGTCGCCCCGGCGGCGGCCGCGACGCTCTGGTTGGCCGTCTGGGCGGACTGGCCGGACACCTTGAACTTGATCGTCTGCCATGGGGCGAGGACGATGTCGTCCTGGTCGGCCCCGAACGTGTTGGCCCCCTTCGCAACCAGCACGCCGATCACCCGCAGGGGGGTGTTGTTCACGCGGAGCGTCTGGTCGAGGGGCGAGGCGGACCCGAAGAGTTGGCGGGCGATCGTCCGCCCGACGAGGCAGACGTTGGCCATGCCGTTGTTCTCGGCCGGGGCGAAGGCCCGGCCGTCGGCCACCGCCCAGTCGCGGACAGAAAGAAAGTCGGACGTGGTGCCGTAGATGTACAACGGAACCCAGTTCTTCCCGCCGGCGATCACCTGGGTGCGGGCCCGCACGACCGGGGCGACCGCCACCGCGCTCGACACCTCGCGCACGATGGCGTCCGCGTCGCCCGGCGTCAGCGTGGGCGTCGATCCGCCGCCGAAGCTGACGCCCCCGCTCGACGCCTGCCCCGGCATCACGAGCAGGTTGTTCGCGCCGAGGCTCTGGATGCTCTCGGCCACTGCTCGCTTCGATCCCTGCCCGATCTCGACCATCGCGATGACGGCCCCGACGCCGATGACGATGCCGAGGGTGGTGAGGGCGGATCGGACCAGGTTCCGCCGCAGCGCGTGCAGCGCGACCGCGAACGTCGGCGGGAAAAGGGTCACGTCGATTCTCCCGCAAGCTCCGGGGCGAAGGCCCCGGATTCGATCAGCCCGTCCTTCATGAAGATCACGCGATGGGCGGTCGCGGCCACGGCCGGGTCGTGCGTGACGAGGAGGACCGTCAACCCTTCCTCCGCGTTGAGCCGCTTGAACATGTCGAGGATTTCGACGCTGGTCTTCGAGTCCAGGTTGCCGGTCGGTTCGTCGGCCAGGAGGAGGGCCGGGTTGTTGACGAGGGCCCGGGCGATGGCCACCCGCTGCTGTTGCCCGCCGGACAACTGGGACGGGTAGTGGTCCATCCGGTTGGCCAACCCGACCCGCTCCAGGAGGGCGACGGCCCGCTTCCGGCCGTCCGCCGGCGTCGGCCGCTGAGTCGCGTAGGTGAGCGGCATCAACACGTTGTCGAGCGCGCTCGTGCGGGCGAGCAGGCTGAAGTTCTGGAACACGAACCCGATCTTCCGCCCGCGGGTGACGGCGCGGGCCGACGGGTCCAGGCCGGAGACGTCCACGTTGTCGAGCCAGTAGTTCCCTGAGGTCGGCCGGTCGAGGCAGCCGAGGGTGTTCATGAGGGTCGATTTGCCGCCGCCGGAGGAGCCGGTGAGGGCGACCAGTTCGCCGCGGCGGACGTTCATGGAGACCCCCTTGAGGACGTGAAGGTCTTCCCCGCCGACGCGGTACGTCTTCCAGACATCCTTCACGGTGATGAGTTCCATGCCCGCGGCTCCTATTTCTTCCCGCCCGGTTTCGGTGCGAACGGGTTCTCGGCCGTGTTCGGCGTGCCGCCGCTGCGGGACTCGCCGACGATGACCGCGGCCCCGGCGGGCAAGTCGCCGGCCACCACCTCGGTCATCGTGCCGTCGGTCAGGCCGAGTTCGACCGGGACGGCCCGCAACTTCCCGGCGTCCTCGACGTAGACGACGCCGGGATTCGGTTTGTCGCCGGCGCCGCCGGACTGCTTGGAACCAGAGGCCGTGCCGGAAACGAGGTTGGCCGCCGGGCGGTACCGCAAAGCCGCGTTCGGAACGAGCAGGGCGTCGGCCCGCCGGTCCACTTCGAATTTGAGGTTCGCGGTCATGTACGGCAGCAGCAGGCCGTCCGGGTTGTCGGTCGTCACCTCGACGGTGTATACGACGACGTTCTGGGTGTTGGTGGCGTTCAAGCGAACGCGGGCGACGGCGCCGCGGAAGGTCTTCTTCGGGTACGCATCGACCGTGAACGCGACCGCCTGGCCGACGTGGATCTGACCGATGTCCGACTCGTTCACCGACGCCCACACCTTCATCTTCTTCAGGTCCTTGGCGATGAGGAACAGGCTGGGCGTGTTGAACGAGGACTGCACCGTCTGGCCGATCGTCACCCGGCGGTCGATGACCGTCCCGGCCACGTCCGACTTGATGATGCAGTAGCCCAGGTTGATCTCGTCCTGACGGAGGACGGCCTTTGCCGTGCGAACGGCCGCCTCGGCGTCGCCGACCGAGGCGCGGAAATCGGCCTCGGTGGCGACCGCCTGCGCGATAGTCGCCTCGGACACGACCACGCCCGCGGTGTTGACCTCGAACGCGCTCTGGGCCGCGTCGTACTCTTGGTCCGAGATGGTCGCGGAGGCTTTCATCGTCTTCGCGCGGTCCCAGTCGCGCTTGCTCTGGTTGGCGCGGGCCTGGGCCTGCATCAAGGCCGCGCGGCTGGTGTTGGTGTTCGCCACCGCTTCGTCCACCTTCGCCTTGGTTTGAAGGACTTTCTGTTCCGCCGACCCCACGAGCGAGCGGGATTGCTCCGCCCGGGCCGCGTACAGCGCGTCGTCTATTCGCGCCAGGACCGTTCCGGGCCCGACGGGCGACCCGTAGTCGATGAGTTTGCCGTCCGTCCCGTTGCCGAACGTTTTGATCAACCCGGCGACTTGTGTCCCGACGTCGATCACGTCTTCGGGTTCGAGCGTGCCCGTCCCGCCGACGGTGGCGAGCAGTTCCCCCCGCGTGACGGGTTCGGTCAGGAACGTCACGCCCGACGCCCGAGCGGGCGCCCACAGCCAGTACGCGGCTCCGCCGAGGACGAGAGCGAGCGCCAAGCCGATGGAAAAATACTTCCGCACGGGAACCCTCTTTGAAACTAGCCGCACCGTTGTCGCGTCACGCGATGGCCATGTCCGCTTTGTCGTGAACCGTCACGTTCGCCTTGGAGTGCCCAAGGAGGCCCCTGGCCTTTTCCACCTGGTCGACCGTTCCGTGGGCGACGAGCAGGAGTTTGCCGTTCTTCACCTCGGTCTCGTACTGCACGATGCTGTTCTCCGGAATGCCGACGCTGGCCAGCGCGGCGCCAAGGGCGCTCAGCCCGCCCACCACCGCAGCGCCTTCGAGGGCGGCGATGAAAGAGGCGACCAGCGGGCCGGCCATCAGGAGCGGGCCGACGGCCGGCACCCAGAAGAACGCGGAGCCGAACAGCAGTCCCCAGAAGCCGCCCCAGAACGCCCCCTGCTTGCCCCAGTACATCATCCGGTCGCCGGCGTTGTAGTACCCGACGACGTGCTCCTCCGTGTGGTAGTCCTTGCCCACGATCGACAACTTTTTCATGTCGAAGCCGTCCTTCTGGAGCTTGCGGACGGCCGCCTCGGCCTGGTCGTGCGAGTCGAAGACGGCGACGACGGAGTTGGAGTTCTTCATGGGACATTGCCTTTGCTGACATTGAAACGGACGCCTCGGACCGAAATGGGTCGAGGTGAATCGAGGCCTACCAGTTCATCCACGCGATCGACAGTTGCAGGACCCCGGCGATCGACACCCAGACGAAGTAGGGCAGTTGGACCAGCGCGACCCAGCGGTAGTACGGCCAGACGGCGACCGCGCACCAAATCAACGTGGCCCACACCACGAGGATGTCGGCCGTGGCCCAGTGGACGTTCCTTAACCCGGCGAAGAGGGGCATGAACGCGAGGTTAGCCAACAAGTTGAGGGCGAACGACAACCAGACCGGTTTCGGCAGGCGGCCCCGCGTGCCCTGGAGGAAGACGAAGCCGAAACTCAGCAGAATCCCCGGATAGAGCAGGCTCCAAATAAACGAGATGGTCGCCGGGGCCGGCGTCCACGGGGGTTTCGCCAGCGCGTCGTACCAGTCGTGCCACGTCATCGTGCGCCCTCCGCCGGGACCGGGTTCACGCCGTCGAACCGGGCGAAGACGCTGCGGGCTTCCGCCAGGAGTTGCTCTTCGGTCGTGTGGTGGACCTCCAGGACGACCGCGGCGATCACCTTGGCCGCCACCGTCGGGTGGCGGGCCGTCAGGTCGGCCATCAGTTGGTCCATGGCGTTGCTCCGCCCCGTACCGGCGCCAAACAGGACGATCCGGTCCGCCCCGCCCAGTGTCCGGGCAACCGCCTCGTAGTAACTTTTCCGCTCCGGCTGCCGCTTGCCGTCGGTCCACTCGTGGGCGGAGTGCAAGTGGCGGCCGTGGCCCTGTGGGTCGTACGGCACCAATTTCTGCGGGACCGATCCATGCGATTCGACACGGTACACCTTCGCCTCGTGGTGGTCGATGACGACGAGCAAGTCCGCGGCGGCGGCGGTCGGTGCGGCGGCGGGCGTTGCCGACACCTCCAGGAACCGGCGAATGGCCAGGACCATCTCGGCCGGGGCGTCCTTGTGTTTGGGCGCGTGCAACAGCGCCGTGTGCCCGTTTCGCGTTGCGCGGAGGCTACCGTTGTCCCCCTCGATCACAACGGCGATGGCGTCGAGCAGCGAGCGGACGTCGTGCCACTCCAGGTTGTGCGCCGTCGGGTGACGGCGGATCGCGTCATAGGTGTTCCGGTGATGCCCGGTCAGGTGCGACGGTGGGTCGAGCGAAATAGCTGTCGTCACGGTGTGGACCTCTCGAATGGTTTCTGGCTGTCCCGAGTTCGACGGTATTTGGGGGGGCGTCAGGTCTGACGGCCCTTAGCGGCCCGTACGCCCATTACGCCGTTTAGCCCTTTCGCGTGCATGGTACGCGATCGGATCAAGCTGGTTCGGCCTGGGCAACGCGATCCCACTTTTGAGCGACTTTCTTTCTGTCATCCGGCTCGATGTAGCTTTCCAAATAGCCGCACGTGACACACGCGTAGTTGCAGATCCTCGCCCGGCTCCACCACCCAACGGGCAGGAAGTTGCGGGACCAGTATGCCCGATGTTGGGCATGGATGTCCTGGGCGCCACATTTCGGGCAAGTGCCTTTCTTCAAGTCTGATTCGTCGCGCGTCATCGTCGATTCCTACTGTTTTGAACTGGGTATTCGCCGTCCGAGGTGCGGCGCGGAGGTCACTCGGCTTCCGGCGCGCAAATCACTTCGAACCGACGGCCGCGTTCTCCGATCGAGGCACGGACGGTCTCCGCCGCCCGGACCAGGGCTTGTGCCAGGTTCAGGGGTTGGATGTGCAACTGGACCTTGCCGAGTTCGATGCCGGAAACGTCCATGAGGTCCTTGACCAGACAGGCCATGAACTGCAACTGTCGGTCCATCACGCCCCAATTGCGATCTCGATTGTCGGCATCGACCCCTTGCTGTTTCAGCACGCACAGGGCGTAATGCATCGCGGTCAAGGGGGAGCGCAACTCGTGGCCGAGCAGCGCGAGAAACTCGCGCAGGCGCCGGTTGGCTTCCACGAGTTCTCGGTCAGTCCGGCAGTAGCCCTCCGTCGCCCGATCCGCTTCGCACCGACACAGTGCTGGCCTTAGCATGGTTGAACTCCCGTTACGGTAAAGATCTCTCGCATCGAAGGTTCGTGACCTCCCGTGCGAGGCCGAGGACGACGGCGGCCTCTTCCGGTTCACGCCGCCACCCGCCGGCCCGTGGCGTACCGATCAATCCGGTCGGACAGAATGAAGAAGGTGGGCGCCCACAGGCCGACGAAGATCCCGAACCGCTCCCCGTGGGCGAGGTCTGGCTCTTTCGAGATGAACCAGATCAGGATGGCCGCGAGGATCGAGGCGAACCCGGCGACCAGGCAGACGTTGCTGAGAATCCGAAGCGCGGAAACAGACATGTGTTTCTCTTTGGTTAAGCGGATGCGTCCGGGTCTACACGACCCGGCCGAGGGCAGATACGGTTATTGCCAGCGGAACATCTCCCGCGCCGGCCGGGGAGCGCGGGGGGGGTCACTCGACTTCCGCCGGGACGGCGGTTCGGTGTTCGGCCACGAACCAGACTTGCGTCTCGTTCGTGCGGATGACATCGCTGACGATCAGGTCGCCGGTCCCGACGTCCCCGTCGCGCTCGGCGTACCGGGCCATGGCGCGGGCCTCCTCCAGGACGATTTCGTGCGCGTACAGCAAGCGGGCCACCTGTTCGGCCGTGCGTTCGCGGCCCTTCGGCGGCCGGGGGATGAGGGTCGTCTCGGCCACGTCGGCGGCCATCGCCACGCTCACGCCGCCGAGTTGCATGACCCGCTCGGCGATGGCGTCCACCAACTCGTCCTGCTCCCGGTGGTGCTTGTCGAACAGCAGGTGGAGCATGTAGAAGGTCGGCCCAGACGCCTGCCAGTGGTGCTTGCGGTACAGGTCGCGGAGGGTGATCGTGTCGGCCAGGAGCTGGTTCAGGTTGTCCGCCCCTTCCCGCCGGGCGGCCTCGGCGAGGGCGATGGGCATTTCGGCGACCGTGCCGAACGCTTGCACCTCATGCGGCGGCGGGGCCGCCGCACGGGGGGCCTTGGCAAGAGCTGATTCTTTCATGGGGTGTTCCTCCAGAGTGTGAGATGAGGGCGGAAGACCCGGCGGGCTTTCCGTGAGACCGTTCGATTCCGTGGCGCGTTAACGCCGCCGCCCGCCGTTGCCACCGCCGTACCCACGGTTCCCGGAGTAGCCGCGACCGTAACCCGGCCCAAAATTGCTGTAACCGCCGTAGCCGCGATTGCTCGGATAGGAGCGGAAGCCGTAGCCCGCGTAGCCGCGGTTGTAGCCGTAGCCGCTGGTCCCAAAGCCGATGCCCAGACCGAACGACGAGTAACCGGGGCCGTAGTAGGAACTCTGAGGGTATCCGCCGTAGTAGTAGTTGGAGCCGAACGACGCTGGATAGCCGACGACGGTTGGAACGGAGTACGAGGCCTGTGCGACCGAGCCGACGTCCTCGACGACTGGCCCCGCCGGGTAGGCCATTCCGTTGGCGAACACGGTGCCGGCCGTGTACCAACCGCCGGCGACGATGGGCACGCCGCCCGCGGGCGGGGTGATGACGGTCTGGTACTGGGCGGCCGCTTCGGACGCGAACGCGGCCAAGAGCAGGGCCAGTCCACTGATATACTTTCGCATGGTGATTTCCTTGTCGTAAGTCGGGGGATGGAGCGATCGGAAGGTGACTCCGGCCGCAATGCTCGCACATTCGGTTGTCGCCGGGACGTGCTTTCAGGACACAACCGCCGTCGTGGCCGCTCGACCAGAAATCCACTGGGCGCCGTGGACGCCATTGGCCTGCCTGGCTCCGAGATGGCGGACGTAAAGGATCAGAAGGGCCAGCGGCCCGAGCAACACGCCGGCGACGCCCCAGAGCAGTTGGCGGAACTGGTTCATGCCCAATTCCATCGACCACTTCGCCGAGAGGATGCCGCAGGTGAGGGCGAGAATCCCCAAGTTGACGTGAACGTGTCCCACGGGTGTTGATCTCCTGATCCAGGAAAGAATGCGGTGGGCCGGCCGCCCGGCTCACCGCGGGTTGTCCGCCGTTACTATGCTTTGGCGCCGGTCGCCACCGCCGGGATGTGCTTGCCCGAATCGACGGCCGTCGCCACCGACTTGTCGTCCTTGTGCGGAGTCACCCGCACCGGCGTGCCGGCTTTCAAGTCGGCGGCCTTGCTCGCCTTGCCGTCGCACGTCACCTTGGCGTCCTTGGCCACCGTGTGACAGTGTTGTTTACCCTCGCTGCACGTCGTCGTGAGCTTGTCGCCGGCCACGCCAACGACCGTGCCGTCGTGCGGCTTCGTGGATGCATTCGTCATAATCAGCTCCTGAATGGGATTGGTCGAATTCAGATTCTTGGACGGTCGCGAACGGCTCCCGCCCTGACAGCACGGCCCGCCCGGAATGGGCGGATCGTATTCGACGCCCGGGGTGCGTCGATCACTCCTCGCCCCGGTCGGGTTCGGTCGCGTAGGCCACTTTCGCGTCTATGCGGTACTCCACGATCTTGCCCTCCCGGACGATGGCCGTGCTGCGGAGCACGTCCAGTCCGGTAATGTTCTTGTGCTTCGCGGACTCCCGCTTCACCAACCGTTGAGCCGCGTCCTCCCAACTCTCCTTCGACTCTCCAACCAACTCGATGACGCGCATGGTGGCGTGACGCTCGCCCTGCTGCTTGGTCTTGGTCTCGGACATTGCTCAAACTCCTGGTGTGAGGGAGGGGTGAGCCGTCTCGCCCCTTCAACGGTCGATGCGATCACGCATAGGAAACGATGATGTCGTTCGTCACGCTGTTGACGCCGGGGGCGTTCCACGCGGCCGTACCGGCCTGGTCCTTTTCGTTCCACGTTCGGACGCTGCCGGACAGCGTCACCGCGCCGCCGTCCGCGGCCACTTTCACCGTCCCCGCGTCGATCTCCGCGTTCCGGACGAACGCCTTCTCGATCTGGTCCTTGACGCCCGCCGGCTTGACCTTCGGCTTGAGGGTGATGTCGTTCGACACCCCCTTCACCCCCGGCATGAAGCAGACGGCGTCGTGGGCCGCGGTCCGCTGGTATTCCCAATCCGCGGCGCCCTTCAGCGTGACCCACCCCTGGGCGACGGTCGCCTGGACGCCGGTCGGCACCCAGACGTGCCACTTCAGGGCGGTGACCGCCGCGTCGGCGATCTCCGTGTCGTTCTTGACGTGGAAGCCGAACGGCTTGATCGCGATCTCCTGGGCGAGGCCCTTGACCCCCTCGACCCGCTGCGCCGCCCGCTCCGCCGCCCACTTCTCGGCGTAGGACGCGACCGTGCCGGTCAGCGTCACCACCCCGTCCTTCGCCGTCACCCCGACCGAGGCCGCCGTGGTCGACGGCTCCCACTTGATCTCGTCCATGACGTCCTTCTGCAGTTGCGTGTCGGTCTTCATCGTGAACTCCTGTTGTCAAGCCTCGGGCGATCGTCCCCGGATGAAACATCCGGTTGGTTTGGTGCTGCGGGTCCCGCCATCGGGCCGCTCAAACGATGCCGGTCCAGGCGCGAGCTGTTCCGGCCCGGCCGGGCGAGAGCGGGAAATCCCGCCCCCGCCGTGTCCGTTCTGAACAGCAGGGCCAGGTCGCCGGTCGTCGGGTCCAGTTCCACGGTCGTGTCAAGGACGCCCATCCCGGAGAGGCTCTCGATCCGTTGGACCAGGGCGATGTTGGCGAACAGCCGTTGCTGGAATTCCCGAAGTTCGGCCGACGTGTCGGCGATCGCGCTTTCCGCGGCCGTCAGGATGCCGTGTACCGCGATCACGACCGTCTCCTCGTTCAAAAAGACGGCGACCCAGTCGCGCCGGTGCCGCATGTGTCGCCGCTCGATTTCGCGGACCGTCTGGGCGATCTTCTGGCCGACGGTCGTTCGGGACTGATCCATGGACTCCCTACCGGGGCGATGCGCGGCTATTTGCCGGGTTCGCTTCCACTCCACGCTTCCGTCGGGGCGTGCCCGTCGAGCAAGCACACCTGGACGACGATGCCGGTCGTGAACGCCTGCACCACGGCGCCGCACACGCCGGCTCGTTTTCCGCGGTTGCCTCGCGCACCTCCATCTCGGTACTTCACTTGAGCTCTTTTCCGCAACGTGGCAGAGGAAGTGGCGAACCCTTGGCGGTGGAGTTCCTGCATCTGGCCGACCCCACCAGAGTCTTGGCCAAATCCCGCTCGGCCGGCGACAGAACCTCGTGCATCGTGATGACGAGCGTGCCCTCGCTTAGAACCGCGGTCACTGACTTCGGCACGTAGTTGCCCGTCCGCAGTTGCACGAACGCGATAGGCGCCTCGGGCATTTGTTCGGCTTGGGTGTATCATCTCGGCTTCCGCCCGTTCTTTGGCGATCGTTCGGTCCACTTTGGCGATCGTTCGGTCCACGCGGGCAAAAAAAAAGCCGGCGTGACCGAACCCCCGAAGGGATTTGATCACGCCGGCTTACTCGTCTAAAAAGGCCTCCGCGTCGGGCGGGTTCCTCGTTAGTTAGTCTTCCGACAATTTTGACTCTTTAGGTTTTAGGGATCAAACCACGCGGTTCAAGTGACAATTGGGATTCGTTCAGCGAATCTAATAAACGCCCTATGCAAGTTTAGTCGGTGACCAGGCCGTCGAATTCCAGCGGCGGCCGGCCGGCGGTGTCGTTTAACAGACTGCGACGGTGCGCCCGATAACCTTGCGGATCACGCGGTGGCTTAGGTGTGGAAGTGAGCGAACATGTAGTAAATCTGAAGCGTCTTCACGTGGTTCTCGCCGTACCTGCGGCGGACGGCGTCCAGGCCCGCGACGAACATCTCTTCGGCACCCTTGCGGTCCCCGGCGGCGTCGCGGCACGTGGCGAGATGCAGGAAAATTTCCGCGACGAAGGGGGGGTACGGGGCGATTGCCGCCCGGCGGATCCGCAAAGCGTTCTCGTGCACCTCTCCCGCAAATCGCGATTGGAACACGAGGATTGGGCCGCCGACTTCCCGTTTCAATCCGCCCCCGCCATCGAGCACGGGGAAAGGCCGACGAGCCCCAGGAGGCCCGCGAGCCGTCCGAATTTCAATCGGCCCCCGCCATGCACGCCCTCCGACAGACCAACTCGCCGGACGTTTCACGCAAGGCGTATTTTCGCCGGACGCTTTCGATGTGTCCGTCTTCCTCTCCGACCGCTGGCGACCGTTATTGACCTCAACGATACCGATCCCGCCCGCCCTCGGTCAGACTAACTCGCGCGACGGTTTCCAAAAATTTTGTTCGGGCTTCTTATTTCTGACCTCGTACATCTTCACGCAGCCTCTTGTAAGATTCCTCGTCTTCTTTCATGATGTCGTGCCGACGTTTGAAGTACGCCGCGTTCTGTATCACGAAGAATATCCAACACACGGCCATCGTCACAATCGCCATCCACGCGGCGACGTGGAAACTGGCTGGAAACAGCGGCCGGGCCGCAGAGCCGTACTGTTTGAGTTTCCTTCGTCCTTCAGTTTCGCCGTCGATGACTTGGAAGGGGGCGGTAGGTGAAGCTGGCGGAACGACGAAGGGTGACTTGCAATTCGGGCAGCCGATTGTCTGCTCGGCGGCGGACGCGTGGACGATGACAGGTGCGTTGCAGCGCGGGCAGAATGTTTGGAGCGACATGGTGGGCCCTAAATGACGGAGCGGCGGACACGAAGCCGCTCCGACAGGCCCGACCAAGAGCCTACAAAACGGACCCCGGCCGCCGCCCCTTTCGGGGCGCGGTTGGGTCCGCCTTTGTAAACGCCGTGGGTTTTTGCCCACGCTTGGTCGGTTTGTCGGAAGCGGAGCCAAGCTCACGCTTGGCCTTTCAGATTGTGATCGCGGCTCGCTCGCCGCGGGTTACCGCCGTGAACTCCGTACTGGTTGGATCCGCTCGGCTCACCATGAGTCGAGGTGGACGACAGTCTATCCAATGCCCCAACTCAGCGGTACAGAAAAACCCACGCAGGGCGGGTTACAGTCATGAGGAACCTGTCATTGACCACATACAGGGATCTTGAGGCCAAGACGTGACACTTCGGAGGTGCCGCGGATCGCGTGACGATCAACGTCCCCTTACCTTAGGGATGCGTCGAGCACGACTGCCCGCAGCAGAACCGGCGGCTGACTCAGTTGGGAGGCTTGGACAACGAAATCCTGCCGCGTCACTGCGAGCACGTCGCCGACGCGGTTTCGATGATCGGCGTGCCGGTCGTCGTCGGTGTCCCACTGCGGGCAGCAGAACCATGCCACGAGGTAGACGCCGTGGGTGACCCGGCTGTCCGCGAGGTAACGGTCTCGGAGTTGTGTTTGCATGGCGGTTCGCACTTCGGCGTGCCAGCCGCCCTTGACCTCGATGACGACGGTAACCGGGTCTTGCCGCCCGGCTGACCAAGCGACGACGTGGATGTCGGTCCGCTCGCCGGCCCCGCCGCCCTGTGCCGGCCGCACCTCGACCTCGCGGTTGACGGCAACCCGACGGCCGGCTAGATCCCGCTGCAAGTGGAGCGCGATCGCGTCGGACACGCGGTTCTCCTCTTTCGGCCGGTACTTGTTCGACTTCTTGCCGTCCTTGCCTTTGGTGGCCCACACGTTCCACAACTGAAACGCCGACGGCGTGTGCCCTTGGAGTTCGGCCTTATACCGGTCGAGCGATTCGAGGATTATGGCGGCTAGGTCGGCAGCCCCGCGGACCAGTCGCCGATCCGCCTCGCGGAACAACGTCCGTACGTCGGCCGGCGTCGGCGGTCGCCACGTCGCTTCGAGGACGTTGCCGAGTGCGGTCGTCTGCCGCCATCGCAGGTGATCGGCTTCGGGGTATGCTGTCGCCAGTTGGGCGATCACGTCGCACGCCGCGACGGTCCCACAGGCCTCGAGTTCACCGATTACGCCCGACCGCCACTCTGCCAACTCGTCCCGCGGCGTGACCGCGTGCTCATCCACCCGCTCCTGGGCGTCGTCCTCGGCCGGCGGGAACGCGGCGTGCATCCGACGATACAATTCGCCGAGTTCGGCGTCAGTCAGCACTCGGAGGAACGTTCCCCACCGGTCGTCCCGCACCTTGGCGGCGAGGTGCAGCATCCAGCGTGAGAAGAAGCCGGGCGAGGCCACCTCGATCCGGTCCAACAACGAGAAGAGGATCCGCGGGGCGTGGGCCATCAATGCTGCTGCGACGACGTGCCGGTCGTCCGCGTGGATGGCATCTGCCGGCGGAGAGGTCAGCGCTCCGGCCGCTTCCGCATCTGCCCCGACATCTTGTGCGAGTAGTCCGTCCCAGAGGATCTGCCGCACTGCTGGCCGCAGGGCGGTGTCCTGCAGAACTTGCCGCACGAGCCTCGTGGTGCGGTCATCCCACCGCGAACCGAACAGGAGGCTCGGGGCGGCGTGGTACGCGACGGTGTCCAGCTGGATGGCCCACTCCCGCCAAGCGGCCAACGTCTCATCCGGCAGGCGGCGATATGCCTCCGCAAACAGCCGCCGGCGTTCCTCGGAGTCGGTAAAGACGTACCAGACCACTGCCGGCAGCCACGTCAGCCAAATGGCCTCCGGCAGACCGGTGAATCGATTCGGGGTGGCCGTTCGCAAGTAGTGGAGTGCCTTCAATCCGGCCAGCCGGGTGTAGATGTTGAAGGGTCGACCGTGTGAAAGGAAGCACTCCGCGGCCTCGGGCAGGAGGGGTAAATCCTCGGGCCGTAGGGTCGCCCACCCTGGCGTCGCTGTCAGATCGAATGCGTATTGCAAGTTGATGTCACGGCGTTGCCCGACGAGTAGCGCGAAGGCCAGTCGGGGCCAAGCATTCACGGATCCTTCGGACAGCCTCGTGACGGCGGCGACCAACTCGTCCTGACCGAGTCGTTCGTGTTCGGCCCGCTGGGAGCCAATCTCTTGCTCGAGACGCTCCGAGTCTGCTTCGGACGCGCGGAACCGTGCAAGATCTTGGCGCATTCTCTCGGCTTCCGGAGAACTCACGGCTACCGGCTCCAAGAGCGGCCGGAGAAGGGCCGTGAACACCGTCGGGGCTTCTGCGTGATGATAGAGAGTGCGAAACGGACCGAGGGTTTCGCACGGCCACGCGCGATAGAGTTCGGCGGCAACGTCGGACCAGACCCTGCAGATCGCCTCGTCGGACGCCGTCATCAATTGGTCTACCAGCCACTCGACGTCTTGAGGTCGGACGAGTCGGGCATACAAGAGCTTCCGTCCGGCATCCTCGGTCCCCGATGCTAGTCGACCCACGGCTTGGGCCAGTCGGCGGCGCGGCAAATCGTCGGGCAGGAGGTCGCGCGTTCCCTCCACGCGGTCGTAGCCAGGCAGTGGGCGGAAGTTGGAGGCGGCCGCCCAGACGACTCGTGCCGCCGGGGTCAGAACGGCCTCGTCGTCGAGTCGGGTGTACCCGCGGCGGATGATGGCAGAACGTGCTCGCGTCAGTGGATCGAGTCCGGATGCGTCCGGTACGTCAGTACTCGCGGCCCAGGACAATGCCACTGCCAAGTCGGCCGCCGAAAGCGCCTCAGGCAGCCGCCGGGTCAAGAACGCCGCGTAATCCCCGAACATCTCGGGGTTGTGAGGCGGGCGCAGCACCTCGAACACGTCGGCCGTCGTCAGCAACCTCGGCCAGCAGGCGTCGATAGCCGTGCCGAGTAGTTCGTCGTCCGGATCCTCGGCCGGCGGCAGCCGTAGGAGGTCGAGCAACTCCCGCGGGGGTGTGTTGCCGCTCAGATCCACCACCGCGCGGGCGGCGAACCTCCGCACGTGCGGCTCCTCGGCGGCAGTGCTGGCGACTGCGAGTAAGTCTGGCACCAGGGCCGTCACGCCGTTGGCCGCGGCGATCCGGAACGCCATGCGGCGTGCGAACACGTTCAATGTCGCGTTGGCGACGAACGGCCGGAGGACGGCTCCCAGCCCGTTGCAGCCGAACCGCCGGTATTCCTCGTCTTGCACCCGGTAGTCGTTCAGGCGGTCGGCGGCTGCGGCGTTTAGCAGCGATCCAACGGCCCACGCCCGGAAGGCTTCGGTGCCGGCCGTCGGGTCCAGGCCGAACAGCACCCGCGGATCGACGGCCGCGAGCCGGGCGAACCACTCCGGGCGGTCCGCCCCGATCCAACCGGCCGTGCCCGCGAGTTGCGGCACTGCCCCCCGCCGCGAAGGGTGCAAGAATAGAGAGTCGAGGACAGCATCGTCCAGCCGGTGGCGACAGACGTAGTCGGCCGTCAGAAACTCCGCGAACGTGCGGTGGTCCCACGTCACGTGGGCGGTGGCGGGCCTGAATAACCCCGTGTCCCTCAGGACTTCGGTGAGCGTCGCCGTCTCGACCGGTACTGTCTCCTCCTCCTCGGTCTCGGTCCCGCCCCTGAGGTCCGACACGCACACGCACGTCTCCGGACACTCGGCCTTGGGTCCGGTCCAGACGCTCGCCCGGCCGGTCAGTACGCAGACCGCGGCCACCCGGCGGGCGAGGGCGAGCCGCTGGCCCGGACTGAGGGTACGCGCGCCTCTCGACTCCCGATACGCGGCGTTCGGCTCGTCGCAAAGGTCGCGAACCGCCTCGCGGTACAGGTCGTCGCGGTCCGCCGGCAACCGGCCGACCCGCCGGTAGGTTCGCACTAACAATCGCAACGTTTGAGGCCGGGCTGCCAAGTGGTGCGCGTTCATTCGGTCTAGGGCCGCGAAGAAGCCAGGGGCCGCGATGTCCTCGGCCACTAGGACTCGCTCCACGTCCGAACGGCGGAGCGGGCAGAGGAGGTACTTGGCGTACCCGGCCGCCCACCGCTCCCGCAGGATGGCCCCCAGCGTCTCCGGCCACGCCACCGGTCGACAGGCGACCGTCAACGTCAACCGCTCGACCCCGCGTAACTGACGGAATCCATCCCGCAAGATAGCCACACCGCGGTCGATGGCGACCGCCGACTCGTCCAGGGAGTCGAACAACAGGTGTAACTGTGTACCGGCGTGCCATTGCTCCCATGCGGGGCCAACGAACGCCCGGTCTCGGAGGTCCGCGGCCGAGGCGTCCGCAAAGTCGAGCCGTAGGCGAGCGTCGTCCGGCGGCAGCAGCCTGGCAATCTCGGCCAGGGTGGTCGACTTGCCGACCCCGGCCTCGCCGAGCAAGACGCGGCACGGCGACCGGGCGAGAACCTCGGCCGTAGGGCGTACGTCCTCGTGCCGTCGGGCCGGCGTCATCTCGACGAGGTAGCCGTCAGCCGTGACGGGTGGCCGGGTGTCGAGTTCTGTCCAAAAGCGTTCGAGGACCGGCCAGGGGGTCATGAGAGGCCTTTCGGAAGCGGAGAGTTGCGGGAACTCACCACGTAAACGGCGTGGGCTTTGACCACTACGCGCCGGGACGTCTGCCCGTGAATTTGTAGTACTCTGCTCGCTTCCTCGGTGACCGCCGGCGAACGTCCCGGCGGGCCGCCCGCTCCCGCCGGGCGTCGTCGGCCTGAAACACCTTAGCCGCGAAGATCGCCTCCGCCAGTGTCATGTCGGGTCGGGCCTCGAACTCGGACAGGTCGGTGCCGGCCCGAAACGCGGCGGCCACCCGCTTGTCGCTCTGCTGCCGGCACAGGTACGTCAGGCCGTGGCACTCGCGGCAGCCGAACGTGTTTTCGCACAGGTACAACTTCCGCGCCCGCCGCCCGCACGGCGAGCCGTACCGCTGCACCGGGCAAGCGAGCCACCACCGGAGTCCGCCCAAATGGCAGCGGGTCGCCACCAGACCGATCGTGCAGATGGACAAATCCCGGGCCTTCTCGTCGAGGTGCATGACCCGCAGCGTGCCCAACGCAGCCCCGGCCGCTATGTCGACGTCGTAGAACGCCCGGCGGGGCGGTTGATCCTCGTCCGTCCAGACGACGCTGCCCGCGACCAGCCCGGCGCCCGGGACGAACTTGCCCCACTGCCGGAGGCGGGCTGCGTCGAGGGCGAAGCAGGTTCCGACCGTCCGCTTCTTATTCGTCCGCGTACCGCTATTGATCCCGCCCATGTCCGCCTCCGGAGTTCGATGGATTTTCCGAAATCATTTGAGGTCTTCCCGATCGCGATGCTCAGCGCTTTCGCCTGTGTACTGAGTCAAGATTGTGCTATCGCGTGTCCGGTTGCAACGCCTGTAGCGGGGAGTGAGGCATCGGGGGCCTAACCTATGGCCACGCCCACTGAGCAAGGGACATCGCTTATCGCGGCGCTCTGAGGGACTGACTCGAAATTACCGCTGGTAACCCCTACAAAGCTCGTCTCCGGGGACCTGTGCTCCCGTGGTGGTTGGGAGTCGCCAATCTGTCGGCAACCTACCGTCGCTGAGGGTGGTGACTTCGCGGACGCTCGTACCGTTCGGTCCGAGGCTCAAGTCCGTGGCATGCGCCCGATTAATGACGTATCGCGTCTATCGCTTCGAGGAAAAACGATTCGGACTCCTGCGAGACTACGCGAGACGACTGCTCCAGTCCAGAGATCGGGACATTCGGGACACTCGGGACGGGGCGAGGCATTTCGTCGGGCAGTGGACCGACTTCCCGTCCCGAATCGCTCGTCGGAATCGAGGAACCGGGACACGGCATAGGGAACGAATCGCCGTTGGTCAGCGGTTCTCGTCCCGTTTGTCCCCACTGTCCCGGTGCGAAGAGAGAATCTGCTCGTAGGACGAGGACGCGACGGCGAGATCCCTCAATGGTCACTGGGTAAACCGTCCGACCCTTATCCACCCGGACCAACGCCCCGCTCTCGTTCAGCCGGTGGGTGAGAGTTTGTTTTGTAATCGGGTACGCTTGCCCTTGTTCGCGGGCGAATTCCGTCAGGGCCGCGTACAGACTGTCGGGTTCCAAGTACAACTCGTTGTCTCGGACCCACCCGACCTTTGGGCCCCGCGGCACGTAGAACGGTTCTTCTCCCAACCCGCCGCGGATCCCTCGGGATTCCCAGCCCCACACGGCGGGCGAAGGGGGAGCATCGGGCGCCTGACCGTTCGTGTCGGCGACGTACCCGCGACCGCTGGTAAGGATCGCGGCCAGCATTTCCGGGAACCGGGCCACCGGATCGTTCGCCTCGAGGTGTTCACCTTGGGCTTCGACCAACGAACGGAACGCTGTCTGCCCTCGCTGCCAGAGGCGATCTCGCTCGACCGCGTCGATCGCCTGAACTCCTTCGGCGTACTGCAAGAGGTACTTCAGGCCGAGCAGAAGGTTGGCCACGATGTCCGGGGTCCGGGCGTGTGGGCACCTGCCGACGATGCGGTCTCGCAGTTCGATCCGCTCGCCGTCGAGCCCCCGAAGGACCGCCGCGTAGCGGGGCGCAAGCCATGCGGCGAACCCGGCCAGTGCCGCCGCGTATAGGCCGTTTGACGCGTCCCGCTGGCTCTCGGTCAGCCGGGACAAAATTACGTCGTTCTTTTGCACGCGGACGACGCACAATCGCGCCGTGATCGAGTGTGTCCGCGGGACGTCTTCGCCGGTGGCGAGCGCGAGGCACCGAGGCGGCTTGGTCGGTCGGAGGGTGCCGTCGGCGCGCATTCGTTGCCGGCCCGAATGGTTGCCCTGCCCGCGGATGATCCGCTCCGCCGCCCGCTGCTGGCGGTCGGCGTCGGCCCGCACAGCGGACGGGGCGAAGTCGTCCACGACCAACAGCGCGTCCTTGACCGTGAACGCCAGGCCTTCGAGTGCGTTGTCCGTGGACGACCAATTCCCCGGCAGGCGGTTGCGAGTCATGGCCGGCCCAAAATGTTGCTGGGCAAGGGCGGCAATCTCGCTCTTCTGTACCCCGGTTGGGCCGGTCAGCCAAAGGGCGTAGTCCGGCGTCCCGAGGACCGACCGGTAAACGGAAGCGAGGACTGCGAACATGACGGCGTCGGGGGCGAGGCCGGCGAGTAACCGGAGAGAACCCCGGACCGCGTCTCGCAAACCTGCGCCGGTCGGTGGTTCGGGGAGGCGGAAACCCGCCGCTGAACCGTCCAGTCTCACCTCGACCGCCCCGCGGCCGGGGACACGCCCGCTGACCGCGCCGCCGGCGTGCAAGTAGTGCCAATCTCCCCCGACCTCTCGCCACCCAGTGTGGGTGTAGGCCGTGGTCAGCGGAATGGCGTCTCCGCTCAGTTCCTGGATCGCACAGCGGAGGTGGTCTCGCTTCCCACTGCCCGGTTGGATTACGAACTGCGGCCCGAGCCGCTCCACAACCCAATCCAACCCGGCGAACCGCTCGACCGAGACGCCGGTGGTGACCTTGGGCTTCCCCTGTTGCTCCGCGCCGATCACCAACTCCCGGACCTGTTCGGCGCCGTCGTCGGTCACCCGGTGCCCCTCGATCCTGGCGACGAAGTTGGCGAGTTTGGTTTGCCGTGTGACGACCGACGCGCCCGTGCCCTCGTCGCGCGTGAGGACACAGTGGTACGTGCCGCCACGAATGGCCGTGTACCCGCTCTCGGTCAGACCGGCCGGCCCAGAAGGTGGGGCGGCCGCGGTTGCTCCGATGCCGGGCGGGTTGATCAGCGACTCCAGGGCGGCCGGGCCGTGCCGAACGAGGAAGTCGTCCAAGCCGTTCTTGGTACCGTCCGGTTCGACCGGGAGGCGGATGATTTGGACGACGGCTCCTTCCCGGCGGAGTGCCGCGGCCAACTCGCGTTCGGCGCGCTTTACGGCCGGGTTCTCGGCCGCGTCGCTGTCGAATACGATGACCGCAGGTCGATCGCGCCAACTGATGGCTTTCAAGTCGTCGAACAACTCCTTCCGGCCGACTTTCTTCCCGGCCACTTCAGGCCGGGGGGCGACCCAACTCCACACGCCCGGCAGTGAGACACACGGGAACCCGTGCTGGGTCGCGGCCAGTGCCTTCTTGCACCCTTCGGTGATGAGCAAAGGCGTGACCGGATTCGGAAGTGCGGTCAGCGCGCCGGCGGGTACGTAGAGGCGATTCGGTCGCCGGAACGGGTTCTCGTACTTGATCACGCCCGGCTTGCCCTTGCGGCCCCGCGGCTTGTCCGGCTTTACGGTGGCGTGACCGAGTTGTCGGCCCGTCGGGTCGGTATGGGGATAGACCAGGACCGAGCCGAGTTCTCGGGCACGGCGGGCGTCCCAGTTCAGCAACCCCGCGACAGCCGTCGGCTCGGTTTCGGAATAGATCCCGTTGTCGAGGATGGTATCGGGTGACAGTCCGGATGCGCATAACTCCCGTGCGTGGTGTGGGAGCACATGCTTTCCCGCAGTTGCACGGGTTGTCGGTTCACGTTCCGCCGGGTGATTCGCGTTGAACGCTGGAGGACCGGCCGGTATGATGTCGCTCATAGTTGTTCTCCGATCGACCTGGGGCGTCAGTTGCGCGGCTCCCCAGGTCGTTCGCGTTTAGAGGAAATGGTTCAAGCCCCCATGGCCCGGAGTGCGGCCTCAGCCTTCTCCGCTGCTTGAGCCAAGGCGACCGGGGACCGGGGGACTGGTTCGTAAATGCACGCCCCAGGAATCGAGTTGTCGGTCAGTGCCGCGACGAAACGTTTGACTGCCCCTCGCGACGTGAGCCACCGGCCGCCCACGCGGACGGCGTCCAACCGGACGACCTGCCCCGCGGAACTCCGAGTGCCCTTGGTCACCCACCGAAAGACGGTGCTCGGTGAGACGGCCACCCCGCCGCGGTGACCGGGGAAGAGCCGCCCGGCGGTGGACAGGGACAAGCCTTCTCCCCGTTGGATTTCGTCAAGCACGGACGGGGTATCAGAAACGTGTTCGGCCATTGTGAACCTCCTCACGGTGTGCGATGAGGTTTACAATGGCCGATTCGTTGCACGGTTGGAACTGGGGCGAAACGGGGGGAATTGTTTCGCCCCGGTCAGCCGCCCTTCAAGTAACCGCGAAGTGTTTCGGACGAGTATTTAACCCCGTACTTGTTGAACACTGCGTCGGGAATGCTTTTCCACGGCACTTTTCGGGTTCGGAGTTCTCGGGCGAACTCTGTGATCTCTTTTTTTCGCGCGTCCGGTGGTCGTCCTGTCCGTGGCGGCGTGTTGCTTTGGAGTCGTCCGCCCTGAGGGTGCTCGTCGTTGGGTTTAGTACCCGCCCGGGATTGATAAGCGATGATGCCGTCGAGCAGTGGCAGGACTTCTCTCCGCGCTTCGGGGCGAGTGGCTGGCAACGGTGCGGTGAGTCGATCTAGAGTGACGGCCCCGAGGTGATGAGCGAATTCACGCGTCGTCCGAGCGAGGGTCTGCCAGCCAAATCGCGGATCATCCGGCGGGATCGTGTCGGCGGTGTCGATGAACACGCTCTTGACCAGGGATCGCCACCCCTCGCAATGAACGACAGAAGTCCCCAGGGGGTAGAAGCGCGCGGGCCAGTGCCGCGGAAGCCAATCACACACCGCCGGTGGGGAGCCCGTTGCGACAAGGACCAACGAGCCATCGCCGCACGTGCCGCATTCCGCCCAACCGTCCTGAGGTTTCTCCGCCCAGGTCCACGCCGGACGCCATTGTTGCTCGCCACCCGCCGAAGTGGTGTCCAGTTGAAACCGGACGTATCGACCAACCGCCGGCGGCGGGTGGGGGCAGTCGTCCCAGGGATCGTCAAAGATCAACCCGGAGGCTCGGCCGTTAGCCCCAGTTGGAGCAAGTCCCAATGATGCGAGTTCGATTTCGAGTGCGATGACGGAAGCGGCGAACACGTCCGGTTTGAGCGTTGCGGTTCCTAACCCGCAAGCGGGATTGGCTTTATGCCAAGAAATATTGACGAGTTCCGGTCGATGCCGGAGAAGGGTCGTGAAAACGAACCGGAGCCACCGGGGAACGGGTCCAGATGCATTCAACGGCAAGGCCGCGCTCGCCTTGAGCGTGCCTCGACCGACCGGGGGCAAAAAAATTGGAGTGCTGAGTGATTCGGCCGGAAGAGTGTTGCCTCCGATGGTGGCGAGGTTGATAAAAGCGTCGTTCTCCGGGCCAACAACCTGACAGATTTCCTGATCGGCATTCAGGCGGTTGAGTGGCCACGTCGATTGCGGTACTTTCCCACCGTACTTAAGAGCCGCCCAACTGGTCGCCGGGGGGTTCGTGAAACTGTCGGACAGTCGTAGCGCCTTGGCTTTCGTCTTCGGTCCACCCTTCCGGCCACCTACTTTCCCGAGCGAAGCGGCTTGGAACTGATCCTTAAGTTGAACGAGTCTCCGAGTAAGCAGTTCGGCCGATAGGGGCGGGACGGCCGAGCGGCCGTTATCGATGGCGTCAAGAATCAATCCGACCGCCGCCTCGGATGCTGAAAAGACCTCATCGTCGAGTCGACTGAAGATCAGACCGGGCATTACGTCGCGCCCGGAGTGGCCAATTTCTTGCATGATCGACTCGCCCACCCGCACGACGTGGGTATCGTCTTGGGTCATGAGCCGACACCGTGCGGCGCGAAGGAAAGGTCGATCAAAGTGCCACGCGAGGTGGAACAGAGTGCCCCACCAGTCCGGCACTTCGGGGAGACGCAATGCGAGACGGATTCGCTCGGGCAACGCGGCACAGGCCCGATGGAGTTCTTTCGCGATGCCGTCGACCTGTTGGATCAGCGTGTTGACGTGTTCGCTGGGAACGAAGCCTCTGTCGGGTAGAAAGTAGTGGGCGACTGCGTACGTTACCGAACTGGCGACGGAACTGACGAACTGTTGCGTGTAGTCGGACGTGCCGAGGTAGGCTCCGAAGAGGTCGTCGTGGAGGATGCTCCCGCCCGGTCCTTCCGGCCGACAAATCGCCGCATGAAGAGGGATGTATTCCGGCCGCCGCCGCTCCTCGCCCAACCGCCGATTGCACGCTTCAAATCGGGTCCGGACGTCGTCGTCAGACATCAATGTCACCTGCTTTGGGCCTAGTGGCGAAGTTGGTGGGCAGTGCCGCATCCACCCGCCCGCGTTCAAACCGGCCATTCTTGGCCGGTCGGCCACATGAGCAGAAGTGTACATTTGGACCGAACGGCGGGCAACCTGCCCGCCGGCACAACGACGGCGAAGATCACCCGACTTGGGTGGCCACGGAGGCGGCCAGTTCTTCGTTTCGTTCCGCGTAGATTTGCGTGACGTCGGCACGGGCGTGGCCGAGAAGAACCTGAGCCGCTTCAAGCCCGTGCTCTTTCCGCACTTGAGTGGCGAACAGGTGGCGAAGTTGGTTGGGGTGCCACCGGTGTTCCTTTTGCCACCGTCGGAGTTGGGAGCGTTGGTCTGCGGTGAGTCGGGCCATCCACGCCGACCGCGTCTCGTCGATCCGCTGGGCCAATTCGCCAGGCGGAGGGAACGCCTTGTCGCACGCGCGGTCGATCGCTGTTCCGTAGCTCCCACGGTTGTACTTTTGAGCCGGCCGGCGCTGGGGGGACGCCTTCCGCTTCTTGGCGTTCCTCGCCATGTGGCTTGGGTAGCGGGGCGTTTTACGTTCACTCGCGCGGCGGAGGTTTCTTTCGGCGACGGCCGCGGCGGGTGAGAACAAGTACGCACCGGCATCGGGCGTGAAAAAGGCCGACACGAGTACCTGCGCCCGAGGCCCGATGGCCACCACCCGAGACTTTCCGCGGTGCGTGTTTTTGTGCTGTCGCGGGCGGTACAGCCAGACCTTCCCGCTCGTGTCGATGTCGCACTGGCGGACGTCGCACGCCTCGCCCGGCCTGCAACCGGTCAGTTGCTGGAACTCGATGAGACCGCGGACGTGACGGTTCAGGTGGGGCAAGGTGGCGGCCACCACGTCGGGTGCAACCGGCCCGACCGGTTTCGACTCTCGGGCGTTCGACCGACCCCGTTGCAGGCCTGCGACCGCGGCCAAGGCTTGGTAGACGGCCGGGGGCACGAGTTCTTCACCGACCGCCCATTTGAAGATGCGTCGAAGCCGGCCGACCCGCTGGTTGATGAAGCCCCGGCACCAACCGGCGGCGATGAATTTCTGGCGGATCGACTTGAGGGCAAGGGGGCCGAACTCTTGGGCCGGGCTGGTCCCGTAGAGTTCCCGGGCGTGCCGGGCGACCATCTTGTACTCGTCGAGTTCGTTCGTCGTAGACCCGTCGGCCCGACGGTAATGGCCGGTCGCGAAATTCAAAAAAGCGAGAAGGACTTCGCTGACCGTCGTGCCGGTGCGGATCGCACACGGCGATACCTCAAGTTCGAGTTGCAACCTGGCGAACGCCGTCCGAGATTCGGGTGAATCAAACGACCCTGGCAGGAGTTTCTGGCGCCGCACGCCGAGGCGATCCGTCCACACGGCGCGGGCACGGCCCGATTGAGTGTGAGGAAGATAAGAAGGGATGGGCTTGCGTCGCGTGCTCACTTGCGGTTCCTCGCGGCGAACTGTGGAAGGATTCCACAGTTCGCGTCGTTCGGAAGCCGCGTCCGGCGGTCGCCGGAGTAAGCGTAAAACGCTTCGGCCGATGGGTTTTGGCTAAGGGTGACTGACGGGGCTTGAACCCGCGACCTCCAGATCCACAATCTGGCGCTCTAACCAACTCGCCGGCCTTACGAAATCCCTTCAAAACCAGCGATTTCTCCTTCTCCGACGCCTTCGGCAACTGCTCTTTTGTCGCCGCGGCCTGCTGTCAAGCTGCTGTCAACTCGCCGGGGAGAAGCGGTTTCGACCGTGCCTTTACCACTACCCGCCTACTGTCTCCACAAGCCCACCGGCCGCGCCTACGTCACCGTTCGGGTGAACGGGAAGCGACGCCCGATCTATCTCGGCACCTACGACTCGCCCGAATCGCGACAACGGTACGCCGAGGTCATCGCGGGCCTTAAAGAATCGCCTCCCGCTCCGCCGGCCACTCCGACCTCGCCTCCGCCCACTCCCCCGCGCGCTGATCTCCTCGTCGCCGACGCCTACGCCCTCTGGATCGCCCACTGCCGCGTCTACTACCGCCTCCCCGACGGTTCCCCCTCGCGGGAGCAGGATCACCACCGCCTCGCGTGGGTGAACCTCCTCGCCCTCTTCGCCGGGCGAGGCCTGCTGAGCCTCTCCCGCCGCGACTGGGTCGCCGTCCGCGAGGCGATGATCGCGAGAGGGCTATCGCGCAAGAGTCTCAACCAGCACTGGGGACGGGTCTACCACGCACTGAAGTGGACCGTCGAACAAGGACTCGTCGAAGACCGCGTTCTCTTCACGGCGAAGCTGACCCCGCTGCCCGCGTTCCGGTCTGCCGCCCCCGAGCGATCACCCGTCGGCCCCGTCCCCCTCGAAGACGTTCGCGCGACGCAGGGGGAGTTGGAACAGCCCGTGCGGACGATGGTCGAGCTGATGCTCCTGACCGGAATGCGGCCAGGAGAAGTCTGTGCTCTGAAGGGGAGCGATCTCATCTGGGACAGCGGTGTCTGCGGGCGGGGGATGCCTTCGGCCCTGCTCCTCGCCTACCACAAGATGGTCCGCAAGGGCCGTCGCCGTCACATTCCCCTCTCCCGCTCGGCGGCCGAGTTGCTCCTACCCTACGCCCTCGCCGCCGAAAACGCTCAGGTCGTCCTCTTCCCCCCGACGGCTCCGCTTCAAGGGGCGAATCGCCGCCGCCGGGGGCGGTACGACCGCACCACCTTCGCTCGGGTCATCACCCGCGCCGCCGAACGGGCCGGCGTCGCTCACTGGTCGCCGAATCAGGTGCGGCACTTGACCGCGACGCTAACTCGGAAGTTGCTCGACCTCGACGCCGCCCGCGCCCTCTTGGGCCACGACGATGTTAAGACGACGACGATTTACGCCGAGCGCGACGAAGAAGCCGCGCGAAGAGCTGCCGAGGCGATCGAGAAGGCGTTGAAGGAGGAACCGCCGCCCGCCGGGGAGGCTAAGGGGCCGGGGTGAGGTGCGTCCACCCCTTCGCGACGGCGTAGCTGACGGCCTGCTGGCAGACGCCGAACTCGGCCGCCAGCGCCTTCTGCGTCTCCCCGGCGGCGACCCGTTCGCGGAGGCGGCGAACCTGCTCCGCCGTCAGCTTCTTCGCCGCCCGCCCCTTCACCTGCTTGTCCCGCTGGTTCTCCCCGTTCGAGCCGAGGAAGAGGTGGGCGGGGTTACAGCAGGGGCGATTGTCACAGCGGTGGAGGACGTGGAGGGGGCCGGGGTCGCCGAAGGCGAGGGCGTAGGCGAAGCGGTGGGCGGAGTGGTTCTTCCGCCCCTGCTTGTAGACACCGTAGCCGGTGCCGCTCTTCGCCCCCGCCCACTCCCAGCAATCGTCAGCGCCCACGCCCCTGCGGACTTTGCCCCAGAAGCGATCGGCGGGTAAAGGGGCATCGCAGTCGAAGGACATGAGAAACCCTCGGAGACGAAGAAGGGGCTGGGCACCAGCCCAACCCCCTTACCCACAGGAACACCCTCGGCTTCGCCGACGCCTACTTCATCGCCGACTTCGACCGCGACCGAGGCCCAGCCTCGGTCGCCTTCGCCGTCCGCATCGAAGAGGGAGTCGGCGTCGGCGAAGCCGAAGGGGTCGCCTTCCGCAGGGGCGGGGGCGAGTACGCGGGGACGCCCTCGACGACGAGGTCCCAGACGCGGCGGGCGAGGGCAGAGGGGTCGCCGTCCCAAGAGGCGATCAGGCCCCCTAAGAGGGCGAGGTGGCGGGTGGAGGAGCTGATCCGCGGGTCGGCGGGGGCGGAGACGAGCCAGCGGGGGATCGGCTGCTTCCGCGGGGGCTTCGCTTTCGGGGTCGGGGTCAAAGTCGCGGTCGTCATCTGATACTCCTCGGCTTGGGTAAGGGGTTGAGTGAGAGTCAGGGTTGTCATCGCGTGACCCTCGCGGGCTGGGAATTCGATTCTGCGGGCGGGGTGAAGGGCCGGCCCCGCCGAGTTCGCCGCTTCGAGAGCCTGTCCCACTCCCAGAGGACGGCGAGGCCGAGGGGGTCGAGTTGCTCTCCGTCCCTGTAGCGCGACCCGAGCCGCCAAATCACGTCACCGGCCCACCACAAGACGCCGTCGCCGAGTTCGGCGCGATCGCCCTTCTTCGCGAACTGCTCCAACAACACGCCGAACAGATCGACCCTCACTCTCGCGATCGCCTTGACGTGGCGGGCCGACGCCGCCGAGCGGGTGGCTGTTCGGCCCGTCTGCCCCGACGCCTCGATCTGCTCGCGGCCGTCTTGGTAAATTCTGACGAGGTACTTTCGATCCTCTGGCGTGTCATCCAGCGCGCTCAGCAGGGGGGAGTAATCGTCGGCCTCGCGGGGACTGCGGAGCCAACCGTGCCACCAGACCTCGGGCGGTGGGGGTGGGGGCGCTTCGGGGTCGGCGGGGTGAGCCTCCATCTCCTCCTCCCGCGGCAACCCGACCCGCAGGTTTTCAATCCCTCGGGATTTCGATTCAACTCGTCCGTCTGAGTCCCCGGTCATTCCGGTCACTACCGCGTCCGCAAGCCGGACGATGAGATCGTCCCCACGCTCGCGTTTGGCTCTGCCGAAACATCGGCCGTTGTCGCGACGCTGTTTCGGTAGGTCATCAATCGCATCGCGGATTCGTAAGTTGATGACTCCCCATGCGAAGTTTCGGCGACGCCGCTTTCGCTCCTTCTCCCACTCGCCGGGTTCCCAATCGCGTGAGACCCGAACCCGTTCCTCCCAGCTCCGGTCATAGACTTCGGCCGCTTCCAAGATCGCATCGTTCAGAACGCTCTCGACGTCGTGGGGATACACTCCGTCGAACGCGGTATGCTTGCGTAGCTCCTTGCGACGCCACCTGATCTTCACGTCAACGGCGATGTCATCGACGAATTCTCTCGATTGCTCATGTCGCTTCTTAGCCTTTCCCTTTAGAATCGCCCCCGGTTTGGGTTTCCGCTTCCGCCGCTTCCGGGCCTTGCTATCCGGCTGTTCCTCCAGCCGCTTCTTGCTCGCCAACGCCTCCTTCAGCTTCTTGATCTCAGCCAACTCGCACGTCATCGGATGTACCCCTGAGACTCGATTCTCACCCCTTACCCCTCGCCCCGCTCACACGAGCTGGCGCGCCCTCGGCTTCGTCGCCGCCCGATCCGCCCGCCACGTCTCGACCTCCTCGCCGATCGTGTCGCGATCGCGGACGTAGCCGGCGCGGCGGAGGGCGTCGGCGAGTTCTCGCCGAAGGCGAGGGCTGTCCGAGACGGGTAGCTCGATCGGGGTTCCCCTGCGGACGAACCGGCGGGCGATCGCGTACAGATCGTCGGCCGCGGTGGCGGCGGAGCGGAGTTGGACGGCCAGCGACATCGAGTCGCCGTCGATTTCGAGTGAAGAACGCAGTCGAAGCATCAGAGCCTCCGTGGAGAATCGCCCCGCGCGCAGCCGCAGGGCGTGAACGTGGCGATCCCGTCGAGGGATAAGCCGCGAGTTCGTACCGAATTCGAAAACCTGGGGGAAAACCGATTTGCTTCGGGGTCTGATCCTAGACCCCCACCGTCGTCGGCTTAACCGCGACGGCCCCGAGCGGAGCGATCGCGGAACCCACCTACTCGATCAAGTCTTTCGAGTGGGGCTTCGAACGGGGCTGAGCGAGGGGCGGCGACTTGCCACCCCCCACCGGGACACTACTCATCGCGCCGGACGACCGCGAGCTTAGGCTGCAATTAGGGCCTGATAGGTCGGTCGAGCATCGTGCGCGCAGAATGCCCCTACTATAGTTATACAGCTCAAGTGGCAACAAAGTTGTCAAGAATCTTTTCTTTTTATTCTTGTGAACTTTTCCACCCGTTCGGATGTATAAGGGGGTCATACCTCATCCGCCGGTGATCTCCGTCGAGGTGACGCGGCCGTCCGGCCCGAAGTGGACGTAGAGGGAGGCGCTGTCCCAGCCGTAAGGACCCATCCCGCTCCAGCATCCGAGCCAGTACTCCCACATCTCCCCTGTCCGCGGCCGAACGCCCCACCGATCCTCGCGGTTGGTGACGCTCGTCGGCTCGCCGAGGAGTTCGCGGACGCGGGACTCGGGCGTCCCCGGCGACAGGTGAGCCGCGGCAGCACGGGCCATCGGAGCGCGGTCCTGCTCCCGCTCATCCGCCGCGGCCCAGGCGGCGGGGTCGAAAGGTTGGTCGTCGAAGGGGTCGAGGTAGCGGTCGAGCGCGCCGAGGCCGCCGATCACCGCGGAGACGAAGAGGGCGATGGATACGATCCGCCATTTGTAACGCCCGAGCATAAGAACTCCTCCCGCCCGTCATCGCCGAACTACGACCCAGGCTAGCCGACGCGATTCGCAGCGGTCAATCTCACCGCTCGGGGCCTGCTACCCCGCCCCCTTCTGAGCCACCGCCCACTCCGCCGCCCGCTCCATCGCCTTCGACTTCGCCTCGGCCCATACCCCCTCGGCGTCGGCGTCGGGGTCCACCACCCATCGCGTGACCCCACCCCTCGCGTTCTGCTCGGCGGGGACGAACCCGTTCCGGTACAGCGCCTCCACGATCTCCCCGTCCGTCAGCCCCCACCCCTTCGGCGTATCGACTTCGAGGGCGAGGCCGACGGGCTTCGCCGCCCTCGCCCACTGGGCCGCCTTCGCCAGGTGCTTCAGGCTCGCCCGAATCGAGGAGAGGGTGGCGGCGACGACGAGGTCGTCCCCGCGGCGGCGGATGGTCGTCTGCCCCTTGATCCAGAGGGGGACCTCAGCCGCAGGGCCTTCGAGTAAGGCGGGGGGGATCACGAAGCGGTACGAGAAGCTCACGGCGGCTCCGGGGTAGGAGAAGAAGGGGGCGGGGTGGCCCCTGCCCACGCGGTCTGGGGACGGGAACGGGTCGGCGTCGGGTCGTCTCGTTCTGTGGGAGGGGCTTATGGCCGGGCGGCGGATCGGCCGCGGAGCGGAGCCCAAGCCCTCCCCACGGTCGCGAAGAGGCTACGGAACGAGAACGCCCTCGCCGTTGAGCGGGGAGGATCGGGGGCGCTTACTACACGGTCGCTGGGGCCGCAGATGATCGGGGAGGTGCTTTCCTTCGCGAATGGGCCGCGGACTGTGATAAAGTGGGGTGGCCCATGACGAAAGGACTGTCACGCGATGAGACCCCCACCGACCGACGAAATCGCACGAGAGCAGTTGGCGGAACTGATTCTCATGCGGTGCGAGATCGACCCGAACGGGGAGATACTGGACTCGGATTGCTGCGAGAAACTGCGATCGCTTCCGTTGGATCGGATGCAGTTACTCGACGACGAACTTCGCGAGGAGAGGGCACACCTGACCGGCCGGCGACCGCACGCCATCCTCCTGAAGATTTATCACGAGTGGCGAGCGAAAGAGCAGACTCACTGAGGCACGGCTGACTTTCACATTCCAGGGGGTTCGGGAGCGGGTGGGCGAGGACTTCGGCGTATCAGATTCAGAGGTGCGGCGAGGCGGGGCCTCGCCCCGCCTACTTCGTCGGCGTCACCGGGGCCTTCAGGTGATCCACCAGGAGACTCGTCAGCTTCGTCTCCAAATCTTCTCCATCGCCCGCGGCCCCGAAGGCGGCGGGTTGGGAGAGGCGTTGGAGTAGGACCTGGAGCAGCGCGTGAATCACCGGCCGCTTCGCCGCGAGAGAGTCGAGCAGCGGCGTCGGCGAGGGCGACGGCCCCGCCGGGGAGGGCGACGGCCCCGCCGAGGGCGTCAGCGACGGCAACTTAATCCGCGACAGGAGAGGGGTCAGCCGGGGGCCGAGTACGGCTAAGGCGGCCCCGAGGAGAACGCCCCAGGGGCCGAGGCTGCTGAGGAATTGCGTGATGGGGGTGAGGTCGATCATTAGCGAGTCTCGGAAGGGGTGGGGGTCGGCTGCCCCTTGACTGGACCGCGACGGCTGTTAGTATGGCTTTTAGCGGCGGGTCGTCTCGTCGCTGTGCGACCACTAGTAGCGGCCGCGCTCATTTTCATCGAGTAGATACCCGGCTTAGAGGCCAGAAAGGACACTCCCGTGAGTGATCCCCTGAAACAGTCCGTAGAGAAGATCAAGTCTGCAACTGCGACCGTCAATCGAGTCGTCGATCAGTTACTCACCGTCGTAAAGTCCGTTGAGGATTTTCTCTGCGAGAACGGTGTCGGAGTAGAAGCCCATGTCACCGTTTGCGAGGAAGAAGTGGGCCACGGGCAGACGGAATACACAAGCATCGGATACTCGCGCTGGGAAGGAAGATTCCGCGTCATAGTTTCTTGCGGGATAGGCCCCGAGGATGACACGACTAAGCCGTGGGGGTCGTGGGACCGCAAGATGAAACTGTTGACCGCCCCGAAGTTGCCCGACCTGTTGGAGAAGATCGCCGTCGAGATCGAGAAGGAGACGGAGGCGGCTCTCGAAGCGGCGAGCCGGGTGTCCGCGGCTCTCGGTGCATTAACGATGAAGGGGGGCAAGAAGTGAGCAACCCCCGCCATCCCGTTCCGCAGTGGGTCCGCGTCGCGATCTGTTTGTCGATCTTAGGGACGCTTGCCGCCGTTGCCGCGGCAGCCTTCCTCGGCTCCGAGATTGAGTCAAAGGTGTTGGTTGCTTTAGTGACCTACAGCGCGTTCGCGACTCAACTCGCCTTCACGCCAAGTCACTCAGTGCGAGACTAAGGCCCTGCTTCTGAATCGAGGGTGATGGCCTACCAAACTCCATCGCCCTCGACTCGCTTGTTCATCCTGTGAAGTGGTGTCATGGGCAGTGCTCAGCCCGCTTCGGACAGCTCATCCCAAACCGTCCTCGCCCAGAACACCCCATAGACTTCGCGACCTGGGTTGTGGAGGTGAATCATTCGCTGGCACTGCTTAAACGTGCATCCCGTAGTGATTACGTCATCTACGAAAAGCACCGGAGTTGAGGGATCGGCTAACTCGCCATTCCAGCGAAGCGTCTCGAATACTTGGTCCGGTTTGGGCCGCTTTGCAACCGACAGATGACACGGATCGCAATCGACCGATCTCACAACGGGCTCGGTCACTAAGCAGTTCGGCGAACTCGTGGCTACCAGTCGGGTCACTTGGACGAGACGATCATCGTACTCGGGGTGATCGGGTCGCTTTGAGGACGGAATGGGGGCAATGTAGATCTTTGCCCCCTTAGCATTTTGAATCAACGCTCCCAGCTCAGCCGCGAATCGGCGGATCGCGGCACCCTTGTAATGCCAATGAGAAGCGCCGCGATGCTTCGGTGACTTTTTCAGGTTCGATATGAGCTGATTAGTTTCTGAGTGTTGAAACCCTTTGCCAGATGCGTAATCCCTTGCGAAGAAGCAATTGTCAGAGTCTTCGAGATAATACGGCATTGTGGAAACTATTCCGCGCTCAAATTTCTGCCATTTCGTCGGAGCCATGTCCACCCCTCAGCGCGGTTAATATGTCCTCGGTCCTGCGAATCCGAACAGCGCCTTTCGCCTCATAGGCTTTGGGCCAAGTGATGTTCGGGTTCTCAAAGCACGAGTTCAGTATGAACAATTTCCGCCCTTGTTGCAAAGCCGCTCGGGCCTGAGTTAGTGATCCACTCGTGTCCGAAGCTTCAACAATTACGGTGGCCTCAGAGATCGCCGCCATCGTTTCGTTACGTTCCGGGAAGTAGTATCGGCGAGTTTTGAATGGTTGATGCGCGTATCGGTAGAACGGCACTTGACTGATGAGCAAGTGCTGCCGAGCCACTTGTTCTTGAAGGGCCGCGTTGAACTTCGGGTAACTCTCGGTGATGGGAGTTCCAATGACCCCGATTGTCTGTCCGCCGCTGATGCTCATCGCCGCTGTCATCGCCGCCGTGTCGATTCCCTCTGCCAGACCCGAGACGATCGTGTACCCCGATTCCACCAACTCCCTTGCCAAGCGGTCGGCCCGCTTCTTACCTTCGGGGGTGGCTTTACGCGCCCCGACCACGGATACGCAACGTGTCTCGGCCAGTTGCAAGAAACCGCGGTAGTAGAACAACCGTAGTGGGTAGCGAGCGTCGCAGAGTTTCGTCGGAAACTGGTACGAGCCGGCGACGCTGACGTAGAACCCTCGTAGCGATCGCAGATAGGACTCAACCACCTGTTTCAGCACCGACAGATGGGATTCACGTTCGGACAGGTCATTCAGCACACGAGAAGGCAGCCCGGGGTTGCTGGTAAATAGCTCAGACACCCGTTTCGTCGTGGCTTGATCCATTGCGCAGAGGGTCTCGTAGGAAACCATCTCGCACTGGGGTGAGATCACGTCGTCGAGTTGAAGTCGCATAACAGGCCTGTTTGATTAGTGGGGAAGTAACCTACCCCGGATCAACAGCCGGAGTCCATGTCAGAAGGGTTGCAGTAATCCCACTAGTCGCGCGGCGGCGTAACCCGCAACGCTACCTCACGTGAGTATACCAGCTCGCGGCATGCGCTGTAGGGGAAGAGGAAACTTGACCCGATCAGAAGGGATGAGCAGCCGATACCACCTGCAAAAATCCGAAGGCAGAACCAATCCTCTGCCCCGCCCGCAGGGACGCCCCTGCGACAAAGTCGGCTTAGCGGTAGGCAACCCCGAGGGGAGGGGTGGGGAGGGGCCTCCCCTCTCCTCTCCTCGACGACTTCGACTTCGAAGCCGTTTCGCTTCTGTGGGTGAGGGTATAGTGGACCCCATTTGCGAGACCAAAAACCGACGAATTTAAGCTACTCCTTCGCCGGCTCTTTTGACCGTCCGGCCCGGTACACCTCGGCCGGGGTCTTGTACCCCAGTGACTGGTGCAAGCGGGCCTCGTTGTAGAAGGTGAAGTACGCCTTCAACCCCCGCTCCAACTCGGTCACCGTCTCGTATCCCCGCAGGAACACGTCCTCGTACTTCACCGTCCGCCACAGCCGCTCGACGAACACGTTGTCCAGGCACCGCCCCCGGCCGTCCATGCTCACCCGCGCCCCGGCCGCCTCCACCCGCTCGACCCACGCCCCGGCCGTGAACTGCACCCCTTGATCGGTGTTGAACACCTCCGGGGTGCCGGCCGCCAACGCCTCGTCCAGCATGTCCCGGCAGAACGCCCCGTCGAGCGTGTTCGACAACCGCCAGGCCACCACGTACCGGCTGTACCAGTCGATGGTGGCGGCCAAGTACATGAACCCGCCGGGCAGCGGCAGGTATGTAATGTCGGCACTCCACACCTGCCCGACGCGGTCGATCGGCACGCCGCGGAGGAGGTACGGGTACACCGGGTGGCCCCGCCCGGCCGACAGCTTCGGCTTCGGGTGGATGGCTTCCAGGCCCATGACCCGGAGCAACCGCTGGACCCGCTTGCGGTTCGCCGGGTGGCCGTTGCGGGCCAGCCACCGGGCGATCCGCCGGCTGCCGTAGAACGGGCAGGCCGTGTACTGCTCGTCGATCCGCCGCATGAGGGCCAGGTTGTCGGCCGACTCCTCGGCCGGCCCCCGGTAGTACGTGGCCCGGCCGAGCCCGACCAGTTGGCACTGCCGACGGACGCTCAGGTCGGCGTGCCCGGGGTCGATCAGCGGCCGCAGGTCGTCAACCGAACGTCGCAGCTTTTTTTTTCACCCAGTCGAGCTCGACCTTGAGCCGGCCGATCTGCTCGTACAGCGCGGGTGTCTGGTCGTCGCCGGGGGCGACCGCCTTCGCTCCGGCGGCGAACACGGCCTCGGCCCCGGCCAGGAGTTGCTTCTTCCACCCGTGGATGAGGGTCGGGTGGACGCCGAAGTGGGCGGCCAACTCGTTGACCGTCTTGTCGCCCTTCACCGCGGCCAGAGCGACCTGGGCTTTGAACGCCGCCGTGTGGGTCTTCCGCTTCGCCGTCATCAGGACCACCTCCGAGGGCCGCCAGAGTAGCTTACCTGGCGGTCTCAGTTTCGGGGTCCACTATAGTGCGAACGGGTCGCCTACGCGGCCCACTCCAAGTAGCGGTACAACTCGGCCAGGCACTCCGTCTCCGTCGCCCCCGCCCCCGTCGAGGGGTCGAAGGCCGCGAAGCCGAAGGCTTCGCGGGCGGCTTCGGCGAGGGTTCCCATCGCCGCGGCGGCCTCGGCGTCGTCGGCGGTTTGGGCGGCGGAGAGGAGCGAGTTCAGCTCCCCGCGGGTCTGGGAGAGGAGACGGTGGCGGACGGCGAGGGGGTCGCAGTAGCGGCCGTCGGCGACTTGGTAGACGCGGTGGGCGGGGGTGGTGAAGAGCATCGGGGTCTCGGAATAAGAGGGGGAAGGGTCAGCGGGGGTTAGTAGTCGCCCAATCGCAAACGACTGCGCGTAGGAGGGAGGCCTAAACCGGGTTGCAACCCTCGCCCGAGCGGGCGGGGCGACGAGGTCATCGCGGGCGCTGGCGTCGGAACCGACGGGGTTGTTAGCCCTCGCGAAGCAACGTAAGCCGGACTCCACCCAGGCCGCTCCCAGGTCCGCAGTCGGGGAGCCGACGCCGTCGGGGTCGGCCGCTCCCACCCGCGAAGCCTCGGCGACGAGTTCTCCGTCGGCGTCACAGTCGGCGGATCGTAGCCTCGCAGCCCGAGAGGCGTCTCCGTCGCCGAGGGAGCAGATCGACTGCGAAGACTTAGGCGGGGTGTCTCCGCCGTCGGCCGCGCCCGCTCGGGGAGCCGAGCTGTCAGCGTCGGGCGAGCGGACGCGGACAGTCGTAACCCCGGCTTCGGCGACGGAGCGGGCGAGAGCGATAGTCGAGGGCGAAGGAGAGGAGCCTTCCCGGACTCCTCGGGGCTTAGGCGGGGCCGCGATCGCATCAGGGGCGTCGCAGGCGTCGCCAGAGTCATCCGGGGTCGAAGGAGCGGAGGCGAAGTCGAGGGCGTCGAGACGGTACGGCTTCGAAGAAGGGGCGGGGTCGTCGCCAGCGGCGAAGTCCGCGGCGGCAGTCGCGGCAGCGAGGTGGGCTTCTCGGCGTCGCCCTCGGCTCGGCGGGGCGAGAGCTTCGGCGACGGGGTCGGCGTCGGCCGCTCGTGGAGGCGGAGTCGGGGAGACGGACCCGCGGGGGGCGTTCGGGGGAGGAGAAGCGGTCCGGGTTGCCTTCGGGGCAGCGGGCGGAGCTGGGGTAAGTTCGAAGGGGGGCGAGTGAGTCGGGGCGTACTGACGCCTTCCGGCTCCGAGTGGAGAGTAGGCAAGGGGAGACTCAAAGGGGGAGGGTTACTTGAGGTAGGTTCGATACTGCGTGATCGCAGTGCTGACCAAAACAAGCAGAAGGATGAAAGCAATGGCCCCGATCGTCCGCAGGCCGTTGTTCCGGGCGGGGCGTTCGGCTTCCCAGCGGCATTTCTCACAGAGGGACGCCGAGAATCCGTTGCGAAAGGCGTTTCCGGGGAAGGCGGCGTGAGCGACGTGGTCGTCCGATCCACACCAATCGCAGTAGTGGGCGGCCATCGTCGGCTCCTCGGCGGTTAGCCGCCCGGCGACGGGGGCAGGGTCGGGACGGCTGGCGGTGGGGGCGGGAACGGCAACTCGCCGCCCGAGACCATCGTACCGTCGGTGAACGTGTAGGGGTAGTAGCTGTTCTCGCTATAGGCACCGTTCGTCCACGGGAGTCCGAGATTTGGCAGCCCGTGGTTGATTTTCCGCGACATCGCCTCCCCACGGCGGGGACCCGGAGAGCGTTCGCGGAGCGTCGGATCTGCCAGATACGCGGCGGGGAAGTTGTCCATCGCCAAGTTCGACTCCGTCGAATAGGGAGCGTTCCCCAGGACGAGGCCGCCGTTGTAGTAGTCGGGGTCGGCGTTCTCCACGTAGGTGAAGTCCGTCTGGACCGACCACTCGGCCGACACGCCGTCACTCGCCTGCACGGGCTGCGACACGGTCGTCTGGCCGCCCTGGAACTCGAAACGACCGGACGTTTTCGGCAACGGCATCAACGGCGGCGATCCGGTCTTTCGGCCGAAGCTGCGAACCGTGCGGTAACGAACCGGGTTGTACAGCTGGATCGGGACCATCGGCCGCCACGTCTTCAGCTTTTCGGGGTCGGTCGGCTTCGGCTCGCCCGTGGGGAGCCAGCAGATACCGGGGTCGTGCGAGTAGTACGACTCGCTTTCGAACTCGCCGTAGAGGGCGCGTTGGGCGTTGTCGAACTTGGCGACGGGCGTGGGGGGAGATTCGGGCATATTAGGCGACACATTCGGGGATTTTGACCCCCTTTTGCTCCCAGAACCGCTGCCACGACGGCTTGCCTTGATTCTGGGCGGGGGTGGGGACGGGACCTTTGGCGGGAGTGTAACTTTGAGCCGATCCGGGCCGCTTCTGGTGAGCGTCCTTCTCGACGAGTTCACGGTGCGCGACGAAGTGATCGGGACCGAGGAGGGAGCGGGCGACGAGGCCCTCCAAGAACGCCCTCCCAATGAGATCGCCCCCAACCGCCGGGGACGGCAGTGTGGGCTTCGTCGTGAGAACCGTCTTGTTCGCTGCTTCGAGTTGAGGACCGTTTCCGAGAAACTGGCGTTCAAGCAGGTTCAGTTGGCTGAACTCGTCTCCGACAACCTGATCGGGAAAGCCTTGAAAGACAGGTAGAATGGTAGCAAGAGGATTGCCTTTAGCGTTCGCCGCTACGTCGTCTAAGATGTTCCCAAGATTGGACAGGCTGTAATTTAGCTCCACTCCGAGGAAGCCATGAATGGGATCAAAGTGAGCCGCCAGCGAGCTCATTGGCGGCAGCAGACCCGCAATCCCCGCGTCCTTGCGAGACTTAATCGCGCCGAAGCAGATCGCCAGCGCGAGCCGATAGCACCGCTTGAAATCACTCCCCGGCTGACACGTCACCGTACAGCTGATCCGCGTGCGGATCTGCGGCGCGATGTTCTTCGCGACGGCGTTGCCGAGGTTGAGCAGATCGCCGAGGCCGCCGAGGGCGTTACCCACCCGACCGAGACCGCCGACGCCGGCGCGACCTCCGCGGGCGAGAAGTTGCAAGCCGCCCGCAATGAGCCGGCCCATACGAGGACTCCGAGAGGAAAGAGAAGTGCTGGGTGAGGAGATGCGTCAGGGCTGATTCCCCTTCGGGGCCGCGCCCTGAGCGGCGAGGTGGCGGGTCAGGCCGGCGATCGCGGCGGCGAGTTGGGCCTGGGAGTCGTCCCCCTTCGTCGGGTGCGGCGTCGCGAACGCTTTCGCCGACCGCAGGCTGTAGACCGTCTGGTAGGAATCGATGATCGCCTCGATCGCGTCGCTGTCCCGCGTCAGGGCTTCATCGTAGTTCAGCGTGACCTCAGCCACACCCGCTCCCTCGTCCTGCACCGACATCATCGGAGCCTGCACGTCGTTGAACGAGTACGTGATGGTCGCCCCGTCTTCGCCGAGGGTGACGACCAGGTCCTTTCTCTGCCACCCGATCGCACACCGCGGGAACAAGTAGCTGCGGTAAGAATCGGCCTGGATGTTCAGCTTGGTCAGGGCTTCGATCCGGAAGCACGCAACCCCTTCCGTGCGGCGGATGCAGGCGTAGCTGGACGTAAGGGCGCTCGTAGTCGTGTAGGAGTTGGAAAGGAGCAAGTCGTCGGCGGACCCGAGGGAATAGCCGTGGACCGGCGTATGTGCCTCGACCTGATAGTTCACGACGAACGTCTGACCTAGCCCCACCACCTGCCGCACGTCCACCGAGATCGGATTCGGGCCGTGCCTCGAATCCAGTGGATGATCCTTCAGCGGAGCCTCGACGAGAACCTCGACACTCCGCTCAGTCACCGGGTTAATCCGCGGGTTTTGCGACCCGGGGTTGACGACAACGCCCTCGCCGCTGTCGAGCTTCGAGTACTCCCAGAGTCGAAGCCTCTGCCGCGGCTCCAGGAGCGCGCCGCGGATGCTGTTCATCGTCAGGATTGCGCTCGCCCGCCCCTGGGGCTTAATCGCCTGGATGACATTAATCGGGCGACCCCAGACATCGAAGACGGGAACGTCGTCGCCGCGGGGGTCGTGGGTGTACGAGATCGCGTCGGGCGAGACGTGTAAGTCTAGGTTGAGGTGCCAGCGGTGGTAGAGGACGTGCGTGCCGCCGTCGTCCCATACGGGCTGAACGGTGATCGAGTTGCTGAAAACCTCCATGCCTTTGAGGTCCCCGTAGTCGAGTTGCATGAGTAGGAGCCGAGTGGGTTAGGAGTCGGGTAAGTCTCGTTCTGTGGGAAGGGCTTGCCGGCCGTGCCGTCACAGCGCCAGCTCATACGCCCTCTCCGGCTGCGTCGCGGCCCCCTTCGGCTCCTTCTGCTTCGCCCACGCGGTCTCGGCCCCGTCGGGGACCCAGACGAGTGACCCTCCCCTCGACTCGTCTACGCTCAGCGAGAACCCCGCCGCTCTCATTACGTCCGCGTACTCGGCGGCCAACGCCCGGTTCCCCGGCGGCTGGTACTCCACCTCGATCGCCTGAGCCTTCGCGGAGCGGGCGAGGCGGCCGAGAACGGCTGGGCCTTCCGCGTCGTCGGGGAAGCTGACGTGGGCGGTTACGTCATACCCTTCGGCGGAGAAGGAGAGGGGGCCACAATAGTCGAGGAAGAAATCGCAATCGGGCATGGGTATCCGGGGGTAGGGGACGACGAAAGCGGCCCCGACGGCGAAGCCGTCGTGGCGGGGTCGGCGAGGCCCCCAGTCGGCGTCTGCGGGGCGATCGCGACGCGGAGGGGCCGAGACCAGTCTCGGCTCCGCCCTCGCCTACGGGCCTCTGGGAGCGTCCAGGGGGCGGGGTGCCCCGCCGTCGCCGCGCAAAGAAAAACCCCGCCCGGCTCCGGGGGTAGCGGAGGGGGCGGGGTCGCCGCCGAGGGGGTACACTCGGCCGGCGTCTGGGTCGGCCCCGGCTGGGCCGGGGGGGCTTCGACGCCCTCGCGGGCGCGTAGACGAATTCGTCGCGTATCCTCTGGGGAGTGGGAGACGAAGACGGCGTCGCGGCGGACGCGAAGCGGTATCCCCGCCCACAAAATCGAGGTAGCTGACGATGGCGGCGAGGAGGGGAGTCGCTTTCGAATCGCCCGAGGGGACCTCGTTGGAGTAGTCTCGTTCTGTGGGAAGGGCTTGATGTCTGGCGGGTCTGGGACTGGGTCGAATTCGCCGAAGAGCGATGAACCTCAGCCCTGAAACGCCGAAGAAGACGAAGTCTTCGAGGAGAACAGAAGATGATTCTTCTTCTACTTCTTCGAAGAAGACTCCTATAATGTAGTTCGTAAAAGTTGGTCGTCACTCCACTTTCCCGCGTCCGTGACTGGCGGCCCATTTGACGCAAGAGCTGTTTAGACGAGGAGTTAAAACTTCGATTTTCTTTTCAGATTTCGGCCCGTTTTCGGTGGAGTGAAACACGCAAATGCGCCGATCCGGCGGCCTCGGCCTCAGCTCTGTGCGTCAGGAACGTCTCGTGTGAACCGGGGTTCGTCCCCCGCGGGGCGGCCGAAGCCGAAGGCGAGGGTGAGAAGCCGGTGTGAACTCCGGGCGGCTGTGTTGCCCGCCGGCAGTGGGGGTGATCGTCAGCGCCATCTTTGCGTGGCGGTGCGTCGGGTGACGGGATGAAGATGGTCACGAACCCGCCTTGGCCCCTCGTCGCGTGGGGCGGAACACACGACTGGTTCCCACCCGGCGGCTCGCGACCAGCCCGTATTGCTCTAGGATCACGAGGCGGCTGTGCATTGCGGCTCGGCTGGTCGTTGCCGCCTGCGACAGATCGGCCGCCGTGCATCCCCGGCCCTGCGACCGAAGGAGGCGGAGCGTGGCCAAGAGGGTCTGCGTCAGTTCCCGCCGCCCATCGCCCCAACTAGCTGGGACCAAAACCCGCTTGGCGTCTGCCACGTTAGCCACCTCGACGCGGATAAGTTCTCGCCGTGACAGGTTGCCAGTTCAGCTACGATACCGGCCGGGATCACAATCGCTTGTAACCCCGGCCGGTTCGCCCCTGCCATCCCTTTTGCCGCAACTCAACGAGAGCGCGACCGACAGGGAACTGCGGTATACCTACACGCCCAGATGCGTGCAATCGAAAACTGACCCCTTGCGGGTCGTGCTACACTCACGGGATGGCACCGAAGCCGTTCAAGTCCCCGCGGCGAGCCAGCAAAATTCGGTTCGCGGCACGCGCTATCCTCTGGTTGGCCGTGATCGTTACGGCAGTGCTGCTCGCACGCCGTTGAAGAGAAACCAAATCTATTCTCACGTTCCGATTTGCGCAGCCACGAGTAGGCAGAGGTTGAAGGAACTCGGACAATGTGTCCGATTAAATCGGAGGAAGTGCCCGGGCCATGTATAATAGTACAGTAGCCCAAGCATCGGAGCAAATCTATGGCGAAGAACACGTTTCCCCGGTTGAACCAAGTTGAGCCTGACGAACAACCTATTTTGATTGACGCAACCGAGTCGCTCCGGAATCACATCCTCGTGACGTTAGGCCGACCCAAAGACCTGATCCGCATCGACGTCGTCCGCCTGTGGCCGAACACCTACCGCGCCAATCTCCTCGTCGGCAAGTCGTTCGACCAAGCCACTTTCGCTCACAGCTACTTCGTCACCACAACGGACGCCGGTAAGGTCGTGACATCGGTTCCCAGCTTATCCAACGTCTACGCCTGAGCGATCCTGCTGAATTCAACGGGCCGGCTGCGTTCGAGCCGAATAGTGGAATTACTTTCAGATCGGCCATGGATCGGTTATAATGGCAGGTTCACCACGCCGGCCGCGTCCCGCGGAGGCCGGTGAATCAAGAGGTACTATGAGCAATCAGAACCGCATCGTGGCCCACATCCGCATCACCAATCGCGAAGACGTGCCAGTGAAGTACGTCCAAAAATACAACGCCCTCAACGCGAAGTCTCAGGCATCGATCCGCGGGGGTGATGGGATGCTGCTGCACACGATGGCTCAGAAGCTCTCCTACGTCCACAACATCGGCGGCAGCATCGTGACGTTCGGCCCCAAGGCGACCAAGCGAGTCGTGGCGAAGCTCGATGAGATGGGGCTGAACGCCGTCGTCGAGTTCGGCCGCGTTCAAGAGAAGGCCGAGGGCGAAGTCATCGTGACGGAGAATGTAAACCAGAAGCGGTACGCGGCGAGTGTCGCCGGGGCGTGAAAGGACCTATGACGCCGGGCGACGGCGAGATTGTCTCCGCTCGGCATCGCGCGGACGCGGGCGAGCAAGCGCGGTTGTTGACGCGAATGGAAGAGCTGTTGCAGTTGCAGCGGGAGCAGTTCGAATTGATTCGGGCGTTACTCGCCCGAGTCGATCAACTCGAAGTCGAGATGCGGCGGATTTTCCCCTCCGGGTGACGGTCATCGCCGCGGAGCGGGATCACAGTCCACTCCCCAGCGACCAGCGGCCCCTAGGGTCGCTGTCTGATCTCCCATCGCGAGAAGTCCCCGCGGCTACGATGCCTTCTTCTTCGCGGTGGCCTTCTTCCCCCGCCCGGTCTTCCCCTGAAGCTCTTCGATCTTCTCCGACGCCTCCGCCTTCGTCAGCTCCTCGGGGGCCTCCTCCCCCGCCTCGCGGGCGAGGGTGCCCAAGTAGCTCTCCTGCGGCCCGGTCATCGGCTCGTCGCCCGTGACCCAGTCCTCGGGGTCCTTGATCGCCGAGTTATCCGCCTTCGGGTTGTTCTTGCCGCTCATCGTAATCCTCCTCGTCCGCCACCTCGGCGGACTGGATAATTGTCCAGCAAGCGGAATGCCGAGTGGTGGGATACTGGCCAGATTTATACCGCCTCTGCTCCCCGCTGAATGTTGAGAAATCCTGCACGCGGAATTCCGTTACGTGCGCCCGCTTGGGTGACTGCCCGGCGACACTATGATGGGACCGTTGGCGGGGCGAACCCGCCCTTGCGGTTTCGCATCGGGGATTCTCACAAGGGGGACTTATGACCACTCGTTATCTTGCAGCGGCGGTGTTCGCTGTTGGAATGTTAGCCGGACTGGCCGGCGAGGCGTCGGCTCAGAACCGTGGCGGCACCCGAGCGGGCCAAACGGCGACGCCAACCTCAACGACCGGGACGGCGGCGGTGGGGAAGTGCCAAAAGGGTTCTTCGGGCACGACGGCGAGCGGCCAGACGGGTACGACGACGCTGTCGGCGACACAGCTCGCCCAAACGCAAACGAAGCTGACCCAGGTGAACCAGTTGCTGTCGCAGGTGCAAAGTCAGCAGGTTCAACTGAGCGCCGTGCAGATCGCTCAACTCCAGCTGTATCAGCAAAGGCTGACGGCGGCCATCTCCGCCGCGCAACAGACCGTCACCACCATGAAGTAGCGACCAGCGGAGGGGGCAACGTCATGGGCGTTGCTCTCTCTCAAGCCACGCTTTCGTAAGTGTTCCGATGGCGTGGGACCGGCGCCAACGTCGAACCCTCGCCCACGCCCCCCTTGACCGCCCACCCGATCCCGGTGAAGATGCGGCGATGACCACCCTCTTACTCGCCGCCGCCCTCGCGGTCGCCTACCCGCCCGCCGACATCGACTTCGCCGCCCCCGCGGCGAAACTCGCCCGGTACGACGGGTGCAAGGTTCGCGTCACCTTCAAAGTCGCGGTCCCGGCCTGGGAGATGCTCGGCGTCACGGTCCTCGGCGCGAAGGACGTGGACGAGTTCAGCCGCGCGGCTTACGTGCCGACGTGCATCAGTGACAAGGGCGACACGGTGACGGTCGTCGGTACTCTGCGATACGTCCACCGCCCGGCGAAGGGCCGCTTCAAAGCTTGGAACGAGATTGCGATAGTCGCCGAAGGTTTGAACTTAGCGCCCTGAATCAGTTCGAAGTAGTCGCTCATCTCCGCCGTCACTTCCCCGCGGTGAACGCCTTCAACTCCCATAAGTTGCTCGCCGTCTTGCTCCGGACGAGGCCGACCCCTGGGGCGTACCAGTTGGTGAACGCCCCCCGCGCCGAGGGATGACGACGCCTCCACCCGGACCGCCCGGAACGTCCCCGCCGGCACCTCCACGTCCTCGACGCCCCCGGCCGTGTACGTGAACGCCTCCACCGGGTTTCCGTCCCCGCCGGGGACCTCGTACTTCCACGTCGCCTTCGCCGTCAGTGGGAACTTGAGGAGTTGGTGCGGGGTCGCGACCGCCGCGCCGTAGTTCTCGACGGTGAACACGCCCGCGGCCGTGACCCGGTCCTTGCGGACGACGGTGTTCTTCGTCGTCCCCTCGTGAACGATCGTGGCCAGTCGCCCGTCGGTGCCTTCCTCGACGGCGGCGACGGTCAGGACGTACGGCTTGCCGTTGATGAGGTACTCCCACCGATCCCCCTTCCCGACCGGGTAGTAGTCCGGGGCGGCCTTCGGGACCGGGGCGGCGGCTAAAGGGGCGGCCACGAGCAGGACGAGCAGCGAGCGGTACATGACAAATCTCGCAAGCGCGGAAGGCGACAGGGTCGATCCTTTGACGTTACCCGCCGGTTGGGGCGCGAGCAAGGACGATGTCCGATCCGTCTCCCGCGTCGCCGCCGCCCGGCGGGGCACCCCGCCGCCACAGACCTATCCCCTCGTCGCCCCCGCCGACGGAAACGCCGCGTTCGCGAGGTATCACGCGGCCCTAAAGATCGAAGACGGTACAAAAGTTGCTCGTTGTTCATTCTCGCAACCCTCCCCACTTGTTCGCGTTCAGTTTCGCGATGGGTCCGTTGCCGACACTTCTGTGAGACTCACTATCGTGGCACTCGTCGCCGAAGGCCCTGTACGGGCCGAAGACATGGTGGCCGTCAAGAGCCGCATCACGTGGTCCGCGATCCTCGCAGGGGCCGTGCTGTCGCTCGCGCTCTACTTCCTCCTCACGCTCCTGGCCGGGGCGGTCGGTCTGTCGATCCACGACAAGGTGACGCCGAAGGCGCTGAGCATCGGCGCGATCGTGTTCGCGATCTTCGTGACGTGCCTGTCGATGTTTTTCGGCGGCTACATCGCCAGCCTGTTTACCGTCGGCGAAAACGAGTGCGAAGGGGCGCTCTACGGCATCCTGGTCTGGGCGACGACGCTGGCTATGATGATGTTCCTGCTGACGACCGGCGTGCGGATCGGCTACGGAGCAATGATCGGCGTGGCCGCGACGGCTCAAGCGGCCGCCGAAGGCACGACCCCGGACCAGTGGGAAGACGCGGCCCGCCGCGCTGGCATCTCGCAGGACAAGCTCGACGAATGGAAGCAGAAGGCAAAGGACGCTCCCGCGAAGGCGAAGGAAGCGGCCGAGAACCCCCAGAACCAGCAGGAAGCCACCGCCGCTGCCAGTCGCGTCGCGTGGTACACGTTCGGCGGTGCGTGGCTCTCGATGATGCTCGCAACCTTCGGCGGCTACATGGGCAGTGGGGCGCGGTTCCGCTTCCTCGGTCTCGGCGGCCGGCCGGCCGTGGTGGTCCGCGGGGCGTAATGCCGCTCGCCCTCTTGCCTGCCCGCCTGCCCGGGCAGGCCGCTTTTATCAAAACAACCCGCCTTGGTTGGCGGGTTGCGTCATTCCGGGAACTGTTGAGGTCCGCCCACCGTGCCGCTCCCCACCGATAGTATCGGCAACCAACTGCGCGACTACGCCCTCGCCGGGTTTGACCTGTCGCTTTCGCACACGATTTACTTCGACCACCACTTCGACGCCCGCGGCGGGGGCGTGCGGATGGCGGCTCGGGTCCAGGGCGAGACCGTGGCGTCGATCGTGGACGATTCCGAGGGGGCGTGGCAGGTGCGGTGTTACCTGACGGCCGTTCCGACGCACACCGCGATCACGGAGACGGAGGCGAAGCTCGGCCGGATCGCCGAGGCGTGCGGCGGGATGACCGACGGGTGGGAGATCCTCGTGAGGTGAACCGGCCGCGGTCTGCCCACTGGCGACCGTGACCCGCTCACAGTCCGTTGAACCACCCCCGGAGGGCGGCGTACCGGACGAGGGCGACCCGCGACCGGAGGCCGAGTTTCTTGTAGGCCCGCGACTTGAAGGTTTCGATCGTCTTCACGCTCAACTTGAGATTGGTTCCGATTTCCTTGTTACTGTACCCCATGGCGATTAACTGCAAGACTTCCACCTCACGGTCACTCAAATCGGACGGCAGACTCTCTTGCGCTCCGGCCACGACCACCGGGACAGCGGCGGCAAGTTTGGGCACCGCCCCGATCCGCACGATCAGGTAATCGAATCGTGCGGTCGCCTCTCCTGCCGACAACGCCTGGTACGCGGTGCGAAGGGCGTGGGGCACGTCGGCCGTCTCCACAACGAGGCCGAACGCCCGGAACACCTCGGCCGTGCGGTCGGCGGCTTCGCGATCGGAATCGACCACGAGCACCCGGAGGGCCGGTGCGGGGATTGGAATCATGTGCGAGAGAACCTGCGTTTCGCTCCCGATCGGAGAGCAAAAGACGATCAAAGCGCCCGTTGCGCACGCCAAGGGGGGAGTGCGAGCCGTGGGTGCTGTAGTATACCCCGGCTGACACGCCCTCGTCAGGAAAATGCGAAGAGCAGATACCGGCCCAGTGTGTGCGACTCGGCCCGGAGGTCCACGACCGAGGTCATCAGAAGTGAATGGACAGGGCAGGAAAAAGGCTCAGGTCTCAACGTCGATCTTCGCGATTGTGTCGCCGGTAGAAGTGTGGCGGGCGGTTAGAACGCGCATCCGTTTTTGACAGCCTCCGCCAAGTCCTCGTTGTTGGCCAACCGAGTGCCGTCGCTAAGCAGGTACGCCCGCATCTTGTAACAGCCAAAGTGCATCACGCCGTCCCGAAGAAGGTACGCCGTCTGACCGTCCCAGTCGCGCGGAGGACGTAACACTCGGGACCAGAGCGTGATGGCGTCGAATTCCGGGCGTCATGGGGAGACTCGCGAGGCGTGCGAAGCGAATGTCGCAGATCCCCAGCCGCGAACCGCGTGCCGATTCCACCCCAAACCGGCCACGAGACCACGCCCGGCACGCGGTGTGCTCGCGGTTCAGCGCCTGAAGTCCGTCCTCACGTCCTTTCTCTCTCCAAGGAACCTGCCATGAGCAAGTCCATCGTTCGCGTGTTTCAAACCCGCGGTGCCGCCGAGGCCGCCGTCCGCGACCTGAAGGCCGCCGGATACACCGACGCTCAAATTAGCCTGGTCGGGCGGGACACCGCCGCCGAGAAGGCGGGCGAGGGGGCCGTCGTCGGGGCCGTTACCGGGGCCGTCGGGGGTGCCGCCGTCACGTTGGGGATCATGACCGGCGTGATTCCCGTCCTCGGGCCGGTTCTCGCGCTCGGGTGGCTGGGCACGACGCTGCTCAACGCGGCCGGTGGCGCTGCCGCGGTCGGCCTCGCCGGGGCGCTAACGGGGTGGGGCGTCTCGGACACGGACGCGAAGTACTACGAGAGCGAAGTCGCCGCCGGCCGGTACCTCGTGACCGTGAACGACGACGGCGACACCGTCCGCGCCCGCGAGGTGTTCACCCGACACCCGAGCTACGACCGGGCGACGGCTCCGGCCGTGCCGATGGCGTAAGCGGGGGACGGCTAGGTATCATCGGGGGCGAGGCCGGCTGGTCTCGCCTCTTTCGTTTCGCGGTTGCGAGTCGGCGGGGTTGAGTAAAGCGGTTCTGACAAGAGGTCTCGACGCGACCGTGTAAGGTCGTGTCCTCGTCCCCCTACGCGACGAGGCGGGCTTCGCCCTCGGCGACGGCGAGGCGGACCCAGACGGGTTCCCGGACGCCGACGATTCTGACGCAGTGGAGGCCGTCTTCGACGGCGAGGGAGCGGGCGGGGACGCAGAGGGTGCAGCCTAAGAGGCGGGTGCGGTCGCGTGGGAACCGGCGTCGCTCCCCCGTCTTCGCGTCGGTGACTTCGGCCCAGCGGCAGCGGGGTCCCCAGCCGATGGCGACGGCGGAGACCGGGACGAAGACGGTGCGGGTGGGGTGGGTGGCGCGGGTCATCGGGGTTGCTCAAAGGGGAGGGGTTGAGCGTACCCCCGCGGGGGCGAGGGGGCAAAGTCGGTTGGGCGACTCCCCGGCGTCGCGAGCGACCCTGCCAGGCACCCCCACAGCGGACGACCCCCTCCCCTCGCCTTCGCCCGCTTCGACGAAATCCCGGCTACGCACCTCCCCTCTCGACGCTGACTCGTATAGTGTACACGTATTCACTATCCGAGGGTTCCCCGATGAGTCTCACCCACTGCTGCTCCCGCTCCGTCTTGACCGTCAACGGCGTCCCCCTCTTCGGCACCGTCGTCCGCGCCGCCGAGGTGCTGCGGGTGCGACTCTGGACCGAGGCGTGGGAGACGCTGGGGGTGGGAGAGGGCGACAGCGTCGCCGTCGCCGTCGCCGTCGGAGAAGAAGAGGCCGAGGAGTTGGTGGTGACGGGGATGGTCGCCGTCCCCGCCACGGGCCGGTGCTGGGTCCACTTCGCGGCGGCGAAGCGGTGGGCGGGGGCGCTGCCGCGGGTGAGGGTGTTGAGGTGAGGGGCGACTCTTCTCCGTTGCCATTCCCCGCGTCTCGGGTACTATGGGGCGAATGTCCATCTCCCTAGATCGCGTGACTCTCGAAGCGCCGTGCCCGCGGTGCGGCTTTTACAGCAAGTTCACCTTCCGCCAAGTCCGGCTCAACGATGTCGTCATCTGCGGCGGGTGTAAGTGCAACGTCCAGCTCGTTGACCACTACGACCAGTGCCGGAAAGCGCAGGCAAGCCTGAACAGAGGTATTCGCGAGCTGGAGACAACCCTTTCTCGGCTAGGAAAACGCTGATGCACGCAGATGTCGTCCAACAGTTGCGATACAAACTGCAAAAGCGAATTCGTCGGCTGAGCGCCGTGGACTGGAAGTATTTTCCAGCAACCCTGAAACAGTTCTGGGCGTTCGTTCATGCTCAACCGATTTTTGTCAGCGTGATCGCCGAATTGTTACCAAGATTCCCGGATCTGCCTACGGACGTGGATGCGCAGGTAAACAAACGAGCACAAGTGGCTCATCACAACGAAGTAGAAAATGCCGCTTTTGCGTACCTTGTGCTCAAACAATGTGTCGAGGCGTCGGACCGAGATCAGATGGAGTTAAAAGTCGCTCGGAACATCAGCTCTGTCCGGGGGGCGGACGAGGTATTCGAGGCGTTCCGAATCGCTTTCGTCGATCCGCTCTACGAGTACCTCGACGAGCAGATCGACGATCAGCGGGCCATTCTCTCGGTGCTGCGGCGGTACAAGCACAAGTGCGAGTCGTTTCAGCGGGAGCATCTCTTCAAACTCTGGTCGGATGACACCGGCCGGGGCGAGAAGAGTCTCGCGTTCCACCTCTACGAGTACCTCCACGATCAGGGGATTAACCTGACCATCGAGCCGTACTCCGAGTCGGGGATGGTGGACATGGTCGCCGCCCAGGGCACCGAAGACCCGCTCGTAGCCGACGCGAAGATTTTCAACCCGGCGAAGGGGAAAGGTAAGCCGTACATCTGCCACGGCTTCCACCAAATCTACTCGTACACCCTCGACTACAACGAACCGTTCGGCTACCTCGTCATCTTCAAGACAAGCCCCGACGACCTAAAGTTCGCCGTCGAGGGCCAAGAGCAATCGGTGCCGTTCCTAACGCACAACCACAAGACGATCTTCCTGCTCACGATCGACGTTTACCCACACACGGAGTCGGCGTCGAAGCGGGGTTATCTCAAGTCGGTGGAGATCACGAAGGAGGACTTGGTCCGGGCGGCGGAAGACAAGCCGGCTTCGAACTCCGATCCTGACCCTGCGAGTAAAGCAGCCGACGCCGAAGGCGACGGTAGCGATTCTCCCCCGTCTGCGGGTTAGACCGTGCCTCTCTACTCTCACTTCTCTTCTGATTCACCCTCGGCGAAAGCGACCCGGTCGGCGGCGGCGAAGAAGAAAAGGCCGCAGAGCGGGCCATAGCCCCGCCCACGGTCACTGCGGCGGCGTCCGCGACGAGAGGGGATGAGATGGCGAAAGACGCGAAGAAGAGAGCGTTGGAGCTACTAAGCAGCGGCCACGAACTCCTCGAACAAGTGGGAAAGGTTCTGACGAAGGCGGAGGTGCTGATCGGCTCAGTTGAGGAAGGGGCTGCGGTATCTAGGAGGTTGCGGCTCGAAAGCGAGATCGCGTCATTCGCTGAGTGGGTTCGAACGAAGATGCTCCACGAAGACCTGACCGAAAAGGACCTAGCGAGTAGGTCAGGAATCGCGTTTGGAACCCTGCACTCCTACCTCAACACGAGCAAACTACCAACGCTCGTGAACGCTGTCCGGCTCGTGGTAGCTTTGAACGCAGACTTCAACGAACTGTTCCGTGTTCGCGATCTGGTAGCTGCTTTGGCGGACGTGAAGAACTTGCCAGATTGGATGGATGCAAGGTTTGAGACGACTTGAGTGAATTGGTGACTTTTTTCTTGATTGGTTACTTTAGTAACTCTATGATCTCCTCCGTGCCGGTGACGGTTCTTCGCCGTCCGCACCCACCCGGAGGCCTTGTCCGTGTTCTCATCCTTCTTCGCCCCCCTCTTCTCTCCCGCTCGACCCTCGCCGTCCCGGCCCCTTCGGGGCCGCCTCGCCGCCGCGGTCGCCGACTTGGGGGAACTCTCCACCCAGGGCCACGCCTTCGCCGACGATGAAATCGACCGCGACGCCGTCGCCCTCACCGTCCGGCTCGCCGTCCGCCTGCTCCGCCTGGGGCGGGTTCTCCCCTCCGAGGATACCCAGCTCGCCACCCGGCCGCTTCCCCTCTGGGACCGGCTCATTGACGCGGCCGGGGTCCTCGAAGCCCTCTTACGCGACGGCCCCTTCGCCGACGCCGAGGGCTTCGACGCCGACGCGGTCGCCGCCGTCGAAGCCCTCGGCGACGATCTCTGGAAGAAGCTCGAAGACCACTACGCCTCCGTCCCCACCCCCGACTCTGACGACGGCGAGGAGGCTCACCACCTCGCCTCCGCGGACTTCGACGCCGACCGCGACCGCGACGAAGACGCCGAGGGCGAGGGCGAGGGCGGCGACCGCCCCATCGGCTACTTGGGCTTCCTCGACCCCGCTGGTCCGCGTAGCTGAAGACCCCTTCTCCTCCGGGGCGGCCTCGCCGCCCCTTCTTCTTCTCACCCCCTTCTTCACCGGAGCCTCTATGCCCCCGACCCGTACCCCGTCCGCGCCGAAAGGCGACAAGGGCCTCTCCCACCCCGCTCTGAGGCTGCTTCGCCCGCGGCCCAGCCCCGGCTTCTGGGTCGCCCGGTCGGACGGCTCCTGCGACGGCAACGGCCTCTCCTCGGCTACGGGGAAGTGGGGCTTCCTCGTCTTCGACGGCGAGGGCCGTCCCCTCTGCCGCCGCTCGGGCGAGACGCTCGCCCCGACGGTGACGAATAACGTCAGCGAATACTTCGGCGTCTGGGAAGCCGTCCGGGCCGTCGCGCTTCTGAAGTCGAAGCCCCCCGGCCTCTTGATCGAGGGCGATTCGAAACTCGTCGTCGAGCAGCTCACGGGGAACTGGTCTTCGAACAAGCCCGAGCTCACTCGCCTCCGCGACGAGACCCGCGACGCCCTCGCCGCGCTCGGGGTTCCGTGGTCGGCGAGGTGGATACCGCGCGAGCAGAACTCCGAAGCCGATCAGCTCACCCGCCCCGAGACGCTGATCGAGGATTGGTCGGCGTGGGGAGGAGCCGCCGCCGAGGTCCCCGCGGGCGAGGGCACCTCGCCCGCCCCCTCTCCTACGCTATCGCCTTCGCCGACGGGGGCGTTGAAGCTGTTCGTCGTCGGCGAGTCCAGCGGCGACCCCGCGGGCTGGGATAACGAGCGGGGGCGGGAGTTGGTGCTGGCGACTTCGGCGGCGGAGGCGGAGGCTCTGGCGGGGGACGGCCCCGCCTACGAAGTCGCCGTCGCCGCCCCCGCGGTGATCGACTCGCGGCGGTGGGTCCGGCTCTACGGCGGGGAGTAGACGCTCGGTCCTGTGGGGGACCCGGCCGGCGGCCAGCCGCTTTGGCTCCCCGGCTTCTCCGACTTCAGCGTCGCCGCCGAAGGCCGTCAGCAGCCTCCCTCCACAGCCGTAGGCCGACTCCTCCCCAGCGGGGCGAAGGGGACCGGGTCCCCTTCGCCGAACCCTCTTCTGATAAGATCGGTCAGCGTCAGAGTCGAAGAGGAGACGCCGATCGCGAGGGGCGAGCGTAAGGATCGCGCAGCGGTTGCTCACAGGCCGAGCGGACGCCACTGCGGGTTCTCGTTCGATCTGAAGTCGCCGTCGTCGCGAACTGCTGAAGTAGCAGCGGGATCGGGCGAACTCGCTCTCGCCCGAGGGGAACCCGCGGCGGTTGGCACGCCCGCTGCTTCTCTAGGGCTGAGCAAACCGCGTCGCCACCGTGATCTTTGGGAGAGGGTTCACGGCGGCGGGGCGGATGGCTCAACGAACTATCACCGGCGATCGAGCGGAGGGAGAGGCCGCTCGATCGCCGGTGATTTCATTTCCGCTCGCCCCTCGCCGACGACGACTTCCAGGCGAGTGCACCCCGTCCCGTCGGCGGCAATCCCCTTCACAACCACCGCCTCGCGGACCCCCCCGACGACACCTTCGGCGTTGCCGACTTCGAAGGCGACCCAGTCGCGGACGGCGACGCCGTCCGCGGGGAGTGGGGTTCGCCGAGGTTTCCCCTCGGCGTAGACGCCCGAGGGGGTATGATGCGGAGACGAGTGGGGAGGGGTTTGATGACCGAGGGGGAGTGGGCGGCGGGCACGGAGCCGGGGCCGGGGCCGCTTTTGGAGTGGCTGAGAACGGAGGGGAAGGCGACCGAGCGGAAGCTGCGGCTGTTCGCCGCGTCGGCCTTCGGTCGGTTCATCCGCCTACTGCCGGACCCCCGGCAGCGACGGGGTGTCGAGGTGCTGGAGGAAGTAGCCGAGGGAGCTGTGACCTGGGCCGCGTGTCGTGTCGTGGCCACGGAGGTTCGGCAGGCGATCCCGCGGGACAATCGACTCTCGGACGCCCTCCCCGCCGACGACCCGCACTACATCGCCCTGATGCTGTACCGGGAGTTCTGCTCCTCCGCGATCGCGAACCACGCCGTTCACGCGACGGCCGGGCTTGCGGAAGGGGCCGGTGAGCAGCAGGCTCAAGCCCACCTCGTCCGCTGCGTCTTCAACCCCTTCGCCCTCGCCTTCGACCCTCACTGGATCACCCCCACCGCCTACGCCCTCGCCGAATCCGCCTACGAAGATCGCGCCTTCGACCGCCTCCCGATCCTCGCGGACGCCCTCGAAGACGCCGGCTGCGAAGACGAAGCCGTTCTCAATCATCTCCGCGGTCCCGGTCCCCACTGCCGCGGCTGCTGGGTCGTCGATCTCGTCCTGGGGAAATCCTAGACCGCGACGGCGTAGGCGACCCCGCGGGCGAGGGGACCAGTCCCCTCGCCCCTCCCCTCGGCTTCGCGGTCGGCGGCGGCCGACGGCTCCCCCAGCGGCTCCCCAGTCGCTGCCCGTAAACGACGAAAGCCCCCTCCCGGAATATCCGAGAGGGGGCTTCTTCTATCCGGCGTCGGCCCGCCGGGGCGGACTAGCCCCCCCCGCAGATCCTGACGGGGCTACGGAGATTGATCGGAGGGGTGGTGGCTTTACGCACCCAATCGGGATGACGTGGTTAGGTTCACTTCTTCTCGTTAGGTTCACTTCTTCTCTTTGAGGAGTTCGAGAACCTTCGGCCGGACCTTTTCGATGTCCATTTCCTCAACGGGCTTGTCTCGCACGTCCTTGCCGGTCAGCCGCGTGACCGCGTTGATGGCGTAGTATTCGCCTCCTTTGTTTTCGGTGAGGATTTCCCGAAGCGTTGGTAAAGCGGCGGAATCACCAACCACGCCAATCGTCTCGATGTACCGACCACAAACCCACGAGTAGCCCGACAAGTTCTTGTACTTCTTCCAATCGTTGACGAACTTCGCGCTCGCCCATGCTCGGTCGGCATCCGTCAACTTGTGGTCTTTGAAATCGAGCTTCTCGACCGCCTTCTTTGTCAGCTTAACGGCGGCGTTGGGCTTCGCGAAATCGACTTCGCTCTTACTCGCCCAATAGCCGGCCCAATCGAGGTCGAAGGGCATCTTCTTCCCGACCGTCAGGCGAGCCGACACCCAAAAGTCGCTTGTAGAGTGCCCCCGGTCGGTTTCTCTCGGAGTCAGGATTGCCGCGTCCACAACGGCGAGGTTCTTGAGCAGGGCTGTGTAGCCGTCGCTGCTGAATCGAGCGGCCTTGACGGTAACGGGAGCTTTGTCCGGCGGGTGTTTTGACTTGTACGGATGCCAGCCTTCATCGAACTTCACGTCGAGGACATCAACACCGTCTTTGCCGGGCTTGAATCGCATCCAGCCGAGGGTGCCGCCGTGGCCATTACCCGTACCGATCTCCAGTTCGGCATCGGAGGCATAGGTGGGGGTGGTCCCCCACGTGGCGCTGTAGTTGTCACTCTCGAACAGCTTTTTCACGGGGCCGTAGTCGGGGTCGGCACCCGCAACTGTGCTGGCAATGCAGATGGAGATGCACACGGAGATAGCACGCATCAGCTCACTCCTTCGCGCGTCGTTGGGTTGGAACAGGACGATATCAGGGAGATCTGTTCGCCGTCTTGATTCTTGACGCAACGCAGATCGTCCGAATCCGTTTGCACGAGTTGTTATCATCCTCCCCCTCCGCCGCCCGCTCTGCAACAGCCGAGGCGTCGAAGTCAAAGAGGGCGAAGCCTCGGGGCCGGCTACCGCCCCGCCGGCACCCACTTCTCCAGCCCCTTCGGCGAGGGTTCCCGTCGGAACCCCGCCTTCGCCATCAGCTTCGCGGCCTCCTCAGCCACCGCCGGATCGGGCGGGGTCGGGTACTCGACTCCCAGTCCCTTCTTCTTCATCGCCACCGCAACTCTGAAGAGGTCGTCGAGATCAGTCGCATCGGCGGGGGCGGCTTCGCCCCCTTCGGCGGCGTCTTCGTCTTCAACGTCTTCGACCATCTCCCAAATCGCCTTCGCCCGCTCGATCACCTCGGCGTCGCTGAGTTCGCGTCCCCCGTCGGAGGCGGCGATCAAGACGCCGAGAGCGTTGAGGACTTCCGGGGAAGCCGGCGGCGTGGGCGTCGCCGTCGCCGCCACCCGCGCGAGGCGGATCGGCTGCTGCGGTCCCCGGCGGTTGCGGTTGAAGCGGGCTAAGGCGAGTCGCGGCCCGAGTCGGCGGAGCTGTCGCGGGGAGATCATCTCCGCCGTCACCGTCGGCAGCTCCTTCGGCGTCGGCGTCGGCGAAGGCGAGGGTTGGGAGCGAGGGGCTCCCGTCGCCCGCGGCTTCTTCCCGCGGACTAAGTCGAGGACCCGTTTGCGGAGGGCGGCCCGCTCCTTCGCGGGCTGGGTGAGATCGCGGGCGTCGGCGTGGAGGTGGGGAATGGTCGGCATCGGAGACTCGGGGGTGAGGGTTACGAGAAGGAGTGGGTGAGGGCTTCGCTGACTGAGTCGGCGGAGCCGGGGTAGGTGCTGTGGGTGGGGGGCCCTCGCTGTCGCGAGGCGTCGAAGTCGGCGATGGGGAGGGTGATTCTGAGGGTCCTGGAAACCCTCTGGGAAGCGATAGGATCGCATTAGGCGAGGGCGGGGAGAGGCCAGCCCCCCAAAGGCTGCCCGAGGGGAGATCGGCCCGTATTCGACGCCGTAGGAGACTCCAGAGGGGTCTGGGGGGACGGTGCCCGTCCCTCGCCTCTCCTACTTCGGAGAAGAGGCCTAAGAGGAGATTATCATCACTAGATAGGTGATGATAGTGATCTAACTGTTATGGCGACGCAAGAAGCGATGGGGAAGGCGAATGGGTTAATCCAGGCTCCTGAGAATCTCCTCGGATTCGATTCTGCGAAATCGGCCCTCGGCGGCGGCGAAGGCGTCCCAGAAGGCGAGGGGAGGGGGCGGGGACCCAGTCCCCGCCCCGCGGCTGATTCGGCGTCGGAGAGGGCGTAGGCGGGGCGGGGAGACCCCGCCCCGGTTCTCCTCTCCCCGCGGGCGGGGGTTGGGGCGAGGAGAGTCGCCAACGGCCAACCCTCACCCACAGTAGCGGAGGGGGCGATGAAGTCGAAGGGGGTTCGGCGGGGAGGCCCCGCCAGGTCCTTCTGAGAAGCCTTCGCGGGCGTCGGCTTCTTCGGGGAGGGGAGTGGGCGGGGACTGGGTCCCCGCCCTGGGTCTCCTTCGCCGAGGGCGTTGGCGGGGGGACGTCGAGCGGCAGGATCAACCACCCCCGCAGGGCGAGGCGGCGTCGAAGTCGAGAGGGGGAGGGCGAAGCCGTCCCAGCGGGGAACCCCCGAGGGAGGGGCGACGGCTTCGGCGATGGCGGGGCTGAGATAAAGGGTCAAGAATTTTGACGCGGAAATCGGGATGACAGCGACCCGGGTGAGAACTGATCCTCGGTCGCCGCTGAGTTCGGCTTGCCCTGCTGTCAACCTGCTGTCAAACTACCCCGTCGCCAGCAACCCCCGGCGCTGGCGACCCAGCGGCGAGGAGAAGAAGTCCGCGATTTCGAGGGTTTTTCGAGGAAAAGGCGAGGAGTCAGAGGAGAGTGAAGGGTGACTGAGGGGATTTGAACCCCCGACATCCAGAACCACAATCTGGCGCTCTAACCAACTGAGCTACAGCCACCGTCAACAGGGACAATCTTAATGCTAAAAGGTTCGTTGGCAAGCATCTGGAGCGAGCGATTTATCCCGGTCGGGAAAGAATGGCCCACGCGATAGGAAAAGCCGCACATTGAGTGCGGCGCTCATGGGCGGCATTACGCCTTCTTCTTCGGGGCGGCCTTCTTCTTTTCCGCCTTCGGTTCGGCCGTCGCAGTGCCGGCGGCGGCCGCTTCGGCTTGCTTCAGACTCGCTTCCGTCCAGTACGGGCTGATCCGCTTGATCTTGTACAGAATCTTGTCGCGGGCTTCGCCGGTCGCCGCGACCAGCTTCTTCTTCAGCTTACGCATCTTGTCTTGGCGGTGGTACCGCCGACCGAGTTCAATCTGCCGCTCGATCATCGTAAACACTCCCAGCCGTTGAATGTCGGAATCCGTGGCTAGTTACGATACGGCCAGGGCGGACCAGGGACAAGCACCACGGGCAGAGTTCTCGAAGGCCGCACGCGAAGATTGCGTCGCGGCGTTCGGCCGTGTTCTAGAGTTGTCGCGAAATCTCAACCTCCGATCCGGGGCACGGTCATGACCGACGACGCGATCCCACTTGTTCTTGTGGAAGAAACGGACACGCTCCAAGCGGATTTCGACCGCTACGCGAACGCCGTTCTGCGAGGGGCAGACGTCCAGGCGGTGTTGGCCGCGGCTGCTCCGTCCCGACTTCGTTTTTGGCGGACCGAGGCGAAGGCGGGGTCGCCGCTCGGCCGGATTCTGCACGGGGAGTGTCTGGCGGAAGGGATCGAGACGGAAGTCGACACCGAGGCGGCTTACGGACTGTTTCGGGCCGTCGCCGAGGCGGAATACCTTGAAGGCATGTGGCTGGCGGGCGAGTGTCTGCTCGACGGGTCGGGAACGCAGCGGGACCGCAAGGCGGCGTTCGCCTGGTTCACGAAGGCGGCTGAGGGGCAGTATCCGCCGGCCGAGTTTTCGCTCGGACTGATGCATCTCGAAGGGTACGCCGTGCGGCCCGATGCAATGGCCGCGGCCGAGTGGTTCCTGCGGGCCGCCAACCACGGGTACCCGCCGGCGCAGCACAAACTCGGGAAGATGCTGCTCAAGGGCGAAGAGTTGAAGCCGGACTACGAGTTCGGCGTGCAGTTGTTGCAGAAGGCGGCCGGGCAGAATTACGCGAAGGCCCAACTCGCCCTCGGCCTCTGGCACTTCGACCCGCAACTCGGACCGCCCAACCCGCGGGAAGCCCACCGGTGGTTGCGCGAGGCCGCGAAGAACGGCTCCGGCGATGCCATGTACCGGCTGGGGCAGATGAGCGAGAACGCGGTCGGCATGTTGAAGGACGACCGGCTGGCCGCCGAGTGGTTCGTGAAGGCGGCGATGGCCGGGCACGTCGAGGCGGCGTACCGAGTGGGCAAGTTCTACCTCGGCGGGATCGTGCTGCCGTTCGACCCGCCGGAGGCGCGGCGGTGGCTGGAGTACGCCGCCTTGAAGGGCCACAAGGAGGCGGGGCTGGAACTGCAAGCCCGGTTGGCGGGCAAGGGCCGTCGTTGAAACACACACACCCGGCCTCTTGCGAGGCCGGGTGCACGGGTCGCCCTTCAGCGACGGAGGGGACGAGCACAGGCGTCGTTCCGCCCGTTAGTACTTGTTCATTTCGTTGCCGATCTTCCGCTGCATGTCCGGGTTCGGCCCGACGTACAGGTGAAGGTGGTCCTTGTCGATGTAGATGACCTGCGTCCGCGGCTTCACGACGTACGTCGGGAAGGGGTAAGCGGACTGCACGGTCTCCTTGTAGTACACCACGCACTCCCAGTGGCAGTGGTGCAGTTGGGCCATGCCCACGAGCGGGAAGAACCGCGGCGGGTCGATGGTGTCCACGAGCCGGTTCTTCACCAGTTGCACGTCCTGGCGGAACTCTTCGTAGACGAACGGCACGCCCCGGGCAACCCGCGGCATGGCCCGCAGGATTTCCGGATCGCTCGGCGGGTCTTCGCACAGCGGCGGCGGGTTGCCGTCGCGGATCGGCCCGAGAACCGGCGTGCGGGTGTCGTTGGTGTGCTGATACTTGTCGGTCATCCGTTCGGCCATCCAGGGCTGAACGGTAATCAGGCCGACCAGCCCCGGTCCGAAGGCTGCACAGCCCGTCGTGAGAGGCAGTACGGACAAGGCCAGCAGGCCGAGCTTACGTCGAATGAAAGACATCGTTCCCCCTCCCAAGCGGCGGACGCGAACCCCGTTGAGTTTGCTTTCCCCCATGCCCTACGAATCCTTGTGGACTCGCCAGACCTGAGCAAACTCACACCGGACACCGTGAAGGAAGGGGTCCGGCCGGATGCACTCGATCGTCCGTTGGTGAGGTTTGTATCGGCTCTGCCGGGGCGCTAATTGACCGAATTCTGCCGTCGAGGCCCCAAAATTCGTTCTTCCTTCGCCAACGAGTGAAGCTCGGTAAGTTGGGGAACGCCCTATCCTGACTTGGGATGCACCGAACCGTCTGGAGGGTTGGTCCGTGGTCTATCTCTCGCGAATCTACACAAAGTCCGGCGACGACGGCACGACCGGCCTCGGCGACGGCACGCGGCTGCCGAAGGACCATTCGCGGGTGGCGGCCTACGGCGAAGTCGATGAGCTAAACGCCTGCCTCGGCCTGCTACATGCGTACTGCCCGGACGTGCCAGAGAAGGGCGTTTTGCGGGTGATTCAGAACGATCTCTTTGACCTCGGAGCGGACCTGTGTGTGCCGATGGCCGAAGGCGAGAAGGAGAAACTGCGCATCACGGCGGCCCAGGCGGAACGGTTGGAGCGCGAGATCGACCGCCTGAATGAGAACCTTCAGCCGTTGCGGAGTTTCATCCTGCCCGGCGGGTCGGCCGCGGCGGCGTGGTTGCATTTGGCAAGGACCGTCTGCCGGCGGGCCGAACGGGCCGTGGTGACACTGCGGGCCGTCGAGACGATCAACGATCACGGCATGATCTATTTGAACCGACTTTCCGACTATTTGTTCGTCCTTGGCCGCGTCGCCAACGACAACGGGACGGCCGACGTGACCTGGGTTCCGGGGCAGAACCGTGACGGCTAACCCGATCCGCACGCGGTTCGCCCCGTCGCCGACCGGCGCACAACACGTCGGCAACGCGAGAACGTACCTCGTCTCGTGGCTGCTCGCACGCTCACGCGGCGGGGAGATTCGGCTGCGGATCGAAGACATTGATTCGCCGCGAATCAAGCCGGGGGCGATGGAACAGGCCCTCGCCGACCTCCGCTGGCTTGGCCTGGACTGGGACGGTGAGCCGGTGGTTCAAACGCACCGCCTGCCACTGTACGAAGCCGCCCTGGACGAACTGAAGCGGCAGGAACTCGTTTACCCCTGTACCTGCACCCGATCGGACATCGCGGCCGCGGCGAGTGCGCCGCACGCCGAACACGAGGGGCCTGTCTACCCCGGAACGTGTGCGAATCGCTCGGCCGCGGACGCGGGGCAATTGGTCGTGCCGTTCGCGTGGCGGTTTCGCGTGTCCACGTCGCCGAATTTCGAGGACGAGTTCGCCGGGCCACAACGGATCGACTTGAAGCAGTTGGGTGGCGATTTTGTCGTGTGGAAGAACACCGGTACGCCCGCGTATCAACTCGCGGTCGTTGTCGATGACGCGGAAATGAAGATCAGCCACGTTGTCCGCGGCGACGACCTGTTGCCGTCCACGCCCCGGCAAATCCTGCTCGATCGTGCCCTCGACTTGCCCGTTCCGACGTTCGCGCACCTGCCGTTGGTGGTTGGCGAAGACGGCCGACGGCTCGCGAAGCGGCACGGCGACACCCGCTTGTCGGCTCTGCGGGACGGCGGGATGAAGCCCGAGGCACTCGTGGGACTGCTCGCGTGGTCGTGCGGTTGGTTGGAGAATGTTCGGCCGATTACGCCGAGAGAATTACTGCCACGATTCGACCTCGCGACGATCCCACGAACGCCGTTCGTCCTGACGGCCGCGCAACTCCGGCAGATCGGCTACCCGTGAATCACATCGCGCGGGCGATTTCTTTCCACCCGGTGATTGCGACGACGCCGGCGATGACCGCGATCAGCCCGAGCAAGAGCCCCCACCGGAGCAAGTACACCCGCCACTGAATGCCGCGCTCGATTTCCGGATTTTCCATCAGGTTCGCGAGGAAATGCACCCGCTCGCCGATGGAGCCGTGCTGCCAGGAACGGAAGAGGGCCCAGAGTCGCTTCCAGACGGATTGGTGTTCGGGCGTGCCGGTGCGGGCGTCCATGCCGTTCAGATCCGCAACGCGGGTGAGCGCACGCATCATGGCGTCGATGCCGTTCACATCGACCCGTTCGCCGCCGGACGCCACGCGGCAGCCGTAGATGTCGGCCTGCCGCTCGCACTTCCGCGACAGGTAGCCGAAGACGAGAAAGATGTACGCCAGTAACCCCGCCAACGGGGGCAGGCCGACCCACGGCTCCCAGGCTTTCGCGTCGATGAAGCCCGATGCGGCCACCTGATCGAACAGCACACTAACGACCGCCGCCACGGCCGGCACGCTGAGCATGAAGAACAGGGCGTAGTACGGAATGTGCCAGTGCTTCGCGTGGCCGACTTCGTGGCCGAAGACCGCGTCGAGTTCGTCCGGGGCCATTGCGTCGATCAGGCGGTCGGTGAACACGACGTACCTCGCCCACGGCACCACGCCCACGACCATCGCGTTCGCCATCGCCCCCCGAGTGGACCAGACCAACAGGTTCGAGTAACGGAAGTTCATCTTCCGGGCCAACTCTTCTAACCGTTCGCGAGTCGGGTCGTCCGGCATCGGCTTTAACCCCAAGGCTGGGCGCAGCAAGACGGGGAGGAACACGAACAACAGCGGCACCATCGCGAAGCCGAGGAGTTGCGCGACCCAACTCTCGGCCGCTTCCGGCGCGAGGCGGACGAACGTCTGTTGGGCGGCGAACAGCACCACCGGCAGCAGAACCAAGAACGCGAACGGGCGGAGGTTGAAGAAGAAGTAGCCCGTCCGGGACCAGAACGATGATTCGGACCGGCCGGTGCTGTGGAACAGGCGTTCCACGTCGTAGTAGACCAGCCACGACGTGAACACGGTGAACAGGTACGGGGCGGGGACGAGCAACTCCGCGAGCGGGGCGACCACGCGGTGATCGGTCGGGAAAATGATGCGGTTCCAGACGGTCCAGCCCCAGCCGAGGCCGACGACCGCGAGCACCGCGACGACCAGGTTCACGTAGCCGAGGAACCGGCGATAACGACTGTACTGTGAGGCGATTTCACCCCGCCGCGAGGGTTCCGCCCGGACCGAGGACGCCACCCACCGACTGAGGACGATGGCTCCGCCGATCGGCAGCAGGAACGCGAACGCGGTCAGGGCCAAACTGCCACTGCCGCCGACCCCGAAGGGCGGCTCCGGCCACGGCAACCGGGCACACGACGCCGTCAGGAGCAGGACGAGGATGATCGGCATGGTGTCATTTTACGCCGCGGCGGGTCAGATTGTGACGTTCAGGTTGGCCAGCAGTTTCTGCACGTGCTTGGCGAGCAGGTCGAGTTCGAGGTTCACGCTTGCTCCGACTGCTTTTAGGCCGAGTGTGGTGTGGTCGCGGGTGTGCGGGATGACCATCACGCGGAAGCGGCCGGGGGTCGTCTCCACGATCGTCAGGCTAATCCCGTCCACGGCGATGGAGCCTTTGTTGACCATGAGTTCGTCGAAAGTCGGAGGGCTGGCGAACTCGATCATCAGCCACTCGCCCTGCTGTTCCTTGCGAACAACTTGGCCGACGCCGTCGATGTGGCCAGTGACGAAGTGCCCGCCGAGGCGATCCCCGACCCGCAACGCCTGTTCCAGATTGACGGCATCGCCAACCGCGAGTTGACCGAGGTTCGTTTTCAGGAGCGTTTCCGGTCCGGCCTGAAACTGAAGGGCGTCCTCGAAGAACGCGGCCACGGTCAGGCAGCAGCCGTTCACGGCGATACTCTCGCCGAGATCGATTTTCGCCATTGTCTCCGGCCGGGAGATGGTCAGAACTCGGCCGCCGTCCCCATCTTCTTTCAGATGAACGACGCGGGCGAGGGATTGAACGAGTCCGGTGAACATACGGGGAATTCTAGGACGATTTCTCTCGACAAACTGCCCCCGGCAGGGTATTTCGCTAGAGGGGAGACGGTATTCTGGGGGATTTACGGAAATGGGGATGCTTGACCACTGGCACCCAGTGTTGGCGAGCCACGACCTCACGAAGAAACCGCACGGTCTGCAACTCGGCGGTCGGTTGATTTGCCTGTTTCGCACCTCCGACGGCAATGTCTCGGCCATCGACGACGTTTGCCCCCACCGCCGCATGAAACTGAGCTACGGCCGCGTGGTGGGCGACCGGGTCGAGTGCAAGTACCACGGCTGGATGTTTGACGGCTGTGGCGACGGCGAAAGCCCGAGTACGCCGAAGATGCACACTTGTACGGAAAGTTTCGACGCCCGTGAGGAGCACGGGTTCATCTGGGTGAAGTCCCGGCACAGCAACCCGGCGTTCCCGGACATCAACGCGGACAAGTTCTACCACCTCGGCAACTTCCTCCACACCGTCCCGGCCCCGCTGGAACTGACGGTCGATAATTTCACCGAGATCGAGCACAGCGGCACCGTCCACGACACCTTCGGCTACGACCTGCCGCGGATGCACGAGGTGAAGGTGAACTTCGAACCGACCGAGAACTCGGTGCGGGTCATGAACGTCGGCCCGACGAAAGTGCTGAACCCGCTGTTCCGCTGGATGCTCGGCATCCGCAAGAACGACCTGTTCCACGACCACTGGACGACCTACTTTTCGCCGATCTACAGCGTCTACGACCACTGGTGGACCTCGCCGGACGGCAGCCGCGAGGCGATGGTGCGGTGGCGTCTGTACATGTTCTTCTGGCCGGTGGACGAGAAGCGGACGAACGTCACGTCGTTCGTGTACGCCAAGAGCCGGTACCCCGGCCCGGCCGGCGGCCTGCGGTTCGCGAAGTACCTCTTCCGCCGGGAAGTGGACCGCGAAATCCGGCAGGACATCCAGATGCTCGAACACATGGCCGACCACCGGCCGAGCATTGAAGGGATGAAGCTGAGCCGGTTCGACAAAGTTCTCGGCCTGACCCGTGAGCGGATCGCGCGCATCTATCGCGGCGAACCCGTCGGCCGAATTGCCGTAGCATAGCCGGATGGCAATCCTCGATCACTGGCACCCCGTCTTGGCGTCCCGCGAACTCCGGCGGAAGCCGGTGGCCGTGCAACTCTGCGGCCGCAACCTCGTTCTCTTTCGCACTGAATCGGGCGCACTTGGCGCGCTCGAAGACTTCTGTCCGCACCGCCGCAGCAAGCTCAGCACCGGCGTCGTGGTCGGCGAGCGCCTCCGCTGTCAGTACCACGCCTGGACCTTCGACTGCGGTGGCAACGGCGAAAGCCCTGGCACGCCAAAGTTGACCGCCTGCGCTCTCAGTTACGACGTGCGTGAGGCCCACGAATACGTCTGGGTGAAGCCCCGCGGCGTGGCGGCCGAGTTCCCGGAACTCGACTTCGCCGGCTTCACCCGCATCGGCGAAATGCGGCACACGTTCCCCGCGCCGTTCGAGTTGGTCCTCGACAACTTCGTTGACATCGAACACACCACGATCAACCACCACACCTTTGGTCACGGCCTCGACGCCATCGCCGCCGTCACGGTGCAGTGCGAATCGGACGACCGCACGGCCACGGTTCGCTCGGCCGGGCCGACGAAGCGCATCCCGATCTGGAAGGCGATCTTCCTGGGTGCGTGGCCGAGTTACCACTTTCACGCCGATGATGTGGTCTACTTCTCGCCGGTGTACGTGCGGTACGACCACTACTGGAAGCGACCGACGGATGGCCGTGAGGGGCTGGTGCGGTGGCGGCTCTACCTGTTCTTCGTGCCAATCGACGACAAGACGACGAGCGTGGTGTCGTTCATGTACGCGCACTCCCGGTGGCCGGGGGCGTCGCTCGGCTGGAAGGTCGTCGGGCCGTTGTACCTGATGGAAACGGACCGCGAGATTCGCCGCGATCTGCAACTGTTGGAGAATTTGGCCGACAAGGACGTGCAACTCGACGGCATGAAGTTAAGCCGCTTCGACAAGATTCTGGGGCTGACCCGCGAGCGGATCGACCGCATCTACCGGGGCCGTTAGACCCACCCGTCGCGACGACGGGTGGGCTTTCGGTCGCTGTCTACGACCCGGTCTTTACCAGTTTGTTGACGTACCTCAGGTACCCGTCGAGGTCGAACTTCCGGGCCGTGTTTTCGCTCGACATGTAGCGGACGCTGCCGAAGACTTCGCGCTCCGGTGGCCACGGGCGGTCGAAGAGGCCGAAGCACCAGAGGATGCCGCTGTAGCTGTTCGGGTCGCGGCCGTCGATGGCGTACTTGTTGTTGAGGTGTTCCAGCACTCGGTACGCCTCTTCGGGCGACGCGGACCATTGCAGCACCTTCTTGCCCCAGAGCATCCGCAGGTAGTTGTGGATGTGGCCGGTGTGGACGAGTTCCCGTTGGGCCGCGTTCCAGAGCTCGTCGTGCGTCTCGGCGTTCTCCCACTGTTCGAGCGTGTAGTGGAACTCCCGGCGGTCGGCGGCGTGCTTGGTCAGTGTCGCCTTCGCCCACGCGGGCAGGACCGTGTCCAGGGTATCGTTCGGCGAGTGCGTGAAGTCCATCGTCTCGAAGTTGAAACTCGGCCGGTGGTTGCCGACCTGCCAACTCTTGTTCTTCTGCTCCTCACCCCCCGCTTCCCACTCCGCATTTCGGCAGAAGTGCCAGTGGTAGCCCACGTCGCGCCAGGTGATTGCTTCGTCGAGGAAGCTGTTGACGTTCGGGTCGGCACAGAAGAAGTCGTTCTTACTCCGCGACGGTGTGATGTCCTTCGGCGTCCAGTTGCCGGTGGTCCGCAACGTCTTCGTGACGACTTCTTCAATCGACACGTGGCCGAAGTGCAGGTGCGGACTGAGGCCGCTCGCGGAATTGCGGGTCGGGCTGTCGGGAAGATTCCGCTCCTCGGCGTAGCGGGCGAGTTTGTTGCGGAGAAACGAAGTCAATCTCTTGCGGCCCGCCGTCGCGCCGCCGGTGTCGTTCTCCAACGCCGGCACGCTCTGATCGACCGGTAGCGAGCGAACGAATTTCGCCACGTCCGCGGGCGGGTGCCACAAGGGGAAGGGGGGCTTGCGGTGCAACTTCGGCAGGTCGGCCGCATCGGGTTCGACCGCCGCCCGATTCTCCCAGGCTTCCGCGAACAGTTTGTGGATCCGCGAACGCAGGTGGACGGCCGCCGACACCGCCGTGCCGAGGAGCGCGAGCGGGATCATGCTGTTGGAATCGACGGCGTGAACGGCCACGGGGAGCTTGTGGATCGCCCGGTTGTGGGCCGGCACGATGAACGCCGGGTAGTCGTCGGTGACGATGATCGCCGCGTCGGCGGCGAGTTTCTTTACCAGTCCGTGCCCGTCGTCGCCCGGCGTTTCGACGAACGGCCAGTAGGTCAGGCCGTACTCCTTCGCGGCAGCAGCATTGTCCCGCATCCCTTCGAGGATGAACGTGTGAACGCGGGCGGTGGCCCAGGGGTAGTTCAGCTTCAGAGCTTCGTAGACGACGAGCGGCTTCTTCAGGTCTTTCGCGGTGCGGAGGGCGTAATCGAGGGCGTGGTTGTGCGTCAGCCGCCGGAACATCTGGCACCAGTACAACACGTACTCGCCGGCCGCCGAGATCGGCGTGTCGTTCAGCTTTCGAACACGGGCGGCATTGAACGCGGACATTTCGCGGCTTCCTCGGGGTGGCGGGAATATCTATAGGTGGGATGAGTCGCGGAATTCTCGAAGTGAACGACATGCGGAAGCGGTACGGCAAGACCGCCGCCCTTCAGGGCGTGACGCTGTCCGTGGCGAGCGGCGAACTGTTCGGCCTGCTCGGGCCGAACGGGGCGGGCAAGACCACGCTCCTCTCGATCGTCTCCGGCCTCTTGGACGCGGACGGCGGGGAAGTGTTGCTCGACGGCCGGCCGTTCCGCCGGGCGGATCGCGACCTGCGGCGTTTGGTCGGCATCGGCACGCAAGACCTGGCCGTTTACCCTGATTTGACGGCCCGCGAGAACGTCCTTTTTTTCGGCAAGCTCTATGGTCTCGGCGGGGACGCGCTCAATCACCGGATGGAAATGCTCCTTACGGCCGTCGGCCTGTGGGACCGGGCCGACCACCGGGCCGGCACCTTCTCCGGCGGCATGAAGCGGCGGCTGAATCTCGCCGTTGCGGTGATCCATTCGCCGAAGTTGCTGCTGCTCGACGAGCCGACGACCGGGGTCGATCCGCAGTCGCGGAACCTGATCTTCGAGATCGTCCGCAAGCTGAACGCCGAGGGCATGAGTGTCATCTACACCAGCCACTACATGGAAGAGGTGCAGGCCCTCTGCCCGCGCATCGCCATCATGGACAAGGGGCAGGTGATCGCCTGTGACACCATCGGCCACCTGCTCAAGTTGCGGCCGAGCGAGTTGCGGCTCAAGGTCGATCCGGTCCCGCCGGGCTTCGAGGAACAACTGCAGGGGTTGGACGGCGTGACCGCGGTTCACAAACTCCCGGACGGTGTACAACTTTCCGCCGCCGCACTCGGGCCGCTGTTGCCGAAGATCGCCACGCTCTGCGCAACCGCCGGGGTCACGCCGACGGCGATGGAGACGAGCGAATCGACGCTAGAGAAAGTGTTCCTTCACCTGACGGGGCACGCGCTGCGGGATTAACGAATGCGACCGATCCTCACCCTGGCCGCGAAAGACTTCCGCCTCATGCTCCGCGACCCGCGGGCGGGGGTGATCCTCTTGCTGATGCCGGTGCTCTTAGTGTTCATCCTCGGCCTCACGGTCGGCGGGGCGTTCGACCCGAACAAGAAGGAACAACTCCGTATCTCGGTCGTGAACCTCGACGCCGGCCTGCTGCCGGACGCTGGCCCGTTCCCCGGCCGGCCGTGGTCGGACATCCTGCTCGAAGACTTCGCGAGCACGGCTGACATCAAGGTGGAATTGATCCCCTCCCGCGAGCAAGCCGAGGCGTTGGTCCATTCCGGCGAGCGGGCCGTGGTCATCATTCTCGAACCGGAATTCAGCGATCACATGCAGCGGTGCTCGTTCGTCGGCGAGCCGTTGAAGAAGAACCCCATCAACCCGCTGTACCGCGACGGCATCCAGATTAGCAAACTCGGCGTCACCGTCGTCCGTGACCCGACGCAGGAAGTGGCCGCCGCGGTCGTCGAGCAGGTGGTGCAGGTCGCGCTGATGCGGGTCGTCATCCCGTGGATGATCGGGCAAGCGTTCGAGATGATCGGCACGCCGCCGTTCATGGACAAGATGAAGAAGTACGTGCCGAGCCTGCACCTGCTCCCCGGCGACTTGCTGAAGTCGATCGGCGACGCCATGCAGAAGGGCATCAGCGGTTTTTTCGTCGACTATGATTTCCGCGGCAAGACCTGGGCGAAGCTGACCAAGAGCGAACCGCCGCCGACGAAGGCCGCGAATACCAGCGCGTACCAATCTGACGGGTCCGGGGCGATCCGCCGGGGGGCCGTGAGGTATCAGGCGCTGGTGCCAAGCTACACCGTGACGTTCGCGTTCTTCCTCGTGCTCGTGATGGGCTGGTTGTTCGCCGCCGAACGCCGACACGGCACGATCGTCCGCCTGAACGCGGCCCCGATCGCGCGGTGGCAGCTACTCCTCGGGAAACTGCTGCCGTGCTTCGCGGTGTCGCTCCTGCAAGGCTTTGGTCTGCTGATCGCCGGCTGGGTCATCTTCGGGATGCCCCTCGGCTCGCGGCCGGAACTGCTGATCCCAGTCGTGTTCTGCACCTCGCTCGCGGCCGTCGGATTGGCGATGCTCGTCGCCGCCGTCGCGAAGACGGAGCAGCAAGTTTCGGTCAACGGCACGTTGCTGGTCATGGTTCTCGCCGGGCTGAGCGGGTCGCTAATGCCGCGGTACTTGATGCCGGAGGAAATGCGCCGCATCACGCGCGTCACCCCGCACGCCTGGTCACTGGACGCCTACTCGCAGCTCCTGACGAACCCGGAGCCACAGACGATGATCGTCTGGACGGCATGTGCGGCCCTCTGTGGCTTCGGGTTGGTGTTCTTGCTCATCGCGTGGTGGCGGATGTCGGTGGAGAAGTGAGGGTGAAAAAGACAGCCCCGCCGTTGGGGGAACGGCGGGGCGGCAGGGGGATGGAACTGACATGTCGGCGGATATGGTGGCCGCGAGTTGGGGGAACCCGCGGTCTGGTTTCGGATGCGAGAGTCGCGTTGGGGGTGGCTCGCCTTGGGGGAAGGTTTGCCGGTGCGAGTCTCGCATCGTTCGCGGTTCGTTGGGGGAACTCGCCGCGAACGAAAGTATGGATTGCACGGGTCGTGCCAATTATTCTGCTGCCGATGGGGCTTCTCGCCGTAAGTGATGCTCAGAGCAGTGGCTTCGAAATTCTAGTCGGTCATTTCGGTGCCGTCGGAGGAGGGTGAATTGTAAATTCTGCCCGGCCGCATAAGACACATCATCGGTAAAAACGACAAACTCTCCGGAAATTACCACCATGTCTGCCGACGGTTTGATTCAATCGCTGACGGCCGCGTTCGATGCCATTCCGCTGATCGATCCGCACTCGCACATCGAGCCGTTGTCGCCGGTGTCGAAGTCGCTCGACGACATCCTCGGCTACCACTACTACACGGAACTCGCTCACTCGGCCGGCATGTCGCAGAAGTTGCTCGGCCCGGACGCCGACCCGCGGGACCGGTGCCGTGAGATCATCCGGTTCATGGACCGCTACGACAACACGGCCCAATACGGCTGGTTCGTGAACATCTGCAAGAGCTTCCTCGTCTTCACCGGCGACCGCGTGACGGCGAAAGACGCGGACGCGCTGTTCGACGCCAGCCTGAAGGCGTTCGCGGCGAAGGATTGGGAGCAACAGGTCTTCGCGAAGACGAACCTCGAAAAGATCTTCCTGACCAACGAGTTCGACGACAACCTGGACGGCTTCGATACGGCGAAGTACGTCCCTTGCCTGCGAACCGACACGCTCGTCTTCAAGTTTCGGGAGCCGGGCGTCCGCGAGCGATTGGCGAAGGTGACGGGCATCGACGTGGGCGACGTGCCGACGCTACGGAAGGCAGTCCGCGCGCTGTTCGAGCGGTTCGTCGCGAAGGGGGCGAAGGCGTGTGCCATCTCCCTGCCGCCGGACTTCACGCCGACGCCCGAGGGGAGCAGCATCTTCTGGATGTTGGCCGAGAACTGTCGCGAGTTCAAGTTGCCGTTCGACCTGATGATCGGCGTCAACCGCCGCGTCTACGAGAAGGGCGTCCACCAGGGGCAAGACCTGTTCGACCGCCGCTGCTCGCTGATCCAGTACCGCGAACTGTTCAACGCCTTCCCGGAAGTCACGTTCCCCGTCAGCGTCTTGACAAGCGGCCAGAACCAGGAACTCGTGGCCTACTCGTGGATCTTCCCGAACGTCGTGCCGAACGGCCACTGGTGGTACTCGAACATCCCCGCGTACATCGGGGCCGACCTCCGCGAGCGATTGCAGGGCGTGCCCAAGACGAAACTCGTCGGTTACTACTCCGACGCTTACAAACTGGAGTTCGTGCTGCCGAAGTACGGCATGTACCGCCGCATTCTCGCGAAAACGATCGCCGACGAGTTCGTTCGGCCTGGTACACTGAACGAAACGGAAGCCGTCGCCCTCGGCACGCGGTTGCTCCGCGACAACGTCCGGGAAATCTTTAACGTCTGATGCGAGTCTTTCTGCTGCTCCTGTTACTGCTGACGGCCGGTTGCTCGAAACCGGCGGACCGGGTCATTCTCTACTCGGCCCAGGATCGGGAGTTCGCCGAGCCGCTGTTCGGTGACTTCCGCCGCCAATCGAAGCTGACCCTTTCGCCGAAGTTCGACACTGAGGCGAACAAGTCGGTCAGCCTCGCCGCGGAACTGCAAGCCGAGCAAGGCCACCCGCGCTGCGACGTTCACTGGAACAACGAAATCCTCAACACCATCCGCCTGTCGCGGGCCGGCGTCTATGAACCGTACGCCTCGCCGGACGCCGCGGACTTTCCCGGGTGGACGCGGCCGCTCAACCAAACGTGGCAAGCCTTCGCGGCCCGCGCCCGCGTGTTGATCGTGAACACGAACCTCGTTCCCGAAGCGGACCGGCCGAAGAGTATGTTTGACCTGACCGACCCGAAGTGGCGGGGCAAGGTCGCGATGGCGAAGCCGCTGTTCGGCACGACCGCGACGCAAGCCGCGTGCCTCTTCGAAGTCCTCGGTCGGGAGCGGGCGACGGCGTTCTACCGCGACTTGAAGGCGAACGACGTGCAGATCGTACCGGGGAACAAGCAGGCCGCCGTGCGGGTCGCCAACGGCGATTTCGCCATCGGCCTCACCGACACCGATGACGCGATCATCGAACTCAACGCCGGGAAGTCGGTGGCGATCGTGTTCCCTGACGGGGAGCCGAATCCGCAGTTCCCGCGGATGGGCGTGCTGTACATCCCGAACACGCTCGCTCTCGTCAAGAGCGGCCCGAATCTCGTCGGAGGGCGGGCGCTGATCGACTACCTGCTCACCTGTGAAGGCCGGCTTGCCACGGGCGGCGGGTTTCAGATTCCGCTCAACCCGTCGGTGACGACCCCGTTGCCGCCGGCGATCGTACGGCCGGAAGCGGTCACGCGGATGGAGGTGGATTTCGAGACGGCCGCCGACGGGTGGGATGACGTGCAGGAGTTCCTGCGGAATCTGTTTTAGCCGCCTCACTTAGTCAAGGAGCCGGGCTTGAGAAGGAAAGGAATTGACGCAACTCCGGCAGCTCGTCGGTGTTGATGAGATCGACGCCGGCCGCGAGTTGCACCGCCCACGCTTCCGGCTTGTCCGGCGTCGCCCAGAATCGGACAAGCCGCTTTTGTTCGTGGGCCTTCTTGACGTAGTCCCGTAACTTCCGATCCTCGGCCGCGGGGAATGCCCCGGTGCCCTTCCACTGGAATTGCGAATCCCAACTCGCGCTCACCCACGGGATCAGCGCGGCCGGCGATTTTCCCTCCAAGTCCTTCGGCCGGCCATCGATGCCGGCGAATCGCACCTTCTGAGCCGTAATCGCTTCGCGGTCGCAGTTGCCGCTGATGACGACCGTTACCGCCTTCTCTTCGAACTTGCCGTCGCCGCTGACGCTCAAGATGTCGGCGTACTCCTCCAAGACTTTCGCGAGGGCCGCCCAGGTCGTCTTCGCGTCGGTCTTCACGTCGATGAGCAAGTAAACCGTCGGGCCGTTCTTGTAGATGCGGCCGCCGTTCGCTTTGGCCCGCTCCCGCAACGGGTCGAGGTACAACTTCTGCAACGTCCGCTCGGGCTTCAAATCGAGAATCGTGTGCCCGACGAGCAGCCCGGGTTTGGCCAGGAAGACATCGGCCTCGACGCTACAGAAGCCTTCCGCGAGCGCGTCGAGGAGCGGCCGCTTGTGTTCGTAGTCGTTGTGAGCATGGGCTTGTTTCAGCGGTTGAGCCGTGTCCGCCGCCGGGCACCAACTCGCGAGAAGGGTGAGCCAACCGAACGTGGCGATGATCTTCATGGGACGATTCTCAGTCGGAGAGGTCAAGCGGATTCGGACTGCGGAGCGTCGGCCGGAGGGGCGAAGAACTCAGCGTGCTCACGGAGCAGTCGGCCGGCCAGTTTGCCGTCGCCGTTTTCCAGGGCTTTCGCGATGGGCCGATGCGTCTTGGCGTCGCCGACGGGGTCGGCCTTCGGCCGCGAGAGTTGGACGCGCGTGCGGGTTTCGAAGGCCAAGGTATCCCACAACCGCAACAGCACGCCGTTGCCAGACGCCGCGACGATCATTCGATGGAACGCCGCGTTGTGGGCGGCCTGTTCGGATAACTCCCCGCGCTCGGCGCAAGCGATGATCGTGTCGCACTCGTTCCAAAGTTGTTCGGCGTTCCCCTTGAATGCCTTCGCCGCCATTGGGGCTGCGGCTTCCTCCAACAGCCCGCGCACGAGGTACGATTCCCGCATTTCCTGGGGGCTGACTGTTCGCACCCTCGTGCCACGGTGGGGGGCCGTTTCCACGATCCGGGACGCTTCTAGCTCCCGCAACGCTTCGCGGACGGAGCCTTGACTCGTGCCCAACTCGCGGGCGATTTGCAACTCGATCAGACGGTCGCCGGGCTGATACACCCCGGCCAAGATGCGCTCGGTAATCGTCCGCCGGACGTGGTCGCGAACGCTCAAAGTTTGAATCGGCATAGTGCGGCCCGGAGAGATGACCTTTCGACGATTATTGGCCCAGGAAGGAACAGAGTCCAGGGCAGGGGAGCAATATTATTGATAATTGATAAATCGATGACAGCTTCATTTCCGGGGGCAGTATTCCCTGATGGCGTCGGGCGTCCGGGTGTGGGGAAGGGTGACTCGTCATGTGGATCGTGCAACTGGCATTGCGAAGGACGTACACCTTCCTCGTGGCGGCGGTGCTCATCCTCGCCGTTGGGCTGGTGGCCATCCGCCGGATGCCGGTAGACAACTTCCCGAACATCGACATCCCCGTCGTGTCCGTGGTGTACCTCTATTCGGGCATGCCGGCCGACGACGTGGAGCGGCGGATTCTTCTCGTCACCGAGCGGGTACTCACGGCGTCGGTGAGCGATATCGAGCACATCGAGAGCCAGGCCTACAACGGGGCCGGCGTCATCCGCGTTTACTTCTACCCCGGCTCGAAGGTCGAAGCCGGCCTCGCTCAAGTGACGGCCACCTGTCAGACCGTGCTGAACAACATGCCCCAGGGCACGACGCCGCCGTACATCGTCCGCTACAGTGCGACGAGTGTGCCCATCGTGCAACTGGCTATCTCCAGCGAGACGCTGACCGAGGCGGAACTGTACGACTACACCGCGAACTTCATCATTCAGCGGCTCGGGACCGTTCAGGGTGCCCGCGTGCCCCAGCCCTACGGCGGCAAGCCGCGGCAGATCATGGTGGACATCGACCCGCACCAACTTTACGCCCGCGGTCTGTCGGCCGCGGACATCAGTGCCGCCGTGAACACTCAGAACCTCGTGCTACCCGGCGGCACCGCAAAGATCGGGGAGTACGACTACAACGTCCGCGTCAACAGCAGCCCCGAGGTGGTGGAGGCGTTCAACAACATTCCGGTCAAGAGCATCAACGGCGTGCCGGTCTATCTCCGGGACGTGGCCCACGTGCGGGACGGGTTCGCGGTGCAAACGAACGTCGTCCGCCGGGACGGCAAGCGGGCTGTGATGCTGCCGATTCTGAAGGCCGAGGGGGCGTCCATGCTGGACGTTGTGACCCGCGTGCGGGCGGCCCTGCCGAACATTCAGGCCCAACTCCCGCCGGAACTCAAGATCGAACTCCTCTTCGACCAATCCGTCTTCGTCCGGCACGCGGTCGAAGGGGTTCTGCACGAAGGGGCGATTGCCGCCGGGCTCACGGCGCTGCTGATCCTGGTCTTCCTGGGGTCGTGGCGTTCGACCGTGGTGGTGATCTCGTCGATTCCCCTTTCGATCCTCTGCTCGATCATCGGCCTGTGGGCGTTCGGCCAGACGCTCAACGTGATGACGCTGGGCGGGCTGGCGCTGGCCGTGGGCATTCTCGTGGACGACGCGACCGTCGAAATCGAGAACGTCCACCGCAACATGGCGATGAAGAAGCCGATCCGGCGGGCGATTCTGGACGGTGCCCAACAAATTGCGATACCGGCGTTCGTGTCGACCCTGGCCATCTGCATCGTGTTCGTGCCGGTCGTGTTCCTGACCGGTCCCGCGGCTTACTTGTTTATCCCGCTCGCGTTGGCGGTGATCTTCGCCATGATGTCCAGCTACCTGCTGTCGCGGACGCTGGTGCCGACGCTGATGCTGTACCTGATGAAGAAGGAAGCCGATCAGTACATGACCGGCCACCACGGCGACGCGAAGGGCGTCTTCGGCCGGCTGCACGCCCTCTTCGAACACGGCTTCGAAGCCTTCCGCCAGGCGTACCGCGGGCTTCTCGATTGGGCCTTGCACCACCGGTGGATCACCCTCACGGGGATGTCCCTGTTCGCGGCCGGCTCGATTGGGTTGGTCTTCCTGACCGGGCGGGACTTCTTCCCCACGGTCGACGGCGGGCAAATTCGGCTCCACGTCCGTGCTCCGTCCGGCACGCGGATTGAGGAAACGGAGCGCATCTTCGGTCGGGTGGAAGACGTCATCCGCGAGATCGTGCCGAAGACGGAACTCGATACCATCTTGGACAACATGGGCGTGTCGCCGTTCTACACCAACACGTCCTACATCACGAGCGAACTGGTCAGCGTGGCCGACGGCGAGATTTTGGTGTCGCTCAAGCCGGATCACCGGCCCACGCCGGACTACATTCGGCAGTTGCGGAAGGAACTCCCGAAGCGGTTCCCCAATTGCTCGTTCGACTTCCTCGCCGCCGACATCACGGGGCAGGTGTTGACGTTCGGCAAGTCGGCCCCGGTGAACGTGCAGGTGGTGGGCGTCAAGCGCGAGGAAAACCTGGCGGCGGCGAAGAAGCTCCGCGATCAAATCGCCCAGATTCCCGGCGTGGTGGACGCCCGCATCCGGCAGATCACCGACGCCCCGGACTTGAAGATCGACGTGGACCGCGTGCTGGCGTCCGAACTGAACGTCACCCAACAAGAGGCGGCCCGCGCGTTGCTCGTCTCGCTCAGTTCCTCCAACGTGGCGACGCCAAACTTCTGGGTGAACCCCAAGAACGGGGTCAACTACCGCGTGGCGGTGCAGACGCCGCAGGCGCAGATGAGTACGGTCGAGGCGCTCTTGAACACGCCGGTCACGCCGCCGCGCGACGGCGGCTCTCCGCAACTGCTCGCCAACATCGCCGAAATGCGGCGGTCGCAATCGGCCGGCCTGATCAGCCACTACAACGTGCAGCCCGTCTATGAAATCAGTGCGAGCATTCAGGACCGCGACCTGGGTAGCGCTTCGACCGAGATCAAGCGACTCGTCGAGCAAACGCGGCCGACTTTGCCAAAGGGCACGCTCATCGCGATCCGCGGGCAGATCGAGAGCATGGACGAATCGTTCCTCGGCCTCGGCGGGGGGATGGTGTTCGCGGTGCTGTTGGTTTACCTGCTGATGGTCGTGAACTTCCAGTCGTGGATCGACCCGTTCATCATCCTGACGGCCCTCCCGGGGGCGGCGGCGGGGATGCTCTGGTCCTTGTTCGCCACCGGCACCACCATTAGCGTACCGGCACTGATGGGCGGGATCATGACCATCGGCGTGGCCACGGCGAACAGCATCCTGATGGTGACGTTCGCAAACGAACGGCGGCACGACGGGCTGAACGCCTACGACGCGGCCCTCGACGCCGGGTCCACGCGGTTGCGGCCCGTGGTCATGACAGCCCTCGCGATGATCGTCGGCATGTTGCCGATGTCCCTCGGCCTCGGCGACGGCGGCGAGCAGAACGCTCCGCTCGGCCGGGCCGTCATCGGCGGGTTGCTGGTCGCGACGTTCTACACGCTGTTCTTCGTGCCGATCATGTACAGCATGCTCCGCCGCAAGCCGCCGATGTCGAACGAGGAAGAACAACAGAAGGAAGAGGAAGAGTCCATGAGCCACGCTGCTCAACAACCGGCCGCGGGAGGTGTGTCGTGAACACGGAATTGACTCTTGAGAAGCCTCCCGTGGAAGCCCCGGCTCAAAAGCCGTCAGCCCCCGAATCACACCACGCGACCGAAGACCGGCCGCCGACCCGACCTTCGTTCCTCCGCCTGGCGTTCATCGGGTTGGTGGCGGTGGGAGCCTTCGTGGCACTCGCCTATGCCGGCCTTCAAGCTCGAAACAAGCAGACGGAGAACCGCGAAGCCACGGCGATCGCTCCGTCGGACCGGCTGCGCGTCCTCACGACCCTGCCCGAGCAACCGCCCGACCACGTCGATCAGGTGCTCCCCGGCACAGCCGTTCCGTACCTGGAGACTGCCGTTTACGCGCGGACGAGCGGCTATCTGAAGCGGTGGCTAGTGGACATCGGCGATCCCGTGAAGGAAGGGCAACTGCTCGCCGAGATCGACACGCCGGAAGTGAACGCGCAACTCCTGCAAGCCCGTGCCGCGCTCGCGGAATCGAAGGCGAACCTCGTGCGCAGCGAGGCCAACGAGAACCTCAGCCGCGTCAACCTCGACCGCGCACAAAATCTCAGCAACACGAATGCTTTCTCGAAGCAGGAGTTCGACGCCGCGGACGCCGCGTACAAGGTTGCGGCGGCGACAACGAAGGTGACGGAAGCAACGATCAAGGCGAACGAGGCGAGCGTCAAGCGGCTCGAAGACTTGCAGTCCTTCCAGAAGATCACCGCCCCGTTCACGGGCGTGGTGACGGCCCGGAACTTCGACGCGGGTGCCTTGGTCGTGGCCGACAACTCGGCCAACGCGAAGGAACTGTTCCACCTCGCCCGGATCGACACACTGCGAATCTTCGCCGACGTGCCGCAGACGTACGCATCATCCGTCACGGCCGGCATGGCCGCCCCGGTGTCCCGCCGCGAAGCCCCGGGCCGCGAGTTCGGGGGGCAGGTCAGTCGGACGACGCACTCGCTCGACCCGACGACCCGCACACTGAGGGTGCAAGTGGACGTGCCGAACGCGGACGGGGCGTTGCTGCCGGGCATGTACCTTCAGGTGCGGTTCCGCCTCAAGCCGGCGGCCAAGGTGCTGCGCGTGCCGGGGGCGGCCGTCATCACGCGGGCCGAGGGAACGAAGGTCGCCATCGTCGACGCCACGAACACCGTCCGTTATCGCACGGTGAAGACCGGCCGCGACTTCGGCACGTCGATCGAGATCGTTCAGGGCCTCGCCGCCACCGAGCGACTCGTGATCCGTCCCGGTGACGACTTGCCCGAAGGGATGGCGGTCGAACCCGTCACCGGTTCCGCACAGTAACGGTTACTTCGCGCCGACCAACTCCCCGGCGAGCGACTCGGCGTCGTACAGTTTTCGCAACGCTTCCAGCACCGCCCGGCTGTGGACCGCCACGTGCCGGGCTTGCACCTCGGTGTAGACGAAGTTCCGCACCAACCCGTGTCGGTTGCGGTCGAAGTTGATGCCGACAAGTTCGCCGGCGCGGTTGAGGACGGGGCTACCGCTGTTGCCGCCGATCGTATCGGCCGTGCTCACGAAGTTGAACGGCGTCGTCAGTTCGAGCTTCGCCTTCCCGTCCCGCCACCGCTTCGGCAGGTCGAACGGTTCGCGGTTCTGCATCAACTTCGCGCGGGCGAACGCACTGCCGAAGGTCGTGTGGAACGGGAGTTTCTCGCCGTCCACTTCGTACCCCTTCACCGTGCCGAACGCGAGGCGGAGGGTGAACGTGGCGTCCGGCGCGACCGAGTTGCCGAACGCCGCGAACCGAATCTTCGCGATCTCGGCATAGGCCTGCCGCTCCGGTTCCTCGACTTCCGTCTCGTACCGCGTGCGGAGTTTTCGGGCGGCTTCATCGAGGCTTTTCGCCAACTGAATGAGCGGGTCGCTACTCGCGGCGACCGCGGCCGAACCGCCGTCGAGTAGCTTCTTCCGCTCTCCCACGTCGAACAACTTCGTCCCGGTGATCAGTTCCTCCGCCCGTGCCGCCGGGTTCTTGCCCGCCAGCGTCAGCACCACCAATGGGTGGTCGCCGCCGAGGACTTCCGCCAGGAACGTCAACGACGTTTGCAGCTTGGCCCGCTCTAACGCCGGGTACAGCGGGGCTGGCGAGAGCAGTTGGAACCGCAGCGATTCCAGGTTGGAGTCGCGGTACTCCCGCAGGCGGTCCGCCGATGCCTTCGGCAACTCGTCGCCCATCCGTACCGCGTGGCGGGCGATCGTGAACAGTTCGCTGAAGAAGGCGTGGCCGGTTTCCAGCAGCGCGTGCTCCTTCTCGAACGTCGCGTACTGCTTTTCGGCCGCCGCGATGGCTTGCCAGTGCCGGACCGGGTCGGGCGTGATAGGCTTGACCGGCACGGCTAAGTGGTTTTGCAGGTCGGCTTCTTGCAGGTCTTTCTGCTTGAGGATTTGCGGGTCGAGCAGCCCTTGCAGTTGGCCGCTCGACGCCTTGCGGGTGTTGGCGACGCGGTGCAGGTCGGTCGCAGCCTGACGGGATTCCTCCGGCCCGTTGTTGCTGTACTGCGTCAGGGCGGCTTCCAGCGTGCGGAGCCGGTAGAGGGTGTACGGCAAAGTTTCGTCGCGGCGGTGCTTCAGTTTCGCGAGCGTTTCCAGGCGGTTCGTCGTGCCGGGGTGGCCGGTGACGAACACCAGGTCGCTCTCGGCAGGCCCGACCTCGGACCACTTGAAGAAGTGCGGCGGCCGCACGGGTTGGTCGTTCTCGTAGGCACGGAAGAAGGCCACGTCGAGGCCGTGCCGCGGGTACTCGAAGTTGTCCACGTCGCCGCCGAAGCCAGCGATGTTGAACTCCGGGGCGAAGACGAGGCGGACGTCGGTGTACTTCTTGTAGCGGTACAGGTGGTACGCCCCGCCCTGATACAGCATCACCACATCGGAGCGCAGACCGGTTTTTGCGAGTGAATCTTTCTCGATCTCGCCCGTGACGGCCCGGCGGGCGGCGAACGCCTCGGCCGGCTTCATCGCCGGCTTCACGGCGGCGTTGACGCGGACCGTCACGTCCTCAATGCCCTGGAGGACGTTCAATTCCAGGTCGGGGCACTTCAATTCCTGGGCCTTCTCCTTCGCGAAGAAGCCGTCGTGGTACAGGTCGAGGCCGGGCTTGCTGAGCTTCTGAAGGGCGTCGGCGGCGATGTGGTGGTTGGTCACGATCAGTCCGGTGGCCGAGACGAACCCGCCGGACCCGCCGCTGTTGAACCGCACGTTCGCCTTCATCGCCCGGTCGAGCCACCCGTCGGTCAGGGTGAATCCGTACTTCGCCTTCAGTTGCTCCTTCGGCGGCTGGTTTAGTAGCCACATGCCTTCGTCCGACCACACGGGCATCGTTGGACCTCCGATGAGTAGAAGCAGTAAGCCGAAGACGCATCGTTTCATGGCGGATACTCGCGAGCAAACGGGCTCGACCGGGGCGGCTATTTTATTCGGTCGCGTCAGGAGGGCGTGTTGGGATGGCGCAATTGTCCCAACCACCCCACATTCGGCGATCTGCCGAATTGACATTCTGCCGGACCAGCCGCTATACTCTCATCACGAATCAACCGCCACGCTCCGGCCGGTCACGGCACGGGAACTCAAACTTCTCTGCGGCGGTATCGTCGCCTTTCTGATGTTTTCCTAACGAGCCGGTCGCGGGACCACCCCGCGGCTGTGGTGTGATCGAGATGCACACTCCGCAGGATCGCGATTCGAAAGGTTCCGCGGGCAACCCCGCCGGCGGTTCTGGTTCGTCGCGCCACCCGACACCTGATCCATCTCATGCCGTGAACGCCAAGGGCAGTTCGCTCATTCGTCTCACGCCGATCGAGGCGGCCCCCACGGACCTCTTGGCCGAACACCCGCCTAACACCGACGACTTCCCCACGGTGATTACACCGTCCTCACTCGACGCGAGCAACCCGGCCCTCATGCCGGGGTCGCGGCTGGGCAACTTCGAACTGCTGGAGGCCATCGGGGCGGGCGGCATGGCGACGGTGCTGAAGGCCCGCGATCTCGATCTCGGGCGGATCGTCGCGCTCAAGATTCTGCCACCGGTCACGGCCCGCGACAGCGAGGCGGTCAAGCGGTTCAAACTTGAAGCCCGTGCCGCGGCGAAACTCGACCACGAGAACATCGCCCGCGTCTACTTCTGTGGCGAAGACCGGGGGCTGCACTTCATCGCCTTCGAGTTCGTGGAAGGGGAGGACCTCCGCCGCCGCATCGACCGCGTCGGCCGGGTTTCCCCGCACGACGCGGTCCACTACCTCTTGCAACTCTCGGCCGGCCTGGCACACGCGGCCGAGCGGGGCGTGATCCACCGCGACATCAAGCCGTCCAACATCCTCATCACGCCGGACGGCCGAGCGAAGATCGTGGACATGGGACTGGCCCGCCACCTCGAAGGCCAGAGTTTTAACGGCGGCGTCACGCAGTCCGGCGTGACGCTCGGGACGTTCGATTACATCTCGCCGGAGCAAGCCCTCGACCCGCGGCGGGCCGACATTCGCAGCGACATCTACTCGCTCGGGTGCGCGTTCTACCACGCCCTGACCGGCCGGCCGCCGGTGCCGGAGGGGACGGCCGCGAAAAAGCTCTACGCGCACGAACACGAGTTCCCGACCGACCCGCGCGACCTGAACCCCGCCGTGCCGGACGGCCTCGCGATGGCCCTCGCCAAGATGATGGCGAAGCGGCCGACCCAGCGGTACCAGACGCCCGCCGAACTGTCCCACGATCTCAGCCTGCTCGTGTCCGCGTCCACCAGTTCGAGCAGTGTGACGGCCCTGCCGCACGGGTTAACCTCCCACCACGCCGGCCTGCCACCGCTTGTGCAGGCGGTGCCTCGGATGCCGTTGGTGTGGCTGACGGCCGTCGCCCTCGTTGTGATCGCCACGGTCCTCTACTTCAATTCGGGAAACACGGCCCCCCAGTCTTCGGTCGCCCCGTGGCACGAACTGGCCGCGAAGAAGGCCGAGTTGCCGCCGGTGGTCCCGTACGTTACCCCGGCCGCGCACCCGGAGACGCGGTCGAACCGAATCGCGGACGCCCGCGGCCTGGCGGAGAGTCTGGCCCGCCAGGGCGAGAAGGCTCTGATTCAACTGCAACCCGGCGCGATCTACGACCTCAGGTCGTTGCCGGAGGGCATCCAGTTCACGGGCACGGAGTTGATCGTCGAACCGGAGCCGGGGCCGACCGATCGGTCCGAGTTCGCCCGCCCGGTCTTGCGGATTCTGGCCGGGCCGCCTGTCGAGAAGATGGCCCGGCCGGGCACGTTGAACTGTCGGGATGTCGGCCGTGTCGTGTTCCGTAACGTGGAAATCCAGATCGTGGAACGGCCCGCGACCAGCGACCAGCCCGAGGACGATCCGATCGGATTGCTGTTGACCAACGTAGCCCGAACCGAGATCGAGAACTGTCTGATCCGCACCGGCGTCGAATCGCGGAAGGGGCGGTCGGTGGGGATCGCGGTCGAGCGGGACGGCCGCACGAAGCCCGGCAGTTTCGTCCTCCGGCGGTCGGTGATCGATGTCGGCGTTCAAGGGATCGGGTTGCGGTTGCCCGAGCGGACCGAGGTGGAACTGTCGGAAGACGGGTTCGCCCCGCACCAGTCGGCCGTGCTGTGGGTGGACGACGCCGAGGAATCGACGGTCGCGGCCGACGGCAAGCCGAACCTCACGATTCAGTCGTGTACCTTCATGTTCGACCGTGGCGGGTCGGCTGTCTCGGTCGATCAGCGGGCGCAGTGTACTCTGTCGCTCGCGGCCAACGTCTTCGCGGACACGGCCGCTCCGGACGAAAAACTCATGATGCCGGGCGACGACCCGCGGGCCGGGCAACCGGTCGTCCTGCGGGCGGACCCGTCGCTGGACGTCTTCCGGCTGTCCAACCCTGAGGGACAGACGCCGAACGCCTATTACCATGTCACGTCCCCGGTCGGGGAGACGCGCGGGGTCCAGCTTGCGTCCCCGCCGTGGGCGGTCGCCGACCCGCGTTCGCTCCTGGCTTCCCTGAATCCCTGGTCCGCGTTCCACCTGGATCTGAACGAGAAGCGGTTACGGGTGAACCGGTTGCCGCACGTGCTGGGGATGGTTTGGACCGAACTCCCGGATCGGTCGCCGCGCCCCATCTACGACGTCGGCTGGCCGCCGCCGAAGCCGTCGCTGCCGGTGAAGGCCAAGGCGGGGCAACGGGTCGTCCACCCCGACGCGGTCCCGGAAGACGCCGGGTCGCGCGTCTACCCGACCGTCGCGAAAGCCTTCGAAGATCTGAAGGCGGGCGAAACGATCCTGATCGCGCAGAACGGTAAGGTGCCCGTCTCGTCACTCCCGGAAAAGGCCCTGCGGGCTACCATCGCCCCTTTCGACGGTTTCTTCCCCGTACTCGTGCCGAGCGAGGAAGCGTTCCGGCGGCCGGACGCGAGCCTGTTCCCGCTCGTGGACGGGGAACTGACACTGACCGGCCTGCACATCCAACTCGTCGGCCGCCCGGCGGTTGTCACGATGGCCGGCGGCACGACCTGCACGATCCGCAACTGCACGATCACGCTGGAAGAGAAGGACGATGAAACGGCCTCGCTGATCGTCCTCACCGAGCCGACGCGGGAAATGAAGGTCGGCGCGGCCGATCCGGCCAACCCGCAGATTCACATGGAAAACACGCTGGTCCACGGTCGCGGCAAGGTCGTCCTCCTGCGGTCGCCACGGTCGTTCGACTGGACGGCCGATAATTGTGCGTTTGCTCTCGACGGCGCGGTCTTGCAGTCCGAGGCGGGCGTCCGCGACACGCCTTTGCCGCGGGCCGCCCTCCGGTGGAAGAACGTCACAGCCACCACGACCGGCGCGCTCTTCGACATCCGCGGCAGCGGCCAGCGGACGCAAGGGTTCGACGTGAGTTGCGATCGGTGCTTGCTCGCGAGTTGCACTCGGCGTCGGGCCGTGCCCCCGATGGTGCTGGTACAGGAAACCGACGGGTCGAACGACCCCGCCGCGACGATGACGTGGCGCGGTGACAACGCGAACGTGTATGGGAACTATGACCCTCTCCTGGAAATTCGCCCCTTGGGTGCCGGCCGCCCGGTCGATTGGGACGCCGCTAGGTGGCTCCGCTTCACCGGCGAGACTGGGCGAGTCGGGGCCGTGCGGTTCGCCATCGCCAGTCTCACGCCGGCGAAGTTGCGGAACCTGAAGCCCGACGACCTGCGGGCGGAATTGGAGACGAGCGAGCCGGGCGTCTGGCGGGCGATAGATGCCGGGGCGGATGTGGTCAAACTTCCCAAGTCGGCCGAGAAACCGCAGCCGTAGTGCACGATTTTTCGACATCTCTCGGCCCTACGGCCGCGTTATATTGAATGGTGATTATTCCCTCCGTTCATCCCCCACGTGAAGGGCACGAAATGGCACAGGCACTCGGCGAACTGGTCCCCATCGGCGGCGGCGATGCCGTACCCCTCATTCGAGAAGTCATGACCGTCGGCCGGCGGAAGTCGAACGACATCTGCCTCGACTTTTCCAACGTCTCCGGGCAGCACTGCGAGTTCACGTTCAAGAACGGGGTTTGGTACGTCCGCGACCTCCGCAGTCAGAACGGGACGAAGGTCAACGGCGAGCGCGTCACCCAGCGGGTGCTCCGGCCCGGCGACCTACTGAGCATTTCCAAGCACGAGTTTCGGATCGAGTATCACCTGACGCCGGAAGCCGCGGAATTCATCGAAAACTCCAGCGAGGCGGTCGAAGACATCTTCTCCCAATCGCTAATGGAAAAGGCCGGGCTGTCGAAGCCCAAGAGTTCCCGCGACGACTGAAAGTCCACTTCGTCATCAAGCCCTGCGAAACCCGGTTCCCGAAAGGGCCGGGTTTCTATAGTTTCCGTAGTAACACCCGAGTTCGTATCACAGACACGAACGACGGACGAATACCACCGAGAAACGAGCGATGGCCGAAACGACAGTGGGCGGGAAGGTGGCACTCGTGACGGGCGCGTCGTCGGGCATTGGCCGGGCGACGGCAATCCGGTTGGCCGAGGCTGGCGCGGACGTGGCCCTGAACTACTTTTCGCTCGATGAAGAGGCCGAAAGTGCCGCGGCCGCCATCCGCAAGTTGGGCCGCAAGGCGATGCTCTTGCGGGTCGACGTTTCGCGGCAGGACGCCGTGGAACAGATGGTCGCCGACATCGTTCGCGAGTTGGGTCGGCTCGACGTGTTCGTTTCCTCGGCCGTCTACAGCGACCGCGAACCGTTCACGACCGCGAACATGGACGGCTTCCGCCGGACGATCGACGTGTCGATGTGGGGCGCGTTTTACGGCTTGCGGGCGGCGTCCAACCAGATGCTCCGCCAGAAGCAGGGCGGGGCGGCCGTCATCGTCGGGTCGCCGCACGCCCAGATCGCGTTCCCGCAGTGCATGGCGTACAACATGGCGAAGGCCGCCCTCGACCAGATGGCGAAGACCGCCGCGTGCGAACTGCTGCCCGAGAAGATTCGCGTGAACGTCGTCTACCCCGGGTGGACCGACACGCCCGGCGAGCGGAAGTTCTTCACCGACGAAATGCTGAAGAAGGCCGCCGCCCAAACGCCGATGGGCCGCCTCGCGACGGCGGAGGAAATCGCCGAGGCGGTTCACTTCCTGGTCAATCCGGTGACATCCTCTTACATCACCGGCACGGTCCTGCACGTCGATGGCGGCTTGTTCCTGCCGTGGTGGTCCCGCCGCGGCAGCGGCGACTTGTGATCTTCACGCCTTCGACACGGGCGGTTCGTAGAATGGCCCCGGAGACATCCCCGGCTTGAGGAAACCATGCTCCGCACGATGATGAAGTCGAAGATTCACCGGGCGATCGTGACCGAGACGAACCTCGATTACGAGGGCAGCCTGCTCATCGACACCGACTTGCTGAAGGCGGCCGACATCCTGCCGAACGAGCAAATTCACGTCTGGGACGTGACTTCGGGCAACCGACTCGTTACCTACGCACTCGCCGGCGAACCGGGGAGCGGCGTGATCCAGGTGAACGGCGGCGGTGCGCACCTGATCAAAAAGGGCGACATCATCATCATCGCCACCTTCACCGAAATGAAGACCAAGGCCGCCAAGAAGTTCCAGCCGACGATCATTTTCGTGAACGAGAAGAATCAGCCCCAGACTGACCCCTTCATGAAGACCGAAGACTTCGCGGCAAGCGACGACGCCCAACCCGCGGCGGAGTCCGTGGTCAGTCCCGCGAAAACCCGGGGCCGAAAAAAAGCCTAACCGTCGTGTGTGCCGGTTTTTCCGACCCCTCGCCTATTGCCGTCGGGACCGAATCCGTAGAATTCATGGACTTCTCCCTCGTGGTCCGGGTCGTTCGATCCGGCGGGGTGGGGGTTCCCTCTAAGTATGCTGCTCGCCAGTTTGCGATCCCGCAGATTGGTCCGCCGTCCTTCCCATCAAACTATGGTTAATCGTAACTTGATGCGTCAGTTCGACGCACCGCTGGAAGCCGAAGAGAAGATTCAATCCGAGTTCGAAGCCGAAATCGCCGAGTGGATTAAACAGTCCGACAAGGACTACGAAGCGAACAAGATCGTCACGGGCAAGGTCGTTGAGATCCGTGGCGAAGAAGTCGTCATCGACATCGGGTACAAGTCCGAAGGCCTGATTCGCCTCGACGAGTGGCGCGATGAGGGCGTGGACGGGGCCAACTACCCGAAAGTCGGCGACACCGTCGAGGTGCTGCTCGAAACCGTCGAAGACGAGAACGGCACAATCTCCCTCAGCTACCGCAAGGCGAAGCGGCAGAAAGAGTGGAACGAGGTTCTCGCCAAGCACAAAGAAGGCGACGTGGTCGCCGGCAAGGTGCTCAAGAAGATCAAGGGCGGCCTCCTCGTCAACATCGGCGTCAACGTCTTCCTACCCGCGAGCCAGGTCGACATCCGGCGTCCGCCCGACATCGGGCTGTACATCGACCAGACGATCGAGTGTACGATCCTCAAGATCGACGAACTCCGTCGGAACATCGTCGTCAGCCGCCGCAAGTTGATCGAAGACCGCCGCACGGTCCAGCGCGAAAAGCTGATGTCGGAACTGCAAGAAGGTCAGGTCCGCAAGGGCGTGGTCAAGAACATCGCCGAGTTCGGCGCGTTCGTGGACCTCGGCGGCATCGACGGCCTGCTGCACATCACCGACATGGGCTGGCACCGCGTCACGAACCCGCACGACGTGGTCAAGATCGAGCAGGAACTCGAAGTCTTCATCCTGCACATCGACAAGGAACGGCAGAAGATCGCCTTGTCGCTCAAGCACAAGACGCCGTCGCCGTGGCAGGACATCGAGGCCAAGTACCCCGAGAATAGCAAGCACCAGGGCGAAGTCGTCAACATCATGCCGTACGGGGCGTTCGTGAAGCTGGAACCGGGCATCGAAGGCCTGGTCCACATCAGCGAAATGTCGTGGACGAAGCGGATCAGCCACCCGAACGAAGTCCTCAGCACCGGGGACAAGGTCGAGGTGCAAGTGCTGAAGATCAACCACGACAAGAAGGAAATCTCGCTCGGCATGAAACAGTGCCAGCAGAACCCGTGGGACGAGGTCGCGAAGAAGTACCCGAACGGCATGCAAGTGACCGGCACGGTTCGCAACCTGACCAACTACGGTGCCTTCATCGAAATCGAGGAAGGTATCGACGGCCTCCTGCACGTCAGCGACATGAGCTACGTGCGGAAGGTGTCGAACCCGAGCGAAGTCGTGCAGAAGGGTCAGAAGGTCACCTGCATCGTCCTCAGCGTCGATCAGGAACGCAAGCGCGTCGCCCTCGGCCTGAAGCAGATGGGCAAGGATCCGTGGGAGGGCGACATCCCCGAGCGGTTCAAGCCCGGCCAGAAGGTCAAGGGTAAGATCACGAAGCTCACGAACTTCGGCGTCTTCGTCGAACTCGAACCGGGTCTCGAAGGCTTGCTGCACATCAGCGAGTTGAGCGAGAACAAGATCGAATCGCCGGAAGAGGTCGTGAAGGTCGGCGACGACGTGGACGTGAAGGTACTCCGCGTCGATACGAAGGACCGCAAGATCGGCCTGAGTATGAAGAACGTGGACGACCCGACGGTGCCGGACGAACTGCCGGACGAACTGATGGGCGGCGACAACAAGCCGAGCGGCAGCAGCGGCAAGCCCGAAGGGAAGAAAGACCTTCGCGGCGGAACCGGTGCGGCCGGCCCGCTGTTCCAACTGCCGGGGCAGGGCGACGAAGAGTAACACTGAGGTTCAGCCGAACTCTCGCGCACGGCAGGCCAATGGCCTGCCGTGTTTTTCTTTGTAGCTACAGGCTTCAGCCTGCGGCTCCTCATCAAGCCGCTCAAGTCGGAGAGAACCAGTTGCGTCCGCCGTCGGTCGTGGTACAATTTTACACCACCACGACTCGCTCGCATCGATTTCGGAAAGGACGCCAGTGATGGCCCGCTCGGCCCCGGACGGCCCGCACGCCCCCAACCTCTTTTCCACCCACCCGTTCGCCGGGTTCGGCCCGAGTCGGTTTCATTGCGACGGCGTCCCCGGCGGCAGTCACCAGATCAAATCGCGTTCGGCCAAACGACTCTGGAAGGAAGTCCGCACGGTCGCCCCGAAGTCGCCCGGCGTGTACGGGATGATCGACGCGAAGGGCCGCATTATCTACGTCGGGAAGGCCAAGAATCTGCGGGCGCGGCTCATGAGCTACTTCCGCGAGAACAGCCGCCACCCGAAGGCCGGCAAGATCATCGAGAACACGCGAACTCTGGTGTGGGAGTTCGCGGCCGACGAGTTGGCCGCCCTGCTGCGCGAACTCGAACTGATCCGCCGGTTCCGCCCGCGGTACAACGTCCTCGGCATGCCGGGGCGGGAGCGGTACCGCTACCTCTGCCTCGGCCGCGGCCCCGTCGCCTACGCTTATGTAACCCGTGAACCGACGGGCAAGGAGTTGGCGTGTTACGGTCCGTTCGTGGGTCGTGAACGCCTCGATATCGCGGCCCGGCGGTTGAATGACTACTTCCACCTTCGCGATTGTTCGTCCAAACAGCGGATGATCTTCGCCGAGGACCAATCACTCTTCGATGACAACCGGGCGGCCGCGTGCCTGCGGTACGAACTCGGCATGTGCCTCGGCCCGTGCGCCGCGTTCACGACTCGCCGCGAGTACCGGCGGGCGGTCGGCTCGATCCGCAAGTTCCTCGACGGCGACGACGAATCGCTGATTACTTCCCTCAAGGGCGACATGGTCGAAGCGGCGAAGGCCCTTCAATTCGAGAAGGCCGGGGCGCTCCGCGACAAACTCGTCGACGTGGAGTGGCTGCACCAGCGGCTCAGTCTGCTTCGCACGTCGCGGGAGCAGAACGCCCTCGTCTACCGACTGATCGGCCACGACGGGCGGCCGGTGTGGTACCTGCTGAACCGCGGGCAAATCTGGGCCGCGGTGTGGGAGCCGGCGTGCGACGATTCCCGCCGCCGCACGCGGGAACTGCTGGAGGTGGTCGCGCAAACAATTCCGCGGGTCGGCCGAACGTGCGTCGACAGCGTATTATTAGTCTCGGCCTGGTTCCGCAAGCGGCCCGACGAACACGCCAGCGTCCGCACCGCGGAAGCCGTCCTCGCGGAACTTCAGCTTCCCTCCGGCTGACGAGACACCTTCATGCCCTCTCTCCCCGACGGCCCTGCCCCCGCCAACTCACTTGGCTTTTTGCGGTGGCTGGTGTGCGGACTCCTATTGCTCGCCACCGCCGTCAACTACATGGACCGCGTGGCCCTCAACCAGACCTCGAAAGAGATCATCGACGCCTACGGGTTCAACAAAGCTAGCTGGGGTCAGGTCGAAATGGCGTTCTCGATCGCGTTCGGCGTTGGCACTCTCGCGACCGGGTGGTTCGTCGATCGTGTCGGGGTGTACTGGCTTTATCCCGCCCTCGTGGTGGGGTGGTCGATGGCGGGTTTCTTCACTGGTTCGATCACGGGCTTTTACTCGCTCGTTGCCATTCGCTTTCTCCTAGGGCTGTTTGAAGCCGGGAACTGGCCGTGCGGCATTCGGACGACACGGCAGGTGTTGTCGCCCGCCGAACGGCCATTCGGTAACGCCCTTTTCCAGAGTGGTACGGGGATCGGATCGACCATCACTCCGTTCATCGTCCTGATCTGCGGCGTGTACTTCGGCCGGGACGACCCGGACGTGTGGCGTTGGCCGTTTCGCGTCATCGGTGTGATTGGCCTTGGTTGGGTGAGTCTATGGTTTCTCATCGTTCCGCGAGCGACATTGCATCACGTCCCGTACCGCTCGGCGGCCGGGCCCGAACCATTCAAGACGGTTCTTGCGGACCGGCGGTTTTGGCTCTTGGTGGCTGTCGTCATCGGCGTGAACACGGCCTGGCACACCTTCCGCGTCTGGATGCCGCTTTACCTCCGTGAGGCCCGCGGGTTTACGAAAGAGGAGTTGCAATTCTTTTCCGTATTCTATTACGTCGCCTCCGATGTCGGCATTTGGGTTGTCGGATTGGGGACCATGCTCTTGGCCCGGGTTGGGGTTGAGGTCCACCGCTCCCGACTCGTCAGTTATTTCCTCTGCGTTTGTCTGTTGCTCAGCGCGTTCGCGGTTTTCGTCGGGGACGGCCGGGTGATCGAGATGGCTTTTTTGGCCTACGGTTTCGGGGCGCTGGGATTGTTCTCCATTTACTTCACTCTCACTCAGGAACTGTCCGCCGTCCACCAGGGCAAGGTGGTTGGTTCCCTCGGCTTTATCAATGCGATGTATCTCGCGGCGATGTACCCGATTCAGGGGCTGTGGATCGACTGGGTGAGGAGTTACGATTACTTATTGGCCCTGGCTGGCCTGCCGGCCGCGTTCGCGTTCGTGGGCGTCCTTCTCTTCTGGAACCGCCCGAAGAAAGTTCCGCTTGACTCGCCGCCCTCGGATGTCCTACTCTGATGACTTGCCTCGCGCGGCGGGATCACAGGACGTGACGGCCGCAGTCGGACGTCTCACGGAGGAGCGCATGAATCAGTCGTCCTTTTGGCACGATCGGCGTGTGCTCGTCCTCGGGTGTACCGGCTTCCTCGGCACCTGGGTCGTCCGAACCCTTCTCGAACACGGCGCGACGGTCAGCGGTCTCGTTCGCAACCCCCACCGGCGGTCGGAATTCTTCCAGACGCGACTCTTCGATAAAATCGACATCGCCCGCGGGTCGGCGATCCCGGAACGGCTGAGGAGTCTGCTGGCCGTTCACCAGCCTTCCGTCGTGTTCCAACTCGTCACCGTGCCCGGCGAAGCCCATCGCAAAACGATCATCACCGCCGACCTGCTGAACGCTGTGGCAGAGCAGTCGCCGGATACGGCCGTCGTGGCCCCCGTTTCGGCGACCGAGCGCGACCCGGTGTTTCAGAATCGCGCCCAACAACTGCGCGTCGGGTTTGTCAAACTACCCTCGCTGTTTGGCGACGGCGACTTCGTTGAGTCGCGGTGGCAAGCCCGGTTGTTCCGCGCGGCCGCCCAGCGCCGGTCGCTGCCGCAACCGACGGACGGCGAGGCGAAACTCTCTCACGTGGCGGAGGCCGCAAAGTCGCTGTTAGGGGCAGCGGAACTTCTGTCGAGCCTGCCTGAAGCGATGCCCCAAGGACTTCGACTCGAACCGCCGGCTACCACAACGGCCCGGCAACTGTTCGAACGGGTGACCACGCCACTCGGCCTTGCCGGGGACCGGGTTGGGGGCGCGGTGCGGGACACGTTGAGTTGGTACGAACGGCAGTTCGCGGCGCGGGACACGGACGTCTCCGCGGTGCGGGCGGCCTGAACGATTTCTTTTCCGTCAGGGAGGACACACACGATGCGCAGCTTGATTCTCGGGGCGACGGGGCAGATCGGCGGCTTGCTGGTGGCCGAGTGCGAACAGCGCGACGACGCGGTGCAGGGGACGTGGTACCGCCGGCCGCACGCGGACTTTCTGCCCCTCGACCTGTGCGACGAAGAATCGGTCCAGCGGCTGATCACGGACTTTCAACCGGACGTCGTGTACCTCGCGGCCGGGTTGAACCAGATCGACTTCGCAGAAGCGAACCCGCACGAGTGTCGGGCCGTGAACGTGGACGGTGTGGCGAACGTGGTGCGGGCGATGGCCGGAGGCGGGGCGAAGTTGGTGTACTTCTCGTCCTCCCAGGTCTTCGGCGAGTGCAAAGCCGCCCAGAAGGAAGAAGCGACTCCGTCGCCGTTGAACGCCTACGGAACTGCATTGGCCGAGGCCGAGCAAATCATTCGCGAGAACTTGGCCGATCGGCACCTGATCGTTCGCACGAACTGTGTCTACGGCCCGGAAGAACGCGGCCGGAATCGGGCGTTACACGCCGTCCGACGGATGCGCGACGGACAGGTCGTCACCACCACCGACGAGCGGACGTGTCAGCCGACCTTCGGCCCGGATCTCGCAACGGTGGCGGTCGATCTCGTCAAGCACGGCTGCACCGGCACCTACCACGTCGTCGGGCCGGACCGCATGACGGAGTTCGCCTTCGTGCGGATGACCGCGTTCATCTTCGGCCTGGATTCGGACCTCGTGGCGAACGCGCCGGTCACGGAGTTGGGTGAGGAAGCCCCGCGGCCGCGGTCGCCGTGGCTGGACCGGCAGAAGTTGCGGGCGGAACTCGGCCCGAAGGCACTGCGCTCGCCGGGCGAAGGATTGCGGGCCTTGCGGAAGGCCGAGCACGTACCGGCACTCGCACGGGTGGCGTAATACAAGCCCGCAGCGCGAGCAAGGGGTGGGAGCGTAGCCCTTGCTCGCGCTGCGGGCTTGTTGTTACTGAATCAACTTCTCGAACTCGTCCTCGGTCAGCACCTTCACGCCGAGTTCTTGCGCCTTCGCCAGTTTGCTGCCGGCGTTCTCGCCGGCGATGAGGTAGTCGGTCTTCTTCGACACGCTTCCCGACGCCTTGCCGCCGTGCTCTTTGATGAGTTGCTCGATGCCGGCACGGTCGTACTTCGTCAGAGCGCCGGTGACTACGAGGGTCTTGCCCTGGAAGACTTGCGCTCCCGCGGCGGGGGCCTTTTGATCGTGCGTCAGCTTCACGCCGAGGTCGCGCAACTCGCCGACGAGTCGCGTCCCCTCTTCGCTGTGGAAGAAGTCGGAGACGCTCTTCGCCCGTTTCGGGCCGAAGCCTTTGATCTTCGCCAGGTCGTCCTCGGTCGCGTTCACGATGAGGTCGAGACTCGGGAACTGTTCCGCCAGCAGGTCGGCCATGCTGCCGCCGACGCCGTAGATCGTCAGTGCGGCCAGTAGGCGGGCCAGACCACGCTCCTTGCTCGCGGCGATCCCGGCGACAAGGTTCTGGGCCTTGGTGTCCGCAAACTTCTCCAGGGCGAGCAGTTGCTTCGTGGTGAGCCGGTAGAGGTCGGTGACGCGCGTGACCAGGCCGCTCTCGACGAGTTGTTTCGCGACTTCGTCGCCGAGGCCGTCGATGTCCATCCGCTCGCGGCGGGCGTAGGAAATGATCCGTTGTGCGACCTGGGCCGGGCAACGGCCCACGTCGGCACAGTAGAAGCCGTAGCTGACGGCCGACTCGTTCTTTTCGACCGGCCCGCCGCACGCGGGGCAGGCCGTAGGCCAGACGATCGGCTTCTCTTTGCCGGTCCGCGACTCAGTCACAACAGAGACGACCTGCGGGATGATCTCGCCCGCCTTCTCGACGACGACCGTGTCGCCGTACCGCACGTCCATCTTCTCGACCCACGAGGCGTTGTGCATGCTCGCGCGGCCGACCTTCGTGCCCGCGAGTTGGACCGGCGGGTCGAAGAGCGCGACGGGCGTCAGTTCGCCGAACTTGCCGACGGAGAACTCGACGCTGCCGAGTTTGGTGATGCCCTGTTCGGCCTCGAACTTGTACGCCTTCGCCCACCGGGGCACCTTGCTCGTCGCCCCGAGCCGCTGACGCACGGCGAAGTCGTTGAGCTTCACCACCATGCCGTCGGTGTCATAAGCGAGGTCGCGCCGCTTCGCGTCCCACGAGTTGCAGTAGTCGATCACCTCGTCGACGGTCTGGCAGAGCTTCGTGTGCGGGTTGACCGGGAAGCCGAACGCCTTGAGTTTGTCGAACAGCTCTGTCTGCGACTTGATCTCGACTCCCTCCGACGCGCCGAGGCCGTAGGCGAAGAAGCTGAGCTTCCGCTTCGCGCACTCCTTCGGGTCGAGTTGCTTCAGCGTGCCGGCCGTGAGGTTGCGGGTATTCGCGTAGGGCTCTTCCTCGTCCTTGACGCGCTCGGCATTGATCCGCACCAACTCGGCCCGCGTCATGTAAATTTCGCCGCGGACTTCGAAGAGCCTCGGGGCATCTTTCGACTTGAGCCGCAGGGGGATGCCGGCGATGGTCTTGAGGTTGTGAGTTACGTCGTCGCCGACGTCGCCACTGCCGCGGGTCGCCCCCTGCACGAAGAGGCCGTCCACGTAAGTGAGCGACATGCTGACGCCGTCGATCTTCATCTCGACCGTGTACGGGTTGTCGGTCTTGCCAGTGGCCTTCCGCACGTCGGCGTCGAACTTCCGCAAGTCCTCGGCCGAGTAGCTGTTCTCGATCGACATCATCGGCACGCGGTGCGTGACCTTCGCGAACCCCTCGATCGGCTGGCCGCCGACCCGTTGCGTCGGGCTGTCCGGCGTGACCAACTCCGGATGCTGCTTCTCCAGGTCGATCAACTCTTGAAGGAGTTTGTCGAACTCGCGGTCGCTGATCTCCGGGGCGGCGTCGACGTAGTACTTATGGTTGTGGTGGTCGATGGTTTGCCGCAGGGTTTTGGCCCGGTCGCTCGGCGTCGGCATGGCGTGGCCTCGGTGGGGATTGTGTGCTTTGCAGGATTTTGCCCGCAACGGGTCGCAACGGCAAGGTGAGAAGGCGTCGGGAAATCGGACGGCGTTCCGGGCGGCACGATTGCCCGCACAACCGTATCGGCCCACTTCCGTCCTATAGTGCGGTGTCGCCCGTCTGTATGGTGGGAACTCTCCCGCTCCGATCTGTTCGTGGATGAGGCCGATGCGCAAACTTCCTGCGTCCCTGCTGTCGGAATTCGCCGCCCTGGACCCGCGTGACCTGCCGAGTTACTTTGGCAATCAGCTCTTCCCGGCGGACAGTCCGTGGAATCAGAACATCAGTGCCGCTCCGGTCGCCGAGAACTCGGCCGCGATCATCGGGCGGATCATGAACCGCAGCGGCAACCGCGGCATCCACCCCGATTTCGGCAACCCGATCACGGACGGCGCTCTCTACGGCATCCCCGTCAACGTGGTCGATTCCTCGACGCCGAAGGTCAACGTCTACATTCCCCCCGACGACGGCTACCCGTCCGAGAGTGACAACGTTCCCGTGCCGATCCCCGCCGGTGCGGTGATTGAGGGCGACGGCCCCACCGGCCCGAACCCGTCGTCGGACCGGGGCGATTCGCACTTGCTCGTCTACGACAAGTCGGCCAACGTGCTGTACGAACTTTACAACGCCACCCGGCCCGGCGAGACGACCTTCCCTTACGGTGGCACGAAGCCCAGCAACGTCTGGGGGGCGTACCAGATCAGCTTCTGGGACCTCAATACGAACGACTTCCGCACCCTCGGCTGGACGAGTGCCGACGCCGCCGGCTTGCCGATTCTCCCCGGTCTGCTGCGGCCGGATGAAGCCCTGCCAGCGTCCGAGGGAGGGCAGGGGGCGATCACCCACGCGCTGCGGGTGACGGTAGTGCAAACGCGGGACGACTACGTCTTCCCCGCCTCGCATGCCGCCAGCAGTCGCACGGACGCTGACTTGCCCCGAATGGGCGAACGCTTCCGCCTCCGGCCGGATTTCGTCATCCCGTCGAACTGGTCGCCAGCCACCCGCGTGGTGGCCCAGGCGATGAAGGATTACGGCCTGATCGTCGCGGACAATGGCAGCGATTTTTACTTCCAGGGCACGCCGTCCGACCAGTGGGACATGGACGCGATTCTAAAGCTCCAGGGGATCAAGCCGAGCGATTTCCAGGTGGTTGACCTCAAGCCCACGGTCACGGCGGTGAGTGTCGTCAGCGGACCCACGGCCGGCGGAACTGCCGTCACGATCACCGGGGCGAATTTCAGCGGCGCGGCCGGCAACCTTCACGTGAGTTTCGGCGGCGTCGAAACGACGGCATTCACCATCGTTTCCGATAGTCGAATCGACGTGGTCACCCCGCCTCATTCGGCCGGCAGCGTGGACGTGCGGGTCCGGTCCGGCTCAACGCAGTCGGACGCCGACGGCGATCCGGTCTTCTTCGGCTATGGCGAGTCCACGCCCTCGGCCGCTGACCTGTTCACGTTCTCCGATGCGAGCAGTCCCCCGACAACACCACCGACCTCACCGCCTCCAACTTCACCTCCGCCAGCGTCGCCCCCACCGGCCTCGCCCCCACCGGCCTCGCCCCCGCCATCTGCGTCGCCGCCACCAACATCACCCCCGATCTCGCCTCCGCCCGCGTCACCACCCCCAACTTCGCCTCCGGCATCGCCGCCTCCGACATCGCCGCCTCCGACATCGCCGCCGACAAGTCCGCCTGCGCACACAATCGGGCACGACCCGTTCGCTCTTGGTGTTGGCCCCTCGATTCAATTTCGAAACTCGGATCAAACGATTGCGTGGACGCTCACGCCGTTCCCCGACTTGCCGGTCAGTGTGCGGACCGCATCGGGCGACTTCAACGGCGACGGCACGCCCGACGTCGTGGCCGGCACCGGGCCGGGTTCGGCCAGTCGCGTTCGCGTGCTGGACGGCAAGACGCAACGGGAATTGTTCGCGTTCGCCCCGTTCGAAGCGGCCTTCACCGGCGGCGTCTACGTAGCGGTCGGCGACCTCGACGGCGACGGAATCGCCGACCTGGCCGTGACACCCGACGAGGGCGGCGGGCCACGAGTGGACGTGTACTCCGGGAAGACGTTCCTCAAGGTGGCCGGCTTCTTCGGCATCGACGACCCGAATTTCCGCGGCGGGGCACGGGCGGCCCTCGGCGACATGAACGGCGACGGGGCGGACGATCTGATCGTCGCGGCCGGGTTCGGCGGCGGTCCTCGCGTGGCCGGCTTCGACGGGAAGTCGGTGGTTGCGAACGCCCCACGGAAGCTGTTCGCCGATTTCTTCGCCTTCGAGCCGACGCTCCGCAACGGCATTTTCGTGGCGGCCGGCGACACCGACGGCGACGGCATCGCGGACTTGATCGCCGGCGGGGGACCGGGCGGTGGGCCGCGGGTGTTGGTCTTCGGCGGGCAGCAGTTGCGGACGAATCAGTACGTGCCGCTCGCCAACTTCTTTGCGGGCGATGTTGACAGCCGTGGCGGTGTTCGTGTGAGTGCGGATGACCTGGACGGCGACGGTCGGGCCGACATTCTCACGGGGGCAGGCAGCGATTCCGGCAGTGGTGTGGCCGCGTACCGCGGCAAAGACCTTGCGGCCGTGGGACAACCGCCGACCGCCTTCGAGTTCGAAGCGGCCGACGATTCCGCGGACGGAGTTTTCGTGGGATAGGCGAGGTGGAACGAGAGCCGGGACGGACTCGCCTACTTTTTGTCCGCGGCCGCCGGCACGAACTTTATCTCGCTCAGCCACGCCAGCGACTTGGTCTGCCAGGCGTCCCACATCGGCCCCTTGTACCCGTTAAGGCCGTGGCCGCCGGAGGGTAGTTCCAGGTACTTGGCCGGCACCTTGTGGGTGAGTAGGGCCTCATAGAACGCCTTACTGTTCTCCGGGACGACCGCCCGGTCGTCCTTCGCGTGGGCCAGGAAGGTGGGCGGCGTCTTGGCTGTCACCTGCACCTCATTCGAGAACTGCTTCACCCGCTCGTCCGTGGGCGTTTTCCCCAGGAGGTTAGTCCGCGAGCCGCCGTGGCCCTTCTCGCCCATCGTGATGACCGGGTACACCAGAATCAAAAAGTCGGGCCGGCTGCTCTGCTTCTCGACCGCGTCACCCGACTTCGAGTCGCCGTCGTCGAAGTGCGTGCCGGCGGTCGAGGCCAAGTGCCCGCCGGCCGAGAAACCGATGATCCCGACCTTCGCGGGATCGACGCCCCACGCCTTGGCGTTGGAGCGAACCGTGCGGATCGCCCGCTGGGCATCAAGAAGCGGCACGAACGCCCGGCCCTTTGGCAGACGGTATTCGAGCACGACGCCGGTGATGCCGTGGGCGTTCAACCAAGTCGCGATGCCGTGCCCCTCGCCCCCGGTCACGAGTCCGCCGTAGCCGCCGCCCGGACAGATGACGGCGGCCGTTCCATTCGGCTTCTCAGCCTTGTGAACGGTGATCCACGCCTCGGCCGTCTCGAACGTGCCATCGCCCTGCGGGGCGTGCATGTTCCAGAGCTTGATCCGCTCTCCCTCGACCTTCTTGGGCGGGTCGGCGGCACGAACGGCCGACGACCCGAGGAAGACGCAACCGGCGACCAAGAGCAACCGTGTTCCGAGCATGATCTCATTCCGTTCGGGAGGGGAGGGCGAGGTCTAGCCTATTCAATCGGCGGTCAGCGATCCTTGTTCACGGTTCGAACGGTCAACGTGATCGGCTCGGTTGTGACCTTCAGTCCGGGGACGGTGACACACCCCTGCGCGTCGGCCTTGACCTCGCCCTTCGCCGTGCCGAACGTCCAGAACGCAGTCGCCCCCGGTGCGACCCGCAGCTTCTGCACCCGTCGCATACTGACGTCCGCAGTCGCCTCGGTGGGGACGGTGAACGCTGTTTTCAGGTCCGCGGCTTTCGCCAGGAACAGCTTCGTCTCGACCGCGTCCGCCGTGTCGCTCGCGTTCGCCCAGCGGAAGAAGGCGTTGACCTGCCCCGCCTTCTTGTCGGCGAGGCGGTCCGGCCAGGGCAACGGATCGTTGGTCGAAGCGTTGGTGAACACCGGATAAGCCTCGTTCTTCTTAACGCCGAGCCAGTCGAAGGAGTTGATCAGGTCGTTCACCTTCAGGATTTGTTCGTGGTTGTTCGCGTGGCCGAACGGCCCCCAGTACATGAACAATGGATACTTCCGGTCGTTCATTGCCGCGATGAACGTCTCGTGACCCTTGGACCACGTGTCGTTCGGGGCGGAATAGTCCACCACGACCGGCGGGTCGGGCAGAGTCACGTCCGCCGGCACCGCCTTGCCGAAGTACATCCGACTGGACACGTGTTCGACTTTGGCGGGCACGTTCGCCTTCACCGCGGCGAACACGTCCCCGTGCCGCACGCCGATGCCCAGGGCACCGCTCCCGCCCATGGAGTTCCCGCACAGGTAGACGCGGTTCTCGTCGAGGTTGTATTCCTTGACCACCCACTTCACCGTGTCGATGACCCGCTTCTCCGCAGGGCCAACCTCGGGGTCTTTAAACTTCTCGCTCCCCCACCACCAGTCCCCCTTGTTCGCGCGGCAGTCGAGGTACAGCGCGTAGAAGTCCGGCGGGGCGTGGTAGATGTCGTGGTTGCCGACCTTCGTGGTGCAGGCAAGACACGAGTGAACGTCGTGCCCGGCGGAGTGCAAGACGACGTAGAGCGGGGCGTTGGCCTTCGCCGCCTTCGGATGGAGGACCAGGAACGTGTCTCGCTGCGGCCCGGTGTACCCCCACTCCTTCCGGACGCCGTGCTGGAAGGTGTCCAACTTCCGCCCGGTAAACTCCGAAGTTTTGGTCTTCTCAGGAGGCCACGTCGCTTCTTGAGCTCGGGCTATAGGCGAAGCCGTCGAGGTTAGCCACACCGCCACGATCAGTGGCGCCGTCCGGGAGAGCGGGTACATGTTCAAACTCCTTGTGCGCTGGCGAGGGGCGGTGGCCGGTCCTGGCCCGGGTAGGGGTTTCCGTCCGCCCCTTACAGTAGCAAGTGCTGGTACAGATGGGATTTTCGGGAATCGATTGCCCCTGGCAACAGGTATCCTTGTCGCCGTCCACTTCGTTCGAGAGCGAAGGAGTGAACATTACCCGGAGCAGCATCGAGGCGTCGGACAAATGGCCCATCGAGATCGCGGCCGTGCCAGGCTGGTCGTTTGGAAGCCAGCCGGCCGTGGCTCGGAACGGATCGTGGACACGGTGAACGAGGGTTCGTTCCGAGTTCGGTAAGTCCAAAAACTATGCGACGGATCGGACCAAGAACTGAGACCGAAGTTCCCTGCGGGCGGGCAGCGTGGGAGGTCACCCTACACCTTTTAGGCTTCTGACGCCACTTTCAGGTCTGAGCAAACTCTGTCCGCTACACACCTGCAAGGTTGGTTCGGTCAGAAGTTGCAATCGTTTTGCGACTCGATCTGGCCTCTTTCCATTGAGATTTCGACGAATTCCTGCACGGAACGAAAACCGATGTGTCGGTCGTGGGGCTGTGGATCGCAGGTCGTTTTCTCAGCCGTTCGGACAAGCTTTGTACGGATCTGGAGCTAAGGTTTTGTACGACCCCTGGCTCGGAAAGATCCGCGAAACGGAGCGCCTTCCATGCGACCCGACTGTGCTGCCGGGTTCGAGGCGGGCAGTTTGGCGGGTGGACGTGGTCGAAAAAAGTTGCCTCGGCCCGGAGATTGCATTAGGCCGAAGCGTGAGGATAAATTGTGGTTTTCCGAAATCCGCACTCGTTAGCACCCTCCCCTCTGGCGGTCGGATGATTTTCCATCACCAGCGTGGATACCACGCCGACATGGACGGAGCCTGTTTGTCCCGGTTGCCGGGATGCCCTGAAACAGATCGTCTCCTCCACGCTCGTGCCGTACTCAAGTTCGTCAGGGGCCACACTCTTTGCCTGTGACAGTCGTCGATTCCACCGCCGAACCCGGCTACCAGTGTGCTAGCAATCACGAGCCACCAGCAGCGAGAAACCCTATGAAAATCTCACCCGTCCAGACCATACTCCTGTCGTTGATTTTTCTCTCCTTGCCCGCGTGCGACATGCACAAGGATGATCACGGCGAACACGAAGAACACCATCGGATCGTCGTCACTACCCCGAAAGCCATGGACGTCACCGTCACGCAGCCCTACGTCTGTCAGATCCGATCGCAGCGATACATTGAGGTCTGCGCCCTGGACGGCGGGCGGCTCGAAGAGATCCCGGTCAAGGAAGGTCAGGCGGTGAAGGCGGGCGATGTGATGTTCAAGATCGTACCCGTTCTTTACCAAACCAAGCTGGACGTGGAGACGGCCGAGGTTCAGTTCGCACAGCGGGAGTACGATAACGCCAAGAGGTTGGCCGAAGACCAATTGAAAGTGATCTCCCAGCAAGAGGTGTTGCTGTACAAAGCCAAACTGGAAAAAGCCATCGCCAAGCAGAGGCAGGCGGAAGCCGAATTGAATTTTGCCACGGTCCGAGCCCCCTTCGACGGCATCATGAACCGCCAGCTCAAACAACAAGGCAGCACGATCAAGGAGGGGGAAATGCTCACGACCCTGTCCGACAACAGCGTGATGTGGGTGTATTTCAACGTGCCTGAAGTTCGCTATCTCGATTACAAGGCCCACGAAGTTAAAACCGCGGAGCACTCGCAGCACCTCAAACTCGCAGATTCGCGGATTGAGCTTCAACTGGCGGACGGCAGCAAGTTCAAGCACGACGGCGGAGACACCGTCACGGTCGAGGCGACGTTCAATAACGAGACGGGGAACATCGCGTTCCGGGCGGACTTTCCGAATCCGGATCGCCTCTTGCGTCACGGTCAGACCGGCACTGTGTTGGTCCACCAAACGCTGCACAACAGTAACGTGATTCCGCAACGGGCGACGTTCGAAATCCTCGAGAAAATGTACGTCTACGTGATCGGTGCCGACCACGTGGTGCACCAGCGTGAGATTTCCGTTCAGCACGAGAAGGATGATATTTTCATTATCAAGCCGCCGGAGATGGAGCACGGCAAGCTTGTGAAGGGGTTGTTAGAAACCGACAAGATCGTATTCGAGGGTGTGCGACAAGTTCACGATGGCCAGAAGGTCGAAGACTTCGAGTTTCTGAAGCCGGAAGAGGCGCTCGCGAACCAAAAGCATCACGCAGAATAGCGCCGACTTTGCCACGCTCCCGGTTCGAAAACACAGCGAGAGTAACGGAGATTCATGTTCACGAACATTCTGTTTCGGCCGGCGTTGGCGATCGTCATCTCGATTATTCTGCTGTTTCTCGGGGTGTTGGGGGTCTTTACCCTACCGACATCCCAGTTCCCGAACATCGCACCGCCGACCGTTCAGGTCGCCATTGCTTATCCCGGCGCCAGCGCGAACGTATTGGTCGATTCCGTTTTGATTCCGCTGGAGCAGTCGATCAACGGCGTCCAGAACATGCGGTACATCGTCTCCGATGCGACCAGCGCCGGCGAGGCCACGATCACGATTTACTTCGAGCCGGGAACGGACCCGAACATCAACGTCGTGAACGTGCAGAACCGGGTCAACATCATGATGAACCGGCTGCCAATCCTCGTGCAGCGGGAAGGCATCCTGGTCAGCCAGGTCGTGCCGAGCATGCTGATGTACGTGAACATTTTTAGCACGGACCCGAACGCGAATCAGACCACACTCTTCAACTTCGCGAACGTCAACGTCATGCCCGTGCTCAAGCGGATTCAAGGCATGGGTATCCCCCGGAACCTTGGCAACCGCTCCTTCGCGATGCGCGTCTGGCTGAACCCCGACCGGATGCGTGCCTACAACATCTCCTCCGACGAGATCATGGAGCAACTGGCCAAGCAGAGCGTGATCGGTTCGCCCGGACGACTCGGCCAGGCCACGGGTAAGGATTCGCAATCGAAAGAATACGTGCTGACGTACATCGGTCGCTACAACAAGCCGCAGCAGTACGAGGACATTATTTTACGGGCCAATACCGCAGGGGAGATCCTGCACCTCAAGGACGTTGCCAAGGTCGAGTTAGGATCGGAGTTCTTCGACATCTACTCGGACGTCGACGGCAAACCTGCGGCCTCCATCGTTCTGAAACAAGCCCCCGGTTCCAACGCCGCCACTGTCATCGAAGAAATTAAGAAGGAACTTGAGGACATCAAGAAGGAAAAATTCCCGCCGGGCATGGACTACGAACTCGCCTACGACGTCTCGAACTTCCTCGACGCCTCCATCGAAAAGGTGGTCCACACGCTGCTCGAGGCGTTCATCCTGGTGTCGTTGGTGGTCTACATGTTCCTCGGGGACGTTCGGTCCACGCTTATCCCAATCCTCGCGGTTCCGGTGTCTCTGGTCGGTACCTTTTTCTTCCTCCAGTTGCTCGGCCTGTCCATCAACCTGATTACGCTCTTCGCGATGGTGCTGGCGATCGGCGTCGTCGTGGACGACGCGATCGTCGTGGTCGAAGCGGTCCACGCCAAGATGAGCGAGAAACACTTGTCGCCGTATTCGGCGACGCGGGAAGTCCTTCACGAGATCAGCGGTGCCATCATCGCTATCACCCTCGTGATGACGTCCGTGTTTATCCCGGTCACGTTCATTCCCGGCCCGGTCGGCACCTTCTACCGACAGTTCGGCCTCACGATGGCCACGTCGATCGTGCTCTCGGGTCTGGTGGCCCTGACGCTGACCCCCGTCCTCTGTGCGATGATTCTCAAACCCCACTCCCATGCCCCTGCCAACGGCCATTCCAACGGCACCAAACACGCGAAGCCGCGGCGCAGCATCGCGACCATTGTGCTTTACATTTTGGGCGGGTTACTGGTCCTGGGGCTTATGACGGCCTTGGCGTACAAGTTGTGGGGCCCGCTCGGCTTCCTGATTATTCTTGTGCCCTTTGTCCGGGGCCCGTTCGACCGCTTGGTGGAGAAGGTCACGGGCGGGTACGCCGCAATCCTGCGGCGGATCGTTACCCGCCGCACGCTAAGCTTGGCCGTGGTGGGGGGCTTTTGCGCCGGCATCTACTTCGTCAATCTGAAGCTCCCGACGGGGTTCATCCCCGGCGAGGACCAGGGCATTCTTTACGGGATCATCCAGACGCCGCCCGGCTCGACGCTTGAGTACACCAACGCGAAGTCTCACGAACTGAAGGAGATTGCGAAGAAACTCAATGAGGTCACATCCGTTACTTCGCTGGCCGGTTATGAGGTTTTGACCGAGGGCCGCGGGTCGAACGCGGGCACCTGTATCATCAACCTCAAAGATTGGTCCAAGCGCGATAAGACCTCGCGTGAGATCATTCTGGAGCTGGAAGAAAAGTGCTCGAAGATGTCCGACGTGAAGGTCGAGTTTTTCGAGCCGCCGGCGGTTCCTGGGTTCGGCTCGGCCGGCGGTTACTCCTTACGTCTGCTCGACAAGACGAACACGAACGACTACCAGAAGCTCGGTGAAGTGACCGACAAGTTCATGGAGGCGTTGCACCATCGCAAGGAACTGAAGGGCCTGTTCACCTTCTTCACCAGCAGTTACCCACAGTACGAACTGGTCATCAATAACGACGTGGCCATGCAGAAGGGCGTGTCGATCGGGAAGGCTCTCGACAACCTCAACATCCTCATCGGCAGTACTTACGAGCAGGGCTTCATTCTGTTCAACCAGTTCTACAAGGTCTATGTGCAGGCCGGGCCGGAGTTCCGCCGGTTCCCCGGAGACCTCGACAATCTGTTCGTCAAGAGCGAGCGTGAGATCGAGGTCAAGAATGAACAGACGGGAAAAATGCAAAAGGTCCGGGTCGAAGGCGAAATGGTGCCCTACTCCGCGTTCATGAAGATCAAGAAGAAGCAGGGCTTGAACGAGATCACCCGCTATAACCTGTACCCCTCCGCCTCCATTAAGGGCGAAGCGGCTCCGGGCTACAGTAGCGGTCAGGCTCTCAAGGCGATTCAGGAAGTGGCCGACCAGACGCTCCCGAAGGGGTACGGTCTGGGCTGGGAAGGCCTCTCGTACGACGAGGCGCGAAAGGGGAATGAGGCAGTTTACATCTTCCTCATCGTCATCGCGTTCGTGTATCTCGTGCTGGTCGCGCAATACGAGAGCTTCATCCTGCCGCTGGCCGTCATCCTGTCGCTGCCGATCGGGGTCTTCGGTTCCTTCTTCCTCTTGCAAATCTTGGGTCTGTCCAACGACGTTTACGCCCAGATCGGTCTGGTCATGTTGGTCGGTCTGCTCGGCAAGAACGCGATCTTGATCGTCGAGTTCGCAGTTCAACGCCGCCAAGAGGGCGTGCCGCTCAAGGAGGCGGCCGTCGAAGGCGGAAAGTTGCGATTCCGGCCGATTCAGATGACCTCCTTCGCCTTCATCGCCGGTCTCCTCCCGCTGGTCGTTGCGACCGGTGCCGGGGCGATCGGGAACCGAACCATCGGCACCACGGGGGTCGGCGGGATGCTCGTCGGCACCGTGCTCGGCGTTCTGGTCATTCCCGGTCTGTATTACCTATTCGGGCGGATCGCCGACGGGCGCAAACTCCTCCAAGACGAGGTGAATGAACCGCTCAGCGAGATTTTTGAACACAACACAGATCCGCTGCTCCTCGTCCACGCCCCTTCGCCGGCACCCGAACATCGACCAGAAGCCGGGCATCCACCCGAGCATCCGCACTAAAATTTAGTCCTTCCGCGGTCACACCCCGAATGCCCCACTCACTGAAGCCGACGACGAAAGTCGTCGCGCTTCTGCCTGTGCAACCCGCGCAGATTGTCCTTCCGAATTATTTGTGCGAAGCCGCCAAGATCACCTATTCCACATATCGAGAGTTGCCGATATTGATTCGACAGGATTCCGCCGTGCGCACAATCCTCAAGGATGAGGCCGATGAAAACTTTCATTAATGTTTTGAACGCGAAGCGCGCGAAGCGTTTGTTGACGAGCGCAATCGCGTGCGGCATCACGATCGTTCTGCCGGCTTGTCAAATCCCAGCCCTCCGTCACGCGGAAGCGGGGCCGGAACTGCCGACGAACTTCGATTGGGTGACCGGCGGAGCAACGACCACCATCCCGTCGAACGCCCCGGCGACCATCCCGCCGAGCGTCCCGGCGATCATGCCGACCAGCGGAACGGCGAGCGGTGCCAACAGCAGCACGACAGTCGTCCCGGCCGGCGGAACCACGATCGTCACGGCTGACGGAACAACGATCTACGCGGGTAGCGGGACAAAGATCATTACGGGCAACGGAACGACTGGCACTCCGAACGCCGGAGCGGCCGTCCGGGCGAACAGCAGCCCGATTCGCAATTCCATCAGCGGGGCAACCCTCGTCTTGGCCGGCGGCGCGACACCCCCCATCCCACCCGGCGGAGCGGCCGAAGCCGTGGTCGGGGGAGTGGCTTCCGTCCCCGCGAGCGGAACGCCCGGCGTCCCCGTCGTCAATGGGGCGGTCTGCGCACCGAATAGCCCGGAGAACGCCGGCCAACTCACGGTCGAAGAGTTTTACACCGATCCGCTGCTGACCCGCCTGATCCAACAGGCCGCGGCCAACAATCGAGAGTTGAAGGTTCTGGAACAAGAAGTCCAAATCGCCAGCAACGAGATTCTGGCGCGGCGCGGGGCGTACCTACCCTTGGTCTCGTTCGGGGCCGGCAGTGGGTTTGAAAAAACGAGCCTCTTCACGCGGAACGGGTCCGTTGAAGATCAACTGTTACTCGCTCCTCGTGGCAGAACATTCCCCAATCCGTTGCCGAATACCCAGGCCGGCATCAACGTCTTCTGGCAACTGGACATCTGGAGGCAATTACGGAACTCACGGGACTCGGCAATTCAGCGGTATCTCTCCGCCAGTGAACGACGAAACTACTTCGTGACCCGCCTGGTCGCGGACATTGCCGAGAATTATTACGGGCTGATGGCACTCGATAAGCGGAACGAGAACCTGGATCAGACCATCAAGCTCCAGGAGCAAAGTCTTGAGATCGCCAAGGCCAAGAAGGAAGCCGGCCGCGGCACCGAGTTGGCGGTCCAGCGGTTCCAGGCCGAAGTTCGCAAGAACCAGAGCGAAAAGCTGATCATCAAGCAGGAGATCATCGAGTCCGAAAACCGGATCAACTTCCTCGTCAACCGCTACCCGGAGCCGGTTGAACGCGCATCGGCGGGCTTCTTCGATCTCACCATCCACGCGCTGAGCGTGGGAGTTCCGGCGCAACTACTTCAGAACCGACCCGACATCCGCCAAGCCGAACGCGAGTTGGCGGCGGCCGGGCTTGACGTGAAGGTCGCCCGGGCTCGCTTCTATCCTACGCTTTCCATCTCCGCCGGCGTCGGCTACGAGGCCTTCAACCCACGGTACCTGTTCAATCCCGAAGCCTTTGCGGCCAACGTCCTGGGCAGCTTGGCTGCGCCGCTAGTCAACAAGAAGGCGATCCAGGCCGACTACCTGACCGCGAACGCCAAGCAATTGCAGAGCGTCTACAACTACCAGCGCGTCATCCTCAACGCCTTCACCGAAGTCGTCAACCGCGTGAACATGGCGGAGAACTACCGCCAGAGCATTGACGTCAAGAAGCAGCAGTTGGAATCGCTCGAAGCCTCGGTCGATTCCGCCAGCAGACTGTTCCAAAATGCCCGCGCCGAATACATCGAAGTGCTATTCGCCCAGCGTGACCTCCGGGACGCGAGAATGACCTTGATCGACACCAAAAAGCAGCAACTGTCTGCCATCGTAAACGCCTATCAAGCTCTCGGTGGCGGCACTTCGTTGTCGATGCCGACGCAGACTCAGGTACCACTTAAATCTCATCACTGAGAAATCCCCCCCGTCCCGATCGCGACGGGGGGCAACGCGAACATTCAACTCGATGTCGGTATGGCGGTAGTCCGTTACCGCCGGGATGGCGGCACCCAGGCGGGGATCTGGCCGTAACGGTGGCGGGTCGTGGAAACCGCCTGCTCGCGGACCCAGAACCGCAACTCCGCACGCCCGACCGCTGTCACCGGAGCGTCGATCAGGTTCAAGCCTGAAGCATGCACGGCCCGCAGCACATCATCGGTGAGCGGTGCGACGATGCGGAGGAACTCCACACCTTTCGCCAACTCCGAGAGCCGTGCGGCGAACACTGCGTCCGTCTCTTCGGTTGCTACGCTGACCGTCAGTGGGACGCCGGTGATCTCCGCGGCGAGTTTGGCCCGCGCGACCGTCGCTTCGTCTCGCACGGCCAACCGCAGCACCACGCCGCGGCATGGGCGGTAGCGGAACACATTCGCCTCCGACCGCAGGCCGCTCGGGTCGTGTTCAACGGCGAAGTGCTCCCGCCACGCGGCCCGGTACGACGCCTCCACTTCGCCCGGTGTCGTCTCGCGTGAATCGCTGAGCCGCGTGAACAAGAACGTGTAGTTCGGCCCGCCCGCCTTCGCCCCGGGGCCGACGCTCGATTTCTTCCACCCGCCGAACGGTTGTCGGTTCACAATCGCCCCGGTCGTCGGGCGGTTGACGTACAGGTTGCCCGCCTGCACGCGGTCCCGCCACACCGCCTGTTCCGCCGGGTCGAGCGAATGCAGCCCGGCCGTCAGGCCGAAGTCGACGGCGTTTTGCCAGTCGATCGCCCCGGCCAGCGACGCCGCCCGCATCAGCCCCAACACCGGCCCGAAGCACTCTGCCCGGTGGAACGCTGATCCGGGCCGCACCCCGAGCTTGATTCCGGGCGACCACAGACACGGGTCGTCGCCGACTTGCTTCGGTTCGAGCAGCCACTCCTCGCCGGCGTCGAGTGTCGTGAGGGCGTGCTTCAGTGCCCCTTCGGGAGCCTTAACCACGGGCGTGATGACGCTCCGCGGGTCGGTCGACGGGCCGACGGGCAGGCTCGCGGCGGCGTCGAGGAGTTGGCGGCGGAACGCGGGATCGTCGTACACCTCGGCTTCGAGAATCGCCAGACTCGCGGCCGAACACTTCTGCCCCGCGTGCCCGAACGCCGACTTGACGAGGTCTTTGATGGCGAGCTCGCGGTCCGCCTGAGCGGTAATCACCATCGCGTTCTTGCCGCTCGTTTCTGCGTACAGTCGCAACCTCGGCCGCCAACTGTGGAACAGTTTGGCCGTGTCCCACGCCCCGGTCAGCACGATCGCCCCGACGCGAGGGTCCGTGAGCAGGGCCTTGCCAACGTCCCCGTCGGGGCACGGGAAGAACTGGAACACGTCCCGCGGCACGCCGGCATCCCAGAGCTGTTGCGCCAGCCGGGCGGCCGTCTGCACCGTCTCCGGTGCGGGCTTCAGCACCACGGCGTTGCCGGCCGCGAGCGCCGCCAGCACGCCACCGGCCGGGATCGCGTAGGGGAAGTTCCACGGCGACGCCACGACCACCACGCCGAGCGCGTTCGCCTGCACGCCGGCCGGCACCCGGAACGTGTCCGCGTAGTACCGGGCGAAGTCGATCGCCTCGGACACTTCGGGGTCGGCCTCGGTGGCGGACTTCCTCGCGTCCGCCCGCATGGTGGCGATCGTGCCGAACCGGTCGGCGGTCATCACGCGGGCCACGGCGTGCAGCACCTTCGCCCGGTGTTCGATCCCGGCCGCCTCCCACGCGGGCTGCGCGGCCGCGGCGGTGCCCAGCAACTCCTCGACCGTGGGGAGCGGGGCGACGGGCAGCGGCTTCCAGTCCGCGATGGCGGCGTTCAGCGCGGCCCGACTCCTTGCCTGCGTCCAGTCGGTGTCCGGCTCGTTCTCGAACGCGGCCGCCGCGTCAGGATCGACGGCGGGCTTGGCGCGGCGAGACTCCGCGGACACCGTGAGCCGCTCGGCCCACCCGCGTTCGAACCGTTCCTGCTCCAACGCCCACGCCGGGGAACCGGGCTTCAGCCCGAACGCCACGCGGAGGAAGTTCTCCGGGGACGTGTTCTCGTCAAGCCGCCGCACGAGGTAGGCCATCGCGCTTAGAAAGTCGTCGCGGCCCACGGCCGGGGCGTAAAGCAGCAACCCGCCGGCCGCGTCGCGGACCGCCCGCGCCTGGTGATTCGCCATCCCCTCGAGCATCTCCAACTCGACGCGGTCGGCGGTGCCGAACCGCTCCCGCAGTTCCAGCGCCAGGGCCACGTCGAACAGATTGTGCGATGCGACCCCGAGACGAACGGCGGCCGCGTTCTCCGGCCGACAACCGTACTCCATCATGCGGCGGTAGTTCGCGTCGGTGTCGGCCTTCGTGGGGTACGGGGCCGGGTTCCATCCGTGCAACTCGGCTTCGACAGCCTCCATCGCGAGGTTCGCCCCCTTCACGAGTCGTACCTTGATCGCCGCGCCGCCGTTTTCCACCCTCCGCTTCGCCCACTCGGTCAGTTCCTGTTGCGACGCCCACGAGTCTGGCAGGTACGCTTGCAGCACGACGCCGGCGGGAAGGTCGCGGAACTCCGGTTCGTCGAGGACATCGCGGAACGCGGCCAGCGTCAGTTCGAGGTCGCGGTACTCCTCCATGTCGAGGTTGACGAACTTCTTCTCCGGCAGGGCCGCGCGGTAAAGCCGACGGAGCCGGTCCTTGATGGCCGCGAGGGTGGCGTCCCAGGCGACGACGTTGATCTGGCTGAAGATGGCGGAGATCTTGACGGAAATGTACGTAACCCGCGGGTTGCCGAGGTGGCCGAGCACCGCGGCCATTCGGTGTTCCGCCTCGTGCTCCCCGAGGACCGCTTCGCCGAGGTGGTTGAGGTTGATGCGGAACCCGTCCGCGGAGCGGCGGCCGAGGTAGGCGTCGAGGGCGGCCGGCTCGGCGTCGAGGATGACGCGGCTGCTGTCCTGCCGCAACCGGCGTTCGATCAACGGCATGACCACGGACGGCCCGACTAGGCTCGCCGCGCCGCCGGCCCGCATCAGCGTGCGGTCGAACGCCGAGAGGTACCGCGGGGTGCCGAAATCGCCGAGTAGCCCGCGGTACCGGCGGCCCTGCACGCGCGGGCGGTGGCTGCGGAACACTTCGTCGACCATCGCCAGGGTGAACGCCTTGCCGGGGGCGTCGTCCATCATCCGGGCGAGCCGCTCGCCCTCCGCCCGCTCGGGGCGAGTTTGGGTCCGGGCCGCCTGGTCGAGCAAAGCCGCGGCGCGGCGGACGACTGCCGTGTCGATTGGGGTGGCGGGGCGCGCGATCTCGGAGCGGGGTGTCAGGGTGGTGTTCATACCTGAATCCTACCCCGCGTGGCCTCAAGGATCGCGGCGGTTTCCTCCAGCCGGAATGCGTGAAACGTACAAAAGAGAGTGAGCGGTGTACGTCCTGCGAGAGACGCCCGGCCGCTCACTTCAATAACTCCGAACCCGGCAATTGCCCATGACCCCGGCCCGCCGCCTCCGCGACGACGTGTTTCGCACCGCCCCCGGGCTTGCCGCGACCGAAGAACTCTTCGACTCGCTCGCGGACGTGCTGTTCTGCGTGAAGGACTGCGGCCGGCGGTACGTCGCGGCGAACGACGCCTTCGTGCGGGCGGCCGGGCTGCGGTCCCGGGCGGAACTTCTGGGGCGGACGGCCCGCGAGTTGTTCCCGCCGTTGCTCGCGGCCGGGTACGAACGGCAGGACGATGAGGTGCTGGCGAACGGGGCGGCGGTCCGCGACCGGCTCGAAATGGTCACGCGACGGACCGGCGAGATCGGGTGGTTCGTGTCCCAAAAGGTGCCGGTGACGGACGCCGCCGGACGGAAGGTCGCGCTCGCCGGCATCTCGCGCGATTTAGCCACCCCGCGGGATCAAGGCGACGCCCTTGGTCCGCTGGCCGAAGCGATCGAAGAGCTTCACGTTCATTCCGCCGACCCGATCCGGGTCGCCGCGCTGGCCGAGCGGGTCGGGTTATCCCCCAGTCAGTTCCAGCGACGGGTACTTGCACTCACCGGGCTGACGCCGCGACAGCTTTTGACGAAGGCCCGCGTCGAAGCCGCGGCCCGCGCGCTGAAGGACACAGACGCGCCGTTGACTGCCGTGGCGGTGGCGTGCGGGTTTTACGACCAGGCTGCGCTCAGCCGCCAGTTCCGGGCCGCGACCGGCGTTCCCCCGGGGGAGTACCGCCGCGCGTTCCGGTCGCCGGGCGGGGGCACGTCCGAGTGACGACGCGGGCCGCCGCTGAATTTACTAACATGATGTCGCGTGTCGATCATCGACCTTTCACGTCCTGGCACCCTCCCCGGTAGAGCCGTCATGAGCCAGCACCACACCACCAAGGCCGCCATCCCTCTGCTCCTGATCGCCCTCGCGGTCGGTCCGCTCGCGGCGGCCGAACCGCCGACCGCGGTTTCCGGCATCTACCCGCACCTCGCGTACTCCAACGACGACGGCGAGTGCGGGACCGGGGCCGTCGTGCCGTGGGGCGGCCGGGTGTGGGTCATCACGTACTCGCCGCACCGGCCAAAGGGGTCGGCCGACAAGCTGTACGAAATCGACGACGCCCTTACCCTCCGCGTTCGCCCGGAGAGCGTTGGCGGCACGCCGGCCGCCCGCATGATTCACAAGGAATCCAACCAGTTGTTCATCGGCCCCTACGCGATCGGGGCCGACCGCACGGTCCGCACCATTCCCCCGGACGCGATGCCGGGGCGGCTGACCGGCTTGGCCCGCCACCTGACCGACCCGGCCGGGAAGGTGTACTACGCGACGATGGAAGAAGGCTTCTATGAGGTGGACGTTACCACGCTGAAGGTGAAGCAACTGTACCCCGACGCCAACGCCGACAAGGGCGGGCACGGCGGAACGCTGCTGCCGGGCTACCACGGCAAGGGCCTGTACTCCGGGCAGGGCCGACTCGTGTACGCGAACAACGGCGAGTTGTCCGCCGAGGCCCAACGCCGGCCGGACATCCCGTCCGGGTGCCTGGCCGAGTGGGACGGGAAAGACTGGCGGGTCGTCCGCCGCAACCAGTTCACCGACGTGACCGGGCCGGGCGGCATTTCCGGCAACGCGGACCCGGCGAAGGACCCGCTCTGGAGCGTCGGCTGGGACCATCGTTCGGTCCTGCTCATGCTGCTCGACGGCGGCGTGTGGCACACGTTCCGGCTGCCGAAGGCCAGCCACAGCTACGACGGCGCACACGGGTGGAACACGGAATGGCCCCGCATCCGCGAGATCGGTGATGGCGACCTGCTGATGACCATGCACGGGGCGTTCTGGCGGTTCCCCCGGACGTTCTCGGCCGCGAACACGGCCGGCATCGCCCCGCGCTCGACGTACCTCAAGGTCGTCGGCGACTTCGCGAAGTGGGGCGACCGCGTCGTTCTCGGGTGCGACGACGCGGCCAAGAGCGAGTTCCTGAACAAGCGGAAGGCCAAGGGCACCGTCGCCGGTCCGGGCCGCAGCCACTCGAACCTGTGGTTCGTGAAGCCGGAGCAACTCGACGCGATCGGACCGCGTCTCGGCCGCGGCGCGGTGTGGCTCAACGACCCGGTGAAGGCCGGCACGCCGAGCGACCCGTACCTGTTCGGCGGGTTCACCCGTCGCGCGGCACACCTGTCCCACACCGCCAAGGAGGCGGTCACGGTCACTTTCGAAGTCGATGCGGCCGGCAACGGCACGTGGGCGAAGCTGAAGGACGTGACCGTTCCGCCTGGCGACGCCGTCTGGGTCGAGTTCACCGAGAAGGAGAAGGGCCAGTGGGTTCGACTGCGGGCGGATAAGGACTGCCCCAAGGCAACGGCGGTGTTCACCGGCGCGGAACCGGACACGCGGCCGGTGGCCGCCGACGCGCGGTTCGCCGGCCTGGCGCCGGTCGGTGGGCGGGATTACTTCGCCGGAACCCTCTGGGCGAAGGCCGGGCCGGAACTGCCGTTGGCCGTGGCGGCGGTCGAAGTCCGAGACGGGAAGGCGGTGGGCGAGGGCTATTACGAGATGGGGGCCGACATGCAACTCCGCCGGGTCGAAAGCCCGAAGCAGCACGCCGACCTGAAGAAGGCGTGTGCGGTCCCGGCCGGGGTTCTTGCCGCAGACGCCGCGTCGGTGATGTACACCGACGACGCCGGCCGGCGGTGGCGGGTTCCGATGGGCGATGCCGGGTTCAACGCGGCCGGGCCGGTGCCGTTGCGGGTCTGTCGCGAAGTGTGTACCGAGCGGGACCTGTTCAGCGCCCACGGCACCTTCTACGAACTGCCGGCCGAGAACGCCGGCGGCTTCGCCAAACTGCGACCGGTCTGCACGCACGACCGGCGGGTGACAGACTACTGCTCGTGGCGGGGGCTGTTGGTGCTCACCGGCGTCTCGGCCGAAGCGAAGGCCGACGGCCACGTGATTCGCTCGGACGACGGCAAGGCGGCCGTATGGGTCGGCGGGGTGGACGACCTGTGGACGCTCGGGCGGCCGCGGGGGCAGGGCGGGCCGTGGAAGGATGCGGCCGTGAAGGCCGGCGTGCCGAGCGACCCGTACCTGATGACCGGGTACGACCGCAAGACGCTGACGCTCGATGCCAAGCAACCGACCCAAATTCGGGCCCAGGTGGACGTGACCGGGGCCGGGGACTGGAAGCCGTACCGCACCTTCGAGGTGCGGGCCGGCGAGCCGGTTCGGCACGAGTTCCCGGCCGCGTTCCAGGCGTACTGGGTCCGGTTCACCGCCGACCGTGACGGCACCGCCACGGCCTGGCTCACCTACGAATGACCCGCGGCTACTTGGCGGACGTGTGGAAGATGCGGCGGTACTCGCCGGGGGTCAGGCCGGTCGTGCGGCGGAACTGCCGCGTGAACGCGCTCTGATCGGCGTACCCGCACGCAAAACCGATCGCCACCACCGGGCGGTCCGTATCCCGCAACTGCTCGGCGGCCGTGTCCATTCGCAACTTCAGGAGGAGTTGCCCAGTCGTCAGTCGGAACAGGCGGCGGACCCGCTGGTCGAACTGGTACGCCGACAGTCCAGCGATGGTGGCCAAGTCGGCGGTGACGAGCCGTTCGTCCAGGTGTGCGCGGGCGTGGCGGACGGCGGCGGCGACGGTCCCGTACTCGTCGGCCGTCTCGTCGGGCGGGTGCAGGTCGTGGGACACCCCGACCAACCCGACGACTTCATCCCCGCGACCCCGCAACGGGAACTTGTCGGTCAGACACCACCCGGTCGCCCCCGTCGGGTAGAGGTGCAGTTCGAGTTGGTTCCGCTCCGGCTCGCCGGTCGCCAGCAACCGTTGATCCTGTTCAAAAAACGATCGCCCCAACGGCGGCGGGAACACCTCGGCCGCCGTCTTCCCGAGGAGGTCCCGCTTGTCCGGTGTGCCGCACCGTTCGGCGAGCGTGCGGTTGACGACGACGTATTCGGCCCGCTCGTTCTTGACGAAGTACACCACCCCGGACAGGCAATCGAACACCGTCTCGGCGGTGAACGGTTCGGCCAACCGGGCGAAGAGTCCGGCGACAAGGGGGAGGGTGGCCACGGATATTCTCGCGGTTGTGCGCGGATTGCAGTCGGTGATCGGTGCCCGGTCAAGACCGGGCGGACACGGAGGGGTAAACTTCTCCTATCACTCGAACCCCCACACCGTCCACGGAATTCCCATGAGCGTTCACTGGGCCGGCGTCTTCCCGGCCGTCACCACTCAATTCCGCCAAGACCAGTCCCTCGACCTGGCCGCGACCGCCCGCCACCTGGAAGCGGTCATCGCGTCCGGCGTCAGCGGCCTCGTCGTCTGCGGATCGCTCGGCGAGAACCAAACCCTCGAAGCGGACGAAAAGCGGCAGGTCGTCGCGAACGCGATCAAGGTCGCGGCCGGGCGGGTGCCGATCGTCGCCGGGGTGGCCGAGACGTCGACCCGGGCCGCCGTCCGCTTCGCCCACGACTGCGCGAAGTTGGGAGCGAGCGGGTTTATGGTGATGCCGCCGATGGTGTACAAGGCCGACGCCGGCGAAGCAGCCGCGTACTTCCGGGCAGTTGCCGCCGCAACGGACTTGCCGTGGATGCTTTACAACAACCCGATCGGTTACACCGTGGACGTGCCGCCGGAGAAACTGACCGAGTACGCCGACATCGACACCCTGAAGGCGATCAAGGAAAGCTCCGGCGACCCGCGGCGGGTGACGGAAATCCGCCTCGCCCTCGGCGACCGCCTCGCGGTGTTCGCCGGCGTGGATGACTTGATTCTGGAGTCCGCGATTCTCGGCATCGACGGTTGGGTGGCCGGGTCGGGCATCGCGTTCCCGGCCGAGAACCAACGGATCTGGAATTTGACCCGCGAGGGGAAGTGGGACGACGCCCGCAAACTGTACCGCTGGGCCGCCCCACTGATGAAGCTCGACACGCACCCGAAGTTCGTGCAGTACATCAAGCTGCTCGTGCAGGAAGCCGGCCTCGGTGCCGAGTGGGTCCGCGAACCGCGGAAGCCCCTGGCCGGGGCGGAGCGCGAGCGTGTCCTGACCGTCATCCGACGGGGTTTCGAGACCCGCCCGGTCGCGTAGTCGTTGGCCCACCAAACGCGGGACGGCCGACTCCAAGTTGCCGTTTGACCAGGCCAACCTGTTCGGAGTGAGGGTGCGGGCGTGAGCGATTCCAACCGGGTCGTCGTGATCGGCGGCGGGGTGATCGGGGCGGCGAGCGCGTACCACTTGGCGAAGGCCGGGCGGGCTGTCACGGTCGTGGATCGGGCCGGGTTCGGGGCCGGCTGTTCGCACGCCAACTGCGGGTACGTTTGCCCAAGTCACGTCCTGCCCCTCGCCGCACCGGGGGCCTTGTGGGCGACCCTGAAGACGATGTTCGCCCGGAATTCGCCCGTGAAGGTGCGGCCCGGCGTTGTCCTCCGCGACCTGGGTTGGTTCTTGAATTTCGCCCGGCGGTGTAAGCGGTCGCACATGATGGCCGCGGGCGTTGCGATCCGCGGCCTGCTGGTGTCGTCCCGTGGGCTGTACGACGACTTGATCCGCGACGAACACCTCGAATGCGAGTGGCAGACGAAGGGCTTGTTGTTCGTTTTCCGCTCCCACCACGCGATGGACCACTACGCCGAGACGGACCGATTGTTGCGAGACGAGTTCGAAACGCCGGCCCGCCGGTTGGACGGGGCCGCCCTCGCCGCCCTCGAACCGGCCTTGCGACCCGGCTTGGCCGGCGGCTGGCGGTACGAAGGGGATGCTCACCTGAAGCCGGATCGCCTGATGGCCGAGTTCCGCCGCGTGTTGACCGGTCTGGGCGTTGAGATTCGCGAACATTGCCCCGTCGCCGGGTTAATTCGTCGCGGCGATCGGGCTGCCGGGGTGATCACTATCGGTGGCGAAATCCCCGCCGCCGACGTGGTGTTCGCCACCGGCGCGTGTACGCCGCAACTGCGGGCCGAACTCGGCTGCCGGGTTCCCATCCAGCCGGGCAAGGGCTATTCGATCACGTTCCCGCGGCCGGCCGGCGGGCCGGTCAATCCGATGATTTTCGAAGAAGACCGGGTGGCGGTCACGCCGTTCCACGACAACCTGCGCGTCGGCTCGACGATGGAGTTCGCCGGCTACGACGACCGGTTGAACCGCGACCGGTTGGCTTACCTGACCGACACGGCGGCGGCGTATCTGAAAGTCATGCCGACCGGCCCGGCCGACGACGAGTGGTGGGGCTGGCGGCCGATGACGCCGGACGGCCTGCCGATCATCGGCCGGACGCCCGCGCTGGCGAACGTCTGGCTCGCCGCCGGGCACAACATGCTCGGCCTATCGATGGCCCCCGCGACCGGCAAACTGATCGCCGAACTCGTCACCGGGACAAAGCCGCATCTCGATCCCACCCCCTACGCCCCCACCCGGTTCTGATTCCGGAGCATCGGTGCAGGCTGTATCCCCATCAATCTTCCGCCGCGGTGGGGCACAACTTCTCTCTCGCCAACCGGGCATGCAAGGCTCCACTCGCGGGGCGGCTCGCGGTCATCCGTGCGCGTCCCACCAGTCGGCCGCGAACCCGAACGAGAGCGTCATTCCGGCCCCGCCGGGGGCCGTCGTCACATGGCACCCCGGCTGAGGCTCGGCGGTCACGTACGATTGTGTCGGGTGTTTGACGTACACCCCGTGCCACCGGCCCGCGATTTCCCAATCGGGCAGCCGGACCAACCGTCGGAGGTAATCGAGGATCAACTTGTCGATGGCGGGGTTGTCGAACGGGGACACGTCGTCCGCGTACTCGTGCGAGTCCCCGATGACGACCTCGCCGAGGTGGTTCTGTGACGCCATGACGTGGACGCCGTATCGCGTGTGCTGCGGGTACTGCTCGGCGTGCCGCCGCTTCATCGCGGCCAGCGACGGGCAGACTTCGAACGACTTGTAGTGCCCCAGGGTTAACCCGCCGGCGACGTGCGGGCCGAGCTGCCAACCGCCCGGTTGCGGCCCCGTTCGCATCATCTGCAACTTGCACCGCCGCACCTCGGCCGCGGCGTACACGTCCGGGAACAGGGCCTCGAAGTCGGCCCCGGTACAAACAAAACACCGCTCCACCCGCCACGTTTCGCCCGTCGCGGTCCGCACCGTGGGCATCTCGACGGAGGTCACCGCGGTACCGAAGCGGAGCGCAACACCGTGCTTCTCGTGGAGGAATCGGGGAATCTTTGCGACCGCTTCCCGTGGGTCGACGCAGAGTTCGGTCGGGCTGTACAGAACGCCGCGGAGCCCGTCCGTGTTGAGGGCCGGAAACCGTCGCACCGCGTCCCGCGGTTCGACGTACTCGCAGGCGATCCCAAGGCCGGGCACGGCGGTCGCGAACTCCCGGAGGACGGCGTCCTCGTCGGCCTCGTACACGGCGTGGACCGACCCGCACGCGGCCGCCCACACGCCGGCCTGATCGCGGAGTTCAAGCCAGCGATCGCGGGACCGCATAGCCCGACAGTACGACTCCCCCGGCGGTTGGCCGATCGGCCACACCATGCCGAAATTGCGGACCGAAGCCGACCGCGCCCGGGTGTCGCGCTCGAACAGCACGACCGACTTCCCGCGCCGCGCCGCCTCCCACGCGAACGCCAGGCCCACGATCCCGCCGCCCACCACCGCGATATCAGCCTCTTGCCCCATGGAACCCTCTCAAAAACTTGGTTCTTTCCACGGTCACGGACGGGTCAGCGGCCCGAACTCTCCCGCACGATCAACTGGCCCCCAACGGCCACCCGGACCGGTGCGGCCGTCGGATTCTGAATTCGATCCTTCATCACCTGGACCGCCCGCCGGGCCATCTGCTCGTAAGAGAAGGCATACGTCGTGACGCCGATCGAGAACGTCGAGCCGATCGGCAAATCCTCGAACCCGGTGACGGCGACGTCGGCCGGAACCCGCCGACCGCGGTTCAGCAACTCGACGATGACCCCGATGGCGGTGTAGTCCTGGTAGCACACGATCGCGTCGGCCCGGGCCGCCATCGCCTGATTCACCACAGCCGCGTAGGCGTCTTTTAAGGGGGCGTCGATGGGCTGTTCTATGACACACGGCGTCACACCGGCCTCGTAGACCGCCAAAAGATACCCGGCCAGGCGGGCTTGATGGCTGCTCGTCGGCGAACCGACCACGCACGCGGGCCTTTGCCGCCCGGCCTCGATCAAGTGGCGGGTCAGTGTCCGTCCGGCTTCGAGGTCTTCATTCCCAATCAGGTCGTGGGTCAGGGGGCGGTTGCCTCGCAGATTGCGCTCCAGGAGGACGACCGGGAATTTCGCCGCCGCACACGCGCGAAGCAACACCTCGTCTAGACGTGCGGCGGCCTCGCTCACCCTCGCCGGGAGGTAGAACAAGCCGCCGACCCCGGTTGCCTTCGCCTCAAGGGCCAACTGGGTTAAACGCGACTCGGGCAAGTTGGGGTCGGGAAAGAGGTCGTCACGGAACAGGTACCCCTCCCGCCGGGCGAGGGCCGTGAATCCGCCACGGACGACCGCCTCGGTCCCCTGTCGCCACGGACCGGCTGTCAATCGGAGGCACACCCCCCACGTTTCGGTCGTCTCAATCTTGTCACTCGGAGCGGCGGACCGGACGAAACAACCGGACCGCTCTACCGTGTCGATCAGTCCACGGTTGACCAAGTTTTGGAGTGCTCGCGAGGCCGTGACGACCGACGTGCCGTACTCTTGGGCGAGCGTCCGGACACCCGGAAGGCGTCCGTCGCCCCACCGCCCCTGGCGGATGTCGGCTTCAATCTGCTGCGAGATCAGTATGTGCTTGGGTGCGAGTTCGATCATGCATTCAGCCACAAAAGAGGGTTGATCTAGTACAGTGTATCACCAGCCAAGCCATCGATTCTACACGAGTTGTACACGTTTCCTAAGTAATTCATGGCCAAAATGCTAGGCCTGTGATTTTCTTGAGTTTGTCGTTGACACGACTGTGTGAGTCAAGATATAACAGATTTGGCTTGGTGATGACAGATTCGCGATCTGTTGCAGGAGCAGTTCAATGTCTGGACGTTGGGTTCCAGTTTTGTTCGGAGTGGTGGTGCTGGCGACCGTGGCGGGCGGGGCCGAGCCGCCCGCCAAGAAACTACTTCTCATCGGCATCGACGGTTGTCGGCCGGACGCCTTGCTGAAGGCCGACGCCCCGAACCTTCACGGTCTCCGGAGCAGGGGTGCTTACACCGAAGCGGCTCAAACGGGTGACATCACGGTTAGTGGCCCCGGTTGGTCTAGCATGCTCACCGGCGTGTGGCGGGACAAGCACGGCGTTCGGGACAACAGTTTCGAAGGAAAGAACATCGCCGATTACCCGAGCTTTCTCGACCGCGTGAAAACGGCCAAGCCCGAACTGCGAACCGCGTCGTTCGCCACGTGGGCTCCGATTCACACCCACATCGTCAAGTCCGCCGACGTGAAACTGACCAACAAGACAGATGTAGCGACCGCTGCGGCGGCGGTCAAAGAACTGACGGAGCAGAACCCCGATCTCGTTTTCGTCGATTTCGACGACGTAGACCATGCCGGGCATTCGCACGGATTCAGCCCGACGGTACCCGAATACCTGAAGACAATCGCCGATACCGACGCGCACGTCGGGGCGATCCTCAAGGCCATTCGGGCTCGGAAAAATTTCGCGAACGAAGACTGGCTGACCCTGGTGACGACGGACCACGGCGGGCGTGGGAAGTCACACGGGGCCAACGTCCCGGAGATCCGGACGATCTTCTTCATCGTCAATGGGCCGTCCGTCGCACCGGGTGAAATCACGTCCGATGTCGGCGTGGTGGACACCGCCGTAACCGCCCTGACGCACCTCGGTGTCGCCGTTTCACCGGAATGGAAACTCGACGGGAAGTCCGTGGGATTGACGACGGCGAAGGTCAAGCCGTCGCGCTAGCCGTGTCGCAGTGTGGCCAAGCGGCGCCTTCTGGGATCTCGATAGCTTTCACATGCACGGCCCGGGCGGCCGGTGTGACATGAGACCTAATCATCGCGGCAATCTGATATACACAGAAGTCGAAAATGCTGTCAGGGGTTCTACAGATGTCGAGAACAGTTTTCACGACGGTGCTCACGTTGGCCTTCGTCGCCGGGTGTTCGTCGAAGCCGCAATTGGCGTCGATCGACGGCAAGGTCACGCTTGACGGTAAGCCCGCGGGCGGTGTGATCGTCGGGTTCTGGCCGGCCGACCCGGGCGCCAAGCTCGGCACGAACAACTACGGTCGCGTCGTGACGAACGCGGCCGGGGAATTCACGCTCGTTGCCGACGCCGTCTCGGGTTTCACGGCCGGCGACTATCGCATTTCGTTCTCGCGCATCTTGGACGCCAAGGACACGCCCCAACCAGACGCGAAGCCGGGCGAGGGCGGAGCCCGGGAGACACTCTCGGCGGCCTACCTCGATCCGAGCACGTCCAACACGTCCGCCACGGTGCGACTCCCGGCGACGTCGCTGACCTTCGAACTGAAGACGGCGGGCATGCCGCCACCGCCGTCGTTATCGAAGGCCTCTTACAAGTGATCCCATCGGCTCCCTTTATCTCGTTGTGCGAGGATTCATTCATGGCTCGTCCGCGTTCCGGGTTTACCCTCATCGAGTTGCTGGTCGTGATTGCGATCATTGCAATCCTGATCGGGTTGTTGCTGCCGGCTGTTCAGAAGGTCCGCGAGGCGGCGGCGCGGGCGAAGTGTACGAACAATCTGAAACAAATCGGCCTCGCCCTGCACAGCTACCACGGCGTCAATGAGAAGTTGCCGCCCGGCCTGGAAGGCTATCTCCTCAACTCATCCGGCGCGGTTGTCAACGAGCCGAACGGGGCCAGTTGGAGCGCGTTCATCGCGGCCCACCTTGAACAGTCGGCGCTCGACGCGGCCATGAGCGTTCAGCCCGAGAACGTCATCAACGCGAACTGGGCGGCCAGCACGCCGTACGCCAACGCCTCGGCGACTTCGACGAGCACCGCAGAGCGGAACATCGCGGCGTGTGAAGCGTACCTGTCGGTGTTCCAGTGCCCGTCCGCCGGCCTCCCCACCCAGACCCCGGAAACGACGCGGGGCAACTGGAAGGTCGCCAAGCGGGTCCCCGCGAGCTACCTCGGTAACTGTTCCGGTCTGTTGATCGACGACGAAGTCGCGAACACGACCCACGTCGCCGCCGGCGGGGCGTTCATCCTCATCAACCGCGTTCGTTTCGCCGGGGTCACGGACGGGTTGTCGAACACGGTGTTCGTCAGCGAGGCCGTGCCGGATCTCTCGTTCTTCGGGTCCTACCCCGCGGCCGAGACGGACAACGAGTCGCGCAAGGACCACTGGTACTTCGGGAGTGACACCGTTGACGATCGCTGGGACTATTCGGAGTTCCTCGGGACGACGGCCGTGCTGCCGAACTACAAGGCCCTGGACACGAGCGTGGCCGAGAAGAAGAAGGTCGAGTTCGGGTACTCCAGCAAGCACACGGGCGGGGTGAACGCCCTCCTGGGCGACGGGTCCGTTCGGTTCGTCACGAACGGCATAGACGCGGGCGTCTGGAGCCGCGCCGGCGAGCGGGCCGATGGTCAACCGAACGGCGACTTCTAACTCCTTTTGTCCCCTCCGTCATTGATCTCTCGCCGGGTGTCACCGACGCGCGGCGAGGGATGGGCACGCGAGCCTGCATTTTTCACTCCGTCAACCGAGAACCTTCCACCATGTTGACCCGACGCGGTCTGCTCGCCGCCGCCCCACTCGCCGTGTTTACGGCCGCGTTCCCGAAGGCGACCGCGGCCGTTCCTTCCACGCCCCTCCGGTTCGGAATCATTACCGACGTTCATCACGACCTCGTGCCGGACGGCGTGGCCCGCGTGACGGCGTTCGCCGATGCGATGACGGCCGGGAAGGTCGATTTCGTGTGCCAGCTCGGGGACTTTTGCACGCCGAAGCCGGCGAATCGGCCGTTCCTCGCGGCGTTCGAGCGGTTCGCGGGCGACCGCTACCACGTCCTCGGCAACCACGACATGGACGGCGGCTTTACCCGCGAGAAGACCGTCGCGTTTTTCGGCATGCCCGGTCGCTATTACTCGTTCGAGAAGGCGGGCGTCCGGTTCGTCGTCCTGGACGGCAACGATCCCGGCGGGAAGACGAAGGGGTACAAGCGGTTCATCGGAAAGTACCAACTCGATTGGTTCGCGAAGGAACTCGCCACCGCGGCGGGACCGGTCGTCGTGTTGGTTCACCAACCGTTTGACGATCAGCCGTTCGAAGCGATCGAGAACCACGCCGAGGTGCGGGCCGTGCTAAAGGCGGCAAACGCGAAGGGGCCGAAGGTGGCCGCCGTCTTCTCGGGCCACCACCACATGAACTACGTCCAGAAAATTGACGACGTGCCGCACGTGCAGGTCAACAGTGCGTCGTACTACTACCTGGGCGCGCACAGCCACATGAGTTACGACGCCGAAACGCACAAGAAGTACCCTGTTCTCGCAGGCACGTGCCCATACAAGGACGCCCTGTGGGCCGTCGTCACCATCGATCAGACGCAGGGGAAACTCACCATCGAGGGGAAATCGACGGAGTGGCTCGGCGGTAGCCCCTGGGACGTCGGCGCGAAGGAGACGGCTCACGATCCCAAGATGGTTCAACCGATGATATCCCCTCAGGAGTTCGCAGTCGCGCGAGCGAATCGGAAGTAGCCGGTAGCCCTCGTGTCAGGTCGAGACTCACCGCATTCGTCACGCCTTGATCCGCTCCTTCCACGCCTGCCGCAGCCCGGCTTCGAGGTTGCGGACGTACGCCTTACCGTCGGCGACGACGGACTTCGCCACCTGCGGTCGCAGGGCGGCACGGATGTCGGCGAGCATGTCGCGGTTCGACGCCCAAATCTTCGCGACTTCGGCGAGTTGTTCCGGCGACTCGGCGATGAACTCCGTACTGCCGACGTGCGTGAGGATGCTCGCGCCCTGTCGCGAGACGTAGCTGCCGCCCGCGACGGTCAGGACCGGCACGCCCATCCAGAGCGCGTCGCATGTCGTTACGCCGCCGTTGTACGGGAACGGGTCGAGGGCCAGGTCGAACCGCGAGTAGGCTTCGAAGTAATCTCGCCGCGGCAATCGCATCAGAAGTTGAAGTTGGTCCTTCGTCAGCCCGGCCGCGGTGAACTTCTCGACGAGGCGTTCGGCACCGCCTTCGGATTGCCCAGCGAGTAGCACCAGCTTCGCGTTCGGCACGGCCGCGACGAGCTTCGCCCAGGCGTCAATGCACGCATCCGAATACTTCGCGGCGTTGTTGAGGCAGCCGAACGTGAACGTCTCGCTCGTCAACGAGGGCAGGGGGCCGACGGGCGGGGCGTCCGCCGGTGGTTGGTACGCCCACGCGAGCCCAGCGAGTCGGAGCAGTCGCTCGTTGTAGAGCGATTCCGTCATCCCCGGCGGGTCGGAAACTTCGTCCGTGATGCGGTAATCGACGGCCTTCAGTCCTGTCGAGTTCGGGTAGCCAAAGAGCGTCGCTTGAATCGGAGCGGGGCGGGCCGCCAGAATCGACAGGCGGTTGCCCGCCGTGTGGCCGCTCAAGTCGATGAGGATGTCGATCTTGTCCGCCTGGATGGTCGCGGCGGCTTGCTCGTCGGTCTGGCCGTTGACGAACCGCCAGCGGTCGGCGAACTTCTGAAGTTTCGCCGTCACGTCGTCTGGCCGCGGGACGTGGGCGTAGGCGCTGACGTGGAACTTCTCACGGTCGTGGTTCGTCAACAATAGTTCAATGAACCCCGCGACTGTGTGCTGGCGGAAGTCTCCGGAAAGGTAGCCGATCCGCAACCGGCGGTCGGGGTCGGGGTCGCTCGGCACGGGCGACAGCGGTGCGGTCGGCGCGTAGGTCTCGCCGTACTTCCGGTGAGCGGCCGCGACGTCTTCCGGCGAAACGTGCGAGGAGTAGTTCAGGGTCAGCAGGAGGTTGCTGTCGATCGCCTGCGTGTGCGGGCGAATTTCGAGCGACGTTCGCAGGGCGGCGATGGCCTCGTCGGCCCGGCCCTGTTCGGTGAGGTTCGTCCCGAGGTTGCTCCAGGCGTCGGCGAACTTCGGGTTTAGCCGCACGGCCTCGCGGTAATTCTGGGCGGCCTCGTCTTTCCGGCCGAGGGCTTCGTAAGCGAGCGCGAGCGTGTTGTAGGCGTCCGGGTAGTTCGGGTTCAGGCCGATCGCCTTTTGAAGCAGCGGGACCGCTTCCTGGGGTCGCCCGGCGTTGGCGATCGCGAGGCCGAGGTTGTTGTAGCCGCGAGGGTCGTCCGGCCGAAGCGAGACGTACTTGCGGAACTGCTCGATCCCGTCGTTGAACTGGCCGATCCGCAAGAGTGTGTCGCCGAGGCGGTTGTAGGCGTCGGTGTGCTGCGGTTCGATGGCGATGGTCTGGCGGAAGCACTCGATCGCGGCGGACAGTTCCCCGAGCGAGATCAGCGACAGACCCATGTTGTAGTAGGCGCTGCCGTGGCCGGGGTTGGACTTCAGGCAGCCCTGGTACTGGCCGACGGCCTCGCGGTTGTGGCCGAGCCGCCGGTAGAGGTTGCCGAGGTTGAAGTGTGCGTCGGCGTAGCCGGGCGTCGTCGCCAGGCAGACGGCGTAGCACTTCGACGCTTCCTCGTACTGCTCGCGGCGGGCGAGGACCGCGCCGAGGTTGCACAGCGTCGGGGCGTGGTTCGGCAGCGTGGTGAGGATGGCGCGGTAAATCCGCTCCGCTTCCGTCAGGTCGCCGGCCTGGTGGCGTTCGACCGCCGCCGCGAACATTTGCGTAATGTCGGCCATGCGTCACCTCGGAGAAGGGCGTAAAAAAACCCGGCGGGGCCGGGTGGTGTGTCGTCGCCGCGCCGCGAATGTCCCGCGTCGAGAGAAGTGCTAAAGTAGAGGCAGCAACGCGACGCGGCAACGGGACTTTGAACTACGCGGGGAGACACATGCCGCCCACGACCGACGCGACGATTCGCCTCGCCGGAGTCGCCGACCTCGAAGCGATCCGGGCGATCTACAACTATTACGTCGAGCGCTCGACCTGCACGTACCAACTCGAACCGGACACGGAGCAGGACCGCCTCGCGTGGTTTCAGCAACGGACCGCCGCCCACCCGGTGACGGTCGCGGAATGGGGCCAGGAAGTTCTCGGTTGGGCCTCTCTGTCGCCGTGGAAGCCGCGGGGCGGGTACGCCCGATCGGTGGAAGCGTCGGTCTACATCCGGCACGACTGCCACCGATTGGGCCTCGGACGGGCACTCGCCCTCGACCTGATCGAGCGGGCGAAGGCCGCCGGGCACCACACGATCCTCGGCGGGGCGTGTACCACGCAAACGGCCAGCCTCGCCCTCCAGGAGTCGCTCGGCTTTGTGCGGGTCGCACACCTTCGCGAAGTGGGGTACAAGTTCGGCCGCTGGCTCGACGTGGTCTACACGCAGTTGATCCTCACGCCCGAAGGCTGACAATGCGGCACCCGCAGTTGATCGTGCTGGCCTTCGACGACTGGCTCGGCAAGCAATTGGCCGAGTTCGCGAGCGACCACCGCTGGCTGTTGAAGGAAGTCCGGCAGACCGGCGCGTGCCTGGCGCTCTTACGCGAGCCGCGGCCCACGGTGCTGCTCGCGCAACTGGACCCGCACGCGAACGACCCGGCCGCGCCGCTGGTCTTGCTCGCGGACGTTCACCTTCGGCACCCGCACGTTGCGACGGCCCTCGTCAGCGACGTGAAGTTGAACGAGGACGAGCGGGTCGCCTGGACCGCGACCGCCTTCGACCTCGGCGCTCGCTTCGTGCTATTCCCCCCCCTGTCGCGGCCGGTGCTGGAAGACCTCGTCGGTGGGCTGATGGCATCGCGTATCGATCGCACAACGGGCGAAGCCGACGTTCCCCTGCCGAAACCGCGGGAGACGGTCATCGACCTCGCGGAAGAGGGGGCCGCGGAATGAGGGAACTGCCGGTCGTGGACGTGACGAAGTGTACCGGGTGCGGCGACTGCGTGGCCGTCTGCCCGACGCTCTGCCTGGAGACGTGCGGCCGGTTGCCGTGGCTGCCGCGGCCAGGCGACTGCGCGTCGTGCGCGGCCTGCGTACTGATTTGCCCGGTGGACGCGATCGCGCTACGCCACCCCTTCGAGGATTTGCTTCAGCCGGGTTAGAGCCCGCACGTACCTCTTGCTCGCCGCCGCCGGTTGGATGCCGAGGACGCTGGCGGTGTCGGTGTTCGACAACTCCTCGAAGTGCCGCAGGGCCAGCACTTCGCGGTCCACCTCGTCGAGTTCGTCGAGGGCGGCTTCCAATTTCAAGTATTGCTCGTTCCGGTCGGCGACGCCGCTGGGGCTGGTCAGGCCGGCCACGAGGATCGCCGCGAGGCAGGCCGACGTGCCGGGGTTCACGGGCACGTTCATCGGCTTCTCTTGCCGCACGTCCCGCCGTTTCGCCAGGACGTGTTCCCGGTGCAAGTCGGCGAGCCGTTGGCCGACGACCAACCGGAGCCAGCCGAAGAAGTTCTGGTTCGGCTTGTCGAAGAAGTGCGGGTACCGCTTCAGGGCGTCGATGTACGCCTCTTGCAGCACGTCCGATGCGGCCACCCGGCCGTTGAGCCGTTGGTCCATCCGCACCTGCACCATCCGCCGTAACTTGTCGCGGTGGCGGGCGAACAGTTCCGCGAGGGCGGCCTGGTCGCCGGCGTGCAGGCGGTCGAGCAGATCGACTTCCGAGAGCGAGGCGTAGGGCATACCTGCTATTTGAACAAATCCCGCCGCGGGTGGGGAGGGCGTCCGTTGAAATAAAGTCGTGGCCGCCCAGAATGTCGAAACCTCCCTGCCAACTCTCCTCCCTTCGGTGACACCGACATGACCCTCTCTCGTCTGGGCCTCGGCATCCTTCTCGCGGTCGTTCTCGCCCCGGCGGTGCGTGCCGACCCATTGCCGCGGCTGAAGGTGTCCGACAACAAGCGGTTCTTGGTCCGCGAGGACGGCAAGCCGTTCTTCTGGCTCGGCGACACGGCGTGGGAGTTGTTCCACAGGCTGAAGCGAGAAGAGGCCGCTCGTTATCTCGATGACCGTGCACAGAAAGGATTCACGGTCATTCAGGCCGTCGCGATCGCGGAATTCGACGGCCCGACCGAGCCGAATGCCTACGGGCACCTGCCACTCACCGACCTGGACCCGACCAAGCCGGCGGTTCAGGACGGCCCCGCGAACGACTATTGGGATTACGTCGACGAAGTCGTCGCGGAGGCGAACAAGCGTGGGCTGTACGTCGGCTTCCTGCCGACGTGGGGCCGGTACTGGCACGACACGAACAACGGGCGCAAGCCGATCTTCACCGCCGCGAACGCCGAGGCTTACGGCGAATGGCTCGGCAAGCGGTACAAGGACGCCGGCCTCGTCTGGATTCTCGGCGGCGACCGGCCCATCGACAATGACGCGCAGAAGGAGATCATCCGCGCGATGGCGAAAGGGCTTCGCCGCGGCGACGGCGGCGGCCACCTGATGACCTGGCACCCGCCCGGTGGGAGCGGTTCCTCGAAGTGGCTGCACGACGAGCCGTGGCTGGACTTCAACATGCGGCAGAACGGACACGCCGTGGAATTCACCGGCCGGTACGATCAGACGCGGGCCGACTATGACCGCACGCCGATCAAGCCGGTGATTGACGGCGAGCCGGTGTACGAGGACCACCCGGTTTCGTTCGACGCGAAGAAGTTCGGCCACTCGACCGCGGCCGACACGCGACGCCCGCTGTACTGGGATTTGTTTGGCGGGGCGTGTGGCCACACTTACGGGCACCACTCGGTCTGGCAGTTCTACGACGAGAAACGGGGCAAGCCGATCAACAACCCGCTCCTCCCGTGGGCGGAAGCCATCCAACAACCGGGGGCAGGGCAAATGCAGTTCGGCCGGTGGCTGATCGAGTCGCGACCGATTCTGACGCGCATCCCCGACGACACCCTCGTCGTGACGGACGCGGTGCCCACGGCCGTGCCGGGTGCGGGGCGATACCGCTTCACGGCCACCCGGGACACCGACGGCACCTACGCGATGGTCTACGCGCCGGTCGGGCGGAACTTCAAGGTTCGCATGAACGCGATCAAGGGACCGCAGGTGAAGGCGTGGTGGTTCGACCCGCGAGACGGCAAGGCGAAGGCCGTCGGCACGTTCCCGAACACGGGCGAACGAGTGTTCGTCTCGCCGGACAAGGGCGAGACGGTGGACTGGGTGTTGGTGTTGGATGACGAGGCGAAGAAGTATCCGATGCCAGGATCACGTTGATTCACGCGGCAAACGTGGTGAACCGGTCGTTCGGCGAGAGCAACTTTCTGATCGATCCGACACCGAATTCGTTTGAACTCGGGCGACGGCGGCACGAAAATCGCTGATGCACGTCGCTGAACACCGATTGATCCCAACTCACGCGAGGATTCGATGCGCATCAAGCCGGGCCGTTCTTACCCCCTTGGGGCCACCTGGGACGGAGCAGGAGTCAACTTTGCCCTCTTCTCGGAACACGCCACCAAGGTCGAACTCTGCCTGTTCGATAACCCCGACGCCACGTCGCCGAGTCAGACCATCGAGTTGAAAGAGCGCACCGATCAAGTCTGGCATTGCTACCTCGTCGACGTGCTGCCGGGCCAACTGTACGGCTATCGCGTTCACGGCCCCTACGATCCGGCTAAGGGGCACCGCTTCAACCACAATAAGATCGTCCTCGACCCTTACGCCAAGTTGATCGGTCGGGACGTGCGGTGGGACGACAGCCTCTTCGGGTATACCATCGGTAAGGACGATCTCTCCTTCGACGAACGCGACTCGGCCGCGTTCGCGCCGCTGGCGGCCGTCGTCGATACCGCGTTCACCTGGGGCGACGACCGCCCGCTGCGCACGCCGTGGCACAAGACCGTCATCTACGAAGTCCACGTCAAGGGCTTCACGAAACTCAACCCGGATGTGCCGGAAAACCTGCGAGGCAGTTACGCCGGCCTGGCGACCGAGGCGGCCATCCGCCACCTGAAGGATCTGAACGTCACGGCGGTCGAACTCCTGCCCGTCCACCACTACCTGAACGACCGTCACCTGATCGAGAAGGGGTTGTCGAACTACTGGGGCTATAACACGCTCAGTTTCTTCGCCCCGCAGGCGGGTTATGACGCGCCAGGCAACAGCCTCCCGGCCGACCACGAGTTCAAGATGATGGTCCGGTCCCTCCACCGGGCGGGTATCGAAGTCATCCTCGACGTGGTGTACAACCACACCGCCGAGGGGAGCAACATGGGGCCGACGATCTCCTGGCGGGGCGTCGACAATTTCAGTTACTACCGGTGCTCGCCGGAAGACCCGCGGTACTACATGGACTTCACCGGGTGCGGCAACACTCTGAACATGCAGCACCCGAAGGTGCTCCAAATGATCATGGACTCGCTCCGGTACTGGGTGACGGAGATGCACGTCGACGGCTTCCGGTTCGACCTCGCCAGCACGCTGGCCCGCGAATTGTTCGAGGTCAACAAACTCGGCGCGTTCTTCGACATCATCCACCAAGACCCGATCCTCAACGGCGTGAAGCTCATCGCGGAGCCGTGGGACGTGGGGCCGGGGGGCTATCAGGTCGGCAACTTCCCGCCCGGGTGGACCGAGTGGAACGGCAAGTACCGCGACGACGTCCGCCGGTTCTGGAAGGGCGACGGCGGGCTTGCCAGCACGATGGCCACGCGGTTGTGCGGTAGCCCCGACCTGTACGAATGGAGCGGCCGCAAGCCTTATGCGAGCGTGAACTTCATCACCTGCCACGACGGGTTCACGCTCAAGGACCTCGTTTGCTACAACGGCAAGCACAACGACGCCAACGGCGAGGGCAACCGCGACGGGGCCGACAACAACGACTCGTGGAACTGTGGCCACGAGGGGCCGACCGACGACGCGGGCGTGATCGCTTTGCGGGCACGGCAGAAGCGGAACTTCATGGCCACGCTCGTGCTGTCGCAGGGCGTGCCGATGCTCCTCGCGGGCGATGAGTTCGGCCACACCCAGAACGGGAATAACAACACGTACTGTCAGGACAACGAACTCTCGTGGCTGAAATGGGACTTGGCCGACGACCAGAAGAAGTTCCTGGCCTTCGTGCGGAAGGTGACGCAGGTCCGCCGCGAGCAGGCCGTGTTGCAGCGGCGGTCGTTCTTCTCCGGCCGGTCGATCCGCGGCGAGGGCATTACCGATGTGTCGTTCTTCGGCCCGACCGGCAAGGACATGACCGACGACGACTGGGGCGGCTTCGTGAAGTGCCTCGGCATCCGTCTGGCGGGCGACCTGATCGGCGAAGTCGATGACGAGGGCGATCCGATCGTCGGTGACACCTTACTCATGCTTTTGAACGCCGACGCGAATACGATTCCGTTCGTGCTCCCGCCGACGAACCCGCACCACCGCTGGGAGCGGCTGTTTGACACTTCTGACGACGACGCCCCGCCCACAGTTCTCGAACCGGGGGCCGTCTACGACCTTCGCGACCGTTGTGTCGTGTTGTTCCGAACCCACCTCGAAGCGACCGATATGCCCGCCATCACGCCGGTGCAGGCCGAGATGTTGCGGAAAGAGTTGAAGCGAGGGTAAGTTCTACGTCCTCGGGAAAAGCGAGGCGGCGGGTTGAAACCCGCCGCCTCGCTGCTTTCACTGCCGGTGTTAGAAGGTGGAGACGGGGGCCGTCGTCCGGTCGTAGCCGCGGTGTTGGGTGAAGACCTTGTGGGCGTTCGGTTCGTTGGCGTCCGCTTCCACGGCGACGATGAACCGCCCGTTCTTCACTTCATCTTCGAAATACTTGGCGTCGGTTTCGGCCACGCCCCAACCCGTCAGAGCCCCGGCCAGTCCAACGGCGGCGGCACCGCCCGCGGCGTTGAGCAGTGTCGTACCCAGTGCCCCCAAGGCCACGACCGGGCCGAGGACCGGGATCACGCCTGTGAGGAGGCCGAGTGTCACCAGCGCCCCGCCGGCCGCCCCGGTTGCCGCGCCGAGCGCGGCCCCTTCCGAGACGCGCTTGGTGGTGACATCGGTACCGGCCCCGTCTTGGTTTACCGTGTGCCCTTGCGAATCCTTGCCGATCAAGCTGATCTGGTTGTCCGTATAGCCGGCCTTCCGCAGATCGCGGACGGCGTCTTCGGCGGCACTCCGGGTGGCGAACACGCGAATGATATTTTTGGCCATGACAAATTCCTCGGGAGGGTTTCGGAAGGGGACAAAGTGTCACCCGCGATTGTCTTTGCAGGTTGGATACCAACGAGGGACAAGTTGCTGCTAAACCTGACAGAAATGGCTGAAGAGGTCCGATTTTGTGTGGAATCCCCTGACTCGCCGGCAGCCGAGGGGGCGTTGACGGAACGAGTTCCCTACCCGACTTCTTAGCTTGGTGCGGGGAACTCTTGCTGGAGCAATTGGACCGCGGCCCGTAAGGGGATCGCTGCCCACGCGGGCCGGGTGTTCAAGTCGTAATCGACTTCGTGCAGGCACTTGTCCAACAGCGTGAGTTGCAAGAGCGTTTCGCGGGCATCCCGGCTCGTCGGCAATAGCGGCGGGGTGTGCGGGTGCTCGGCATAAGCGTGGTAGAACTCACGGCCGGCGACGTTGATCCATGCGTCCGCCCACGATTCCAGAACGGGCACGTCTTCCGAACGGATCACGCCGGGGGCGCGACTCTTGGTAGTTCCCAGTTGGTACAGCACCGCCCGGGCGGCGTAGTCGAACGAGTGGAGCATGGAAGCGATGTCGCGGATCGGCGAGCGCTTGATGCGGCGCTCGCCGATCGTCCGGCTAGTGTCCCCCTCGAAATCAACCACCATGAAGTCGTTGCCGGTGTAGAGCAACTGTCCGAGGTGGTAATCGCCGTGGATGCGGATGCGGTAGCCGTCGATCGCCGAGTCGAGGATTTGGCGGAACCGCGTCAACAAGGCATCCTTCGACACGAGCAACGCCTGGGCGGGGGCCTGCACGCTCTCGGGGAGGGTGGGCATTTCCCGCTCCAACCGCTGACACAATTGCGACGCGATCGTTCGCATCGCCTGGTAGATTGAACGGCGGTAAACCTTCGTGAACGGTTCGGGGGCGAAGTTCGCGTTGGCCGTCGGCGCTGCCAACGCCGCGTGCAGTGCCGCAGCGCGCGTGCCGAGTTGTCGCGCCCAGAGGCGGTAGCCGCCGATCAAGTCGAGGAGTTGGGCCGTGGCGTCCGTCTCAAGGATCGGCTCGTCGAGCGGTCGGATCGGGGGTAGTACCCGCCGTTGTTCTTGCGAGAGGGCCGCGACTTGCTCGAAGTACAGGCTGAGTTGGCTCAAGCTCAGTTCCCACGCCGTCCCCTGGTTCGGCACGTACTGGTGCAGGACGGCGAGCGTCGCCGGTTCTACGCCGGACCGCTGCCACTCGATGTGGCCGACAAGCGGCACGGACAAGTTCGTGACCTTCTGCTCGGCCAGGTGGCGGGCGATTTCGAAGTGCGGGTTCAGGCCCGCCTCCACCCGGCGGAAGGACTTCAGCACCAACTGCTGGCCGAACTTCACCGAGAGGTTGTTCCGGTCACTGAAGGTCAGGACCGGAGGTGCCTCCTTCGGATCGGGGTGGAACAACTCTTCCGGTGCCGGCTCGCACACGCACCGGACGCTCCCCGCCCGCACGGCGAAGGTGCGGTTCTGGTGGATCGCCTCGATAACGCCCGCCGAGTAGTCCGGGAGAGCGAGAGCGTCGATGACCCGACCCGGCCGCGGTCCCTGCACGGCGGCGATGGTGACGGTTTCGACCGGAACGAGAGTCGGTTCCGGCACGCCGTCGGCCAGGAACGCGACCGGCAGGAAGACGGTTTCCGGCACGCCGAGGCGGAACTCGACGGTGACGATCAGCAGGCGCACCTCGCGGCCGCCGGGGTTGATCGCGAACGTGTGGAGGATGCGGCAGGCCGTGATGATCGTCGGCCCCGCCCCGGGTTGCCGGGATTGCAGGAACGCCGGCAGCACCAGTTCGAGATCGTCCTGCCCGATGCCGTCGGTCAGTTCGGTCCACGACTCGTGGACGCGGACCGCCGAGACGATTCCCGTTCCCCGGCCCGGGCCGCGGGGGACGCCCGCCTCGTGCTTGGCGAGTGCGAACCAGTAGAAGCCGTGCGGCCCCAGCGTCAGCGGGTACGGCTGTTCCGTGATCGGCGGGAACCACGCACCGCCGAACAGTTCCTCCGGCGTCAGCCCGGCCCCGTCGCGGAGGTCCAAGTGGACGGGTTGCACGAACCGCGACAGGTTCGCGACGACCAGGATCACTTCCTTCTCGTAGAGCCGCGTGAACGCCAGCACCTTCGGGTTGTCGGACTTCAGGAACTCGATGGTGCCGCGGCCGAACGCCTGGAACCGCTTCCGCAGGGCGATCATCCGCTTCATCCACCAGAGCAGCGAGTTCGGGTTGTTCTGCTGCCCCTCGACGTTGATCGCCTCGTAGTGATACTCCGGGTCGCTGACGATCGGCAGGAACAGCCGCTGAGGGTTCGCCCGACTGAACCCGGCGTTGCGGTCGGAACTCCACTGCATCGGCGTGCGGACGCCGTTCCGGTCGCCGAGGTAGATGTTGTCGCCCATGCCGATTTCGTCGCCGTAATAGATCACCGGGCTGCCCGGCAAGCTGAACAGCAGCGCGTTCATGAGTTCCACGCGGCGGCGGTCGTTCTTCAGCAGCGGGGCGAGGCGGTGGCGGATGCCGAGGAACAACTTCGCCTGCCGGTCGGTCGTGTACGCGCGGTACATGTAATCGCGCTCTTCGTCCGTCACCATCGCCAGCGTCATCTCGTCGTGGTTCCGCAGGAACAGGCACCACTGGCAATTGTCCGGGATGGCCGGCGTCTGGGCGAAGATGTCGATGATCGGGAAGCGGTCCTCTTGTTGCACGGCCATGAACAGCCGCGGCATGAGCGGGAAGTGGAACGCCATCTGACACTCATCGCCGTCGCCGAAGTACGCGACCATGTCCTCCGGCCAGGCGTTCGCTTCGCCGAGGAACATGCGGTTCGGGAACCGGGCGTCGACGTGCTCGCGGAGCTTCTTCAGGAAGTTGTGCGTCTCCGGCAGGTGCTCGCAGGACGTGCCGTCGCGCTCGTACAGGTACGGCACGGCGTCGAGCCGCATCCCGTCCACGCCGAGGCCGAGCCAGAAATCGACGACCGGGAAGATCGCGTCCCAGACGGCCGGGTTGTCGTAGTTCAGGTCCGGCTGGTGGCGGTAGAAGCGGTGCCAGTAATACTGCTTGGCGACGTGGTCCCACTCCCAGTTGGACGGCTCGAACTCTGGGAACATGATGCCCACGCCGGGGTACTTGTCGTCAGTGTCGTTCCAGACGTAGAAGTCCCGCTCGGAACTGCCCTTCGGTGCATGGCGGGCACGCTGGAACCACGGGTGCTGGTCGGACGTGTGGTTGATGACGAGTTCGGTGATGACCTTCATCCCGCGGCGGTGGGCGTCGGCCAGGAACGCCTTGAAGTCGTCGAGTGTGCCGTACTGCGGGTTCACCGTCATGTAGTCGGCGATGTCGTACCCGTCGTCCTTGAGCGGGGACGGGTAGAACGGCAGCAGCCAGATGACGGTGACGCCGAGGTCTTCGAGGTAGTCGAGCTTCTGCGTCAGGCCGGGGAAGTCGCCGAGGCCGTCGCCGTCGCTGTCGTGGAAGGCCCGGATGTGAAGCTCGTAGATGACCGCGTCTTTGTACCACAGGGCGTCGTCGGTCATGGCTTTCTCCGTGAGAAGATGAAGGGGTGAGTGGGTGACGTGGTGAAGGGGTGAGAAGACTCGGTCCGCTGCTTTTTCACTCCATCACCACGCCACCCCTTCACCCCTTCATCTTCCGATCCCCTCCACCGGTCGACGACTGTGCCCAACACCGGGCGACTTCCGCGACGCTCCACGCCTGGGCGATGCACGCGCGGGGCGTGAACGGCGATTCGGCGTCGAAGACTTCGCTAATGCTGCCAACGCAGGCCTCGGACATGTGGCTTTCGAAGCCGGCCAGCCACCGGCGGGAGTTGGCCACGTGCTGCGGGTTCGTCTTCTTCCAGGCGTCTACGAACGGGCCGATGAGCCAGCCCCACACCGTCCCCTGGTGGTACGCCGCATCCCGGGAGCGCAGGTCGCCGTAGTATTTGTCCTTGTAATCCGGCTCTCCGGGTGCCAGCGACCGAAGGCCGACCGGCGTGAACAATTTCTTTTCGACGACTTCCATCACGGCCGCCCACCGGCTCGGGTGCAGCACGGGGTTCGGGAGTGAAATCGCGAACACTTGATTCGGCCGGCACGCCGGGTCGTTGCCGCCACCTTCTTTGTCTACGACATCGAACAGGCAGTTCGCCGCCGGGTTCCAGAACCGCTCGTTGAAGGAGGACTGCGCGCGGTTGGCCAACTTCTGAATTCGCTCGCCGTCGGCCTCCCCTTCTTGCTTCAACCACCCGGCCAGGAGAACGAGCGCGTTGTACCAGAGGGCATTAATCTCGACCGCCTTGCCGCGCCGCGGAGTGACGACCCAGCCGTCCACCTTCGCGTCCATCCAGGTGAGTTGGTAGCCCTCGGCCCCTTGCTTCAGCAGGCCGTCGGCCGGGTCCATGCCGATGCCGAAGTCGGTGCCCGATTCGTGGTGCGCGATGATACTGCGAAGGGTGGGGAGCAACTCCCGCAGTGTTTCGCGGTCGCCGGTGGTGGCGATGTAACGGCTCAGGGCGTGGAAGAACCACATCGTCGCGTCGGCCGTGTGGTAGACGCCCTTGTTCGCCCCGTCGGGGAAGTAGTTCGGAATGAGTCCATTGCGGACGTGGTTGGCGAACGTGTGCAGAATGTACTTCGCCTCCGCGTGGCGGCCGGTGACCAGCGTTAGCCCTTCGAGGCTAATCATGGTGTCCCGGCCCCAGTCGGTGAACCAGTGGTAGCCGGCGATGATCGTGCGGGCTTCCACCCCGGCGGCCGTGGCACGGGCAATGTCAGCCGGGCGGGTGGCGGGCGTGATGATGAACTGATCGGCCGCAAGAACGAGTTCCGCCCCGAACCCGGTTTGCAATTGTGCATCGGCTTCGGCAATCAGGCGGGTCCGCCGCGCTCGCTCCAGTTCGAGGGCCTTTCCGGCTGGCACCGCCTGGAAGAGTGCCCACGGTTCCGTGGACGCGCTCAGCACCACCGGCCGGTCTTGGCGTAAGTTCACGCGGAATTGCCCAGGGCTGTAGAGCGTGCCGATGCCCTCGTACCCGCGATTTTCCTCGACGCGGTACAGCACGTCTTCCTCAGACATGCCGTCCACCGTCAGGGCCGCGTGTTCGCCGTCGAGCATCAGTCGCAGGTTCGGGTAGCCGGAATGTTCCCCCTCAATCTCGTACACGCCCTGACTCGCGATCAACTTGTACGGCCCGGCGAACGGGATGTTGACGGGCGCGTCATAGTCGCGGAAGTGGACCGACGGCCGTAACTTGAGTCGAACGGGGCCGGGGCCGGAGAGCAGGCGGTAGATGACGTGAACGGTGTTGTGGCCGTAGGGCATGAACAACTGCTTTTCGATCACGTGGCCGTTGGACTCGAACCGCCAGATCGGCAAGCCCGCGTCCAGGCGGAAGTCGGTGAGGACGTCGGCCCCGTGGATCTCCAACTTGCTCCCGGCCTTCTCGACGCCGCCGAACTTGGCCACCGAGAAATCGGGAAAGCGGAATTGTTCCGTGAGGTGGTTAAACATCATCAGTCGGCCGAGCGGGGCGGGGTGGGCCGCCACCAAGAGTCCGTGGTAGCGGCGCGTGGACGCCCCGCAGATCGTCCCCGTGGCGAAGCCGCCCAGGCCGTTCGTGACCAGCCACTCGCGGTCGAGCATCCGGGAGAGGTCGAGGCCGGCGATGTTGCGAACGGGCATTTCGGTCGTCGTGGCGGTCATCGGGCCTCTCCTGTGCTGGGCGAGTTCTTCACTTTCGGTTTCGTCTCTGGCCGCGGGGTCAGCACCGTGGCGCACTCGCCCGCCAACCGCCAGCCCTTGTCGACCGTTTCCGGCGAGAACGAGCCACTACCACCATATTGAGGCGCGTCGGTCGAAAGCAGCACCGACCATTCGCACCCGAACGGCGGGGCCAGTAACGGTTCGGGGCACGTTTCCAGCCGCAACTCACGGCCGAGATTTACGAGCACCAACCGATCGTCGCCATCGGGCTGAAAGTAGCGAAGGACGAATGCCTGCGGTCCCAACACCGCCCCATCGACTCCGCGGGTCGCTTGGGCCTGGAAAGCCGGTTCGGTGCGGCGGAGCTTGAGGAGGTCTTTCGTGAGTTGATACGCCGGCTGGTTCCGTTCCCGCTCGCGGAAGTCGAGCTTGCACGCCTGGAATGTCGCCTCGGCCGTCGGGCAGGCGAGATACTCCAGCATGTCGGCGTCTTTCAGGCTCGTGAACTGGTGCAAGAACTCGATCCGGCCGGCCCGGATGAGTTTCCCGAGTTCGGGCACGTGATCGGCGAAATAGAAGAACGGCGTCGCGGCCGAGAACTCCTGCCCCTGAAAGAGCATCGGCGTGCCGGGGCCGAGGAGCGTGAGCGCGTACATCGCCCGGTAGCGGCCGGGGCTGGTCATCTGGTGAGCGCGTAATCCGCGGCCGGAATTGGCGACCTGATCGTGGTTCTCCAGGAAGTTGATAAACGCGGGCGGCGGCAAGTCGAGGCCCGCGTGCCCCCGCCGCTGTTCCTGCCAGGAATACCACTGGCCTTGGTAGAGATAGCCGTACTTGATCGCCGACACGAACTCTTGAGCGTCGCCGCGGTAGTCGTGGTAATACGCTTCCGCCTTGCCGGTCAGCGCGACGAGGGCCGCGTGGTGGTAGTCGTCGTTCCACAGGGCGTCGAGGCCGTAGCCGCCGCGGTCGGTCGGCCGCACGAGTTCCGAGTGCTGGCACTCGTTCTCGTTCACGATGATCGTCGCCCGCCCGTTGGCTGCCTTCCGCACGGCCCGGCCGATGTCCGCGAGGATGTGCTTCGGCGGCGGGGCGTCGTCGTAAATGTTCTGGGTGGCGTCGAGGCGGAGGCCGTCGAGGTGGTACTCGTCGATCCAGTAAGCCGCGTTCGCGGTGAAAAACTCGCGCACAGCGAGGTTGTTCGCGCCGTCGAAGTTGAGGGCCTTCCCCCAGTCGGTCTTGTGCTTGTCGGTGAAGTAGTCTTTCGCGTACTGCTCCAGGTAATTGCCGTCTGGCCCGAGGTGGTTATAAACGACGTCCAGAATGACGCCCAGACCGTGTGCGTGGGCGACATCGACGAAGCGGCGAAAGTCATCGGGCGTCCCGTAGAGCCGCGTCGGGGCGAACTCGTTGACGCCGTCGTACCCCCAGCCGTAGCGACCGCAGAAATCGTTCACCGGCATCACTTCCAGGCAGGTGATGCCGACGGCCGCCAACTCCGCGAGTTGTTCTGTGGCCGCCGCCCAAGTTCCCGGAGCGGTGAAGGTTCCGACGTGCAGTTCGTACACCACTTGGCCGCGCAGTTCGGTTCCCCGCCATTGGGAATCCGTCCAGCGGAAACGTGTCGGATCGACGACTTGTGACGGCCCGTGCGGTCCCTCCGGTTGGAACCGCGAGGCGGGGTCCGGGAACGGCCCCTCGCCGTCGAGTTCGAAACGGTAACGGGTTCCGTCGCCGGCGGGGGCGGAGATGGAAAAATAGCCGTTGTCCTCGGCCTGCATCGGAACGGCTTGAGGGTTCCCCGCTTGCTCGATGACGAGCACAACCTTTTTGCGGTCGGGAGCCCAGACGCGGAAGTGGGTGGAACCCTCGGAAGAGGCTTCCGCCCCAATCGGATAGCGACGACTCGGTTTCATGTCGGGGTTCTAAGCAAATCGCGTGCCCAGTCGGCCGCTGCATCACCGGCCGTTCGTACTCGGAAGCGTGGGGCGTGTGCTACGCCAAATCGCGAGCACTGCCATCTCCGACTTTGTTCCCGTTGTGAGTAACAACGGGATTCGCGGCGAACGCCCAGACGTGCCGAGATTCTTTTTGTTGCCCGGATCGAACTTGAAGGGGACGCGGACAGGCATAGCCCGTCCGCGATGAGATCACTACTTCGCCGGCACGAGGACTTGGGCGACGAGTTTCCGGTCGTCAGCACTGAGCGCCCACTTGAACTGGCCGTCGAGTTTCTCCAGCAGTTGCTTGCCCGCCGCCCGGTCGTTCACGCTGAGCCGGCTGAAGCCGTGGGCGAGGGCCCGCAGGGGCAAGCCGTCCTCGACGCGGAGGGCTCCCCGGGTGCTCGCGTCCCGCACCGTGTCGAGGACCATTCGGAACCGGCGGGTCGCCTCCGTGTCCTCTTTCTTCACGACAGCCAAGCGTCCCAGGAGGTAGTCTGGGACGAACGCGACCGCGGGGGCGCAAAAGTCTTTTGCACCTTGCTGGAGGAGTTGCCGGAGGTCGGTCACGCAGGCGTCGATGACCTCCTTTGCGGCGGCCTCGGTCATCTTCTCGGCCGCGACTGCGTCGAGGGCGTTCTCCCCCCGGTGGGCGAGACTCGCGGCGAGTAAGTTAACTTCCAACGGGAAGTTCGGCAGGTTGGCCTTGAAGTCCTTCGCGGCTTTCTCGAACGCCTTATCCGCCTCCGCATATTTCTTCTGGGTGTGGTACAGGACGCTCTGCCAGTATTGACCCTTCCGCCCGCAGTACTTGGCCTTCTCGCTCAAGTCGGCGTCGGCCAACTCCTTGAGCCAGGCGCTTGCGTTGGACAACTTCGCCACGTCGAGTGCGCCGGTCTGAACGCCCCGGATCGTACACCGGGCCGAGTCGATCAGCCCTTCGAAGTGCACCGGGTCCTTGCGGGTGTCGCCCTCGAACTTCATCTCCTTGAGGGCCGCCTCGTACGGCCCGGCCGAGGTGCCCCCGTTGAGGCGGGCGAGGTCTTCGAGAATGCACCCGTACCGGAGCGGCTCGTCGTACCGCTTCTCACTTCGACTCGTGCCCTTGGGGTTTCGCTCCTCGTCGGCCCGTTGGACGGCCGTGGTCGCGTCGTCGAGAAGGGCCGTCACTTTCGCGAGTGCCGGGCCCGGCTCGCCCGGCACCTGGCCGGCGGCCGCGAAGTCGTGGGCGGCCATCTGCAGGAATTTGGCCCGCAGCAGCCAGAAGGACGTGTCCTTCCGGGTCTGCATCAGGGCCGGGTCGCACGCATTCTTGAACGCCTCGACGGCCTTCGCCACGTGCTTCGGGTCGGCGGCGAAACTCGTCGTGGGGCGGTGCTTGTCGTCGGGGGGGGCGAAGTACTCGTACGCCCCGTACTCGGACGCGATCGCGTACGCGACGGCTTGATAGGCCATGCGGTTGCTCGGGTCCGCGCGGATCGCCCGATCCGCGTCCTCGAAGATTTGCTCCCACTTGCGAGACCGGTCGGCGTCGTTCAAGGTTCCGCCGCCCGGGAGGGGGGCCGCCTTCCGGTAATCGCCGATCACGATCAGGAAGCGGCACACGGTCAGCATCGCGCGGAAGCCGTAGGCGTTGGCCAAATCCGGGTGCGTGGGGGACTTCGTGGAGCGGTTCTGGACCATGTCGTCGATCAGGCGGTCGAGGGCCTTCGCCGCCGCGTCGTTCGGCAACTGGCCCGCCCGCATCTTCGACAACTGCAACGACAGGGCGTCGTCGGAACTGCCGCCGGTGGTCGGGGCCTTGTCGAGAATCAGGGTGTGGATTAACTCGTTGTACCCGTCCTCCGTCTTCGTGACTTCCCTCGTCGTTTTGAGCGACCCGAAACTGGCGTCGACCGCGCGGAGCGCGAGCCGGGCGGCCGCGGCGGACGCCGGCAACCGGAACGCATCCACGAGGCTCTGGTCGGCGGCCCGTCGGAGGTAGAAGGCGAGTGCAACGGGGACCGTCTCCGTCGGCAATTTCGAGTCGTCGAGTTTCACCTTGGCGGCGGCGGCCCGGGCGTCCCGCCCGTTGCCCGTGGCCTCGGTCAGGAGGGCGACGTGCAACGCCCACTCGGGGTGATCTTGGCCGGCCAACCGCTGGGCGATTTCCAACCGCTCCAGGGCTTTGGGGTTGGCGGCGTACGGGTTCGGCCGCTCGGTCAGGAGGTTCTTGAACTCCAGTTCGCCGGGCCGGGTCGGGTCGGTGCCCATCCGCGGCGGGGTCGGGATGGCGTTCAGGCTCAGCACGTCGGCGGCCGCCTTTTGACGGTGTGCCGGCTTCAAGATTTTTGGCAAGACGTCCGCCGTCGGCCGGTAGAGTTGCACCAGCGCCTCCGCGGCCGCGTCGTCCTTGCCGCCGGTCGCCGCGACCGCCCGCAGGTAGGCCAGGTACACCTTCCGGTCGGCGGCGGTGGCGTCGGCGGTGAGGGAAAACTCTTCCCCCTCGCGGAGCAACTTCAGAACGTCGTCCCGTTTGCCCCCGGCGATCAGGGCGTCTTCAGCGGCGGCGAATTTCGCCCACCCGTGCGCGCGGTCCTGGCCGGTGCCGATCAGGGCACGGACCGCAGGCCAGTCCGGGACCGGGGCCGACAGGGCCTCGCGGAATTGGACCGCGAGAGCGTTTTGGAACAGCGTGTCGATCCGCTGTTGATATGCTTCCGTCATGCCGGGCCATTTTTGCGAGCGGGCGTTGTCGCGGACGGCACGGAGGTTGGCGACCGGCAACGGAGGCGTGACACCCGCGAGTCGTAGGTACTCCATCGCGAATGGGCCGGCCGGCGAGGGCGGCACGGCCCCCGCCTCGGGCGGGAAGAACTTGGCGAAGGGCCGCAGGTCGGGCGACTTGTCGGCCCGCGCCTTCGACCACGCCTCGGCCGCGGGCAGGAAGCCCAGAATGTCCGGGCTGATGGCGTTCGGGTCCCAAAGAGCCCCGAATGGCTTGCCTGCCTTCGTCACCGCGTCCTGGAGGGCGACGACGGCCTTCTGGGCGGAGTCGATGTCGGTGGGCTTGGCATCGGTCGCTTGGCCCAACGTCGTGATCGCATTCCGAGCCGCCGTCAAGGCACCGCTCAGGGCGTCCGCCTGCCACCGGAAAACCTTGTCACGATCGGCCTTGGTATCGACCATTTCCGCGAACAAGGCGGGTGTCGGGGCCACCGCATCGAGAATGGCTTTCTGATAGTCGGCCTTGCCCAATCGATCGCCCAGGGCGATCAGCTTGTGGGCCAAATCCTTCTGCAGGTCCGCCTGGGGCCACCGCTGGAACAACTCTTTCACTGCGGGGGTGAATCGCTCGATACTGCGGCCTTCCAGCGACTGCACCGCCAGCGTGATCCTCTCCTTCTCGATCTGCCCCTTCAGCCTCTTGAGATCGTCCCCGGTAAGCTTCTCGACCCGCGCTGCGGCCGTGTCGAGCAGTGCGTTGGTTTTGCTCTCGCCCCCCAGCAGGGCTTCGATGTCCACAACGCGGGCCTTACCGATCTCGATTCTCAGGCGTACGCGATCGGGCTCGAAGGCCGGCTCCTGAGGGAGAAGGGTCGTTAGTCTGTCGGCCGAATCCAAGGAGTCGATGTCCTTCTTCGCGATCAGGTCGTCGATCGGCTTCACCAGGTCCTTGACCCGATCGTCTGCGAGCGGTGGTGGGGGCGGGGGCGGCGAAACGGTTACGACGGCCGGAGTGGGCGGGGGTGGTGACGAAGGGGGGGGGTCAACCTCTGGTTTGCTGCCTTGAGAGAGGAAAAAACCGCCCGCAGCAAGGCCGCCAACGAGGACGCCGCCGATCAGCAACTTCACGGGCAGGCCACCGCCCGCCTTCGGCATGGGTGGCGCACTTTTCCAGTTGTTGGACTGGGCCGCTGGGACGGTGTCCGTAGACCGCTGGCGGGCTTGCTCGGCTTCCCGGGCCCACGTGGGAAGGGACTTCGGCTCTTCCGTCTCCGGCTCGACTTCGGCCTCGACCTCGGGGGCGGCAGGCGTCTCCCGCGGGTACTGGGTCGACCGCTTGCCGGGGGCGACGGGGGGGATGATGACCGGATTCGAAGCCGGCCGCTTGACGGGCGGGGCCGCGCTCGGCCCCGCGACGGCGGGCAACCCAAGCGGGCCCGACTCGCGGATGATCTTCTTGAGGTCGTCGTCGAGTTCGACCGTCCCGAGAAACTTCCCCCCCGGGTCATCGGGGTCTTTGTTGATCCGCGGCCGCTCGACCTTCGGCGGCGGCAAGTCGGAGGCTAAAGGGCGAGTGAGGGGAGTGGGCACGGGCGTGGCCGAATCGTCGGCGTCCGGATCGAACTCGTCGTCGGACGTGCCGGTCTCGTCGAGCGGCAGGAGGATGTCCGACTGCGACGCCTGGTACTTGGCGGCCGGGTTCGGCCGCGCGTCGGGCGGCGTGGGAGGAGCGACCGGGGGCAATTCGAACCCCGACCGGCTCGGGGGCAGCATCCGGTCCGAGTCCGGGATGACGGTCCCCCGGAGGTCGTCTTGCGCCCCACCGACCTCGAACTCCTGCGTACTCCGGTCCGTGTCGGTCTTCGTCTTTGCGCCGGGCGGGACAGACTTCGGCCCGCTTGGTTCGGGCGGCTTCGGCCGGTTCAGGGGCACGGCGACGACGCCGGACTTCACCCCGATCTGGTCCGGGGACAGCGGCGGCAGGTCGTCCTTCGCCCGGGTGAGTTGCCGGACCATGTCGATGCACGAAGCGTACCGCATCTTCGGCTGGACGGCCGTCGCCCACTTGAGGACGCGGACCTCGTACTCGGACAGGACCGGGCTGGCGAAGTCGAGGCGGCCCTCGGCGTGGGCGAGCATGATCGACAACTGGCCCATGCTCTCGTCGAACGGGAGCTTGCCCGTCCGGAGCTCGTAGTAGCTGATGGCCAGGGCATACTGGTCGGTGCCCGGGACGGGCTTGTTCCCGGTCAGCTCCGGGGCGCTGTACGCCGGCGACCCGGCGGCCTTCGTCTGGCGGGCGTCGGGGGTGATGATGACGGCCACCCCGCAGTCGGCGATCTGGACCTCGCCGGCGATGACCATCATGTTGTCCGGCTTGATGTCGCAGTGGATGATCGGTCCGTCGCCGACGCCCTTGCCGAGGCCGTGATCGGTCTTGTTCAGGTAGTCGATGCCCTTGGCCGCCCCCTCCATGTACGAGGTCAGTTCGTCGTGCGGGATGCCCTTGAAGTCGGCCGGGTCGGTGCCGTCCGGGTTGAGCTGCTTGAGGCGGGCCGAGAGGCTGAGGTCGCCGAGGCCCATGGCGATGATGAGCTCGCGGAGTTGGCCCTTCTGCTTGACCTCGTCGGCCTTGTGCAGGGGGTGCTCCTTGCCGTTGCGGTCTTTGAGGCGGGCCGTGAAGATCGGGACGAGGTTGGGGTGCCGAAGGTTGCGGACGAGGTTGAGGGCCTTGAGTTCCTTGAGCGCGCTCGTGCTGTGGGACAGGTCGATGAGCTTGATGGCAACGAAGATGCCCGACTCGGTGTCAACGGCCTTCCACACCTCGCCGAACTGGCCGGCGCCTAGAAAATCGACCAACCGGTAACCGGCGATCGGCTCCTCGTTCTCTTCATACTTCGCAAACCGGGGCATACCACATCTCAAAAGTGATCGAGGCCGTACAAGTCAATACGGGCGAGCAAACGGTCCGGATTGTTTCGCGACGGAATTCTATTTTAGTGCCCTTCTGACCCGGCCACAACAAGGGAAATCAGAACGGGGATAAAATCAATCCCTCCGCCACTCTCGTCGTAGTAGGAAGGTTCGATTGCGTGCTTTGGGACAACTTTAGCGACTGAGTCGCCGGATTGTTCCATCTATAGCATGTAAACGGGGTTGTTTGGGAAGAGATTTCGGGTCATTCATAACCGTGATAGAATCTGTTTCCCGCGATTTCGAAAAAAACGCTGAAGTCGGATTCTGAACACACCACACGCTTTACACCGCCGGAGTCGTACGACATGGCCGCTAACTGGTTGAACTCGCTCTTCCCCCGTCCGACCAGTCGAACCACCCGTCGCAGCGGCAAGCCCATGCTCGCGAAACCGAACCTGGTGACGTTGGAGGACCGCAGCACTCCGGCGGTCATTAGTATCGCCGATGCCAGCATTATGGAAGGCAACGCCGGCCAGCAAATGCTGGTGTTTACGGTCACTTCGGACGCCAAAGCTGCCGGGACGCCGATCACGTTTACATATTCCACCGCGAATGGCAGTGCGACGGCGGGTTCGGACTATGACGCGGTCACCAACGCGGCTGGTCAGATTGACGATGGGACGGACACGACCACGGTGTCCGTCTTGATCAATGGCGATCAGACGGTCGAGGCGGACGAAGACTTTACGGTCACGATCACCGCGACGAGCGCCGGGGATACTGTAGGTGACGATACGGGGACGGGTACGATTTTGAACGACGACGCGGCGGTGGTGAGCATTTCGAGCCCCTCGGTGACGGAGGGGGGGATGTTGTCGTTCAGCGTGTCGATCGACAACCCGGTGGACTCGGCGGTGACGTCGGACCGGAAGACGCAGGACGGGACGGCGACGGTGGCGGACGCCGACTACACGGCGGTCGCGAACGGGAACGTGCAGCTGTTCGCGGCGAACTCGACGACGGCGTTCACGATCAACGTGGCCACGACGGCGGACGGCACGGTCGAGCTGAACGAGACGCTGAGCCTGATCCTGTCGAACCTGGCGGCGGGCGGGCGGAACGTGACGTTCTCGGGTGGCGGGGCGAGCCTGACGGGGACGGGTACGATTTTGAACGACGACGCGGCGGTGGTGAGCATTTCGAGCCCCTCGGTGACGGAGGGGGGGATGTTGTCGTTCAGCGTGTCGATCGACAACCCGGTGGACTCGGCGGTGACGTCGGACCGGAAGACGCAGGACGGGACGGCGACGGTGGCGGACGCCGACTACACGGCGGTCGCGAACGGGAACGTGCAGCTGTTCGCGGCGAACTCGACGACGGCGTTCACGATCAACGTGGCCACGACGGCGGACGGCACGGTCGAGCTGAACGAGACGCTGAGCCTGATCCTGTCGAACCTGGCGGCGGGCGGGCGGAACGTGACGTTCTCGGGTGGCGGGGCGAGCCTGACGGGGACGGGTACGATTTTGAACGACGACGCGGCGGTGGTGAGCATTTCGAGCCCCTCGGTGACGGAGGGGGGGATGTTGTCGTTCAGCGTGTCGATCGACAACCCGGTGGACTCGGCGGTGACGTCGGACCGGAAGACGCAGGACGGGACGGCGACGGTGGCGGACGCCGACTACACGGCGGTCGCGAACGGGAACGTGCAGCTGTTCGCGGCGAACTCGACGACGGCGTTCACGATCAACGTGGCCACGACGGCGGACGGCACGGTCGAGCTGAACGAGACGCTGAGCCTGATCCTGTCGAACCTGGCGGCGGGCGGGCGGAACGTGACGTTCTCGGGTGGCGGGGCGAGCCTGACGGGGACGGGTACGATTTTGAACGACGACGCGGCGGTGGTGAGCATTTCGAGCCCCTCGGTGACGGAGGGGGGGATGTTGTCGTTCAGCGTGTCGATCGACAACCCGGTGGACTCGGCGGTGACGTCGGACCGGAAGACGCAGGACGGGACGGCGACGGTGGCGGACGCCGACTACACGGCGGTCGCGAACGGGAACGTGCAGCTGTTCGCGGCGAACTCGACGACGGCGTTCACGATCAACGTGGCCACGACGGCGGACGGCACGGTCGAGCTGAACGAGACGCTGAGCCTGATCCTGTCGAACCTGGCGGCGGGCGGGCGGAACGTGACGTTCTCGGGTGGCGGGGCGAGCCTGACGGGGACGGGTACGATTTTGAACGACGACGCGGCGGTGGTGAGCATTTCGAGCCCCTCGGTGACGGAGGGGGGGATGTTGTCGTTCAGCGTGTCGATCGACAACCCGGTGGACTCGGCGGTGACGTCGGACCGGAAGACGCAGGACGGGACGGCGACGGTGGCGGACGCCGACTACACGGCGGTCGCGAACGGGAACGTGCAGCTGTTCGCGGCGAACTCGACGACGGCGTTCACGATCAACGTGGCCACGACGGCGGACGGCACGGTCGAGCTGAACGAGACGCTGAGCCTGATCCTGTCGAACCTGGCGGCGGGCGGGCGGAACGTGACGTTCTCGGGTGGCGGGGCGAGCCTGACGGGGACGGGTACGATTTTGAACGACGACGCGGCGGTGGTGAGCATTTCGAGCCCCTCGGTGACGGAGGGGGGGATGTTGTCGTTCAGCGTGTCGATCGACAACCCGGTGGACTCGGCGGTGACGTCGGACCGGAAGACGCAGGACGGGACGGCGACGGTGGCGGACGCCGACTACACGGCGGTCGCGAACGGGAACGTGCAGCTGTTCGCGGCGAACTCGACGACGGCGTTCACGATCAACGTGGCCACGACGGCGGACGGCACGGTCGAGCTGAACGAGACGCTGAGCCTGATCCTGTCGAACCTGGCGGCGGGCGGGCGGAACGTGACGTTCTCGGGTGGCGGGGCGAGCCTGACGGGGACGGGTACGATTTTGAACGACGACGCGGCGGTGGTGAGCATCGCCGATTCGTCAGCGATGGAAGGGGCTGCTGTGACGTTCACAGCGACGCTCACGAACCCGGTGGACGTGGACGTGACGGTCATGCTCACGCCGAGCAAGGGCGGGGCGGACACGGCCACGGCGACGACGGACTTCGACACAACGGTGAAGACGATCACCATCCTCGCCGGCCAGCTGACCGGGTCGACGACTGTGAACACGGTCCAAGATACCCTGGTGGAACCCGATGAAACGTTCACAGCGACGTTGAGTGCGCTGGCGGCGGGTGGGCGGAACGTGATGATACTCGGGGCGGGGACGGCGACGGGTACGATCACCAACGACGACAAGACGACGTTGACCGTCAGCACGACTTCGACGGTGACGGAAGGGGACGCCGGCACGGTCCTGCTGACGTTCACCGTCACGTCGTCCAAGGCGGTCCAGGGCGGGTTCCAGGTCGCGTACAACACGGCCGACGGCACGGCTACGGCCGGCAGCGGCGACTACGTCGCGTTGCCGGCCGGTGGCGCCGGGCAGATGCTGACGTTCACCGGGGCAACAGACGGCGAGGCGCAGATGTTCACCGTGATGGTGAACGGGGATAAGATCGTCGAGGCGAACGAAACGATCCTCGGCCAACTCGGGACCGTAACACCGAATGACCCGACGGTACAGACTTCGGCGTTCATTGAGGTGAACGGCGTCGGCACGATTCTCGACGACGACATGACGACGCTGACGGTGAGCAGCCCGACGATTGTCGAAGGCACCGGCGGGTCGACGATGCTGATGTTCACGGTGACGTCGTCGAACGCCGTGCAGGGCGGGTTCACGGTGGCGTACAACACCGCGGACGGGACGGCGAATGCGGGGAGCGACTACACGACGGCGAGCGGCGTCTTGACGTTCGCGGGGACGGTCGGGGAGGTTCAGACGTTCACGGTGACGATCAACCCGGACTCCACGGTCGAGCAGCCGACGGAGACGTTCGCGGCTCAACTCGGTGTCGTCACGCCGACGAACCCGCTCATCCCGACGTCGAAGTTCACGAAGGTGAACGGGACGGGGAGCATCACCGACGACGACAGCACCGCCCTTACGATTCAGAACGTCGTGCAGGCCGAGAACGGCGGGCCGATGACCTTTACCGTGACGTTGTCGAACCCCGTTCAGGGCGGGTTCACCGTCAATTACAAGACCACCGACGGCACGGCCGTCAGCACCTCCGGTGGGGTGGTCGGCGATAACGACTTCGTGTCCACGATGGGCACCCTGACGTTCGCGGGCACGGCCGGTGAGACGCAGACGTTCACGGTCACGATCAACGGCGATAACGTCGTCGAGGCGAGCGAACTGTTCACCGTTTCGCTCAATACTGTCGTGCCGACGAACCCGCTCATCCCCGCGTCGAAGATCGACGCCACCGGGACGGCGACCGGGACCATCGTCAACGACGACTCGGCGACCGTCAACATCGACAGCCAAGTGTCTCCGGAAAGCGGGGTGATCACGTTCAACGTCACGCTCACCAACCAGGTCGATACGACTGTCATGGTCACGTTCAACACGGCCAACGGCACGGCGATCGCCGGGGCTGCGGCCGGACCGGGCGTGGACTTTATCGGCGTCAACGGCCTGACGGTGACGTTCGCCCCCGGCGTGACTGCACAGACGGTTACCGTCAACCCGGTTGACGACGCCCGTGTCGAGGGTACGGAGGCGTTCACCGCGACGATCTCGAACCTCGTGACGAACCGCTCCGTGACGATCGGCACCGCGACCGGTACCGGGACGATCCTGGACAACGATCTGGCCGTTCTCTCGTTCGCGCCGGCCAACGCGGCGTTGGAAGATAATGCGCCCGCGTCCTTCGACGTGACGCTGACCATCGTGCCGTCGGCGGGTTCGGTCGGCACGCCGGGCCTCGACCGGCAGATCGTCACGACCGTCGATCCCTTCCTCGGGACCGTGGCCGGCAAGGCCACCCTCGGCCCGGTCACCGCCGGCGATTACGTCATCACCGGCTCGACCACCGTCACGTTCAACCCGGCCGACGCTCCCGGGAGCCTGACTTTCAACCAGACCGTCCCGCTGCAAATCTTCGAAGACTTGACCAACGAAGGCGACGAAACGGTCGAGTTCACACTCAACAGCACGAACACGATCGACGGCACCGGCGGCCAGGTCCGGTACTACACGACCGCCAACACGTCCGTCCCGACGCCTAACTTCGTCAACGTGTTCACCATCCAGAACGACGACGCCGTCGTGCGGACGTACGACGCGACCGTGGCCGGCACCTACCGCCTCGTCCGCAACGGGGCGAACGTCCAGCTCTTCCTCAACAACGCCCTGATCGCCCAGGACCTCTTCGCGGCCACGCCGTCGGCGATCGTCCTGAACGGCACGGTCGGTGACGACACGTTCATCATCGACATGAGCGGCGGCAACCCGATCCCCACCGGCGGCGTGACGTTCAACGGCAACGCCGGGAACGACACCCTCATCGTGGACCGAACCGACCCGACCAACGGGAACACGCCGTTCGGCGGCACACTGACGTTCAATGGCGGCAACCAGAGCGTGGGCGACACGCTCATCCTCACTGGCGGCAATTACGCGAACATCACCGACACGTTCACGAACGCGACCGACGGTTCGCTGGCCACCGACTTGGGGGCGATCAACTACACCGGGGCCGAGAGCGCACAACTGAACGTCGCCTCGGTCCAGAACCTCACATTCAACCTGCCGACCGTGGCGGCGAACAACGCCACGCTTCAGGACGCGGGGGCCGGGAGCACCTTGACGGGTGTGGCGTTCGTGAACACGAGCTTTACGAAGCCGACGGCGAACCTCAACGTCAACCAGGGAACCGCGAACGATCTGCTGACCGTCGGCCCCGGCGGCCTCAATTCGGTCGCCAACATCAACCTCGGCACGTCCGCCAGCCCGTTCAAGACGATCACGCAGACCGGAGCCGTCACGACGACCGGCAACGCGAGTTACTTCGCGGGAACGATCGCCCTGAACAACACCTTGAAGGCCGCGAACGTGACCCTCGTCGCGGGCACGTCGGCCACGCAGACTGGGGCGATCACGACCGGCCTCCTGACGTTGGGTGAGGCGAACAACGCGGGCGATTACACGCTCGCCGCCGCGAACGACGTGCAGGCGCTGACCGTCCCGCAGGCGAAGAGCGTCACGTTCAACGACGCGAACGACGTGACCGTGGCGAACGCGAAAACGACCGCGAACTTGTTGGTCACGGCGGGCAACAGCCTCACGGTGCCCAGTGGCATCACGGTCCAATCGACCGCCGGCAGTGTTACTCTGACGGCGACCAACACCGTCACCATCGCGCCGACGGCGACGGTGACGTCGGCCAACGGCACCACGTTGACGGCGGGCAGTAACCTCGCCATCGGGTCGGCGGCTACGGTCCAATCGACGGCCGGCAGCGTCGCTCTGACGGCGGGCAACGACCTGAGCGTCGCGACGATGGCCGTCGTGAGATCGGCGGCGGGCACCACGCTCTCGGCGGGCAAGGCTCTCGCCATCGGGTCGGCGGCCACGGTTCAATCGACGGCTGGCAGTGTTTCTCTGACGGCGGGGACTAACCTCACCGTCTCGCCGACGGCGACGGTCCAATCGGCCACCGGCACCGCGGCGACGGCGGGCAAGAACCTTACGATCTCCGGGGCCACGGTCCAAGCCACGGCCGGCGGGATCACCCTCAACAGCGGCGACGACTTCACGGCCGTCGGTGCGGTGCTGTCCGCGGCACTGAACAAGACCATTGCAATCGCGATCGACACCGACAACAGCGGACCGGCGACCGCCGACCTGCGAACCGCGACGATTACCGCGATGGCGACGACCCTCGTTGGCAACGCCAACGCGGACACCTTCCGAGTGACCGGGTACACGACGCCCGTGGCCATCGACGGCAAGAACCCGACCGCGGCACCGGGCGACGTCCTGGAATTCGACGCGCAGAACAAAGTGGTCACGGCGACGGTCAACTCGTTCGACACCGCCGGTGCCCCGGTTTCGTACGTGAACATCGAGACGATTACCGTTCTGAACGCCGGGACGTTCACCCTCAACGGCACGAACGGCGACGACCGCGTGACGGTCCGGGCCACGGGGACGCCGGGCGCACCACTTAGCTACCAGTTCGACGGCCAACCGGCGGTCATCGTCACCCCGGTGCCGAGCTTCACGTTCAACGGCTTGGCGGGGCGAGACACGCTGATCGCCGACTTCAGCAACGGTTCGCCGATCCCGGCCGGCGGCATCACGTTCAACGGCGGTGCCGATGCGGACTTCGGGTTGGCCGTCGTGGGGAACGCCAACAACGCGGCGAGCCTCACCACCAACAAGATCGGCCCCGACCTGTCCGGCGTGGTCGTCGTCGATAGCGGCACGATCACCTACAGCGGCCTCGAAACCAGTTCGGAAGTCGACATCAGCGGCATCGTCAACGTGAACGTCAACCTGATGGTTCCGGACGGGAACGTCACGATCAACAATAGCAGTGCTTCGCAGACGCGGAAGATCACGACCGACGCCCTTGCCGTGGCCGGCACGACCACTCCGGTCGTTCGCCTGTCGAACAACACGAACGTGATCATCGCCACGGACCCGAACAACGGCGGTGCCGATAACGTCACCATCGCAGGTGGCACGAACGCCCACAATAACACGAACCTCACGATCTCCGCACCGGACGATGCGATCACCGCGACCGGCCCGCTGGCGGTGAACGGCAACCTCACGGTCATCGGGAACGCCATCACCGTCCAGGCCAACGCGAACTTGACGGCCGGCGGCGACCTCGTCGTGACGAACAACGGCACGCTGACCATCGGGTCGGCCACCTTGACCGGTCAGCACGTGACCCAGACGGCGGTGAACCCGGTCGTCCTGACCGGGGACGCCGTCGTGGCGGGAACGGCCACGACCGGTAACACGATCACCTTCAATGGGCCGATCGACGGCCCCGGCGGGTTGACCGCCAACACCGCGGGCAACACGGTCTTCAACAAGGCCGTCGGCGGCACGACCGCCCTCTCGAAACTGGTGACCGACGCGGGCGGGCTGACGCTCATCAACGGCGGCCTGGTGAAGACGGCGACCCTCCAGTCCTACGGCGACAAGGCGGTGACATCGGTCAACGGCACCCAGTTGATCGCCACGGGCGGAGCGATCAACTTCCTCGACGAATTGGCCCCGACGATCGACGGCTTCGATCTGGTCATCGGCGGGCCGAACGTGGACATCACCGCGAGTAAGGGGGTGGCGTCCGACAAGAAGTACGGCAGCCTCCAGATCGTAAACACGAACAACGCGACCTTCAACGGCCCGGTCACGACGCTCTCCAAGGTCGAACAAGTGGCCGGGTCCGGCACGACGACGTTCAACGGTCCGGTTACGTCGCCGACGGTTCTGATCGACAACGGCAACGTGGTCACCTTCAACGGTGCGGTCGTGGCAGCGACGCGGGTCGAGCAGGTGAACGCGACCGGGACAACGACGTTCAACGGTGCGGTGACGTCGCCGTTGGTACTGATCGACAACGCGGGCGACGTGACGTTCAACGGTGCGGTGGCGGCGGCGACGCGGGTGGAGTTGGGGAACGTGACGGGGGCGGCGAAGTTCGCGTCGACGGTGACGTCGCCGGTCGTGCAGGTGGACAACGGGAACGTAGTCGTGTTCGGCGGGGCGGTGGAGACGAACGGCGGCGTGTTCGAGCAGAAGTTCAGCAAGAGCCTGACGTTCAACGGGGTCGTGAACTCGGGGACGGTGCTCATCGACGACGGCGTGGACGTCACGTTCAACGGGGCGGTGACGGTTGGCGACAAGATCGTTCAGACGACCGGCACCGGGAAGACGACCTTCAGTGACGTGACCGCGAACGGAACCACGGGCGTGACGGGCGGCAAGACCGGAGGGGCGGTTAATATCAACACAAACGCGATCGTGTTCAACGGAAATGTTTCCGCCCCGAACGCGCCGATCGTTCTCGGTCTGACCGGCACCACTGGCAGCGTGACGCAGCCGAACGCCCTCGCCGGGCTGTCGACGACGAAACTCTACCTCCGCGGCGACGGGACGAACTTGACGTTCAACCTGAACAGTCCGGTCAACACGTTCACGGCCGGAACGCCCCCGGCGGCCGGCGACACGACGTTCGTTTCGACCGGGGAAGTTTTCGCCAACGTCGGCGGCGGGTCGATCAACGTCCGCGATAAGACGGACTTGGTCATCGCCTTTGAGAACCCGGCCAGTCCGGCAACGGCCATCCGGGTCGGCAACAACGGATCGGTGACCCTCTCGACGAGCGGCAACTTCACGGCGGTGGACCCGGTCGCCCGCGTCGGCAACGCGCCCACCACGAAACTCCTCGACGTTGGATCCGGCGGCACGGTACAGGTGAACTTCGGCTTCGACTTCCCGGCGGGCGTCACCGACCCCACCGTGCCGTCGTTCAACGTCACGTTCGCGGCCGAGGCCACGGCGAGTAAAGTCGTCCTGGGGCAACCACTCGTGGGCGGCGATCCGACACTCACCAACCGGTTCAAGGACGTGTTCACCGTGCGGCCGTTGTCTACCGCACAGCTGTTCGTCAACGGAAACTTGCCGGTCACCTCCGATGGAACGGCGTTTGCCCCGTTCGACACGCTCAACCCGTTGTTCAAGGGCGTCACCGGCATCTCGCTCTCGACGTCGGGTAACGGGAACGGTGTCTACACCTTCACCGGCTTCCAACCCCTCACCTTCGAGTCGATCGAGACCCTCGGCGGTCTCTCCGTTGAAGCCTTTGCCGTCCAGACGGCCCCCCGGCAAGGGTCGACGGACGCCTCGGGCTACGTCGTCCGGTTGGCGATTAGCCAAATCACCGACAAGGGGGCGAACGTGTCCCCGCTCGGCGGGAACATCAGCGGGACGGGGATTACGAACAATGCGTTCGTCGTCTCACCGGTCCTGAATAGTTCGTCAACGTCCTTCAAGGCTCCGACCTTGGCAATCGGCGACGTCAACGGCGACGGCACGGCGGACCTCATCATCGCGAACGGGGCCGGGGACGCGCCCCTTGTGACGGTCGTCGATGGGGCCGTGCTAACGAGCCTGCCGCCCGGGGCTTCGATTAACCTCGGAGCCTTGCAGCCGAGTCAAATCCTGACCCAGTTCTTCGCTTACGAGGAAACCTTCCGCGGCGGCGTGAACGTGGCGGTCGCCGACCTGAACGGCGACGGCCGGGCCGAAATTGTGGTCGGCAGCGGTGTCGGCGGCGGGCCGGTGATTCGCGTGTTTTCCATCACCGACGCGAAGGGCAATGGGGATCCGAGCAAGGGGCTGACCGTCTTCAATAACTTCAAGCCACTCATCTCCTTCCCCGCCTACGAGCTCAGCTTCCGGGGCGGTGTGAACGTGGCGGTCGGCGACTTGAACGGCGATGGCCGACCGGAGATCATCGCCGGGGCGGGCGTACTCGGCGGCCCTCGGGTTCGCATCTACGACGGTGCGCACGTCCTGGACACCCTGGCCGTCCTGAACGACTTCTTCGCTTACGAACCGTCGTACCGCGGCGGCGTGCTGGTGGCCGCCGGTCGGTACGACTCGGATTCCATCGACGACCTCATGACCGCCCCCGGGTCGAACGGCGGGCCGCGGTTGAGAATCTTCCAGGGGACACAGGACATGAGCGCGGCATTGTTCACGTCGCAAGACCCGCCGACGATCGTGAACACGTTCGCCTTCACGAATTCCACCGGGCTGATTTCGACGGACCAGACGAACAACCTTGGGGTGGGCAGTATTTCCTTCGGATCGAGTGCCGACGGTAGCGGCGGCAACCGAAGCGTGCTCGTCAGCCGGCCGCGAGGGGCGGCGTTCGAAGTGCTGAAGTTCACGCACGGCAGCACTCTGGACGTGGTCAACGGGAACGACACGACGTTCGCGTCCGAGGGCTCGAACCAGATGTACCAGACGGTCTTGAATCAAAACTCGGACTTCGTCGACTTGACCGATCCGAACCTGATTCTCGCCAACCCGAACACCCCGCGCGTGTTGGTGCCGTTCACCCAACTCCGGAGTGGCGGGTCGGTCGCCGGCGGCTCGGTCTCCTCGAACTAGAGAAGCCCTTGACCCCCGAGACAAATCCAGATCGCCCCGGTTTCCTAGGACCGGGGCGATCGCATTTCAGCCCGGCGGTTTCTCCGGGAATTCACTTGCATGTCGCCATCCGAAGCCGTTAGATAAGGTCAGTTCCAGCACCGAACGGGGCGTCCGGCCACAATTCTTTTGGGCCGGAAAACCGCCCCCTCTCCGGCCCCGTATAGCTTCAGGGATCGAACGACGGAGCCGGTCGGGCCTCTCGATTCTCAGAGGTAAACCCCATGGCCGAAAGCTTTCAACACAAGTTAGACCGCGTTCGCTCGCCGCGCGTGCAAATCACGTACGACGTCGAAACGAACGGGGCGATGGTCAAGCGCGAGTTGCCGTTCGTCGTCGGCATCATGGCCGGCCTGTCCGGCCACCGGGACGAGAAAGAACTCGGCGCGCTGAAGGACCGGAAGTTCGTCGAGATCGACCGGGACAACGTCGACAGCGTCATGAAGGACGCGGCCCCCATGCTCAACCTGAGCGTGGCCAACAAGCTCACCGACGACGGCACGAAACTGCGGACGCAAATCCAGTTCCGGTCGATGGACGACTTCGAACCGGCGAAGGTGGCCGAACAGGTCGCGCCGCTCAAGGAACTCCTAGAAATGCGGAAGCGCCTCGACGAAGTGCTTTCGCGGATCAGCACGAACAGCCAATTGGAATCCGTCCTCCAAGATGTTCTGGCGAACACCGAGAAGGTGCAAGAACTCGCCAAGCAAATGGGCATCGACGCGAACACCGGGGAGGCGAAGTAAGCCATGGCCGAACAAAAAGCCGCGAGTGAATCCGCCGCCGCAACCACGACGACTGAAGGGGGCGGGCTACTCGACCAAGTTCTGAACGCGACCAAGCCGAAGTCGGACACCCAGAAGCAGCAGAACAAGCAGTTCATCGAAGCGGTAATCCGCTCCGCCCTTGAGGCTCAGCCCGGGTCGGTCGTCTCCGGCGACGTAGAACGGACCATCCAGGCGTGGAAGGCCGAGATCGACCGCAAGTTGTCCGTGCAATTGAACGAAATCCTCCACCACCCGGACTTCCAGAAGTTGGAAGGCACCTGGCGGGGCGTGAAGTACCTGGTCGATCAGTCCGAGACCAGCGCCCGCTTGAAGCTCAGGGTGCTGAACATCAACAAGCGGACGCTCTCGAAAGACCTGGAGCGGGCGATCGAGTTCGACCAGAGCCAACTCTTCAAGAAGGTGTACGAGGCCGAGTACGGCACTCTCGGCGGTAGTCCGTTCGGTATGTTGGTCGGCGACTACGAGTTCGACGGCAAGTCGGCCGAAGACGTCGCGATGCTCCAAAAACTCGCCGGCGTTGCCGGGGCCGCTCACGCGCCGTTCGTCGCGGCCGCCGGCCACGACATGTTCAACCTGGACTCGTTCACCGAGTTGAACAACCCCCGCGACCTGGAGAAGATTTTCGAGAGCATCGAGTACGCCGCCTGGAAGAGCTTCCGCGAGTCGGAAGACTCCCGGTACGTCGCCTTAACGATGCCCCGCGTCCTCGGCCGCCTGCCCTACGGCACCGGCCTCACCGACAAGCGGGTCGACGAGTTCAACTACGAGGAATCCGTGGACGGCACGGACCACAACAAGTACCTGTGGATGAACTCCGCCTGGGCGTTCGCGGCCCGCACTACCGCGGCCTACGCGAAGGACGGCTGGTTCATGAGGACCCGCGGCGTCGAGGGCGGCGGGCAGGTCGAAGGGCTCCCGCTCCACGTGTTCAACGAGGCCGGCGGCAAGACGGCGAAGTGCCCGTCCGAGGTGCTCATCCCGGACCGCCGCGAGGCGGAACTGAGCGGCCTCGGCTTCCTGCCGCTGTTGCACTACAAGGACACGGACAAGGCCGTGTTCCTCGGCTCGCAGACCTCGCAGAAGCCGAAGAAGTACTTCGACCCGTCTGCGAACGCCAACGCGGAGCTCTCGACAAAGCTCAACTACATGCTCTGCGTCTCGCGGTTCGCCCACTACCTGAAGGCAATGGCCCGTGACAAGGTCGGGTCGTTCGCCGAACGGGGCGAAATGGAGAAGTGGCTCAACCAGTGGATCGGGAACTACGTCGTGAGCAACCCCGAAGACGTCGGTCCGGAAACCAAGGCCCAGTGCCCGTTGGCGGCGGCCTCGGTGTCGGTCACCGAAGTCAAGGGCAAGCCCGGCTGGTACCAGGCGGTCGCCCACTTGCGGCCGCACTTCCAACTCGAAGGTCTGGCGACGTCCATGCGATTGGTCGCCGAACTACCGCAGAAGAAGTCCTGAACCGGTGTGTCATCGGTGAGGGTTCTATTTTCCGAAGGCACCGGGCCGTCACATCCGTGGCCCGGGTCCTTCATCACCGCCGGGTAACGTCCGGCACCTAGGAGAGTTGAACATGGCGAGTGATTATTTCCTGGAAATCAAGGACAATCCCGGCGAATCGACGGACGAACAGTTCCCCAACACCATCGAGGTGTTGAGCTGGAGCTTCGGGGGCAACAACCCCATCACGATCAGCAGTGCAGTGAGCGGGGCGTCGGGCGGCAAGGTCGACTTCTCCGACTTCTCGTTCTCCTGTCTCATGAGCAAGGCTTCGTCGAAGCTGTTCCTGAACATGTGTAACGGGAAGACTTTCGACGAAGCCAAGATCCACTGCCGCAAGGCGACCGGCGACGGCGGCCAAGTGGAATACCTGACGCTCAACATGAAGATGGTCGCGGTGTCGTCGTACTCGACGAGCGGGGCCACCGGCGGCGACGACCGGCCGACGGAAAACTACAGCCTCGTCGTCGGGGCGTACAAGATGGAGTACAAGGCCCAGAAGAAGGACGGCTCGATCGATTCGAGCCCGGTCATTACCACCTGGAGCCGCGTCAAGAACAAGGCCGACTACGCCGTCTAAGTTCTTCCCGCAATTGCCCTTCGGCCCACGCCCCGGCGTGGGCTGGTTTCATTTTGTGGTTGCGGTTCCCCCGCCGACCGGCCAGAGTAGACGTATGGAAGACTACCCCCCGTCGTTCTTCAACCGCCTGACCGATCCGACGATTGCCGCCAACCGGTGCCGCTACTCGCTCACCCAGACGGAGGTCGCCGTCCTCCGCGACCTCGAAGACCTGTTGAACACCAAGCGGCCCCCGGACGAGTACTTCGCCGGCCTGGACATGGTCTCCCGGTCGATCGCCAACTTCGGCCTGCGGGACGCCACGCACCAGGACGGGTCGTCGCCCCACGAACGGCTGAAGATCGCCGAGCACATCCTGGACGTCATTCAGACTCACGAACCGCGGCTGACGAACGTGCAGGTCATTCCCCGAAGTTTGGAAGAGGTGAAGGCCGAGCAGCCGAAGGGGTACCGCATCGGGGCGGCGTACTTCCGCATCGTCGCGACGTTAAACGTCGATCCGACGCCCATCGAGGGCGTGGTGTTTGATACGATGCTGGAACTGGCAACGGGCCACCACAACGTCTCCTCCCCTGGGGGTATCGCGTGAGCCGCGAACTTTGGCCGTTCTACGATCAAGAGTTGCGCTTCCTCCAGGAGCAAGCCCGCGAGTTCAGCCGCGAGTACCCGAAGGAAGCGGGCTTCTTGCGCCTGGAGGCGACCGGCCGGAGTACCGACCCACACGTCGAGCGGATGTTGCAAGGGTTCGCGATCCTGTCGGCCCGCGTCCGGCAGAAACTCGACGACGACTTCCCGGAGTTGACCGACGGCCTGTTGGGTCTGCTCTACCCGCACTACTTGGCCCCGCTGCCGTCCATGCTGATTGCGCAGTTCGTGCCGAACCCAGGCGTGGACCTCACCACTGGCCTGACCATCGCCCGCCATACGCAGTTTCGCACCACGCCGGTGAACAACGTCGAGTGCGAGTACCGGACGGCCTACCCGACGCGGCTGTGGCCCGTCACCGTCGCCGAGGCGGTCATGAAAGGCCCGCCGTACCAGGACATCCGCGACCTGATGCCGAAGATGAAGATTCCGACCGGCGGGAACAAGGGCCGCCTACGCCTGCGGTTCGACCTGCCGACCGGGCAGACGTTCGCCCAACTGCCGCTTGGCGTACCCGATCCGGCGACGGGCGCATTGGCTGGGTTGCGGTTGTTCATCGACGCCGACGGTCCGCTGACGGCAACGCTCTACGAGATGCTCCTGAACAACGTCACGGCCGTCGTCTTCCGGGAACCAAGCGAGACGAAGGTCAGCGACGTGTTGCCGGAAGTCGCCCTGACGCCCGTGGGCTTCCGCGTCAGTCGCGAGGGGAAGCGGACGACCGGTCCGGACTTGGACGAGGGCCTGTTGCCCTACCCGCCACAGTCCTTCCCCGGCTACCGGCTGCTCACCGAGTTCATGGCCTACCGCGACAAGTTCTGGTTCATCGACCTGAAGGGCTGGGACAAGGCACGGGCCGACGGCGTGCTGGGGAAGAACAGTGTCGAGGTTCACCTGTTCTTGAACCAGGCGGTCAACCCGGAACTCGAACAGGCGGTCAACGCGACGACGTTCAAGCTTGGCTGCGTGCCGATGGTCAACCTGTTCCGCAAGGGGAGCACCGAGGGCATTCGCGTCACCCACCAGCGGTACGACTACCCGCTCGTGCCCGATTCCGAGCACCCGGAGGGGTACGAGATTTATTCCGTCGACGGCGTCTACCACCGCACGCCGTCCGGCGAGGAGATCTCGTACGCGCCGTTCTACTCGTTCCGCCACCAGAACCGCGAGCGGGACCGGCGGTACTGGTACGGTCGCCGCCGACCGAGCGCGAGGTTCGGCGACCGCGGCACCGAGATCGACGTCCACTTCGTGGACTGCGATTTCAACCCGACGGTTCCCGCGGAGGCGGTGGCGCTCGCGGCGGTGACGTGCTGCAACCGCGACCTGCCGCACAAACTTCGCGAGAACACCGACACCTGGTCGCTGCGGCCGGTCGGGTTAGTCGTGCCGGCCGGCATCCGCGTCCTCCGCGCGCCGACGCCGACCCTGCGGCCGATGCAAAAGCGGGTGGACGTGGTCGGCCGCGACGAGTCGATCCGCAAGATGAATTACTGGCGTCTGATCTCCCACCTGACGCTGAACCACCTCTCGCTCGTGGACACCGACCCGGAGCGCGGCCGCGAGGCGCTGACCGAGTACCTGGCCCTGTACGACTTCTCCGACGACCAGCACCCGGAGTTGCGCGAGATCGCACGGCAGGTTCGCGACGGCGTGCTGGCCGTGGACGCCGGCCGCGACGTGGCCTTCGTGCCCGGCGAGAGCGAAACCGTCGGCGGGTACGCCCGCGGGCTAGAGGTGCGGCTGGAACTCGACGAGGAAAAGTACGTCGGCGTCGGCTCGTACCTGTTCGCGTCCGTGATGGAGCGGTTCTTCGCCCTGGCCGTGTCGATGAACTCGTTCACCCGGCTGACCTACCGGACGCGGCAGCGCGGCCCGATCCGCGGGTGGTCCGCGCGGGCGGGCGAAAAGACCCTGTTGTAAGCCCCAACGGACGCCATGCCCGATCGCTACCCCATCCCGGCCTTGCAACTCTTCGACCCGGAAGAGTGTTGCGGGTTCGACCCGTTTCAGGCGATCCGGCTGTTGGAACTGCTCGCCAACAAGGTTTCCATTCGGGACACGCAGGTGCCCTGGAAGGAGGTGGACACGGCCGTCCGCTTCCGCACCAACGTGACGCTCGCCTTCCCGCCGAGTCTGATCGCGCAAATCCTCCCGCCGGCGCACGCCCCGCCCGACCCCGAGGAGTTCAACTTTCCCATCGCCGAGCGCATCCGCAAGCGGTACAAGCGGGCGGCCGTCGCGACCGTGGTCAGCAACTTCTTCGGCCTCTTCGGCCCGAACGGCGCGCTCCCCCTCGTCTACACGCAGACCCTGTGCGACCTGGACACTTCCCCCCAGACGCGCCAAATCTCGACGCGCGGCGCGCTGCGGGACTGGTTCGACCTGTTCAACCACCGGATGACGGCGCTGCTGTTCAAGGCGTGGCAGAAGTACCGGATGCCGGTCGGTTACCTCCGCCACGCATGGCGGCGCTCGCCGACGAGGGTCGTGCACAGTTCCGACCGCATCACGCAGGTGTTGTTCAACGTCGTTGGCCTCGGCACGCCGCCGTTGCGAGACCGCCTTCGCGTCCTCGCCCCGAACGCGGCGGAAGAGTGCCGCGTGGGCGGGGTCGGCTGCGAGCCGCTGACCCGCATCGACGACCGCGCGATCCTGGCCTACGCCGGGGCGTTTGCCCGCCGGCACGCGGGGGCGCACGAACTCCGGGCGATCCTGGCCGACTACTTCGACCTGCCGATCGAGGTGCAATCGCTAACCGGCCAGTGGCTCGACCTGCCGATCGCGGCTCAGACGCGGTTGGACGACTCGCCAACCGGCCGCCTCGGCATCAACGCGATCGCGGGCGAAAAAATCTGGGACGCCGGCAGCAAGTTCCGCCTGCGGATCGGCCCCCTGCGGTACGTCGACTTCGTCAACTTCCTCCCCGACCCGACGGCCGTGCCGGAACGGAAGAGCGCCTACCTGCTGTCGCAACTGACGCGGTTGTACGTGGGGGCGGAGTTAGACTTCGAGATCGAACTGGTGCTGCACAACTTCGAGGTTCCGCCGTGCGACATCACCGACGCGCCGGTCGGGGAACTCGGCCTGCGGCTCGGCTGGAACACGTGGCTGACCTCCGACAACATGGGCATGCCGGAGGAAGTGGACGACGTCCGGTACGACGCCCCGTGCGACGTGGTGTTGCCGGCCGTGCAGGGGTAGTAGGGCGGCTACCGCTTCTCGGCGTCCTGAATGCCGAGGAGGACGCCGATCTGCCCGAACGGGGCGATGATTTTCGCCGGCCACGACTTGGCGTACGTGCTGGCCAAGCCCTTATCGCGGGTCCGTGCGCCGTTGTGCCGGGCGAGGGCGAGGCGGCCCCAGGCGTGGCCGAGTTTCAGGTTCTTTGCGTCCGGTTCCGCGGGCAGTTCTGCGTCCTCGTCCTTCGGCTGTTGCCCGGGGTTCGCGGCGAGTTTGTTCCGCAACACTTCCGCCTTCGCGAACACCTTCAAGTCCCCGGAAATCGACTTCGTGAATTCGTCCGCCTGCTCGGCGGCCCCGGCCCGCGCGCTCATTTGCGCGAGGTGGAGTAACAGACTTTCGGGGAGGGACACGTTAGGGTCGCCGCGAACGGCTTTCATCGCGCGTTCGGCCGCGTCGAGGAACTCGCCCGGCTTGTCGGTCCACTCCGCGGCCAAGGCGAGAGCTTTCAACCGCGGCACGGTTGCCCTTACGTCAGTACCGCTGTTGGCGATTTTTCGGGCCTCGTCGCGGTTGCCCTTCAGGAGGTTGATCGCGGTGTACGCCCACCGCGAGGCGTCGGAGGGTTCGCCACTTGGCGCGGGCACGAGGCCCGGCCCCTTGATTTCGAGGACGTTCCACAACGCCTGGGCCGACGCCGGTGTGGGGGAGGGCGGCGGGTTTGGCGTGCCGGACAGAGACTTCTTGAGCTTCTCGCCGATCTCGCGGGCGGTGTCTTGCTTGTTCGCGCGGAAGCACTCCAGACCGATCTGCGCCTCGGCCTCGTATTGTTCGGCGTCGCTGAACAGTGCGGGCAGGGCGGACCGCACAACCTCGATTTGATTCACCTTGAGCAACTCGCGGCTGAGGCGGCGGAGCAGGGCGGTACGCTCGTCGAATTCGGCCTTCGCGTCTTTGAGGCCGTTGAGCACACGTCGCAGTTGGCCCTGCACGCCTTCCAGTTCCGCCGCGTTTGGCTTGACCTTCGCACGCGAGGTGGCCGTCTGTTGCGGCGGCAGCCAACTGAGTTTCCGCTTCTCGATTAGGTCTTCGCCTTCGCCGCCGAGGTTCAGCAGGGCGATCGCCAACTCGCCGTAGAGTTGTTCTCGGTCGGCCGCCCGCGGGGCCGCGTTCAGATTGGCGAGCGCGCCGCGAAAGTACTCGATTGCTTTGTCGCGAGGATTCACGTCCTTCTGTTGACCATCTTTCAGTTGATTCCGATTCCGGGCCTCGTACTCACCTAACGCGATCCGCAACGCGGCCGGGTAGAGGGGCAACTGAGTCATTTCCTCGGCTTCGAGCGACTTGTCGAAGTTCTCGACGACTTTAGTTTCCCCGGTTGTTGTCCGCACGTTTATCCAATAAACGACCCCTCCCGCCAGTAGCAGTAGCGGAATGCCGATGATGGCGACCCACTTCACGTAGATCGACGAGGGGAGTGCGTCGAACTCTTCCTTGATGACGCCGGTGGCCCGTAGGGTGTCGCCGGAAACCATCTTGTTGTCGCGGGAGCCGATCACGCCTTCGAGCTTTTCTTGCTTCACGCCTTCGGGGGCGTTCTGTTCCCGCCAGCCGCCCTTCTTGCCCTTCTCCTGCAACGGCACCTTCTGGCGGTGCTTGCAGTCCGGGCACAGGACGTTCTTCCCCTGCATCGACCACGCGACCGGCCACTTGTGGTCGCACATCGTGCAGGCCATCGTGATCGTCTTTTGGTCTTCCGGCACTTCGTCCGGGTCGTCGTTCAATGCGGTGGCGGCGGCAGTTTCCACGTCGATCGGCGGCCGGCTTTTCGGCGCGGACTGAGTCGGCACCGCGGGACCGGGTGAAGGCTTCGAGACCGTCACCGGAGCCGGCGCGTGGGCCGACCCGTTGGTCGTTCCGTTAACAGACGGGGTAACGGTGAAGACTTTTCGACACCCCTGGTTGGCGCAGGTGACCTTCTTGCCGACGAGGTCGTCCTTCAGGCGATAGTCCTTCTCGCAGAAGGGGCATTTGGCGTCGATCGCCATGGGGTGAATACCTGAGCAGATGGGAGGGCAATCCGAGTCGCGAGTCTGTTTCCATTATTGCCGCGGGGCGTGAAGGGGTGAAGGGGTGACACCGAGAAGGGGTGAAAAACCAAAACCCCGGCCGCCGTCCGCCTTCGTCACCTCTTCACCGTGTCAGCCCTTCACCCCTTCAGGTCGCGGAAGTTTCTTCATCGCCAACCGCGCGCCGCCGGCGGTGCCGATGAAGCCGGCGTCGGAGCCGAGTTTCGCGAAGGCGACTTTCACTTGCTTCACCGGGTGCGTGAGGCCGAACCGCACGACGTACTCGTGAATCTTTGCCCGGAACGACTCAGCGACGGCCATGCCGCCGCCGAAGACGATCATGTCCGGGTCGACCGTCGCGATGACCGCACACGCGCCGAGGGCCAGGTAGTAGGCGGTGTCGTCCACGATCTTGCGGGCGAGATCGTCGCCCTTGTCGGCGATGTCGAAGATCACCTTTGCGGTCAGTTCGTCGTCGTTGGCGGTATAGTACGCCTTCAACTTTGACGGGCCGCGCCACTCGGCCAACTCGTCGCGGGTGCGGCGGACGACGGAGCTGGCACTGCCGTAAGCCTCCAGGCATCCGCGGGCACCGCAACCACACCGCCGGCCGTATTGCGGCGACTCGATCCGCATGTGGCCGAGTTCGCCGCCGTGGCTGTGCTCGCCTTCGAGGATGTAATCGCCGAGAATGATCCCGCCGCCGACGCCGGTACCGAGGGTGAAGAGGACCATACTGGTCGCGTCCTGACCCGCCCCCACCCAGAACTCGCCGTAGGCGGCCGCGTTGGCGTCGTTCTGGTAGATCGTGGGCAACTTGAAGACGTTCTGGATGCGGTCCCGAACGGGCACGTTCTTCCACGGCTTCAGGTTCGGCGGGTCGAGGATGAGGCCGGCTTTCAGGTCCATGAGGCCCGGCGTGGCCACGCCGATGGCGGTGATGTCGGCCATCGTCAGCTTCGCCGCCGCGACGGCCCGGCGGATCGTTTCGCACATCGTTTCCAGGCCGGCTTCTTGCCCGCGTTCCGGCTCGGTGTTCATCACGACCGGCTTGCTCAGCGGGGTGCCGTTGTCGTCCACGACGGCCGCTTTCATCGTCGTGCCGCCGACGTCCAGGCCGACGAAGAGGGGTGTACTCGCCATGACGGAACCTGCTGCCAGAATGCGTGGGGAAGATTGTCTCCCAAGTTGTAACGGGTCGCTGGGCGGTTGTCGACTGTTTTGACCGGCATCCGACGTTGCACGCGGGCCGAGAATTTCCGATCCTTTACCCACAACCGAAGGAACCCGCCGTGGACTTCTCACAAGACGATCTGTTCGACGCCATCGACAAGGCGGTGCGGGACGCCCTGCAACGCGGCGGCATCGTCGAACCGCCAGTCGACGCGCTTTCGCTGGCGGAACAGTCGTTCGGCCTGACGATCGAGTACCAGGAACCGGAAGACGAGGACGAACCTCGGCAGTACGGCGCGCCTCCTAAGAAGCGTTGGCGGCCGAACACCATCATCCTCCGGCCCGATCAGTCGGAGGAGTCGCAGCACGCGCTGGCGGCGCGGGCGGTGGCAAAGCAACTGCTCCCCGGCATTTTCACCAAGCTCGGCATCGTGACGGGGACCGAGAACAGGTCGGCCGAGAAGCAACTGATGGGCCTCGTCGTCACGCGGTTGCTGTTGCCGACCCGCTGGTTCGCGACCGACGCCCGCAAGCTCGGATACGACCTCGCGCAACTGAAGGACCGCTACCCCACCGTCGGCTTCGACATGCTGGCGTGGCGGATTCTCGACGTGGACGAGGAACCGTGCGTGATCGCGGTCGTGGACGACGGCACGGTGGCCGCCCGCCGGAGCAACCGCTTCCCGGCGAATAAGAAGCTGACCGCGGCCGAGGAAGCGTGCTTGGCGGCCGTTGCCGAGACGAACGAACCGGCCCGCCGGCGGCGGGACGATTGGACCGCCTGGGGGTGGCCGACAAACGGCATTCCTTTCCGAAGGATCATTTTGCGGGCGGTCCCGGAAGAGCTATAATGCTTTCCACACGCCGGCGGCCGGGCACCGACAACGAGGCCTTGCCGCCGGAGTTTTTCCTTCGATGATCACACCCGGCCGGGGACGTCTGTCCTCGGCTTTTGTTCCGAAATGATGTCCGACAACGGACGGAGTGGCAGCCATGAGCGATAACCGCATCCCGATGACCCGCGACGGGTACGACAAGTTGCGCGGCGAGTTGGACCGCCTCCGCGGCCCGCTCATGATCGAAATCACCCAGCGGGTGGCCACGGCACGCGAGATGGGCGACCTGTCCGAGAACGCCGAGTATCACGCCGCCCGTGAGGACCAAGGACAGCTCCAAGCCCGCATCAACGAACTCGCCGACCGTCTCGGCCGCGCTGTCATCGTGGACCCATCGGCGTTGCCGAAGGACACGGTGGTGTTCGGCAGCCGCGTGAAGGTCAAGGACATGGAGTTCGACGAGGAGGAAGTCTTCGAACTCGTCGGTCCGGGTCAAGAGAATCCGGAAAAGGGCCGCATTCTCACGGACAGCCCGATTGGCGAAGGACTTCTCGGCAAGAAGAAGGGCCAAGTGGCCGAAATCGAGGTCCCCAGCGGCCGCATCAAGTACAAGATTCTCGAGATCTCGGCCGCGAAAATCGACTGATTCACAAGCGACCTGACGGAGATTGTTCTTCCCGTCAGGTTTATTGTTGCCTTTGGCGCTCCACTTGCTCTTCTCACTTCAGTTTGGTTTAACTATCCGCGGATCTCGTATTCGCCTCCCCTCAGATTGATCGTCGTATTCTGAAAATTCCTCGTAACGAGGAGATTGTTCTGGACTTTCGGTCCGTTTCAGATATTGACGAGGGAGTAAAGATAATGAATTCTAATGGTAGTATCGCCATCCCAAGTCAGGCTGTGAGGCCGGGCATGAGTGACCATCTGCACAGCATTCACCTCAACGAGAATCCCCGGCGGGAACTTTTCCGCCAGGCGAGGATTCAGTTAGAGGGGGCTTGTGGCCTGCCGACGCTGCTCGGTTCGGTTCCCACCCCCTCGGCGGACGTTGATCTCGAAGCCGTCACGCGGTCCATCGCGCCGATGGCCCCCGGTGGCCCTTGCCACTTTCAACTGAAAGACGGCGAGCAGTTCCACCCGCTCACCGTGGGCGTCAACACGGTCGGCCGGCTCCCCGACAACAGTGTCGTCATTCGGGACGAGCACGTTTCCCGTCGGCACTGTGCGGTAGTCGTTCACACGAGTGGGCAGTGCGAGGTTCACGACATCGCGTCGAAGAACGGCACGCTGCTGAACGGCAAAAAGATTGCCGGGCCGACCCGTCTTCGTCCCGGAGACCAGATTACTCTCTGCACGAAGAAGTTGATGTTCGTGGCCGAACCGACCGACGGTCCGAAAGTGGCATCTTAAAAGCCCCTTCCGATGTAGTCTTGCGTTCAACCTGTCGCCGCACGGTACGCCGGGAACTCACCCGCTGAACCGTGCGGCGACTTCCATTCAACCGGTCATTTCTTCCAGATGAAGAGTGTCATGCCCGGGCGGACTTTGTTCGAGTCCGCGCCGATCACCCCTTTGTTGCTCTCGTAGATTCGCGTCCACAGGTTTCCGTTCTTGAGTACCTTGAGCGCGATCGAACTCAGGGTTTCGTCCTTGGCGACCGTGTGCTTGACGACGAGATCATTCCAGGCGTCGAAGTCCCAAATCATCAGTCGCCCGGAGTCGTCCTTGAAGAGTTCCCGGCCGTTGTAGAGCCAGGTTCCGGCCTTCGGGTCGAAGACGTGACTGAACTGGGCAACGATCTGACCTATGTAATACGAGTCACTCGGCCGATTCTGATTGACGTCGGTAAACACTTTCCTCAGGGTTCCCGCTTGCTCGCTCTCGGGGCGGAAATTACCTTGCGCGATTTTGACTTCGGTGGCCGTCGTACTGGTAACGACCTGGACGTGGTGAATCGGGTCGTAGAGGAGAATGAGGTCGCCGGACTTGGCCTTCGCCAGACTTGAGGGTAAGCCCTTGGACGTGCCGGCGACGAACTTCACGGTGTTGAAATTGGCGAGGTCTCTTGCCCCGGTCGACGTGAGGGCGGAATCGAGGAACTCTTCCAAGTTCGCAAACTTACGGGGGATGATCCCGTCCTTGTTCGACTCATTCTTGATTTCGAGCGGCAAGCCCTCGCTCGCGGCGAACTCGCTGACGAGGCGGATGGCCAAGTCTTCGCACGTTGATCTCAAGACGCCCGACTTTTTCGGGCCGGCCGTGGAAACAAACGTGCGATAGGCCGCGATGACGGAATCGGACCAGAGCTTCTTGATTTCCCAAGCGGGCATGGCGGTACTCCTCGGGTGGTGCTACCGGAGGAGTACGAGTGACGATGTTAACTGGTTTTCTGACGGCCGGCTTTGTCCCGCTCCGTCATCACGCGGGCGACTTCGGCGCAATCCTTGTCGCCGCGACCGCTGAAGCACAAGACGACCACGTCATCCTTCGACCGCTTCGAGGCGACCCGCATCGTTTCGACGACCGCGTGGGCCGTTTCCAGGGCCGGCAGGATGCCTTCGAGGCGGCTGCACAGGTAGAAGGCGTCGAGGGCTTCGTTGTCGGTCACGCTGCAATAGCGAACCCGCCGGCTGTCCTTCCAGTACGAGTGTTCCGGCCCGACGGCGGGGTAGTCGAGGCCCGCCGAGACGCTGTGCACGTCGGCCGTTTGGCCGTCGTCGTCTTGCAGTACGTAGGTGAAGGTGCCGTGCAGCACGCCCGGTTGGCCGTGCATGAGGGTGGCCGCGTGCGTGCCAAGGCCCTTCGCGTGGCCGCCGGCTTCGACGCCGATCAGTTCGACCGCTTCATGATCGACGAACGGGTAGAACGTCCCAGCCGCATTCGACCCACCGCCGACGCACGCCACCACTGCGTCCGGCAGCCGGCCGATTTGCTCGTTCGACTGCTCGATGATTTCCTGCCCGATCATGCTCTGGAAGTCGCGGACGATCATCGGGAACGGGTGCGGCCCGATGGCACTGCCGATGATGTAGTGCGTGTCCTCAACCGTACTCATCCACTCCCGCATCGCCTCGTTCACGGCGTCCCGCAGGGTACGACTCCCGCTCGTCACCGGGAAGACCTCCGTGCCCATTGCCTTCATGCGGAAGACGTTCAACTCCTGCCGGCGGATGTCCTCTTCGCCCATGTACACGCGGCACGGCAGGCCGAAAAGCGCCCCCGCCGTCGCGCTCGCTACGCCGTGTTGCCCGGCCCCCGTCTCGGCGATGATCCGCTTCTTGCCCATCCGCTGGGTCAGCAGGGCTTGACCGATCGCGTTGTTGATCTTGTGCGCGCCGGTGTGGTTCATGTCCTCGCGCTTGAGGTAAATGCGGGCACCGCCGGCTTCCCGGGTCAGTCGCTCGGCGAAGTAAAGCCGACTCGGCCGGCCGACGTAGTCGGCGAGGATGCGGCGGAATTCGTCCTGGAAGGCGGGGTCGTGCTTCGCCGATTCGTAGGCGTCGGTGAGTTGTTCCAGCGCGAACATCAGCGTTTCCGGCACGAACCGGCCGCCGAATTCGCCGAACCGCCCGCGGGCGTCGGGGACGGCCGAAACCGCGTTGGCGAGGGTGCTACTCATTGCTGCGTGGCTCCACGGGTGGGAATGGGATGTATTCTAACAATGCTTCTGTTCGGCGTCCGAAACTTCGTGGTGCATCCGACATGCCTGAACTGCCGGAAGTCGAAACCGTGGTCCGCGACCTCCGCCCGCTGCTCGTCGGACGGACGATTCGCCACGTCACGGTCGGCTCGCGTAAACTCCGGCACGCCTGGGATTCCGCCTGGGACGCGGCCCTGAGCGGGGCCAAAGTGCGAGCAATCCGCCGGCGCGGGAAGTGGATTCTCGTCGATCTCGCCAACGGTTCCACGCTGCTCCTGCACCTCGGCATGACCGGGCAACTCACGGTCCACGCCGCGAAGGACGAAGTCGCCGACCACACCCACTTGCGGTTCGCCCTCGACCGCGGCAAGGACGAGTTGCGCTTTCGCGACATCCGCCGGTTCGGGTCCGCGACTCTCTTCGCCACGCAAGCCGAGCTAGACGCCTTCCTGAACGCCCGCCTCGGCCCCGAACCGTTCGGCCTCGACCCGGCCTACTTTCGCGACTTGTTGAAGACGACCCGCTCGCTCAAGGCGTTGTTGCTCGATCAAACGGCCCTCGCCGGGGTCGGGAACATCTACGCGGACGAAGCCTGTTTCCTCGCGGGCGTTCACCCCGGTCGGGCGGCCAATACGATGACCCACGGCGAGAGCGAGACGCTGCGGGCGGCCATCGAAACGGTGCTGACGAACGCCATCGAGGGCCGCGGCTCGACGATCCGCAACTACGTCGGCGGGTCGGGCTTGAAAGGCAGCTACCAGAATCGGTTCAATGTCTACGGCCGCACGGGTCAACCGTGCCCCACATGCGGCGGCGTGATTCAAGTGACGACGCTCGCCGGGCGGTCGTCGCACTTTTGCGCGACGTGCCAACCGCCACCCCGGCGGTCGAAGAACAGTACCCGCGTAGCGGGTCGGCCAACGGCCGACCGCGGCCGCAAGAAAGGCTGACGCCCGACCATGTCCTACCGTGGGTTCAAACGCCTCCTCGGCGAAACCGGCCTCGAACGCAAGTGCCGTTACCTGCTCGGGGCGGGCGTCATCCTGCTCATGTCCGTCAGTTTCGTCGTCTACGCCCGCCAGACGGAAGAACTCGCCTACGACCAGTTGCAGAACACCGGGCAGACCCTCGCCCCGACCGTCGTCGCGCGCCACCACACGAAGGCCGAGTTCCGCGACACGCTCGACCGCTACCAGCGGATGGCGGAAGACGAACTGCCCCCGCAGCTCAAGAGTTACAAGTACAAACTCTCCTCGATCAACCCCACCGACAACGTGGAACTTCAGCCGACGAGTGACGAACTGCCGATCCTCCAGAACTTCCAACTCGACCCCACCAAGACCGAATACTCGATCACCGTCCCGGCCGAGCGGGTGTACGTCTACTACGCCCCTGTCCGGGCCGGCCGACAGTGCGTCGAGTGCCACCGCAGCGAAAAGAGTGTGCCGAAGCCGGTGGCGAATCTGAAAGAAGGAGACATCCTCGGCATGGTGTCGGTGCGGATGTCCACGGAACTGATCGAGACGGGCTTCCATCAGAACCGCGCACTGCTCATCGCCTTCGCCATCGGCACGACGGTGCTGATCCTCGCGGGCAGTTACCTCATCATCCGCTATGTCATCGTGAAGCCGGTGAAGCACCTCAAGGACGTGAGCGAGGCCATCGCGTCGGGCGAGTTGAACGTGCGGAGCGAAATCCAGACTGGCGACGAGTTCGAAGACCTGTCGATCGCGTTCAACCGGATGCTGCGGAACCTCACGAGCATGCAGGACCGCAACCGCGGCCTGATCTCCGACCTCGACCGCAAGGTGGACGAACTCGCCCGCGTGAACATGGCCCTCTACGAGTCGAACCGCCTGAAGGGGGACTTCCTCTCGACGATGAGCCACGAACTGCGGACGCCGTTGAACAGCATCATCGGCTTCAGCGAGGTGCTCCTGAACGCCGGGAACCTGTCCGACAAGCAGCACCGCTACGCCGGGAACATCATGACGAGCGGGCAGCAGTTGCTCGCACTCATCAACGACGTTCTCGACCTCGCGAAAGCCGAGTCCGGCAAGATGCGGTTCCACCCGGAGACGGTTCACGCGGCCGAACTGTGCGAGCAACTCCTCGCCCTGCACAAGCCGGCGGCCGAGAAGAAGAACGTGGAACTCCGCCTGAGTGTGCCGCCCGACCTGCCCGCCGTGAGGCAGGACGTGGGCAAGCTCCGACAGATTCTGGCGAACCTGATTTCGAACGCGATCAAGTTCACGCCGGAGGGCGGCCGCGTGACGCTCGCCGCGAGCGTGGTCGGCGGCGAACTCGTGCTGACGGTCGAGGACACCGGCGTCGGCATCGCGGACGAGGAGCAAGACAGTGTCTTCGACAAGTTCCGTCAGAGTGCGAACCCGCTGACCCGCGAGCAGGGCGGCACCGGGTTGGGCCTGTCCATCGTGAAAGAACTGACGAAACTCCTCGGCGGCGACGTGACGCTGAAGAGCGAACTCGGCCGCGGCAGCACCTTCACCGTCCGCGTGACGACCGATCTGAAAGAGGAACCACTGCTCGCGTTCGACTTACCGGGCGAGGGGCGGTAGGCGCCCGCCCGCCGCGGGAAAGAGTTTGCGGTTACAACGGCGAGCGTCGCGGCGTGAGCGCGACGTGTCTGCCCTGGTGAAGGACACGTCGCGCTCACGCCGCGACGCTCGCCGTTGATTCTCAGAAAAGACTTTCGATGGTGGAGGTGGCCGGCCTCAACTTGGACGGGTTACCCACTTACTTCCGGTACACATATCCCGCGTCCACTTGCTCGAACCCCAGCGACTTGCACATGCCCACGGCGGCCGGGTCGTCGGCCCGGACTTGCAACTCCACGATGCCGAAGAACTGGTCCTGGAGGAATTTCAAAATGTGAGAAACCAGCATCTTTCCCACGCCCTGCCGCCGGAGGTCGGGCCGCACTTGCACGTCGATGATGCCGGCCGACGGGGCGTTCCACCGCCAGCCGAAGCCTTCGAGTTCCCACGCGATGGCGCGGGCCGCGGGCATGCCGGTGAGCTTGTCGATCACGCGGAACTCGGCCGGTTCGAGCGTGTTCCAGAGGCACTCTTGCCACCACGACCCGATGGCCGCCGCCTTCAGTAATTGCACGTCGTACCGCCGCCGCAGCATCGGCAGCCGCGTGTCGACCACCGCGAACGGCTGGTCGAGCGACCGCTGGAACACGATCACCGACTCGGCCGGTTGGTAGCCGGACTTCGCCAGAAACGCCTTCGCGGCCGGGTCGCTGTCCAACACGCCGGGCGAGTTGCTGCCGCCGTACAGCCCGAAAAGGTGCGGATTTTTCGGCCACTGCGAGCCGAACGCGATCGCCGTCGCCCCGCGCTCCGTCAGGTACGCCTCGGCCCGCCGCAGGAGTTCCGAGCCAATCCCCTTGTGTTGGTGCGTCGGCCGGACGAGGACGCAGCAGACGATGCCGTGCGCGTAGTCGAGCCGGTTCTGTTCCTCCGTCGGGGCGAAGGCGGACAGGGCGAAGCCGATGATCTTCTTGTCGCCATTATCCGCGACCTCCTCGGCCACGACCAGGGCGGGGGCTTCGAAGTACGGCTTGCTGAACATCCACCGTTCGAACAGCGACGGGTTGCGGATCGGGATCGCGCCGCGGCCGATCGCCGCCTCGTTCCACACGTCGGCCAAGCCCGGCGGGTCGGTGTTGCGGTAGGCGCGGTAAACGATCACGGGGCGGCCTCGGTGACGCAGGGGGTAACGATACTATATCTGAAACCGCGGGCCGATTTTCAACTCACGAGACTTCCGATGTCGCGCACTTTTTTCGCCCTGCTGTTGCTTTCCGGTCCGCTCGCGGCGGCCGACTGGCCGCAGATCCTCGGGCCGACCCGCGACGGCCATTCCGCCGAGACGAAACTCAACTGGAACTGGTCCGCGAAGCCGCCGGCGGTGGCGTGGACGAAGGACGTGGGCCACGGGTGGGCCGGCGTCGTGGTCGCCACTGGCACAGCCTTCCTCTTCCATCGCGTTGCGAACGAGGAAGTCCTTCTGGCGCTCGACGCCGTGACCGGCCAGGAACGGTGGAAGTTTGCTTACCCCGCGAAGTACCAGGACGACTTCGGCTTCGACGACGGCCCGCGGGCGACGCCGACGGTGGTGGACGGCGTCGCGTACCTCCTCGGGGCGAACGGCGACCTGCACGCGGTCGAGATCGCAAAGGGTGAGAAGAAGTGGCACCGCAACGTCCTCAAGGACTACGCGGCCGGGAAGGGTTACTTCGGCGTCGCCTGTTCGCCGCTAGTGGCGGACGGCAAGGTGATCGTGAACGTCGGCGGGAAGGGGGCCAGCCTCGTGGCTTTCGACGCGGCCACCGGGAAGGAACTTTGGAAGGTCGCCAACGACGAGGCGAGTTATTCGTCGCCGCAACTTGCGGAGTTCGGCGGCAAGAAGGTCGTCGTCGCGTTCACCCGTCGCGGCCTGCTCGGCGTGGACCTAGCGGGCGGGAAGCAACTCTTCGAAATGAAATGGCGGTCGCGGTTAGACGCCTCCGTGAACGCGGCGGTGCCGTTGATCCTTGACAGCCATATCTTCCTGACGGCGTCCTACGGCACCGGGGCCGTCCTGCTCAAGTGCGACGGCACGAGCGTGGAAGAGGTCTGGTCGAACGACACGTCGCTGTCGTCCCAGTACTCGACGCCGGTGCGCGTCGGCGAGTACCTCTATGGCACGGACGGTCGGGCCGACTTCAACAGCGGCCGCCTGCGGTGCGTGGCGTGGAAGACCGGCGAGGTGGCGTGGACGCAGGACCGCTTCGGCTGCGCGAGCGTACTGGCCGTGGACGGCAAACTCCTGGCCGTTACCGAGGGCGGCGAACTGGTGGCGTTCGAGGCCAACCGTGAGAAATTCGTGGAACTCGGGCGGAAGGCGATTCTGGACGGCAAGGTGCGGGCTGTACCGGCGCTGGCCGACGGACGGCTGTTCGTGAGGGATGAGACGAAGTTGGTGTGCGTGAGCCTGAAGTGAATGAAGAAGCCCACCCATCGCGACGACGGGTGGGCTTTCGGGTTTTGCGAGCGGGCTACTTCTTCTCGCTCTTCGTTTCCGGCTTCGGCTCGTCCTTCTTTTCGAAGGCGTCGGCCCCGGACGGGCGGATCATCTCGAAGTACTTCTTCACCGTCTGACGGTGGCCGAGCGGAATCGGCTCGGCTTCCAGCACCGCTTGCGATTCCTTCTTGCCCTTCTCGAACTTTTCCTTGTACTCGCGGCGGGCCTTTTCGCGGGCCTCCGGCGTCGTCGTCGTTTCCGTGTCGGAATCGCCCTCGTCGCCGGGCGTGCCGGTCACTTGGACTTCGTTCCGCTTGCTGCCGAGTTTGGTGCGTTCGCCCTCGGTGTTGCCACTGATGCCACGACCCCACGTGCTGCTCGGGCTGTTGGACTTCTCGGTCTTCTTCACCCGTGCGCCGCCGTTGTTCTGGCAGTCGCACTTGCCTTCCTTGAAGTTCTCGTCGAGGGCGTCGAGGAGGTTGGCGGTCTTCTTCTTGCGGATGGCGCTGTTGACCTTCTTGGCGAGGTTCTTCCCGGCGTTGCCGACCTTGCCGTTGCCGCCGCCCTTGATCGCGTCAGCGAGTTCGCCGATGGCGTCGCTGAGCGAACCCTGCCCGGCGTCGCCGGACTTCTTCTGTTGCTCGCGGAGCTTCTGTTCCAGATCCTTCGCTTCCTTCGGCGTCAGCGTGACCTCGGACAACTTCTCCAGTTCCTTCGCGGCCTTGTCGAGATCGCCCTTCTGTAAAGCCTTGCCCGCGCCTTCGAACGGCTGCGACGCGGCCAGGGCCGTGCCGAGCGACGCCAGCGCCCCGTCGAGGGCGGCCGGGTTCAGTTGCGTCGCGAGAGCCTGGGCGTTCGCCGACATCTCGGAGAGTTTCGCGAGGGCTTCTTGCTCGGTCGTGTTTTCCTGGGCCATCTCTTCGAGCTTGTCCTTCACCTTCTGGATCAGGTCTTTCAGGCCCTTGACCTCTTCTTCCTTCGCCTCGTCGGTGTCTTGAATCATCTCTTCGAGTTTCTTCAACAGGGCCGCGCTCTCGGCCTTTTGCTTCTCGACCATTGCCACGATGTGGTCGGGCGTCGGGGCGGGGCCGGCTTCCGCCTCGCGCGGCGTGAGCGGCCAAACGAGCAGCGCCGTGGCGAGGGCCACTCCCGCGACAGCCACCGGCCACGCCTTCGGAGCCTTCAGCGGTACGACGGCCTTCGGCTCGACGCTGCCGAGGTGGGACATCGCGTCGGTCAGTTGCAGCGCGTGGAGGTCGCTGGCCGGTTGGTTCGCGAAGGCGAGGGCGGTGACGGTGCGATCCTTCAGCCCGTAGTGGTTGTCAATGGCGGCGGCGGCCCCGTGGTCGTCGCGGCGAACGAAGGTACCGACGAGCAAGCCAAGGATCGGCCCGGCCGACAGGATGCCGCCGACGAGCGGTGCGGGCAGTTCGAGGCCGAGGGCCATCCGGCCGACGCCGAGGACGACGCCGGCAACGGCCGTTGCGAACAGGCCCGCGAACAGGCTGCGGATCGTGAAGACCGACTGCTGTCGGCCCCGCACGGGCCTGAGGGCGGCGAGCAAGGACTCTTTCATCACCGATCTCCCGAAAGGAACTCCCGAACAGTTTAACCTCAAAATGCGGTTAGAACAATCGCGATTCTTGAACCGCTCATCGTTTCGCCATGACCATCTTCATCGGCGGCTTCGCCCGGCCGAGGACGAGGTCGAAGTCAATTCGCCGCAGGGCCACGTCGGCCAGGAAGACCAACATCGCGGCCATTAGCAGGTACGGCCACAGCGGTAGCGGCCGGGTGGCGGTTCGCTCGTCCGGAGCGAAGACCGCCTCGGGTTCGGGCTTGAACGTGCCGCCCGATACTTTGGCGACCGCCTCCAGGAGCTTCTCGTCCGTCGGCCGGATGCGGAGTTCGTCGTCGTAGTTCACGACGAGGCCGCGCGACTGTTGCGTGGCTTGCTGGCCCTTCGCGTCTTGGTTCATTTGCACGTGGTACGTCCCGGTCTTGTCGATCGGGAACTCGCCCACATACCGGCCGGGGGCCGTCTGCGTCATCGTCAGTTTCTTCTCGCCGCCCTGGGGTTCGAGGACGGTCAGCGCCGTCGTGGCCTCGTTCAGATAATTGCCGTCGATCTTCACGGCGTCGAGCGTCACGGTGGCCTTGCCGTCCTTCTGCGTCATCTGCACGAAGACGCCCTTCGCGTCGGACTTCCGCATCGCGTTGCGGATCACCTGCGCCCAGAACTTGCCGAAGAGCGGTTGCGACACCCACTCGGCCGCCCACCGGCCTTTTGCGTCTGAGGTGAACGCAACCGACATGCCGAGGCCGTACCGCCACCACGACAGCAGCGGGTCGCCCTTGTCGGTCGCGAGGATGACTTCGCTCGTCGGCTTCGGCCGCGTGGTGACGTAGCCGAACAACGGCGAGACGTTCTCGATGTTCAAGTCCGCGAGCACGGCCGACGACCGCTGGATGATCGGCGTGAACGGAACCTCGTTGATGGCCGACTTGCTGGCGGTGACGGTCTCCTTCGCGAAGATCTGCGGGATGTTGGCCGGGTCTTCCGAGTGGTAGTACCGGCCGTTGCCGATCTTCGCGATATTTTCGAGCAGTTTGAAGTCGCAGTCGTCGCCGACGGCCACGGTGCTGCACGTCATCTTCGACTGCACCATGTTCGTCGCGATCCCCTCGAAGTCGGCCGGTTCGGAGACGCCGTCGGTGAGGACGATGACGTGCTTGAGCTTCGACTGCGTCTGTTGGAGTGCCTCGAAGGCGGCCTCCATCGGCGGACCCATCGTCGTGCCGCCGCCCGCCTCGATGGCGCTGATCTTGTCGAGAATCTGAGCCTTGTTCGCGGCCGGTTGGATGTCGGCGATCCAGAAGAGGTCGCCGTCGAAGGCGATCACGCCGACCTTGTCGCGCGGGCCGAGGAGTTCGACGGCCGCCTTCGCCGCGTCCTTCGCCATCTCCATCTTCTGGCCGCCCATTGAGCCGGACTTGTCGATCACCAGCACCATCGCGATGCTCGGCTTCTCTTTCTCCTTTTCGAAGTCCGACCGCACCGGCAGGATTTCCTCGATCGTCGTCTTGTAGTACCCGCCGAGGCCGAAGGACTGGTCGCCGCCGATCATGAGCAGACCGCCGCCGAGTTCCTGCACGTAGGTGCGGACGAGGTTCATCTGCCGCGTGCTCATCGACGTGGCCGGCACGTTTGCGAAGGCGATCAATTCGTAATTTTGCAGGTCCGAAAGCGACTCCGGGATGCCCTGTGTGGGCCGGAGATCGACCTTGATCCCCTCCTGCTCAAGGGCGTCGGCCAGGTCTTTCGACTGCTTCATGTCGCTATCGACGAGCAGAACGCGCGGCTTGCCGTTCGTGTAGACGAGGGCCTTCGCGGTGTTGTTGTCGAGGAGCTTGTCCTTGAACCCGGTGACGCGGACGGTGTACTCCATGCTCCGCGCACTTACCGCCTTCGGCCGGAGGGTGAACTTGTTCTCCCCCTTCTTGACCTTGAACTTCTGCGAACTGATCTGCCCGACCTTGTCGTAGACAGTGATCTCCCCTTCGTCGTCGTGGTTGGAGTCGATGGTGATTTCCATGTTGAACGGCTCGCCCTCGCGGACCTGGGCGGGAACGCTCACGTTCGAAACTTGCACTTCCGGCTCGGTGCTGGTCAGGAGCGGCACGGTGCTGATCGGCACGCCGCCGCGGAGGGCGGCACGGATGGCGTCGCCGGCCGTTTGGTTGCCGTCGGACAGGACCACGATCTTCGGCACGTAGCTCGGGGGAATGCCGGCGGTCGAGACTTCGAGGGCGGCCGCGATGTTCGTGCCCTTGGCGTTGATAACCGAGGCGAGCGAGCGGTCCGCGACGATGGCCCCCGGTTCGGCCCCGAAGCGGATGAAGGCGTACTTGTTCCCGCCGGCCGCCGCCGTGGCTTTTGTCAAGAAGTCGTCCACGATCGCCTTGTTCTGCTCGCCGACGCTCAGGCTCTCGTCGATGGCGAAGACCACGAACTGCTCGTGCCCCGGCCGGATGAGAGTCAAGCCGCAGAGGGCCAGTACGAGCAATCCGACGACGAGGCCACGGGCGGCGAGCGACGCGACGCGCTGCCACCGGGCGAAGTCGGTGAGGCCGCGGACGTAGTACCAGACCAGCACCGGCAGCGCCAGCAGGCCGAGCAGATACCAGGGCTGGGTCAGTTCCAACGGCATGTCGGCAAACCCTCTTGAGTCTTTGGAACCCGGAGCGGAAGCGATGGGGTGAGAGAACTTCACCCCATCGCTTCCGCTCCGGGTTCTACGTCAGCTAATCCAGCGGCGCTGGTACAGGTACCATTCCACGGCGGCCAACACGAACGCGGCGATGGTCAGATACCACCAAATCGGTCGCCCGCCGAAGCCGCCGACGAGGCCGGCATCCTGGGCATTCGCCCTCGTCGGCAGGTCCGGGTTCGCCCGCAGGTCGCTTTCGGCCTTGTTCATCAGGTTAACGGCAAACTCTTCGACCGGGGCCGCGTTCGGCGTCGGCGGCACGACCGCCCACACGCCGCAGGCGTCGAACGGGCCGACCGTCGTGGTCGTCGGCCCCGCCGGCAGTTTCCGCGTGGTGCCGTCCGGTGATCGCAGCACGAACTCGCCCGCCGGCAGCGTCACGTCGGCAATCGCCCCGGTCGCGTACGATTCGCGTAGCTCGCCGGCCGCCCCCGAGAAGACGCCGAGGGTGTTCATCACCAGGATCGGGAATGCCGTGCGGAACGGCAGTTCGCTGCGGTCGAGGTCGGCGGTCAGCACCAGCACTTTCCCCTCGGGGCGTTCGATCAGCGTAATCAACGGCTCGTTCTGGAGCGAACTCGCGAGCACCTGCGGCTTCTCAGCGGCCGGCGTGAACGTCATCATCCGGGCGTCCGGCAAGATGACGTTGTCGAGGCGAACGTGGGCCATGTACGGCGAGTCCTTCTCCTGCTTCGTCACGATGGCCGTCGGCAGTTTGTTGCCGAGTTTCCAGAGGTTGGTGTCGTTCTGTGGATCGACGACTAGCACGTTGCCCGGTGGGAGTTGGGCCGGCGTGTCCTTGTGAAAGACCTTGATCGCGTTCGCGGCGAACTCCTTCGGCATGTCCTTCCGCGAACTCGTCAGTTGCACGAGGGCGTTCGCTTCCAGCACCTTTTGCAGGAAGAGGTTGCCGGCGGCCGTGTGCAGGTGGACGGGCATCTTCTCTCGCTTCGGCAAGAGTGCGACGGCCGTGTTGTCGGCCGCGAGGGCGTCCTGAAGCGGTTCGCTCTGCTTCTCACCCTTCGTGGTCAATTTCGCGGTCAGCACGCCACCGTCCGCCGTCGTCGATTGGGTCGTCTTGGCCCACGTCTCGCCCGGCTTCAGGTTCAAGGGGATCACGTCGGCCGTGCGGTCGTTCAGGGTCAGTTCCATGCGGAAATCGCCGCTCGGCTCGTCCGAGTGGTTGGTAATCTCGATCAGGACTTCGTAGCCGATGGGGTCGATGGTGCTGCGACGGACCTGGAACCGCGTGATGCCAACGTTCGGCGTTTGCTGACCGACCTTGATGACGGTTAGCTTGATCCGTTCGGCCTCGGGCTTCTTGTCTTCTTCCGCGATGACCTTCGCCAGTTCGTCGCCACTCCCGTCGGTGAGGACGACAACGCGGCTTTCGCCGTCGGCCGCGTCCTTACTCACCAACCGGCGGGCAGTGTCGATGGCGTCCTTTAACTTGCCCGGCCCGTCGGTCGGCGGGATGGTCGCGAGGGCGTCGCGGAGCGTCCGCTGGTGGCCGGTGAGGCCGCACACGACCCGCGGCTGTGTGCCGGCCGAGACGATGGCCATCTCGTCGCGGAATCGCAAGCCCTGGATTACTCCCTGCGCTTCCTCGACGGCCTTCGCCAACCGCGACGGGGCAACGTCGCTGGCTTTCATGCTGGCCGAGTTGTCCACCACCAGGATAATCCGCCGACGGTGTGTCGCTTCCGAGGCCAGGAACGGCTCCGCGAGCGCGGAAACCAAGAGCCCCAGCAGCGCCAGTTGCACGAACAGCGAGACGAGGTGCCGCAACCGCTGCCAGAGGGATCGGGGCTTCTTCTCGTCGAAGATTTGCCGCCAGAAGATGACCGTGCTAACCGGCACGCGCTTCAGCCGGATCTTCAGGATGTAGAAGATCACGACCGGCACCGCCAGCAACAGCCACATCAACGCCGTCGGGTTCGTCAGACTCATGGACGCTGCACCCACAGTTATCGCACGGAGCCGGCTTGCCGCATCATCTTCAGGATCAACTCGTCGAACGAAATCTCGGTGGAGGTCCGCGTGCAGCCGAGGCTATAGCGGTTGCAGTACGACTGCACCGTGGTCTGGAACTCGTCGAACAGTTGGCGGTACTGCTTCAGGTTCTTTTCCGTGACCGTGACCTTGCGCGAGTTGCCGGACTCCACGTCCCACATCTCCACGTCGCCGAGCAGGTCGGGCGGTTCCTTCTCGTACTTGTCGAACACCTGCACCACGAACGGCTCGTACTTGCGGTGGCGGAGCAGGTCGAGGCCACGCTCGAAGCCGTTGGGGTCGTACAGATCGCTCAGTACGACGACCAACCCCCGCCGCTGGTCGCGGTGGATGAAACCGGTGGCGACGCGCTCGAGGTTCGTTTCTTCGCCTTGTGCTTCCAGCCCTTCGAAGAACTTGAGCAGCGAAAGGATGCGGCCCTTGCCGCGGGTGAGCGGGAAGTCGGCCACGATGTCGTTGGCGAACGCGGTGACGGCGATGCGATCCAGGTCGGCCAGGGCGATGTAGGCGAGGGCGGCGGCCACCTGCCGGGCGAAGTCGAACTTCGACGGCTCGCCGAAAGCCATGCTTCGTGAGCAGTCCACGAGGAAATAGACGTGCAGGTCTTCTTCTTCCTGGAAGCGCTTCAGGAGGAGTTCATTGTGCCGGGCGAAGAGATTCCAGTCGAGGTAGCGGAAGTCGTCGCCAGCCGCGTACTCGCGATGGTCGGCGAACTCGATGCCGCTGCCCAGTTGCATCGTCCGTCGCTGGGCCATGAGCGAGCCGCGGAACACCCGCTTCGAGATCAGCGAAAGGTATTCGAGTTTCTTCAAGAACTCGGAGTCGAACAGCGGCATGATTCATTACCCGTGACAGACATCGGTACGGCTCGCAAAATCATGCGATGGCTGGCTCTTTCACGTTGTTCAAAATGTTCTGCACGACATCATCCGCCGGGATGCCGTCGGCTTGGCCTTCGAAGTTTAGGATGAGCCGGTGCCGCAAGGCCATCGGCGCGACCTTGCGCACGTCTTCGCGGGCGACGTGGTAGCGGCCGTCGAGAATCGCGTTGAGTTTCGCCGCCAGAATGATCGCCTGCGCGCCGCGGGGACTGCTGCCGTAGCGGACGTACTTCTTCGTACTCGGGGCCGCGAGTTCGTGGTCCGGGTGCGTGGCCATCACCACCGCGATGGCGTACCGCCGGACCTCGTTCGCCACCGGGATTTGTCGCACGAGTTTCGCGAGGGCGTTGATCCGCTCCCCGTCGAAGATTGCCTCGGCCTTCGGGCTCTTCGATTCCGTGGTGCGGTCGAGGATCGATTCCAGGTCTTCGAACGTCGGGAACTTGACGAGCAATTTGAAGAAGAATCGGTCGAGTTGCGCTTCCGGGAGCGGGTACGTCCCTTCCATTTCCAGTGGGTTTTGCGTGGCGAGCACGAAGAACGGCTTCGGCAGGTCGTAGGTCTGGCCGCCGACCGTGACGTGCTTCTCTTGCATCGCTTCGAGCAGGGCCGATTGCGTCTTCGGCGTGGCCCGGTTGATTTCGTCGGCCAACACGATGTTCCCGAAGATCGGGCCGCGTTGGAACTCGAATTTGCGGCCGCCGCTGCCGGTGTCGAGGACGACGTTCGTCCCGACTAAGTCGGCGGGCATCAGGTCCGGTGTGAACTGCACGCGGCGGAACTCCAGGTGCAGCGAGTCGGCGATGGTGCGGACGAGCAACGTCTTGCCGAGGCCCGGCACGCCTTCCAAGAGTACGTGGCCGCCGGCAATGAGCGCGGCGAGCGTTCCCTCGACGATGTCATCCTGCCCGACGATGAGCTTGCCGATCTCCTGGCGGAGTCGTTGAAAGTCCTTGCGGAAGCCCTCGAGTTCCTCTTTGATCGCTTCAGCGCTCATCGGTTCGTCCCCTGCGTCTGACGTTGTCGATAGAAAGGTTGAAAAATTCGGCTGCTATCCGGGCTCGCCCTCAGCTAATTTGTCTGAGGTTATCCAGTTCCGAGATCGCTGTCAAATGCCTCTTGGAAATTTCTTCAGGATTGAAACGAACCACGCCCCACGACGTTAACAGGAAGACGCCGGGATTTCGCCAACGTTTCGCGCGAATCCGGGTTTGCCCGGTGTTTCTGGTAAGAGGGCGGGAAAAATTTCGCCAGAATTTTTCGCTGAAGGGGATCACGTCGGGCACTTATACTGTGACTCCCTGCGCGTCGCGCGACCGGGGTTGGCGTCGAATACGGTTGGCCGACGGAATTGTAACGACGGTTGGTTTTTCACCGGCTCGTTCGTCGAACCGGGTTAACATCTCGTTGGTTCAGGTAGCGCCCTGCTCTCGGAGTGCTCTCACATGCGGCACGGACGACTGTGGCTGACGGCATCCCTCTTCGCCCTGGCCGGCTGGACAGTCTGGTCGGCGGCACAGGCACCCCCGAGTAAGCCGGCCGCCGTGGAGCCGGAAGAAGAATCCGAAGACGACATCAAGGCCCGCAACATCGCGGCCGCCTTCAAGAAGGCGCTGGAAAATAACCCCCGCCGGGGCACCGCCCTCGACCGCCTCTACGGCTACCACGTCGAGCGCGGCAGCCTGGATGCCTTTGTGCAAGAGTACGCGGAGCGCGTCAAAAAGAACCCGAAGGACGGCGCGGCCTGGATGATTATCGGCCTCGCGGAGTCGCAGCGGAGCCGCGACGGGGCGGCCGTGGTCGCGTTCCAGAAGGCGGAAGAGGCTCTGCCGGAGAACGCGATTGCCTCGTACTACCTCGGCCAATCGCTCGTGCTGATCGGCCGGCCGGACGCCGCGGCGGAAGCGTTCGAGCGGGCCATCACCCGCAAGCCGAACCGCAACGACATGCTCGACGCCTTCCAGGCGCTCGGCCGCGTGTACCAGCGCGCACAGAAGACTGAGAAGGCGCTCGAAGTCTGGAATCGCCTGGAGAAGCAATACCCCGACGACGTCCGCGTGCAGGAACAGATCGCGACGACACTGGTCGAGGAAGGCCAGTATGAGCAAGCCCTGCCGCGGTTGGAAAAGCTGGCGAAGAACACGGACGACAAGTACCGTCAGGCAACGCTGCGCATGGACGTGGCCGACCTGAAGGTGAAGTTGAAGAAATCGACGGAAGCCCTCGCGGACTTCGAAAAACTGCTCGGCGAACTGAACCCGGAGAGTTGGCTCTACCGCGACGTGCGGCGGCGGATCGAGGACGTGTTCCTGCGGAACGATGACCTCGCCGGCCTGGCCAAATATTACGAGAAGTGGCTGGAGAAGAACACCACCGATGTCGAGGCCATCGCCCGCCTCGCGAAGAACCTCTCGGCCCAGGGGAAGGGGCCGGACGCCCGCAAGTGGTTAGAGAAGGGGATTGAGGTCGCGCCTTCCAACCGCAGCCTCCGCACGTCGCTGATCGAGCAACTCGCCTACGAGGGGAACTATGCCGACGCGGCCAAGCAGTACGAGGCGATGGATAAGGCCGACCCCGGCAACCCGGACATCCTCCGCGACTGGGGCAAACTGCTCATGCGCGACACCGGCAAGCCGGAAGTGGACCGCAAGGCGGCCGCGGCCGCCGTTTGGAAGCGAATTCTGGAGAAGAAGCCGACTGATCCCGTCACAACTTCACAGGTCGCCGACTTGGTCCGTCAGGCGGGCATCACCGACGAAGCGATCGCACTTTACAAGAAGGCCATCGAACTCGCCCCGAACGCGGCGCAGTACCGCGAATACCTCGGCGAGTACTTCCACAGTTTGAAGCGGTCCGAAGAAGCCCTCAACACCTGGCGGCCGATCGCGGAAGGGGCGAACCGCAACGCCAAGAACCTCGCCCGCCTCGGCGAAGTGTACGCCGGCTTCGGCTACCGCAAGGAGGCCATCCGCGTCTTCGCCGAAGCGATTCAGTTGGAGAAGGACGACTACAACCTGCTGATGACCTACGCCGACGTGCTGGCGCAGGAGGCGGAGAACGACGAGGCCCTGAAACAACTCGACCTCGCGTCCAAGTTCACGAGCAACGCAGAGGAAGTCGAACAGGTTCTTGCCGCCCGCATCAAGATATACCAGGCCACGGACAAGTTGCCCGAACAGATCGACGCGCTGAGCAAGGAACTGACCGCGAACGCCAGCGCCCCGGCGACGCAATGGCTGATTCTCGCCCGGTACTTCGAGGCGAACCGGCAACTCGACAAGGCTGTGGAGACGATCGCGAAGGCCGCCGAGAAGGACGCGAAATCGCTGGCCGTCTTGGCGGCATCGGCACGCATCCACGAGGCCGGCGGGAACATGCTCGCGGCTGCCGAGGCCAATCGCAAGCTCGCGAACCTCGACCGCCGCTACCGCACGGAGTACCTGCAACAAGTCGCCGCCCTCGAGCAACGCCTCGGCAAGCGGGACGACGCGCTGAAGACGGCGAAGGACGTGCTCGCGTCGGCCCCCGGCAACCCGGAAGTCTACAAGTGGTACTCGGAAATCTGCTTCCAGCTCGGCGACGCCGACGAGGGGCTGGAAGCCCTGCGTCGCTCGGTGCGGGCTAACCCCGCCGACCCGCAAGGGCTGGTCACGCTAGCAAACGCGCTCGTCGAGCGGGTCCGTTCCGGCGAAGCGATCGAACTCCTCTGGCGGGCCTTCGACAAGACGAACGAACTCGAAGGCAAGCTCAGCATCGTCGACCGCCTCGCGCAACTTTACCTCGAACAGAACCAGTTCGACAAGTTGATGGAGCGCCTCGAACGCGAACGCCGGGAGCAGGAGAAGAACCGCGAACTGACGATGTGCATCGCCCAGGCGTACCAGACGGCCGGCGACCTCGGCTCGTCGCGGGTTCAACTCGAACGGCTGCTGACGGAGAACACCCGTGACACCAACCTCCTCGCGCAACTGTCGCAACTGAGCGAGCAAGAAGGGGACGTGCAAGGCGCACTCAAGTACCAACGGCAACTCGCGACCGCGGCCCCGCAGAACTTCGACGCGCAAGTGCGGCTCGCACAACTGTTGCTGAAGGCCGGGGAAGGGGATGAGGCCGCCGACGTGTGGGTGAAGTCAATCGCCGAGATGAACGAGCCGCACCGGAACCTGCAAGCCATCGACACGCTCGTCACGTCCAAGAAGCAGGACTCGGCCCTCGCGATTCTTTCCCGGATGTTGGTCCAGAAGCCGGGCAACTGGGAATTGCTCTACCGCGAAGGGGCAATCCTTGCCGAGCGGGGGAAGAAAGAGGACTCGGCCGCCCGCTTCAAGGCCATTCTCGCGCTGAAACTGCCGGACGATGAACTCGGCGAAATGCTCGAACACGAAAAGAAACTCGCGGCCCAGAAGAAGGACGACAAGAAGGGTGCGAAGCCCACGCCGCCGGCTCTGGCGGCCGCCCGCCGCGCCCGCCGTTCCGAAGTGAGTCGCCCGCCGCTCCAACGGCGGATGGAGAACGTCTGGACGATCCGCACGGCCGTGGGCATCGATTCCAACAACTATTACGGCGGCCAGCAACAGCAGCCGTTCTACACGCCGAAGGACTTCGGCGAGGCCCGCATGGCCGCGCTCGGTTGGCTGTACGAACTGTCCCGCGACAAGGCCGACGGGCAGGAGAAGTTTGTCGCCGAACTTCGCAAGGCAAAGAGTCTGCCGAACCCGGCCGCCCGTTCCCTCTGGGACTGGCACTACCTGCAATCGGTCCGGTACGACAACAAGGACGTCTTCGAGCGAGCCACGGCTCTCGCGAAAGCGAGCACCGATCCGGCCGCGCAGTTCGTCTTCCTCACGTCGGTCGGCATGAGGACGGAGGGCCAACCGCAACGCCGCTACTCCCGCGGCGGACAACCGGGCGAGGACAAGACGCCGCCGTTGCCGGACGAGCAGTTGAAGTACCTGATGGAGACGTACCAGAAGCTGAAAACGATCAAGCCCGAGTGGGTGACGCCCGACGTGACCGGGGCGGTCGTGGTGGAATTGAAGCGGGCCAAGAAGGAGACGGAAGAGAAGGCCCTATACCAAGAGATGCTCGCGGCGGCGACCACGGTGGACCGCGTTGCCACGGTCATCAACGCGACGGTGGAACGCGACGACCTCGAAACCGTCCTGTCGATGTACAAGAAACTCGAACAACTCCAGGGGCCGGTCAAGTCGTCGAGCGCCCTGGGGAGCCTGCCGACCCGGCAGTATTACTCGTCGCTCGTGACAATGATGGGTAAGCGGATCGAGGCCAAGAAGTACGCCGACGGTCTAGCGGTCCTCGACTTTTACCTTTCGATGGTCCGCAAGCAAAACCTCACCGCCCCGAAGGCCGCATCGACGACCTCCTCGCGGCGGCAGGCCACCGGCGGAACCTACGTCAACCTGTACGCGAACGGCAACTACGGCGGGAACAGCAAGCAGCTCGCCTTCCCGAACGCGAACGAGTACTACGACCAGGGGACCATCGACCTGCTCTACAACGCCTTCGAGTTGTACAAGAAGGCCGACCTCACGTCCGACCTGTTCGCCCACTTTCAAAAGCAACTCACGGCCGCCGACGGGATGGAGAAACTGTACCTGCACCTCGCGGTCGGCTACCTGCACTGGTGGAACGAGGAGAAGGACGAGGCCCTGACTCACCTCTCCGACGCCACGCAGATTGGACAGAACGACCACAACCTAACGATGGAGATTGCCCACCTTCGCGAGCAGAACAACGAAATCGCCGAGGCGCTCACGCTGGTGGACAGCATTAACCCGACCGATCACCAGGTGATGCAGCGGCGGGAGGAAATGGCCCTGCGGTTGGCCGAGCGAACTGGCAACATCGATCGCGCCCGGCAGGCGGCCGAGCGACTCTTCGGCCTTCGGCTCGACGCCGACAAGCAACTCGAACTCGCCGGCAAGATGCACCGCCTCGGCATGCACGAGCTGGCGGAGACGGTCCTCGCCCGCGCCCAACGGCAGGCCGGGAACAAGACGGCCACACTGTTGCGACTGATGAACGCCTACCAGACGCAGGGCCAGACGGATCAGGCCGTGCAGATCGCGAAACAGATTCTGCGGAAGGCTCCGGCCACCGCCGCCAGCCGCTACCGCAATTACGACGAGGGCGACGGTAGCCGCAATCAGGCCATCGGCATTTTGGCCCGGTCCGGCCAACTCAAGGAATTGATCGAGCGGGCCGAGGCCCAGTTGAAGACGTCGCCCAAGTCGACCCAGATCCACCAGACCTTGCTCGGCTACTACCAGGCGTCCGGCGACAAGGACAAGCAGAAGGCAACGCTGTTGAAGTTGTCGGAACTGAAGCCTGATGACGCCCCGCTGATGATGCAGGTCGCCCAGCAGATGCAGGCCAATGGCGACAAGGACGAGGCGATGAAGTTCTTCAAGATGGCGATCAAGAAGGACCCCGCCCTGTTCCAGAACAACTACTACGAGATCCAGCGACTCTTCTCGGAGGCCAACAAGTTCGAAGAACTCGTCGCCCTCTTCGACGAGATCGACCTCAAGAAGTTCAACAACTACTGGACCGTCATCGAGATGGTGACGCCGCTGTTGGAGCAGGAGAAGACCCGCGAGATCGGCCTGAAGATGTTCAAGAAGGCGTGGGAGGCGTTCCCGCAGGAGCGCGCCTACATCCTCGGCAACATCAACCGCGACGAGATGTGGAAGATGCCGGAACTGTACGACTACGTCAAGCAGGCCGTCATCCCGCGGGAAGACAGTCTGAGCGACTCGTGGGACGTGCTGACGCAGATTTCGAGCTACGGGCAGAACGGCCAAGCCACCACAGTTACGACGCGGATGCTCTCGATCGCCCGGAAGCAGGAGCGGATGCCGGAACTGCGGAAGGAGATCGAAGCCGCCCTCGCCAAGAAACCCGATTGGGTCGCGGGCAAGGCGTTGTTGGCGGTCATCGACATCCAGACCGGGCAGAAAGCGAAGGGCATCGCTGCGTGGAACGCCATCTTCACGGATAAGACCGCCGACATTCCGGCGATGGCCCGCTTCACCCTCGCGCAAGAACTGGAGTACTACGCTGGTATCGAGGAAGACGTTCTGAAGAGCCTGGAAGTCGGGTACGAAGACCTGCTCAAGGACCAGAACAGCGAGTACAGCTACTCGCCCGCCCGGCGGCTCATCTGGTGGTACGAGCAACTCGGCCGAATGGACGACGCCAAGAAGACGCTGGCGAAGGTCACGAAAGTCGAGCGAACCAACCCCGGCTACAGCGGCGGCTACTGGGAGTACCGCGAGATTCAGGACGGCCTTGCCGTCGCTCAGGACTTCGCCCGCCTCGGCGACACAATTGAGGCGGTCCGGCAATACCAGCAACTACTCTCCAACCGCGACCGCCTGGCCATTGCGAACAGCTACTACGGCGGTGGCTCGGACCAGTTCACCCAGCAGATCGAGTCCGGGTTGAAGGAGACTCTGCGGAAGATGAAGCCGGAGGCGCTGCCGGCCGCGGTCAACACATTGCTGACGCCGCAGAAGACGACGGAGGCGAACAAGTCGGCCCTCGACCTCATGGTGACGGTCGACGCCCGCAACCTGGAGAAGACGGCCCTCGCCAGCGTCTTCGCCACGGCCGCACAGTCGTTGGCGAAGAACCCCGAAGCTCGCAAGGCGGCCGTCGAGAAAGCGGCGGCGACGCAGGCCGAGCACCCGAAAGACCTCACGGTGGCCATCGCCGCCACCATCGTCGCTTTGACGGACGACAAGCCGGACGCGGCGAAGGCGGCCCTGGAGAAGCTGACGAAACTCGTGGACGAAACGCCGTTGGAACCGCTGCCGAAGGGGGCGAAGGCCAACAGCCGTCAGCGGACCGAGGCGATGCGGCAAGTGAACCTCTGGCTCGCCGCGCGGGAGTGCTTGAAGAAGGACGACCTGCGAGCCGTCGGCGAGAAACTCGCGGCCCGCGCCGTCGAGGCGGCCGTCCGTCAGGCCGAGACGAAGTACGCGGTGGCCGTCCTCCGCGAGTGGGGCCAGATCGAACACGACCGCAAGGACGTGGCGAAGGCCGAGGCGAAGTGGGGCGAGATGCTCGACCTCCTTCTGCCGAAGCCCCCGCCGACCAAGACCGCCGTCGCCCCGGGCCCCAAGCCGGTTCCGGCCGCCCCCGCAACCCCGGCCCCTCCCGCGGCCACCGCCCCGCAATCGCGGATCGACGACGGCCGGCCGACGCACTTCGCCCAGATCATGTTGAAGGGCTTCGGTGGGACAACGACCACGGGACCGACGACCGCGATGCCGACGAAGAACGGCGTGCCGGTGCTGACGACCGACCAGTTCCAGCAGGTGTACGAACTCGCGAAGTTGGCCGCCGACAACAAACTGCCGGCCCTCTCGCTGAAGGCGATGCGAGACGCGGTGAAGGGCGGCCCGCCGGTTGAAGGTAAGCAAGACGATAACAACCGTCGCGGCGGCGGGGGGTACACGCAGGTCACAGTCGGTGGGCTGCAATACCTCATCGAGCGGGGCGTTCAGGGGCCGATCTCCGTGGACACGGCCCTCATCAACATGGTGGCGCGCTGGAAGAAGCTCAACGTCCCGCCGGCCGACGTGTACGAAGTCGTGGCGATGGCCGTCTTCCCGGACAGCCGCCCGGCCGAGATGTTCCTGACGGCCGACGTTCGCCGCGGCGGGCAGGTGTACACCATGATGGCCGGCGGCAACAGTTGGACGCCGATCTCCAACCCCCCGCCGGAAGTCTACGGCGGCGGCAGCGACCGCGGCCTGGCCGGCACCCTCGCCCAACTGGCCATCGACGCCGGCAAGCTCGACGACCTCAAGAAGCGGATCGAATCCCGCGCCAAACAACCCCTCGGCGAGATGGCGGCGAATGTCCTCTCGTTCACCCTGGCGATGAAGGCGAAGGACGACGCGAAGGCCCTCGAAATCCTCAAGGCGCTCGGCGACCGGGCGGGCAAGGACACGTCGCAACTGACGCTCGACACCGTCTCGAAGCTCGGCCAGCAGGCGCTCGAAAGCCCGGCCCTCGCGCCCACGGCCGAGCCGATCCTGCAAAAAGTGGCGATGAACTTCGCCCTCGCGAAGAACACCAGCGCGGCGGCCGAACTCGGCGAAAAGATCATCGGGTACCACGTCCGCGTCGGCAATAAGGCCGCGGCCGTCACGCTGTTGAAGACGATGGAGACGATGGCGAAGACGTTCATCACGCCGGACGCCTCCTTCTACGAACGAGTCGCGACGTGGTACTTGAAGGCCGACGCGGTCGAAGAGGCTCTGAAGAACTACGCCCAGCACGCCGACCTGACGAGCAGCGCCGGGGCCGACCCGTCCCGCCGCGCCCGCCGCGCCGAGCCGGCCCTCTCGAACTTCATCACGCTGGTGAAACTGCTCCTCGAGATGCCCGCCGAGAAGCGCTACGTGACCCTCAAGGCGTGGACGATGCCGACGACCGGCCGCAAGTCGGTGCGGTACTACATCGGCACGATCCCGAAGGAGATCCCGCCGGCCCAATTCCTGAAACTGCCGCCGCTGACCGCCAACGAACTGCTGAGCACGATGGTCATGCTCATCGACGCGGCGAAAGAGTGCGGCAAATTGGACGAACTGCTCGCCGAGGCCGATAAGCTGGCGGCCGAGAAGGTCGAGAACGCCGACCTGTTCCGCGTGCTGGCCTACCTGCGGGCCGGCAAGGGCAAGCAGGCCGAGGCGGCCGTGAAAGCTTACGGCGACGCCGCCGTGAAGCGGATGACCACGACGGCGGCCGAGAGCACCGTCCGGTCGCGGTACGACTACGAGGGCCGTCAGCCCGTGCCCTTCCACGCCAGCGAGTTGGTGTTCGCGCAGCTCTGCGCCGCCGACCCCGCGTTCCAGGCGGTGGCCGACAAGTTGTACAAGCCGATGCAGGACCGTGCCCGCGGCGTCCACAACTATGATGCGCTCACGAAAGTCCGCGAGGCGTGGACCACCTTCGCCAACCAGTCGATGAAGACGCCGGGGGCACTCGCCGACGCACTGCCGGAACACTGGCACGGCCTCTCGCCCGGCACGTTGTGGTTCGCCCACGACGGGGCCGTGACGAACGGCTGGTCGCAGGACAACGCCTACCTGCTGTTCGACACGCCCTTGGCCGGCACGTTCGAGTTCAGCGTGGACGTCTACCTCGGCGGCTGGAAGGAGAGTCACGGCGGTTACGCCGGGGTGGTGTACCAGCCGTGCGGCGAGAACGTGACCACGATGCTGTCGGCCGTGATGCGCGACGACGTCGTGAACAAGGCCCAGATGAAGTCGATGAAGAAGGAGTCGTTCAACCGGATGACCCTCCGGGTCACGCCGAAGAAGGTGACGTGCCTGTGGAACGGTGAGGTCTTCTACGAGGACACCGACCCGTCGGCGGTCAGCCCGTGGCTCATGCTCTACGGGACGAACAGCCGCAAGCCGCTGTTCCGCAACCCAACGCTCACCGGAACGCCGGACGTATTGGCCGAGGTCAAGTTGACGAACGGCAACGACGTCACCGGCTGGTTTTCGCACTACCCGGATGCCCTGCTGCCGAAGCCCCTCCAGAAGCGGGAGTTCGAACGCAATAAGGACAAGCCCCGCGACCCCAACGGCAACGACGAAACGCCCGCCGAGGAGAAGCAGGAGCCGAACTACGACTGGCAGGCGAAGGACGGGGAGTTGCTCGGCCGCAAGCTCGACGACGCCACCGGCCCGGCCCGGCAGGCGAAGCTCGGCTACTTCCGGCCATTGCGATCCGGCGAGGCCGTCCGCTACGAGTTCTACTACGAGGCGGGCAAGTCGCACGTTCATCCGAGCCTCGGCCGCGTCGCGTTCCTGCTCGACCCGGCCGGCGTTAAACTCCACTGGCTGACCACCGGAAGCGAGGACTGGACCGGCCTGCCGACCGACAACGCCACACCCGTCGCAGGGGCGGCGAAGCTCACGCTGAAGGAGAAAGACTGGAACGCCGTGACGGTCGCGACAACTGCCGACGGCGTGATGATCACGCTGAACGGCACACCCGTCTACGAGGGCAAGGCCGAGGCGACCGACCGCACCTTTGGCTTCTTCCACTTCCGCGATCAGACGGCGGCCCGCGTGCGGAACGTCGTCCTGACCGGCAACTGGCCGAAGAAACTCGATTCGCTCGAAGCTGTCGCGTTCGTCACGAAGGCCCCGTCACCGGCCGTCGCGAAGACCCGGCGGCACGAAGTCGGCGAGCAATATTTCGCCGGCAACCCGGTCGAAGTGCTGGCGAAGGTCAAAGCCCTAACCCCAGCCGAACGGTTCAAGTTGCTCGCCGCCTGGGTGTTGCCCGGCCCGACCCAGCCGAACTTCCAACTCAACGGCGTGATGACCCCGCAAGACGTGCTGGGGGTCGTGGATCAGAAAGACCAACCGGCCGGTCAACGGGTCTTCCTCGGGGCGAAGTTCGAAGCCCCGTGCTTCGCGCTCGTGACCGCTGCGAAGGAGTTGAACAAGCTCGACGAATTGGCCAGCCTCGTCGCGAAGGCTCAACCATTGGAACCGGATCCGAACTTCGATCGTGATCGGAAGGCATTACTCTGCCTCGTCAAGATCGCGCAGGGCAACGACGCCGAGGCCGCGGCAATGTTGAACGAGATCATCACCGCGGCGAAGACGATGAAGCCGGACGAGAAGGCCGAGAACCGCTGGGCCGACTTTGTAGTGGCACAAGCCGCACTCGAACGGCCCCCCCACGTGAAGTCCGTTCACGAACTGTCGCTCGCGATGGTCAAGAACTGGGAGCGGTCCAGCGGTAATAACAAGACGTTCGACGGCCGCGATACCTGGTCGCGGTACTACCACGCTTTGAAGGCCCGCGCCGACATCTTGGCCAACCCGGACGGCAGCCCGCGGTTCGGCTCGGACGCGGCCCTCGTTCACTGGGCGTCGGTCCCGAACTTCGACTCGTGGAGCCGCAGCCAGGGGATGAACGCCCCGCACTGGTCCGTCCGCGATAAGGCTATCGTCCACTACCCCGGCCACAACTTCGACTTCTTATTCCTGAAGACGCCGGTTCGCGGCAACTTCGAACTGACCTGTAACCTCAAGCTCCAGGGGTGGTCCGAATTGTACGCACGGTACGGCGGTTACCAGTTCGAGTTTGGCAAGGACCGCAAGTCGTACAAGTTGCAATCGACGGTCAACCACGACGCCCGCTCGCACACGATCCAGCCGCCGTTCGGCCCGTTCGAGAAGGAGATCTACCCGTTCAAAATGGTCGTAAAGGACGGCGTCATGACGAGCTTCGTCGGCGACCGCAAGCTGAACGAGGAACGCATCGGCGTGAACGGCGACCCGTGGATCGGGCTGCACGGCCACTTCTCTGTGACCGGCGATGCGGCAAACCTGAAGATCACCGGCGACGTGACGGTGCCGGACAAGGTGGACATGCTCTCGTCCGAAACGCTCGCCATGTGGCGGCCGTACCTCGGCACGATCTGGGCGAAGCGCGGCGAGGAGGTCTTCCAGACCGGCGCGCGGCCGGAGGCCAACCCGGACGGTAAGCCTGAGGTCCGCACCTTCCCGGAAGCCGCGATCTACTACCAGCGGCCGATGCTCGAAGACGGCACCGTCGATTTCGAGTTCTACTACGACCCCGACAAGGCCATGGCCCACCCGATGCTCGACCGCCTCGTCGTGATGCTGGAACCGGACGGGGCGAAGTTGCACTGGCTGACCGACAGCTGGCACGACAAGAGCGGCGTGAAGTTCGACAACCTGACGCCACAGGAGAAGCCGGTGAAAGTGCCGCTGAAAGAGAAGCAGTGGAACAAGGGCAAACTCGCCGTCGTCGGTGACAAGATGACCGTAAGCGTGAACGGTACGCCCGTCTTCGAGCGCGACATCGAGCCGACGAACCAGCGGACGTTCGGCTTCTTCCACTACACCGACCGCACCGAGGCTCGGGTCCGGAACGCCATCTTCAGCGGCAACTGGGGCAAAGAACTGCCGAAGGGCGATGCGTTGTTCGAGGTGAAGAAGTAATCGGAGGACCGACCGCGGATGCCATGCTTACTCTTACCCCTGTGGTTGGCGGCCGCGGTCGGTCTTTGGGTCTGTGCGATTCGTGGAATGCGAGAGGCGATGAGGGAGATTGACGACGAGCAGCGAATGGCAAAATTCGCTCAGGTCATTCTTGCGACCGTTCCCCCGACCCTCACCCTTGTGGTGACAGTGTTCGTTCTGTCGCAAACGGCCCCAACCGTGCAGTTTAACCTAGGAAGTTCGCGGGCGATGAACCTGTGGTCGTTCTGGGTCCATTGGTGGCCGAACATTTTCGGTTGTTCAGTCCTCCAGGTCGGGGGTTATTTATTCTGGTCCGTAGGATCGCTCGCGACCCGAACGTCTCTGGCCGTGCGGCTCATGGTCGGTTTTGGACTACTGACGGCCACGCTCGGCTCGTTCCTGCTCAGTACGGCGTTTCCGGATGCCTGACGGGACTTGCTTCCCAAGCTCCGAACAACTTCTAACCGTTTATTCAGTTTCGAGGATCGTTCGCATGGCCCGCATCGCAATCCTCGTGCTGTTCGCCGCGGTCGTCCTTGTACCCGCGGCAGACCCACCCGCGAAGCCGAAGGGGGACGCCTTCCCGGAGTCGTCGCAGTACGAGGACAAGCCGTCCACGCTCACGCACGACGAGGAAGTGCTGGCGGTGCAGTTCTCGCCGGACGGCGGCATTGTTGCCACCGGCGGGGCGAACAAGGCCGTCGTCCTGTGGGAAGCCGGCACGGGCAAGAAGTTGGCCACGCTGGCCGAACACGACGACGCCATCGCCGCCATTGCCTTCAGCAAAGACGGCAAGAAGTTGGCGTCGGCGTCCTACGACAAGTCGGTGCGCGTCTGGGACATTGCCACCCGCAAGCGGACGCACATCTTCCGCGGCCATGAGAACGCCGTGCTGTCGGTGGCGTTCTTGCATGACAACGTCACTCTGCTGAGCGGCAGTGCCGACAAGACGCTCAAGGCGTGGGACCTCGCGACCGGCAAGGAGACGAACAACTACGAGGAACACAAGGGGGCGATCTGGTGCATCGCAGTTTCGCCCGACGGCAAGGCGTTCGCCACGGGGAGCTCCGACCGGCGGATCAACCTGTGGAACACGAAGTTCGAAGTGACCGGCTCGCTGAAGGGGCACACCGGCTTCGTGCGAGCTGTCGCGTTCTCGCCGGACGGCACGATGCTGGCGTCCGGCTCCGAGGACAACGCGGCCCGCGTTTGGGATCTCGCCTCGAAGGAGACAATTCACACACTCACTGGGCACGCGGACATCGTCACCGGCGTGGCCTTCTCGCCGCGGGGGCAACTGCTCGCGACCGTGAGCGCGGACAAGTCGCTGCGGCTGTGGGAGGTCAAGACCGGCGGCCAACTCTCGGCCCTGGAGGAAGGGCACGCCGAGGCGATCTACGGCGTCGCGTTCGCCCCGAACGGCCGGCAAATCGTGACGGCTAGCCTCGACCACACTCTCGGCACCTGGAACGCCGCCCTGCCGCGCGTGTTCCCGGCGACGCAAGTGCCGAGCAAGACCGGAGGCACCGGCGTCACTGCCCTGTCGCCGGACGGCAAGCGGCTGGCGATGGTCGCCGAGAAGTTCGCCATCCACGTGCAGGACGCGAAGACCGGCGAGATCATCTCGACGCTGAAAGCGCACAAGGGGACAATCCTGCAACTGGCGTTCTCGCCGGATGGCACGAAGCTGATTAGCGTGGCCCGCGACCGCCTCGGCGTGCTGTGGGACGCGACTACCGGCAAGCAACTCGCCCTCCTCGACGGCCACCGCGGGGCGGTGCGGGCGGCAGCATTCTCGCCGGACGGCAAGACGTTCGTCACCGGCGGCACGGATAAACGCATCCTCGTCTACGACAACCCCGCACCGGGGGCCGATCTGAAAGAGTTCCGCGAGCGCACCGCTTTCGACGGCCACACCGCCACCGTCACGGCCCTCGCGTTCTCGCCGGACGGCCGCTTCCTGGTCAGTGGTACCGACATCGTCAAGAAGAACGCCCCGGCGGAACTGAAGTTGTGGGACGCGGCCACCGGCACGCCACTGGCCGGCTGGACCGACCACACCGGCGAAATCCTGGCCCTCGCGTTCCACCCGACGAAGCCGATCTTCGCTTCGGCCGGGGCCGACTCGGCTCTGCGCGTCTGGGACATCGCGGCGAAGAAACTGCTGCACACCCAGCGCACGCAGGCGGCGGTCGCGTCCGCCGCCTTCACGGCCGACGGGGCGGAATTGCTGTTCGGCACCGTCGGCAAGTCGCTCATCGCCCTCGACACCACGGCATGGGCCGAGCAAGCCCGATTCGTCGGCCACACGACTGCTATCACGGGGATCTTCCCGCTCAAGGAAGCGGACAAGGTCATCTTCACCGTGACGGCCGACGCGACGGTCCGCACCTTCAACCTGACGCGGTCGGCCAACCTGGGCACACGGTTCACCGGCCACGAGAGTTGGGTGTCGTGCCTCCAGATGACGCCCGACGGCAAAAGGCTCGTGTCGGCCGGGTGGGACGGACTCGTCCGCGTGTGGGATCCGGCGAAGGGCAAGGAACCGGAGGCGATGGAAGACCTGATGGGGAAGGTGCTGTGCATGGCCCTGAGCAAGGACGGCAAGCGGGCCGTGACCGGCGGCGGTAACGGCGAACTCGTCGTTTGGAACGTCGAGACGCAGGAGCAGGTTGCGAAGTTCGAGGACTACGACGAGGAAGACGACATCAACGGCGTGGCCCTCACCCCCGACGGCAAGTTCGTGGTCGCCGGCGGGAACGATTCGACCGTTCGCGTCTGGGAGATCGCCACCGGCAAAGAAGTCAAGCGGTTCAAGGTGAAGGACGCCGTCACCGCCCTGGCCTTGACGCCCGACGGCAAGCGGGCGATCGTCGCGGCCGGCGAGGAGAACGCTTGCGTGGTGTACGACCTTGACACGAAGAAGGAAGTGATGCGGCTGAAGGGCCACACGGCCGCGGTCAGTGTCATCCTCTTCTCGCCGGACGGGGCGAAGATTCTCACCGGGTCGATGGATCGCACCCTCCGCCTCTGGGACGCGAAGACGGGGATGGAGGTTCGCAAGATCGACGCCCACACCGGCGGCGTCAAGAACGCCTGCTTCAACGCCGACGGCAAGGTGATCGTGTCCGTTGGCCTGGACCACGTCAACCGCCTTTGGAACGCCGAGACGGGGCTGGTCATCGCCGCCTACGAGGGCCACGCAAAGGCCGTCGTGTCGGTGGCGATTTCGCCCGATGGCAAGACGGTCTACAGTGGCGGGGCCGACGCCTACATCGTGCGGTGGCAGCCCGACGCGGGGAAGAAGTAGCGACCCGCCCGCGGGGAATTCGGCCCGGCCCGTGGGATTCCTCTTGCGAGTTCAGACAGTTTGTCTTACCCTGGGAGTCATCATACCTTCATCCGAGGCTCTCCCAATGCCCGCCCACGACAGACCGGACGTGACGGACGCCGAACTCGGGGTGCTGCAAGCACTCTGGGACGACGGCCCGTCCACGATCCGCCAACTCACGGATCGCCTTTATCCGTCCGGCGGCACGAGCCACTACGCGACGGTGCAAAAGCTCCTCGAACGGCTGGAACAGAAGGGCTGCGTCGCCCGCAACCGGGCCGCCATGACGCACGTCTTCGCGGCGAGCGTGAGCCGGGAGGCCTTCGTCGGCGACCGCGTCCGGGCCGTGGCCGAGCGGTTGTGCGGCGGGTCGATCGCCCCCGTCCTCACGCACCTGTTGAAGACCGAGTCGATCAGTGAGGGCGACCGCAAAGAGCTGCGGAAGTTGTTGAACACGATCCAACCCAAGATGCCCTGACCCCGGAGCGGAGGCCGTCATGCCCGCCGTGCCGTTCGACGCCATCGCAAGCAACCTCATCGCCGCCGGCGTCCTGGCGGTCGCCGCGGTCGCGTGCGGCCGTTGGCTCAACCGCCCGGCCGTCGCCCACGTCCTCTGGTTGCTCGTCCTCGTCAAACTCGTCACGCCGCCGCTATTCACCGTGCCGATCCGCGTCCTCCCGCCCGAAGAATTGCACCCAGTTGTCGCCGACAGCGGACCGGAAGTCATCGTCCCACGGACAGCGGTCGATCTCCCGGAAATCGTGATCCGATCCCAGGCCGAACCACCGTCGGCGACCTCCGAGACGCCGACCCCGGCCGCCGTCACGCCAACGGTTCCCGCCGCCCCGCCGTTTCCGTGGCGGTCGGTGGTGGCGGTCGTCTGGCTAGCGGGCATCGCGGCGTGGGCGGCGTTCACCGTCGTCCACGTCCGCCGGTTCGCGAAGTACCTGCGGTTTGGCACGGCCGCCCCCGATTCGTTCGCCCGCGAAGTGGCCGACGTGGCCGCACGGTTGGGGCTGCGTGCCCCGCGCGTGCGGTTGCTGCCGGGGGAAGTGGCCCCGTTCGTGTGGTCGGTGGGCAAGACCACGCTGTACTTCCCCCACAACTTGCTGGACCGATTGACGGCCGAGCAGCGGGCCACGGTCGTTGCTCACGAACTTGCTCACGTATGGCGGCGGGACCACCTCGTGCGATGGCTGGAAACGGTCACGGTCGCCGTGTACTGGTGGTGCCCGCTGGCGTGGCTGGCCCGCCGCGAGTTACGCCGCCTCGAAGAAGATTGCTGCGACGCCGTCGTGATGACGATCTACCCCGGTGCCGGCCCGACCTACGCCTCGGCCATCCTCGACACGATCGACTTCCTGGCGACCGCCCGCGCTACCCCGCGGTTCGCGAGTGCGATGGGCGACGTGCGGTCCCTCCGCACCCGACTGACGCGAATCCTCGATGGTTCGAAACCCCGCCACCTCTCGCGAACCGTCCGCGTGGCCCTGCTCGCGTTCGCGGTGGTGTTGCTCGCGGCCGGCCCGCGCCTGGCCCGCCTCACGGCAATGGTCCTGCCCATTTCAGAAGGCCGTCCGACGGGGCTGGGTGAACGCCCGGCCGTGCTGGAACAGCCGTCGCGCGAGGCGGTGCAGTTTTTGCCGACGCCGATCCGCCTCAAACTCGCCGACGAGTTGGAGACGATCACCGCGGCCGCGATGTCGCCGGACGGCCGCTTCCTCGCCCTGGCAGTCGGGTCGCAGGTCATGGTGTGGGATCTGGACGCGAAGCGGGTCGCCTTCACGCTGACCGGCCACGCCGAGACGGTGAACGCGGTGGCGTACTCCCCGGACGGTCGCTCGTTGGCCACGGCGGGTAACGATGCGGCCGTCAAAGTCTGGAACCTTCAAACCGGTACGCACCGCACCCTATCCGGCCACGCGAACTGGGTGCTGGCGATCGCATTCTCTCCGGACGGGCGGCGGTTGGCGTCGGCCGGGTACGGCAAGCAAGTCCTGCTCCACGACTTGAAGGCCGGTGACATCGCGGTGTCACTGCCAGGCCATACCGCCACAGTGCGAGCGGTCGCGTTCTCCCCAGACGGGCGGCGGCTCGCCTCGGTGGGGGCTGATAGTTTGGTGAAGGTGTGGGACGCCGAACAGGGCCGCGAAGAACGAACGCTCACCGGCCACATCGGCACCGTCCGTACCGCCCGCTTTAGTCCTGACAGCCTTCGACTGGCGACCGGAGGCGAGGACCGCACGATTCGTGTCTGGAACCCGACCGACGGCACGGCCGTCGTCATTCCTTCGCCCGAAGCCGTGACGGCCCTGACGTTCTCCGCGGGCGGATCGACCTTGTTCGCGGGCACCTTCGCCGGCCATGTCTTGAACATCAACCCCGCCGCTGGCAAACTCCGCGGGCACGTCGGTCCGCCGCAGCCGACCCACGCCGAGGCGATCGCGGCCGTGCTCCTCTCGCCGACGGGGCACTTGCTGTTCACGCTGTCGCACGACGGGACGGTCCTCGTGTGGCCGTCGGCCGGCCTGCCGGAAACAGCCCGGCAGTCGTTCCGCCACCCGCGGGACGTGACGGCGGTGGCCCTGTCCGCGGACGGCCGCATTGTGGCAACCGGCGGGCAGGACGGCGGCATCCGCGTCTGGAACGCCGCGACGGCCCAAGAAGCGGGCAGGTTCGACGGCCACGCGGGCGGTGTCACGGCGATGGTGTTCCTCGACGAGACGCGACTGCTTTCCGTCGGCCGGGACGAGCGCGTGCGCGTCTGGGATTTGAAACGCGGTCAGCCGATCCGCGCGATGGTCGTGCCGACCGCCGACCCGAAGATCGCCGTCTCCCCGAACGGTAAGACGCTCGCCGTGACCGGGCCGAGGATGGCCGGCGTGATGCTCTGGGACATCGAATCCGGTTCGCTCTTCCGGCGGATCGCGACCCGCCTCGACGGCCTCACTGCCGTGGCGTTCCTTCCCAACGGTCAGAAGATCGCCCTCGGCAACAATAGCGGTGATGTCATCATCTGCCAGCTGCCGACGGGGAAGGAAGAGTCGCGACTGCCCGTGGCGGAAAGCGGGACGATCGACCAAATTCTCTTTTCGCGGGACGGCGGCCGGGCGGCCGTCGTCATTAACCGGGACGCCGATGGGGAATCCCCCGCCCGCCACGAGGTCGCCTTCTGGGACGTCTGGACGCGAACGCGGCACGAGTCGTTCCGGCCGATCACGGCCGGCGGGCGGATTCACGCGGTCGCGTTCGACCCGACCGAAACGCGGGTCTTTACGGCCGGCCACGACGGGCACGTGTACGAATGGGACGTGGCCACCGGGCAGCGGACGCGAATGCTCCACGCCCATCGAGAGGCGGTCGTCAGTCTCGTCGTACCGCGGGACGGGCGAGCGATTCTGTCGGCGGGCGATGAAGCCGCGAAGTTCTGGGACTGGCCGCAGGAGAAACTGCCATGAGATGGTTTGCCGCGCTGGTACTCACGGCAGTTTCGACGGCCGCGTTCGCGGGCCAACCCCGCGATGCAATCGCCCTCGCATCCGCAATCGACCGCTTCGTCAGTCAACGGCACGCCGCGGACAAGGTGAAGCCCGCCCCCCGGTCGGACGACGCCACCTTCTTCCGCCGCATCCACCTTGCCTTGGCCGGCCACACCGCCACGCCGTCCGAGGTGCGGGCGTTTCTCGAAGACACCGCCCCGGACAAGCGGGTGAAGGCGGTCGAGAAACTCCTGAACTCGGCCGCCTACGCGACGCACATGACCACCACCTGGCGCGGCTGGCTGTTGCCGGAGGCCGTGGCGAACGCGGAAGTCGCAACCACCGTTCCCGCGTTCGAGGCGTGGCTGCGGAACCGCGTGCAGGCGAACCAACCGTTCGACAAACTGGTACAGGAACTCATCGCCTTCCCGCTCGACGGTCGGGCGACGACGATGCGCACGCCGACCGGCGAGGACGACACGACAACCCCAATTGGGTTCTACACCGCAAAGGAAGGCAAGCCCGAAAACCTCGCGGCGGCCACGTCGCGGCTGTTCCTCGGCGTGCAGTTGGAGTGCGCCCAGTGTCACAACCACCCGTTCGCGAAGTGGAGCCGTGAACAGTTCTGGGGGCTGGCCGCGTTCTACGGCGGCGTGACGCGACAGGACGGGGCGCTCCGCGAACTGCCAAACCGCCGCGAGATGTCGATCCCGAATACCGACCGCGCCGTGCCGGCCACGTTTCTCGACGACAAGGAGCCGGCCTGGCAGTTCAAGAAAAGCCCCCGCGTGACGCTGGCCGAGTGGGTCGTGGCGAAGGACAACCCGTTCTTCGCGAAGGCGGTCGTGAACCGCCTCTGGGGTCTCTTGTTCGGCGTCGGCATCGTGGACCCGGTGGACGACTTCAACGAGAAGAACCTGCCGAGCCACCCGGAACTGCTCGACGCCCTCGCGACCGCGTTCATCGAATCGGGCTTCGACACGAAGTTCATCGTGCGGGCCATCTGCCTGAGCGAAACGTACCAGCGGGCCAGCACCATTACCGACCCGCTCCAGCGCGATCCGCGACTGTTCGCCGCCTTCCCCGTCCAGGGGCTAACGCCGGAGCAACTCTTCGACAGCCTGTCGGTGGTAGTGGGCATGCCGCTCGAAGGCCCCGGTGGGAACTACCTCCAGGCGAACGGCAGTCCGAAGCGGCAGTTCCTCGAAACCTTCAACCGCATGGGCAAGCCGACCGAGACGCAGACCACCATCATTCAGGCGCTCACCCTGATGAACGGCGGCCTCGTCGGTGAGGCGACGACCGCGCAGGCGAGCCGTACCCTCTCGGCCATCGTGGAGTTGCCCGGCCTGTCGGCGAACGACCGCATTGAGGCGATTTACCTGACGGTGCTGAACCGCAAGCCGACGGACGCCGAGTTGAAGCGCACGCTCAAGCACGTCGAGGGCGGTAAGACCAGCCGCTACGACGACGTGCTGTGGGCGATCCTGAACAGCATCGAGTTCCGCACGAACCACTAACGGAGGCTCTCCGATGTCGCGATTTGACGCACACTTCTCCCGCCGCGACGCGATCAAGCTCGCGACGACGGTTTCCGTCTCCGGCTGGCTCGGCAACCTCGCCCGTGCCGCCGGGACCAACCCCGACCGCAAGCGGTCGTGCATCCTCCTGTGGATGTCCGGCGGCCCGGCCACCATCGACCTATGGGACTTGAAGCCCGGCCACGCGAACGGCGGCCCGTACAAGGAGATTGAAACCGCCGCCCCTGGGCTGAAGTTCGGTGAACACCTGCCGAAGCTGGCGGCCCAAGCGAAGAATATGGCCGTCCTCCGCGGCATGAGCACGAAGGAGGGCGACCACGGGCGGGCGACGTACCTCCTTCGCACCGGGACGTTGCCGCAGGGGGCGATTGACTTCCCTGCTGTCGGCGCACTCGTGGCGAAGGAACTGAAGCGGGACGGCGTGGATTTGCCGCCGTTCGTGAGCATCGCCCCGCAACGGGCGTTCGCCCAGAACGCCTTCGGTCCGGGCTTCCTCGGCCCGCAGTTCTCGCCGCTGATCGTCGCCGACGGGCAGGCCGCGCGCGTCGGGGCAGGGGGCGGAGTGGACACCTCCGACGAACAGTTGAAGGTGCAGAACCTCGGGCGGTACGGCGGCGTCAGCGGTTCACAGGCTGACGATCGACTGTCGCTCATGCGCGACCTGGAGGCGGGCTTTGTTGACTCCCGCCCCGGCCTCGCGGCTGACAGCCACAAGAACGCCTACGAGGCGGCCGTGCGGCTGATGAAGCCGGAGACGGCGAAGGCGTTCGACCTGAAGGACGAGAAGGCCGAACTCCGCGACCGTTACGGACGCAACCTCTTCGGCCAGGGCTGCCTGCTCGCCCGCCGATTGGTCGAACGCGGCGTGCCGTTCGTGGAAGTGACGCTCGACGGCTGGGACACGCACGCCCAGAACTTCGACGCCGTGAAGAACCTCTGCGGCGTCCTCGACCCGGCGTGGTCCACGCTGATGGCCGACTTGAAGGATCGCGGCTTGCTCGATTCGACCACGATCGTCTGGATGGGCGAGTTCGGCCGCACGCCGAAGATCAACGCCCAGAAGGGCCGCGATCACTTCCCCGATGCGTGGTCGGCCGTCGTCGCCGGCGGCGGCGTCAAGGGCGGTCAGGCCGTCGGCAAGACGAATGCGGCGGGCACGAAGGTCGAAGATCGGCCGACGAGCGTGCCAGACCTACTCGCGACCGTGTGCGGCGCGCTCGGCATCGACTACAAGAAGCAGAACATGTCGAACGTCGGCCGCCCGATTCGCATCGTCGATCAGGCCGCCCAACCCGTCACCGAGGCCCTGGCATGATCCGCTTCCTGAAGGCCGCCGCGGCCGCGGTACTCATCGGGCTGCCGGCTTCGGCCGCCGATTCGACTGGCGTTCCGGTGGCGTACTTCACCCCTGGCTCGCCCGGCATCGTGCAGTTCAACGTCATCCTCGACGGCAAGCCGATTGAGGAGACTTGGACGAAGGCGGTCGACGGGTTGTTCGCCTTCCTCGACCGCAACAACGACGGGCAACTTGACGAGGCCGAGCGGGCGTTCCTCGGTGGTCGCTCCGGACGTCGGCCCCGCTCGATCGTCGATCTGACCGGCGAGGTCAGTCCGTCCGACTTGTCCGGCCGCCTGACCTTCGAGAAGGGCGTCGAGAAGGTGGACAAGGCGGTGTTCGTCGAAGCCTTAAAGGCCGCGGGCTTCGGCTCGGTCAACGTGCAGTTCTTGGCCGCCCCTGACAACTCGGCCGCGCTGACGAACGCCCTCTTCCGCCACCTCGACGCGGACGGTGACGGCAAACTGTCGCGAAGTGAACTCCTGGCGGCCCGCGAACGCCTCGAATTCCTCGACGTGAACGAGGACGAGTGGCTAACGGCCGCGGAACTCCTGACACGAGCCACCGGCCGACAAACGGCCCTCGCACCACGCACGCGGCCGCAAGACCCCGCGCCGTCTAACCCGAACGACCTGCTCTCGCTCAGTGCCCAACCGTTGAAGGCGGTGAAGCAACTGCTCGCCGCGCGGGGCAAGGCGAAGGCGACCACGCTCGGCCGTGGCGAGATGGGGATGACCGAGAAAGTGTTCGCCGCGTTCGACCGCGACGGCAACGGGCAACTCGACACCGACGAACTGCTCGGCTGGCTGAAACAGCCACCCCTGTTAATGGTGAACCTTGCCCTTCAATCCGACGCGGCGAAGTCGACCGTCACGCCGCTCGGCGTCGCGACAGCGGCCGGGTCGCGGTTCGAGGTCGCCGCCCCCTCCAACTCGTCGGTGGCCGAGTGGACGGTAACAACCTCGCAACTGCGGCTCGCCTTCAAGACGGCCGCCAAAGACGGTGTCGTCGAGAAGGCGAAACTCAAGGACCAGTCGGCCCTGACCGCCGCGTTCGGGGTGCTAGACCGCAACGGGGACGAGAAACTCGATGAGAAGGAACTGACGGCCGCGTTGGACGCCTTCGCACCGCTCGCGGTCTGCCGGGCCGACATCTCGGTCGTCGATCAGGGCCGCGGGTTGTTCGAACTGATCGACTCCAACGGTGACGGCCAGCTTTCACAACGCGAACTCGCGGCGATGCCGACGGTGCTGAAGGACTTCCTCACAACAGACGGCAGCCTGACGAAAAATCAGGTTCCCCGGTCGTTCCCGATCCGTCCCGTCGTAAACGGCATCCGCCCGTTGGGCATGTCTGTCTCGCCGCGGGACGTGGCCGACTTCGCCGTCAGCCCCCAGATGCCCGCCTCGCGGCCGGCCGCGTCGGCTTCCGCCCTCGCGTGGTTCGTGAAGATGGACCGCAACGGCGACGGCGACGTGTCGCGGAAAGAGTTCCTGGGGCCGTTGGAGTTGTTCAACAAACTCGACGCTGATGGGGACGGACTGATTTCGGTGGACGAGGCGAAGGCGGCGAAAGAGTAAGATCGTCGAAGTGGTCGTATCGACTCGTCGGTAAGGAATCTGAGGCAACGAGGACGAGCGATGTCAGAATATTACAACCCCGTCATCCGCATGTTTGGCCGCTATCGCACAACTCTGTGTGCATCGGCGGGATTGCCCCGCGGCCGCATAACCCCGGCTGTTCGGCTTGACGCCCTGATACCGCCATCCCGCCGACGGTCAGTGTGGGCGGCGTTGCGAGCCGCTGGGCTGCGCGTTCCACTTCTCGAACTATCGACGACCGCCCGCTGCGTATGTTCACTCTTGGCTATCACGGTAATCGCTGGCATTGGTCTGGCAGTAGGCCGGTGGTGGCCGGCTGCTCTCGTGGTTATTCCCGTCTGGTATGTGACTTTCAGAGCGAGTCGTCCTTGGGCCACGATCTTGCCGCCGTTCGTCCGCACCGTCGGTGAACTGACGATGTACGGCACGCGGTTTCGGGAACACGTCAGCAGTGGGTACAGTTGGTCGCACGGCGACGTGACACTGAAGGTGCGACTGATTGTCGCCGAGGCGTTGGGATTGCCGTTAGAGCAGGTGCGGCCTGAAACCACATTCGTCGAGTTAGAGAGTTGTTAGGGGCAAGGATCGGAAAGACTCGTCGGGAACGATCATTGCTGTTCTTGTAGGTCGGGCTCGTCGCAAAGCCCCTTGAACCGACCTACAAGATTTGCCCTGCGTTAGACTGTGCCCAGCGCCAGCGAGCAGTTGTGGCCACCGAAGCCGAAGCTGTTCGACAGCACCTTCGTCACGCGGGCTTCTCGCGGCGTGTTCGGCACGTAGTCGAGGTCGCACTCGGGGTCCGGCGTGGTGTGGTTGATCGTCGGGTGGATGACGCCGTGCTTCATCATCAGGGCACAGGCCACTGCTTCCACACCGCCGCTGGCTCCGAGCAGGTGGCCGATCATGCTCTTGGTGCTGGACACCATTAGCTTCTTCGCGTGGTCGCCGAAGACTTGCTTCATCGCCTTCGTCTCGGCCACGTCGCCGAGGCCGGTGCTGGTGCCGTGGGCGTTGAGGTACTGCACTTCGTTCAGATTCCAACCCGCCTCGCGGCAGGCGGCCCGCATCGCTTCGGCCGCACCGATGCCGTCCTCGTGCGGGGCGGTGATGTGGTAGGCGTCGGCGGTGTTGCCGCAGCCGAGCAGTTCGCAGTACACCTTCGCGCCACGCTTCTTCGCGTGTTCGTACTCTTCGAGGACGAGAATCCCGGCCCCTTCGCTGAGGACGAAGCCGTCGCGGTCCTTCTCGAACGGGCGGCTAGCGTGGGCGGGGTCGTCGTTGCGGTGCGACAAGGCGCGGGCGGCAATGAACCCGCCGAGGCCGGTCGGTGTGATGGCGGCTTCCGCACCGCCGGACACGATCACGTCGGCGAAGCCGTACTGGATTTGCCGCATCGAATCGCCCATCGCGTGGGCGGCGGAGGAGCAGGCTGTGCTGACGGTGGTGTTTGGCCCGCGGAGGCCGTAGCGGATGCTGATGTTGCCGCTGGCCGCGTTCGGGATCATCTTCGGGATGACGAACGGCGACATGCGGTCTGGCCCCTTGCTGAGAAGGGTGCCGTGGCCGTCCTCGAACTCGGCCAACCCGCCGACGCCGCTACCGATGATGCAGCCGAGGCGGAACGGGTCGTACTTGGCGAAGTCGATGCCGCTGTCAGTGACGGCCTCGTGGGAGGCGTACAGCGCGAACTGCGTGAACCGGTCCATCCGCCGGACGGACTTGTGGTCGATGATCGGCTCGGGCTTGAAGTTCTTGACCTCGCCGCCAAACCGGACCTTGTACTTCGACACATCAAACAGGGTTAGCGGCGCGATGCCACTCTTACCGGCCAAGAGGTCCCGCCAGGTGTCGGGGACCGAGTTCGCCAGCGGGTTGACGGTGCCGATGCCGGTGACCACGACGCGACGGCGGGTCATTCCTACTCCCACGATAAAAAGAGAACGGCCGACCGGCCGCGGAAAGGGGGTTCCGCGAATGGTCGGCCGGTCGGCTTACGCCTTGGCGCCGCCGTCCTTGTCCTTGTTCTTGACGGCGACCTTGATGTGTTCCACCGCCTCGCCGACGGTCTTGATCTTTTCGGCTTGATCGTCGGGGATTTGAATGTCGAACTCTTCTTCGAGTTCCATCACCAACTCGACGATGTCGAGCGAGTCGGCCCCGATGTCCTCGATGAAACTCGTTTTGTCGGTCACCTGGTCCTTGTTAACGGCCAAGTGTTCGCAAACGATGTCGATCACTTTTTGGCGAATTTGCTCGTCGGACACGCTTCAATCCTCCAGGGCGGCGGGAGTCTCGGTCCGGCCGGTCGTCGGTCGGTTCCGCCACGGGTCGGTCGGTATTTCTTCGCCGCTGAACGTCCCTTATTCGGCGGCCGTGGGTGCGGGGCTGGCAGGCAGTCCGTGGGTTAGAATTTACGAAGGCTGGGCCGAAAAGAAAAGGGCCGTCACGCGGTTACGTTGACGATCTCCATTTTCCGGCTGACCCGCTTGATTAACCCGGCCAACACGCGGCCCGGGCCGATCTCGTAAAACTTCTCCACGCCCTCGGCCAACAGGCCGCGGATGGTTTCCTCCCACCGCACCGGCGCGAGGACTTGCCGCACCAACAGGCCGCGAATCTCGGCCGGGTCGGTGTGCGGTTTCGCGTCCACGTTCGACCAAACCGGGATGCGCGGCGGCTGAATTTGCACCGCGTCCAGCACGGCGGCCAACTTCTGGTCGGCCGGCTTCATGAGTTCGGTGTGGAAGGCCCCGGCGACGGCCAACCGGATGGCTCGCAGGTTTCGCGTTTCGGCAATGCGGCAGACTTCGTCGATGGCGACTGCCGTACCGGAAACCACTGTGTTGCCAGGACAGAGTAGGTTCGCGACTTCGATCAATCCCTTCGGCCGGGCTTCGGCCGCCAGCGATTCGACTTCTGCCGCTTCCAGGCCGATGATGCTCGCCATGCCGCTCGGGGTCGCCTCGGCTGCGGCTTGCATCGCCTCGCCGCGGGCTTTCACGACCTTCAACCCGTCCGCGAAGGACATCGCCCCGGCGAACACGAGGGAGGTGTACTCGCCCAGGCTCAAGCCGGCGGTGGCGACGACATCGTTGACGAGGGCAGGCGTGGTCGCCTTTAATTGTTCGAGGGCGGCGAGGCTGGCGACGAAGATCGCCGGTTGGCTCACGTCGGTGGCGTTCAACCGCTCAACGGGGCCCTGAACGCAGACGTGCAGGAGATCGTAGCCGAGAATGCCGGCAGCTTCGTCGAAGAGCGCCTTGGCCGATGGCGACGAGTCGCACAGCGGGCCGGCCATGCCAACGTGTTGGGCACCCTGACCGGGGAAAAGGAACGCGAGCCGTGACATGACAGGTTCCGCCGGAATCAGTCGGAGGTCGTCGGGAGGGTTTCCAGTTCCGCGACGATCTTCTCGTTCAGTTTGACTCGCACGTCCTGGGCCGCGACGCCGATCGCGTTGGCGATGGCCCGGTCTTTCGACGAGCCGTGGCAGATAATGCAAACGCCATCGACGCCGAGCAGCGGGGCACCGCCGAACGCACTGTAATGGTACTTCTGCACGAGGCCGTGAAGGGCCTTCTTCGCCAGGTCTTTCTCGGCCGACAGTTGGCCGATCACCTCTTGTCCGACCATGCCCATCACGAACTCGAACAAGCCTTGCGAGAGCTTGATAATCACGTTGCCGACGAAGCCGTCGGTGACGACAACATCGACCTTGCCGGAGTGAATGTCGCGGCCTTCGATGTTGCCGACGAAACGGTCTTTCAGGCTGCTGGTGCGGAAGAGGTTGTAGGTGTCTTGCACGAGGTCGTGGCCCTTGCCCTCTTCCTCGCCGACGTTCATCAGGCCGATGGTCGGCCGTTCGACGCCGAGCATGTGCTTCGCGAAGACGCTACCCATCGCCCCGTATTCGAGCAGGTGGCGGGCCTTCGGGAAGACGTTCGCGCCGACGTCCATGATGACGCAACGGCCCTTCGCCGTCGGCATCACGGTCGCAATCCCTGGTCGGTGGACGCATTTCAGGAATTTACGGAGGAACAGCCCGCCCGCGACGACCGCCCCGGTATTTCCAGCGGAAACGAGGCCATCGACCTTCTTGGCGGCGAGCAAACCCCAGCACTTGGCGATGGAGTTGTCCGGCTTCGCCCGCATCGCCTCGGCCGGCTTCTCGTTCATGCCGACGCTGTGCGCGGCGTGGACGATTTCCAAGCGATCCGTTGGGTAGTCGCCGGCCGACGCGAGTTGTTCGCGGAGGGTGGTTTCGTCACCGACGAGGACGACGGTGAGGTCGGACGCGGCTTGAAGGGCTTGGACCGCCCCGGCGATGTTGGGTGGGGGGCCGTTATCGCCTCCCATCGCATCCAGAGCGATCCGCATGACTTAGCTTCCTTCGGCGGCTTCTTCGGCCTTGACGACGATGGCGGTCCGGCCCTGGTAATTGCCGCAGTTACCGCAGACGCGGTGCGGCAGAACGGGTTCGTTGCACTGCGGGCAGTATTGGACGCCCACCGGCTTCTTATGGTGGTGGCTGCGCCGCATGCCTTGCTTGGACTTCGACGTCCGCCGTTTGGGGACTGCCATGAGACTGTCTCGGGTTCGGGTCAAAAACTACAAGGCTGTCATCTTAGAAGCGTGTGAAGGACTGTCAACCGCCAGCCATATAACGGACCCATACACTGAGGAAGTTTCCGTGGATCAACTCTGGGCACCGTGGCGGCTGGCGTATGCGGCCACGCCAAAAGTTAAGCCGGCGGAGGGCGAAGATTGCTTTCTCTGCCGCACTTTGGTCGAGACCGAGGATCGTGCGAATTTGATCCTTCTTCGCACGGAACGGGCCGTCGTGGTGTTGAACCGCTTCCCGTACAACAATGGACACCTACTGGTATGCCCGCTCGCTCATAAAAGCGGATTAGACGACCTTACCGACGCGGAATCGCTGGAACTCCAACAACTTCTGGCGCGGTTGATGGCTGCCCTGAAACGGTGCATTCAGCCGGATGGGTTCAACGTCGGGCTGAATCTCGGCAAAGTCGCCGGGGCGGGATTGCCCGGCCACCTGCACTGGCACATCGTACCCCGCTGGAACGGCGACACGAACTTTATGCCCGTGCTGACCGACACGAAGGTCATCGTCCAGTCGCTCGAATCGCTGTATGATGTGTTGAAACGGGAACTGTGACACCTCACCCCGACGACAGGCGAATTCGACGATGTCTCCCACCCTCGGCTCGCTGGCCGACTGGCACGCTTTCGAAGACCAGTGGCTCGCCCCGTACGCGATGCGGTCCGGCGCGAGCCGCGGTCGCAGACACGCGGAACCGCTGCACCCGTTCCGGTCGGCGTTCCAGCGGGACCGCGAGCGGATTGTTCACAGTTCGGCCTTCCGCCGCATGACCGGCAAGACGCAGGTTTTAGTCGCCTCGGTCAACGACCACCACCGCACGCGGTTGACGCACACCCTGGAAGTCACGCAGGTCGCTCGGACCGTCGCCCGACGCCTGCGGCTGAACGAAGACTTGACGGAAACGATCGCGCTCGCTCACGACATCGGCCACCCGCCGTTTGGACACGCGGGGGAGGACGCCCTGAACGAGTGCCTGAAACAGCACGGCGGCTTCAACCACAACCTTTACGGCCTCCGCCGGGTCGACGAGTTGGAAGAGCGGTACCCCGAGTTTCCGGGCTTGAACCTCACCTTCGAGGTCCGGGAATCGTTCCTCCAGCACTGCCGGAAGCTGGACGGACCGGAGGCGGCGGAGTTCCGCGATTCCGGGTCGCCACTGTTAGAAGCCCAGGTCGTGGACGTTGTGGACAGTATCGCTTACGACACCCACGACATCGACGACGCCCTTGGTCTCGGCTTCGTGGCGTTCGACGACCTCCGTGACGTGGAGTTGTGGCAGGCGACCGTCCAGAAGGTGAGGACGAATTACCCGGATTTGTCGGGCAATCCCCTCCGCACGGCCGTGGTGCGGGAACTCCTCGCGTGGCAGGTGAACGACCTTCTCGAAGAATCGGCCCGGCGGTTGAACCAAGAGAACATTCACAGCGTCCAAGGCGTAAGGTCTGCACGGACGCCCCTCGTCGGCCTGAGTTTGCGGATGGAACTCCTCAAACGCGGGCTAGAGCAATTCCTGCGGGACCGCGTTTACCGGCACCACCGGGTTCTTCGGATGACGGCCAACGGGAAGCGAATCCTGCGGATGCTCTTCGAGGAATACGTGAAAAGCCCGGAACTGCTCCCAGAACGGCAGCTCTCCCGCTGGACGGGGGCGGGGCGGAATGCGTCCAGCCCGACCTTGCCGGGACGGACGATGGTCGATTCTCTGGAGCGGGTGGTCGCAGACTACCTCGCGGGGATGACCGACCGGTTCGCCCAGCAAGAGTACCGACGTTTGTTTCAGCCGACGATCGACCTGTAACGTGCTTCAAACGGTGTCGCCCACGCCCGCCTTCTTCTCCCGAGGATTCCCATGCTGTTGTGGCTTCTGCGTGTGTGTTACGTCGTTCTCGTCGTCGGCACTTCCGCATTCACCTTCGTCACCATCTGGAACCACGAAACCGGCGAGGGGCTATTCCAGGCGGTCCTCGGCACGTCTCTCGTTCTCGGCCTCGGCGGCCTCATCCTTTACACCGACGTCCGCGAGCGGGAGAAGGATATCACCGTCATCTCCGCCCTGTTCTTCGGCCTCCTCCTCGGCATGCTGATCGGCTGGCTCATTTCGTTCACCGCGGAACCGATCGTGCGGGCCGTGTTCGGCGGGTTTGCCGAGGAGACTCAGACGCGGTTGGCCCACCTCGCCCGGTTGCTGATTACGCTGATTAGTACGTACGCGACGATCGCGCTGCTCTTGCAGACGAAGGACGAATTTCGCTTCCTCATCCCTTATGTCGAATTTTCCAAGCAGGTGAAGGGCGGGCGGGCACTGGTGCTGGACACCAGCGTGATTATCGATGGCCGAATCGCCGACGTGTGCGATACTCGACTGATCGACACAAAGCTGATCGTGCCGAAATTTGTTTTGAACGAACTGCAAGCCATCGCCGACAGCAACGACAAGATGAAGCGGAACCGCGGGCGACGCGGCCTGGACATCTTGAAACGCCTCCAAAACAACACGAAGATCGAACTCGTCGTGCAGGACAGCGTGGGCGAGGTGAAGGCGGGCGAGAAGGTCAAAGTGGACGAACGACTCGTCCTGTTCACGAAGGCCATCGGCGGCCGGGTCGTGACGAACGACTTCAACTTGAACAAGATCGCGCAGCTTCAGGGCGTGGACGTTATCAACCTGAACGAAGTCGCGAACTCGTTGAAAACCGTGGCGCTACCCGGTGAGTACCTACAACTGAAGGTCGTGAAGGGCGGCGACCAACCGGGGCAAGGGGTTGGATACCTGGACGACGGGACGATGGTCGTCATCGAACAGGGCCGCGGGCAGATCGGCAACGAAGTGTCGATCACCGTGACCAGCGTCCTGCAAACCCCGGCCGGCCGGATGATCTTCGGCCGAATCGAGTCCCGGCCGTCGGGATCGTTCGCCCCAGTGGGCGGGCCGTCGAGCGGGAGTTTCACACCCGTGCAACAAACGGGTTCCGGGAACACCGGACACCACCGGCCGGTCTCGACCGACACCCCGGGGCCGATCCCACCCGTGAAACCGAATACCGACCTGCCGAAATCGTAGGAATCGCGATTCTTCGAAACGAGGGAGGAACCCACGGCTCGCCGTGGGTTTTTCGCTTTTGAGGGGTACACACCGATGAAGTTCCGATACTGGCTCTTGAGTTGCTTCGCCCTGGGTTTGCTCGGCATCGGCCACGGCATCACCGCAGACCCGGCCAAGAGCCCCCCCACGAAGCCGGCCGACGATGGTGCGATGGTGGAGCGGGTCATTGCGGCGCGGAAGGAGTACCAGAACTCCCTCGTCGGTCTGTACGACTACTACGCGAAGACCGGCGACAAGGAGCGGGCGAAGTGGGTGGAGGAAGAGTTGAAGTCGTTCCACTTGAGCAACAAGCCGTCCTACCGCCTCGACATCTCCGACGTGCCGCCGGCCACGCTGGAAGCGAAGCAGAACCGGCCTGAGGCCAACAACCTGTTCCGCCTCGGCAAAGACTACAAGGGCAAGGGCCTGGGCACCGAGTTCACGCTCAACCAGCGGCGGGCCGAGATCGTCTTCCAGGAAATTCTGGCGAAGTACCCCGACAGTGACAAAATCGCCGACGTGGCCTACGAACTCGGCGAACTCTACGAAGGGCGGTCGTTCAAACAATACCACCGGGCAGCCGCGTACTTCGAACGGTCCTACCAGTGGCGGAAGGGCGGTTCCAACGACGCCCGCCTGCGGGCCGCCCGCCTCTACGACAAACAATTGAACGAGCGGTCGAAGGCCATCGAACTCTACCGCGACGTGATCCAACACGACAGCGACAAGGACCGGATGAAGGAAGCCGAAAAGCGGTTGGCCGAACTGACCAGCACGCGGAAGTGACTTCCGGACGGTCCGGCCTCCTACAATTCCTGAATGTCGCGTTCGCTTCAACGCTATGCGTTGCTCTCCATTGCCGCCGCGGTCGTCACCATTGGGATGAAGGCCGCGGCGTACCTCGTGACCGGGTCCGTCGGCCTTCTGTCGGACGCCCTCGAATCCGGCGTGAATCTTCTCGCGGCCGTCACGGCGTACTTGTCACTCATCTACGCCGCCCGGCCGGCCGACCAAACCCACACTTACGGCCACGAGAAGATCGAGTTCTTCGCGAGCGGCCTGGAGGGCATGTTCATCCTCCTCGCCGGCGTCGGCACGGCGGCCTACGGCTTCGAGCGAATCCGGTCGCCGCAGCCGTTGGAATCCCTTGAGCTCGGAACGGCCATCGCGCTGGCCGCGACGGTCGTGAATCTTGTCGTCGCCCGCACGCTCCTCCGCGTCGGTCGAGCGCACAATTCCATCGTCCTTCAGGCCGACGGCCATCACCTGATGGCCGATGTTTTCACCTCGGCCGGCATTCTCGTCGGGCTGGCCCTGGTCTCGCTCACGGGCTATGCCATCCTCGACCCGATTCTGGCGATCGTCGTCGGCCTGAACATCCTCGCCACAGGTGTCGGCTTGATGCGGCGGTCGTTCAACGGCCTGATGGACCACGCGCTGCCGCCCGAAGAACAGAAGAAATTGCGTGAAACGATCCGCGCCGCCCTCCCGGTCGGGATGGACTTCCACGCCCTGCGCACGCGGCAGGCCGGGGCGAAGACGTTTGCCGAGTTTCACCTTCTCGTGTCCGGGGAGATGTCGGTCCGCGAGGCCCACGAGTACGCCCACCGCGTCGAGGACCGGCTGTGCGACGTGATGCCGGGCATCACGGTGACGATTCACGTCGAACCGATCGACGACGCCTCGTCGTGGGAGTCGGTGGAACTGGCCCGCCTCGGTGAGACGACGCTCCCCACGGGGCCGCCGCCGTGATCGAACTCTTCTTCGACCCGACCTTGCAAACCGTGGCGATGGGCACGGCGGCCATCGGCGCGATGGCGGGGTTCATCGGCACGTTCGCCGTCATCCGCCGCCAGAGCTTGCAAGGCGACGCCATCTCGCACGCGGCCCTGCCAGGGCTGGCGGCGGCTTTCCTGTTGGGTGCCCGTTCGCCGGTCGTGTTGGTCCTCGGCGCAGCCCTGGCCGGGTGGGTGGCGATGGCCCTGGTCGGGGCGTTCAGCCTCAGTCGCCGCCTGACCTTCGACGCCGCCCTCGGGGGCACGCTCGCCGTCTTCTTCGGCATCGGCCTCGCGCTGCTCACGTACATCAAGAAGCACGTCCGCGGCGCGGCGGAACACGGCCTGGAACGCTACCTCTTCGGCCAGGCGGCCACGCTCCGCGAGTCCGACCTGTGGGCCGTGCTGGCCGTCGCTGGCGTCGCCGTGGCGGTGGTGTTAGCCCTGTGGAAGCAGTTCCAACTGCTGAGCTTCGACCCGGACTTCGCGGCCGTACAGGGGTGGCGAGTCCGCGGCCTGGACTGGCTGCTGACGGCGCTGATCGTCCTGACCGTCGTGATCGGCCTGCAAGCGGTCGGCGTGGTGCTGATGAGTTCGCTCCTGGTCGCGCCGGCCGTCGCCGCGAAGCAATGGCAGCACCGCCTCGGGCCGTTGTCGGCGCTCGCCGCCGTCTTCGGCGCGTTCGCCGGGTTCGCCGGCACGATCGGCAGTCACCTTCTTTCCGAGGAAGGCCGCACGGTGCCGACGGGGCCGATGATCGTCATCAGCGCCACGGCCATCGTCGGCGTTTCGATCCTCTGGGCACTCGTCCGCCCGCGGTTGGTGCGGAAGGCGGTTCGCTCGACATGATCCTCTTCCCGCACCTCGGCCCGGAACTGAACGAGACCGTCTACCTGATGGCCGCGGTCGCGGCGGCGTGCGCGGTGCCCGGCGTGTTCCTCGTCCTGCGGCGGATGGTTCTCGTCGGCGACGCGATCAGCCACGTACTGCTGCTCGGCATCGTGCTGGCGTACTTCGTGGTGAAGGATGCCGCTTCGCCGCTCCTGTTCTTCGGGGCGGCCGCCGTTGGCGTGTTGACGGTGGCCCTCGTCGAGGGGTTGCAGCGGACGAAGCTCTTGAAGGAAGACGCTGCGATCGGCCTCGTGTTCCCGTTCCTGTTCAGCCTGGGGACGCTGCTCGCCTCGATGTACCTACGGAACACGCACCTCGACGTGGACCGCGTCCTGCTCGGCTCCGCGGAACTCGCCTTCCGCGACCGCCTCACGGTCGGCGGCCGCGACCTCGGCCCACGGGCGTTCGTCCTGCTCGGCGGCACGTTCGTGGTGTTCGTACTCCTCATCGCCCTGTTCTACAAGGAACTGAAGCTCTGCACCTTCGACCCCGGCCTCGCGGCGGTGTTGGGCTTTCTGCCGGCGGTGGTCCACTACGCCCTGATGACGAGCGTCTCGCTGGCCACGGTGGCGGCGTTCGACGCGGTCGGCCCCGTGCTGGTGCTGGCGTTCTTCGCGGTGCCGCCGGTCATGGCCCGCTTGCTGACGAAGCGGCTGGTGTGGATGTTGGTTCTCAGCGTGATCCTCGCCGTCACGGCCGCCGTCACGGGGACGCTGCTCGCCATCGAACTCGACATCACGATCGCCGGAACGGTGGCCGGCGTGCTGGGGGCGATGTTCGCGGTGGTGTATCTGTTCGCCCCCCGCGCGGGTGTACTCGCCGAGATGATCCGCCGCGTGCGGATGTGGCGAGAGTTTCACGAGACGTTGCTCACGGTCCACCTGCACCGACACGCGGGCACGCCGGCCGAGGCGGAAGAGTCCCGCGTGGACGGATTGCACGAACACCTGAACTGGACGGAACCCCAAACCGCGGCCGTCGTGCGACGGGCGGTCGCGAACGGGCTGATGGTAAGGGCCGGCGACTGTTGGAAACTGACAGATACAGGGCGAAAACGGGCGGAAGAGATCGTGGGACCACGACTCGGCGAGCGGGGGGCGTCAGCCCCCTGATTCTCGGAACGAAACAAGAATCAGGGGGCTGACGCTTACTTACGCGAACTCTGCCCGGACGCTGACCGCCTCGCCCGCGGAGAACTCCAGCGGGATCGCCCCTTGAATCAGCGTCACGTCATTGAGCGGCACGCCCATCAGATCCACTAACTTCGCGGCCGTCGGGTCGCGGGCAAATCGCAGTTCCGCCGACCCCGCGAAGCCCGCCGTTTCCAGGAACCGGGCCGCGATCGCCCGCTTCCCTTCCTCCGCTGCGGCTGGGCGTAACGAGGTGAGAAGCAAACTGGGCAGGTCCACGGCTGCGAGCCAACCCGATTCGCCGATGTGCGGCGGCCCCTTCGTCGTCTCCACCACCGGCGTCGGGACGACCCACCCGGCCGCTGTCTGCATCGGGTACTCGCGGTCGGTGGCGATCAGCAGATCGAAGCTCGTGGCCGTTTCGCCTTCGGGGATCAGCACCACGTCCATCATCCGCGTGCCGTGCCGCTGCACGAACGGGAGGCCGCCCGTGAAGACGAATGTGCGCTCGCTACCGAGGCGGAATTCGAGGTAATCCGGCGACACCGGCCGGGCATGCGTGCTCTGGCTATTCGCCCCGTTGACGCCGCGGAAGGTGGCCGTGCGATCGTCGCGGTAGCCGAAACGGGCGCCGTAATAAGCGTGCCACGGATAGCCGGTTGGGGCGTGCCGGGGCGTGATCTCGACGCACATCTCCAACACCGGCCGGCCCATCCACGCCCGGACGCGCTGGCGGAAGGCGGCGAGCGGTTCGCCGTGCTCGTTCTCGATGCGGCCCTCGCTCGTGACTTCGCCGAAGGCCGTGCCGGCGTGCGTCACGCTCACGCCGGTCGCCACCATCTTGCTGCCGGGGTTGAAGACGAGCATCTGCCCGAGGCGGTTGATCCGTGTCTTCGAATCTCGGAACGCCCTCAGGCCGCCGGTGTCCGGATCGAGTTCGGCCTCGAAGAACTCGTTCCGTACGACCGTCGTTTCCGCCGTCTTGATCCGCGGCTTCGGCAGGGCGTTCCTCGCCGACCCCTTCGGAACCCAGGCGAAGCCGAGGCCGGGAATCTCGACGACCACCCGCGCCACGCCGCCTTCGAACTCGCTCGCCTTCACCATTCCTTCGACCGCGATCGGGCCGGGCTGGTTCGGGAACTCCGCGATCACCCGCCGGGCGAACCCGCACGAGTTGAACAGCATGAACCCCGGCCGGTTCTCGACGGCCCGCACCTGTACACGGTCGGCCAGCTGCTTCGCGAACGCCGCTTCTAGTGGTTCGAGCTTCTGCGAGAGTTCATCCGGCGTGTCGGCCGTGCCGAGGTCGGGGCCGCGCGTCTCGATGGCGTCTTCCAGATCCGTCAGTTGTTGCAGGCGTTGATTGTCCTCCGGCGTTTCCGGCGTCAGGCTGCGGTGCAGGGCGGCGAGCGCGAACGCCGAGTCGATTCGCCGGCGCAGGCGGAGGTGCCTCGCGAAGCCGCCGACGGGGTCGGGCCGGTGCCGGTTCGTGACGCGATCGTCGAGGTAATCGGCGAAGAACTCGTCGCCGGTCGCCGCCCCGGTGTAGTCGCCGGCGTGCGTCTCGGCGAAGTACCGGCTCATCGACATCGCCTCGCCGAAGACCGGGGCGAGGTCGCCGAGGGCGAGGTAATCGCCGTACCCCACGGCCGCCGCCTTCTTGTGCAACAGCGTGAGCGTCGGCGTGGAGTCGTGCGAGATGGCCTGGTGCAGAAGGTAGGCGAAGTTGAAGAACGTCTGTGACTCGTGGGCCGGCTGCGGCTCGCGGGTGAACACGTCCACCGTCTTGCCGTCCGGCCCCGGCCAACTGACGACGGCCGAGTAACGGCTGGGGATCAGCGCGCCGTCGAAGCTGACGACGATGCCGTGGCGGTAGCCGAACTGCTGCCACCACGACGGCGACTGCGGCGAGTACGCCGACGACCGGCGGGCGAACACCGTCGGCTCTTGGCCGAACTGCGCTCGCGTGTGCTCGCGGCCGGTGCGGAGGTTCCACCACTGCGACTCGACCGGCAGGATGGCGTCGTCGCGCTCGCGGTACGATCCCACGCACAACTCGACCGCGGCCGGCAGGTCGGTCGGCGTGCGGGCTTTCAACTCCGCGAACCGCTCCGGGTGCTCGTTCGCCATCCGTTCGAGCAGTTCGGCGCTGGCGATGACCGAGACCGGGCTGTTGCCGGTGACGGCCGCGGGCCACGGTTCGCCGAGGTTCGCCGGGTCGGACATCACCCATTCGAGCAGGTGGACGTTGCCGCTGTAAGCCCCCTCGCGGGCCACCTTCAACTTCTCGGCCGCGTCCTTCAAGTGCGATCGGGCTTCCCGCGGGTCGTGCACTTTTTCGACCGCCGCCCGCACGTCGGCCCAGAAACCGGCGGCGTCGAGCAGTTTGTCATGGCTCATCGCGTCGAAGAGCGTGTCCACCATCAGGTAGCCGTACCCGACGCCGGCGAACAGTCGCACGAGTTCCGCGTCAACCTCCCGCCAGAGGCCCGATTCCTGGCAGCCTTCCCGCAGGCTCGTGTACGTTTCCTCCCGGCTCGCGGTGGCGGCGAAGGCGACGGCTTTCGCATCCCGCACCCGCTGCCGCCAGTCGTCGGCTTGGTACACCGTCGGCCCTTCGGGGAGGGCGAAGATGAAGCCCTCGCCGGGTTGGTCGTGGTCGTAGACGGAGGCCGGTTGCGGCGGGCCGGCGATCGCGCCGAGAACGGCCGGGTGCCACAGGGCGGCGTAGGCGTTGAGCCACGAAGCCGTTTCAGCCGTATTCAGCGTGACCGCGTAGGACGTCGGCGGGCGGTAGGGGGAGAGCAGGAAGGCGTGTCGGTCGGTCATGGTGTTTCGATGGTCGGGTCGGGCGTTTCGGTTATAGTACACGTGTTGTATCAGGAGGACTCCCGTGGCCCGCAAGAGATCGCCCGCGACCCCGCCCGTGCCGACCCCGCGCGACGCCGAGGCCGCCCTGCAACGGGGCGATTTCGTGAAGGCGGTCGAGATCGCCAAGGCACTCACGAACCTGACGCCGACCGACGAAAGCCACGCCCACTACGTGAAGGTTCTGGCCGCCGCGTTCGAAGGGTACACGCGGCTGGGCAAGGTGAAGTCCGTCGTTGAAACGTTGAAGGCCGCGGAGGAACTGGCGAACCGACAGCCCGTCGTGGCCGAGGCGGTCGCGGTCCTCCACGCGAAGGCGGGCGAGTTCGGCAAGGCCCTCGCGCTCGCCGCCACGCCGCGGGTTCACCGGCACGTCGCCGACCTGTGCGTTCGCCGGAACCAGGCCGACGGTGCCCCCGCCGAAGTCCTCGCGGGCTGGTCGGTAGTGCAGACGGCCTTCCGGCAGTACGAAGCCGGTCAGGACGACGCCGCGAAGGAGACGTTGCAGGGCATCGGCCTCACGTCGCCGTTCCTGGAGTGGAAGCTGTTCCTCCGCGGCCTGTCGGCCTTCGCGACCAACGACACGGCCCGGGCCGTCGAGAACTGGCAACGGCTCTCGGCGGAGTACCTGCCCGCGAAACTCGCCGCCGCCCCGCGCGGCACGATTGACCCCGCGTTCCTCGCTTCGCAAATCCCGGAGACGGCGGTGAACCTCCGGCGACAAGCCGAAACGCTCGCCTCGGGCGACTTACTCGGCGGCCTGCGGGCGATCCAGAAATTCGTCGGCCGCGACCAACGCCTTCAACCCGTGTGGAAGGAAGTCGAGAAAGTCGCACCGAAGTTGCGGACGGCCCACCCGAAGCTGTTCGTCAAACTCGGCACGGTGCTGTACGAGGCGATCATCCGGCAGGGCGAGCCGACGGACCTGAAGAAGTACCGCACGATCTTCCCGCCGCCGGCCGATGACCCGCACTTCCACCGCCTGGAAGCGATGGCCTGCGAGGGATCGCAGGTCCTCGACATGGCCGTCGAGCACTGGCAGAAGTACGAGGCGTGGCTCGCGGGCAACCCCGCCGGCTGGCCCGCGGACCTCGCCACCCGCGCGCGGGCGCTCATCCTGCACCGCATCGGCGACATCCTGGAGGACGCGGGCCTGCCGGCCCAGATGCCGAAGGAGTTCCAGCAGGTGTTCCGGTCGCTGTTCGACACCCCGCCGCCGGCCAAGCCGAAGGGCAACCCCGACGACTTTTACCGCCGGAGCGCCGCACTCGCCCCCGACTGGCCGACGCCGGCTTACGACCTGTTCGACCGGCAGGTGGAATCGAAAGCCCCCGCCGCCGCGGAACGGACCGCACGCGAGTTCCTCGCCCGCCGGCCGCAAGACTTGCCGATGCTGGAGCGGCTCGGCAAATTCTTTCGCGGTCAGCACCGGATGGCCGAGTCGCTCGACGTGTTCAAGCAGGCCCTCGCGACGAACCCGCTGGACGCGAAGCTGCGCGACAACGTCGGCCTCGCGTCCATCGCGACGATCCGGCGGAACCTCATCGACGGCGACCTCGCGGCGTGCGAGCGGTTGGTGGCCGAGGCGGAGGAGATTGCCGCGAAGGTGTTTCCCGCCGCGTTTGGCTCGCTGAAGGTCACGGTCGCCCGTAAGGCCGGCCGCAACGACGACGCGGCCGAGATCGAATCGCGTCTGTACGCCGACCGGCTGCGGGCGGCGTGCGTGGCGTTCGACCTGTCCGTGGACGGCCTGCTCGCCAAGCTCAAACCCGCCCAGCGGAAGGCGGCCGACGCCCGCCTGAAGGAAGCACTCGCGAACCCCGCCCCGCACCCGAGCGAGGTCTACTACCTCTACGGCTCGTGGGGCATGTACAAGGGCGAAGGGCTGACCTACCGCGGCCAGCCGACGCACGAGAAGAAGATCGTCGCCCTGGCCGAGAACGCCCTGAAATCGACTGAGGGAACGGACGTCGATTTCGAGTCGATGGTCGTGGCCCTCTTCCAGCACCGGCAGCACAAGGCGATGCTGAAGATTCTCCCGAAGCTGACGCCCCGCTTCCCGGCGGCCCCGTTCTTCCCACTGTTCGAGGCCAAGACGCTCTACCACGAGGGCCGCGGATACGGCATCGAGTACCAGATGGCCCGGTTGCTCGACGAGGCGAAGCGGCGGGCCGAGGCGTCGTCGGTGCCGCGACATAGAATGCTCCTCGAAGGCATCGACCAGGTGCGACGGTCGCTCAACCTGCCGGGCGGAGTGTTCTCGTCGCCGCTGTTCGGGGGCGACGATGACGAGGACTTCTGACCCATGACCGACCCGTACACCGTGCTGGGCATCCCGCCGGACGCCGACGACGCGGCGATCCGCGCTCAGTATTTGCAATTGACGCGAGAGTTCCCGCCCGAGGAACACCCTGAAAAGTCGGCCGCGATCCGGCACGCTTACGACCTGCTGAAAGACCTGGACGCCCGCGTGAACTACCGGCTGTTCGCGGCGGCCCGGAGCGAAACGATCGACGCGATCATTGAGGACGTGGTATGTCAGACGCCGCGGCGACGGATCACCTTGAACGAACTGTTCCGGGCGGCCGGCATCTCGGGCCGTTGAGCGGCGACCGGGTCGAGCAAATCCTCGGCGACTTCCGCGGTTGGCTGGACGGCCTGACGACCCTGCCCGCGGCCACCCCGCCCGCGGACCCGCTGAACCTCCAACAACTCGTGGCCCAGTTCACGGCCCTGCGGCACGACGTGAACATGCAGACGAAGGCGGCCCGCACCGCCGTGGAGCAGACGAACGCGGCGATGCGATTGCTTCAGCCAACCGAGAGCGTCACGCCGGAGGAGGCTGAGGAGGAACCGGCCTCCGACTCCGAACATCTGCGACCCATCGTGAAGATGTTGCTCGACGTTCACGACGCCCTGAGTGTGGCACAGCGGCAGATGGAAAAAGCGAAGCGCTCGGCCGGCGAAGTCCTCGAATCGCCCGCGGCCGATGCGAAGCGGCCGGGGTTCGTCGCCCGCCTGTTCGGGGCGACAACTCCGGACGTGACCACGTGGCAACGTCACGCGGATAGAATGCGGGAACACGCCGGGAAGCTCCAGCAACAGTTCGCCGCCGTCGCCGACGGCTACACGATGAGCCTGCGGCGAGTCGAGCGGACCTTCGACGAACTCGGCCTGGAAACGATCCCCTGCTTCGGCGAGCCGTTCGACCCGGAACTGATGGAAGTCCTCGACACGGCCACCGACACCGGGCAACCGGCGGGCACGGTGGTTGAAGTGCTGCGGCAAGGGTACATCTGGAACGACACGCTGCTCCGCTACGCCCAGGTGAAGGTGGCGAAGTAAAAAGAGGCGTCTCGCGCACAGCCGCCAAGACGCTAAGAAGAGAAGAACCAGAAAAGGATTTAGGAGAAGATTCTTTCTTCTCTGATTTGCGTCTTGGCGGCTTTGCGCGAGACGGGATTTAAGAGACGAATCATGTCTGAACCGATCATCGGCATCGACCTCGGCACCACGAACAGTGAAGTCGCTGTCGTCGTGGACGGCCGGCCGACGGTGATCCCCGACGACGGCGGTGACCCGATCCTGCCGTCGGTCGTCGGCTTGTCGGACGACGGTAAATTGCTCGTCGGCAAGCCGGCCCGCAACCAGTGGGGGCTGGCACCGGAACGAACGATCAAGTCGATCAAGCGGAAGATGGGCCAAGACGCCAAAGTCCGCCTCGGCGACACCGACTACTCGCCGCAGGAAATCTCGGCGATGATCCTCCGCACGCTGAAGGAACGCGCGCAGAAGTTCCTGAACCAGCCGGTGAAGAAGGCCGTCGTCACCGTCCCCGCGTTCTTCAACGACAGCCAGCGGCAGGCCACGCGCGAGGCCGGGGCGCTTGCGGGGTTAGAGGTCGTCCGCATTCTGAACGAGCCGACGGCGGCCGCCTTGGTTTACAACCCCGAGCAACAGCAGCGCGAGCGGTTCCTGGTCTACGACCTCGGCGGCGGCACGTTCGACGTGTCGATCGTCCAGCAGGAGGCCGGCGTCTTCGAGGTGCTCGCCAGCCACGGCGACACGCAACTCGGTGGTGACGACTTCGACGAACTGCTGCTCAACCACGTCGCGGACGAGTTCCAGGAGATGTACGCCATCGACCTGCGCGAGAACAAAGTCAGCCGTGCCCGGTTGCTGAGGGCCGTCGAAGAGGCGAAGAAGAAACTCTCCGACCACGCCGTCGTGCGGATCGAGGAAGAGTTCATCGCCGAGAAGGACGACGTGCCGTTGCACCTCAACACGGAAATCGAGCGGCCGCAGTTCGAGGAACTGATCCGGCCGTTGATCGACCGCACGATGGACCACTTGCAAAAGTCGCTCGACGACGCCCGCCTGACGGCATCGCAGGTCGAGCGCGTCGTCCTCGTCGGCGGCAGCACGCGGACGCCGTTGATCGGCCGGTTGTTGGAAGCCCGCCTCGGCCAACCGCCGCACCGCGAGATCAACCCCGATTTGTGCGTGGCGATGGGCGCGGCCGTGCAGGCGGCCATCGTCGGGAAGCAGAAGGTCGATGCGGTGCTGGTGGACATCACGCCGCACTCGCTCGGCATCAAGTGCCTGGAGCACCCAACGGAGTACACGTTCGCCCCGAACGAGTTCCGATTCGCCCCGATCATCACGCGGAACACCCCGCTGCCGGCCGGCCGCAGCGAGATCTTCTGCACCGTCATCGACAACCAGCCGCGGGTCGAGATCGACGTCTTCCAGGGCGAGAGCATGGACGTGCGGCGGAACCACCGCGTCGGCAAGTTCTTCATCGAAGGCCTGGCTCGCGTGCCGGCCGGCAACCAGTTGGTGGTCGAACTCAACCTCAACCTCGACGGCGTGCTGAAGGTGTCGGCCCGCGAGAAGACGACCGGCCTCGTGAAGCAGATCACGATCGAGAACGCCCTCGCCCGGTTCGCCGTCGAAGAGCGGCAGGCCGCGCAGCAACGCCTCGAACGCCTCTGGGGCAACCCGGAGGACGGCGAAGAGGAAGAAGCGACCTTCGAGGAACAACCGCTGTCGCCGGGTTTCTCGGAGATGCCGACGCTCGCCCCCGGTCCGCAGGAGGGGCAGCGGGAGTCGGTTCAGGCGCGAGCGTTGTTGGAGAAAGCCGAGCGGATCATCGCGAAAGCCGCCGAACCGGACCAGGAGGAATTGCGCCGCCTGACGGATCAGGTGCAAGCCGCGCTGACCGACCGCCGGTGGGGCGACCTGACGCAAGCGTGCGATCAACTGAGCGACGTACTGTTCTACCTGGAAGACGCCTGATCCTGTAACAACGCCCCGAAAGCCCAGCCGTCGCGACGGGTGGGCTTTTTTCGTGCGCTTTCATCCCGGTCGTCGTCTCCTCTAGTGTGAACACGATGACCGAGAGCGATGCTGATCTTGTCCGCCGGGCGAGTCGCGGGGAACGCGGCGGGTTCGAAGAACTCGTCCGCCGGACTTCGCGCCTGGTGTTCTCACGCATCTACCTCGACGTCGGCGATACGCACCGCACCGAAGATTTGGTGCAGGAAACCTTCCTTCTCGCGTACCGTTCGCTGGCCCGCCTGCGGAACCCCGACGGGTTCCGGCCGTGGCTGTTGGCGATCGCCCACAACGTCGTCACCGACGCGGCCCGTCACGACCTGCGGCAGAAGCGGGCGACCCCGCCGCGGACCGACGTGGAACTGCGGACGCTCGCGGCGGTAGAGCGGCCGGCCGACGACGGCGTCGAGTGCGACGAACGCCGGGAGCAAGTGCTCGCGGTACTTCGGTCGCTGCCGGACGAGTACCGGCTGCCGCTGACCATGCGATACATCACCGGGGCCGACTACGAAACCATCGGCACCCAACTCGGCCTCACCAACGGCTCACTGCGCGGCCTCCTGCACCGCGGGCTGAAAATGCTCCGCGAGCGGATGCCCGACGACTTACGATGAAGGTACCAGCCATGACCGAACACGCCTGGGTTCAAGAACAGATCGCGGCTTTCCTCGCCGACGGCCTCGACGCGGCCGAGCGGGAACGCTTCCAGACGCACGTCCGCGACTGCGTCGAATGTACGACCGCCATCGAAGCGGCACGGGCGTTCGACGCCGGCCTCGCGAACCTCTTCGCCTCCGTGCGGCCGGGGCCGATGCTGGAAGACCGCACCGTGCGGGCGTTGCGAACGCCGAAGACGATTGCCGAACCCCGCCGCGGCGTCTGGCGCCGGCGAATCGTCACGGGACTGGCCGCATCGCTGCTGTTCGGCGGTCTTGCCGCCGGGGCCAGTTTTCTCATCGCCAACGGCGGCCTGCCGATGCCGGGCGAAGGGTTCGCGAAGTATTCGCGACATAACAGGGAGAGTGTAGCCGAATCATCAATGCACTTTCTGGGAGGCGAAGACGACGACTCGATGACCGCCACCGTAGGGGTTTGGCGTGAAAGGGATTTGTCTCGCGCGCAGACCATACTCCATGACAACTTGGAAGCTCGTAAGAAGGTCGACCTCACCAACGTCGACAAGGGACTCGATTCCGAACTCGCGTCGAGTCTTCCCCTGGGTCGGACGGATTTGGCATTGGACGGACTCGTCGTGAAGCCGACCGAAGGCAAGTCGTCTGGCAACGCGCACTTGTACAGCAGATATGTCCAACCGCACTTCGCAGCCCCGAGTGGCGGCATCAACGTGAACGGGAATGTTCCGGAAAACGTCCGCTGGGACGACTCGCTTTCCTTCAGTGTCGATGCCGGTGGGAAATCGAACGCCCCGGTCGCGCTCGGCCTCCCGGCGATTGTGAGCGGCACCACGCACGGCAACCCGAACACCTGGCATTTTGTCCCGCAGAATTTCTTCGGCAGCTCTGCAATTGAAGATCAGACCCGCCGGACCAGCAATACGGGCAATGTTCCCACTTCGGGTCCCACGACCGCGGCTGGCGTGACCAATGGGACGACCCCTTACTACGCCAATCCCACATATGCAGGGCGTGGGGATACGCCGGTTGAGTTTGCCAGGTCGTCGGCGGGCACGGTGACGGCGGGCAAAGGCTTCAACTTCGACACAGGTGTGACTGCCAAGCCCACTCCGGTTGTGGCCCAAGTTGATGACCCTCAGCAGGCACGCCGAATCATTATCCGCTCCGGCGACATTGAGTTCGAAGTCAATTCCTTCGATCCGGCCGTGGCGACGGTGACGCAACTCGTCACCAAGATCAAGGGCGGCTACGTCGGCACCGTCAACAGCGAGAAACTCGCCAACGGCAAGGTGAAGGGGAGCATCGTCGTCCGCGTGCCGCCGGAGGCACTCGACGGCCTCGTGCTCGATCTTCGCAAGGAGATCGGCAAGGCGGGCGAGTTGAAGGGCCAGAAGATCGGCAGTTCGGACGTGACCAAGCAGTACACCGACACGGAAAGCCGACTGAAGGCGGCCCGGGCGATGGAACTTCGCCTCTTGGAGATCATCAAGACCGGCAAGGGCGAGATCAAGCAACTGCTCGAAGCCGAGAAGGAACTCGGCGTGTGGCGGACGAAGATCGAGGAGTACGAGGGGGAACTGCGGTACTACGCGAACCTCGCGGCCCTCAGCACTCTGACGATCACGCTGGCCGAGAAGGACATCCGCGTGGCGGCCGGCATCACCGAGAACGAGCGGGTGCAGGCGGGCATCGAAGTCGAGGACGTGGACAAGGCGTTTCGCGATGCCATCGACGCCGTCACCGAGGCGAAGGGCCGCGTGACGAAGTCGGAACTGAAGCAACTGTCGGCCGGGCAGTTCAACGCATTGCTGTTCTTCGAAGTCTCACCGGACGCCGCCGGGCCGTTGCGGGATCGCTTGAAGCAACTCGGCCGGGTCGCCCGGTTGGAGATCGACCGAGTGCAGACGGCCGACGGCGGGCCGCCGGTGAAGGACGCGAAGGTCACGCGCGGTAACACGACGTTCCAGGTGCAGTTCTACAACCTCGCGAACGTCGCCCCGCGGGAAACGGCCGTCGTGCAGGTGGCCACGGCCGATGTCGTCACCACGTTCCGCACGCTGCGGGACGCGGTCGAGAAGGCGAAGGGTCGCGTGGTGACGGCCCAAGTTGGCGAGGGCGAACGGCAGAACGTGTCGGCCCAGTTCGACTTCGAGGTGAAACGCACGGAAGAAGCGACGATCACGGCCGCTCTCGCCGCGGCCGGCGACGTGGTGAGCAAGACGATCTCTCGCGCCCCGGAGAGCGACAGCGTGACCGACACGAAGGTCGCGTTCCGCACCACGCTGTTCAACGCCGCCCGGCTGAAACCGCGGGAGACGGCCACGTTGGCGGTCGAAGTGCCGGACGTGGAGGCGACGGCCGCCGTACTGACGGCCCAGGTGAACGACGCGAAGGGCCGGGTGATTGATTCGCAGGTGTCGCACGACCGCAGCGGCAAGTTGACGGCGAAACTCGTCTACGACGTGCCGTTGCCGGCCGCGGTGGGCTTGGTCGAAAAGGCGAAGGCGGCCGGTGCGGTCCGCGTCCAGCAGTCCAACCGCGACCCGGCGGCGACCGAGGGGAAGTTTGCCACGGCCCGCATCGATATTACCTTGTCGAACGCCGACCTGATCGTGCCGAGCAACGACGGTGTGTGGCCGCAGGTGCGGAAGGGGCTGACGTACAGCGCGTCGGCCCTGCTCAGCAGCCTGACGTGGGTGATCTTCGGCCTGTGCGTGGTACTGCCGTGGGTTGTGTTGATCTACCTCATCGCCCGCGTACTTCGGCGGTTCACACGGTCGACCACGCCCGACCCGGTGCCGTTAACGGTAGCCGCCCCGCCGACGGCGTGATGCCAAACCTGTCTGCAAATGCAACGGCGAGCGTCGCGGCGTAAGCGCGACGTGTCTTTCCTGTGCGAAAGACACGTCGCGCTTACGCCGCGACGCTCGCCTTACTGATTCTTACATTACACTCCCGCGGCACGCCGCAGGGCTTCAACCTTGTCGGTCTTTTCCCACGGGAAACCGTCGCGGCCGAAGTGGCCGTGGGCGGCGGTCGCGCGGTAGATCGGTCGACGCAGGTCGAGTGTTTCGATGATCCCCTTCGGCGTCAGCTTGAAGTGCTCGCGGATCAGGCCGACCAACTTCTCGTCGGTCACGCCGGGGGCCGTCGTCTTGTTCGTGTTCACCCAGATGTTCAGCGGATCCGGGTAGCCGATGGCGTAGCTGAGTTGCACCTCGCACTCGCGGGCCAACTTCGCGGCCACGATGTTCTTGGCGATGTACCGGCAGACGTAGGCGGCACTGCGGTCCACCTTGGTCGGGTCCTTGCCGCTGAACGCCCCGCCGCCGTGCCGGCCGCGGCCGCCGTAGGTGTCCACGATAATCTTCCGCCCGGTCAGGCCGCAGTCGCCGTGCGGGCCGCCGGTCAGGAACGCGCCGGTCGGGTTGATGTGGCAGGCGATGTCGTTCGCCCCCAGCTTCGGCGACGACCCCGGCACGACCATCACGAGTTCGCCCTTAATCAGATCCGGGCGGTCGGCCTTCAGCACTGGCAGGATCAGTTCCTTGATAATCTGATGGCGGGCGTCGTCCGAGAAGTAGTCAGCCCGGCTCATCGCTGTCGAATCGTGTTGCGTGCTGAGGACGACGGTGTGAATCCGGTTCGGCGTGCCGTCCGGGTTGTACTCGACCGTCACCTGGCTCTTGGCGTCGGGCCGCAGCCACGCGATCGGCGACTTCGACTTCCGCATCTCTGCGTGCTTGGCCACGAGGCGGTGCGACAGGTCGATTGGCAGCGGCATCAGCGTCGGCGTTTCGTCGCATGCGAAGCCGAACATCATGCCCTGGTCGCCGGCCCCGCCCACATCCACGCCCTGGCTGATGTGCGGCGATTGCGAGTGGATCAGGCAGTTCACCTGTACCGCGTCGGCCGTGAAGCCGATCTCTTCCCGCTCCTTGTCGTCCTTCGCCACGTAGCCGATGTCGGTCACGACATCGCGCACGAGGGCGTCCACGACCTTCCGCGTCAGCGGGGCCTTCGTGGTGATTTCGCCGGCCACGGTGCAGTGGTCGGTGGTGACGAGCGTTTCGCAGGCCACCCGGCTCATCGGGTCGTGTGTCAAACAGAAGTCGAGAACGGCATCGCTGATTTGGTCGGCCACCTTGTCCGGGTGGCCCTTCGAAACGGATTCACTGGTAAACAGATAACGTGCGGCAGTCACGGTCGGCCTCTCCTGGTCCTTGTATCGCTGTCCTGGCAGACAACACGTCGATTATTTTAGCCGAACCGGCGTGTTGGGAACAGAACCCCACCATCCCTTTCGACCGGAACTGTCCGGGTACTTGAGGCAGGACAAAAAACGGCGGGGCCGGGGCTCCACCCCAACCCCGCCGCCCCCGGAACAGGGTCCATTATTTTCGGGCAACTTCCGTGGGCGATTCCTTCCTCGCGGCGGCGAGCAATTTCGGGAACGATTTCTCAAGCTGGTCGCCCGCGTGGACCACCACTTTTAAATCTTCCTGGACTGTGATTCCGTCAACGATCGTTTCCGCCTTCATTTCGTAGACAAACGACTTTCCGGCGGGCAGTTTCGGTGTGGCGAAGCTGCGAACCGTTCCTGCCCCCGGCACGGTTTGGCCGTCAACGACGAGCTTCGCATCAGCCGGGAGTTCGATCTTAATGTTGGCGACACCGCTCGATGGTGAGGCCCCCGGCGTTGCCGTGGGGGTGGCGACGGCGGAATAGCACGCGCCGCAATCGCCTACGAAGACCGGGGCCGAGTAGAACGACGGGCCCCACCCGCTACAGCTGCCCGTACAGCCAGCACAACCGTGGTAACTTTGCCATCCGCCCACGACGTACCCGGGCGTGCCGTAACATCCAACGGAGTACACAACCGGGGCCGGTCGGGCCGCGAAAACGACGGTCGAACCGTAACACCCGGAGCAACCGTGACGGTGCCAGTGGAAGGCCGACGTATCACTAGCAGAGGCCACTGCGGCCATCATGATCAGACTGTACATGGTTGCCCTCGGATCGGGAGAATACCCTGATCGGTAGTTTAGGGTATTTGAACAGCTTGAGAAGTTAAAGTTGAGTGGGACGAGTGCGAAAGGGGAAAAGAAATTCCGGCTGATAAGGTTTGGGCAATTTCAAGACTTGAGCGAACTGGCTGGGTTCTGCCAGTTTTACTGCCAGCCGCGCCGCTTGAAGAGCCACCCCGCCGTCACCAGCCAAAACGCGGCCAGGGCCATCGCCGCGAGGAGGTGCAGCCAGTGAACACTGTGAACGCTTCCCGAGAGCGAGGCGTGCAGGACGCGCGGGACGTGGTATTCCAGGGCAAGGTTCGAGACGAACGGAATGCCGTTGGTCGAACAGATGACCAGCACCAGCGACACCGAGAGCAGGTAGCACATCGCCCCCATGAAGGCGGCCCGTTGCGTCTTTGCGAGGGTGGCGATGGTCATGCCGATGCCGAGGAACCCGGCCGCGACGGTGAACAGACCGGACCAGAAGAACAGCGTCGAGAGCACCGCCGGCTTGTAGATGCCCGCGATGACGGCCGCGAGCGCTCCACCGAGGACCGGGTAGAACAGGAACTTCGCCATCAGGATTTCGGCCGGCGACGCCGGCGAGAGGGCTTGCGCGAGGAGTACGCCGCGCTCGCGCTCCTCGCAGTTCAGCGTCGGGAGCAGGTATACGCAGGCGAAGTAGAGTGCGAACACCACCAGCGCAGTCGCGATGGCCGATCGCAGTTCCAGCGTTTGGCCGCCGAGTCCTTCCCGCGTGATCTGCACCTCCGGCACGATACCCGCGTGCCACTCGTCCGCATCGCGGCGGAGGGCGGCGAAGGATTCGCGCACGGCCCACAGGTCGTCGTTCTCTGCCACGATCGGCGGCAGGTTGGCGTTCGTCACCTTGAGCGCCTTCAGCTTCTGTTCCGCGATCTCCTGAAGGCCGACCCGCATCTCCCGCCAGAGCCAGTTTTCGAACGGGGCCATCGCGGCCGCGTCGCCGGGCGGGTGGAAGACGTCGATCCGCAAGTGCGGCTGGCCGCCGGCGGTGTACGCATTCAACCGAATGCTCGCCACGCCCGGCTGGTAGTAAACGCCTTCCTTGATGCGGTCCGCGTTCATCTCGCGGAGCCGGACCCGCTGGCGGAGTTCCGGGGGCACGGTCTTTTCGAGGTGGGCCACGAGCGGCGGGATCACGTCCGAGTTTTCGCGGGTGTAGCAGACGAAGCAGTGTTGGACGCCGCCGACCACGCTCGTGCTGGCCGCCTCGGTCGCGGAACTGCCGCCGCCGCCGAACCCGGCCGGGTTGAACACCGACAGCATGACCGCCGCCGCGATCAGCAACAGGCCGAGGGCGATACCGCCGCGGTTGGCCGCGTGCCGGTGCAGTTCCTTCAGAACCAGGGCGCGGAGGATGTAGAAGCGCATCACTCGAAGGCCTGCCCGGTGAGTTTGAGGAACGTGGCGTGGAAGTCGAACTCCCGCGTCTGGAGGCTGGCCGTCGCGCCGGCACGAACCAAGTCCGCAAGCGCCTGCCGGTCCGCGTCGCGGTCCATGTCGAACGTCCGCCGTTCGCCGGTCGCGAGGATCACGTCGGTCTGGCGCTCGGTGTGCCGCTGCTTGAGCGCAAGCGGCGAGTCGAGCGCGACGAGCTTCCCCTTGCAGACGATGCCGACGCGGTCGCAGATTTTCTCGACCTCGTCCATGTCGTGCGTCGTCAGCACCACCGTCGCCCCTTGCGAGACCCGCTCCCGGAGGATGCGGTGGACGACCTCGGCCGAGTGGACGTCGAGGTTGGCCGTCGGCTCGTCAAGGTACAGCACCCGCGGGTTGTGGAGCAGTGCCCGCGCGAGCAAGAGCTTCCGCCTCATGCCGAGCGAGTACCCGCGGACGAGGGTGTTGCCGGCCTCTTCGAGTTCGACCATCTCCAGGCACTCGCGGACTCGCAATCGCGGCACGCCGTACAGTTCGGCGAAGAATTCGAGGTTACGGTTGCCGGTGAACTCTTCGAAGTGGTTCTCGCGGTCCGGCACGTAGCCGAACAGCGGTTTGATCCGTGCCCACTCGCGAACGACGTCGTGCCCGAGGACGCTGACGCTGCCGCCGGTCGGTCGCCGTTGGCCGATCAGGACGCGGATGGTCGTGCTCTTGCCCGCCCCGTTCGGCCCGAGGAGGCCGAAGAGTTCGCCCTTGCGGATTTCGAGGTCGAGGTTATCGACGGCCGTGAACCGGCCGTACTGCACGCGGAGACTCTTGATGTGGATGGCCGCGTCGGACATGAAGGCTGTTCACCGGCGGGGGCGGAGTCGGTGGCAAGTTTAGAACAGGATCGGGAAGTTGTCACCACTTGCCGACTCAAAGCGAGCGGCCCGGCGTAAGCGGGCCGTGTCTCTCAGACCGAGACACCGTCCGCTTACGCCGGGCCGCTCGCCAAAATCATTCGAACTCCACTTCGCCGCCGCGCTTCACGTTGAAGTACTTCGCGTTCGGGTGGTGGAAGACGATCGCCGTCGTCGATTGCTCCGGCTCCAACAGGAACTGTTCGGTCAGCGTGATGCCGACGCGCGTCGGGTCAATCAACTTGAACAGCCCCGTTTGGTCTTCCAGGTGCGGGCAGGCGGGGTAGCCGAAGGCGTACCGGCGGCCGCGGTAGTGGCCCTTGAACAGCTTCTGGATTGTCGGCGAGTCCTTCGCACCGATGCCCCACTCGGCCCGGATGCGGCGGTGGAAGAACTCGGCGAACGCTTCCGCCGACTCGACCCCGAGGCCGTGGAGGAAGAGGTAGTCCTGGTACTTGTTTGCCGCCCGCAGGTCGTTGCACACCTTCGTGACCTCGTGGCCGACCGTCACCGCCATCATGCCGACGAAGTCGATGGGCATGCCCTCGTGCAACGGTTCGACGTAGTCGCTGAGGCAGAGGAAGTCGCCGAAGTCCTGCCGCGGGAAGGTGAACGATTGCAACACCGTGCGGCCGTCCTCGGCGTACACGTTCAGCGTTTGCCCGTCGGCCGCCGCGCGGAAGAAGCCGTAGGTGGCGGCCGGCCTCAGGACGTTCTCGGACAGGCACAGAGTTTTCAGCCGCGCGAGTGCCGGGCGGGCCGTTGTCTCGATTTGTTGAGCGTACACCTTCGGATCGACGCCGCCCTTCACGAAGCCCCACTGCGTGCTGAACAGCGTCAGTTCGTTCAAGTACGGGAACACCGCCGACATCGGCACGTCGGTCGCGGTTCGCGTGCCGAGGAACGGCGGCTTCGGAATGTCCGGGGCCTTCGGCAAGTTCGGCGCACGCGGCGGCAGGTCGATCGGCGGCCGCGAAACCGGCGGCGCGGTTTCGATGTCCTCGGTCGGCTCGACGAGCGTCGATTGTGCACCCGCGTCGACGTAGCCGACGGCCGCACTCGCCTTCGCCCGTTGCTTCTGGAAGACGATCTTGTCCATGATCCGCAGGCCGTCGAAGGCGTCTTCGCCGTAGAAGACCGGCCCCTTGTAGAGGCGGCTCAGGTCTTGCTCGACGTACCGCCGGTTGAGCGCCGCCCCGCCGAGGATCACCGGCGGCTTCAGCCCGCGCTCGTTCAGCGTGCCGAGGTCTTCCTTCATGATGACGGTCGATTTCACGAGCAGGCCGCTCATGCCGATGGCGTCGGCGTTCTGTTTCTGGAACTCGGCGATCATCGCGTCCACCGGCTGCTTGATGCCGATGTTGAAGACCTTGTACCCGTTGTTCGTGAGGATGATGTCCACGAGGTTCTTGCCGATGTCGTGAACGTCCCCCTTCACGGTGGCGAGGACGATTTTGCCCTTTTCCTGGCCGTCGGCCTTCTCCATGAACGGTTCGAGGTACGCCACGGCGGCCTTCATCACTTCGGCCGATTGCAGCACGAACGGCAGTTGCATTTGCCCGCTGCCGAAGAGTTCGCCGACGACCTTCATGCCGTCGAGCAGAATCTTGTTGATGATGTCGATGGGCGAGTGCTTCTCGCGGGCCAGGTCGAGGTCGGCGATGAGCGATTCCCGACGACCCTGAATGATTGCCTGCTTCAGCCGCTCCTCGGCACTCTCGCCGAGCGACTGCGCTTCCTTCTTCACGCCCTTCTTGTCGGCGTAGTGCTCGATGAGCATCTGCAACGGGTCTTCAACGCAGTTGCCGGCTTCGTCGAACTTGCGCTCGTCGAACAGCAGGCGGCGGCAGAGTTCCTTCCCCTTTTCGTCGATGCTGGCCAGTGGCATGATCTTGGCCGCGTGCAGAATCGCCGAGTCGAGGCCGTACTCGATGGCGTAGTGCAGGTAGACGGAGTTCAGCACTTGCCGCGTGTACGGGTTGAGGCCGAACGAGCAGTTCGACAGGCCGAGGTGCGTGAGCGCCCCCGGCAGGTGCTGCTTGATGAGGCGGATCGACTCGAGCGTGGCGATGGCGCTCTTTCGGGTCTGCTCCTGTCCGGTGGACAGCGGGAAGACGAGCGTGTCGAACATCAGGTCCGTCGGCGGGATGCCGTACTCGTGGACGACGATGTCGTACATGCGCTTCGCGACTTCGAACTTCCACTCGGCCGTGTCGGCTTGGCCCTTCTCGTCGATGGTCAGCGCGACGAGGCCGGCCCCGTACTTTTTCGCGAGGATCGTCTTCGGGTCGAGCGTCTTGCGGCCGTCTTCCAGGTTGATGCTGTTGATGACCGTCTTGCCGCTGCACAACTTCAACGCCGCCTCGATCACCGGCACTTCGGTGCTGTCGAGCATGAGCGGCTTGGTCAGCACGGCGTTGTACCGCTTGATGACTTCCTTCATGTCCTGCACGCCGTCGCGGCCGACGTAATCGACGCACACGTCGAGCAGGTGAACGCCTTCTCGCTCCTGCTCCTGGGCCATCTCGACGAGGCCGTGCCAGTCGTCCTTCTCCAGCAGTTGCTTGAACTTCTTCGAGCCGTTGGTGTTCGTCCGCTCGCCGACGAGCAGGGGCTTCTGATCGACGATGAGTTCTTGCGAGCCTTGCAGACTGGACACCATCGGCAGGTACGTGACCGTCCGTGGGGCTGGCTTCTTGCCGCCGACACGCTTCACGACCGCGGCCAAGTGGTCGGCCGTCGTACCGCAACAACCGCCGATGATGTTCACGCCGAACTCGTTGACGAACCGCTCGTGCCAGTCGGCGAGGCCGTCCGGGTCGAGCGGGAAGTAGGTCTCACCGTTGCGATTCTCCGGCAACCCGGCGTTCGGCAGGACGCTCAGCTTCTTCTTGCAGTGCCGGCTGAGGTGCTTGATGCCGTCGAGCATCAGGTCCGGGCCGACGCCGCAGTTCATTCCGATCACGTCGATCTCGTCGATCGGTTCCAGCGTCACGAGGCCGGTCGGAATGTCGGTGCCGGGAAGCATCTTCTGGCGGGCGTCGATGATCGTCAGTTGCACCATCAGAGGGATGCGGATGCCGAGGCGCTTCATCTCCTCGATGGCGGTGATGGCCACGCACTTCGCTTGCAGGATGTCGAAGCACGTCTCGATGAGGATGGCGTCGAGCCGTTCCTCGATCATGATGCGCAACTGCGGTCGGTACGCCTCGGCCATCGTGTCGAAGTCGATGTAGATGGCCGGGTCGGTCAGCGACGGCATCTTCGTGCCGGGGCCGACGCTGCCGACGACGAACCGCGGTTGGGTCTTCGTACTGAACTCGTCGGCCGCTTCGCGGGCCAAGCGGATGTTCTGGCGATTGATCTCGTCGAGTTTCGGCACCAAGTCGAATTCGCTGAGGCCGACGACGTTCGCGTTGAAGGTATTCGTCTCGACGGCGTCGCACCCGGCCGCGAAGTAGCCGCGGTGAATCTCCTTGATCCACTCGGGATGGGTGTAAACGAGGGCGTCCGACAGGTTCATCAGCGACTTGCCGTTGGGGGCGTACCCCCAGTCCTTGTCGGTCGGCTTGTACTTGTGAAGGCTGGTCCCCATGCCGCCGTCGAGAATCAGGACACGATCGTCGGTCAGTCGTAGGAACGGGGAATCGCTCGACATGATGGAGGGCACTCCTGAACCCGGTGGGTACGTCCTGACGCTGACAGGCCCGCTGGGATACTTTAGCGATTCTTCCGGGCGGAACCGGGTTCGCGGAAACAAAAAAACCGCGCCAACTCACATCATGCGAGGCGGCGCGGTTTCAATTTGGAAACCTGTTTGCGGCGAATCCCTGCCCAGGTTTCCGTCCAGGCCGTCGAAGTCGGCAGCGTGCTGAGTGGGGAAGCGATCCGAACCACTGAGCTTAACGTCAGAATCGCCATCCGTGGCGTCTCGCCGGAAATCCATTCCCGGCCTGACGTGCCGACCCTCGGGGCCGTGGCTTCGACAATACTCCGTCGGACACCGCAACGGGGTTGCGAGTCGGCGGGGCAGTGTGTGCTAATTAGTCTGGGACAAATCGAACGATCAACCGAGCCTTACGCGAGAACTCTGGGAGAAATTCGTGACGCCGTCAGTGGTCGAGAGAGAGAGGTAAGGGACAACTGAAAGCAGGTCACTGAGCTGGGCATTTCGACTAACCCTCAGAACCAGAATGTTCCTTAGCTGCGGCATAGATTAACCGGATCCGGGAATAAGTCAACATCAGCCCCAAACCACTCAGGTGACACCCCACTGGCACCGAGGGTTTGTTCGATTTTGCCGATTTTGCAAGGCAGAATTCACCACCTCCACGGCAGGGCTGTTGAGGGGTCAAGGGGTTCCTTCTTCGCCGCCGCGGGGAAAATTTCCGGCCGAAGTTCGCCTGAATCGCTTACGTGTTTCGGGTTTGCAACAGTGGCTGCGAAAAAAGTACGAGACGGAAAAAAAGAAGTGTCGGCGTAGGTGCCGAGAGGAAACGAAAAACCTCCACCTGTGCCGTGTGAGTCGTGTTTGAGGAACCCGCTAAAGAAAATCGTGGGAGCCTCACACCCGTCTTTCGGATCCCACTACAGTCTTCCGCACGAAGCGGAAGGATGGGCTTGCGAGCCACGAGTGTATTTTAAAAAGGCTCCCGTAGCAGGTTCTTGTAGGGTCCCCAACAATTTCCGACGCATCACGAACACTGCAGAGGCTCCAGAATAGTAGACACGGCCCGCGGACCGGACAAGCCCGAACGGCCGCCCCGGGGGGATCGCGCGGGGTGTGACGGTGGCACATCGACCAAATCCGCCCCGCCTTCCCAGACCGGCCAAACTCGTCCCGTCCTGCGTCCCGATTCAACTCCGGCGACCCTTTTCCTCGCCACGGACGGCGAACGAGGTAGATCATGGATTGGCCCTTCAGCCGGCGTGGGTTGTTTCAAGGCGCGGCCGTCGCGACGGGGTTGGCGATGGCTTCCCGCGGGACGGCGGCCCCGTTCGACCGATTGCGGCAGAAAAATCACCCCGGCTGGGTGATCGGACACTTAACCGGCGCTCAAGCCGTCGCCGAGACGCTCTTGGCCGAAGGGACGGGTTGCGTCTTCGGTATCCCGGGGGCGCAAGAAAATGAACTCTGGGACGAACTGAAGGCCCGCAACGTCCACTACCAACTCGTCACCCACGAATACTCGGCCGCGTGTATGGCCGACGGCTACGCGCGGGCGACCGGCACGACGGGCGTGCTGTGCGTCGTGCCCGGCCCGGGCGTGACGAACGCCCTGACGGGTCTCGGCGAAGCCCTCCTCGACTCGATCCCGGTCGTGGCGATTGTCGGCGACGTGGGCAACGGCGAGAAGGCTCGACCGTTCCAGGTCCACTCGTTGAACCAGGTCGATCTCCTGAAGCCGGTGTGCAAGGCGGTCTATTCCGTCTGCGATGTGAAGCAGATCCCGAACGCCATCCGGCAAGCGTTCCAGGCCGCGACGTGCGGCGAACCCGGTCCGACGGCGGTCGTGATCCCGTACAACCTGTTGATCGAAATGGCCGACTTCCGCTGTCCGCCGCTCGCGGAGGCCGGTGTGCCGTTCGACGACGCAGCTTTCGCACAAGCCGTTGCGTTGCTCGGCGACAAGCGGTTGCGGGTCGGCGTCTACGCCGGCCTCGGCTGTATGGACTTCAGCGGCTCGTTGACGGCCGTGGCCGAACTCCTGCAAGCCCCCGTTGCGACGAGCGTGTCGGGGAAGGGGGCCATCTCCGATTGCCATCCGCTCGGCGTCGGCTGGGGCTACGGCCCGCACGCCTCGGAGGTGGCCGAGATCGCCTTCGCCCGCGAGAAGTTGCACCCGCACAAGTCCGGCATCGACGTGCTGCTCGCCGTCGGCGTGAAGTTCAGCGAAGTGTCCACCGGCTACTACGGCAACCCGCGGCCGAAGCATGTCATCCACGTCGATGTGAACGCCAACAACCTCGGCAAGGCGATGCCCGCCGACGTCTGCGTTCACGCCGACGTGGGCCTCTTCCTCGGTAAGTTGCTGACCTGCGGCGACACCCTCCGCCGGCCGACGGACGGGCACTTGCTCGCCAAGATTCGACAGGCGAAGGCCGACCACGAGGCGAAGTTGAAGGCGATCCCGGCCGCGAAGTGCGGCGTTGACCCGCTCGCCCTCGTCGCGGCCCTCCGGCGAGGGCTGCCCGAAGACGCGATGCTGTTCACCGACGTGACGGCCAGCGAACACCTCGCCGCCGAGTCATTTCGCGTGACGCAACCGCGGACGTACTTCAACCCAGTGGACAACCAGTCGATGGGCTGGTCGATCCCGGCCGCCCTCGGTGCTCAGCAAGCCGCGTGCGGTCGGACCGTGGCCGCGATGATCGGCGACGGCTGCTTCCTGATGTCCGCGATGGAACTGTCTACGGCCGCCCGTGAAGGGTTGCCGGTGAAGGTATTCGTGCTGGACGACCACGCCTACCATTACATGCAGATGCTTCAGAAGGCCGCCTATAAGCGGACGACGGCGACGGAACTCGGCCGGATCGACTACCGAGCTTTCGCGCAGGCGGTTGGGGTGGCGTACCAGGAAATTCTCGTCCAGGACCATCTCGACGCGGGCATCCGGAGTGCCGTCTGCCACACCGGGCCGGTGCTGGTGCGCGTGCTGACGGACTATGGCGACCGGAAGATACGCTGGATCGAGGCGGTTCGCGACCGGTACGCGAAAGAGTTGACGCCGGCGCAGAAGGCGCGATTCGCCTCCCGCATCGGCTACCGGACGTTGAGCTTGAAGCCGGAAAAGAGCGATTAACCGAAGAGGAGCAGCACGCTCCACGGCGGGGTCGTCTCAAACTCGCAGCCGAGTTCGTACCGCTTGCCGATCGGCTTACAACTGCGGACGATCGCCGTCACCCAGGGCGTCGTGTCCGGGGCGTTCTGGGCGAGCAACTGCATGGCCGTACCGGGCGCGACGGGCGAGTCGAGCGTGACGCGAACGCCGCCGGTGGACCGATCGAGTACCCAGCCAGACCGCGTCTCGCCGTGGAAGGCGGGCGACGACAGGTGAACGGGTACGGGCTGACCTTCGCGGCGGACCGTCGTCCGGCGGTCGCCGAACGCCTTCTCATCGCCGGGGTCTGAACCCGTGGGCCGGTGTTCGTCCGGCCCGTTCTTGCGGGAGTGCTTACTCCCGACCCGGCGGCCGACGTAGAAGCTAAAGACGCAAATGGCGACGACACAACCCACGAAGTAGGGCAAATACGGCTGATACTCAACCCAGTCGAACGCGAGGAGCAGAGTGGCGAACATGGCGATTCAGTGCTGGCCGGGATAGAGGCTCCGGGGCTGTTCCGAGGCCCCGGACGATCCAACCGTAGCACAGGATATTCTCGCGTGCCGAAAAAACCGACAGGGCAATCTGTGACGGGGTGAGAACGACAACCCGGCCTTCTCACCCATCGCCCGGACCCGGATTTATCGCGTGGTCGAATCGCGGAAAGTTGCCGACGTAACGCCGGGTTCGGGCACGGCGTAGGCTGGGGCCGAGCCGAGCTTGAACTTCATCGTCGTGGCGTTGATCTCCGTCTCGCCCTTGCCCATGCGGCAGTGGACCTTCACGTTGCCCACGAGTTCCACCTCGCCGGTGCTCGGCAGCACGGTCAGGTTGTCGCACGTCCCCTCGCAGCCGGGGGCGCTGAACCGCACCTTGCCGCCGGCCTTCAGCGGCGTCACGCCCGCCCCCTTCTCGGCCGGCGAGCGGATGTCCACGTTGTCGCAGACGGCTTTCAGCAGCACGTCGTCGCCGGCCAACACGTCGAACTTCGGCTGACCGGTTCCGAGGTGGATCATCACCCGCACAGCCGATTCTTCGCTGGTGGTCGTCTTCTTCACCGGCGTCGCCTCGACCTTCTTCGGGGTCGTCGGGACCGGGGCAATGGTGGCGGGGCGATCGTCGAGAACCACGCGGCTTGGCGACGGCTCGGAGGGGACGGCCAGTTTCGGCGTCGGCGCGTCGGGCAGACTCGGCTTCCAGTCTTGTTTCGGGGCTTGCAGGACCGGCAGGTCCAATTGCAATTCGGGAACCGGGGCCGTCGGCTTCGCGGCCACGACGCCCGGCAGCGGCAATTCCACCACGCGCTCCACTTTCGCCGGTTCCGGCTTAGGTGCGGTGACTTCGACTTTCGGCAGGACCGGTGTCGGCGCGGCCACTTCGAGCTTTGGCAAGGCCGGTGTGGGAGGAGCGGGCGGGGCAGTCAAATCGACTTTGAAGGCCGGCGGCGGGTCGTAAGGCAGGGGAGGCGAGCCGACTGCCACTTGCGGCAGGGGGGGCTGGCTGACCGGCATCGGGGTGAGGTCTGGCAAGATCCCGGTCGGTGTCGTTGGGAGGGTCAACGTCAGCGGGGTGACGGTCGGCGGCACGTCGGTGACGATTTCGGCCCCTTTTACGGCGACGATGCGGCCCGGCGGGGCCGTCTCGCGGGCTTGATCCTTCTTGATGTTCGGGCACTGCGGGTTGGCCACCGCCACCACGCCGACGATCGAAATGCCGAGCACACCGGCCATTAGTTTCCAGCGGGTCAGGGTCACGTTCACGCCTCCGTGCTGTTGGGGGACCGACTCATCGACCCGCGAAAATACCGCCGCCCCCTTCGCCTGTCTGCGCGAGTTTGCACGCCTGCCTAGAATGACGCCTTTCGAAACCCCTCCGAGACTGATCATGGCCAAGCCGCGCGTGTTTGTCGCCCGCCGCATCCCCGACGCAGGGTTGAACCTCATCACCGCCGCGTGCGATGCTGAGGTGTGGCCGGAACAACTGCCGCCGTCGCCGGAAGTTCTTCGGCAGAAGGTGCGCGACTGTGACGGGCTGGTGTCGCTCCTCACCGACAAGGTCGATACGGAACTGCTCGCGGCCGCCCCGAAGCTGAAGGTCGTTTCGAACTTCGCCGTCGGCGTGAACAACATCGACCTGCCCGCGGCCACGGCCCGCAAGATTCCCGTCGGCAACACTCCCGGCGTACTCACCGAGGCGACCGCCGACATCGCGGTGACGTTGCTGTTGGCCGCGGCGCGGCGACTCGGTGAGAGTGCCACCGACGCGAAAGAAGGCCGGTGGAAGACGTGGGAACCACTCGGCTGGCTCGGTTGCGATCTCGTCGGCCGAACGCTCGGCATCGTCGGCATGGGCCGCATCGGCTTCGCCACGGCAAAGCGACTCCACCACGGCTGGGGAATGAAGGTGCTCTACACCGCCCGCAACCCGAAACCGGAGGCCGACGCCGAGTTGAAGGCGAGGCACGTCGATCTCGACACGTTGTTGGCGGAGGTGGATTTCGTGTCCGTCCACGCGGACCTGAACCCGACGACGAAGGGGATGTTTGGCGAGAAGGAGTTCGCCAAGATGAAGCGAACGGTCGTGTTCGTCAACACCGCCCGCGGGCCGCACGTCAACCAGTCCGCACTCGCGAACGCCCTGCGAACCGGCACGATCTTCGCGGCCGGGCTGGACGTGACCGACCCGGAACCGCTGCCGCCGGACCACGAACTGTACGCGCTGCCGAACTGCGTGATCGCCCCGCACATTGCGAGTGCCACGGTGGACACCCGTAACGCGATGGCGACGATGTGCGCGCAAAACCTGCTCGCCGGCGTTCAAGGCCGGCCGCTGCCGAATTGCGTGAACCCGGAGGTTAACGGGTCGCGTTAGCGCTTCACCATGAGCGCCCGCCAGTGACGGGGGGCGTTCGTCTGCCAGCGGTGTTGGGCGACTTCCTCGGTGTTGTCGCCGTAAGTCTCCACGACCGCCGCCTGCGACTCGGCCGCGCCGGCGGTCTTGCCGGTGCGGAAGACGGTCCAGGCGGCGAGGCCGGCGACAACCAAAATGGCGACAACGAGTTTGCTGCGAGTCATCGAGAGCGGCCCTCCCTGGCCGTAGTGAACCGCGTAATACCGACTCCCGGTGGGCCAGTCTAGAGCGAAAAGTTCCTCACCCCGTGCCGGCCAGCGGGTCGCGTTCGCGGCGGCTGGCCCAGACGGTGGTGGTCGGGAAGTCTCGGCCGAGTTGTGCGGCCAAGTCCTCGACCGCGGGCCGTTCCGTGGCATGGTGGCCGGGGACAACGAGACCTACGCCGGCCGCCTCGGCGGTCCGCGCATCGTGGAAACGGATTTCGCCTGTGACGAAGACATCGGCTTTTCGGCGGACCGCATCTGAGAGAAATTCTCCGGCCGCGCCGCACGCGACGGCCGCACGGCGAACGATCCTTGTCGGGTCGCCGCCGATTTGCACGACGGCTGCACGCAACTGCTTCTTCACCCGCTCTGCGAATTCGCCCAGCGTTACTGGGGCCAAGTCGCCGATTCGGCCTTCGCCCGCCGTCGGAACTTCGCCCCGGGTGGCAAGCGGGTACACGTCGAATGCCGGTTCCTCGTAACTGTGAGCCGCTCGCATCGCGGCCAACGCCGCGTCGAGTTTTGCGTCCGGCACGACGACTTCCAACCGCCACTCGGCCACTTCTTCGCGACGCCCCTTCTCCCCGACAGTGGGGTTGGTCGCGTCGGTGCCGAAGAACGTGCCCGTGCCGTTCAGCCGGTAACTGCACTGCTCGTACTGCCCGATGCGACCTGCCCCGGCCGCGAAGAGGGCGTCCGAAACCTTCGACAAGTCCGCGTCCGGCACGAAGACGACGAGCTTCGACTTCTTCGCCGCCTCGCGCGGCCGCAGCGGCACGGCCTTGGTGATCTCCAACCGCCGGCAGAGGCCGTCGTTGATGCCGCCGGGGCAGTTGTCGAAGGCGGTGTGCGGCGAGTAAACCGCGATCCCGGCTCGCATCAGCGGTAACAGCAACCGGCCGTCCGACGTGTGGCTCGATAACTTCTTCGCCCCGCGGAACAGGATCGGGTGGTGCGAGACGATCAGTTCCACGCCGTCGGCCACCGCCTCCGCGACCACGTCCGGCGTCACCGTCAGGCACGTCATCACGCGGTCGGCGGGGCCGGTCGCATCGCCGAGGAGCAGGCCGACGTTGTCCCAATCCGCGGCCGTGGCGAGTGGGGCGAAGGGTTCGAGATAGGCACTGAAATCCGCGACCGTCGGCATGGTTTGTCTCCCGGAATTTGCTCGCTCATCAACGCGGGCGGGTGTAATGAGATTACAGGCGGAAGCGGAATCCCGGCGATCCCTTTTCGGAGCGGCTCATGCGTTACCTCGTTCTCCTGAGCTTGGCATTGATTGGCACGAGCAGCGGTCTGAAGGCGGCCGACCCGCCGAAATTGCCGAAGGAACTCGCGATCGTGCCGAACGACGCGCTGGCGGCCTTCTCGCTGGACGTGGCCACACTCGGGGAACATCCGGCTTTCCGCGGCATGCGAGAATCGTTGGCGAAGTCTGCCGTGAATTCTGAAATGGCCCGGGTGCTCGGCCTGAAGTTCGAAGACGTGGCTCGGTTCACCACGGTGTTACTCTCGCCGAACGACCCCGAGAGTAAGCGGTTCGAGCCGGAAGTCATCCTCCTTGTCACGGCCCGGAAACCGCTGGACAAGGGCCGGATTGTCAAATCGCTACGACTTTACGGCAGTGACGAGGTTAAGGAGTTGGAGGCGAAGCACAAGCCCGGCGAAAAGAGGCCGGAACCGCGCGGGAAGGCCGACGCGCCGTACTACTTCGGCATCGGGGAGACGGTGATCGCATTTGCCGACGACCGGACGGTGGTGTTCTGGAAGACGGAGGGGCGGAGGCAGAACTTTACCAGCCTGCCGAACCCTCTGACGCTCCTGAAGTCCGGTGCCGAGACGGGGCCGCTTACCGAAGGGATTGTGTTGGCGGCAACGCACCCGTGCGCGGGTGCCGCAAACATGGTCGCCATCAAACGCGCCCGTCAGAACGACCCGTTCCCGGACGACCTGCTGCCGCTGTTCAGGGCCGACAAGTTCTTCGGCCACGCGACCCTCGGCAAAGACGCGGCAGAGTTCACCGTGCAAGCCGAGTTCGCCGGCAAGCAGTGGGCCGCCGAGGGTGAGGAAGCGGCGAAGAAACTCCGAGACCTCGCCACGCTGATGATGAAAGAGGACGTCGCGCGGTCCATAAAGCGTAGCGGTCCGACCACGACGGAGGCGCAGTTGCAACTGTTCCTGCTCGACGTGATCGAGAAGGTTGCCATCAAGCCGGTCGATAACTCCGTGGTCCTAACCGGCCGGTTCGACCTCGGCTCAAAGACGCAGGCGATGCTTACCGCACTGCCCGGGGCGACGACGGAATCGGCCTTGCAGACCAAGAGCATGAACAACCTCAAACAACTCACCCTCGCGTACCACAATTACTCGGATGCCACCAGTTTCGGCGTGAGCAACGTCGTGGACAAGGACGGCAAGTCGCTGCTGAGTTGGCGCGTTCACTTGCTCCCGTACCTCGAACAACAGCAACTCTACAGTCAGTTCAAACTCGACGAGCCGTGGGATAGCGAGAACAACAAGAAGCTCATCGAAAAGATGCCGGCGGTGTACGCGATGCCGGGCGTGAAGACGAAGGATGCGGGAATGACGTTCTATCAGGGCTTCGTAGGCAAGAAGGATCAGATCACCCGCCCTCTATTCCTCGAAGGGGAGAATCGGGGGATCAAATTCCCGGTGGCCATCACCGACGGGACAGTGAACACCATTTTCTGCGTCGAAGCCCAGAACCCGGTCGTCTGGACGAAGCCGGAAGACCTGCCGTTCGACCCGGACGGCAAGCTGCCGAAACTCGGCCAGCACTTGAAACCGGATTGCTTCCAGGCCGCGCTTCTCGACGGCAGCGTCCGCAGCCTGAGTACGAAACTGCCGGAGGCGACGTTGAAGGCGTACATCACGATCAACGGCGGCGAGGTGATCGACGAGAATTAGGCGTCACTTCCGGCACTCGCTGCACTGCTGGATGCGGGAGAGGATGAGCTGCTCGAAGGCGTAGTCGCGGCCGCCCGGAACCCACGAGCGGTTGGACGTCGTTTCCTGCGTGATGATCTCAGACCGGCGGTCGACCGTCGGCGCGTCGTGGAAGATCGCGGCCCCGCCCAGGGCGCGGTCGGGGCGGGCCAGGTCGAACACCTCCCGCCAGACTTCCACGTACACCTTGTACCCGCCGCGGTCGCCGGCCGAGATCGTCACCTTCGCGGTGTTCCGTACCGTCTGGAGCGTGGCGTAGAGCCGCTCCCGCCGGTCCGGCGACCCCGGCCGCCAGAACTGCTCATACCCCGGCGCGATTCGCGGCTGCGTTTCGACATACCCGGCGTAGCGTGACGGCGACTTGAGTTCGAAGTAATCGTCCAGCACGTCGATCACCCGCTCCCACACCTCGGCGTAGCTGTTCGCGTCGGGCGTCACCGGCGACACGGTGGCCGGGTTCTCGACCACCGGCCGCACGTTCAACGGGTTATCGAGCGGCGGCACGGACGCGCACCCCGCGGAAAGCACGGCGAGCAGCCCAACCAGTCGCGTCCCGCGGAACATACGATCCCCCCACCTCGCACGAATCCCGGCCGTATGGCATCCGTCGGCGGATTTGTCAACCTCGGCCGAGATGTAACAACCCCGTTTCACCGGGCCGGGAAACCGCATAGACTAGGTAGACCAGCCCTTCAAGAACTGCGCGGAGCTTCCCCATGCCCGGCCTTCGGTCCGCCCTCTCGCTCGCCCTGTTCGTCGGCACGGTCACAGTCCTGCTCGCCCAACCCGTGGCCCAAGTCGCGATCCGCGTGGGTGCCAAGAAGGTGGCGGAAACGCCCGACGATAAGAAGTCCCTGGATTCGATGAGCCTTAAGGCCGACGACACGGCCGGGTTGGTGAAGTACTTCAAGCAGCGCACGCTCAGCGACACGGAGCTGGCGAAACTACAAGCCGTCATTGACCGCCTCGGCGACGAGAACTTCGAGAAGCGTGTGGTTGCGAGCGGCGAGTTGGAGAAGTTCGGGCCGGGGGCCATTGGCATCCTCCGCACCGCCTCGCAGGTGAACCCCGACCCGGAGATCGCTTACCGGGCCGGCGAGACGCTCAAGCGGATCGAGAAGATTCCGCACGCCGTCGTCGCGTCGGCCGCGGCGCGGGCACTGGCTAACGCGAAGGCACCCGACGCCGCCGCGGCTCTGATCGGCTTCCTGCCGATGAGCGACACGAAAGTCGTCGAACACGACATCCGCCTCGCGCTGGAACACCTCGTCGTCCGCGACGGCAAGATCGAACCCGTGATCCTGTCGGCCCTCGCGGACAAGACCGCCCTGCGGCGCAGCGCGGCGGTGTCGGCCCTGCTGAACGGCACGGCCGACACGCCGGCCCTCGCGGCGGAAGCGTCGAAGGCCGTCAAGGCGATCCTGGCGACGGAGAGCGACCCGGAGACGAAGTTCGAGGCGACCTACACCCTCGCGACCAAACTCCACGACGCCGATTCGATTACGCACATGATCGACCTGCTGCCCGACGCCTCCCGCGGCCGCCTGTGGCAGATCGAAGACTTCCTCGTGCAGCTCGCCGGGCCGGTCGCGCCGAAAGCGAAAATGGGGCCGGCCAAGTCGGACACCGAAAAGGCCCGCGACGAGTGGAAGAGGTGGTGGGACACCGCCAAGCCCGTCCGCGACCTGTCGAAGTTCGTTTACAAGCCGACGACGACCGGCTGTCTGCTTCTGCTGTCGGCCGACCAGCAGGGGTATGGCAACGGCATCGTCAGCGAACTCGGCCCGGACCTTCAGCGGAAGTGGCGGTTCGGCGGCGTCTACTGCCCGGCCGACGTGCAACCGCTGCCGAACGGCAACATCCTCGTGATGGAGCAGAACTACCAGCGCATCATGGAACGCGACACGTCCGGCAATCAGGTCAACGTGTTTCAGTCGAACAACTACGGCCAGCCGTTCGGCTTCCAGCGGTTGCCCGACGGCTCAACGCTCGTCGCCTTCCAGCGGAACATCGTCGAGTACGACAAGGATTGGAAGGAAACCAACAAGAAGTACACGTCGCAGAACTTCGACCTCGTCGGCGTTCAGAAGCTCGGCAACGGCCCGATCGTGGTTCTCGCCCGCGACCAGAACCGCAACCAGGGCCGCGTCTTCAAGCTCGACGACAAGTGGAAAGAAGTCGGCACGCCGATTACCACCACGACCTTGAACTATTATCAGGCCCGCGTCCACGCGCTGCCCGACGAACGGGTGTTGGTGGTCGAACAGCAGCGGGTCGCCGAGTACGATCTGAAGACGGGGAAGAAAGAGCCGGTGTGGACGCACTCGGCCAGCAACCCGTCGTCGGCCGAGCGGCTGCCCAACGGCAACACGCTGATCGTCGAGCAGGGGAACAACACGATCTCGGAAGTCACGACGAAGGGGGAAGTGGTGTGGAAGCACATCCCGACCGACGCCCGCGTGCCGGTTCGCGCGATCCGCCGTTGAATCACTCCGGCACGGGCAACGGCGTCCACATGGCGGTGACACGGTAGACTGTCACCGCCAGCCGCGGGTGGGTGATGCCGAGGATTGGCGTCCGCCCGGCGTACAGGTTCGGGATCGTCTGGGCCGCAACGATGTCGTCCCAAACGAGCGTCACCGCCGGTTCCACCGCGTTTGGGTTCAAGATGATATCGGCCCCGTTCGGGCGGTAGAAGTCGCGGCCGTCGGGGTTCACCGGCAGCACGAGCCAGTCCCCCGGCTGCAACACCGTTCGTCCCGGCACGAGAATCCGCATCCCAGCCTGCTCGGCGTAGTATTGATAGCCCCAGTGCCCGACGAAGTACCCCGTTCCCGTCCAGCCGCGTTCGCGCGTCACATCCGCCGCCCGCCGTGGCAGTTCTCGCTCCGGTAGCGCGTCCCACGTGTCGATGGCCGCCACCGCGACTCCCGACAGAAGGCCGAGCGCCAACACCCACGATGCCGCCTTCATCCGGGGTTCGATTCGGGCCAACCGCGTTCCAAGACGCAGGGCGATCAGCGTCAGCACCGCCGTCACGCCGAGTACCCGCCGGCCCGCCGGGAAGGGCGTGACGGCGAAGTACGCCCCCAATTCCAGCAGGAACCACGCGAGGAGAAAGCGCGATTCCCACGACCGGCGAAGTACGACGCCCCACGACCGGAACGCCGTGATGGCGGCGAAGCGAACGCCAACGACGAACGCCAGCCCCCCGACGGCGCGGAAGTAGATGTCGGCCAGCCCCGTCGGGTCCTGGGACGGCGGCTTCGAAGAAATCAGCGTCCACCGCCCCGGTACAAAGGCGATGACCAGTGCGAGAACGACCAGCAATGCCACGACCGCCCGCAGAACGCGCGGCGACACGACTCGTGCCAACCCGAATACGCCGACCCACCCGGCGGTCGCCCCCAGGTAGGCGAACAGCGGCAGGATCAGCGGCGTTTTCTGGCTGATGAAGCCGATCACCCCGCCCGACTCGCCGCCCTTCCGGGTCAGGTGGTAGAGGAAGTGCGACTGCCCGTACTGACTGATGAGGTAGAACTCCCAGCCGGCGAAGAGCGCCAACCCGACGCCGACCGGCACCAACCCCGCGACGCTGGCCCGCCGAAGGAAGGCGACCGCGAGCAGCACGGCTGGCAGGCCGAGCACCGAGTACTTCGTCTGGAGTGCAAGGGCGAGGCAGACGCCGGCCAGGACGAGTGCCCAACGGTTGCGATCCCGGTCGGTCCCACGAACGCACAGCGCGACGGCCGCGAGTTGGAACGCGATCGCCGGCACGTCGAGCATGAAGTTGAAGTACGGCAGGACGCCGGGGCCGAGGACCAGCAGCGCCGTGGCGAGGGGCAATTCCTGCCGGACGAACCGACGGACCAGGAATCGGGCGGCGTAAGCGAGGATGGCCGCGAACGGAAAGAGCCAGAACTTGAGTAGAAGGAGGTTTTCGCCGAACAGTGTCACCCCGGCCGCCAGCCAGTACGGCACGACGGGCGGCAGGATAATCATCATGGCCGGTAACGGTTCGAGGTACCAGAACAAATCGAAGCCGTAAGGGTCGAGCGGGTGCTGCGAAAGGTGGCGGGCGAATAGCAGGTAAGCCGTGTCGTCGATCACGGCCGGCTTCACGGCGTTCGCGAGGGTGAGCAGCAGGGCCAGCACCAACGGATGGGTCAGCGGACGGGAGAGATTCAAAGTGGGCACTCCGCCGGCCAGTTCATCTGGGTGAATCCGCGGCCGGATGGTAAAATACGATTTCTCTCGACCATCGTCTGACGCCCGAGGCGCCGCGTGCCGGGACCGGAACGATCTCTGAATGACTTTGCACCGCCGGGTGCCGCCCTGCGCGTGTATCTGCTCGGTACGCTGCCGTTCGACTCGTTCCTCGCGTTCCAGCGGCGGCTTGTCTACGAAATCAGCGGCGACCCGCAGTTGGCGTCGCTGGTCATCTGCGACCACCCGCCGGAAATCACCATCGGCCGCGAGGGCAGCCGCCTGCACATCCGGCCGACGCCGGAACAACTCGCCGCCCAGGAGTGGCGTGTCCGCTGGGTCGCCCGCGGCGGCGGTGTGATGCTCCATTTGCCGGGGCAAGTGTGTGCGTACCCGATCCTGCCGCTCGCCGGCTTGCAGATGACTCCCGCCCAGTATCGCGACGTTCTGCTGGAAAGTGCGGCCGACGCCCTCCGCCAACATAAACTGGAACCAACGGTCGATGCCGAACGCCCCGGCCTGCGAATCGGCGACCGCCGCGTGGCCCACGCGGGGCTGGCAATCCGGTCCGGCGTAACGGGCTTCGGACTGGTGGTGAACGTCTGCCCCGATCTGGAGTTGTTCGAAGCCGTCGCGTGCGACGGCGAACCGCGGCCGATGACCTCCCTCGAACGCGAATCGCCGCTCCGCATCCGGCCGGCCGCCGTCCGGTTAGACCTTGCCGACGCCATCGCCCGGCGGTTCGGCTTCACCCGTCAGTCCGTTTTCCACACACACACGATCTTTCATGCGAACGCTGCCAGTCGTTGACCGCCCCGAGAAGTCGAGTCCCGGCCGCCGCCTGCCGTCGTGGCTGAAGCGGCCGTTGCCCGTCGGGAACGAGAACTTCTACACCGAGTCGCTGCTCCGCGACCTGAAACTCGAAACCGTCTGCGAGAACGCCCGCTGTCCCAACCGGCCGGAGTGCTACTCGCGTCGCACCGCGACGTTCATGATCCTCGGCAACGTCTGCACCCGGCCGTGCGGCTTTTGCTCCGTGCCCCGCGGCGAAACGGTGGAAGTGGAAGGCGACGAACCGGCCCGTGTCGCGGAAGCGTCGGTGCGGCTGGGCTTGAAGCACGTTGTGATTACGTCCGTGACGCGGGATGATCTTCCCGACGGCGGGGCCGAGCACTTCTTCCAGTGCGTGACGGCCGTGCGCGAGCGAACCGGGGCCGCGGTCGAAGTCCTCACGCCGGACTTCCTCGGCGACCGGGCGGCCATTACTCGCGTAATCGAATCCCGGCCCGACGTATTCAACCACAACATGGAAACGGTGCCGCGGCTCTACAAGCGGGTCCGCGGCCGGGCCGAATACCGCCGCAGCCTCGACCTGCTGGAACAGATCAAGCAACAGGCTCCGAACATGGTGACGAAGGCCGGCCTCATGCTCGGCCTCGGCGAGACGATCGACGAGCTCTTCGACGTGCTGGCCGACCTGCGGGCGGTGCGGTGCGACGTGCTCACGCTCGGCCAGTACCTCGCCCCGACGCTCAAGCACATCCCGGTGGCGCGATTCGTGCCGCCGGCCGAGTTCGACGAACTCGCCGCCCGCGCGCGACTGCTCGGCTTCCAACAGGTGGTGGCCGGGCCGTTCGTACGGTCGAGTTACCACGCCGACGAGATGGTGCCGCATTGACGCCGGTGCCGATCCTGCTGCCGGAGCTCGGGGTTGAAGTCGGCCGTTTTAGCCTCTGGTACGTGCGGCCAGGTGAAGCGGTGACTGCCGGCGACCGCGTCGCCGAGATTCTCATTCCCGGCCTGACCATCGACGTGGCCGCCCCCGCCGACGGCGTCCTCCGCGAACGACTCGCCCTGCCGGGGGACGTTGTTCATTCCGGCCAATCGCTCGGCCTGATCGAACCCCCCGCGGACCCCTGATGCCCGATCCGACGTTCATCGCCCTCGACGGCCTCGACGGAACCGGCAAGTCCACGCAAGTGCGTCGCCTCGCCGACTGGTTGCGGGACCAGCACGTTCCGGTGACGACCTGTGTGGACCCCGGCGGCACCGAGTTGGGGGCGAAGCTCCGCGAAATCCTCCTGCACGGCCGGGCGAACTCGATGAACGCCCGCACCGAGGCGCTGCTGTTCATGGCCAGCCGGGCGGAGTTGGTGTCGAGCGTGATTCAACCGGCCCTGGCCCGCGGCGACGTGGTGCTCTCCGACCGCTACCTGCTCGCGAACGTCGTTTACCAGGGGCACGCCGGCGGGCTGGACCCGGCCGAGTTGTGGACCGTGGGCCGCTTCTCGACCTTCGGCGTAACGCCCGACTTGACCCTGGTGTTCGACCTCCCGCCGGACGTCGCCCGCCAGCGCCGCGGTCGTCCCTCGGACCGCATGGAGAGCCGCGGTTCTGCCTTCGACGACAAAGTGCGGGAAGGATTCCTGGTGGAATCGCGGGCGAACCCGACGGCCATCGAGATTATCGACGTGATGCCGGACCCGGACACGGTTCACGCGGCCGTGCGGAAGTCGGTCGAACGATTGTTGCTCGCGAAGGGCTACTTGTTGCCGGGAGGATGATCGGCATGGCGTGGGAACGGATTCACGGCCACGACGCGATTCGCCGACAATTTCAGGCTGCGTTCGCCCGCGGCCGTCTCGGACACGCCTACCTTTTCACCGGCCCGTCCGGCGTCGGCAAGCGCCTTTTCGCGCTGGAACTGGCGAAGGCTCTGCTCTGCGAATCACCGCTAACTCCGCTGACGGCTTGCGACCACTGCTCGTCCTGTGCACTCGTGACGGCCGAGACGCACCCCGACGTTCATGTTTCGCGTAAGCTGGAGGACAAAAACGAGTACACCGTTGACGTGATCGCCGAGGTCTGCAAGTTCCTGCAACTGACGCCGACTCGTGGGACGCGGAAAATATGCCTCCTCGAAGACGGCGACGACATTAACGAACAGTCGGCCAACAAATTTTTGAAGAACCTCGAAGAACCATATCCCGGCACGACCATCGTCATCCTGTCCACATCCGCGGACGCGCAACTGCCGACTATCCGCTCGCGGTGTCAAATTGTGCCGTTTTCGCCGCTCGGGGCAGAGGCGATAACGAAAATCCTGGCCGAGAATGAGATCACCGACCGGGCGAAGGCGGACCGCCTGGTCCGCCTCGCGGGCGGGAGTGCGGGGCAGGCGTTGGCCCTCAGCGATGACGCCGTCTGGGACTTCCGCGCGACATTGCTGCAAGCCCTCGGTTCGCCGCGAATCGCGTCGGCCCCGCTCGTCGAGAAATGGTCGGAGTTCGTCGAGAGTGCGGGGAAGGAATCGCCCGCCCAACGGGCACGGGCGTCAGTCGTGCTGCGACTGCTTGCAGACTTGTTGTCGCAGGCAATGCGCCTCGCGCACGGTGGAGGCGGCGACGGCCTGGAACCGATGGAGGCGGAAAAATTGCAACGCTTCGCCGACAAGGTGGGCGTCGACGGGCTCGTCGAGCTTCTGGAAAAATGTGTGGAGGCCGACTACTGGATCGACCGCCGCGTGCAATTGCCCCTGCTGGCCGAGTTGGTGGTCGAGAAGATCAGCCGTAGTGTGGCGTGAGGGCGTGCCGAATCAACGGCGAGCGGCCCGGCGTAAGCGGGCCGTGTCTGTCCCACGCAGACACGGCCCGCTTACGCCGGGCCGCTCGCCGTCGGTTGTGCGGAAAGTCGGTCGGTTGGTCAAATCTCCTCGACGCGCTTCTTCGGTAGCTTGATCGTGAAGGTCGATCCCTTGCCGACCACGCTCTCGACGCGGATGCGGCCGTGGTGTTGTTCGATGATCTGCCGGCAGACGCTTAATCCCAACCCTGTGCCGCCACGGCCGTACTCGTCCGGCTGCTTGGTCGTGAAAAACGGCTCGAAGATCAGCCGCAGGTTCTCGGGCGGGATGCCGACGCCGGTGTCGGAGAGTTTGATCTCGGACATTTCGCCGTCGGGCAGTTCGCGGACTTCGATCCGCAACCGGCCGCCGTTCGGCATCGACTGGCGGGCGTTGATGACGAGGTTGACCAGGATTTGCTCAATTTGCCCAGCCGCTGCCATCGCCATCGGTCGGCCGTGGAACCGCTTCTCGACGTGAACGCGGTGCTTTCCCAGGTCCTTGTCGGTCAGCACGAGGACCTCTTCCACCAACTTCACCAGGTCGGTCGTCTCCCGCTGGGCGACGTTGTTGCGGGCGAAGCCGAGCATGCTGTTGACGATGGTCGCCGCCCGCTGGCCGCCACGGAGGATGCGGTCGAACGCCTGCGTCTGGGCGGCCGGGTCGGTACTCCGCATGCCCATCTTGGCGTAATTCAGGATTGTGGTCAGGATGTTGTTGAACTCGTGGGCCACGCTGGACGCGAGTTCGCCGACGCTGCTCAGCCGTTGGGCTTGCAGCAGTTGCTGGCGCATCGCGTCGAGTTCGGCGGTGGGATTCAAGGTGTCTTGTTCGGTCATGAAGCGTCCCCCGATGTCCGTTAGTAGCTCGCTGGTAAACGGTATCGGTTGTGCGGCCGGAACCTCTTCATCTGTTTCATGAAATGTCAGCCGGTCTGTATGGTATGGCCGGCCGTGCCGAAACTAGCCCTCCGATTTTGGCGCGGCCGACGGCGATCCGGCAGGCTGGTGAAGGGCGCGAACGGCCGGCGGAACGACCAACAACTGCTCGGCTTGCCACGGGCCGTCGCTGTGCCGAATTAGCTCAGACGTTGCAAGGTTCTCGACCCGCCCCAACTCGTTCCACCGCACCGGCCCCCAACCGTCGAGCAACGACAGCAACAACACCTTGCAGACGACGCCGTGCGCGACCAGGACAATTCGCTCGCCGCGGTGCTGTCCCGTCACCCGTTCCCAGGCCGGTAGAAGCCGGGCGCGGAGGTCGTCGAACGACTCGGCCCCCTCTGTCGTGAATGCGGAGTGCCCGGCCGTCCACGCGGCGAGCGTGGACGCCCACGGTCCGTCGGTGAGCGAGAACTTCACGCCGCACAGTTTGCCGATGCGGCGCTCGTGGAAGTCGGGTTCGAAGAGATGGGGAACACCGGCCGTTTCGGCGATCGGCTTCGCGGTCGCGACGGCCCGCCGTTGGGCCGATGAGATCACCCGCGTCGGGCGAAGTTCCCGGAACCACGCCGCCGCCGCGAGGGCTTGTTGTTCGCCCAGCTTGCTCAGCTCGATATCGGACTCTGCACCGTGGAAGACAGTCGGGTCCGCGGACTCCGCGTGTCGCACGAGCCAGATGCGGGTCATCATGCAGGTGTTCCCACTTCGCCGACCCGCACCACCGACCGCGTTCGGCACATCGGGCAGTCGATGACGAGGGGGGACAGCATTTCTTTCACGCGGTCCGGTACGGGGCCGCCGGCTGACCGGCCGGCGGCGGGGATCAGCCGCTCGGCCCGGAACCGCAGCCAGCCGCGGAGTACGCGCAAGATCTTCTCCGGAATCTTCCGCTCTGTGGCGATCCGGTGCGGGCCGAAGACAAGCACATTCGTGCCCTTCCGCGTCGTCTCGGTCGTGACCTCCACGTCGGTGTCGGACACGGTGAAGTCACCGATCGTGACGCCACGGCGGCCGACGAGAACTTCGCCGAACTCCTTGTCGAACGGCGGGTCGAACTCGGCGACGAGCAGCGTGTCCGGGTACGCGAGCAGGGAGCGGAGTGTGCCGCCGCTGCCCTTCTTGGTGATGTCGATCACGCTCTGAGCCGGGCCGACGGTCGATTCCCACGGCTTCGAGGTTCGCGACTTCCAGAGTTCGAAGAGCAGGTCGAACCATTCGATCGTGCCGGCCAGCAGGCGGCGGAAGTTCGGGCAGGCCTCGGCCAGCGCGTCTAGTCCGGCGGGCGTCAGACCGGCGTCGAACGCGATGGCGGGCAGCTGCACCCGGAGGCGGGCGGCGTCGCGGTCCGAGAGTTGGTCGGAGTTCAGCAGCACATCGGCCGCCGCCTCCGCGTAGACCGGCGTGACCTCGCCGCGGAGGAACGGCTCCCACAGCGAGAGCAACTGATTCACCCACTCCTTGCCGATGCGGGCCGAGTCGTGTGCCTGCAACAGCCGGGCGGCGGCGAGCAGTTGCGTCTGAGCCGGCCCCTTCTCGGCCAACACGGCCGCGTGTTCGACGAGTTCCCACAGCACCTTCGAACGGTCGTCCGTGGTCCCGCGGCCGAGGCTGGCGCGGCAGAGCCGCGTGAGGTAGCGGACGGCGAACGCGGACCGACCGACGTTCGGCGCGACCTCCCGCCAGGCGGCATCGACGGCCCGCGTTTCCGGCTTGGTCACGCGGCGTTCGCGGTAGAGCAGGGCGGTGTACGCCGTCACGCTGAGGAACGAGAGGAACAGCGTCGGCAAGATCGGCTTCATGCCGCCGCGGTAGAACGCCGCCGTCAGGAGTGCGGCCGCCGCGATGCCGGACCCGACGCGGGCGGCGAACTCGCGAGACCCGGACCGGGCGTTCGGGTCGGCGAGGCGTTCGAGGGAGTTGTCCGGGTAGGTGATCTCCAGTTTGCGGCCGACGGCTTCCACGCGGTAGCCTTCGCCCACCAGTCGGCCGTCGGCCAGGGCGAGTGGCAACGGCGTCGGCGGGATCGACGGCGGCAGCGTCGAGTAGCACGACGGGCACAGCCCTAGTCCGGCTTCGCCGGCGGCCTTGCACAGCAGGTCCGCGTCGGCGTGTTGCCGGCCCATGCGGGAGAGGATCGCCTGGTGAATCTGCCGCGGCTCGGCGTCGGCGTACAGTTGCTCGGTAATCGCGTAGACGCGGTCGATTTCCTCCGGCTCCCGCGATGCGGTGAACTGCTCGACGGCCCGCTCGACGAGTGGCCCCGGTTCGCGGGCACCGCCGCCCTCGTAGACGAGCCGGTGCTTCGCCCACAGGTGCTTGATCAGCTCGGGCCGCGTCAGGCGGGCGAGGCACTTCGGGCACTTGAGTTGAGTCTTCGCCTCGGCGTCGGCCACGAGTTTGTCGAGCGTTTCCGACTTCGCCACGCGGGACTGCAACTGCACCAGCCGTTCCAGCGTGCGGACCTTGCCCAGCCCGGCCGTTAATGCACGAACGATCGGCCCGATCGACTCTGGGCGGTCCGGCATTGCCGACACGAGTCGCCCGGCCACGTTCACCCGCAGGTGGGGGCTAACGTCGCGGGCTTGCAGGAGCGGGGCGGAGAGCAGGATTAACCCCGTCGGCATTGGCGTCGGCATGCGGGCGGCGAACTGGAGGGCGAGGCGGTGGCCGCCCTTCCCAGCGGCGAGGCGGTTGAAGACGGCCAGCACTTCGCGGGACGTGTGGAAGGCCTTCGCGGCCGTGGTGAGCCGGCCCGCTTGTACGCGGCGGGTCGGGGCGGCGGCGATCCAACGCACGATTTCGTCCGGCGACGGGTTTCGAGACGGCAACGCTTCGGGGCCGGGTGAGGGCATGGATTCCTGCTCGCGAGTCGCCGGTCTGTGCGTCGGCCGGCTCTGGTCTAGAGTATTCTGAGTAACATGAAGGGGACCACCTGTTTCCCCGCCACTTTTCCCCGCCGCCAAGGAAACTGTCGATGCGCACCCGACCCTCACTCCTCCTCGGCTTGACGTTCGTGCTCACGGTCCTGCCGGTTTGGGCCGCCGACGGGGACAAGAAAGTGGAATCCCAGAAGGCCGCGGCCACGGCGAACTTATCGAAGGCCGGGTTGAAGAAGGTCGCCACTGTGGAAACCGCGAACCTGCTGGTGATCTCGTCGCTGCCGGAGGCGAAGACGAAGCCGCTGGCGGAGGCGGCCCAGAAAGTCTTCACGTTCAGCCGGGCCGCCCTGAAGCTCGACGAGAAGGAAGAACTCTGGCCCGGCAAACTGACGGTCGTGGTCCTCGCCGATTCGCGGGAGTACACGTCGTACATCCGGGTTGCCACGCAGCAGCGGCCCGACGGTAAGGACTGGTTCTCGATCAACACCCGCGGCGAGACGCCGACGGCGAGCGTGTTCGTGGACCTGGACGGGAAGCCGAAGGACGCGGACGTGCAGGCGACGGTGTCCGCCATCGTCGCGGCAACGCTGTTGAACAAAAAGGCCGGCACGAACACGACGACCGGCCCGCTGCCGGAGTGGGCGCAGATCGGCTTCGGCAAGGTCATGGTCGCCCGGAGCGTTGGCGGAGCGGCCCTCAGCGACTACCGCTCGAAGTCGAAGGCCCTCCTCACCGGGAAGAAGGCCGCGCCGGTCCGCATCGCGGACGTGTGGGGCGGCGTGAAGACGAAGGACAGCGACCTCGCGGCGGCTAGCCTCGTCGAGTACATGCTCTACGGCACGGAAGGGGACAAGTTCTTCGCGTTTGTCGCGGGGTTCAAGCCGACCGAGACGGTGGCGATGCCGACGATCGACTCCGCTCTGGAGGCGGCCGGCTGGAAGTGGGACAACCTCGAAGTGGGGTGGAAGGTGTGGGCGTCGAAGCAGAAATAATCTTGGCGCGCGGCCCGGCGTAAGCGGGCCGTGTCTTTGCATATCAAGACGCGGCCCGCTTACGCCGGGCCGCGCGCCATTACGTTGGTAGAAACCACGCCGGCGGGATCAGCCATTCCAGTACGCCCGCACCTTTCGCGACCTCGTGCCGGCAGTTTATGCACGCCACCGCGGCCTTGTCGAAGTCCACGCCGTCGTCGCCCGCACCGATCAGCCAACCGGCGTACCGGCCCATGTCCGGCATGTGGCCGATTAACAACGGCGTACCGTCGATCTCGTCGACCAACTTCGACAACTTCCGCGGCTTCAACTCACCGCTCGCCAGCCGTTCCGTGACGAGGAACTCTTTGCCCGGCGTCAGGGCCTTCACCAGCGTCTCCGCCGTCTGGATGGCCCGCACCAACGGGCTCGTGACGATCATCGCCGGGGCGACGTTCCGGGCCCTTAACGCTTCGCCCAGGGCCGCCGCCTGAGCCTTCCCGAAATCGGTCAGTGGCCGGTGAAAGTCGGAGGAGATTCCGTCGCCGGCCAGGGGTACCGCTTCCGCGTGCCGCACCAGAAGGAGTCGCATTTCGGCCCTCGTCTTCACAATTTCCACACCATCCCGCCCTTCCGAATCGCGCGGGAAACTTCTACATTAAACCTGTCTCCCCCGAATGACCACCCACGGCCGCGGCCCTGTACGTCGCGGCCGGTTTACTTCCGTTAGGCGTCCAGCACCATGAAGGCCAAGCGTACCGACATCCGCAACGTCGCGGTGATTGCCCACGTTGACCACGGCAAAACCACCCTCGTCGACCAGATGCTCCGGCAGTCCGGTCAGTTCCGGAGCGAGGAACTCGACAAACTCGTCGGCGGCCAGCACGGCCTCATCATGGACTCGAACGACCAGGAACGCGAGCGGGGCATCACGATCCTCGCGAAGAACTGCGGCATCCGCATCGGCGACGTGAAGGTGAACCTCATCGACACGCCGGGCCACGCCGACTTCGGCGGCGAAGTCGAGCGCATCCTCAAGATGGCCGACGGGGCGTTCGTCCTGGTCGACGCCTCGGAAGGGCCGCTGCCGCAAACGCGGTTCGTGCTGAAGAAGGCGTTCGCCTGCGGGCTGAAGCCGATCGTGATTATCAACAAGATCGACCGCCCGGACGCCCGCATCCAGGACATTCACAACCTGATGTTCGAGCTTTTCATCGAGCTCGGGGCGGACGACGACACGGCCGACTTCCCGGTGATCTACGCCAGCGGTCGGGCCGGCATCGCGACCACGGACATGGCCGTCCCGCCGAAGGACTTGAAGCCGCTGTTCGACGCCATCTTGGAAAAGATTCCCGGCCCGGACGTGGACACCGAGGCCCCGCTGCAAATGCAGGTCGCGGCCATCAGCTACTCCGAGTTCCTCGGCAAGATCGTCGTCGGCCGGGTGACGGCCGGGAAGATTCGCAAGAATCAAAAAGTGACCGTCGTGAAGCAGAAGGACGGCACCACGTTCAACGACACGGTCGTGCAGGTGCTGGAATTCGAGCGGCTGGCGAAGAAGGAAATCGAGATGGTGTCGGCCGGCGACGTGTGCGCCGTGGTCGGCATCGACGACGCGGACATCGGCGACACGATTTGCGACTTCGACAAGCCGATGGGGCTGCCGCCGCTGTCGATCGACGAGCCGACGCTGGACATGCTGTTCAAGGTGAACGACTCACCGTTCGCCAGCCTGGACGGCAAGCCGATGACCAGCCGTGAACTGCGGGCCCGCCTCGACTCGGAACTCCAGCACAACGTTGCCCTCCGCGTGAAGCAAGGCGAGCGCGAGAGCGAGTTCATCGTCAGCGGTCGCGGGTTGCTCCACCTCGGCGTGTTGCTCGAAAACATCCGCCGCGAGGGCGGCGAAATCGCCGTCGGCAAGCCGAAGGTCATCATGAAGGAAGTCGATGGCAAGACGCTGGAACCGATCGAGTATCTCGTTGTGGAAGCCCCAAACGAGCACTCGTCGTCGGTGATGCGGCTCGTGCTGGAGCGGCAGGGCGAGTGCATCAAGATGGAGGGCGGGCTGGGGAACAGCACCCACATGGAGTTCCACATCCCGGCCCGCGGCCTGATCGGTCTGCGGACGCGGATGCTGACCGCCACGCAGGGCACGGCGATCATGCACCATAACTTCCACGAGTACCGTCAGGCCCGGGCCGGCATGCCCGGCCGCGCGAACGGCGTGTACATCTCGAAGAACACGGCGAAGGTGACCGCCTACTCGGTGGACGGGCTGTCGGGGACGCTGTTCGTGGCACCGGGCGAGGAAGTGTACGAGGGGCAAGTCGTGGGCGAACACGGCCGCGACAAGGACCTGACGGTGAACATTACCGACCCCAAGCCGCTGACCAACATGCGGGCGTCCGGCACCGACGCCAAGGCCGCCATCAAGCCGCCGATGCGGTTCTCGATGGAGATGGCCCTCGAGTACATCGACGACGACGAACTCGTCGAGATCACCCCCAACCACCTTCGGATGCGGAAGTTGTACCTGAAGGAGAACGACCGGAAGAAGTTCGAGCGCGGCCGGCAGTAAGCGGCTTCCTCAAATCTTCGCGCCGCCCCCGTGGGCAGCATCTACTATGACAGCGGCCCGTCTTGCGGGCCGCTGTTGCATTTCCATGTCTTTACCAGGAGGCTCTCATGTTCCGCATTTCCCTGGCCGCGGTTACCTTGATTGCGATGACCCTGACCGCACGGGCCGACGACAAGTACGTCACCATCGCACTGGCCGACGGCCGGGTGCTGGCCGTGGCCGACGATTCCGACGACGCGGGGCCGACGGTCGTCGTCGTGAAGGCTGGCGACAGCAAGGCCCAACAGTGGAAGGTCGTCGAAGACGGCAAGCTGTTGAAGGTGGTCAACCGCAAGAGCGGCAAGGTTCTGGACGTGTCCGAGAACTCGACCGAGGAAGGGGGCAAGATCATCATTTGGGAAGAGAAGGCCGATGACAACGACAACCAGCGATGGAGTTGGGTCGGCGACGGCAAGGCGAAACAACTCAAGAGCAAGAGCAGCAGCCTAGTTCTGGAGGCCGACGAGAAGGGTGCCGTGGTTCAGAAGAAGGCCGACGATAAGGCGAAGGGCCAACTCTGGACGGTGACGGAGGTGAAGTAACGGCCCTCAGTCGAAGAACTCGTCGTCCGGGTTGAACGCCGGCACGCCAAATACGATGGTCCGCACCTCGCCGTCGGCGGTCAACCGGTGGCGGGTGCCGGCCGGTATCCAGATCATCATTTCGGGCTGAATCGTCTGCCACTCGCCGTCGAGTTCGATCTTGCCGGTGCCTTCGAGAATGTAGTAGACCTCGGTTGTGTCGCGGTGGTAGTGCCGCACGGAATCGCGGATCGTCGTGACGTGGAACGAACACGGCGAGCCGTCCGCGGCCGTGAGGACGCGCGTGCTGGACCCGCACGGGCAGGGCACGGTCGGGGCTTCCGACACACGGCGGACGAGATCGGCGAGCGTTGGCATAGGATGATATTCTATGGCCGACGCCGTCACCTACACCGCCCGCTGGGTCTTCCCCGTCTCGCACCCGCCACTGGACCGCGGCACCATCACGGTGGAAGGAACGACCATCACCGCCGTCGAACCCCACGGCACGCGCACGCCGGACGTGGACCTCGGCAACGTCGCGATCATCCCCGGCCTCGTGAACTGCCACACGCACCTCGACCTCAGCGGTGCCCGCGGCAAGATACCGCCGACCGACCCGGAACACTTCACCGACTGGCTCCGGGGTGTGATCGCGTACCGCCGCACGCGGTCGCCGGACGACGTGCAGGCCGACATCCGCGTCGGGTTGGCCGAGTGCCTGCGGTTCGGCACGACGCTGCTCGGCGACATCACCGCCGGCGGGGCGAGTTGGTACGCGGTCGTGGCGGCGGAAGTACGGGCGACACTGTTCTGGGAGGTGATCGGGCTCGATGCGGCGACTTACCGTTCGCGGGTGCAGGAGTATTGGTCTACGTGTGTCGACCTGTGGAACGGACCACACAAGCCCCCAGGGACGATGTGGCGTTGGGCTCTCAGTCCGCATGCAACGTACAGCGTCAACCACGCCGAGGCATTACCTCAACTCGCTCGCGGCAACAACGCGATTCATCTCGCCGAAAGCCCCGGTGAAATAGAGTTGTTGACACATCGAAGTGGGCCGTTCGTATTGTTCCTGACCGAACTGGGTGTCTGGAACGAATCGGCAATCACGGCTCAACTGGACGACTTCGTTCAGTCCTGGCCTCGCGCACGACGACCTCGCCTCTACATCCATGGGAATTATCTGCCAACTAACACGCCGTTGGACTACTCACAAACTATCGTCTACTGCCCCCGCACTCACGCGGCGTTCGGCCACCCGCGGCACCCATTTCGCGAGTTCCAGGATCGCGGCGTTCGTGTCGCCTTCGGCACGGATAGCCTTGCATCGAACCCCGATCTCGACCTACTCGCGGAGGCTCGCTTCGTGCATTCGATCCGGCCGGAGGTTCCGTGCGATGAGTTGCTGCGGATGGCTACGCTGACGGGGGCGGATGCTCTCGGTTGGGCCGATGAGACGGGCAGCTTGGATGTGGGCAAGTCCGCCGACTTCGTCGCGCTGCCAGTGGCGAATCGCGACGCGGCCGACCCACACGAATTGATTTTTGGCGAAGATTTCCCGACCGCCGACCGGCAGACGATGTTCCGCGGACAGTGGCGGAATTGAAAAGGCAGTCGGGGCAACAGGAGTCGAACCTGCGTTCTCTTGCTTCCGACGCAAGCGGCCACTCCACCTGGCCCATGCCCCGAAAGTCCCGGCGGTCGGAGTTGAACCGACGACCTTACCGTCTTCAGCGGTACGCTGCTACCAACTGAGCTACACCGGGTTGTTCTGTGGGAAGGACAGGGGCGGACGCGAGAGGTTCGCGAGCTTGCGGGGTCACCTCGCCGGAATCTTCTTGAACTGGTCGGGGCCAAACGTCGGGTTCATTTTCAGGTCGCGGAAGTAGTACTCGGCCAGCGGTTTGCCGTCCGGACGGTCAATTTTCGAGCCGACTTGCAAGAACGTCATGGAGTCGAACATGAGCGTCACTCGGCCGATCGCCTCCTTCGGGAACTTGGCCGCGGAACGAATCTCGGTGTCTGTGAGCGTAAAGTTGTCCACCTCGGGCGGGTCGCACGTCCGGCGAACGACGTGACAAACGCGGTCGTTCAACTGCGGAATCGGCTTCGTTTCCACGTACTCGTACTTCAGTTTGCCCTGGTCGGCGGCGCGCTTCCAGACGGTGTAGGTCCGCAGTGTGCCGCGGTAGATGCCGAAGTCCTGGATGGAGAACCGTGACGTTTGTTGGGCGATGATTCCGATCGGGTCGGTGTCCGCGTCGGTCAGCCGCGTTCGCACCTTCACGTTGCCACCGTTCTCGCCCTTGGCGTACAGCGTGGCGATGGGGTCCACGTACCCCCTCTTTCCCCGCCACTGCATGACGACGGCGAACGGGTCGTCCCGGAACGAGACGTCGACGATTTCGGTCGTGAAGTCCCCTCCCTTGACGCTCTCGCTCTTTTCCATCGTGCAGGTGTAGCCCCGGACATCGGCGCGGTAGCGGCTCATGGAGGCGTTGAGCATCGCCATCGGGTTCGTCTTCGCCAAGTGGGCGAACTCCTCGACCGTCGGCATCTGGTCGTGCGTCAAGAGCGTGGGGGCAACGACCGTCGCGGGCGTTTGCGCCAACGGCGGCCCGTTAGGCACTGCCAAGAGGCAGACGACGACCAAAAAGAGAAAGAGAAGGAGGCGGCGAATCATACACCTCTTAGGATACGCGAATTGGGTGGGCTGTGGCTATCCTGGGGAACCTTCGGCCCGCACGGGCGTTCGACATGAGCAATTCCGGTTGACGGCATCTCCGAATGCGGGCATATCTCAAGATGGTGCCGACCCACGCGCAAGGGCGGAAGGGACAGGTGTTCCCCGTTGGAAAACAGTAACCCGAGGTTCCTCGGATGCCTGACACAAAACTCTTGATTGCGGTGCTGCTGGCCGTCGTGTCCGTCACGCCTCTGTCGGCGGCCGACCCCGTCCCCGAGCCGCGGATCGTGCGGGCAAAAATTGACACCCGGCCGATCGTCTACGTCGTGGATGGTGCCGGCGACTATCGGGGCTGTTCGACGGCGCTAACGAAGGCCATGTTCGCGGAAGGGAACCCGGTCGAACTGTCGGCCGTTTCGTGGTCCCACGGCTACCGGAAACTTCTGCTCGATCAGGTCGATGTCGTCCACGCGCGGCGGCAGGGTATCAAACTGGCCGAGACGATCCGCGAAGAGAAGTCGCGCGAGTCGGACCGACGAATCGTCGTCGTCGCGCACAGTGCCGGTGCGGCCGTCGCGCTGGCGGCGGCGGAACAACTCGACAGTTCTTCGATCGACCGCCTCATTTTGCTCGCCCCGTCGGTGTCAAATGGTTACGATTTGCGACCTGCCATGGCGGCGTGTCGTGAAGGGATCGACGTGTTCTGTAGCAACCGCGACCGCTGGGCGCTTGGTGTTGCCATGCGGCTCGTCGGAACGACCGACGACCGCCGATCGCGAAAGGCTGCCGGGCGGCTCGGTTTCGAGGTTCCTTCAACTGATGAGCTTTCGCAACAAATCCGCCAGCGATTCTGGACGCCGGAAGACAAGGCCGACGGCCACGACGGCGGCCACTACGGCGCGTACTCGCCCAACTACGTCCGGCGGTACATCCTCCCGCTGTTGATGGGCGAGAAAGAATAACTGGCACCCTCCGCACGTCGTCTGCGTTCTCACGCTGAAGGAATGGATGGGTGATCTGACCGGGATGTGGCGAGAATTGATCCCTTTCCATTCGCTGCCTAGCATTTTTCAGTTGAAATCATCCCATGGGTGAATTTACAGTTGACGCGGTATTTCCTGCGCCCGCTCGTACCGCGCGAGTTCGGGCTGTCAGGGTTGATCCGTCCCGCGAAAGCAGAGGTATGCACGTGACAAAACTTCGAGCAATGCTTTTCGTGGCAGGGATGCTGTTCCTCGGTAGCACACTCGTCGGGCAGGACGCCAAGAAGGATGGCGAGAAGCCGAAAGACCCGACGGCGACGAAGGTGAAGGGCCAACTCCCGTCCGGGTGGGCAAAAATTGGGCTGACAGACCAGCAGAAGCAAAAGGTCTATACCATCGACGCAAAGTACGACGATGAAATCGCCCAACTGACGGAGAAGATCAAGGAGTTCAAGGACAAGAAGAAGAAGGAGCAGCTTGAGGTTCTGACGGCCGAGCAGAAGAAGCGGCTCGAAGACAACCTCAAGAAGTCGGCCGGGACCGACAAGGACAAGTAAACTGTCCAGCGGGCGTTCCTAATTCGGGGACGCCCGCCATCTTTTCAGGACGACTGACTTTGGGAATTGAACGCACCATCCGCGCGGGCGCGGCAGGATCATTTTCCTGGCCGCGACTCGTCGGCGAACTCGCGATACGCGATGAACAACCCGTCCTTCGGATGATCGACGGCCTGCCCGCCTTCCCCGACGAAGTCCCGGCCGACGACTGGCAGGAACTCCGCCTGAGTTTGACCGGCGGCATGATCACGATTCGTCGGACCGGGGCCGACTTCCGGTGCGTCACGTGGGGCACGTCCGACGACGGCTTACGCCACTCGTGGGACAAACTTTGCCTCGCACTCGCGACCGTGGTGGCCGGCGAGATCGTGGAGAATGGAGTTGCCCAACCGCCGGCGGAATTCGCGAAGCGCGTCGGTCTCACTTAAGGGGCCGAGAGGATGAACCAGCCGATGGACTTACCGTTCGTGCGGTTCCACACCCGGCCGATCCAGACGCCCGGCACCACTTCGCGCAACTCGTCGCGGTACGAGCCGAACAACGGATAGTTCAGCGGGTACTCCAGCACGTAGGCCGGCTGGCCGTCGACCCAACTCGTGTCGGTCCGACCCTGCGAGGGCAGGGCGGAGAAGCCGACGAAGCGGTTTGTGAACGACCCGTCGTCCGCGAACGTCTTCCCGCGGAAGAGGATGCTTTGAACCCGTGCGCGGAATCGCGGCACCAAGGCGTTTTCGTACCAAACCACGCGGGCACGGTACGCGGCGGCCGGCGGTTGGGTCGCGGCCCCGGCGGTGAATTGGGCCGTGAGTTCATCGGGTGACAGGCGGTAGTACGCACGCCCCGGTTCGCCCGCTTGAGCAGAGCCGGCGGTCAGAAGCACGATCGCAACGGGAACGAACCGCATGGCAACCCTCGGCGGGGACGTAAACAAAACTCAACCGTCTGCCATCGGAACGGCGGGGGCGGAAAGTGTAGCGGAGTTGCCCCGGTCGAAACGCCGGGAGGGTGTGTTCACCGGTCGTTGTCCGCACGACCCGATCACACACCCTCCCAAACGGAATCTCCCTTGATCCCGTCCCTACGGTTTTTTTCGGCCGGAGATGACCACCGCGTGAAGGCCGTCGTCCTGGAACGTCAAAGTTGCGATGACTCCCGACAAGTTTGCCATCCACTTCCCCGATGCCGAAGCGCTGGTCGGCTCGGCCGGTTGGAGCGGGTTCATCCGGGAGCCGTGAACGCTGCACGCGCAATCGCGGCCGTCGGGCGTCAGCGTATACCGGCCGCCTTCCGGGCAGTGCGGCCGCGTGCCGTAGACTTGAGCCACACGGGCGAGTAACTTTTCGTCGGTCGCTCCGCGATCATTCCAGCCCCGGCCGACGCTGGTCAGCAGGCTGAAGTTGGCCTGACACGCCGCCCGGTCGTTCTCGGCCCACCCGAGGCGGTAGCCGGGCAGCACGCGGTTCCAGTTCTCCGGGCGGATGCGCAGCATCGCGTTCCCTTTCGGGCCGTCTGCCGCCTTCGCCCCGCCGGCTTTCTCCGCAACCGCATGGGCTGTCGCGATGTCTTCCAGCACGAACGGACGGTTCGCCACGTACAGCCCGTTGCCGATCCGGCCCCAGAAGTAGCGGATTTTGAAGCCGAAGAACTTCACCGTGCTGCACCGAATCGTGTGCGGGGTCGGGAACTTCACGCGGTAGAACTCGGGAGTGATCGGAAGGAACCCGCGCGACTGTCCTTCGGCCTTGCCCATTGCCTCGACCGTCCAACGGTCCATCGCGTCGAGCATTTCGTCCACGAGTTTCGCGTCCTTCACCGGGATTGAGACTGCCGTCGGCCGGATGAAGAATTGCACCAGCATCCCGATGCCCAGCCGGTCGCGGCCCCCCAAACCCAGGGAGTTGTTGGTCGATCCGCCTAGCACGCCGGCGAAGTCGAAGTCGAGCAACCGCGACTCGTCAAACATGTGGACGCCGACCTGATCGCCGATGCCGTCCGCCAGAAACCGCCGCACATTGGCCGTGTCGATCTCGCTCAGGAACTCATCCGGGAACGGCATGTCGAAGATCGAGAAGTTCCCCGGCCGCGCGTCGGGCAGATTGTCCGCCTCCACGACTTCGCCGCCGGCGCGGGTGAACAGGGCCACCCAATCTTTCTCCGCCGTCGTGAGCGGGATCGTTCGCGTGCTGCCGTCGCTGATGAGCACCAGCACCGCGTTGCGGCCTTCCTGCGTCAGTCCGCGCGTCGGCGATTTGGCGTCAAACGCCCAGTCGTCGGGCTTCGTCCACTCGACCGCTTCCGCCTCGGCTGCGGTGACGGCCAAGATCGTGTTCGAGAGGCCGTCCGTCACGTCTGAGAACTTCACACCTTTGCCACCGGGCGGGAAGAGCGTGTCCTTGCCGGTGACGGCCTTGATCTGCGTCTTGCCCTGCTTGTTCAACGCCTTGGAAAGCCCCTGGTAAACCGCGGGCATCTTCTCGACGAGTTTCAGGTTGTGCACACTGTCCCATGGCTCGTCGAGTTTGAACTGCTGGTACAACGGCTGCTGCTCGATGTACGGGAGGATCGCCACCCGCCACGACAGGAGTGCCTTCCCTTTCGCGTCGGTGATCGCGGCCGGCGGGAGGGCGGTCGTGGCGTCGTGGTAGTTGTGCATGGCCAGGCCGATCTGCTTGAGGTTGTTCGACGCGACCATCGCGCCCTCAAGGGTCGGCTTCTTCGGGCCTGCGGCCGGGGCGAGCTTCGCGAGATACGGGTCTTTGTTCAACTGGAAGAACAGGCTGCCGATGCAACTCTTGGCGGTCGGCAGCGTGTCGAAGGCAATCGGCTTGCCGCCGAGGGCGCGGGCCATCTCGGTGTAGATCGAATTGTCGATCAGTGGCAGCACGAGCGTTTCCAGGCGGAGTTGTTCCGGGGCCACCTGCACGCGGACTGCGATCGGGTCGAAGTAAGTCCGCCAGTACTGCTCGTACTCCTTCACGAACCGCTTGTACTCTTCCGCCTCTTGGGCCGTGACCTCGGTCGGCAGGCGTTCGAGGCAGGGCGTGAGGGCGGCCGCCGAGCCGTATCGGGAGCAGACGCCGCTCGTGCCGTCGGGCGACAGCGAGTAGGTGCCGCCGTCCGGGTGCGTGAGAAGCCCCTGGCCGAAAACGCCGGGGGCGCACTGCTTGTCCGCTAACTCTTGCAGCGATGTCGGCGGCCGGCCGAACTCGGTGCGGAACATCAGGCAGGCGTGCCCGATCATACGAAGGTGGTTGTAGACCAACATCCGCCGCCGCTCGGTGAGCTTCAGTTGCGGGCCGACCGTGTTGCGGATGAAGGCGTCCGACAGGTAGAGGAACCCATCTTCTTCGGGAACCCCGCGGGGCATGAGCGACCGCACGTACCGGAACTCGGCCGTCTCGCTGAGCCGCTTCGCGGGCGTGCCGTCGGCCGTCTTCCCGGCAATCGCTTCCAGTACCCGGCGAAAGGCCGGGAGGCTGTTCCCGCGAACGTGCAGGTCGACGCTCGGCGAGGCGACGAAGGCGTTCACCCGGCCGTCTTCGCTCCACTGGCGCGAGTACGCGATGCCAACGTGCGTGCTGTCCTCGCGACGCAACTTGGCCGACCCCATCTTCGAAATTGCGTCCGCGGCGGCCACGACGTTCGGCCCGCGAACGAGGACGGTCACGTCGCTGCCTTCGGACAGGAATAGGTCGCTGCCGGTGACGGCCACGCCCTCAACGCCGAACCGGTCGATGACCGTGGCGGGAAGGTTGAGCAGGCCGAGTTGTGCCTTGATGCGTTCCATCGTCAACTCGGACCACGACTGGCCGAGCATCTGCACGAAGACGTGGCCGCTGTAGACGGTGCCGACGGTCGTCGCCTCGGTGAGTTTGCCGACGCTCTTGAACTCGGCGAGGTAGAAGTCGGGCGGCACGCAGTTCGGGAACGGCCCGACGTCCGGCTTCTTCGCGCCGAGCAACTTTTCCCACGGGTGGCTCTGCACCGTCGGCCCGGTGAGCGTGGACACTTTCACCGACGGCTTGTCCACCCCGGGCGGGGCCGCGCCGGGCGGCGGTCCGAGCATGGTGTCGAGTTGGAGGCTCTCCTGAACGGCGAGCGCGCCGGTGAAGGTGCCGAACAGATCGGTCGATCGGCCGCGGCCGCTGTTCGGGTTTCGCGCCTGCCTGCCGATCAGCCCCGAGAACTGATCGAACTTCCCCTCCCGGCGGGCGAGTTGGGCGGCCACGTACTGGAGGTAAACGTCGTCCGGGGCGTACCGCAGTTCCTGCATTGCCTCGTCGAGCGTCCACGACGTCGGCTTCCCGGCCGGTTGTTGCGCGGTCGCCGACGAGAGGCTGAGGATCGCGAAACAGGCCGCTGCGAATGTTCGCCCGAGGGTGGATGACATCGTTGAACTCCCGTGTGAGTCCGAAGGCGTTCGAGGGCGAAAGCTGATTGTTGCGGGCACTCACTGTCGGGCACAGCGTTTTCTTCGCCTACACCCCACAACTCCCGATCAAGTAGCTCCATCAGTGCCGAGAACGACTCGACCACGCGCAAGAAAGTTAGAATTCGATCGGGAGAAGGTGGTCGTTTTACCCGCCCTCAGTTTTCGTGCTGCTCGCGACTTGCAATAGGCCGGGTGATTGATGCCGTCTCTCGGCGATAGGTTTTTCAGACGATTATTAAGCAATGGATTGCGCAGAACTGGTGTCAATTATGAGCACTGAACTGCGCAATATAATTGAGCGAACGTATGATCGATCTTTGAACAGCGATCATATTTCAACCGCCGGGCCGAATATTTTACTCAAATTATCAATTTACAGAAATTTCGGACCTTCCCTCGTTTTGGCCCGAGGTGTGCACTCTATTCCATCACTGGCGGGATGAAACAAGTGGAAGGTTGAGTGGGCGACAACCTTCTACAGTTCATCCCGCCATTTTTGTTTTTATAGCCGACGCGGTCATCATCTCTCAACGAACCAATGACCGCCGCCATTCCTGGTTCAATTCTTCAATGGGCTTCCCGGTTATTTCCTTCCAGACATCGACGTTGTACTTGCCGACGCGCATCTGTGCGTTCAACTTCGTGACGAGTTTTGCGTCGTAGTTATCGGAGATGAAAGCCAAGAAGGCCGCAGTTGTCCGGTAACTGCCGTCGTAGCGGGCACGCTCTGGGGTGAGGCGGCCGGCCGTGCCGGGTTCGAACTTCCAGAAGCGGATGTAGTCCGCGACTCCCTCGACCAACCAGCCCGGATTACCCCGACTACGGTACTGCTGCACGCAGTGGGCCGTTTCGTGAACCATTGCGCCGACGTCCTTCGGGTGGTCCTTGAAGTACTTCACCGAGCCGCGGATGCGGTTCCCGGCCGCCTCCGCGACGCCGTTGTAGTCGGACTTGAACGCCATGCGGATCGTGGTCGGCGGCTTGTACCCCTCGCTCGCCAGTTCGCGGCAGATCATCGGGTACTGCTGTTCGCAAACGCGGACCACTTTCTCGGCCCACGTCTGCATGTCGGGGGCGTCGGTCACGTCGAGCGAAATCTCGATCGGGAACTGGAACGCCTCGACCTTCGGCAGTGACTCGACGACGATCTCGCCGACGACGAGGGGTGAGGCGAGGTCTTCGGTTGCGCGAACCCGGATCGCACGGACTTTGCGAGCCGCGGCATCTTTCGCCTGCCCCTTCGCAAACTTCGCAACCGTCTCGAAGGTCTTCCCGTCGGCCGACACCTCCAGCACACCGGCCTTGAGAGTGTCCTCATCGTCCGCGCGGCCGGTCGCGACCGAGAGCGATTGCACGTCGATCACGCGGTCGAAGGCCAGCGTGAGGTGGTCGTCTTTCTTCGCCTTTCCGTTCGACACGAACACGGTCGAAGGTTTGCCGTCGAAGGCGAATTGACGGATGTCGCCGCCGGCAGTCGGCAGGCTCGACTCCACGCTTGCGATGACGGGCGTGGTCAACAGCGTGAGGTAGATCAGCGGAATCATGGACACCTCGTTGAGAAGGGACGAAAAGAGAGTGAGCGTTGTTGTACCAATTTGCCCAAGCGAAGGATTCATGAGAAGTTCGGGAGAGCGGTTCCCCCGCACGGTCGGGCGTGTTACACTCAGTTTCGCGTTCGGCCCCGTTCCCGATTCCGGCGAGTGGCGACGATGACCGCGGACCGCCAGCACGTTCGTCTCCCCCTCATTCTCCTCGGCGTCGTTTTCTTCGCATCCCATCCCGGTCAGGCGGCCGAGATCGCCGACGCGGAAAAACTTCTCCTCGCCGGCAAGTACGACGACACCGCGAAGCTGGCGGCCGACGAACTCGCGAAGCCGGCACCGAGCGAAGCGTGGTGGGTGCTAAAAATCCGTGCCGAGATCGCGCGCGGCAAGATCGACGCGGCCGGCCAGACGCTCGCGCTCGCCCGGCAGCAGTTCCCGACCGACCTGGGGTTGCTTCTGGTCGGCTACGATTTGTTTCACCGCACCGGGCAGGATCAACCGGCCGCCGAGTTGGAGAAACTCATCCGCGAGCGAACGCCGCGGACGCCGGCCGAGCGGATCGGAGTCGGTCGCTTCCTGCTCGCCCGTGGGACGGACGCGAAGGAAGTCCTCGACAAGTTCTACAACCCGGTGGCGAAGGCTGCCGCACCGCCGGCGCCGGGGGTGACGGCCGAGCCGGGGTCTGTCGCCGTCGCGTTCGCCACTGCCGAACTCGCCCTCGGCAAGAACGACCGCGGCTTCGCGGCCGACACACTTCAGAAGGCTCCGAAGGATGCCGCCCGAGACCCGCACTTCCATTATCTGCTCGCGCGGGCGTTCGCCGAGGACGACCGTGCCCGCGCGACGAAGGCCATCGCCGACGCCTTGGCGATCAACCCACACCACGTCGAGAGCCTGTTGTTCCAGGCCGATCACCAACTCGACGGCGAAAAGTACGCCGACACATTGGCGACGCTCGGCCGGGCGATGGACGTGGACCCCGGCGAGCCGCGGGCGTGGGCACTCCGGGCCGTGGTTGCTCACTTGCAGAACGACGCGGCCGGCGAAGCGAAGGCACGTCAGACGGCCCTCACGCGGTGGCCGGCGAACCCGGAGGTCGAACACCTGATCGGCCGCAAGTTGTCGCAGGACTACCGCTTCACCGAAGGGGCGGCGTACCAACGGCAATCACTGGAGAAGGACCGCAACTACCAGCCTGCGAAGCTGCAACTCTGCCAGGACTTGCTCCGGTTGGGGCAGGAGGCTGAGGGTTGGAAACTCGCGTCCGAGGTCTTCACGGCAGACGGCTACAACGTCGTCGCGCACAACCTTGTGACGCTCCGCGATCACCTCGCCAGTTTCCGCACACTGGCCGGCAACGGTATCCTCCTGCGGATGGACGCGAAGGAGGCGGAACTGTACTGCCCCCGCGCGATGGCCGTCCTGACGCGGGCTCGCGACACACTCGGCAAGAAGTACGGCGTGAAACTCGATCGCGCGGTCACGGTCGAAATCTTCCCGCGAAAACAGGACTTCGCCGTGCGGACGTTCGGCATGCCCGGCGCCGACGGCTTCCTCGGCGTTTGCTTCGGCCCGGTCATCACGGCCAACAGCCCCGCATCGCAGGGCAAAGACCCGTCGAACTGGGAGGCCGTCCTGTGGCACGAGTTCTGCCATACGGTGACACTCCACAAGAGCCGAAACAAGATGCCCCGCTGGCTGAGCGAGGGGATTTCCGTCTACGAAGAGGCCCAGGAGAACCCCGCATGGGGGCAGCGATTGACCCCGCGGTATCACGAAATGATCACGGGTGACGGCCTGACGCCGCTGAGTCAGTTGAGTTCCGCGTTCATGAATGCGAAGAGTGCGTTGCACGTGCAGTTCGCCTACTTCGAGTCGGCCCTCGCGGTCGAGTTCCTCATCACGAAGTTCAAGTTCGAGGCACTCACACAGGTTCTCGACGACCTCGGCGCGGGCCTGCCGATCAACGAATCGCTCGAACGGCGGACCGGCAGCCCGCTCGCGAAACTCGACGCGGACTTCGCCGAGTTCGCACGCGGTCGAGCGAAGGCTGTCGCCCCGGAGGCAACCTGGGACAAGCCGGAGTTGCCGGCCGATGCCGACTCGACGGCCGTCCGCGGGTGGTTGGACAAACACCCGAAGAACTTCTTCGGCCTCGTGCGTTTGGGCCAACGGTTGGTTCGCGAGGAGAAGTGGTCCGAGGCGGAGACGACGTTGAAAGAACTTCAATCGCTGTTCCCGCAGTACATCGGGGCGGGAAACGCCTACGAATCGCTCGCAGCCGTCTACCGGCACGGTAAGGACGTAGCGAAGGAGGCGGCCATTCTCGAAGAACTGGCAAAGTACGACGCCGACGCACTCACGGCCTTCCAGCGGTTGGCGGAACTCGCGGAGGCCAACGCCGACTGGCCGACCGTGGCCCGCAACGCTCGGCGGATGCTGGCCGTGAACCCGCTCATCGCGGCCCCGCACCGCACGTTAGCGAAAGCCGCCGAGCAGTTGAAGGAACGTGACGAGGCACTGGCCGGCTACCGGGCCGCGTTGCAGTTCGCTCCACCCGACGCGGCCGACCTGCACTATCGGCTGGCGGTCCTGCACGACCTGAAGGGCGAACGCGACAAGGCCCGTCGTGAAGTGCTGAAGGCGCTCGAAGACGCCCCGCGGTTGCGGGAGGCCCACAAATTGTTGCTGAAACTGACCGACGTTCCCGCGGAGAAGACGCCATGACCCGGACACGGCGGCTGGTGGCGGCCGGATCGCTGGTGATGGTTCTCACGGCCGGGCTGGTGCTGGCCCAACGGCCGTTCCGACGCGGCGGCGAACTACCCGCCGACCGCGCCGGCGTCCCGAACTGGCAGACCGACGCCGACTTCAAGAAGGACGTGTTCACCTTCGTACGCATCGAGTACGACTCTTACCGCGGCGGGTACGGGCGGCGCGGCGGCGGGGGGAGCTGGACGACCGACTGGCCGGACGCCGACTTGAACCTCTCGTTCCGCCTCCAACAACTGACGTCGCTGCGCGTGAACCCCGACCCGATCACGATACGGCTAACCGACCCAAAACTCTTCGACTACCCGTTCATCTACATCGTCGAACCTGGTCGGTTGGGGTTCTCAGAAGACGAAGTCTTGGCCCTCCGAAAGTACCTGCTCAACGGGGGGTTCCTGATGGTGGACGACTTCTGGGGCGACAGCGAGTGGGACAACTTCCACCGTGAGATCAAGCGGGTGTTCCCCGACCGCGAGCCGACGGAACTGCCGCTGGAACACGAAATCTTTCACTGCGTCTACAACCTGAAGGAGAAGCCGCAGATCCCGAGCATCCATGCGGCGTGGCAGGGCAAGGACGAGGGCATCACCTGGGAGCGGGGGCACGACGGTAACGTGAAAGACGTGCACTACAGGGCACTGTTCGACGACAAGGGCCGGATGATGTCGATCATCTGCCACAACACCGACAACGGCGATGGCTGGGAGCGCGAGGGCGACGACCCGTGGTATTTCCGCGAGTTCTCCGAGAAGAAGGCGTACCCCCTGGCCATCAACATCATCACCTACGCGATGACGCACTAGCGCAGAGGTCAGGGATCAGAGGTCAGTTTAGCCGCGACCCGGAGGCTTTGCGGAGGGATCGCGGACCAGCACCGAAAGGACCGAGCGTGACCGAGTTCGACCAGGAAAAGCAAGTCGTCGAGAAGATCCGCGAGAGTCGCGGGCGGATCGAGCGCGAGTTGGGCAAGGTCATCGTCGGCCAGAAGGAGGCGACGAGCCAAATCCTCACGGCCCTTTTCGCCGGCGGGCACTGCCTCATCACCGGCGCGCCGGGGCTGGCCAAGACGCTCCTCGTGCGGTCGGTCGCGCAAATCTTCCACCTGAAGTTCTCGCGCATCCAGTTCACCCCGGACCTGATGCCCGCCGACATCACCGGCACCGACATCCTCGAAGAAACCGGCGACGGCAAGCGGCGGATGCAGTTCGTCAAGGGGCCGATCTTCGCGAACGTGATCCTCGCCGATGAAATCAACCGCACGCCGCCGAAGACCCAGGCCGCGCTGCTGGAAGCGATGCAGGAACACCAGGTGACGGCCGCCGGGGTGCGCTACCCGCTCGACGAGCCGTTCTTCGTACTGGCGACGCAGAATCCGGTCGAGATGGAAGGCACGTACCCGTTGCCGGAGGCGCAACTCGACCGCTTCCTGTTCAACGTGGTCGTGGACTACCTGCCGGAAGACGACGAAGTGTCGGTCGTGCGAGCGACCACCGCTGGCAAGCCGCCGGCCATCGAGCCGCTCTTCGACGCCGCCGACGTGCTACGGTTCCACGACGTGGTGAAGAAAGTTCCCGTGGCCGATGACGTGATCCGGTACGCCGTGCGACTGGCCGCCGCGTCACGGCCGGGGCAACCGGGGGCGCCGGACTTCGTTTCTCAATGGGTCAGCTGGGGGGCCGGACTGCGGGCGGCGCAATCGCTGGTCCTCGGCGCGAAGGCCCGGGCACTGCTCGAAGGCCGGTTCCACGTCTCGCCGGCCGACATTCGCGCTCTCGCCCACCCGACGCTTCGGCACCGCATTCTCTTGAGCTATCGCGCGGCCGCCGACCGCGTCACCGTCAACACCGTCATCGACCGCCTGCTAGAACACGTCAAGGAGGGCGTTCGCTGATGGCTGCGACGGCGACCGCCTTGGGGCCGGCGTTCATCGACCCGGCCGCGCTCATGCGCATCAAGAGCTTGCAACTGCGGGCCCGGGTAGTCGTCGAGGGCTTCGAGAAGGGCCTGCACCGCAGCCCGTACCACGGCTTCTCCGTCGAGTTCAGCGAGTACCGCCAGTACACGCCCGGCGACGATCCGCGGTACCTCGACTGGCGACTCTACGCCCGCAGCGACCGCTACTACATCAAGAAGTTCGAAGACGAAACGAACCTCCGCTGCCACCTGATCGTCGACGGCAGCCGGTCGATGGGTTACGCCTCTGGCCCGGTCACGAAGTGGGACTACGCCCGCACGGCCGCCGCCACGGTCGCGTACTTCCTCTCGCGGCAGCGGGACGCCGTCGGGTTGGCGACGTTCGAAGACCGAGTCGTGGAGTACCTGCCGCCCCGTTCGCGGCCGGGGCAACTGGCGCACCTGATGGCCGTGCTACACCGCGAGCCGCAGGGGAAGGCCACCGACCTGATCCGGCCGCTGGAAGAAGTCGCGGCGGCGACACCGCGACGCGGTCTGTTCATTCTCTTCTCCGATCTGCTCGTGCCGACCGGAATCGTGCAAACGTCGATCGGAAACCTGCGGGCGGCCGGGCACGAAGTTGTCGTGGTGCGGGTCCTCGACCCCGAGGAGGAGCGATTCACCTTCTCCACAGCCGCGATGTTTCAGGACGCCGAGACGGGGCGGGAACTGTTCGTTGACCCGCGGACGGCGGCCCGCGAGTACCGGACGCGCTTCACGAATCACGCGAACGCACTCCGGGAAGCCTGCGTCGGCGTCGGCGCGGATTTCGAACAACTGACGACGGACCAGCCGCTCGAGCGCGTGCTGTTCGACCTGCTCTTGGCCCGCGCGCGACGCGGCAAGGGGGGCCGCCGATGAGCTTCCTCGCGCCGCTGTACGCCCTCGGCTTGCTCGCCGTCGCCGCCCCGATCTGGTTCCACCTGATCCGCCGCCGGCCGAAGGGGCAGGTGCCGTTCAGCTCGCTCATGTTCCTGACGGCGTCGCCGCCCCCGCCGGCCCAGAAACGCCGACTCGATCAATTGCTGCTGCTCCTCCTGCGAATCGCGGCCCTGGTGCTGTTGGGCTTCGCGTTCATGCGGCCGTTCCTGCGAACGGAATCGACCGCCGACGCGGGCGGGGCCGGGCAGCGGGTGCTGATCTTGATCGACACGAGCGCCAGCCTCCGCCGCGGCGACCTGTGGGTGAAGGCCGTCGCGCAGGCCGAAGAAGCCCTGGCACAAACACGGCCCGCCGACCGTATCGGCGTCTGGGCGTTCGATCAAACGGTGCGGCCGGTCCTCGGCTTCGACGAGTCGGAACACCTCGACGCCGGGCAGCAGTCGGCCGTCGCCCGCGAACGATTGAGCCGCTTGAAGCCGACCTGGGGTGGCACCGAACTCGGCCCGGCCCTGATCGAAGCCGTGGGGGCGATCCTGAATCCGGGGTCGGCCGGCGGCCGGAAGGCGGGCAAAGTCGTGCTCGTGAGCGACCTGCCGCAAGGGGCGAAGTTGACCGGCCTGAACGCCTTCGAGTGGCCGGCCGACGTGGAACTGGAACTGCGGACCGTCACCGACGGCGGCGGGAATGTGGGCCTCGACCTGTTGCCCGATTCCGAGAAGGGCGAACTCCGGGTGCGGGTGGTGAACGACGCGCAGTCGCGGCAGGAACGATTCCTGCTCGGCTGGGCCGGGCAACCGGCTCCTCACGAGGTTTACCTGCCGCCCGGCGAAAGTCGCGTGAGGAACGTGCCGAAGCCTCTTCCGTCGGCCAACGTAACGGCGTTGCGGATCACGGGTGACGATCACGAGTTCGATAACTCGCTGTACATTGCCACCCCGCCGCGGGAAGAGATGACGGTCTTCTTCGTCGGCCCGGACATGGCCGACGACCCCGCCGGACTACGCTACTTCCTCGACCGGGCGTGGAACGACACCCCCCACCGCACCGTTCGTGTTCAGGGGCTTCGACCGGACGAAACGCTCGCGGCTGATGCCGTGCGGCCGTCGCCGTTGGTCGTCGTCCACGGCGATGTCTCCGAGGAGTCGACCCGCGGGTTGCAACAGTACCTCCGCGACGGCGGCACGGTGCTGAGCGTACTTACACAACCCGGCTCGGTGAAGACACTCGCGCAACTGGCCGACGGGTCGTTGGACGTGGCCGAGGCGAAGGCCGACCGTTACGCGATGCTCCAGCAGATTGCGTTCGACCACCCACTCTTCGCGCCGCTCGCCGGGCCACAGTTCGGCGACTTCACGAAGGTTCACTTCTGGAAACACCGCCGTCTGACCGAATCGCAACTGGCGGGCGGCCGCGTCTTGGCCCGCTTCGACGACGGGGACGCGGCCGTGTGGGAGAAAGTCGTTGGGAAGGGCCGGCTCGTGATCCTCGCGAGCGGCTGGCACCCGGCTGACAGTCAGCTCGCCCGCTCGTCGAAGTTTGTGCCGCTGATGACGGCACTCCTCGAACTCCGCGGCGGCCGGCCGGCGACCAATACCAACTACCGCGTCGGCGATCGCGTGCCGGTTTCCACCGGAAGCACCGCCGTCCGCAAGCCGGACGGCAGCATCGTTCCGCTCACGCCGAACGCGACCACGTTCGATGGGGCCGACCAACCCGGCGTGTACGCTTTCGAGACGGGTACGGGGTCACGACCGTTCGCGGTCAACCTCGATCCGGCCGAGAGCTTGACGGCCCCACTGCCGGTGGAAACCTTGGAGCAGTTCGGCTGTCGGATTACGAAACGGGCCGACGTCGAACGCCGCGAGCAGTTCGAACGGCAACAGCGCGACGTGGAGCTGGAACGCAATCAGTCGATCTGGCGCGGGCTGATCCTCGCCGCCGTCTTGGTACTCATCTTCGAAACGGCCCTGGCCGGTTGGCGGGGCCGCTTGGCCTCGCGGGAAGGGGTAACGACATGAACGCAAGCGTGGAACTCCGACAACTCCTCGACCGCGTAGGCGACCGTTTCCGGCAACTCCGCCTCTGGGGCGGGCTGGCCGCGTGTTGGCTGGTCTTCGCCGCCGTCGGCGTCGCGGCGAATCGGTCGGTTTTCGACGCCCCGTCCGGTCTTCGAACGCTCGCCGCCCTGCTTGCGGTCGGGGCGGCCCTCGCGGGTCTGGGGTGGTGGCTCGCAACCCGACGAGTGGCCCGCGACCCGCGTTGGATCGCCCGCCGGATCGAAGCCAAACACCCCGATTTGTCGGCACTGCTGCTCACGGCGGTGGAGCAAGAGAAGTCGGCCGCGTCCCTCGGCTTCCTGCAATCGTCGTTGCTCGAATCGGCCGTCGCGCACGGCCGGTCGCACGACTGGCTCGCGACCGTGCCGCAACGTGGTTTGCGAGCCACGCAGTTCCTACACGCCGCTTCCTTCGCGGCTCTGATTGCAGTTCTCGCGATTCTCGGCCTCCGCTCGCCGGCCGCGGCGGGTGCCCTCGCTGCAACCTTCGCCGGCAGTTCCATTCCCGTGACCGTCGAGCCGGGGAACGCGGAGGTCGAACGCGGCAACCCGTTGTTGGTGATCGCGCACTTCGGCGGGACGGTCCCCGCGGAAGCGAACCTCGTCGTCGAAGGGGCGAACCCGCGACCGATGTTCCGCAGCCTGGAAGACCCGAAGTTCGCCGGCCACCTGCCGACGGTGGAGAACGACCTGTCGTACCGCGTCGAGTTCCCCGGTGGGGCGAGCGAAACCTATCGCGTGAAGGTGTACGAACACCCCGATCTGCGCCGCGTGAACGCCCACCTCGTCTTCCCGGCGTACACGAACCAGCCGCCGAAGACAGCCGAAGACGTTCGCCACGTCACCGTTCCGGAGGGTACGGAGGTAACGCTGTTCTGCCAGTTGAACAAGCCCGTGACCGTGGCGAAATTGCTCGACGAGCAGAAGCAGGAACTCGCGCTCACGCCCCACGACGCCGGGCTGAACGTCTACAAGGTCACGCTGACGCCGAAGGCGACGCAGCGGTACAAACTGCACCTGACCGACGCCGACGGCCGCGCGAACAAGTTGCCCGCCGACATCTCGGTCCGCGTCACGCCGAACCAACCGCCGGTCGTGAAGGTCATCCGGCCCGGCCACGACACGCGGGTGTCGCCGCTGGAGGAACTGCCGCTGAAGGCCGACTTGAAGGACGACTACGGCCTCGCCCGCTACGGCCTCAGCGTCACCGCCCCGGATCAGACTTCCCGCGAGATCGTGCTGCACGAGGTGAGCGGGCCGGCGAATCTCAAAAAGTCTCAGCCCGACCACCTGCTCGACTTGGAGGCGATGAAAGCCCAGCCGGATCAGGTCGTGTCGTACTACTTCTGGGCCGAGGACATCGGGCCGGACGGCAAACGCCGCCGCACGTCCGGCGACCTGTTCTTCGCCGAGGTCCGGCACTTCGAAGAGATCTTCCGGCAGGGCGAACAGCAGACGCGCGAACAACAAGAGCGCGAGCGGCAGGAACGCGAGCAGGGTCAGCAGGGTGGCAACGCCCAACAGGCGGACCAACTGGCCGAGTTGCAGAAGCAGATCGTCAACGCGACGTGGACGCTGATCCGCCGCGAAACGGGGGCCGAACCGTCGGCGAAGTTCGCCGAGAACGTGAAGACGATCCGCGAATCGCAGCAGACGGTCTTGCAGCAGGCCGAAGCCCTTGGCGAGAAGTTGGAGGCCGCCGCGTCGATCGAGTTTCTCGCGCAGGCGATGAAGTTGATGACGCAGGCCGAGAAACAACTGGCCGATGCGAAGTCCCCGGCCGCACTCCCCGCCGCACTTGCCTCGGAACAGGCCGCGTATCAAGCACTCTTGAAGTTGCGGGCGCGTGAGTTCGACGTGACGCGGAACAACTCGCGACAGCGGTCGAATTCCCAATCGGCGAGCAACAGCCGTAGCCCGTCGCAGCAGCAACTTCGCCAGCTCGACCTCGCCGAAGAACAGAACCGCTACGAGACGCAAAGCACCGCCCGCGCCCAACAGGAGCGGCAGGCCCAGCGCGACCGCGAGCAGCGCGAGAACAACGAGTTGGCCGACAAACTGAAGGAACTGGCCCGCCGCCAGAACGACTTGACCGACCGCGTGAAGGAGTTGCAGTCGGCCCTGGAACAAGCGAAGGAGGCGAAGCAGAAGGAGGAGCTGCAACAGCAACTCAAGCGGCTACGGGACCAGCAGCAGCAAGTGCTCCGCGATACCGACGATTTGAAAGAGCAGTTGGAGCGACCGGAGAATCAAGAGAAGCGAGCCGAGGCAAAATCCCAACTCGAACAGAGCCGTGAGAACATTCGCCAGGCGTCCGACGCCCTTGAGAAGGGCCAGCTTTCGCAGGCCGTGAATGAGGGCACGCGGGCCGGCCGACAACTCGACACGCTCAAGGAGCAACTTCGCAAGGAGGCGGCCGGTCAGTTCGGCGAGGAGATGAAGGAACTCCGCCAACAGGCCCGGCAACTCGACGAGGATCAACAGAAGCTCACGAAACAACTCGACGAGATGAAACAGCAGAACCAAAAGCCCGGCCTCCGCGACTCCGGCGAGAAGGAGCAGGTTCAGAAAGGGCTGGAGCAACAGCAGAAGCGGTTCACCGAACTGAACGAGCGGATGCAGAAGACGGTGCAGGAGGCCGAGAAGCCGGAACCCTTGCTGGCCCAGCAACTCTTCAACACGGCCCGCGGCGCTGCCGAACAGAAGGTCGGCGAGTCGCTGAACCTCGCCCGGCAACTGGCCGAGGCCGGCGGCACCGCCGACGCCGCCGAGGCGGCCCGCAAAGCGGGGCAGGGGACCGAGCAGTTGCGCAAGGGCGTCGAGAAGGCGGCCGAAAAAGTGCTCGGTGGCTCGACCGAGGCGATGAAGCGGGCACAGCGGGAACTCGACGACCTGGCCGAACAGTTCAACCTCGAGGTTGCCCAGGCGACGGGCCAACCGCAACGTGGCAAGGGCGAACCGAACCCGATGGGTAACGCGGGGCAAAATCCGCCGTCCCAACAATCGGGACAAGGCCAGCCGATGGGCGGTCAACAGCCGGGACAAGGCCAACCGATGGGTGGGCCGCAGCCGAACCCGATGAGTGGGCAGCAAGGTCGGCCGATGGGCGGGCAGCCGGGAAGTCCGATGGGCGGTCAACAGGGGAACCCAATGGGGGGGCAGGGAGGCCAGCAAGAGAACCCCATGGGTGGACAACGTGGTCAACAAGGTCAGCCGGCGGGGGGCCAGCAAAGGGGACAGGGGCAGCAAGGTCGGCGAAGCCTGACCGACCCGCCGATGCCCGGGCAGCAGGGCGGCGGGAACCAGCAACCGAGCGGGACTGCCCAGGGTCGTGAGGGGCCGATCCGCGAGGGCGGGTTCCGCGAGTGGACCGACCGACTGCGGGCGGCCGAAGACCTGATCGAAGACCCGCAACTGCGGGCGGAAGCGGCGCAGATTCGCGATCGGGTGCGGACGGCCCGCGAGGAATTCAAACGCCACGCGAAGGAACCCGACTGGAAGAAACTTCAGGACCTCGTGACGAAGCCGATGAACGAACTCCGCACGAAACTCGCCCAGGAGATTCGCCGCCGCGAGTCGCCCGATGCGCTCGTGCCGATCGACCGCGACCCGGTGCCGCCGCAGTTCGCCGACGGCGTCCGCCGCTACTACGAGCGGCTCGGGAGCGACAAATGACCGAGACCGGGTTCGTCTTCGGCTCGCCGGAGTGGCTCATCCCCGCGGCCGTGGCGGTCGGGCTGGCGGCTCTCTTCGTCATCTGGAGCTACTCCCGCTCCCGGGGTCCGCGGGCGGTTGTGTTCGCCTGCGCGGTCCTGAAGATCGTGGCCGTGACCGCCCTCGGTCTTTGCTTGCTGGAACCGCTTCTCACCGGGTCGCGGCCCCAACCGGGGGCGAACGTCTTCGTCGTGCTGGCGGACACCAGCCGCAGTTTGCAGATTCGCGGCGGCGATTCGGGTGGCCCGAGTCGAGCCGACTGGGCTCGCAGCCTGCTCGAAAACAACCCGGCGTGGCGGACGCGGCTCGGCCAGGATTTCGATGTCCGCAACTTCGTTTTCGACACCCATCTCCGCGGCGTGGACGGCTTCGACGGCCTGACCTTCGACGGCAACGCCACGTCCCTCCACACCGCCCTCGCGGCGGTTGCGAAGCGATACCAGGGCCGCCCGGTCGCCGGGGTGTTGCTCGTCAGCGATGGCAATGCCACCGATGCGGCCGCCCTCGATTGGAGTTCGCTGCCGCCGGTTTATCCCGTACTGCCCCCGGCCGGCGGCGTGCCGCGGGACATCGCGGTGAGCCGCCTGACCGTCAACCAGACGAACTTCGAAGCCGCCCCGGTCACGCTGCAAGCCGAGGCGATGGCCCTGGGCGTGAAGGGCGAGGCCGTGGTCGCGATCCTATCGAACGAGGCGGGCCGCGAAATCGACCGGCAGGAGGCGACCGTTGCCGATGACCGCGAGCCGTTGAACTTCCGCTTCCAGGTGCGGCCGGAGAAAGCCGGCGTCGGCTTCTACCGCGTGCAGGTCCGCCTCAAGTCGGAAGTGGCGAACGCGGCCGACGCGCCAAGCATCGAGCAGACACTCGCGAACAACGGCCGGCTCGTCGCCGTGGACCGCGGTCGCGGACCGCACCGCGTGCTGTACGTCTGCGGTCGGCCGAACTGGGAGTTCAAGTACCTCCGCCGCGCCATGGAGGACGACGCGGAAGTGCAACTCGTCGGCCTCGTGCGGGTGGCCCGCCGCGAGCCGAAGTTCGACTTCCGCAGCGCCCGCACACGGCCCGACAACCCGCTGTTCAAGGGCTTCGACAACCCCGACGCCGAGACGGCCGAGCGACACGACCAACCCGTGATGATCCGCCTCGGCACGCAGGACGCCGTCGAACTTCGCACCGGCTTCCCACAGGCGGCCGCCGACCTGTACCGCTACGACGCGGTCATCCTCGACGACATCGAGGCCGAGTTCTTCACGCCCGATCAACAGGCTCTATTGCGGAACTTCGTGAGCCGCCGCGGCGGCGGGTTCTTGATGCTCGGCGGCCCCGACTCGTTCTCGGCCGGCAAGTACGACCGTACGCCGGTGGGGGAACTGTTGCCGGTCTACCTCGACCGACCTGCTGCGGCCGCCGGTGCCGAGGACTTCCGACTGGTGCTAACGCGCGAGGGTTGGCTGCAGCCGTGGGTACGAACGCGGAAGACCGAGGACGACGAGAACCGCCGGCTGGCCGCGATGGCCCCGTTCCACACGCTCAACCGCGTCGGCCGGGCGAAACCGGGCGCGACCGTGTTGGCTCAGGTTCGCGACCCGGCCGGCACGGAACTCCCGGCCCTCGTCGCGCAGCCGTTCGGGAAGGGCCGGTCGGCGGCGCTCTTGATCGGCGACCTGTGGCGGTGGGGGCTTCGCCGCGACGACCCGAAGCAGGACGACTTCGACCGCTCGTGGCGGCAGACCGTCCGTTGGCTGGTCGCCGACGTACCGGGGCGGGTCGAAGTGCGGGCGACGCCGACCGCCGGGGCGGCCCTGCCGGCGATGGAACTGGCGGTGCAATCCACCGACGCCGAGTACGTGCCGCTCGACAACGCCGCGGTTTCCGTGCAAATCACGCGGCCGAACGGCGAGACGCTCACACTGCCGGCCGAGGCCGACCGGCGCGAAGCGGGGCAGTACCTCGCGACGTTCGTGCCGCGAGAGCCCGGCGCGTATCGGGCGACGGCGACGGTCACGGCCCCCGACGGCTCAACGGTCGGCAAGCGAGAGGTCGGCTGGTGCGTGCAGCCGGAGGCCGACGAGTTCGCCCGGCTCGAACCGAACCGCGAACTGCTGGAACAGATCGCCACCCGCACGCAGGGCGAGGTCGTGCCGGCCGACGGGTTGGAGCGGTTCGTGGCAAACCTGCCGTCGCGGAAGGCCCCGAACATGGAAGCGTGGGCCACACCGTTGTGGCACCGCGGCTGGTACTTCGCCGTCACGCTCCTCTGCCTCGCCGCCGAGTGGGGACTCCGCCGCCGGTTCGGAATGGCCTGATAGGAACACCCGCGATGCTCCCTTTCCTTCTCATAACGCTCGGCCTCGCCAGCGCGGAACCCCGGCCGTCGGTCGTGGTCGTCATCGGTGCGGCCGGCGCGACCGAGTTCGAGGCGACGTTCCAGAAATGCGCTGACCAGTGGCAGGCGGCCGCCGATAAGGGGAAGAACGTCGTCACGGTCATTGGCCGCGACAAGCCGGGGGCCGAAGGTGACCGCGACCAACTTCGCAAGGTGCTGGCGCGGGAGGCGGAAGTCGCGAACGCACCACTGTGGGTCGTGCTGATCGGCCACGGGACGGACGACGGCCGTGAGGCCCGGTTCAACCTCCGCGGGCCGGACGTGACCGCACGCGAATTGGCCGAGTGGCTCGCGCCGGTCAAGCGGCCCGTGGCCGTGGTGAATTGTGCCTCCGCGAGCGGTTCGTTCGTCAACCTCTTGTCCGGCGCCAACCGCGTCGTCGTCACGGCCACCCGTAGCGGCAGCGAGGCCAACTACGCCCGCTTCGGCCAGTACCTCGCGGCGGCTTTCGACGACCCGACCGCCGACGTGGATCGCGACGGGCAGGTGTCATTGCTCGAAGCGTTCCTGACGGCCTCCCACCGCGTCGCCGAGTTCTACCGCGGCGAGGGCCGGCTGGCGACTGAGCACGCGCTGCTCGACGACAACGGCGACAAACTCGGCTCGTCGGCCGACTGGTTCCAGGGCGTGCGGGCGGTGAAGCGGGCGAAGGACAGGGCCGCGGCCGACGGCGTTCGTGCCCACCAATGGCACCTCGTACCGAGCGACCGCGAAAAAGCCGTGCCGGCCGCAGTCCGGCAGCGCCGCGACGAACTCGAACAGTCGCTCGCGGCGTTGCGCGAGCAAAAGGAGAAGCTCGCTGAGGACGAGTACTACGCGCGGTTGGAGAAAGTTTTGGTGGACCTCGCGCGGCTGTACGAAGAGAAGTAAATCACGGCCGCCAAGCCGGGCGGCCCCCCTCGACGGGCTCCTCGTCTTTCGCCAGGACTTTCGGGTTCTTGCCGTCCGCCCCCACGACGTAGAACGCACCCTTCCCCTCGCCGTGCTGCGAGAAGTACGCGATCCGCTTGCCGTCGGGCGACCACGCGGGGTAGGCGGTCAGGCCGCCCTGCTTGGTGAATTGTTGGCCGTTCTTGCCGTCGGAGCCGACGGTGTACAGGTCCAACCCCGATCCCTCGCCGTGCGCCCAGGCCAACATCTTGCCGTCGGGCGACCACGCCGGGTAGCGGTAGCCCGTTGGGTTCGCCTTGTCGTGCAGCGTCTTCAGGTTCTTCCCGTCAGCGGCCATCGTGTACAGGCGGAAGCCGTCGCCGTCGCGATAGGAGACGAACGCGATGCTCTTGCCGTCGGGCGAGAAGCACGGGTCCCAGGCGTCGCCGGGCAGGGCCTTCGGTTCGCCGCTGCCGTCGGCCGCGATGAGGCAGACTTCGGACCCGCCTTCGGCCGGCCGACAGAAGGCGATCGTCTTGCCGTCCGCCGACCACGACGGGACGCGGCACGGTTGCTCCCCCTTCGTGACGGCCTTCAGGTTCGTGCCGTCGGCGTCCATGACGTAGACGTGCATCATCCCGGAGCGGTCCGAGACGAACGCGATCTTAGACCCGTCCGGCGACCACGCGGGGCAGGTGTTCGTGGCCGCCTTGCTGTTGGTCAGGTTCTTCTCGTTCGTGCCGTCGTCATCGACCAAGAAAATGTTGGCCGAGCCGGTTCGGGCGGAGACGATCAAGAGCTGCGCCTTGCCGCCCTTCGGGGCGGGGGCCGCGGGTGCGGGAACGGCGGCGAACGCCAGTACGCCCAAGAGGAAAAGAGATCGCATGGGAAGCCCTCGACGGTGATGTGACTGCTGCGCAGTATATGCCCCGCCGACGGGCGGGCGAGCGGCGGTCAGCCGATCTGTTCTCGCACGCGGGCGGCCAGATCGTCGGGCGTGCAGTCGCGCACGAGGAACACCTTGTTGCGGTTCGCGGCCCCGCTGAGGAGTTCGAGTTGCGACCGCTTGACCGCGAGGGCGTCCTTCAGCACTTCGACGATCGCCGCGTTCGCCCGGCCGTCCTCCGGCGGGGCGGTGACGGCCACCTTGAGCGCGCCCGCGTGCTCGCCCAAGATCGCGTTTTTCTTCGCCCCCGGCTGTGCCCGCACCGCGAGCGTGGCCCCCTCGGCGTGCGGTTGAATTACGATCACGGCCCCAACCCCTCGAACAGCGTACTCCCGACGCGAACGAGCGTGGCCCCTTCCTCCACAGCGATTTCGTAGTCGTTGCTCATGCCCATCGATAGTTGCGGTAACGGCAGTCCGGTCCGCGTTCGCAACCCGTCGCGCAGTTCCCGCAACTCGGCGAAGGTGGGGCGGGCGGTCTGCGGGTCGTCGCCGTAGGCGGCCATCGTCATCAGTCCTTCGAGGCGAAGGCCGGGCAAACTCATCACGGCGTCCGCGACTTGGCCGACCGATTCGGGCGGGAAGCCGCCCTTGCTCGCCTCGCGCGAGCAGTTGACTTCCAGCAGCACCGCGACCGGAGAGGCTCGTTTCACGCCGAACTCGCTCAGCGCGGCCAACACCCGCTCAGAGTCGGCCGAGTGGACGAGCGACACGAGGGGAATCGTCTTGTCGATCTTGTTCCGCTGAAGGTGGCCGATGAGGTGCCATCGGGCGGCGGGCAGGGCGGTGTGCTTTTTCCACAACTCCTGCGGCCGACTCTCGCCGAAGTCGCGGACGCCGAGATCGAAGGCGATGGCAGCAACTTCGACCGCCGCGGTCTTGCTCACGGCGATCAGCGTCACGTCGTCAGGCCTCCGCCCGCTGCGAGTGGCGGCCGCCGCGATGCGGCCGTTCACATGAGCGAGGCGATCGCGGAGGGTCGTGCGGATTTGATCGATCGTCACAGTCATTTACCCCGGCGGCCAGGTCATGTCGCGGCCGCCGAGCAGGTGCAGGTGCAAGTGCGGCACGGTCTGGCCGGCTTGCTCGTCGTTGTTGATGACAAGGCGGTAGCCGGCACTCAGGCCGAGTTGCTTGGCCAGTTTCGCGGCGACGAGGTGCAGGTGGCCCATCACGCCCGCGTCGGCGTCGGTCAGGTCGGCGTGGGTGCGGATTTCCTTCTTCGGGATCAGCAGCACGTGCGTCGGGGCTTGGGGGTTCACGTCGTGGAACGCGAGGCACAGGTCGTCTTCGTGAATCACCTTCGCCGGGATTTCCTTGCGGATGATCTTCAAGAAGATATTGTTCGGCAGCATCGCCATGGGTATCTCCGGGCGGTGGGGTTGTTATACGGGCGAAGGAGTTGTCATGCCGTGGGTCGTGGGGATCGACGAAGCCGGGTACGGACCGAACCTCGGTCCACTCGTGCAGGCGGCCGTGGCCCTGCGGTTGCCGGAGAATGATCCCGCGGGCTGGGACACACTGCGGCCGTGGGTCCGACGATGCCACGAACGGGACGACGGGCGACTGCTGATCGACGACTCGAAGAAGGTCTACGCCGGGGCTAAGGGCTTCCAGCGGTTGGCGTGTGCGGCCCGGTGCGGGTTGCTGGTGATCCCGGAGGCGTTACCAAAAAATCCCGACTGGTCGAACACTATTTGGAATCTGTTCGCTCTTTCGTCTGAGGAAACGCTCGCGGGTTTACGGGCCGAGTGTTGGCTCAATAAGAACGAACTCATTTCCCCCGAACCGGTCGGATACGAGGATCAATTCGGTCGGCACGCCGCGATGATGTCACATTTGGGTGGCATCTCGATGACCCGGACGATGCTCGTTGCCGCACCGCGATTCAATCGCCGTATTGACGAGACGGGGTCGAAAGCCACCCTCTTGGCCGACGGGCTCATCGAAGTTCTCCGCGAAGTGCCCCACTTGGGACGGGTTGCAGGGATCGATTATTCGGCCGAGCCGGTCCTCGTCGTCTGCGACAAGCAAGGCGGCCGCAACTTCTACGGCCCGCTCCTACAGGAAGCCTTCCCCGACGGCTGGATCGTGCCGGAGCGAGAAGGGGCCGCTGAGAGCCGCTACCGCGTCGCGGGGCTGGGGCGGGAAGTTGCCGTCGTGTTCCGCCCGAAGGCGGACGGCGATTCGGTGTGCGTGGCGCTCGCGTCGATGGTGTGCAAGTACCTCCGCGAAGTGTGCATGATGCAGTTCAACGCCTTCTGGCAGAAGCACGTCCCCGGCCTCAAGCCGACAGCTGGCTACCCCGTCGATGCGAAGCGATTCTACGCGGAGATCCAGCCGGCGATGGTCAAGCTCGGCCTGCAACCCGACGCCGTGTGGCGGAAGAAGTGATACCGGCGGGAGGCGTTTCACAGCATTGCACCGCGGGACATCGGGGAAAGGGAAGACGACACTCGTCTACAGCGTGGAGGTCGTTTCTCAGGAATGAAGTCTGGCACCGTGTTCGGCGTCGGGGCCATCCGTCGCAAGGTCCGGAGTCTGACCCACCTGGCACGCCACTTGCTTTCCATCCTGCACTCTCGGTCTGACCGTTGGCCAGACCCGGAGAGAACTCTTTCGCAGGAGCACGACCATGTCGACCATCCGTGAAAAAATTGAGGACGCCGGGGACGCCGCCAAGAACGCCGCGAAGAAGGTCGGCGAGAAAGTGAAGGAAGGTGCCCAAGTCGTCGGCGAGAAGGTCGGCGAAGCCGCCCACGCAGCGGGCCAAGCTGTTAAGGACGCCGGACAGAAGTTGAAGGATAAGAGCGAGTGATCGGCATCTGTTACACGACAGAGAACCAACCCGCCCACCAAGGCGGGTTGCGTCGTTCGGGGGGCAAACGAGATCGACTACCCTGCCCCTCCCCACCGACAACATCGGCATCCATTTGCGCGACAACGTGCTCGCCGGGTTCGACCTTTCACTACCCCACACGCTGTACTTCGACTCCCCCGGACAGGGCCGTGCGGATGGAAGCGCGGGTGCAAGGCGAAACCGTGGTGTCGATCGTGGACACGGATGAAACGCCCGGGGCGTGGCGCGGTGCGGTTCCTCCTCACCCATATCGAGGCTTCCAGCATTGGAAAAGGCACCCATTGGGCTGCGCGAGTCACTTGTGTTGCGTGCCGAGGTGCGAGAAGGTCCGCTCTTGGAGAAGCGGGTCGTCGCTGAAGTCGATCTGGGACATCACGTTCTGGGTGCAGAACGCGCGACCCGTCGCGGGCTAATCTCCCCATACTTCCGCCCAAGAGCAGGCCGAGGGTGATAGAATCGGCACTCGAGTTGACTCCCGGGGCCGCGGGCGATCTACAATGCCGTGCCCGTACCGCTGCCGAGGTCGTCGTGGCCGCTCCGCTCGTTGAGATTACCGACGCCGGCCTGTACTGCCCGGTCGGCGATTTCCACATCGATCCGTGGAAACCCGTGGGCCGGGCGGTCATCACGCACGCCCACGCCGACCACGCCCGACCGGGGTGCGGCTCTTACCTCGCTGCTGCCCCCGGCCGCCGACTGCTCGACGTCCGCCTCGGTTCACCGAACCTCACGCCCCTGGCGTACGGCGAAACGGTTGTCCGCAACGGCGTGAGTGTTTCGCTCCACCCGGCTGGCCACGTCCTCGGCTCGGCCCAGGTTCGCCTGGAACATCGGGGCGAAATCTGGGTCGTGAGCGGCGACTACAAGCTCGAAGCCGATCCCACCTGCACGCCGTTCGAGCCGGTCCGCTGCCACACGTTCATCACGGAATCGACGTTCGGCCTGCCGGTGTATCGCTGGGACGCGCCGGCCGATCTGTTCGCCGAAGTCAACTCTTGGTGGCGGGCGAACCGCGACGCCGGGCTGGCGAGCGTAATCTTCGCGTACTCGCTCGGCAAGGCCCAGCGCGTGCTGGCCGGCGTCGACGCGACCATCGGGCCGATCTTCACGCACGGGGCCGTCGAGCGCATCACCCAGGCGTACCGCGAGAGTGGCATCGAACTGCCGCCGACGACGGCAGTCGGCGAAAGCGTGCGGGGTGGCAAGAAGGCCTGGGCCGGGGCTCTCGTAATCGCGCCGCCGTCGGCCGACGGGTCGCCGTGGGCGAAGAAGTTCGAACCCGCGTCCGGGGCGATGGCGTCCGGGTGGATGCGCGTCCGCGGGGCGCGGCGGCGGCGGGCGCTCGACCGCGGTTTCGTCCTTTCCGACCACGCCGACTGGCCCGGTCTGCTGACGGCGATTCGCGAGACCTGCGCGACCCGCGTGCTGGCCACACACGGGTTCGCCGCGGTCTTGGCCCGGTGGTTGCGGGACCACGGGACGGACGCCGACGTGATCGCCACGCGGTTCGGCGACGAGGACGAGACGCAGGCCCCCGAGGAACCGCCGACGTGAAGGCGTTCGCTCAACTCTACGCGGAACTCGACCAGACGACGCGGACCGGCCGTAAGGTCGAGGCGATGGCCCGGTACTTCGCCGCGGTCCCGCCGGCCGACGCGGCGTGGGCGGTCTACTTCCTGAGCGGTCGCAAGCCCCGGCAGGCGGTGCCGGCGAAGCGGTTGAAGGCGTGGGCGTGGGAGCAGGCCGGCATTCCCGAGTGGCTGTTCGGCGAGTGCTACCACGCGGTCGGCGACGTGGCGGAAACGCTCGCGCTGCTCCTGCCCGACGGCGGGACGGCGTCCGACCGGACACTGGCCGAGTGGGTCCACGACCGCCTGCTGCCCCTGCGGGAACTATCGGAAGCCGAACAGAAGGCGTCGGTCCTGGCCGCGTGGGCGGAACTCGACCGGCCGCAGCGGTTCGTCTGGAACAAGCTCATCACCGGCGCGTTCCGTGTCGGTGTGTCGCAGTTGCTCGTCACCCGCGCGATCGCGAAGGTGTCCGGCCTCGACGGCGACGTGGTCGCGCACCGGCTCATGGGCCACTGGGAGCCGACCCCCGCGTTCTACGCCGGCGTCACCGCCGCCGACGCGGCCGACGCCGCCCTGAGCCGGCCGTACCCGTTCTTCCTCGCCCACCCATTGGAGGGTGACCCCGCCGCCCTCGGCCCGCCGGCCGAATGGCAGGCCGAGTGGAAGTGGGACGGCATCCGGTCGCAGGTCGTCCGCCGTGGCGGGCAGTCGTTCATTTGGTCCCGCGGTGAGGAACTCGTCACCGACCGTTACCCCGAACTGAAGGCGATGGCCGACCGGCTGCCCGACGGCACCGTGCTCGACGGCGAAATCTTGCCCTGGAAGGACGGAGCCGTCCAGCCGTTCGCCGACTTGCAGAAGCGCATCGGCCGCAAAACCGTCGGCAAGAAGCTCCTCGCCGACGTGCCGGTCGTGGTGATGGCCTACGACTTGGTCGAGGGCGGGGGCGTTGACCTCCGCGACCGGCCGTTGTCCGAGCGGCGGGAGATGCTCGAAGTCCTAGCCGCAGACCATCCGGCCCTGGTCCTGTCGCCGCGGATCGCGTTCGACACCTGGGAATCGCTCGCCCGGCAGCGGGCCGCCAGCCGCGAGCGGCGGGTCGAGGGGATGATGCTGAAGCGGCGGGCGTCGCCGTACCGCGTCGGCCGGGTCCGCGGCGACTGGTGGAAGTGGAAGGTCGAGCCGTACGCCGTGGACGCCGTCCTGATCTACGCCCAGCAGGGCCACGGCAAGCGGAGCGGGCTGTTCACCGACTACACGTTTGGCGTCTGGGACGGCGACCAACTCGTGCCGTTCGCCAAGGCGTACAGCGGCCTGACGGACGTCGAGATCGGCGAAGTCGATGCGTTCGTCCGGCGGAACACGCGGGAGAAGTTCGGCCCCGTTCGCACGGTGAAGCCGGAACTCGTCTTCGAACTCGGCTTCGAGGGCATTCAGGCGTCCAGCCGGCACAAGTCCGGCGTCGCGGTGCGGTTCCCCCGGATGCTCCGGTGGCGGACAGACAAGAAGCCAGAAGACGCCGACACGCTCGAACAGGTCAAGGCGCTCCTCGCTCAGGGGGTGGGGTGAAACGGCGGCCCCCGATCGCACCGGCCGCCCCACCCCACCCGCCGACCGTCGAGCAGTGGATGGCGGCCCGCGGCTGGACGCCGTTCGCATTTCAGCGGGAGGTGTGGGCCGCCTACCGCGCCGGCGAAAGTGGGCTGATTCACTCCGCCACCGGCACGGGGAAAACCTATGCCGCATACTTCGGGGCCGTCCTCGAAGCCCTCGCCGAACCGCCCCAGGCCGCCCCGCCGCCCCTCCGCGTGTTGTGGGTCACGCCGCTCCGCGCCCTGTCGAATGACACCGCGATGTCACTCCAGGCGCCGCTCGCGGCCCTCGGCCTGGCCTGGGACGTGGGCGTCCGCACGGGCGACACGCCGTCGGCCGCCCGCGCCCGCCAGCGCAAGCGATTGCCCACGGTGTTCGTCACCACGCCGGAAAGTCTCACGTTGTTGCTGACCCACGCGGACGCCCGCGAGAAGTTCGCCGGCCTGCGGTGCGTCGTCGTGGACGAGTGGCATGAACTACTCGGGTCCAAGCGCGGCGTACTGACCGAACTCGCCCTGGCTCGTTTGCGCGCGTTCCAGCCCGGCCTCCGCGTGTGGGGGCTGTCCGCGACCCTGGGCAACCTCGACACCGCCATGGAAGCCCTCGTCGGCCCCGGCCGCCCCGGCCGGACCGTTCGCGGGCACGTCCCGAAGCCGGTCGCCGTCGATAGCATCCTGCCGCCGACAGTCGAGCGATTCCCCTGGGCCGGCCACCTCGGGCTGACGCTGCTCCCACAAGTGGTGGCGGCGGTCGAAGAATCGCGGTCCGCTCTGATCTTCACCAACACGCGGTCCCACACCGAGACGTGGTACCAAGCGATCCTGGCCGCCCGCCCGGACTGGGCCGGCCGCATGGCCCTGCACCACGGCTCGCTCGACCGCACCGCCCGCGACTGGGTGGAAGACCAACTCCGCGCTGGCACCCTGCGGTGCGTCGTCTGCACGTCCAGCCTCGACCTCGGCGTTGACTTCGCCCCGGTGGACCGTGTGTTCCAAATCGGTAGCCCGAAGGGGGTGGCACGCTTGCTCCAGCGTGCCGGCCGCAGTGGCCACCAGCCCGGCACAACAAGCCGCGTGACGTGCGTGCCGACGAACGTCCTAGAACTCGCGGAAGTCGCGGCCGCACGCGCCGCCATCGCCGCCGGGGAAATCGAGGGCCGCGAGCCGGTCGGCAAACCGCTCGACGTGCTGGCCCAGCACCTCGTCAGCTCCGCCCTGGCCGGCGGGTTCCGGCCCGCAGAGCTGTTGGCCGAAGTCCGCACCACCCGCGCGTACCAGACGCTGACCGACGGCGAGTGGGCGTGGGTGCTCGACTTCGTCACCCGCGGCGGCGAATCGCTCCGCGCCTACCCCGAGTTCCGCCGGGTCGAACTCGACGCCGACCGGTACGTGGTGGCCGATGCGAAAATCGCCCGGCGGCACCGCCAGTCGGTCGGCACGATCACGAGTGATGCCAGCACCGAGGTTCGGTTCCTGCGCGGCGGGCGGTTGGGGACCGTCGAGGAGTCGTTCGCCGCGCGGCTGAAGGCTGGCGACCGCTTCCCGTTCGCCGGCCGCGTGCTGGAGTTCGTCCGCTTGTACCAGATGACCGTTTGGGTGCGGCGGACGGTACGGCCGGCTACCACCGTGCCGCGGTGGTCCGGGGGCCGACTCCCGCTATCCGGCGCGCTGGCCGCCGCCCTCCGCCGTCAGTTCGACGGGGCGGCCCGCGGCCGAACCGAGGGGCCGGAAATGATGGCCTTGCGCCCCATCCTGGACGTGCAAGCCCGGTGGTCCCGCGTCCCCCGGTCGCACGAGGTACTGGTCGAACAATTGACGACCCGCGCGGGCCACCACCTCTTCGTCTACCCGTTCGAAGGCCGGCTCGTCCACGAGGGATTGGCCGCGCTGACGGCCTACCGCCTGTCCCGCCTGCGGCCCCAGACGTTCACCCTCGCCGCCAACGACTACGGGTTCGAACTCGTCTCCCCCGACCCGATAGACGTCGACGCGAGCGGCCTGAAGTTCCTGCTCCGGACTGAAGAACTGACCGACGACGTGGCGGCGTCGTTGAACGCCACGGAACTCGCCAAGCGGCAGTTTCGCGAGGTGGCCCGGGTGGCCGGCCTCGTCAACCCCGGCCTTCCGCACGCGGGCCGCACGGCCCGGCAACTTCAGGCGTCGAGCGGCCTGTTCTACGACGTGTTCCGCGAGTACGACCCGGATAACCTCCTGTTGGTTCAGGCCCGACGCGAGGTGCTAGACCGGCAACTCGAGTTCAGCCGCCTGGCCCGCGCGATCGAGCGGATTGACGCGAGCGAAGTCGTGCTGGTCCGCCTTCGGCACCCCTCGCCGTTCGCCTTCCCACTCCTCGTTGACCGTCTGCGGGAAGCGGTGTCGTCCGAGAAACTGGCCGATCGGGTCAAGCGGATGGCGGCCGCCCTTGAACGGCGGGCGGGGGAGCAGGCCGAGTGAGCGCGGCGATCGAACTCTGCGGCGAGCGGATCGAACTTCGGGCCGACCGCTCCGCCTTCTGGCCGCGGCGGCAGACGTTGATCGTCGCGGACCTGCACTTCGGGAAGGCCGACACCTTTCGGGCCGAGGGTATCGCCGTACCCGGCGGAACCGCCTCGACCCTCGCCCGACTCGCCACGGCTCTGGACCGCACCGGCGCGACGCGACTGGTCGTCCTCGGAGACTTTTGGCACGCGCGGTCGGGCCGAACGCCCGGGATCATGAGTGAGCTGACGGACTGGCGGATCGAGCGACCCGAAGTGCAGATTGAAGTCGTGAAGGGCAACCACGACCGGGCCGGTCTACCCCCGGAAGCGTGGAGCGGCGACTGGCGGTCCGACGACGTTGCCGATGGGCCGTTCGTGTACCGGCATCATCCCGAGTCCTCCGAGGTAGGGTATGTCTTGGCCGGTCACCTGCACCCGGCTTTCCGCCTCTTCGGTGCCGGCCGACAAACCCTGTCGCTGCCGTGTTTCTGGCTCGGCATACGGGTTGCCGTCCTGCCCGCCTTCGGGTCTTTCACTGGCACGGCGAACGTCCGGCCGGGTGTCGAGGACCGGGTCTACGTGATCGCGGACGACGAAGTCATTCCTGTTCCTGCATGACTTGGGAACAACAACACGGCCCACCTCAACCGAGGCGGGCCGTAAGCAACTTGTCGATGCAGGCGACCTTAGCCCACACAGCACGCGTCGTCGCTCTTTCACCCGCTCACCGTCTCGACCGAGTTCTTCGTCAGGTGAACGTATTTCTCGTGGACCCGTCTGACCCAGGTGGTGTGGACGAAGTGGTGCTGACCGACCGGGCTGTCTTCCCGCGTCAACCTGATCGCGATCCCCTCGACGTGGCCCACCACTTCGACCTTCTTGCCGCACGTGCCCTCACCCTTAACCTGTCCGTTAAGTCGGGGCAAAGCAATTCGCCGATATCTCAGTGGCAGTTGCGCCGGCCACCTGCTATCAAGCCAGTAGCTTGCCCCACTCGGTCGCCCCGAGAGACCGTTCCCTTGACCGATCGTCTACCCCTGTCCATTCTCGTCGTCGATGACAACGCAGACGCGGCCGATTCGCTGGCCACCTTCCTGACGCTCAACGGGTACCCCGTGCGGACCGCGTACAGTGGGTCCGTTGCCCTCCGCTTGGCCGCCGAGGCTCCGCCGGACGTCGTTGTCCTCGACCTCATGATGCCGGAGATGAACGGGTGGGCGGTGGCCGAGCAACTCGCGACCGCCCGGCCCCGGCCGGTAATCGTTGCCGTCACCGGGCACGCGGCCGACGCTAACCGCACCCGGTCGGTGTGGGCCAACATCCCGTTCCACTTCGTCAAGCCAGTCAACCCCAAAGTGATCCTCGACCTCCTCACCTGGGCCGAACGGACGCGGGGCGACCGCCAACGGATGGGGCCGTCGGTTTGATGCTCTTGACCCATACTCACGGCGGCAAGCCCAGTCGGACTTCTACTTCTTTCATCGCCGTGGCCAGGTGGACGAGGCTGATCAGTCGCGTCCGTCGCTGAGGAGTTGCGCCAGAACGCGGATCACCATTTAACGGGCCAAATAGGTACATCCTGCGCGGCTTGACCCTCTGTCGTGTTACTTGATGTTGGCCGCGGCCGGCGCGTCGTCCCGCGGGGCACCCATGCCTTTCGGCATCTCGTCCGGTAGGGTGAGATCGACGTGATTGTCCTTCACCTCGACCGTGATCGGGTCCGGCAGGTCCACGTCTAACCCCATCTTCGAGCCGTCGCTCGTTGGGTGGTACGTCACGCGGTAGGCCCCCACCCGGATGCCGGGGCGGAAGACGATCGGGGACTCGCCGAGGCGACTCGTGCGGGCGGCAAAGGTGCCGTCGGCGTTCACCGAGGCGTCGAAGACCCAACCGCCGCTCGTGCCGCTGATCGGGGTGAAGATGATGCCGCCCCGCGATGCCGGCCGGCCTTGGCGGTGGACGGTGCCGGTGAGCGGGTGGAGTTCGCCGACCGCCGGCGTGTCGCCGCAGCCCGCGAAGGGAAGGAGCAGGCTCAGCGCCAAGACGGCCGGCCATCGTCGTCGGATCATACGGGACTCCGGAACTGGGAAACCGAGCGGCCTGCCCTCGCTCGTCCACGGGCAGGCTCAAGAATTTGTCGAGGGGCCGATTACCGTTGCCGTGCTCGCTCTTCGTCTTCTGCACTCCTTTGGACCGTCTTCGGCTGCTTCTTTTGCATCGCCGATTCGGCGGATTGAACCTCCTGCTCCGCCTTCTTCTGCGCCGCAATGATTTCTGGCGTCGTCGGCTCGGGACCTTTGGGACCGCATCCGGCGAACCCGGTCAACGCGATCGTGGCGGTGATAATCCAAACTCGCATGGTTGAACCACTCCCAGGGTGAACGGTTGAGGAAAGGTTGGGGCGCCCGGACCGCGGTGCGGTCGCGAGCGGGGGGAAGGAGTGAACGGGTTAGTTGTCCAACGAGACCGTCTCGCCGCCGTTGCGGGTGCAGGCCGCGATCCACGTGTTCGCATCGACGGTGTACTTGACCGAGCGGACCGACCCGTCGGACATGACCGCGTTCATCGCGCCGGGGTGGATGGAACCGAACTGCTGGTTCCAGATCGTGACGCTGGCACCGGCACTGTCCACGACGTACGGGGCGTCGAGGTCGTACTGCGGCGTCCGGGGGATCGTCCGCATGTTCGTGCCCTGGACGGCCGGCTTGCCGTTGTTGTACTCGTAGGTGTACGTGCCGCCGGCCATCCGCACGACGCACTCGTCCCACCCGGCGTTGACGTACGGTTCGTTGTCCCCGCCGTCGGCGTTGAACCGCTGCGGGTGCAGCCACTTCTCGGCGACCATGACCGTGTTCGACGTGCCGTCGGTGATGTTGACCAACTGGAGAGGGGCCAGGGTCGCCCGCTGAACGACGCCGTCGCCGCCGCCCGTCGCCGTCGATGTGGCGGTCGGCGTCCCGTTGGAGAATTGTGTGCCGGCGTTGCCATTGTAATCGCACCGGCCGGCCCCGCTGTACACCGTCGGGGCCCGGCGGCTCGGGCAGTAATAAACCTTCACGGCGGCGTTGTACAGGTCCGCCCGCGGCACCCGGTCGTACAACGGGCCTTGCTCAATGTACGGCAGGATTTGGTACCGGAAGTTGAACCCGTCGCGGTTCGACTTTTGTCCGGCGGCTTCCTTCGCCGCCTGCGTCGTGTCGTCCCAGTTGCAGCACGTCTGGAACGTCTGGCCCGTCGGCCGACCGTCCATGCCGCCGTGGGGCAGGGCCTTGTTCACGTCCTGGTATCCGTGAAACGCGAGGCCGATTTGCTTCAAGTTGTTGACGCACTGCGTGCGGGCCGCCGCCTCGCGAACTTTCTGCACCGCGGGGAGCAACAGGCCGATCAGAATGGCGATGATGGCGATGACGACGAGTAGCTCGATGAGCGTGAACGCGGACCGTCGAGACGCGGTTCGAATGACCATTCGGCCTCCAATCTCAGGGGATGATGTCAGTGCTTGGCACGCGAACGCGCCGTGTCAGGCGAAGTGAATTTAATTCGCAGGGAAGTAAGACGTGTGAACCCGAAATATGTAGACCGTGAAGTTCGGAAGGGCCGTGATTCTGCCACCGTCCATGAAGGGTGACATGCGGCCAGTGGCGAACGCGAGGGACTCGCGGAGGACATACGCGACCTGTTCCTCGCAGAGGGATGGCCGTGCGGGCCAAATCACCGACCGGCATCTACGAGAGCAACTTCGACCTCTTCTGGAGACCGACGGGCGGTTCGAGGCCAAACTCGTATCCGGTGTCAACGGTGGTCATCTTGACGGTCTGGGACACAACCTTCGAATATGCTGGAAAATAAGGCGAATCAGAGGTTGCCTCACAACCTACAAGTCCAGTAGTATTGCAAAAGGGAAGTTTGTAAGATCATAATTAGAACGAGTTCTGAGCGGTGCCACCACTGTCCAGGTGGCCCATATCTGCCATTGCTTACTCAAGTGCCGCGTTTCGTAGCCGGGTGGGATAGCACCTTCGGCTGTTCTTGCCTCCGAGGGCGAGATCAATCCTCGCCACGACAACGTGCGATCCAGGTCTGCAGGCCGTGATGATGGTTTTACGGTGGCGTTGGGGAAGGTTCGCCCATGAAGATCTTGATCGCCGAAGACGAGCTGATCTCCCGGAAGTTGCTCGAAGGGCTGCTTCACGACTGGGGGTACGAGACCATCACCGTGGGCGACGGCCGGGAGGCGTGGCGGGTTCTCCAAGAGGATGAGGCACCGCCGTTGGCCATCCTGGACTGGGCGATGCCCGGCATCCACGGCATCGAGATCTGCCAACGGCTGCGCCTGAAGCCGACGCCGACGCCGACCTACGTCATCCTCCTCACGGGCCGCACGCGCAAGATCGACGTCGTGGCCGGCCTCGAGGCGGGTGCTAACGACTACATCGCCAAGCCGTTCGATCCGGAAGAGTTGCGGGCCCGCATCCAGGTGGGGCGGACCGTCACCACGTTGCAGCGGAACGTTGCCCAGCGGATGCGGGAGTTCCAGGACTACGTCGAGGACGCACCCCTCGGCATCTTGGTCGTCGAACACGACGGCTCGATCGGGTTCGCCAACCGGAGTGCCTACTCCATTTTCGGCTATCAGCCGGACGAGTTGGTTGGGCAACCGATCGAGGTCTTGGTCCCGGTGGCCCACCGGGAGCGGCACGCCGGGCTCCGAGAGGGTTACTGCAAGTCCCCCCAGAACCGGCTAATGGCCGGACGCGAACTCTTCGGGAGGAGGAAGGACGCCAGTGTGGTGCCCGTAGCGGTGGGCCTCAACGCCATCCGCCGGGAATCGCCCGTGCGAGTGGTCAGCACGGTGATGGACCTTACCGACCTGCGGGACGCCCGGGAGGAACTCCGGCGGTTCTTCGACATCTCCCTGGACCTGTTCTGCATTGCCCACGTGAACGGCTCCTTCCTGCGGGTGAACGACAACTTCGCCCGGTTGCTCGGGTACTCCCGTGAGGAACTCCTGGCGCGGCCGTGCTTCGATGTCGTCCACCCCGAGGACGTGCCGGCGGTTCGGGATCAGGTCCGGCGGCTGGCGGACGGCGAAACGGTCGTCGATTTCCGGTGCCGGTTCCACGACACCCGCGGCACCGACTACTGGATCGAATGGAATGCGCGATCCGTCCCCGAGAAGGGCACGATCTACGCCGTGGGGCGGAACGTCACCGATCGACTCCGGCTGGAAGCCGAACTCGTGTACCGGGAGCGGCGGGAGCGGGCGATCCTGGACAACACTCCGGCGGTCATCTACGTGAAGGGGATCGACGGCCGGTACGAGTTCGTGAACCAACGGCACGCCGAACTCTTCTCGGGGAACCAAGTCGAGGCCGTCGGCAAGACGACCCGGGATTTTTTTCCCGAGGACGTCGCGGACCGATACGTCGCGGACGACCGGATGATCCTGACGACCGGGGAGACGATCGTCGCGGAGCAGGTCATCCGGCAGGACGACGGGGAACACACGTACGTGACCGTCAAGTTCCCGCTGTTCGACCCGCGGGGTCAGGTGTGCGCCACCGCGGGCATCTCGACGGACATTACGGAACAGGTTCTCCAGCGGCAGACCAAACAGGAGTTGGGCCTGGCCCAATCCTTTCAGAGCAAACTGTACCCCCGCGTGGCGCCCGCGGTCGACGGCATCGAAGTGGCCGGCTCGGCCATCCCACTGACCCAAATGTGCGGCGACTATTACGACTACATCCAGCTCGGACCCCGCCGATTGCTGGTCGCCCTCGGGGACGTGAGCGGGCACGGCGTCGGGCCGGCGTTACTGATGACGGAAGTCCGGGCCATCGTCCGCACCCTGGCACGCCTGGTCGGCGACCTCCCGACCATGGTTGCCGAACTGAACCGCGAACTCTGTGCGGACATGCCGGAATCGACGTTCATCAGCTTTTTCCTGGCGGACCTGGACGTCGAGAATCGCCGGATGCATTACGTGGGGGCCGGCCACGACGCATTCTTGATCCGGGCCGATGGCACGGTGGTGTGGCTGGATTCGACGCACCTCGTGCTGGGCGTTGACCCGTCGGTTTCCTTCCACGACATCGGCTCCATCGGAATCGACGCGGGGGACCTCCTGTACCTCTTCACCGACGGGCTGAGTGATGCTCGGAGCACCGACGACCAAGAGTACGGACGGAAGCGGGCCGTGGACGTCGTTGCCCGCAACCACCGGGAAACCCCGGATCGAATCCTCCAGGAACTGTTCCAATCGGTCTTCCAGTTCACCAGTGGCCGAAACTCTCTGGACGACATCACGGCCGTCGTGGTCAAGGTGGTCGGGTGAGGTTCCCACCCGCGTCGGCTTCCACCAGATCTTCACCACGGGTTGTCCAGTCGCTCGCACATCGGCACCGAGGGCCATCGCGATGGGACCGCAACCGGACGATGCACGCGGCGGGATCACGCCCGGCCGCCGGAACGAATGGCTCACCGGGCTGGCGACGGCGGCCGTGTTCGCGACCGACTGTCTGACCCCGCTCGGGTATGCCATTCCCGTGCTCTACCCGGCCGTCGTCTGGCTGGCGTTCGGCGTCGGCCGAAGTCGCTGGGTGTGGGGCACGGCGGTGGTCGCCTCGGTGCTCGCCGTCGGTCGCCTCTGGACGTGCCCGGGCGAAGACCTGAACCTCGGGCTCGCGAACCGCCTCATCAGCCTGTTCGTCATCTGGCTCACGGCCGTATTGTGCTCTCACGTCCTCAAGCTGCGCGTTCAGCAACAGGGGTTGCAGCGCGGCCTGGAAGACCGCGTTGAGGAACGGACCCGCCAACTGCGGGCGAGTGAAGAACGGTACGCGCTGGCGGTCAACGGGTCAACCGACGGGCTCTGGGACTGGAACGTACTCACCAAGGAGGTCTATTACGCCCCCCGGTTGAAGGAGCTGCTGGGGCACCGGGACGAGGAACTCGCGAACGTCTTCGGCGAGTTCGAAACCCGCCTCCATCCCGACGATCACGACCGGATGTTGGCCGCCATCCGCCGGCACCTGGAATCGCGTCAGCCTTACGACGACGAGTACCGGCTGCGGACGAAAGGTGGTGCCTACCGCTGGTTCCGTGCCCGCGGGCAGGCGGTGTGGGATGCCGCAGGCCGGCCGACCCGCATGGCCGGTTCGATCACGGACGTCGACGACCGGAAGCGGGCGGAAGCGTCCCTCGAACACGAGCAGTTCCTATTAGAGACCCTCCTGAGAAACCTCCCGGACGCCATCTACTTCAAAGACACGGGCGGTCGATTTTCGCGCGTCAGCACGGCGCTGGCCCGGCGCCTGGGGGCGGCCACCCCCGAGAGCGTCGTCGGGGTGACGGACGCCGCGTTCTTTCCGGAGCAGTACGCCCGGCAGGCCGCGGCCGAAGAACAGGAGGTAATGCGAACCGAGAAGCCGCTGCTCGGGAAGGAAGAACACCCCCGGTGGCCCGACGGCACGGAGGCGACCGTGCTGACCACCAAGATCCCCCTGCGGAACCGGCGGGGTGAGGTCGTCGGGACGTGCGGCATCTCCCACGATGTCACCTCCATCAAGCAGGCGGAGGAGCGGTTCCGCCTGGTCGTGGACGCCGCCCCGAACCCGATTCTCGTCGTCGATCCGGACGGCCACGTCCAGCTCGCGAACCGGGCGGCGGTCGCAACGTTCGGGTACACGCCCGAGGAATTAGCGGGGCAGTTGGTCGAACTCCTCATACCGGATCGGGTTCGCGAGGTTCACACCCGGTTCCGTGAGGAGTACTGGAGGAACCCCGCGGCGCGGGTGCTGGGGGTGAATTCGGACCTCTCGGGCCGGCGGCGCGACGGGACGGAGTTCCCGGCCGAGGTGTACTTGAACCCGATCACCTTCGGCCGGGACCGGGTGGTGCTGGTGAGCGTGTTAGACCTCACCGCCCGCAAGCAGGCCGAGCGAAAGGCGGACGAGTTGCGGGAACGGCTCTCGATCGCCACGACCGGCACCGGCATCGGCGTGTGGGACTGGGACCTCCGGAACAACAACCTCATCTGGGACGACCAGATGTACCGGATCTACGGCATCCCGGCCGACCAGTTCGGCGGCGCGTACGAGGCCTGGCAGACCGGCCTTCACCCCGACGACCGCGAGCGGGCGTCGGCCGAAGTCATGCGCGCGGTCCGCGGCGAGGCGGAGTTCGATACCGCGTTCCGGGTCACGTGGCCGGACCGGACGGTTCACCACATCAAGGCCCGCGGGGTGGCGAAGCGTGACGCCGACGGGGAAACCGTCCGGATGATCGGCCTGAACTGGGACGTCACCGTCCAGGAGGAGTTGGCCGCGGAACTCGCCGACTTCCGCGAGACCCTCGACCAGACGCTCGACTGCGTCTTCATCATCGATCCGGACACCCTCTGGTTCACCTACGTCAACCAGGGCGCGTGCCGGCAGACCGGGTATTCCCGCGACGAACTCTTCCGGATGGGGCCGTGCGACCTCACCCCCGACTTCGCCCCGGCGGGGTGGGACAAGCTGGTCGCCCCGCTGATCGCGGGGAAAGAACCACAACTCCGCTACGAGTCGGTCCTCGGCCACAAACTCGGCTACCGGGTCCCGGCGGAGGTGTCCCTCCAATACCTGTCCCCGGCGGGGCGGCGGAGCCGGTTCGTGGCCGTCGTCCGCGACGTGACGGAGCGGAAGCGGGCCGAGGAGGACTTGCGGCGTTACGCCAGCGAGGTCACGAAGTCGCGCGACCGGATCGAGGCCCAGGCGGCCCAACTCGTCCTCCGAACGCAGGAGTTGTCGCGAGCCCGGGGCGCGGCCGACGCCGCCAACCGTGCCAAGAGCGAGTTCCTGGCGAACATGAGCCACGAGATCCGCACCCCCATGAACGGCGTGCTGGGGATGACCCGGCTGACGCTCGACACCGAGCTGACCCCCCGGCAGCGCGAGTACCTGGAGATGGCCCACCGGTCCGCGGAAACCCTGCTGGACATCCTGAACGACATCCTCGACTTCTCCAAGATCGAGGCGGGCAAGTTCACGCTGGAGGCCGTCCCGTTCCACGTTCAAGAATGGGTGGAGAACGTGGTGAAGGACATGAGCATTCGGTCCAGCGCCAAGAACCTGGAACTGACGTACGACGTGGGGGGCGACGTCCCCTACGCGGTGAGCGGGGACCCGGGGCGGTTGCGGCAGGTGCTCCTCAACCTCGTCAGCAACGCCATCAAGTTCACCGACGCGGGTGAGGTGGACGTCACGATCCGGCGGGTGGGCGGGGGCGACGAGGAGGTCGAGTTGGAGTTCGCCGTCCGCGACACCGGCATCGGGATTCCGCCGGACCGGGTGGAACGGATCTTTGAGGCGTTCGAGCAGGCCGACACCTCGATCACCCGCACCCACGGCGGCACCGGCCTGGGGTTGACGATCTCGGCCCGCCTCGTCTCCCTGATGGGCGGTCCCATGCGGGTGCAGAGCGTGCTGGGCGAAGGCAGCACGTTCAGCTTCCGCGCCCGCTTCCCCGTGTCGGACCAACCCCTGCCGCGGATGAAGACCCACTGCCTTCCCGAGTTGCGCGGCTTGCGCGTTCTCGTCGTGGACGATAACGCCACCAACCGCCGCATCCTGCACGACATGCTGATCCACTGGGACATGCGGCCGTGGTGCGCCGCGAGCGGGTCCGAGGCCTTGCAGGCGATGCGGGAGGCCGCCCGGGAAGAAACGCCGTTCACGCTCGTGTTGCTCGACGCCATGATGCCGGGGATGGACGGGTTCACCGTGGCCGAGGAACTGCGGGCCGACGGGGTGTACGACGGGACCACCATTATGATGCTCTCCTCCGCCGACGCGGACGGGGACAGCGTCCGGTGTCAGTCCGTCGGCGTGCAGAAGTACCTGACCAAACCGATCCTCTCGTCCGTTCTGTTCAACGCGATCGTCGAGGCGATCGACAAGATCAACCGGGCGGCGAACTCCGACGCCGCAGAGGACCGGTGCCTCCCGGCCCGACCGCGTCCCGGACTCGGTAGCGTCGGCACCGCCGAACCGGACACGCCCGCGGCCCGCCCGGTGCGCATCCTGCTCGCGGAAGACAACTTGATCAACCAGAAGGTTGCGATCGGCATTCTGGAAGCCGCGGGCCATCAGGTGACCGTCGTGTCCAACGGCACGGAGGCCGTCGCCGCAACGGGGAAAGAGCCGTTTGACGTAATCCTGATGGACCTTCAGATGCCGGTGATGGACGGCTTCCAGGCGACCGCCGCCATCCGCGCGCGGGAGCAAGGAACCGGTCAACACACGCCCATCATTGCCCTCACGGCACACGCCATGAAGGGCGATCAGGAACGCTGTCGGGCCGGGGGGATGGACGGCTACGTGTCCAAGCCCATCCAGCCCGAGGGACTTCTCCTTGCGATCGAACAGTGTGTTCCGCAGGCCGGAGTGAGTGCCGAGGTGGCAACCCCGGAACGGGAGGCCGGGGACGCTTCCCTGGACCGGGCGGCACTGTTGAACCGGGTCCGGGGTAATGCCAAGTTGTTGGTCGAGATCCTGGAGTTATGCCCCGTGGAACTCACCAAGTTGCAGAAGGAGCTTGAGCTTGCGGTGTCGCGGATGGACGCCCAAGGCATTCAATCGGCAGCCCATACCCTCAAGGGAACGCTCGGCAACCTCACCGCGACCGAAGCGTACGAGACGGCCAAGTGCCTGGAAGAGATGGGCCGCAATGGCGACTTCGGCCACGTCCCCGATGCGTTCAATCGGTTGCACCGGCAGATCGAACGTGTCAAAATAGCCACTATCAACATGCTACGTGATCTGACCGCCGGGTGAGAGTGCCATGACGAGCGCCGCCGAACCGCCGATCGACAGCGAGATCACCGTCCTGGTCGTGGACGATGCGGCCATCATCGAACAGAACCTCGGCTAGCGCGTGGAGTACGCCGAGGACGGCACCGCCGTGCTGGGTGGCGATGGAACCGCCGACCCCGCTCAGCCGCAACCCATCAAAGCCGTCAACAGTAGTTGATCGAGAGGCTGTCGCGGAGTGAGTCCAGTTTCGTTCTCGACAACGACCGCCAAGTCGTCTCCGCGCTGGTCGTGCACGTCCAGGAATACCTGTCCCGCCTGCAATTCTGGAACCCAGCAGAACTCACCCGGCTTCGAGGCCACCGTCGTGCGTAATCGTTTTCATCATGTCGCCGGAATATTCGAAGATCAATGGCAGTTCTCGTGAGACAGAGGTGTGGCATGGGAGGAGCACTGGGGGGCTTAGTCGATGTCTCTCCGGTTGGGGTGCCGGTCAGCGGTTCTTCGATGCGGAAAGGGCTGCGATGAGCGGATAGCGCTGCCCGTCGCTCGCAACAGGGGCAACACGACCAATAATTCGCTCACGTCTGCGGTAGACCGCGCCATTCCAGCGCACCCACCACGACGAACGAGCCTCTGGCGGCGTATCGGGGGTGGCATGAGAACCGTTGTCCTGATTCCGCTCCTGTTGACCGCCCTCGCCGTGGCCGTCCTTTTGGGATCCCCCGCCTTCCCGCGAGGGGCGGTGCACCGTGTCGAGGACTTCGGCCTGTACTGGAGCGCCGCCCGGGTGAACCTGAGCGGCGGCAACCCTTACGACCCGCATGCCCTGTGGCCGTACCAGCAGGCGATCGAGCCGGACCGGGCCGGCCCTCAGTTGCCGTGGGGGCCGCCGTGGTCCCTCGGCCTACTGACGCCGTTCGCGGCGGCGGACTTCCCTGCCGCCCGGTGGGCTTGGCTGCTTGTCGGCATTGCGCTCCTCGTCGCGTCATCGACGGCCGTGTGGGCAGTGTACGGCGGGCCGCCCGACCGCGCGACCTGGGCGTGGCTGCTAGCGGTCACGTTCTACCCGTCGCTCCTCGCGACTGCCCTCGGGCAGCAGACGGTGTTCGCCCTGGCCGGCGTCGCCGGGTTCCTGTGGTCGAGCGGTCGAGGGCGGCCCGCCCTCGCGGGAGCCTGTCTGGCACTGGTGCTGGCGAAGCCCCAGAACCTAATCCTGCTCGGGGCCGCGGTCATCGCCGTCGCAAGGTTCGGTCGACAGTGGCGGTTGCTCGGCGGGTTGCTGGCCGGGTGTGCTGCCCTTTCGATGGCCGCCCTGATCCCCAACCCGGGCGTGTTCGACCAGTACGCCTACGCCTTGACACACTACCCCCCGCGGGGGTGGCCGACGCCGACCCTCGGGACGTACCTCCGGTTGGGCTTCGGCGTTCCGGGGATATGGCCGGCGTTCCTCGTGACGGCGGCGGGGTTGGTCTGGGTTGGGTGGTACTGGGCGGCCCACCGGAACGACTGGGACTGGCGGGACCGCCTGCCGGTCGTGCTGTTCGCCAGCCACTTCACCACCCCTTACGGGTGGGCCTACGATCAGGTCGTCCTCGTGATCCCCCTCCTCCAAGCAGCGGCGGCCGTGGAGCGGCGGGGGGCTTCGTCCCGGACTGGCTTCCTCGTGTGTCACGCCGCGCTGACCTTGACCTGCGTCGTCCTGAACCGGCTCAAGACGCCCGAATACACCTTCGTCTGGCTCGCCCCTGTCCTGTTCCTCGGTTGGGCGATCGTCCGGCCGGGGAGCGGTCGCATTGACGAACAAGCCGCGACTACAACGGGGCATCGAAGGGCGTGAGCGGGAACGACCCGACCCACGGTTGCGACGAGGCGGTGGATCGACTCTGAGGCGGGCTAGAACAGAAGGGACCAGAAGCGAAGATAGCCGATCACTTCGAGAGCCGGTGAGCGTGCCTCCGGCTGGCGAGCGATCGGCTATCTTCGTGTAAACGTCACAGCAAATGATCTGCCACCCGACTCAAATGCAACCTGGGTCGAACAGGTTAGTTCTAACGGCGGGCAGGGCCACCTCGTTGCGCATCATGATTCCCAAACCCGCGCGACGAACTTCTCACTTTCGTACTGAGCCACTTGGGAATTATCGTCTCATGTGGGACTTTCACAATCCGGCGCGAACCTTGATACCCATTCGAAACTGGCACGATTCATGCTTATAGTTTCATCACTGGCGGGATGAAAATGTAGGAGGTTGAGTGGGCGACAACCTCCTACAATTCATCCCGCCATTTTCATTTCTGCAAGTCACCTCTGCCGATCTCTAGCAACCAACGTAACGTATCGAGACATCGCCGGACAGAATCGCGATAGAGTTCTGCTCCCAGACCTCCGTCCCAGTTTCGAATTTTCCGGCGGCATGGCGGGTGGGTGAGGGTCGCCCCCTCGTGATCGGCGAGTAGGCTGACGTGCGTGACGGCGATGCCATACGGGGGAAGTGACCAATGCCGGACGCGACGCCAAATTTCTACAGTCGGTACACTTCGCTTGTCCCGGACGCCGATCTTGTCGCGGAATTGGACGGGCAGCGGACCACGTTCCTGACGGCAATGGGCGGTGTTCGGGAGGAGGAGAGCGGTCGGCCGCACCCGCCATACACCTGGACGATTCGCCAAGTCGTCGGCCACCTCCTCGACGCCGAGCGAATCTTCGGCTACCGGGCGATGCGGATCGCGCGGGGGGACGAGACCCCGCTGCCGGGGTTCGACGAGAACGCCTATGCGGTGGCGGGCGAGTTCGACGGGCGGGCGATGACCGACTTGCTGGCCGAGTTCGACGCGGTCCGGCGGTCGCACGTGCTGCTGTTCCGGCACCTGCCGGCGGCGGCGTGGGAACGAACGGGCGTGGTGAACGGGACGCGATTGAGCGTCCTCGACCTGGCACGAGTGCTCGTCGGGCACGTCCGACACCACGCCGCCATCGTGGAGAAACGACTAGCAGGGCGGTCGTAACAAGGCGGCCACCGGGCGGCGGGGAACGCCGAGATCGACCGCTTGATCTCGCCCCGACGGTTGACCGCGAGCGGGCGAGTTAGCCCGAAAGACAGCCCCATTATTCGCGTGAGAGAGACAGACTCGCGAAGGGGGAAGCAGGAAACTTTGCCGTGACCGCCCGCGGTTGGCCGAGCAAGTGGTTACTTTTTTGTTCCCGCCGCATTCACTGGATGATAACTTGGCACGCTGTTGCCGAACCGCCGACCCGTGACCCAGGACACATCAGGAATGATCTGTGCGATTGGATTCCTTATCGTCGTGGGCGCGATCGTTCTCTTTCTGATCGTCTCGCGAACGGATGCCCGATGGAGGCGAACGAGTCAGGCTGAAATCGACGATGACGGAGAGCGGGCACGAGCCTGGATCGTGAAAGTCACTCATCACCGCAAGCGGGTCGAAACGGCGTTGATTCTCTATTCACCGGAGGATGTCCCGTCCTCGACCATGCGTGAACTGGTCAACTGTGTCCACCGCTTGACGACGCACAAGCCGCGTGGGTTCGCGGAAGCACGGGTTGCGGATTACGTCCGCGACCACATGCCCAGCTTCGGCGGCATTCGACTGAAGATACCGCGTGAGCTCACCGACGATGCCGAGGTGTACGCCCTCTGGTGGTTCCTGACGCCAGTTGACAAAAAGCGCCTCGATGATGAAGACTTCGACGACGATTGGGTGTCCATCCGCGTCATGTGGGACGAACACCCGGGCATTGTTGTCGCCGAGCCACGCCGCTCGCGTCGTTCGCGCGATGACGAGGAAGACCGCTACTGAGCGGCAATCGGTCAGCGCGGACCGCCGGCCGGGCGTTCGTGAACATGCTATCCGGGGAGCCGACCTCACTTCGTCGAGTTCCGGGCCGCCAGCACCCGCTTTCGTTCCGCCGTGTACGCCCACCACGGCTTCTTCGGCGCGCCCTCCATGTACCGGACGGCGGCCAGGAACGTGTCCAGAACGCACGGGTCGTGTCGGCAGCCGGTGATCCGGCACAGGTCGTCGTACATCACATACGGGTCACGCCCGGGCAACTCGGCGGGCGTGGCGATCCCCAACTGGCGCAGGTCGGTGGCGATGGCCGGGCCGACATTGGGGATGTCCTCCAGTCGGGCGGCCACTCGCACCCCCTTGGCCGGTCGTTTCCGGCGTTGAATCATCGCCATCTTGTCCCGTCGGGTTAACGCCTTGATCGCCACTTCTCGCTTCAGGGCCGAGCTTTGGTCGGGCTGTTGTTCTTGGTAAACCAGTGTGACCGGGCCGCGGCTGCGGGTGTACCGAGAAGCGGTTCCCGCGTTGTGCTGTCGGCACCGCCGAGCCACGTCCTTGGTGATCCCCGTGTAGAGCGAGCCGTCGGCACAGCGCACGATGTACACGACCCATGTTTCAACGGACAACGGCGCGGATGGTTGGCGGACCTTACTCGGCATGGGGATAGAGTAACGGAAACGGCGAACCGAAGAGAAGGTCGAATGACACGATCCCCGCCGACCGAACGCCCACCGAGGGCCGGAATCTCCAGTTCCCGCCCGACGAACCGATGCCCTTCGCCCTGATCGAGCGGATCGTGAAACTACGAGTGGAGCGGGACAAGGAGAAGGCGGAAGCGAAACGCCAAAAATAATCTCAGACTGCAAGCGAGCCGAGGGCATCGAAATGAACATCGGAGTTCCATCCCTCTGTGAAGGGTTGCAATGTTACATCGCTTCACCCCCGGCCTCGTTGTTGTCTTGGTTGCCACTACCGTGCTCGCTGCCGCCCCGCCGGACGCCGTTCTATAAAGAGCACGATCGATCAATAGGTGAAGGCGATCGCCAACGCTGAAGGCAAACTTCGGGCGAATCTTGAGAAGGCGTTGACGGAGGCGAAGGACCGGGCGGGTTGGGAAGAGGTCGCGTACCAGATCGACAAGTTCCGCGAGGTAGTGATCAGCAGGTCCGCATGATTAACGAATCTAGCAATCCCTTCATGCGAAAAGCCAGTACCGCGGCGTGTCCGGATGTGACGGACGACGTTCGGTCCGCCGGGGCGTGTAGAATTCCCGAGGATGTGCCCGAAATTTTGAGACGAGTCCCATGCCCTCGTTCGTCGATTGGCTGCGCCGCGTCGTCTTGATGGGCGAGTCCGTCCAAGACGCCCCGCCGGTGCTCACCGAGAGTGATCGGGCGGCCGCGCTCCCGATATTGCGGGCGAGCTTCGACCGGCACTTGCTGGAGGTCGCCGGGCCGCCGCTCGTCTTCGATGCGGCGACGGCCGTGTGGGCCGCGGAAGCGTTGGCCGCCGCCTGTTGGGAACTCGTCGCCGGTGACGTGGGCGAATCTGCCGCCGGGCGTGAACCTCGCACCCCCGGCGAGCATCTGACTGCCGACGTACTTTTGCGGTTCTTGCCACCGGTCTACCGGCGGGCCAAAGCCCGCGACGCGGCGGGACCGCTGGCCCGCCGGCTGGAAACGATGTTGCGGCGGTGGCCGTTGTCCGGCGTGCTGCTCGACCTGGACGGGTCGCCGACGACTCCGTCGGACTTCGCCGGTCACCCGGGGTTACAATTGCTCTACGCCGAGCGGTTGGTCGCCAACCCGCGATCGGGCTGGCTGCCGCCGGCCGGGCCGGGCCGCGATTGGGCCGAGCGAATTTTCGAAGAACGCGGCCGGCCACTGCCGCGCGAGCCGACCGGAGATGTGCCCCTGTGACTGCCGCCCCCTCGCTGCAAGAGGCCGTGACCGACCGGCTGAAGCAAACCTTCGTCGGCCGCGACGAGGTGATCGACCTGATCGCCCTCGCGGCCGTCGCCGGTGAGCACCTCTTCCTGTACGGTCCGCCCGGCACCGCGAAGTCGCTGCTCGTCCGCCGGTTCGCCACGAGCGTGAACTCCCGGTACTTCGAATACTTGCTGACGCGGTTCTCCGAGCCGAATGAACTGTTCGGCCCGATCGACCTCGCCCGCCTCCGCGACGGCGTGGTCGCCACCGTGACGACCGGGATGCTGCCGGAGGCCGAGTTCGCGTTCCTCGACGAACTGTTCAACGCGAACAGCGCGATCTTGAACAACCTGCTCACGGTGCTGAACGAGCGGACCTACCGCCGCGGCCTGGAGACGCACCGGTTGCCGCTGGTCAGCGTCTTTGCGGCGTCCAACCACCTCCCGGAAGACGACGCGCTTCAGGCGCTGTTCGACCGCTTCCTCTTGCGCGTGAAGGTTGATTCCCTCCCGCGGGAGCAACTGCCGGCCCTCCTGACGGCCGGGTGGGAGTTGGAACGCCCGACCGCCGCTGTGTTGACGCGCGGGTCGCTCAGTGCCGACGACCTGCGGGCCATGGCCGACCGCACGCGAGACGTGGACCTGCGCCCGGTGTGGGAACTGTACGCCGATCTGGTGACGAAGGTCCGCGACCTGGGCATCGCCTTCTCCGACCGCCGGGCGGTGAAGGTGCTGAAGTTGATCGCGGCGTCGGCCGTCATGTGCGGCCGGGCGACGGCGACCGCGTCCGACTTGTGGGTGCTACGGTACGTCTGGGACCGCGTCGAACAGATCACGCCGCTGGGCATGTTGGTCAACGGCGTCATCGAACACGCCCCGGAGGCGGCCGAGGCCCACCCGCGGGCACGACGCCCGGAAGAGACCGACGCCGAGTTGCTGGCGCAGGAGTTGGAAGAAGCCGGGCAAGACTTGGGGAAGGGGCCGAAGCTCGTGGAGTTGGCCCGCATCCGGGAGCGCGTGCAGGCGGTGGCCGACCGCGCGAGTTGGGTGGCCGACGCCGAGCAGCGGCGGGAATTGCTGGCACGGGCCGGGGCATTGTTGGAGAAACTCGGATGACGACCGCCGACCGCGACCCGTGGCAGGCGATCACGCTGGCCCGCGTCCCGGCCGCGGGGCTGGCGGCGCTCGCGGCCGTACGGCACCTGCCCGGTGTCGGCGTTCAGGACGACGGCGAGTTTGCCTGGGTCCACTGGCCGGCCGGGCGGCTCGACGTGGTCCACGCCCTCTGGCCGGCGGCCGGCGTACTGTTCCTCCGCCGCGACGGCGACCGCTGGCTGCCGTTCGGCAAACGCCTGCCCACGACCTTGCGACCGCCCGAGACCGATGTGCGGCCCGTGGCCGGCGCGATCGTGCCGGAACGGGTGAACCCGATCCCGCCGCCGGGAGGCCCCGCGGTGACGTTGGAACTTGGCATAGTCCGCGGTGGACCGCCGCGGTCGGCGACGGCCCTCCTCTGTTCCGCTGCGGAACTTGCCGGGTGGGCCGACACCGCCACGACGCGCGAGTTCAGCCGGTTGCGGGCGGCGGTCCGTACCGACCGCGTCCTCGTCCTCGGCGACAAACTACCCGCCATCGCGGCGGCGGCCCGCTTCTGGGGCGACGGTGTCCTGGTCCCGCTCGGCTTTCGCCCCCGTCCGGCGTTGCCGCCTGATGTTCTGCGAGCCGCCGTCGGGGCCGCGCCCGACGACTTGGTGATTTTGCACGAGACTGAGGTCGAGATCGTGCCGAACGCCGCCTTCGCACCCCTGTCGCGGCCGGGCGTTCGGCTGGTGGCCGCGGCCCTCACCCCAAGAACACCGTGACGCCCATCGAGCGTGCCAACACCTACCTGCCCATCCCGCCGAGTTACCGGGTTCACCTCGGCGGGCTGCGGTGGTCGCCCGCGCACGACGCCATCCTCGACTCTGCCGGCAACACGTTCGCGCTCACCGAAGAGGTGGTCCAGGTGTTGGAGGGAGTCTTCGCCCGTAGTCCCGTGCCGGCGTTCGCCTACGTCCTGGTCGCGTTCCACCGCATGAAGCGTGGGCTGGACGACTTGGCCGTCGCTTACGGACGTGCCCGACCGGCCCCCGCCCTCGCCCGCAACGCCGGCCTGCTCATCGCGGAGTTGTGCGGCGAGATGCCGGTGGCGATGGACCCGCCGAGCGTGGACGACATCCGCCTGGCCCTCGACCCCCGCCACCGGACGGCCCGCAACGAAACGCCGCGCACGGTGGTGGTGCCGACGATCTCGCCGGCCACCATCGAGAAGATGCTCGACTCGGCCCTGGCAAAGCACACGCCCAAGATGCTGGCCGCGTGGCTGGAGTACGGCGGGCCGACGCCCACGGCCGTGGGCGAGCAGTTGGCCGAGCCAGTCGAATCACTGCCGCTCCGGATCGGAAAGTTGCTCGCGATGGCCCGGACCCGGCCGCGGTTAACGGGGGCCGCGTGGCTGACGCCGGCCCTGGACGCCGCCCTGACGTTCCCGCCGCGGCGGCCGAAGGCGAACGCCGTCCCATTGGGCGGGTACGCCGACGTGGCCACCCGTGGCCACCCAGAGCGGTTGCTGCTCAGCCAGTTCGCACTCGATTCGGACGAATTCGTCCGCCGGTTCGCGGAGCGGGAGTTGCTCTACTTCCGCCCCGAAGAACCGCACGTGCCGCGGCCGCCCGACCGCGTGTTGGTTCTCGACCAGGGCGTGCGAACGTGGGGGGCCGTCCGCCTCGCCCTCGCCGGCTGCACGCTCGTACTGTTGGCGAAGCCGAGCCGAGCGGCCGGGCGAGTTCACTTCGTCCACACGGCCGCGCAAGACGCCGTGGACCTGACCGCCGCGACGCCCGAGACGTTGGCCGAAGCCCTCCAGGCGAGCGACCTGACGGCGACGCCCGCGGACGCGGTCCGCACGGCCGTCGCGCTGCCGGCCGACGGGCCGCGCGACGTGATCTTACTGACGCACCCGCGGAACCTCGGGGAACCTCGCGTGATCGCCGCCTTGAAGGCGTGCCCGGCTACCGACCGGGCGTTCACGGTGGCCGTAGACGAGGACGGCCGGGCCGAGATCCACGCATGGGGTGACCGCGGACCGGTGGCCGTGCGGTCCTTTCGCGTGGACCTGGCCGGGGCCGAGCGGGCGGGCGTGAAGCCTTCCCCGCTCGCAACGTCCACCGGGCCGACGTGGGTCGGGGACGTCGAGCCAATCACCTTTGCGTTCCGCCCCGGCGTCGTCGCTGAGCCGGCGATGTTCGGCTTCGACGGTCCCGGCGAGTGGCTGGTGGCCGCGGCGAAAGACGGCGTCCTACAGGCTTTCACGCTCGGCGACGAGCCGCCGGAAGTGTTGCCGCGGCCGTTCCGGGACGGGGTGGTGATGGACGCCGTCGAGGCGATCCTCGGTGTGACCGACGGCGTGGTCGTGTGCGGCCGAATGGCCCTCGCAAACCCGTCGGCACTGACCTTCGCACAGACCGTGACCCTTGGCGGGAACCAACCGGTGGTGCTGTCGTCCGCCACCGACCTGGAGCCGGTCCGCTCGACATGGTACGTCGTCGCGCACTACGACCGCGCCCGCCGTCTTGTCACACTCCACCCGTTGTACAAGGCCGACCGGACGGTCCGCTGGTGCGTGAACGCCGCCCGCGACGAGGTCGGCATTTGCCCGATGCCCGTGCGGCACGGCGAAGTGGGCACCGACGTTCACCTGGGCACACACCAACGGCACGAGCGGCCGCGGTTGACCGACTGGACGTCGCGGACCGAGGCCCCGCCGTACCGCCTGCCGGTCTGGACGCGGACATCCACCGACGAGAGCTTCCGGTGCCAGCCGTACCTCTACCTCGAAGGCTCGGGTTTCGAAGTGCGGCTGATCGAGCCGGCGTGGCTGCGGCACGAACCGATGCGAGACGGTCAACCGCTGCTCAACGGCACGATGATCGAATCCGCCTACCTCGCGGGCAACGTGTTGACGCTCGGCACGTTCTGCAAGGGGGAGCGGCGGACACTGGTCTTCCACGGGCCGGACGCCCACCTGCGGTACGATCTGCCGCGAGGGGAGCCGGGGCTGTCGACGGCCCTCTCGCCGGACGGACGCCTGCTGGCGGTGAAGACCCGGATCACGGACGTGTCGGTGCTCGAAACGACTCGCAGCGGCCTGCCGCGGTTGGTCGCAACGACGGCGCGATTGCACAACAGTCTGCTGATCGACCTCCAGGGACGACCGTTCCCGCTGGTGATCCGCGTCGGCGAGTTCACCCACACGTTCACGCTCAACGCGGCCGGCCTCGCCCACGACTTCCAACTGCGGCAATTCGCCAAACCGCGGCGGACCCCGGCCGCCCAAGCCGCGTACGACCCGGCCCGCTTCCCGCCGAAGTTCCAGACGCAGAGCGGCGGCTGGTCGGCCGTCTTCGACCGCCTCGGGCAGGTCGTGCTGCTCGACGGTGCGATGCCGGTGGCCGCGTTCCTGATCCGCCGCGAGCGTGCGGCCGCGTGCGGCCACGGTGGAATTCGATGGGGCGACCCGGTCTTACTCGGCACCCCGCCGACGCCGCACGCGGCCCAAGAGTTCGCGAAGCTGTTCGACCGCGGAGAGAGTTGCCCATGAACCTGCCCCTCCGCCTTGTGAAGCGCGAAACGCTCGGTAGTGCCGACGCGGCGGTCGTGTTCACCGACGACCCGGCCGCACTCGTCGGCGTTTGCGCGAAGTTGCCGGCGTTCCCCACGGTCTTCCGCGTGGCCGGCGGGTTCCTCTTGTTCGCATCCGTGTCGGCGTGGCCGGCCGGCGTCGTGAAGTTGCGGCGGCTCGGCGGCGACCTGTTCGTCCCCACCGACGCCGAACTCCTGCCGCGACTGCTGCCCGACGAAATGGTCGGGCTCACGGAGACCGTCGGCCTCGTCGTGCTGGTCACCGGGGCGCTCGCGTTCGACCCGATGAAACCGCTGTACCCAGCGGAGTGGCTTCGACCCGCCCGCCTCCGCCGCGAGTCGTGGCAGCCCCTCCCCGCACCGCCGGACCGGGCCGAGCGGCTCACGACCATCGAGCGCCCCACCCCGCCGGGGCTGGCCGTCGAGATTCTCAACGAGGGGAAGCCCGACGACGCAAGCCCACTGCCGGAACGGGACGAAGTCCCGGGCGACGGTGGCCGCGTCCCGGACGACGCCCGGCCGCCGTCGGGGTCTTTCCTCGACCGCGTCCGGGCCGGGGCCGCGCTGCGGGTCGGGCAGTTTCTCGCGTGGGCCGGCAAGCAATTGAACGCCCCGGGCCTCGGCAAGCTCGGCGGGAAGGTGGCGCGTAAGGCCGTGGAGCGTGTGCCGCGGCTGACGGAAAAAATCCTCGGCGCGCAAGAGGCCGCATTGCGCCAGGTACTGCGACAGTTGCAGTCCGGGGACGTGGAGGCGGCCCTCCGCCGCGCGCCGATCGCCGTGGGCGACCCGTCGCGCCCCACGTCCGTCGGCACGGGCACGCAGTTGGGCACCCGCGACCCGCGGTTCTCGCTCGCGGCCCTGCTCGGCAGCGGCGGTGGCGGCGGGTCGTGGCTCGGCGGCGGCGACGTTTGGGCTCACCTCGCCGCCGAATACCGCCGCCTGGCCGAAGAGGCCGCCCGCCGCGGGGACGCCCGGCGGGCGGCGTACCTGTACGGCGTGCTGCTCCGCGACGTGCGAGCGGCCGCCAACGCGCTGATGGCCGGCGGGTACTTCCGCGAGGCCGCCGTCCTGTTCCGCGATAAACTCTCCGACCTGTCGGCGGCCGCCACCGCCTTCGAGCGGGCCGGGGACTACGACGAAGCTGCCCGCCTGTACGAACGCCGGGAGGAGTACGAACCGGCCGCCGAGATGTACCGGCGGGGCGGCGACGAGGACCGGGCGACCGTTTTCTTCGAGCGGGCGGCCGACCGGCACAAGGCCGGCGGCCGGTGGCTTGCTGCCGGCGACCTTCTCCGCAAGAAACTCGGCCGCCGCCAGCCCGCGACCGAGTGCTACCGCCGCGGCTGGCGGACCGGCGGCACCGACGCGCGGGCCTGCGGCGAGCGGTGCGTTGATGACTTCTTGGTCGCCGAGTCGTGGGCCGAATTCGACGAACTGATCGACGAGGCGGCCGAGGCGTTCCCGCCCCCCCGCTCGCCGGAGGCGTCGGCGTTCTTCAACTACGCCCTGCACGTCGGCGACGACTTCCTCCCGCCCGCCCACTTCGGCGACGTGCGGGACCGCGTCCGGCTCGCCTTCGCCGAGCACCTGCGGGCCGACGCGACGGTCCGCCAGGCGGGGGAAACGGCCCGCGAACTGTTCGCGCCGAAGGGCGGGTGGACCGGCCCGCAACTCCGGGACGCCGAGTACGCCGCGCGGGCGGCGGCCCGAGTGACCGAATCGCCCGCGCGTGTCAGTGGATCGCCGCCTGCGGGGACTGTCACGGCGGTCGCGATGGCCCGCCTGTCCCGCGACGTGCTCGTGGCCGTCGATGACGAGATCTTCCTCTGGAACAACGCAACCTCGGACCGCACCCGCGTGACCAGTGTTGTCGGAGGCCGCGTGACCGGGTTGGCGATCAGCCCCGACGCGGCGGTGGTGTACGCCCTCTCGGAACAGGCAGACGGCGTGACCCTTCGCTGTTTCACGCGGGCGACCGAACGATTCCGCCACCGCGAGGCCGCCTACCTTCCGCAGGGGCAGTGGCGGTCGCCGACAAGCGACCACCACTGGTCCCTCTTGCCGCAGGTCGAGTTCCGGGCCGGCGAGCCGGTCGTCCTCGTCACGCACGCGTCGGAGCGGGTCGAACTCTGCGGCTACTTCCTGCGGGCGACGACGCGGGCCGAGGGGTACGTGCTGGACGTGACGCCGCGGGCCGACCGGCCGTATCTGACGGGCTCCGCCCCGTACCTCTTCGAGCGGGTCACGCCGGACGAGTACTGGGAGTGGGACGAGGTCTTCTGCCGCCGCGTGGCGGGGCCGAACACGACGCGGTGGGTGACGAACGTGACTCCGGCCGTGCCGGCCGGGGCGGCCCTCGGTCGCCCACCGCTGGACTGCCTGACGCCAGAAGCCGGGTGTCTCCAGGTCGTGTGCGTGACGGGGGATGGGGGCGTGGTTTGGCAAGAGTTCACGACGGACGGGACCGGCCACCCGCGGACCACGCCCGCCCGCCCGGAGGTTCCGGTCCCGGTCGTCGCCGCGTGCCTCTGCGGCCCCCGCCGCGTCGCGGCGGCGACGGCCGCGGGCACGGTCCACTGGTTCCGGGTGGCGGGGGCGCGGCTGGTTTCCGATGCCCGCCCGACGGCCCTCGGCCTGCCGGACCGCGTTGCGTTCCTCGCGAGTGGGTCGACCGCCAGCGAGGTTTACGCCGTCAGTGCCGCCGGCCGGGTGTTACGCCTGTCCGGCCCGTAGCTCTGCGGGCCGGGCGTGGGCCCATTCGATGCGTCGGACGCCCAGTTCGAACCGCACAGAAATCAAGCACCTTGCTTCACAGGGGCTTGACCGACCAGGTTCGCCTACGGGGTGAGCTGGAACCGGCGTCGGCCGTCAGCAAACGCCTCCACGGCCTTGAGGACTTCGCTGAGAAGGCCGGCCGGCTGCACCCCGCAGTTGACCGGCCTCACCCTCTCCCAGGAATGTGGTCGGCGATCCGTGCGGATCGCTCCGCACGGATCGCCGACCATGTCACGGGCCGGGGTTGAACCCCGGCTGGCGGGCGATATTCTGGCGGTCACTGCCCGGATCGCGGGCCTCCCAAGGGGTGACCGCATGGCCACGGGAAAGACGACTTCGCAGACCCCCAACTCACCTTTCTCGGTGCACGGCCGCGGGTCGATGTCGGCGGCCGAGTTGGGCACGGCCCTCGCTGGGCTCAATCGCGTCGCGACCATCACCGTGAACGCCTCGGGCGGGGCAGACGACGGGTCCGTGTACCTCACCGCCCGAGGGGCGTCCCTGGGGTTCGACTTCGACCGCTGGCCCGTCGCCGAGGCGGCGGCCGCCCTCGCCCGGGTCGCGCGTGCCGACACACTGGCTGTCCGAATGACCGGCCCCGGCCCGCTCTCCCTCCAACCCCTGTTCACGGTCCGGGGGCTGAAACTCATCCGCGTCGAGCACGACTCGCACGCCAAGCAGGAACTGGACTGGACCGGCCTGTCCACCCAGACCGGGTTGCGGCGGCTGGAGGTCCGGGCGGGTGTTCTGCCCGAGGGCTTCTGGCGGGAGCTCGGCACGTTGAAGCAACTCCGCGAGGTTCAATTGTGGTGGCCGGAAGGCGCCCGATCGAACCCCGGAAGCCTATCGGGCATGACGGGATTGAAGAAGCTCGCCGGGGTCTGCCTGTTCGACCCGATCCCGGCCGCGTTCCGGGCCCTCGGCCGTTGCCCGGCCCTCGAAGAGGTGCACGTCGACCAGTGCAACATCGACGACACAGCGGCGGCCGGAATCGGGTCGGTCGCCCGGCTCAAGAACGGCCACCTCTGGAACGCCGCGTTGTCGGACGCCGGGATGCGCCGCCTCTGCCGGTGGCCGCGGGTCCGGTCACTGACCCTGGGCGAGAACTCCGACAACCAGCCACCGATCACGGCGGCCGGGTTCAAGGCCTTGGGCCGCCTCACGACCCTGGAACGACTCCACCTCCAAGGGTTCGACCATGTCGCCGCGGCCGGGTGGGCGGTGTTGCGGGGCCTGCCGCGGCTGAAACATCTGAAGCTCTCGACGAGCCCGCCGTTCGACGTGCTGGACGCGGTCGGACCGCTCCGCCGGGTGGAGGAACTGCGGCTGTCCCACTGCAACGGCGTGGGCCCCGCCGGCTACCGGCAGCTGGCCGCCATGCCCCGACTGCGGTCGCTCTCCGTCCGCGCTCACCGCTCCGCCCCGTACTACGTCCCGCTGGACGAGGTGGCCGGCCTCCGCCGGCTACGGTCGCTCGCCCTCGCTGGCCTCCATAAGGCGACCGACGCGCAGGTGGCCCGATTGATCGCGCTGCCCGACCTGGAGGCGTTAATCCTGCACGAGGCCGAGAAGGTCACCGACCAGGGGGTCGCCCGGCTCGCGGGGCTGCGAAGCCTGCGGGTGGTGGTGCTGAACGCGCTGCCGAAGCTGACCGACGGGGTCATCCCAACCCTGACCGGATTCCCGCGGCTCGACACGCTGTCCCTACGGTGCACCGGCCAGGTTACGGACGCCGGGCTTTCCGGCCTGGCGGGCGCCGGTCGGCTACGAACGTTGCACCTGGACTACGCCCGGAACCTGACCGGGGAAACGCTGCTCCGGCTCGCCCGCAAGTTGCCCCTGGAGGAACTGGCGGTCGCCTCGTCGCCGCACGTGACCGACGACCACCTGCTCGAATTGACCGGCCACCCCACCCTGAGGCGGGTCCGGTTCTTAGAAAGCGTCCGGCGAGTTGGTCTGTCGGCGTGCGTGCGGGGTCGGCACCGGTCGGACTACGACGGTCGCCAGCGGTCCGGGAGGAGGTCGGCCACGTCGCGGCGTCGGGCGGTCGGGTCGGGAGATGGGTCAGCAGGTCGCGGAGGTAGGCCCACGGGTCGTGCCCGTGCCGCTTGGCGCTCGCCACCACGGTGAGCAGGACGGCCGCGGATGACAGGCCGTTGTCGCCGCCGACGAACAGCCAATTCCTTCGCCCGACGGCCAGCGGGCGGATGGCCCGCTCGGCCGGGCCCGTTGTCGATGGCAAGGTGATGATCGTCCACGTACCGCACCAGCGTCGGCCACTGGTTGACGGCGGACGTCACCGCCTCGCCCCCCGGGCCCGCCTCGCCGATCCGCCGCTCGACGTCGTAGAGCGTGCGGGCGACGGCGATCGCCTCCGCGGCCCGCGGGTCATTGCCCCTTGCGTCGTGGAACCCGCGGCGGGCGTGCATCCCCAGCCGCCGACGTGTCGCATGCCCCGGTGGACGGAGTTGTACCCGGCGTACGCATCGGCCTGGACGAACCCGGTGAACCCGGCGCGGAACCGCGCCGGGAACTCTTGGGACCGGCCGGGGGTGAGGTCGGACACGATGAACGGGACGGCGGCGTCTCCGAGGTACGCCCAAGCGTAGGCCGTCCGCCGGGGCCGCAAGAGCGTCACGGGTGTCTCGTCGGCGTGGATGGCGTACGACCGCTTCACGCGGGCGACCATCGCCCGGTAGACGGGTTCGAGGGCGGCCGCGCACCCGCGGACCCAGTCGCACAGGGTGGACCGCGGCGCGACCAGCCCGTGCCGGGCGAGGATGTGTTCGAGGCGGTGGAGCGGCAGGTGACCGACGAACTCGGACACGGCGACGTGGGCGAGCAGTCCGGCCGCGACCGACGAGCGGGGGATCGGCTCGGACGGGAGTGGCGGGCGGGCGAACCGCGGGTCGTGGCCGGCCCGCTCGCACCCCGGGCCGGCGAAACTGACCCGAACCGTTCCCCGAACGAACACGGACGCCGGGCGGTCGTCGTACCGCCGGGCCGGCCCGCCGAGGCCGACCCGGACCCGCATCTCGCCGCCGCACGGGCACGCCTGCGCGGCCTCGCCTCGGACAGGTCGATCCCCACCCGCTCGACGGGCAGGTCGGTGGCGACGGGACGGCGACCGTGCCCGCGGCCGCGGGGCGGGTTCGAAGGCGGGTCCGACGGCCGGGGCAACCGCGACACGCCGGCCTCGACGCCGGGCGGGGGCCCGGCGTCGAACAGGGTCGGGCCGACGACCCGCTCGGAGGTCCGACCGAACGCCATCTTGACGAGGCGGTCGATGTGGGCCTGTTGCCCCTCGATCGTACGTCGCAGGTCGGCGACGACGGCGTGCAATTCGGCGACGGTCGCCCGCAGATGGGCATTCTCCCGGTCGAGTTCGACTTCCCGCGGCGTCATGCCGGGGGTACGCGCGACCCGGTCAGACGGTTCTCGGATTCGCCGGGTCGGGCCGGGCGTACCGCTTGCGGGACCGCGCGGCCGCCGGATCGAGGCCGCCGAGGATCATGGCCAGTTGGGCCGCCGGGGTGACGACGACTCCGACGCCGCCGGCGGCCGGGAAGGCGAACGTCCCCCGCTCTAGTCGGCGAAGGTACAGGGCGAACCCGTCCCCGGCCCACGCCAGCACCTTGAGCCGGTTCCCCTTGCGGTTCTTAGAGACGAACAGGTCACCCGACGCCGGGTCGCGGCCGAGGGCGGCGGCCACGACGCCCGCCAATCCGTCGATCCCTTCCGTCCGTCTTGGGGTTCCACGGCCAGGTAGATGGCCCCGGTCGTGCCGAGCGTCAGCACGTCGCCCCCCGGATCGCGGCGACCAGCCGGCCGACGTGGGCCGGGTCGGCCGTGACCGGGACGCGGAGGACGACCCCGCCGGGCCGGACGACCTCGGCCGCCGCGTCGGACACCACCCGGACGGGGACGAACCCGCCGGCGGGGCGGGCGTCGGACGACCGGCCGGGCGTCCGACGGGACTCAGGCCGAGGGCCTTCCGCCACGTGTAGAACCGCTTCTCAGGGAGGCCGCGGGCCGCACAAAATGCCCGGACGGACAGGCCGGACGTTGCGAACGCGGCGACCGTGTCCCGCCAGAATTGTTCGCGGTCGGGACGCTTTCCCTCCTACCGCACGTTACTCCGATGCGAGAAGATGCCCCATAGCGAGAACACGACCTACGGGCTGTGTTCAGCATGGACTGGTTCGGCTGCCACTCGCGTCTGCCGGTCCTTGCGGATGCGTTGCAGGACGCCGGGTGCGAGGACGCGGCAATTCTGACACACTGCTGGGACGACGGGCCGCACATCCGCGGGTGCTGGGTCGTCGACGGCGTGCTCGGGAAAGGGGTGAGTAACTTCAGCCGTTGGAGATGCTCGCGGCGGACGCGAGGATATTCCTGGTGCCGCGGGCGGCCGCGCCTGGATCGCGCACACCAGCCAGTACCCGCCACACTTGAGATCTACGTACCAGCTATCGTGGGACTTCCCGCCCGGCCGTTTCGGGGGCAAATCCCATCCGGTCCGGTACGCCCGACCCCGGCCACCAGTCGCACGACCAGCCCCTATGACCGCGACCGCTTGTTCGTCCCCGCCTCGAACCGGCGAATCGTCGCGAGAGGCACCCCCGCCTTCGCGGCAAGCGATCAGCATCTGATCGCCCGAGGTGCTTAAAGGCGAGGGTCAACCAGGGGGCAGTTGCCTCGCGGCCATGCCGAGCGTTAGTCGGGCACCCGCTTCGCGGTGAACGTGACGCTCCGCACGTCGCCCACCTTCAGCCCTTTGCCGGCGTCCCAGATGAGCGTCTCCCCCGGGCAGACGACCTTCGCGAAGTCGGACTTCTCGATGGCTACGTCGGTCACCTGATACGGCAACAGGTGGCAGAAGATCCGCCACCCGCCGAACTTCTCGGCCGTTCGCTTGTTTCCCTCCCCGACGAAGTTCACCGTCACCGTGTACGTCATCCGGACGACGTCCTTCACCCCGGTTTCGCGCACGTCGAGCGTCTCGGTCAGGGCCGGGTCGCGGGTCTTCTCCACCCGGGCCTCTAACGCCGGGTCGCCGTATAGGACGAAGATGCCGTCGGTGAACGCGGTGCCCTCCCGGTCCCGCCCGGTGACGACGTTCTCCGTCAGCAGGTAGTGGGACCACTGGCGGAGCAGGAACAGCGACTCGGAGAACGTCCACCGTCCTTCCTGCTTCAAGAACCAGTCGGCCATGTTCCAGTTCAACTCGTACCACGTCGACTGGACGGCACCGACGTACTGTCGGGTGCCGTTCTTCATCCACGCCAGGGCGTAGGAGTCCTTGAAGTTGTTCCGGCCGCTGTTCACGACCCCGGTCAGGCAGTTGCCGACCGCCCAGTACACCTTGGGCCGCTTCCCGGCGAGCGGCAGGTCCACGCCCGAGGCCGTCATGGCGAGTTTGCCATCCTTCGCGGTGAGGAATCCCTTGCCGCTCGGGTACATGAGCATCCAGTTATTGTGGCCGCCGTGCCCGGACCCGATAATCAGGTCGAACGAGTCCTCGGCCAAGAGTTTGTGGACCAGCTTGGCGTCGTCCGCGTCGCTCGTCGGTCCGCCAGTCTTAACCGCGAAGTCCGTGCCGACCTTCTTCGCCCCCAGTTCCCCGCGGTCGCGGGTCCACTCGGTCACGTACTCGCCCTCCGGCACCCAGTTCAGCCACGGCCCGAGGGTCTTGGTGAACGCCCGTCGGATCACCACCGGCTCTGCCGTCGCGAGTTCCATCGCGTGGTCCGCGTCGAGCCCGGTGAGGATGCCCCAGATGGCGTCCACGTACGGGTCGTCGTCGAGCGTGCGGCAGAACTTGTTCGCCACCGCGGCGAAGGCCGGGAAGTCCTCGGTCGGCGGGCAGACGAAGCAGACGTACCGCGGGCGGTACGCCCCGACGTCCTTGCGGACGTCCTCGGGGGCCTTGTCGTAAGCGAAGGTCTTCGCCTTGTGCTTGGTTTCGAGGAATTTGACGACCTTCCCCCACGGCCCGGCGGCCACGCCCTTGTTGACCACAACCGCGTACCGCCCGACCGGCTCGGCGGCCCAAACAGCTCCGGCCTGTGTGAGCCAGCCGACCGCCGCGACGAGTACCAGAACGAACCATCGGGTCATAACAATCCCCCGTGAAAGACAGTTGAACGCTCCACTTCCTTCGGGCCATGGTTACACCCTGCACCCCGGAGCAGGGTGGCCACCCGACACCGGAAGGACCGCGGGTGAAACCGTTGTCAACGTAAGCAAGTCTCCTCAAAAGACCAAGATTCGGAATGTGGGGGCGTTACTCATTCACTCAAAACGGCTTAACGTATTTGACGCTATTCGGCGGCAGGCCCGGCATCCTCTTTACCGGGTAGGACGGTCGGAATATTTTCTGGACGAAAATTTCTTTAACCTTCACAATGATCTCCGACCGAGATGTATGATCTGTCAGCCCGTATCGATATGATGAATAGGACCATCCGCGATGAGTACGACAAACAAGGGCACCCGATCCACCCCATGATGCCGGTTGCTTTCTCCGATCTCCTGGTTCCTCGTTTCGGGCTGCGCATCTTCAACCAGTTCCGATCTTTCGTAATCGCCCTCCAGTTTGTCGCCTACAAACTCGCCCTCGTGCTCGTGCTGGCCACGTCCGGTTTCAGCGGTGGGGTCGTCGAGGATTCTGCCGAGTCGACCGAGACGCTCAAAGAACTGGTCTGTGTTTCCTTCACCCGTCCACTGCCCGTTACCGATACGACTGCGGTCAGACACCCCGTCATTCGAACCGCCGCGGGCGTGGTCACGCCCGGTGCGACCACGCCGTCCTTCCCGTCCCGTCACCTCAGCCACTCGCTGCCCAACGGGCTACGCGCTCCCCTTCGCTGTTAATCGCTCTTTCCACACGTTCCTCGCCACCGACTTTCGGGAAAGCCCTTAGGGCCTCCCGGAGTGTTGATGCCCTTCCCCGCTTCTGAATTGATCCGCGGTCGCCTGACTCGTTGCGAGTTCGGCTGACGCCTCGGGCCGTTGCTGTCCCCGACGAGTTTGACACGCCGCGATAACACCGATCGTCCGGTAGCCCTTACCCGTTGAAAGGGTCGGGCCGCTCCCGTGGCGGTCGGCTCATCCCCCGCGAACCTTCAGAGGACGAACGATGGATTGCTTTGCGGTGGCCGCCCCGCCCGACGTCCACTGGGCGTGGACGGTGCTCTCCCTCCTCAGCGTGCCGGCCTTGGTCGCCTTGAACGGGTTCTTTGTGGCCGCCGAGTTCGCCCTGGTCGGGGTCCGGAAGACGCGGGTCGAGGAGATGGTCCGGCAGGGCGTGCCGCGGGCGGGGGCCGTGCGCGAGGCGGTCGGCCATCTCGACCGATACATCGCGGCGACCCAACTGGGCATCACGCTCGCGAGCATCGCCCTCGGGTGGCTCGGCGAACCGGCTCTGTCGCGGGTCGTCGAACCGGTCCTGGCGATCGGACTGCCGGCGGAGTGGGCCGGGCCGATGGCTCACACGGTTGCCGTCGCCATCGCGTTCGGCCTGATTACCTTCCTGCACGTCGTGTTCGGGGAACTCATCCCGAAGACGCTGGCGCTGCAGTCGCCCGACCGAACATCCTTGTGGGTGGCCGCCCCGCTCGTCGTCTTCGCCCGCCTGGCGCGGCCGGCCATCGCGGCCATGAACGGGGTCGGGAACGCGATCCTCCGACGGACCGGGCACGAACCGGCCGGGGGCGAGGCCATGCTCCACTCGGTCGAGGAGTTGGGCCTGCTGATCGAGCAGACCGAGGAAGCCGGCGTCTTGTCCCACCAACAGGCCGAGTTCGTCCGCAAGGTGTTCACCCTGTCCGGCAAGCGGGTCGGGGATTGCCTGGTGCCCCGGGAGCGGGTGGCCGGGCTGGCACTGGGGACGCGGCCCGACCAAGTCCTTGAGATCGTCCGGCGGGGGGCGCACACCCGAATGCCGGTGTACGCCGGCGACCTCGACAACGTCGTGGGCGTGGTCAACACGAAAGACTTGTTTTACCTGTTCAGCCTGAAAGGGATCGTGGTCCTTGAAGACGCGCTGTACCCGCCGCTGTTCCTCAAGCCCGAGGACAACGTGGCCGACGCTTTGGAATTGTTCCGGCGGGAACGCCGGCCGCTGGCCGTGGTCCGCGACGCCGCGGGCAAGACCGTAGGGCTGATCACAATGGAAGACGTTTTGGAGCAGATTGTCGGAGAAATGGAGGACGAGCACGACCGGCCGACGCCGAAGTTACGGGTCCGCCCCCGCCTACCGCTCCGACTCTACGGAAGTCCGCCCCCGATGTGAACCGTCCCTCTCCCCCTACCCGAGTTATCCCTCCCCATTACGGAGAAGCATCTGATGCCTTTTTCGAACAGTACCTCGCCCCCGTCTGTAACTCGCGACATTGCGGCCGGCGTGGTCGTGTTCCTGGTCGCGCTGCCACTGTGCCTCGGCGTGGCCCACGCATCCAACGCACCGCTCATTTCCGGCCTGCTGGCCGGCATCATCGGCGGCATCGTCGTCGGGCTGATCGGCAGAGCCAACGCCACCGTTAGTGGCCCGGCGGCCGGGCTGACCGCCGTGGTCGCCGCTCAGATCACCACCCTCGGATCGTTCCCGACGTTCCTTCTGGCCGTTGTCCTGGCCGGGGTCCTGCAAATCATCCTCGGCCTGCTCCGCGCCGGCTTCCTGGCGGCGTTCGTCCCGTCGAGCGTCGTTAAAGGCCTTCTCTCCGCCATCGGGATCATCCTCGTGCTAAAGCAGGTTCCCCACGTTCTCGGTCACGACACCGACCCCGAAGGGGAAATGGCGTTCGTCCAGCCGGACCACGAGAACACCTTCACCGAGTACGCACGGCTGGTCGGCGACATCCAGCCCGGGGCGGCGGTGATCGGCCTTGCGTCCGTGGCCCTGCTCGTGGTCTGGGGGCGGTGGAAGCCGCTGAAGCAGTCCCCCGTTCCCGCCCCGCTGGCCGTCGTGCTGCTCGGCGTCGGGGCCGCGGCGGCGTTCCGCGCGATGGGGTCGCCGTGGGCGATCGAACGGAGTCACCTCGTCCAGGTGCCCATCGCCAACGGGCCGGGCGGGTTCTTCGACCTGCTCCAACTCCCGGACTTTACCCAGTGGGCGAACCCGGCGGTCTACCTCGCCGCCGTAACCCTCGCCGCCGTCGCGTCGCTCGAAACCTTGGTGAACCTGGAAGCGGTCGACAAACTCGACCCGCTTCAGCGGAACTCGTCGCCGAGCCGCCTACTCTTCGCCCAGGGCATCGGTAACGTGGCCGCCGGGTTGATCGGGGCTCTCCCGGTTACGGCCGTCATCATCCGCAGTTCGGTGAACCTCAACGCGGGCGGGCGGACGAACATTTCCACCATCGTCCACGGCATCCTACTTTTCGCCAGCGTGGCGTTCCTACCGGCGTGGCTGAACTTCATCCCGTTGTCGAGTTTGGCCGCCATCCTGCTGGTCACCGGCGTCAAACTGGCCAGCCCGGTGCTGGTGCGGCAGATGTGGGGCGAGGGCCGCCACCAGTTCATCCCGTTTGCCCTGACCGTCGCGGCGATCGTCCTGACCGATCTGCTCGTCGGCATCCTTCTCGGGTTGGCCGTGAGCACCGGGTTCATCCTCTGGAGCAACGTCCGTCGGCCCCTTCGGGTAATCGTCGAGCGGCACCTCGGCCGGGAGGTCGTGCGGGTCGAACTCGCCAACCAGGTGAGCTTCCTGAACCGGGCGGCCCTGGCCCGGGTGTTCGACAGCGTGCCAGCCGGCGGGCACGTGCTCCTCGACGCTCAGCAGACCGACTACATCGATCCGGACGTGCTGGCCTTGATCCGCGAGTTCGACGAGCGAACCGGCCCCGCTCGGCGCGTGGAGGTCAGCCTCGTCGGGTTCCGAACCGAGTACCGGTTCGAGGACCGGACGCAGTTCGTGGACTACTCGACCCGGGACCTTCAGACAGCCGTGACGCCGGCCCAGGTGCTGCAAATTTTGAAAGACGGGCACGAGCGGTTCCGCACCGGGCGGCGGTTGACGCGCGACCTCGGCCGGCAGGTGGCCGCCACGGCCGCCGGCCAGCACCCGCTCGCGGTGATCCTGAGTTGCATCGACTCCCGCGCGCCGGCCGAAATCATCTTCGACCTCGGCGTCGGGGACGTGTTCAACGTCCGGGTGGCCGGGAACGTGACCAGCCGGAAGATCCTCGGCAGCGTGGAGTACGCGGCCGCCGTCGCCGGGGCGAAGCTGATCGTGGTGATGGGCCACACGCGGTGCGGCGCGGTGGGCGCGGCCGTCGATCTCGCCCGCTCGGGCCGAACAGCGGCCGAGGCGACCGGGTGTCAGCACATCGATCACATCCTCACGGACATCCAGCAGTCGGTGGCGTCTGCCCCGCCAACGGCCGATCCACTCCCCCCGGCCGAGCGGGCGGTCCTCGTCGACACCGTTGCGCGGCGAAACGTCCAGCACACGGTCGAGACCATGATCCGGGAGAGTGACGCGATCGGGCGCCTCGTCCGTGAGGGCCGGGTGCGGGTCGTGGGCGCGATGTACGACGTGGCGACCGGCGGGATCGAGTTCCTCGGTGGGCCGTCGGCCGAGTAAGCCGGTTGGGGCCACTTTCGTGCGGGGTCGCCCGCCGCAATTGATGGCCAGCGATGCGGATGTCGGTCCGCCACTGCGGTGGATCGACATACACTCGTACGGGGCGCGTGAAAGTGAAGGCACGCCGAACGAGTCTCCGCGAATGACAGGGTGCACGTTGAACGGTTGTTCAGTAGGTACCGCCTGCTCTCAGCAAGGTTTCATCGAATGCCGCTTGCGACGCCGTCCGGCTCACGCTAGAAGGTGCCGTCCTTTGGACTGACTCGTCCGCTCACTGCCCGAGGTCGGGGCGAGTTCCGGGAGTTCCGAGGGACACGCGGGGCCGGTACGGAAGGTGGGACTGACCGCCCCGGCCGGCCCCGCCTTCGCCGTCACTTCGGCCGGGCCGTATTCTTCGATCAGGCTCCGTTCCACCACAGCCAAGCCCGGCTCCCGCGTCGGGTCGATGCCTTTCGAGACGAAGTAAGCCACCATCAGCTGGTCGAGAGATCACGCGGGATCGAAGATCAATTGCTTGGCCCCGAGCGACGCGAACCGGTACACTTGTCGCGTTCCGTCGGCGGTCGGAACTTGATCCAACCGATTTCACCCGCAGCCCTTTTTCGGAGAGAGCGATGAGCGTGGCATGGACCCGTTCCCTTGGTGTCGGAATGCTCTGCGTCCTCGGCTTCTGCCCGGGCCAACCGGCCCGCGGGGCGGATGAGAAGGATGTGTTGTCGCTGCCGGACCCCAAGCCGTTGGTTCCCGGCGCGAAGGTGGTGACCCTCTGGCCGAAAGGATCGCCCGCCCTGCGCGCCATGCCCGGGTCGGACAAGCCCGAGCAGTTCAACATGGCCAAGGGGCGAACGGATCGCATCAACTCGGTGGAGAACATTCACAACCCGTCGATCGAAGTTCACTTGGCACCGGCGGACAAGGCGAACGGGACGGCCGTGATCGTGGCGGCGGGCGGGGGGAACAAGACGTGCAACGTCGGGGCGGAGGGGACGGACATCGCCGACTGGCTCAACGGGTTGGGCGTCCACGCCTTCATCGAGCGATACCGCCTCAAGCCCTACGACTCGACCAAGGACGCTGTCGCAGATACCCAGCGATCGATCCGCACCGTCCGGGCGAACGCGAAGGCGTGGGGCGTCGACCCGAAGCGGGTGGGCATCATGGGCTTCTCGGCGGGCGGGGAGCAAGCGGCCTGGGTGACGCTGCGGTTCGACGACGGGAACGCGAAGGCGGACGACCCGATCGAGCGGGAGAGTTGCCGGCCGGACTTCTCTGTGCTCGTGTACGCCGGGTGGGCGCGGATGGACCTGACCAAGGTGCCCAAGAACGCTCCACCGACGTTCCTGACCAGCGCCGGCGTCGATGATGCGTTCCACGCCCGGCAGACGGTGGAGTTCTACGACGCGCTGTTCAAGGCGAACGTCGCGGCCGAGTTGCACATCTACGCCCACGGCGGGCACGGCGGGGCGATCAGCCCGCGAAAGGGCATCCCGTTCGGGACGTGGCAACTCCGGTTCGTCGACTGGGCGAAGGACCTCAACTTGCTCAAGGAGAAGGGAGCGAAGTGAGACCGTTCGCCGGGGCGGGATCGCTGGACGGTGGCTCGGTCTCCTCGTCGTCCGGCGGTGCCCGGTGACGGGTATACTGGGCGGGTTGTCGCCCGCCCCTCGATCCTGGTGCCCCATGCCCTCTCGCCTCGCTGCCACGCTCGCACTCCTGTTCCTCCCCGCCCTCGCGGCCGCCCAGGCGAAGCCCCCGTTCGGCGAGCCGCTCCCTCCGCAGCCGTTCGAGCAGTCGCCGTTCCGCCCCGTCGCCGTTCCGGAGTGGGTCCGCGGAACCACCGGCGTCGGGTACACGCTGTCCGGCCTCGACACGGCGGGGCGAACCGCCGCCGTCAAGCACGGCGTCACGATTAGCGAGATGGGCTTCGTCGATCCGTTCTACCCGTATTACGACAGCGCCTTGCTCAAGAAGCGCAGCCCGCACGTCGGCCTCGACCGGTTGCCGAGGGACATCGCCGAGTACCAGAAACTCGGCCTCCGCATCCTCGGCGTTTACCCGCCGACGCTCCAGGGCGAGGTGTACGAGGCGCACCCCGACTGGCGGCGCATCCCCACCGACACCACGACCATCCCGCAGGTAGACATGAAGAAGTTCGGCCACGGCGGGATGCTCTGCCCGCTCGGCCCCTACGGCGACTTCTTCATCGACGTCCTCGCGGAAATCCTGGAGAAGCACCCGGCGGTGGACGCCTTCAGCTTCGACGGGTTGCACCACGGCGGCGTCTGCTACTGCGAGCACTGCCGCAAGAACTACAAGGCCGACACCGGCAAGCCGATCCCACCGAAGCCGGACTTAAACGACCCGGCGTTCCGCCGCTACCAGCACTGGGCCGACCGCCGGCTTGAGGCGCTGGTGGCGAAGGCTCAGGCCCGGCTGAAGGCGATCAAGCCGGACGTGGCCCTCGTGACGTGGACGACGAACGCCGGGCGGTACGGGCACTTCCTGAGTTTGCCCCGGAACATGTCGGCCCGGATGAACCTGCTGTTCGACGCCCCGGACCAGGAGTTCTGGGCCGACGAGAGCAACCGCGGCAACACGGTCGTGCCGGCGTTCGCCAACGCCTACGCCTGGGCGGTCACGAACCACCGCGTCGCGTTCAGTGAGCCGTACCTGATGAGCCACGGCAACCCCTACGGCAAGGACAGCTTCCCGCCGCACGAGATCGAACGCCGGATGATGCTCTCCCTGACACACGGGGCCGGTCCGAGCATCGCCGTGGCGCAACCCAAGCGGTTACGGGCGGCGGTGGATCACGGTCTGGACGAGGTACTTCGGCGGAAGCCGTGGCTGACCCACAAGTCGCCGGAGCCGTGGGCGGCGCTCCTGATGAGCGACAACACCCGCACCTTCTACGGCCGCGAGGCGGGGCGGGTGGAGGAGCGGTACCTGGCGGGCGTGTTCGGCACCTTCCGGGCGACACTGGAAGAGCACCTGCCGACTACGGTCATCAACGACTGGAACCTGACCGCGGACGAGTTGAAAAAGTACGCGGTGCTGATCCTGCCGAACGCGGCGAGCCTCGACGACAAGCAGGTGAAGGTCATCGACGAGTACGTCCGTGGCGGCGGCGGGGTGGTGGCGAGCGTGGACACGTCGCTATTCGACGAGTACGGCGACCCCCGCGCCAAGTTCGCCCTCGGCGAATTGCTCGGGGTCGAATACCTGGGGTTGCCCACGGCCGCGGGTGGGAAGGCCGATCTCGACGTGAACTTCGCCAAGGGCATTGGGCCGGACTACTGGGAGAAGCGGAAGAACGTGTTTGACCTGACGCTCGGCGTGTCGTGGCTGAACGCTGGCAAGTTGAGCGAGTATGTCGGCACGGAGCCGGTGACGTTCAAGGGGCCGGCCGTGCGGGTCAAGCCGGCGGCGGGCACGCAAATCCTCGGCACCCTGCGGGTGAAGGGCGACCCGAAGGCAGAGCCGTTCCCGGCCGTCGTCAGTCGCACCCACGGCCAGGGGAGGGTCGTGTACCTGCCGGCGGGCATTGATGCGGGGTACTACCTGTACGCCTACCCGTACCAGCGGTGCCTGGTGGCGAACGCGATCCGCTGGGCGGCGAACGGGGTCAAGCCGCCGGTTACGGTGACGGCCCCGATGTGCGTGCAGTCCACGGTCATGCGACAGACTAAGGACGGCACGCGACGGCTCATCGTCCACCTGTTCAACGACGTGAACACGACCGGAGGGAAGGCCTATCCCGTGGACGACGTGCCGTTGCGGGAAGAGGTGCTCCCGGTCCACGACATCCGCGTGACGTTTCGCCCGGGGTTCAAACTCGGCCCGATCCGCCTGCAACCCGACAACACCGAGTTGAAGGCCACGGAGACACCGGACGGAGTCTCCGTGGTGGTGCCGAGATTGGACGTCCACGCGATGGTCGTGGTCGAGCTGGCTGACAACTGAAACCATCGTCCCCATGTTGAACTCAGAGTTGGATCGCAAACTCCCATGTCTCGCGTGCGGCCACAAGTTTCGTGGCCACACGCGAGGCTTATTGAAATGATCGAATCCCCATCCCTGTGAAGAGGTTACTACTTCCAGAGAAACCTCCAATCGTCCGCGAAGTGGGTTCAATCTTTCGCGCCCTGCTTCGAGATTTGAAGTACGTCCCCATCGCCAACCTATCCTTTAGGATCGCCACGCGCATGCGCCCCACCTTTTCCGTTTGGCTCGCCCGTCTTTGGAACCCCGCTCGCCGCCCGATCCGCCCACAACTGCCCGTCCGCCCCATACTGGGATTGGTGTCGCTCGAAGACCGCAGCCTGCCGGCCACGCTGGGCATGGCCACGTTGTTCGAAGGCCCCACGGCGGGGAGCGACGGCACGCTCGTGCAGGCGTCGGGGGCGTGGACGGCCAGCACGACGGAGCCGTGGATCACGGTGACGACCGCGACCGGCACTGGCGACGGGCTGGCGAAGTTCAGCTTCACGGCGAACGCCGGGGCGACGCGGACGGGCACGGTGACGGTCGCGGGCCAGACGCTGACCGTCACCCAGGCGGGGACGGGGTACGTGGCCGCGGGCGAGTCGCGGGCGATTGTCGATCGGGTGTTCAGCGGCCCGAAGTCCGTCGCCGCGGACGGCGCGGGGAACGTCTACGTCACGGACTCCGGGCTGAAGAAGTACACCGCGACGACGGGCGTGACCGCGCCCGTCGCTGCCACCATCCAGTACCCGTACGCGGTGACCGTGGACGGCGCGGGCAACGTGTACGCCGTGGACAGCAATGCCGACAAGGTGAAGAAGTACAACCCGACGACCGACGTGGTGACCGACTTGTTCACCGTTCCGGCGGTTCAGACGCCGATCGCGGCGGACGCGGCGGGGAACGTGTACTACTACGACTCGGCCGCGACGGCGATCAAGAAGTATTCCACCGCAGGGGTGACGTCCACCGTCGTGTCCGACCTGACCGGCAACGTGGGGGCGCTGCAAGTCGATGCCGCCGGGAACGTGTACTACACGATGGTCGTCGACTCGGGGTACGACCTGAACTCGCCGTTCAAGTACGACGCGGCGACGCAGACGTCGACGGCCCTGTTGCCGATCGACAAGGCCCCGTGGGTGCTGCCCGACAACCTGATGGTGGACGCCGGTGGCAACGTGTACGTCGTGCAGGACGACTACACCGCCTACGACCTGCTCAAGATCGCCCCGGGCGGACAGGTCAGCACGGTCGTCTCGCAGTTCGGCCAGTACCTCGACACGTACCTCAGCGGCGGTGCCATCTACACCCTCGACTCGCCGGCCCAGTCGGTCGTCCGGTACAACCTGGCGGACGGAACCACCCGCACGCTGGTCGCCGGCGGGTACGACCGGTTCGGCAACCTGAACGGCCTCGTCGCCGACGCGACCGGCAAGCTGTACTACAACGCCAACTACGGCTTCAAACGGTACGACCCGACCGGCGCGGCCACGCAAATCACGTTCGACGGCACGGGCCAGTACGCCTCGCTCGACGCCGCCGGGAACGTCTACTTCGTCACCTACGACTCCGCCACCGACGCGAACAAGGTCCAGAAGTTCGACCCGCTGCTCGACCAGATCGAGACGGTGTACACGTCGCCGGCCGGCTTCTACATCGACGCGCTCGACGTGGACGCGGCGGGCAACCTGTACTACGCCGAGAACGGCAGCGTCGGCGGCGTGGCCACGGGCGCGTTGCGGAAGTACGACGCCACGGCGAAGACGGCGACCGACCTCGTCAGCATCTTCACTCTCAGCGACATCGCCGTCGACGCTCTTGGCAACGTGTACTACGTGGACGAGACGACGGACAAGGTTCGCGAGTACGTGAAGGCGACCGGCACGAGCGTCGATCTCATCACGGGCGTGACCAGTTCGGGCGGCGTCGAGGTGGACGGGTCCGGGAACGTGTTCGTCACCACCAGCGGCACGATCAAGATGTACTCGCCGGCGACCGGGGCCGTGACGACGCGGGCGAGCGGGTTGACCAGCCCGACGTTCCTCACGGCCGACGGGGCCGGGAACCTGTACGTCGCCGAGTCCTCGCCGTCCCGTATCAGCATTCTGCCACGGGCGTTCGTGGACACGTCGGCCGTCAACACGTCGACGGCGGCCGGGACCGTCACGCTGACCGACCGCGTCGTCGGCGGGCCGGGCCTGACGGGCGTCCTCTCCCCGCTCAGCAACAGCCCGTGGCTGACCGTCGATTCCGTCACGTCCAGCAAGGTCAACCTGTCGTACACGGAGCACACGGGGGCGGCGGACCGCACCGGCACGGTGACCATCTTCGGGAAGTCGATTTCGGTGACGCAGGTCGTCCCGCCGCAGCCGACGGTGTCCGCGGCCACCGTGACCAACGTGACCGGCCAGGGCGCGACCCTCGGCGGCACGGTGACTGCGACGGGCACCTCGTCGATCACCGAGCGGGGCGTCCTGTACGCGCCGACGGCTACGAACGCCAACCCAATGCTCAACGGCACTGGCGTGGTCAAGGTGGCGGACGCCGCGACGACCGTCGGCACGTTCACGGCGGCCGTGGCCGGGCTGTCCTCCGGCGTCGGGTACTCGTTCGTCGCGTACGCCACGAACGCGAACGGCACGACGTACACGGCCGTGTCCGCGTTCACCACGCTCGTCACCGTGCAGTTCGCGGCCGCCACGCAGACCGTGGCCGAAACGTCGCCGGGCACGTTCACCGTCACCGTCAACCTGTCCGGGGCTGCGTCGAAGGACGTGGTCGTGCCGTTCACGGTCGGCGGCACGGCGGTGTCCGGGAACGAGTACAGCGGGGCCGCGGCCGGCTCGGTAACGATCCTGGCCGGAAAGACCTCGGCGACGATCACTGGCACGATCGTGAACAACGGCTACTCGCCGGCCGACAAGACGATCGTCTTCACCCTCGGGGCGAACCCGACGAACGCGGCCCTCGGAGCGACGACCGGCCACACGATCACGATCACGAGCGCCGTGAAGCCCTCGGTGCAATTCGCCGCGGCGAGCCAGACGGTTTCCGAGACCGTGGCCGGGACGTTTAACGTCATGCTGTCGCTGTCGGCCGCGTCGTCCGTGGACACGACCGTGCCGTTCACGGTCGGCGGCACGGCGACGCCCGACACGGAGTACAGCAACGTCTCGGCCAGTCCGATCGTCATCCCGGCCGGACAAACGAGCGTGAACGTCACCGGCAAGGTCCTGAACAACGGCTACTCGGCCGACGACAAGACGATCGTGTTCACGACTTCGTCCCCAACGGGCGCCGACCTCGGCACGAACACGATGCACACGTTGACGATCACCAGCGCGCCGATGCCGACGGTGCAGTTCCTGTCCGACAGCCAGTCCGCGACGGCCGTGTCGGGCACGTTCGCGGTGACGGTGTCGCTCTCGGCCATCTCGTCGCTGCCGACGACGGTGAACTTCACGTACGGCGCCACCGGTGACACGGCCGTCGAAGGCGTGGATTACTCGGACGTGTCGGCCAGCCCCGTCGTCATCCCGGCTGGGCAGACGAGCGTGACCATCACCGGCAAGCTCGCGGCCAGCCCGTCGGCCACGGCCAACCCGACGTTGACGTTCACCCTCGGCACGGTAACGAACGGCACGGCCGGCGGCACGGCGGCGACGACGCTGACCATCGTCGAGCCGTCGCTCGTCCCGACGCAGGTGGACGTGGGCGGTTTGCAGTTCCGTGAGGCGAACGGCCTGCAACCCTCCGGCAGCACGTTCATGTCCAGCGGCACCGTGCAGGTCGGGTTCAAACCGGCGGCCGGGCAGCCGTTCGTGGCGCTGCTGACGCTCGACGGGACCACGACCATCGACACGGCCGCGCTGACGATCACGAACACCGGGGCCGTCAAGGCGATCCGCCCGAGCAACCCGGTAACGCTCCTGACGGGCGGGTTCACCGCCGCGAGCATCGCGGCCCTGGCCGGTGCCGGTCAGACCGGCTTGACCGGCGCGACGTTCACGGTCGCCAGCCTCACGTTCACGCCGTCGGCGATCTCGCTCGATCAGGCAAACGCAGACGTGCTAGTCCAGGGTTCGCTCGCGTTGCCCTACGGCCTCGCCGTATCGGTGTCCGGCACGAATCACGTCGTCGTGAGCGACACCGGCATCGCCCTCAGCGGCGTGACGGCTTCGATCCCGAGCACCGGCTTCTCGCTCGGCTCCGTCGAGTTCACCGGCCTGTCGCTGTCCGCCGCGTACGACTCCACCGCGAACACGGTCACGCTGACCGGCACGGCGACCGCCACGCTGGAAAACAAGGCCGGCAACGTGACCCTCGCCCTCGGCGTCGGCCAGGGTTCGACGCCCGGCCTCGTGTTCACAGCCGGGGCGCTGACCGCGTTCGACGCCAGCGTCACCACCGACTTCACCGTCCGCGGCGTCACGATCTCGGCTACTGACCTGACGTTCGCGTACTCGACGGCCGACGCCAAGTTCTCGCTCAGCGGGACGGCCGGCGTCGCGATCGACGGACTGGGCGACCTGAGCGTCACCCTCGGCCATGGGACCGACCCCGGCCTCGTCGTCACGAACGGCGACCTCGTGAGCCTCGACGCGACGGTGAACTCGACTTTCACCGTCGGCGAGTTGACGTTCACCGCGGGCGACCTGAACTTCGCGTACACCGCGGCCGGCGACATGTTCGCCCTGACCGGGACGGTGACCTCCAAGGTGACCGGCCTCGGCGACCTGGGCCTGACGTTCGGCCACGGGACCGCCCCCGGCCTCGTCGTCGCGAACGGGAAGCTGACGAGCCTCGACCTCACCCTCGACTCGAATCTGACCGTCGGAGGCGTCGCGTTCGCCGCGAAGGGGCTGGAGTTCACCTACGCTGCGGCGACCGACCAGTTCGCCCTCGCCGGGACCGTCGGCCTGACCGTGGGCGGGATCGGTAACCTGAGCGTCACGTTTGGCAACGCTAGCGGCCCCGGCCTCGTCGTCGCGGACGGCTCGCTCACGAGCCTGAACCTGGCCGTGACGGGCGACGTGACCATCGGCGGCGTGACGTTCGCCACCAAGGGGCTGGCCCTCGGCTACACCGCCGCGACTTCGCAGTACACGCTGGCCGGCACGGCCGCCGTCACCGTGGGCGGGATCGGCAACCTCAGCGTGACGTTCGGCCACGGGACCGACCCCGGCCTGGTCATCACGAAGGGTTCGCTGGAATCGCTGCACACGACGGTGAACTCCAGCGTCACGATCGCCGGCGTGACGTTCGCCACGAAGGGGCTGGCGTTCGACTACACGGCCGCGAGCGGGGCCTACGCCCTGACGGGATCGGCCGGCGTGACCATCACCGGCATCGGCAACGCGAGCGTCACGTTCGGGTACGGGACCAACCCCGGTCTCGTCGTCACGAAGGGCGACCTGACCAGCCTGGACATGACCCTCGACACGGACGTCGCCATCGGCGGGGTCACGTTCGGCACGAAGGGGCTGCGGTTCCAGTACGCCGGGGCCACGAAGGCGTTCGCCCTCTCCGGCAGCGCCGACCTGACCGTCTCCCGGCTCGGCACGCTCAACGTGACGTTCGGATACGGGACCAACCCCGGCCTCGTCGTCACCGACGGCGCGCTGACGAGCCTCGACATGACGTTGAACACGAACGTCCGTGTTAGCTCCGTCACGTTCAGCACCAAGAGCCTGCGGTTCCAGTACGCGGCCGATTCCAACCGGTTCGCCCTGTCCGGGTCGGCGGCGGCGGCCGTCACCGGGATCGGCAACCTGAGCGTCACGTTCGGCCAGGGGCCACTGCCGGGGCTGGTCATCAGCAACGGGTCGCTCGATTCGCTGAACATGACGGTCGATTCCAACATCACCGTCGGGTCGGTCGGGTTCGCGACGAAGGGGTTGAACTTCACATATGACTCGCGGCAAGCGACGTTCTCCCTCGCCGGCACGGCGGCCGTGACCGTCGGCGGGATCGGGAACCTGAGCGTCACGTTCGGGAAGGGGGGTAACCCCGGCCTGGTCATCACCGACGGCTCGCTGACGAGCCTGGACACGACGGTGAACTCGGACATCTCCGTCAGCACGGTGCAGTTCAGTACGACGGGGCTGCGGTTCACTTATGCCGCGGCGAACAGTCAATACACGCTCGCCGGGTCCGCGGCCGTGACCGTCGGCGGGATCGGCAGCCTGAGTGTCACGTTCGGCTACCAGGGGTCGGCCGGGCTGGTCATCACCAACGGGTCGCTCGATAAGCTCGACATGACGGTGGACACGAACATCAGCGTCAAGGCCGTGACGTTCACGACGAAGGGCCTGCGGTTCACCTACGCCGCCACAAACAGCCAGTACACGCTCACCGGCACCGCCGGCGTCGCGGTCACCGGCATCGGCTCCCTGAGTGTGACGTTCGGTAACGGGACCAACCCCGGTCTGGTCATCACGAACGGGTCCCTCGACAAGCTCGACATGACCGTCGACTCCAACATCACCGTCAAGTCGGTGACGTTCACCACCAAGGGCCTGCGGTTCACGTACACGGCGGCCAACAGCCAGTACACGCTCACCGGCACCGCCGGCGTGGCGATCACCGGCATCGGCAACCTCTCCGTCACCTTCGGGTATAACGGCAACCCCGGCCTGGTCATCACGAACGGCTCGCTCGACAGCCTGGACCTGACCGTCAACTCGAAGATCCGCGTGAACTCCGTGACGTTCAGCACCGAGGGGCTGCGGTTCACCTACACCGCTGCGACCAGCCAGTACACCTTGTCCGGGTCCGCGGGCGTGGCGATCGTCGGCGTCGGCGACCTGACGGTGACGTTCGGGTACAACGGTGCCCCCGGCCTGGTCATCACGAACGGGTCGCTCGACAGCCTGGACATGACCATCGACTCGAAGATCCGCGTCAACTCGGTCATCTTCAGCACGAAGGGGTTGCGGTTCACGTACACCGCGGCGACCAGCCGGTACACGCTCGCCGGGTCGGCGGGCGTCACCGTCATCGGCGTCGGCGACCTCACCGTGACGTTCGGCTACAAGGGCGAGCCGGGGTTGGTCATCACGAATGGGTCGCTCGACAAGTTGGACATGACGGTCGATTCCAACATCCGCGTGAACTCGGTCATCTTCAGCACGAAGGCCCTTCGGTTCACGTACACGCCGGCCACCAGCGTGTTCACGCTCACCGGCACGGCCGGCGTGACGGTCATCGGCATGGGCGACGTGAGCGTGACGTTCGGGTACGACGGGGCCCCCGGCTTAATCATCACCGACGGTTCGCTCACGAAGCTGGACGCGACGATCAACTCGCAGTTCCGCGTGAACAACGTCATCATCAGCACGGACAAGCTCCGGTTCACGTACACGACCGCGACGAGCCAGTTCACGCTGTCCGGGGCGGCGAAGGTCACGGTCATCGGCATGGGTCAGGTGCAGGTGACGTTCGGCGACGGCGGCACGCCGGGCCTCGTCATCACCGACGGCTCGCTCACCAGCCTGGACGTGCGGGTGGACGCGAAGTTCACTGTCAACGCCATCGTGTTTACGGCCGACGGCCTGCGGTTCCAGTACACGGCGGCGGACAGCACCTTCAAGCTCACCGGGTCAGCCGGCGTGGGCCTGATCGGCGTCGGCGGCCTGAAGATCACCTTCGGCACCCCGGCCGACCCCGGCCTGGTGATCACGAACGGCGAACTCAAGAGCCTGAACATGACCGTCGGGGCCGACTTCAGCGTCGGCCTGGTCACGCTCAAGGGCAAGGGCGTGAACTTCCGGTACACGGCCGCGACGAGCACGTTCACGATGAGCGGTGGCCTGACGGCCACGATCACGGGCATCGGCGACATCACCCTGACGTTCGGCCGCGGCACGACGCCGGGGCTGCAAATCGTGGACGGTACGCTGACGGCGATGGCCCTGACGGTCACGTCGGACGTCACCTTCGCTGGGCTGACGTTCGGCAAGGCCGACTTCGGGTTCAAGTATACCCGCAGCTCGGGCAAGTTCGTCATCGACGGCACGGCGTCCGCCACCTACGGCTTCGAGACGTTCGCCGTGCAACTCGGCAACGGCACGACCGGCGGCATCGTCGTGGACACCACCAAGGGGACCGTGGACAGCGTGAACGGCACGCTGTCCAACACCCTCGGCGTCGCCGGGCTGACGGTCGGAAACGTGAGCCTGGCCCTGAACTACGCCAACAGCGTGTACACGCTGTCCGGCACCGGCAGCGTGACCATCAAGAGCAGCCTGGACCTGCCGAGCTTCTTCAAGACGTTCATCGACTTGAAGGGCGTCTCGCTCACCCTGGGGAGCGTGAACCTGACCTCGTCCTACACCGCCGGCAAGAACAGCGAAAGTTACACGGCCCTGTCGGTCCGGCTGGCCGGGCTGGACGTCGGCATCAAGGTCTACTTCAACGGCTCGGTGGACATCACGGGCGTGTCGAACGCGATCGTTCAGGGCCTTCTCAACGCCGCCGGGAAAGTTGTGGACGCGGCCGGGAAGGTCGTCAACAAGGCCGCCAGCGTCGTGAAGAGCGTCGGGAGCGCGATCTACAACGCGAGCCCGTGCATCCTTGACAACCAGATCGCCGGGGCGATGGTGTTCTACGACGCCAACGGCAACGGCGTGCTCGACGCAGGCGAGCCAAACACGGTCAGCGCGGCCGACGGCACCTACCGCTTGGCTCTGCCCGAAGGCGCCAGCGGCCTGATCGTGGCGTTCGGCGGCACGAACGTGGCCACGAACCTGCCGAACACGATGACCCTGACCGCCCCAGCCCCGGCGACGATGGTGTCGCCGCTCTCGACGCTCGTGCAAGCCGTGCGGGCCACGTCCCCGGCCCTGTCGATCGACGAGGCGGCGGCCACGGTGGCGGCGGCCCTCGGCATCCCCGATACCATCAACGTCCTACGGGAGAACGTCATCGACCTGGCGATGACGGGTCGCGCCGACGCCGGCCGTTCGCTGACGGCGGCCGTCGAACTCGCCGGCCTGAGCAACGGCATCGCGGCGCTGGTCGGTCGGTCCGGGGCGGATGTGGACGCCGCGTTCTTCAACAGCCTCGCCGCGGCCATCGGGAACGGCAACGGCGACCCGGGGTTGGCGAACGACGCGGCCGTCCGTGACCTGATCCTCGACACGGCGGGCCGACTGAACGTCACGCTCGACGACGCCCTCGTGACCGGCGCGGCGGCCGTGCTGGCCGGCATCAACCGTCACTTCGAGGCGACCCCCGTCGGGGCTGGCGCGGACTACATGCGGCACATCGTGGCGGCCCAGATCGTGGCCGGCACCGACGTGAACACGGCCCTCGCCGCCGCGGCGACGGGGCAGCGCGACATCGCCTCTGTCGTGGCGGAATACACCGGCGCCGCCTTCGCCGCAGCCGCGGCGGCCACGCCCGTCTCGACCCTCGCCGCGACGGTGTCGAACACCGCCCCGTGGTACGCCCTTGCTGCTGGCGACGGCGGCGGGGCACGAGTGCAGGTCTTCGACCAGGCCACCGGCGCGAAGAAGGCCGACTTCTTCGCCTTCGAGTCGTCGTTCCGTGGCGGGGCGACGGTGGCCGTCGGCGACGTGAACGGCGACGGCACCCCGGACGTCGTCGTCGCGGCGGGCATCGGTGGCGGCCCGCGCATCCTCGTGATCGACGGGACCAAGCTGGACCAAATTTCGGACGCCGGGGAGATCAGCCCGACCGCCCTGCTGGCTGACTTCTTCGCGTTCGAGTCGTCCTTCCGCGGCGGGGCGTCGGTCGCCCTCGCCCGGCTCAGCGGCGGCCTCGGCCTCGACATCGTCGTCGGTGCGGGTGTCGGCGGCGGGCCGCGGGTGCGGTCGTTCAGCTTCGCTCCACAAGCCGCCGGCGGCGTGGCGCAGATGACCGGCCTGATCGGCGACTTCTTCGCCTTCTCGCCGGACGCCCGCGTGGGCGTGAACGTTGCCGCCGGCGACCTCGACGGGACCGGTCGGGACAACGTCATCGTCGGGGCGGGTGCCGGCGGCGGCCCGGTGGTGGCCGTGTACAACCCGGACGGCACGCTGCGGAACCAGTTCCTCGCCTACGACGCGGCCCTCCGCGGCGGCGTGTCCGTGGCGGCCGGCTACCTCGACGGGTCGGCGAAGGCTCAACTCGTCACCGCCGCTGGACCGGGCGGTCCAGGCGTGGTGAACGTCTATGCCGACGCCGACGACATCCCAGACCGCACGATCGACGCATTCGAGCCGTCGTTCACCGGCGGCGTCTCGATCGGCACGGTGACGACGGCCGCCGGCACGAACCTTGTGGTCGGGGCCGGCCCCGGCGGTGCCCCGCGGGTGCGCGTCCTGTCCGACGACGGGCAGACCATCGACGACTACTTCGCATATGACGCCAGTTTCCTGGGCGGCGTCACGGTCGGATAGGCACGAGACGCACTCGTATCCCGGCATACGGTCGTGTATGACATCGGTAATTCGTTTTCTGTGTCCAGGGTCCGCTGCGATTCGACCCTGGCGCACTTTCACGAACGACGTTCTGCCCCACTATCGTGCTTGTACGAACCCGTGTCTGGAGTTACGAGCGCATCGAAAATGCAAGACTTCATCCGGTCAGCAATGAATCAAGGGCGGAGTTGGGAAGACGGGTAGGCATGGCGCATGGCTGATCCGAGGCTTGTCGCGATGCGATCACCGTTTCAAGCGAGTTCGAATCTCGCGAACCAAGTCTTTACGCTCTGACGGCAAGCGCGAACTCAACTCCCGGCCATCCCTCGTGCGGTCGCACTCGGCACGATCCGTCGCCCCTTATCGTCACACGACCGGTCGCGGTTGCACCGGCGGCCACGGGCCTCGTCGCACTCGGCACGATCCGTTGCCTCTTATCGTCACGGTTCTCAGCAAGGGCGAGGGCGATTGTGGCCATCCTCCCGTCCTTACGCTCGACTGCGGGCAACTCATGGGTGGCTCCGTTGGGGAGGAGGCTGTCCTACCACCGTCAATCCGGCCCCGGCTTGCCGCCGTCGTCCCCGAATCCTGGCACGGGCGACCGTCTCGTTCTATGCTCGATTTTCTGATTCCGCCGAGAGAGTATCGAGAAATGAAAATCACCTGCATTAGTGACCTGTTACCCGTCGCCCGCGAGCGGATGCCCGATGTGGCCGAGCCTTTTGTTGAGGAACTCGCGGCCTTCTTGTGGGATGAAGGGTACGACCGCGGGTGCCGGGGCGGCGATGACTGGTCCCGGTTCCTGGATTCCCTGCCCGCCGACATGCGAAACTACCGGCACCGAACCCGACGTCCCAAGTCGGCGATCTTGGTTCGCCGGCACGGTTGAGGTGAGAATCTACCGTTCACCGTCGTGAGCAGTCCGCCGTCCGTTCGGTCCGAACCGGGCGCACCGTCGGCTAAGTTTTTCGGAGGCCTAACACAACCTCACAGAACGCACGGGGACTGCGGTCGACGCCGGGACCATTTTCAAAAGCAATGTTGCTCGTGTCCGATCGGTCGATTGATACGAGCGGTTCCTTCAAAAGATCGACGCGCCCGTCGAACGGAGGTAGGTACGGACCTCGCTGAGCCGAATGCATGTGTTGCTGGCCGGTGACCCGACGGCACCGCCGTTGATCTGCCTGCACGGGTCGCTGGCGAGTTCCGCGCACCTCTTGTCCGAACTGCACCTGCTCGCCGACCACTTCCGCGTGACCCTCCCTGACCTACCGGGGCAACCCGCCCTCGGCCCGCCCGTCCGCGTGCCTTATACGGGCGATTCGCTGCCGTGGTGGGTTCTCGACGTGGCCGAGAGCACGGGCGTAGACCGCCTCAGCCTGCTCGGCGAGTTGGGGCGGGTTTTCCGCCCGGAGGGCAGCCGCGCTGACCCCGACCGGCGGGCGCCGGGGTGACTCGCCTTCGTCCGTGCCCTCACTTCGAACCGCGTATCAACATCGCTCGGATGGCAGCGAGTTGCCCCCACCTGCCGCCGATCTTAGGATGACTGCCTGAACGAATCCAATCGCAGTCATTCCCGAGGGGTCATCTCGACCCGAAGCCGATGTCGAACGAGTCCACGCAGCACCTCCAGTCGATCGTGAACCGCGTGCGACGCGGCGACCCGGCCGCCCGCCGGGATCTGCTCGACGCCGCGTGCGGGCGGCTCCGTCGCCTGACCGCCCACATCCTGTCCGCGTCGTTCCCGGCCCTGGCCGGCCGGCACGAGGTGGACAGCGTCGTCCATGAGACGTGGCTGCGGCTGGCGAAGGCGATGGAATCGGTGGAACCGGAGTCGGTCGAACACTTCTTCCGGTTGGCCGCACAGAAGGTTCGGCACGTCCTCCTCGACCTCGTCGAGCGCGGGCGGCGGGGCCACAGTCACGACGCCCTGGGCCTCGACGGGTAGCAGGTCGGGTCGGCCGCCGGCGGGCAAAACCTCGACCCGGCCCGGCTCGTCGTGTGGACCGAGTTCCACCGACGGGTGGCCGAGTTACCCGACGACGAGAGGTCGGTGTTCGAGATGCACTACTACCTCGACCTACCGCAGGCGGAAATCGCCGCGGCCCTCGCCCTGCACCCCCGCAAGGTCAGCCGCCTGTGGCTGGCCGCGACCGACAAGCTGTCCGACTGCCTCGCCGGGTCCGGCAACTGAACGAAGGGAGCGGCCGTGTCCGACACGACCCGCGTGTACGACCTGCTGGCCGACTGGGACGAACTTCGGCAGCAGGGCAAGACCGCGACCGCGGAACAACTCTGCCCCGACGACCCGGTTCTGCAAGACGAACTCCGCGTCCGCATCCGCCGGCAGCAGCAGATTCGCGGCTTCATCGACGTGCCCGAACCGACGGCCGCCGGCATGCCTGCGGTGCCGGCCGTGGACGGGTACGACGTGCTGGGCGTGGTCGGCAACGGCGGCATGGGCATCGTGTACCGGGCCAACCACCGCCGGCTCGGTCGCGTCGTCGCCCTGAAGATGATCCTGGCCGGCGACACCGCCGACCGGCAGCAACTCGCCCGCTTCCAGGACGAGGCGCGGGCGGTCGCCGCCCTGCAACACCCGAACATCGTCCAGGTGTACGAGGCCGGCGAGGCGGCCGGGCGGCCGTTCCTGGTGCTGGAATTCGTCTCCGGCGGCAGTCTCGCCGACCACCTCGGCGGCACGCCGATCGACCCGCGGCGGGCGGCCGAACTGTCACGGACGTTGGCCCAGGCCGTGCAGCACGCCCACGACCGCGGCATCGTCCACCGAGACCTGAAGCCGGGCAACGTGCTGCTCGACCCGGACGGCACGCCGAAGGTGACGGACTTCGGCCTCGCGAAGCGGCTCGGCGACGACTCCGCCCGCACGCGCACCGGCACGGCCATCGGCTCGCCGAGCTACATGCCGCCCGAACAGGCCGCCGGCGACCGCACGGTCGGCCCGGCGGCCGACGTGTATTCCCTCGGGGCGATCCTGTACGAACTGCTCACCGGCCGCCCGCCGTTCCGCGGCCAGACGGTGCTGGAAACCATCCGCCTCGTCAGCGAACACCCGCCGGCCCCGCCGTCGGCCCTTCAGCCCGGCGTGCCGAAAGACCTGGAAGTCGTTTGCCTGAAGTGCCTGGAGAAGCAACCGGACGACCGCTACCCGTCGGCCGCCGCCCTGGCCGCCGACCTGGACCGCTACCTGGCCGGCGAACCGATTCACGCCCGCCCGCCGTCGGTCCTCGGCCAGATGGCCCGCAACCTGAAGCGGGGGAACTTCCACCCGAACTTCTCCCGCTACTCGGCTTGGTTACTTGCCCTGGCACCGTTTCCGCTGATCATCCACACGTCGGCGTACTTCGCGTGGCGGCACGAGGCCGACTTCCCGGTGTGGATGACCGGCGTTTCGCTGGCCGTGATCATCGCCCTACAAGTAGCCCTACACGTGATGGCCCGCCCGACGTTCCTGCTCGTGCCGCCCGCCCAGCGGCGGCACTTCGTCATCGTCTGGTCGTCGGAGTGCGTCGGGGCCGTGGTGGCGTGGATCGTGGTGCGGGCGGTCGTGCCGGCCGACCGGCTCGACCTGATGTATCTGGTCTACCCGCTGTGGGCCGGCCACCTCGGCCACACGTACCTCGCGTTCGCCTCGGAGGCCGGCGGCCTGTACGTGCAAGGGTCGCTGTTTTACGTCCTCGCCCTGCTGCTGGTCGCCGTCCTGCCGTGGACGCCGCTGATCCTCGGCGGGATGATGTTCGTCAACATGAGCGCCAGCGGCCTCATGCTGCGCCGCGGCATGGGCGTGGGGGCCACCCGGCCGCCCGAGCAGTAACGCCCGACGATTTCGCTTGAACCCCTTTCTGGCCTACTGCTGCCCGACCGCCAATTTTTTTGTTTTGCGTGTCCGAACCGCGATCGCGGGCGGCAGTGCATTTCAGAAAACCAGATCGGAGACGTCGGAGGCGAAGTCGTGAAGAGAATCGCAACCATCTTGTTTGCCCTGGCGGCGGTCGGCGGCGGGGCCGCGTGGTACTGGCCCTCGCACCGAACGCCCGCGGTCATGCGGCTGCCCGGCACGGTCGAAGTTCAAGAGGTACGGCTCGGCTCGCAGGTCGACGGGCGGGTCGCGGCCGTGAAGGTTCGCGAAGGGGACATCGTCGAGGCGGGCACGCCGGTCGTTTGGTTCGACGCCGAGGAACTGGCCGCCCGGCGGGACCAGGCCCAGCACCGGCTCGAAGCCGCACGGGCCGCCTGGGAGAAGGCCCGGCAAGGGCCGCTGCCGGAGGAGATTGCCGAAGCGAAGGCGGCGACCGAGCCCGCCCAAGCTCGGTTGGCCCGCGTCAAAGCAGGGAACCGCGAGGAGCAAAAGCAACAGGCCCGCGCCGACCTGGACGCCGAGAAGGCTGCCCTGCGGAAGGCGGAAGACGAATTCTTCCGGTTCAACAAGCTCGGCGTTCACTCGGACCTGGAACGCGAGACGGCCCTTGCCGGCCGCGACACCGCTCGCGGCCGCGTCGCCGGCGCGACGGCGGCCCTGGAATTGATACTCCGGGGCAGTCGGGCGGAGGACGTGACGGAAGCCGCGGCCGAGAGGGCGAGGTTCGAGGCACGGTACAACCTGATCCGCCGCGGCGTCCGCGACGAGGACAAGGCGACGGCCTACGCGGCCGTCGCCGAGGCCGAGGCCGCCCTGCGGTTCGCCGAACACCAACTCCGCGAGGCCGTCGTCGCGGTGCCCGAACGCTGCGTCGTCGAGGTGGTGTCGGTCCGCACCGGCGACCTCGTGGCCGCGGGCCAGCAGGTGGTCCGCGTGCTGCGGGCCGATGACCTGTGGGTGAAGGTCTTCGTTCCGTCCACCGAACTTGGCAAACTGTGGGTCGGCCAGAAGGTCGAAGTCGCGGTCGATTCCCATCCCGGCCGCCGCTTTCCGGGCGACGTGTCGCAAATCGCCACGGTCAGCGAATCCAACGCCCTCGTGCGGGAGAAAGAGAACGGCACCCTCGAACAACTGTCCACGACCCCGGTGCGGACCGGCGAGTTGATGGTCGGCAAGGTGGTGCCGTACCTGTGCCTGTCTTTCGTGCAGTTCCTCACCATCGCGACTCTGATGCGGGTCGTGTTCGGCGTGCCGGTCGCCGGCAACTTTTTGACGCTGCCCGTCATCAACGTCCCGTTCGTGCTCGCCGCCTTGGGCATCGGCCTGATGATCTCGGCGAAGGCCAACACCCGCGAGGAGGCCGGGCAGAAGGTGATGGGCAGCGTGCTGCCGTGCGTGTTCCTGTCCGGGTACATCTTCCCGACGGAGTCGATGCCGGCGGTGCTGCAACCGATCTCAAACCTGTTGCCGACGACGTGGATGATCGACGCCGCCCGCGGCGTGATCCTCCGCGGGGCGGGTTGGCCGTGATCTTTGGCGGAACGCGGTGGTCCTGACGGCGATGGCCGTGGTATTCCTCACGCTCGCGGCCGTGCAGTTCAAGAAGCGAGTGTAGCGGCTCTAAGGATTCAAAGGAAAAGCGAATCCGGGCCTTCCACGTCCCAGACCCTCAGCGGAGAGGATGTCGGACGGGCGGGGTTGGACCCGCGGAGGAGTCGAACGTCCGCTCCCGGAGTGCCGGTCCGCGAGTTTGCCGCGAGCCACGTCGAGGTTCGCCGGGTCGGGAAGGCGGCGAACTTGGGGCGGATTGTTTCCGGGCGGAAGAGTGGCTTCACGTCGATCGGCTTGGCGGCGTCCCTTAAGGAAGGCGTGTCCCCGATTTAGCAATCCCGGCCTTTGGCTTCCCGCGACGACCCCGCCGATTCGCACCGTCCGCGGTAAGGTCTTGGCCCGGTCGGGAGGTTGGGCAAGAGTGAGGGGTTTCCGGCTTTCGTTCAACTCGCCAGACGGTTTATTCCGATGATTTACCCTGCTTGCCCCAGATTGCCGACACCTTACTTTCGATGCGATACGCATGGTCAGAACATCTTTCCCGCGGTGGTGCGTGCGTTGGTTCGGCGTGGGCTGCGTGGGATTGCTCGTCGCCGGACATGCGTTTGGCCAGCAACCTCCGCGCGTGAACGCTCAACAGTCGATTCCGGACGCGCCGCCGGGCACGATCCTGCAACCCGGCGAATGTCCGATCGACCTCGGCTCCGCGTTGTCGTTAGCCGGCGTCGAGAATCCGCAGTTGCTCCTCGCTCGGCAGCGAGTGCTTGAAGCCACGGCCGTGCGGCAACTGGCGGCCGCGCAACTGCTGCCGAACGTCAACGTCGGTACGAACTACGACCTGCACCGCGGCGTCCTTCAGCAGTCCGCCGGCACGATCTTGCCGGTGAACCGCGACGCCGCGTACGTCGGCCTCGGGGCGAACTCGGTCGGTGGCGGCACCGTGAGCGTCCCCGGCCTGAACTACAACCTGAACGTCGGCTCGGCGTGGTACGGCTATCTGGCGACGCGACAGCGGCAGGTGACCGCCGGAGCCGCCGCCGACGCCGTTCGCAACGACGTGCTACTGCGGGTCTGCCTGGCGTACCTGGACCTGGTGCGGGCCGAACAGCGGCGGGCCATCGCCATCCAGAACCGCACCGACGCGGCCGAGATCGCCCGCCTGACGGACGTGTACGCGAAGGGCGGCCAGGGGAAGAAGTCCGACGCCGACCGGGCGGCGGTCGAACTGAGGCGGCGGGATGCGGAGACGGCCCAGACCGAGGCCGACATGCTAACGGCGTCGGCCCGGCTGTGCGGGTTGCTGAATCTCGACCCGACCACGCGGCTGAAGGCCGTCGAGGGGTGGGCCGTGCCGACGCCGTTGGTCCCCGCGACGATGACGTTGCCGGACCTGCTCGCCACCGCCCTGTTGCAGCGGCCGGAACTGGCCGCCCGCCGCTCCGACATTCGGCAGTCGCTGTACGAACTGTCGTTGGCGAAGGTGCTGCCGTTCTCGCCGAACGTGGTGCTCGGGTTCAGTGCCGGCGGGTTCGGCGGGGGGAGCAACCTGATCGCGGCCGCCGGCACTGGCCCGCGGTTCGGCGACTTCGACACGCGAACCGACCTCGACGTGGCCGTGTTCTGGACCTTCCGCAACCTCGGCGTCGGCAACCTCGCCCTCGCCCGTGCCGCCGACAGCCGCATGAAGCAGAGCCGCCTGCGGGAACTGGAAACGCTGAACGTCGTCCGCGGCGAAGTGGCCGAGGCGCACGCGCGGTCGGCCGCCCGACTCGTGCAGATCGACGCCGCCGAGAAGGCGGTGCGGGCGAGTGCCGAGGCGTACCGCGAAGACCTGACCCGCATCCGCGGCGGCCAGGGGTTGCCACTGGAAGTCGTGGATAGCCTGCGGCTGCTGAACCGCTCGCAGACCGAATACCTGGACGCGATCGTGGACTACAACCGCGCACAGTTCCAACTCTGGGTCGCGCTCGGCCGCCCGCCGGCCGACTGCTTGACTCGCCCCGTCGAAGCACACGTCGGCCCGCGGGTCGTCGCCCTGCCGAGCGCGGTCCACCAACTGTCCGCGGCCAAACCTTGATCCCCGCCCGAACGCAAGGCTCGGAACTGGGGAGGGGGGTGGCGATGCGGATTCTGTTACTCGGCGTGACGGTGCTCTTCGCGGCGGGATGTCAGACCACGCCGACGGCTGAACCGTTATCGGCGTTCCAGGCGCGATACGTTCGGAAGCCGGCCGCCACGACGGCAGTCGTGCAGGCGAAGTACGAAACACCGGCGAGTACGCCGCCGGTTCTCGCGGCCGATGGCGTGCCGTTGCGAGAAAGCCCCATCGACCTCGGCACGGCCCTGCGGCTCGCGGGCGTCGAGAACCCGACAATCAACCTCGCCCGCGAACAGATCCGGCAAGCCCTCGCCGATCAACTCGCGGCCGACGCCCTGCGGTTGCCGCACCTGAACGCCGGGGTGAATGTCCGCGTCCACCGGGGCACGCTCCAGGGCGGCACCGGCGTCATTCGCAACCTGAACAGTCAGAGTGTGTACGTCGGCGGCGGCGTAGGGGCACTCGCCAGCGGCACCGTGTCGGTCCCCGGCGTGCAACTGTTCGTCCACCTCGGCGACGCCGTGTACGAACCGCTCGCCGCCGCTCAGCGGGTGTTCGGCTCGCAGTCCACGGCCCACGCGGTGCAGAACGCTGTGCTTCGCGACGTGGCGACGACGTACCTCGAACTCGTCGCGGCCGAGGCCCGGCTCGACGTGCTAACGCGGGCGACCGCCGACGTGGGCGATGTCGCCCGCCTGACGGCTGTCTACGCGCAGAAGGGCCAGGGGCGGGCCGGCGACGCCAACCGGGCGGCCGCCAACGCGGAACTGCTCCGCCGTCGCGTCGGTCAAGCCGAGGAAGACGTGGGCGTGGCCTCGGCCCGGCTGTGCCGGCTGTTGAACCTCGACCCAACGGTGCGTTTGCACACACCCGCGGACACGCTCGCGGTGCCGGTGCGGTTCGTGTCGGAGGAGTCGCTGCTCGACGAGTTGCTGAAGCGAGCCATCGAAGCCCGTCCCGAAGTGTACGCCCGCACGGCCGACATCGCCGCCGCCCGCACGCGGGTGAAGCAGGAGAAGACGCGGCCGTGGCTGCCGACCGTGGCCGTCGGGTTCAGCGGCGGCGGGTTCGGCGGCGGCAGCAACCAGGTGTCGCCGGAGTTCGGCCCGCTGCAGGCCCGCACCGACTTCGACGTGGCCGCGATCTGGTCGGTCGAGAACTTCGGCCTCGGCACGCGGGCCAGGGTCCGACAAGCGAACGCGGTCCTCGGGGCGACGGTCGCCACTTTCAACACGGCCGTCAACGACATCCGTCAGGAAGTGGCCGCCGCCCTCGCCGACGCTCAGGCCGCGGCCCGGCAGATCGACACCGCGAAGGGGGCCGTCGCGACTGCAGAGGAGGGTTTCTCGCTCGACCGCGAGCGGATCACGCAGGGCCAGGGCCGGCCGCTGGAAGTGCTGGACAGCTTCAACTTGCTGCTCGACGCCCGGCAGGAGTTAATCCGCGCGGTCGCGGCGTTCGACGCGGCCCAGTTCCGACTGTTGGCCGCGGTCGGCGAAACGCCGCGACAGAATTGAAGGCGAGCGGCCCGACGTAAGCGGGCCGTGTCTGGAGCAGGCTCTCTCAAGACACGGCCCGCTTACGTCGGGCCGCTCGCCAAGATTCATCCCGGCAGCGGTTCCTCGTTTGCCGCGTCGTCAAATTTCTTCGGTACCACCAGCGAGTACACGCACGGCACCACGAACAACGTCGTCAGCAGGCCGGCCACTAGCCCGCCGAGGACGGCCCGGCCGAGCGGGGCGTTCGCCTCGCTGCCGCGCTCCAGGCCCAGCGACATGGGGATGAGCGCGAAGAACGTCGCCAGGGCCGTCATCACAACCGGCCGCACGCGAATGGCCGCCGCCCGACGGATCGCCTCGGTCGGCAGCAGCTTCTCGGTCTTCTGCAAGTTCGTCGCGAAGTCGGTCAGCAAGACCGTGTTCGACACCACGATGCCGACCATGAAGATCACGCCGAGTAGCGACTGGATGTTGAGCGCCGTACCTGTGACGAACAACACCAGCACCACGCCGATCAGGCCGATCGGCACGGCCGACAGCACCACGACCGGCGTGACGTAGCTCTTGAACAGGGCTACGAGCAGGAAGTAGATCAGCACCACGGCCGCGGCCATGCCCATCGCCTGGTAGCGGAACGTCGTCTGCATCTTCTGGTACTCGCCGCTCAGGTTGATCTTCGCCCCCTCCATCGGCTTGTGGTCGGCGTCGGTCGGGTCGAACGGCACCCACCCGCCGCCCGGCCGCTCCTGGCCGTACTTCGCCACGATCGCCTCCACGTCCTCGGCCACGTGCCCCAGGTCGCGGCCGTACACGCCCATCGTCAGGTCGATCGTCGATTGCAGGTTGTTGTGCACGATCTCCGACGGCACGTTTTTCCGCCGCAGAGTGGCGATCGTCCGCAGCGGGATCGACTTCTTCTGCGTCGGGCTGGTGATCGGCACGTCCATCAGCGTTTCCAGCGTGCTGATGTCGCCCTCGGGGTACTGCACGCCGACGTAGTACTGGTTGTGGCTGACCGGGTCGATCCAGAAGTTCTTCTTGTTGAACTGAATGCTGCTGTTGAACGCGGCGATGACGTTCTTCATCACCTCCATCTGGTTGAGGCCGAGCGACGCGGCCTTCGTGCGGTCCACGTCGATGGTGTACAGCGGGTAATCCAACCGCTGGATGATGCGAGCGTCCACCACGCCGTCCACGCCCTTCACTTCGGCCAGAATCTTCTCGCCCACGGCCCGGCACTTCGACTGATTCTTGCCTAGGATGCGGACGTTCAGTGGTGTCGAGCGGCCCTCGTTCATGGCCGAGCGGATCATGCCGCCGGCGTCGAAGGCGAACTCCAGCGTGTCCCGCGTGAACGGCGGCACCCCGGCCGGCAACTGCCCGGCCGCCTGCTTCTCCTCGAACACCTTCTTCAGCAACTCGCCGAACTCCGGGTCGTCGCGGAACCCGTGCCGCAGAACGTCCACGTACTCCTGGGCCGACGCATGTCGCTCGGCCTTCAGTTGCACCTTCACGACGGCGTCCATCGGCCCGCTGTTCGGCGTGAACGCGGCCGACCAGTCGGCCGTCAGGCCGAGTTCGCTGATGACCAGTTCCAGGTCGCGGCCGGTCTTCGCCTTCACGTACTTCTCGACCGCCTCGACGTACCCTTCCGTCACCTCGATCCGTGTCCCCGACGGGCACCGGGCGTAGATTTCGAACGAGCCGGCGTCCACCTCCGGGAAGAACTCGCGGCGGAGTTGCGGGCCCAGGATCACGAGCGTGGCGGCTAACGCGGCGAACGCCCCACCGATGACGAAGCCGCGGGCTTGCAGGACGCCGCCGAGCAGTCGGGTGTAGCCGCGGATGCCGGCGTCCAGGACGGCTTCCCACTTCGCGAACGCCCGGCCGAACAACCCCGTCGGCTCGTCGTGTTCGTGCGGGTTACGGTGTTCGTAGTTCACGTCGTGCGATTCGACCGGGTGGGCCGAAGTGTGGGCCTTCATCCAGGCCGCACACCGCGTTGGCACGAAACTCAGCGACATCGCGTAGGCGATGAGCACGGCGAACGTGAGGGCCAGGAACATCGGCTTGAACAGGAACGCGCCGAGGCCGGGAATGAGCACGAGCGGGGCGAGCACGAGCAGCGTGCAGAGCGTGGCCGCGAACGCCGGGCCGGCGACTTCGCTCGCGCCGAGGTACGCCGCCTGCCGCGGCGTGGCCCCGAGGCCGAGGTGCCGGTGCGTGTTTTCGAGGGCGACGATCGCACTGTCCACGAGCGGCCCGATGGCCAGCGCGAGGCCGGCGAGCGTCATCACGTTGATCGACTGGCCGAGGCCGAACAGGGCGGCAATCGCGCCCAGCACGGCGACCGGCACGGTGATGACGGCGATGACCGTCATCCGCCATTCGCCGAGGAAGACGAGGATGACGAGCGAACACAAAATCGCCCCGAGGATGCCCTCTTCCGCAAGGCTCGCGATGGCGTTCTTCACGTACACCGACTGGTCGAAGACGAGCTTCAGGTCCACGTCCGGCGTCGTGAGTCGGGCCTTCATGTCGGGCAGGTTCGCCTTCAGGTTCTCGACCACTCCGAGCGTGCTCGACCCCTGCTGCCGGTAGACGGGGATGTACACCTGGCGGCGGGTGTCGACGCGGACCACGCTCGTTTGCACGAGGCTGGCGTCCTTCGGCGTGGCCACGTCCTTAAGGAAGACCACGCCCTTCGCGTCCGACCGCACCGGAATGTCGCCCATGCGGTCGACGAGTTCGTACATGGAGTTGGAGTCGAGGGCGTAGTCGGTTCCGCCGAGCTTGGCGTCGCCGGCCGGCAGGAAGATGTTCGACCGGTCAAGGGCGTCCATCACGTCCGTCGGCGACAGGTTGCGGGCCTGCAACCGGCCGCGGTCGAGGTACGCGAGCACCGTGCGGGCCTTGCCGCCGTACACGACCGGCGCGTTCGCGCCCGGCGAGGCCATGATCATGTTCCGCACCTGGTAGCGGGCGGTGTCGAACAGGATCGATTCGCCCTGCGTCGTGCTGTTGAGGGCGACGAGGCCGACCGGCGTGGCGCTCGTCGGGTCGTACGGCAGGATGACCGGCGGCAGGGTGCCCGGCGGCAGCGTCGGAATGGAGGCCGTGGCCAGCGAGTTCACTTGCGTGAGGGCGGAGCTTGGGTCGGTGTCGTCGGAGTAGTAATTGCGGATGATGCTCGCGCCGACGATGGACCGCGACTCTTGCCGCTGGGTGCCGGCCGCCTGCCCGGTCCAGCGTTCCATCCGCGACGTGATGTCGGCTTCGACGTTCGTGGCCGACATGCCGCCGTAGAAGGTGAGCACCTGCACGGCCGGACTCTTGTACACGGGCAGGATGTCGGCCGGGATGACGGCCACGGACGCGAGCCCGCCGAACGCGATGGTGAACATCAGCACCGTGATCGCCCGCGGGTTGCCGAGCGAGAAGCGAATAAGGCCGGTCATGGAGTTCTCGAAGAGTTTGCAGCGTCAACGGCGAGCGGCCCGGCGTGAGCGGGCCTTGTCTTGTGTGAGCGTGTCCAGACACGGCCCGCTCACGCCGGGCCGCTCGCCGTTGGTACGATGGGGAGGTTAGTGCCCGGCGGCTTGCGGCTTCGCTTCGCTCGTCGTGACGGCAGCCCCGTCCTCGACAGTCGTCGTCGTGCGGACCACCACCTTATCGGCCGTCGTCAGGCCCTTCAGCACCTCGGCCTCGACGCCGTTGTCGGTGCCGACGGTCACGGGCACGGTCGCGATGTGCCCGTCGCGGACCACGCGGACGGCCCCTTTGCCGGCGTCGCCGCGTTTCACGATCGCCCCGGACGGCACCCGGACGGCATTCGTCGCACCGACGTTCAGCATTAGGGTGACGTTGCCGTACATCCCGCGGCGGAGTTTGCCTTCGGGGTTCAGCACGTCGATCTCGGTCCGCATCGTCCGCGTGTGCGGGTCTTCCGAGTCCGACGTGCGACTGACCTCGACGTTGTGGGCGGACGTGGTTTGCAGGACCGTCCCCGGTAGGGCGTCGATCTCGATGACGGCCGGGTCGCCGACGTTGACGTAGGGCACGTCACGGTCGGGCACTTGCACGATGACCCGCATCGTTTCCGTCCGCTCGACCGACAGCAACGGCACCCGTTCGCCGCCGGCGTCGGCCGACCGGATGAAGTCACCGCGATTGAAGTTCCGGTGCGTGACGACGCCGGTGTACGGCGACTTGATGAGCGTATAGCCGAGTAGCACCGTGGACTTGTCGAGCATCGCCTTGGCCACCGCCACCTCGGCGTCGGCGTACTTCTCGTCGGCCTTCGCCTGATCGACCTTCGACCGGGCGGCGGCTTCCTTTTGCTTGGCCGCGTTCACCGCCTCGCCGGCCGCCAGTTCCGCGGAGAAGGCCGCCTCGTACTGGTCTTCCTGCTCGTCCACCAACTTCGCGTCGATGGCTTGTTGTGCGAACAGACCCTTGATCCGCTCCCGCTGCTTCTGGCGGTACGACCGGTACGACGTCTTGCTCTTCTGTTCCGCTTGCGACAGTGCGACGAGGGCCGTCGCGCTCCGCAGGTCGGCCTCGGCCGACTGCACGGCCGCCTTCATCTGGACGACCTTCGCCTCGGCCCGCCGCACCTCGGCCGTGTCCTTCTCGACCTGCTTCTCGTACTCGGGGACGGAGATTTTCGCGAGAACGTCTCCCTCTTTGACGTGGCTGCCGATGTCCACCCGGCGTTCCAGCAGAAAGCCTGACACTTTGGCGTACAGGTCGGCCGACTCGAACGGCTCGATGGTGCCGGGTTGCACACAAATGCGGTCGATGCCGCCGAGCTTCGGGGCAGCGACTTCGACCCGCACGGCCGTATCGCCGTTGCCACCGGGGTTCGCGTCCCGGCCGATGGCCGGCTGACTACGACCGAAGACGTACCACCCGCCAGCGGCTACCCCAAGTAGGAACGCGGTGAGGACGAGCCAACGGAATCGAGAAGTAGCAGGGTTGCGAGGGTGCATAACAAATACTTGAGCTTGTCGCTCAACTCAGGGCCGGGCGAATCGGCGGTAGGTTCAGTTACTTTAACAGGCTTGCGGCGATGCGGTAGGTGGAAGTTTGGTCTGCTCTGACTGTCCGGTCATTTTTGACATCGGTGGGATTGTGAATCGGTTCTAGTGTCCTGAGTCCGAAGTCCTTTGAATAACCCGCTTGAGGCGGTCGAGGATGGAGTCGGCGTCGGCGGTCCAGACGAACGGCTTGGGATTCGTGTTGTGCTCGGCCAGGTAGTCGTGGATGGCCCGCTCCAGTTGCGGGACGCGGGTGAACACCCCGCGGCGGATGCGGTCCTCGGTGATGGCCATGTTGACCCGGACGGGCTGAAGGGGCTCCCCTGGCTCCCCTGGTTGTTGGGGCACAAGCGCCGGACCGCACAAGGCCGTGAGGCCGCCCATGCGGGACACGACCGCGCCTTGCGATTCCGAGCTTCACGTGATCCGTGTTCGTGCGTCCTGAGTTCTTGGTCGGCATGGAGAGGGGCCGTGCGGTGACGATGATTCTCGGCGGCCCGGGCGATTCCAACAGCGGTGGTCGCCCGATGTCCGGACCTGCCGCCCGGCGTATCCTGAGCCTCGGCGCCTCGCACTTCGCGGGTGATCGCCCGTTCGACCGATTTCGACGTCAGGATTCATGACATGACGAAGGCCATTCGACTCCACGCCACGGGCGGCCCCGAGGTTCTCCGCTGGGAAGACGTCACGGTCGGCGAACCGGGTGAGGGCCAGGCCCGCGTCCGCCACACGGCCGTCGGGGTCAACTTCATCGACACGTACCAGCGGTCGGGGATGTACCCGATCCCCGTGCCGGGCGGGCTGGGGAGCGAGGCCGCCGGGGTCGTCGAGGCCGTTGGGCCGAACGTCACGGCCGTCAAGCCCGGCGACCGCGTGGCCTACGCCGGTGGCCCGCCGGGCTCGTACTCCGAAGTGCGGCTGATCCCGGCCCACATCCTCGTGCCGATCCCGGACGGCGTAGCGGACGAAACGGCCGCGGCCGTGATGCTCAAGGGCATGACCGCCCAATACCTGATCCGCCGGACGTACGCGGTGAAGGCGGGCGAAGCCGTGCTGTTCCACGCGGCCGCCGGCGGGGTCGGGCTGATCGCCTGCCAGTGGCTCAAGGCCCTCGGGGCAACGGTCATCGGCACCGTCGGGTCGGACGAGAAGGCGGGGATTGCGAAGGCGCACGGGTGCGAACACGTGATCGTGTCCACCCGGGAGGATGTGGCGAAGCGAGTCAAGGAGATCACCGGCGGGGCGGGCGTGCCGGTGGTGTACGACTCGGTCGGGAAGGACACGTTCCTTTCCTCACTCGACTGTTTGAAGCCGCTCGGCCTGATGGTGAGTTTTGGGAACTCGTCCGGGAAGGTGACGCCGTTCGACATCGGCATCCTCTCGCAGAAAGGGTCGCTGTACCTGACGCGACCCACGCTCGCGACGTACACGACCACGCGGGCAGACCTGGAAGCGACTGCCAAGGACGTGTTCGACGTGATCCGCGAGGGAAAGGTGAAGGTCGAAATCCGGCACCGCTACGCGCTCGCGGGTGCAGAGCAGGTTCACCGCGACCTGGAAGGCCGCCGCACCGTCGGTTCGATCGTGATGACGCCTTGACTGTACCGAGAGTGCGATGTTGCCCCTTTCCCCCTTCGAGCCGTTCCCGGTAGAAAGGCCGGACGCTTTCGCTCGACTGCTCGCGGGCCGGCCCCGGACTCGCAAAGCCTTACTCCGCGCCGCGTCGTAACGGTGCCCTCGTGTATTCCGCGGGGACGGACACGATCGGCTCCTCCAGTTTGGCGTCCGCCCGGCGGCGGCCGACGAGGCGGACGTAGCCGAGGGTTTCGCCCCGATCGGCCTCCAGTGTCTGGATCTCCGCTACGTTGTCGGGGGCGACGGCCTCATGCCAGTCGCGCCACAGTTTCCAGCCGTCGGGCATGGCGTCGGCCGTCTCGATGTCCACGATCCCGCTCCGCTCCCAGTGCCGCCGCCACCAGGCGGCCGAGTGCAAACACCACAGTTCGGGCACCCACCAGCCGCGCAGAGTTTCGGGGACAGGCCCCTCGATCTCGCGGACCAACCCGGCTGCGGCAATCCCCACCGGGCCGCCTGGCTTCACGAACCGGGCCACGGAACTCAGGAACAGGTCATCGGTGCCGTAATACATGAAAGAGTCGATGCTGACGATGGCGTCGAAGAACTCCGCGGCGAACGGTAGCGACCGGGCGTCGGCCCGGATCGGGAAGACGCCATCCTCGACGCCGGCGTCCCGAATGCGTTCCAGTCTTTCCGTCGGGCTGAACCACAAGTCGGCGGCCCAGACCTGGACGCCGAACTCTCGGCGGAGAAAGATCGACGACGCCCCGCGCCCGCAGCCGAGGTCCCGCACACGCATGCCCGGCCGTAACTCAATCGCCTCGGTGAGCCACTCGGTCAGCCACAGGGAGTTGGGCCCGCCACTGACGCTGGCGCGAATCCACTCGGGATGGTACGCCGAAGCGCGAGGGAATCGCGGAGACTCGAATCGCTTGTCCATCACCATGCCCTCGCCAAGAAGCCGAACGTCACGCTCGCCAGCCCGGCCGGAGTGGCACCCAGCCTACCTCAGATGCGGGCGAGTGACTACAACTACTCCGCAGCGCCTCGGGCGCCGGCCCGACGACCCACACTCGGTCCCGCGGGTGGCGTATATCAGCCCCCGCTGTTGAGTTTCTTGATACGGATGTAGCCAGACGACGCGACAGCCGCGCTGTCGAAGTTCTCGCCCGTGATGATCCGGCCATCGACCACCACGTCGTCGGCGATCGTGGTCGGGTCTTGGGCCTGGTGGTCGACACAGTGCACCTCAAAACCCAGCGAGCTGTTGCCATGCCCCGAGACGGGCGCGGGGTCGGCGGCCACCGTGGTATTGACGCTTGGCCCGCCGATAAGCACATCCCGGCCTGAATCGCCGGTGCCCGAGATTTGTGCCGAGAGAATCAAGTATTCGCCGACGATGATGGGTTCGGGACGGGGTTCCGGGACCGTCAGCGAATCACTCACCGTGGCAGTGTCGAACCGGATCTTGGCGTAGTTCAGCGAGAACTGATCGGTCGGCGTGGCAGCACTCACGTTGCGAAGGGCACCGGTCTCGTGATGGTACGACGACGAACCCCATCCGCCGACGAAGACGACGGCCGAGTAGTCCGACGCGCCGGCCGTCGCGGCAGCGCTGTCGAAGTTCTGGCCCGTGATGATCTTGCCATCGACGACCACGTCGTCGTGCGCGGCGTGCGGGTTGAAGCGGTCCAGAACGAGATCGGTGACGCTGGGCAGCGCGGCGGGCGCAGGGTCGGAGGTCGCGTACTGGTACGCCGACGCCCCCCACCCGCCGACGAAGACGATCGCCGGCACCTCGCGTGCCTCCAGCGAGTCGATACCCAGTCGGGTCTTGGCCTTGGGCCGGGGCGAGTTGGACAGATTGAACAGGCGGGTCCACACTGACATGACTTTTCCCTCTGGTAAGATCCGGCCGACAAGGCCGGTCTGCCAGAGACTCGTCAACGGCGAGCGGCGTGAGACATGAACGCGAAGATTTTTTCAGCCGGGGATTTCGAGGAGGACGCGGAACCCTGCCGACAGCGACGTTTGATTTTCCCACGTCCGGCGGGCGCACCGATAGGCGTCGGGCCATGCGCCTCCGGCGCCGAAGGGAATCTCGTTGAATCGCCCGCCACGGACCGGGTAGATCGCACCGCCGAGGTTCGTCGGGCGGTGTGGGTCGTCGGCCCAAAGGTTCTCTACCGCACACCGCTCGGCCGCGTTGCCCTGCATGTCGAACAGCCCGAATCCGTTCGGCTCCCGCGAGCCGACCGCGGCCGGCACGTCGACACCGAACACCGTGAACTGCGTCAGCGGTTCCGGGTCGTCGCCGTGGCTCCAGGTCCCGTACCGCCCGCCGTGGTACGCGAATTCCCATTCCGATTCGGCCGGCAGCCGACACGGACGGCCCGTTTCCCCGCTCAGCCATTTGCAGAACGCCACCGCATCCGCCCACGCGGTGTTGAGGACGGGGTGGTTGCCAGCCGGAACGTACTGCCCAGCCGCTTTCTAGTTGAACCCGACCTCGCTCTTCCACCGCTCGCCCGGGCCGAAGTAGCCCCACCCGGGCACCCCGCTCTCGGCGACCGTCCGACGCCCGTTCCGCGCCACGAACAGCCCGAACTGAGCGACCGTCACCTCGGTCTTGGCGAGGTAGAACGGCTTGCGGATGGTCACGGCCCGCTGCTTCTCCGCGAGGTACCACGTCCGATGCCAGTCGTCGAGTCCGGGCCGTGACGTGAGCCGCGTCACGAGTTCGTCTGGACTACCCATGAGAAAGATGCCCGGCGGAATCAGCACGAACGCGAACGCCACCCCGCCGACGGTGTCCACCCGCTCGACGGGTATCCGCAAATGTTCGGCCCACCGCCGCTGGTATTCCCGCGCGTCCGCGAACGGCATTTCGGCGACGAGGGGAGCCTCCCCGCGTTCGGTGCCCTCGGTCGGCAACGGCGACAAACCGCGAGTCCCCCGCCAGAGGGCGTACCCCAACGCGGGGACCACAACGCCGGTCACCGCGCCCACGATCAGATTCCGGCGCGTCAGAAGACGGCGAGGCGGGTCCAGCAACTCGTCCAGTTCGGAGACGACCGCGTGCATGTTCGCCGGCCGGTCGTCGGGACGCTTGGCCAGCATTCGGGCGACGAGGGTAGCAAGCGCGGGCGGAATGTCCGGGCAGAGGGTGGTGACGGTCGGGGCCACGATCTGGCGGTGGGCGTCGAGCCGATCCCAGACGGTACCGGTGTCGAAGGGCGGCCGGCCGGCGAGCAGGTAGAACAGCACGCACCCCAGGCTGTACACGTCCGACCGGGCGTCGGCGTGGTTAGCGTTCCCGGCCTGCTCGGGGGCCACGTAATCGACCGTCCCGAGGAGCGTGCCCTCGGCGGTGGGTCGGGCACCGGCGACGGAACGGCTTCCCGCGACCGGGCCAGCCCCCAATCGGCGACGCACACCCGCCCGGACCCGTCGAGCAGCAGGTTCGACGGCTTCACGTCGCGGTGAACCACCCCGCAATCGTGGGCGTGGGCCAGCCCGAGCGCGGCGTCCCGAACGTGACGAACGGCCGCGTCCGCGGGCAGTGGGCCGACCGCCTTCACGAGCCGCCCCAAGTCGCCGCCTTCGAGGTAGCCGGTGACGAGGTAGGAAACTCCGTGATCCTCGCGGGCGTCAAACGCGGCCACCACGTTCGGGTGAGACAGCTTCGCGGTCAGTTCGACCTCGCGGGCGAACCGCCGGTGCAGCGCCTCCCGGTCGGGGGCGTCATGGGGGACGACCTTCAGTGCGACCAGCCGGTTCATCCGCCGGTGTCGCGCCAGGTAGACCATGCCCATCCCACCCGCCCCGATCGGCCGCGCCAGTTCGTACTCCCCCAACACCGGCGGGATCGGGGCTTCGCCCACGTTCTGAAGGAGGCGAACGAGGCGGGTGCTGTCGAACTGGGGGAACCGCGCCGCGAATTCGTCGGGAGTAAGCCTCTCCCCGCGGCGGCGACGGTAGGCAATCTCAATGGGGAGCAGGTGGTCAAGAATCGCGAGTGCGTCGGTCGCCGCGTCCTGGACGAAAGCTTCCAGTCGGGGTGACCGGCTGGCCCGGTACTCCGCTTCGAACTCGTCGCACAGCTGATTGATGCGGAGGAGAGTGCGAACGGTGGCCTGCGGGTGTGAGGTGTTAGGCGTCATCATCGGCCGACTCGGCCCAACACAGCTCGATCAGCCGCAATTTACGTCCGACCGTCTCGCGGACACAGCCGAGTTCCTCCGCGATCTCGGCTTGTGTCCGCCCGTTCATCCGCAACTCGGCCACTCGCCGCAGCATCGGATCGCCGGTGCGGTCCAGATGCTCGAGCAGATGAACCAACTGGTCGGCAACCTGGCACGCGAACTCCGGAGGGGGTTGCGTGGAGATGAGGTGTTCGATCGCGCAGGGGTCCGATGCGGCACCGCCGCCGCGCTTCTGCCGGGTCTCCCGCCGGATCAAGTCGGTACACTTGTTCGCCGTGATGGCCACGAGGAGCGGCCACAGGGCGGTGCGGTCGGTGAGTTGCGGGAAGCGGTCCCGCCCGGCACCGGCCCAGAAGCTGGCGAACGCGCTCAGGGCCACGTCCTCGGCATCGGCCCCGCGCGGGGCCGCCACGGCCAGCCGCTGTCGCGCGACGGCCACGAGTTTCTCGAAGTAGGCCCGCCACAACCCCTCCGCGGCCCCGGGGTCGGCGGTGCGTGCCATCCCGATCAGCCGGGTGATCGATTGCTCCGGATCCGGTGCGAACATTCCTCACACCCTCACGCTCAAGATGGTCTCGAGGCCCGGCAGTCGCCAGGGATAGCGTGAGTGTAGTCTAGCGGAAGGTCTGAGCCACGAAAGGCATCTCCGGCGGGCGGTCGAGAACGAACCCGCGACCTCCTTGGCGTATGGGTCCGTCATGACTCTCACGACGGTCTGGCAGTGGAGGCTGGCGTTCGGCGTCCCCCCGGTATCGCTCGTCCGGAGTTCCGGCGAACGCCGGGGCTACCTCAGGTAACTCCCGGTCACTTTTTCGGCTCGGTCTTCTCGGCCTCGGCCGAACTCAGCAAGCCGTCCTTGTCGGTGTCAAGTTTGTCGAACGCCTCGGCCGGGCCGGTGAACTCCTTGCGGGACACATCACCGTCGCCGTTCTTGTCCATTGCTCGGAACCACGCCGGGCCGGCCCGGAGGTCGGTGCCGAATGACTGCGGGTAGCCGAGGCTTGCTGCCGCGAGCAGTTGCCGTGGCACCCGCTCGCGGTCGAAACGCCCGTCTTTCACGATGCCGGCCGCCGTCACGACTTCCCACGCTCGCCGAAGTTCGCGGACCGACAGCGTGCCGTCGTGGTTCGCGTCGAGCAGTTCGAACAGGCCGGTCTTGGCGTCCAGCAGCGTGATGAGGGCGTGCCCTCGGCCGACCTGTTGTTGTAAGTCGAGCCATGCGTTCAATTCCTTCTCGCTCAGGGTGCCGTCACCGTCACGGTCGGCGATGGGCGTGAGCCAATCGAGGCCGCCGGTTCCGCGGCGCCGGCCGGCCGGTCGTTCGCCGCTCGGTTCTGGCTTGGTTCCGAGTTGGGCCTGGAGTTGCTTGCGGGTGGTCGCCAGAAGTTCGGGCAACTTCCCGCTCGTGGTCCAACCTTCGAATCGGGCACCGGCGACGACGACCCGCGCGGCCGCGTCCTTCGCCCCAAATTTGACCGCCCACCGGCCGGCCGGTTCCTGGGTTCGCCACGCGGCGGGTAAGGCCGGGCCGCCGCGGCGGGTGATCTCCGCTGCCCAACGCAGGTCCGCGACCTCGGTCGGCAACCGCAGGGCGGGGAACTTCGCGACAGCCTCGACTGTCGGGGCGGTGTCGTCCGGGGGCGTCAGCAGGATCGTCCCGGCTGCACCAGGGTAAACGACCTGCGGTACAAGTTCATTCGCCCCGATCAGTTCGTCGTCGTTCTTATCCAACTTCGCCAGCGTCTCGGCTGCGTCCTTCCATTCCTTCGCGGATAAAGTGCCGTCACCGTCGGCGTCGAGGTGCTTGAGCAGGGCCGCAGTCAGGTCGGCGGTCGCCGGAATCGAGCCGATGCCGATGAGCGGTTGGCCAAAGCCTGACCGGCGGTAGAACGCAGCCACTTCGGCGGCCGAGGCGTGGCCGTCCTTGTCGGCGTCGAGGTCCGCGAACATCGGGGCTTCGCCCACGGGCGGGATGAATCCCATGCCCATCGCCTGCCGAACGGCCAGCGGCGCGGGCAGGCGGGCGGCCTCGACCTTGTCGAGCTTCCCGTCGCCGTCGCGGTCGTAGAAGGCGACCAGTTTCGCGAACGTCTCGTCCCACACGGCGGGCAGCGGCTTGCCGTCCACCTCGACTTCCACCTGCACGCGGGCCGGCTTCGCGCCGCCGAGCAGCACGAGGTCCACGGCGGGCGGACGATCCGCGGCCGCCACCGGGACCGCGGCGAACAACAGAGCGGCGAGCGTTCGACGAATCACAGAAGCTCCTTGATCGGCTTGGCCGCCGGATCGGCGATGCGGATGGGGCGGCTGACGTTCGACATGTTCTGCTTCATCGGGTCGATGCCGACCGCCTTCACGACGGTCGCGATCAGGTCCGGCGTGCGGGTTGGGTCGCCCTCGACCTGGACGCCGTCCTTGCTCGTCTTGCCGACGACCTGCCCGCCCTTGATGCCGCCGCCGGCCAGCACGGCCGCCCACGACGCCGGCCAGTGGTCGCGGCCGGCCTGACCGTTGATCTTCGGCGTGCGGCCGAACTCGCCATGGCAGACCACGAGCGTGTCATTCAGCAGGCCGCGCTCCTTTAGGTCCGCGAGCAGGGCGGCGAAGCCGGTGTCGAGGGTGTTGGACAAACTCTTCACCCGCTCGAAGTTCCCCTGGTGCGTGTCCCACCCGTCGAGCGAGATTTCGACGAACGAGACGCCGCGCTCGACTAGGCGGCGGGCGAGCAGGCAGCCCTGGCCGAACGTCGTGCGGCCGTAGGCGTCGCGGGTGGCATCCTTCTCGTCGTCCAGGTCGAAGGCCGCGGCGGCTTCGGGTCGCATCATCCGCACGGCCTGTTCCACCGACGCCCGCAGCGTGTCGGCAACCGGGGCACCGGGGCCGGGGTTGAAGCCTTTCTCCAGGCCGGCGAGCAACTCCAACCGCTTCGCCTGAGCCGCCGTCGAAACGCCCGCGGCGCGGCCGAGGTCGGGCACGCGGAGGTCGCTGCCGTTGCCCTCGTCGTCGCCCTGGGGGAACCGTGTCCGGCCGCCGCTCACGATGAGGGGCGAAAACCGCGGACCGAGGAAGCCGCCGCCGAGAGCCGAACCGCCACGGCCGCCGCCGACGCTGACGAATCCCGGCAGGTCCGCCGTCGCGTCGTCAAACTCGTGGGCAACAAGCGAGCCGAGGGCCGGGAACTGGATCGCCCCTTGCGGCGTGTACCCGGTTTGGCCTACCAGCCGAGCGCGGGCGTGGTCGCCCTCCTTCGTCGCCATCGACCGGACGATGGCGATGTCCTTCATCCCCTTCGCCAGCTTCGGTAGGTGCTCGCTGATCTTGATGCCGGCCACGGCCGTGTCGATCTCCTTGAACGGTCCGCCGTTCTCGTGGCCGGGCTTCAGGTCCCACAGGTCGATCGTCGCGGGGCCGCCGTTCAGCCACAGGAGGATGATCGACTTGTGCCGCCGCGGTTGTTTTGCCGTGTCCGCAGCCAGCGCGCCGAGCCAGCCGGAGTGCGAGACGCCGACGGTTCCGACGGCCGAGAGCCGCAACCAATCCCGCCGGGTCGGAAAGAGCGAATCTGCCATGTGACTTCTCCGTGCGTCAGTGGTTGGTGTTGAACTCGGTCGTGTTGACGAGCGCCCAGAACAAGTCGCCGAACGCCTTGCTAGTGTCGTTGTCGGTACCGCCGGCCTCGACGTACCGGGCCAGCGGGGCGATCTCGTCGGCCGTCGGGCGGCGACCCAGTACGGCCAGGAACAGCGCCTCGACCTTCCCCGGCGTGTCAAGGAACGGGGCGTCGAGCAGGCCGCGGAGCGTGGCGTTCTTTGCGGGATCGGTCAGGTCGGCGGTGACGCGGCCGTTCATGGTGGCCAGCGATTGCGTGATCGACCGCACGGCCGTCACCGCCCGCTCGACGTGGAACTGGGCCGCGAACCGCTTGCGGCCGGCGTCGTCGCGGTCATGGGCCAGCCCGGCCGCCGTGCGCAGGCTGTCGTAGAGTTGCTCGCCGGTCAACCCCCGGACCGGCATCCGGGCAAACAGCCGCGGGTCGGACGGCGTCGCGTCCTGGACGGTGGCCGACAATTGGTACGTCGTCGTCAGGGCCATCGCCCGCGACAGGTACTTCAGGTCGAACCCGTTCGCCTCAAACGCGGTGGCGATGTCGCGGAGCAGATCCGCGTGCGGGCCGGCCGTGCCGGACTCGCCGCTAAGGTCGTCGAGCGGTTCGACCAAGGCCGTGCCGAAGGCCTGCGCCCATGCCCGGTTCACCGCGTTGCGGGCGAAGTACGGGTTCCCGGGTCCTGTCGCCCACTTGGCGAACGCCGCCCGCCCGGCTTCCGGCGTCACGTTCTCCGGCCACTTCACCGGGGAGCCGTCCATCAATTCCGCCGACAGCGTCTTCTTCGTGTTCGGGATCGTGAGTTGCAACGACACCTTCCCGCCCTCCATCTGCGGGGCGGCGAAGAAGGCGGCCGTCTGCCAGAACTGGTCGCGGGTCCACTTCGCGAATGGGTGGTCGTGGCACTGGGCGCAGTCCAGGTTCACGCCGAGGAACGCCCGCGTCGAACTGGCTGCGAGGTTCTCGGCCTTCCCCTCGTTGGCCGAGAAGAAGACGATCGGGGTGACGGCTCCGCCGCGGACGGCGGCCGCCCGCTTCTCCTTCGCCACCGGGGTGGTGAGCAGTTCGCGGACGATCAGGTCGTACCCGGCATTCTCCTGCAACCGGGCCGCAAGCCACGTTTCGAAGTCGTCGGCTAGCCGAGCGAACTCGACCGTGTCGGCCTGCGGCACCCATGCCCGCCGCCAATACGTCGCCATGTGCCGGGTGTGACCGCCGGAGTCGATCAGACGGGTGACGAGCTTGGCTCGCTTGCTCTCAGACTTGTCCGCGAGGAACGCCCGCGTCTCGGCGATCGACGGAATACGGCCGACGAGGTCGAGCGTCGCCCGCCGCAGGAACGTGGCGTCGTCGGCGACCACCGTCGGCCGGACCTTCGCCTGATCCCAGCCGGCGCGCAGGGCCGCGTCGATGCGGGCGGCGAGTTTCGCCGGGTCTGGGGCGTCCGCCGCACGGACCGCCGATGAGCCGAAGCCAACGAGAAGCAAGATAATCTGGAATCGCATAGCGGAAACCGCCTCCGGGGCTTGGCGATCAATAATCATTCGGACCGATCAGGTGGCCGTCGTCACGAAGCGTGAGGTACACATACGTCAGCGGGTCCAGTTTCTTGCCGACGAACCGGGCCGAGCCGTCGCAGAGGAGGACGTTCGCCCCGCCGTCGTGGAAGCCGTAGACGCCGAACAGGTTGCTACAGTTGACCGAGCAATCGGTAGCGTCACCCTTGGCGGTCCCGCCGTCGGCCCCGGCCGGGCCGAACGCGATCGACCCCCACCCCGCCCAGCTGCCGCGGGCGTTGGCGCTCATGCCGAACTGCTGGCCGTCGCCGGACACCTTCTTGCCGGCCTTCCACTCGTCCGGTCGCCCCGCCTGTTCGATGACAAGGAGTGTGCACGATAGGCCGTCGGTGATCTTGCTGAGCGGCGTGATGTCATTGTCGCCCATCGCCTGCCGCTGGTTGCCGAGCATTTGGTCGCCGACGACCGCGTTCAGGCCGTACCCGCCGCGGGGCATGAGGATGCCGTTTGACGTGATGTAGTCGTTCGGCCCGCACTTCACGGTGGAGAGGCTGTCCTTGTCGGCGTTCTCCGACTTCGCTGACGCTTGGGCCTGGATCGTCACGACGCGGTCGCGGGGGGCCGCCGGGCAGAGGAACATCTTCACCTGTGCCTCGACGGCCGCTTTGTTGCCAACGTCGAAGCAGTCGAGTTTGAAGTTGTACTTCTTGGCGAGGTCCGCTTCGCCGATGTACGGCAGGAGGTACGGCCCCCACCCGTGATAGGGTTCGCCGTTGTTGAACCCGGCACGCCGGGGCGGGAACCCACCCTGAACCTTCTCCAGTTCCAGGAACCCGCGGCCCATCTTCCGCAGGTTTTCCAGGCACGCCGCGCGGTTGGCATCCTCGCGGGCCGCCTGTACTCGCGGCAGCAACAGGCCCAGCCCGAGTGCCGTGACGGTCAGCACGACTACCAATTCGACCCGGCCGAGACCTCGACGGGGAAGCGTTCGCATGTCCTGTCCCTCCATATGTTCGATCACGCCGCGGCGCGGCCGGCTTGCAATAACCGTAGGGGTTCCGTTCGCCCGGTGCGGAACGCCGGCCAGAGTGACGCGAGTACGCACAGGCCGACCGCGATGCCGAAGCCGACGGCCAACTTCGCCCACGGCACGATGAGTGGCGTGTACTGCCCACCGCGGATGTTGACGTACCGCGTCACGCCGGTGCCGCAGTACCCGGCCATCGTGCCGAAGCCGAGGCTCAGCACACACGCCACGATGCCGATGAGCAGCGATTCCGCGACGATCAACCGGAACAGGCCGAAGCGGGTCACGCCGAGTGCCCGCAGCACGCCGAGATCCCAGCGGCGGGCACGGATCGAGGACAGCACGGTGTTCATCACACCCAGCGACGTGACGAGCACCGTCACCAGCGGCAACTCGCTCAGCGCCCAGATGATGTTATCCGCTCGGCCGCGGATCTCCTGCCGCGCGTACTCTGCCGTCACCAGCGTCACGCCGCCCCCGCGGCCGAAGGTCGGCAATCCTCCCGCCGGTGTGCCGCCCGCTGCTCCCGCTGCGCCACCTGCCGCCCCACGACCACCGGCCGCGGCACGCCCGCCTGCCGCTCCACGTCCGCCCGCCGCGCCGCGGCCCTGCCGCGGTGCCGCGTCCGGGTCGGCGGGTGCGGTTGGAGTGCGACCGAGGATCGTCTGAATCGAAGCCTTGATTTCGTCCTCTGGAACAGTGCCGTCCCTGTTGCCCCAGAAGGTGACGGTGCGGCCCGTGTTGAAGTCCTTCCGGACGACATCGCGGTCACAAAACATCAACCCAGCCGCCCGGCCTTGACGGAACCCGGCCTTCGTCAGCCAGTGCCAGCCCGGCATCGAGATCACGCCGGCGATCTCGTACTCGATCTTGTCGCCGGTCCGACCGCCCGACAGCACGCCGAACTTCTGCCCGACGCCCAGCCCGGACTCGCGGGCAAAGTGGTCCGGCACGAGGCAGTACCGGCCCTGCTTGAGCTTGGCGATGGCCTTGTCCCGCTTGCCTTCGACGTACTCGAACTTGAACACCGGGTTGTCGCCGCCGAGCGCGAGATCGAGGTCGACCCCGACCATCACGCACGTGTCTTGGCGCGTGGCCGACTCGCGGACCTTCGACCCCGTCGGATCGTCGGTAAACTTCACATGCTTGACTGCCAACGGCAGGAACTTGTCTGCGACGAGGCCGGGCACGTGCCGCACGGCGTCGATCTTGTCGTCGGGCACGCCGCCGGGCACGCTGACGACGAGGTCCGGTGCCCACTCCCCGGGCGTGAACGGGGCGAGCATCGAGTAGCCCCACGTTTGCGTTGCCACGAACAGGCCGAGGCCGATCGTCATGGCGACTGTCGTGCCAACCGTCCGCCACATGTTTGCCGACAGTTGTGTCGCCAGCAGGCGAGGGTTGAGCCGCAACACCCACGCGAGGACTGGGCCGAGGACACGCTCCGTGAGGGCGACCGCCATCGGGGCGAGCAGCACGAACCCGAGGACCATCGACGTACAACCGACTGCGGCCGCGATCAGGTATCGCGAGCTATCCGGCATCGGCACGTAGAACACCACCAGCGGGTTGATCGCGATGAGAATGAGGCCGATGATCGTGACCAGCCACGGCAACCGGCCGGTGTACGCGGCCCGCCGCGGGACCATCGCCTCCAGCGGGCTCACGCTCGTGGCCCGCCACGCCGGCATGATCGCGGCGGCCACCGACCCGCCGAGCGCGCACACCCCGGACAGCACCACGCACCACATGCCGAGCGCGGCTCCTTCGGCGAGCAATTGCGGCTTCACCTGGGCCATCAGCTTCAACAACGCCCACCCCGCGAGTAGGCCGCCGCCCCAGCCGATCAGCCCGAGCAGGATGCTTTCGAGGAAGACCATCGTGCCGATCTGCCACTTCGTCAGCGACACGGCTCGGAGCATGGCGAACTGCCGAATCCGCTCGTCCACGCCCATGCTCAGTGTCGTGAAGATGATGAACAGGGCGGCCAGCAGCGAGATGCCGGTCGCCGAGTACGCCTGGGCGCGGACCGTCTCGAAGATGGTGCTATTGTCCACCTCGGTGTCCACCTTGCCCGGCGTGCGGACCTCGACCGGCGGTGACGACTTGCCGAATTGTTCGGCCCACCGGCCCTGGAACGCCTCGATCGACTCCCCGGGCTTGAGGATGACGCCGGTGTAGCTAACGCGGGCCGGGATGTTGGCGAGACGTTCGGCCAAGGCCACCGGCACGTACAGGGCGTTCGACGCCGGGCCGCCTGGCAGTGCCCCCGGTCGCGTCGGCGGCAGGCCGACCATGAACTTCGGTCCCGGCAGACGCTTCGATTGTTCCACGATCGCGACGATTTTGACGAAGTTCTCCGTCCGGTTCGGGCCGAAGCCGTTGGCCACCACCATCTCGTCGCCGACATGGATGCCGAGTTGCTCGGCCGCCTCTGACGTGAGTGCACCGTTGTTGGCCTCGCCGTCCTTCGGGTCGAACCACTGGCCATGGAGAACCTTGTGCAGTGGCTCGGCGGAATCGGTGCCGACGACGGTGGGCACCCGGCTCATCGCCCGCTGCGCGGCCACGCCGCCCATGATCCGCGGGCCGGACTCAGGTTGCGGCGGTTGCCGGGGTGTCTGCGGCGTCGCTGGCGTTGCTGGAGTCGCCGGCGCGGCTGCCGGCGGCGCACCTTCTTCAGCCTCCGCCCCCGGCCCGAAGCCGGGAAACCGCGTTGTACTCGTGTCGCCGATCTTGGTGGCCCGCACGGCGGTTTCGAACACCGGGTCGAGGACCGCCACCGCGGGATCGCGGCGGACTTGCTCGATCAGATCCTTCGACAGTTGGCTCGCCCGGCCTATCCCGACCGGAGCCGCATCCCCCCGGTTCTGCGAGGGGACGAGGAGGAACTCGTACCGGCCGAGGTACTCCTCGCCCATCGCCCCGAACTGACCGACGAGCGAATCGTATCCGCTGACGACCCAGACGACGATGCACGCGGCGGCCACCGTCGAGAGGCTGGTTAACAAGACGCGGCCGGGCCGGTGCCGCACGTGCGAGGCCACCAACCGGAGGACGACCTTCAGTTCCGCGAACGTCATTGGGAGTTCCTTACGCCGGGCCGGCGTTGACGACGTGCTGGTAGTGGGCGGTGAGCAGTTCCGCCGTCGGGAAGTCGGCCGTGCGAAACTCGGTGAGGACGCGGCCGTCCTTCATCACGACCACGCGGCTCGCCCACACGGCCACGCTCGGCTCGTGGGTCACGACGACAATCGTCCGCTTCTGCTCTTCGCACAGTTCCTTCAGCAGCCGGCAGATGGTCTGGCCGGTCACAGAGTCGAGGCTGCCCGTCGGCTCGTCGGCCAGCACGAGAGCGGGGTCGGTGATGAGCGCGCGGGCGATGGCCACCCGTTGCTGCTCGCCGCCGCTCATCGCGTCCGGCCGGTGCCGGCGGCGGGGCGTCAAACCTAGGCGGTCGAGCAGCGGGTCGAGGCGCTCGGCAGCCTGACTGCCGCGGCCGTCGGTCATCAGCGGCAGGGTGACGTTCTCCTCGGCCGTCAGCGTTGGGATGAGGTTAAACGCCTGGAAGACCAGCCCGATCTTGCGACGGCGAAAGCGGGTGAGCTTCGCGTCCGACAGCGACGACAGGTCCGTGTCGGCGATCGCCATGCGGCCCTCGTCCGGGCGGGTGAGGCCGGCCATCGTGTGCAGCAGCGTACTCTTGCCGGACCCGCTCGCGCCCATGATGGCGACGAACTCGCCGTCGTGGACGGTCAGCGACACGCCCTTGATCGCCTCCACCACGGCTTCGCCCTGGCGAAACCGCTTGGTGACGTTGTCCGCCCGCACGGGAGTCTGGAGAGCGGGAGGGGCTGTGAGTGTGGCCATGAAGCAAATCTCGATGGTGTGGGAAGGCCGTCAGTCGAGTTTGAACGGTTCGAGGTCGTTGGACCCCTCGGCGATTTTCACTTTGAACTTGCTCTTGGCCGCGTTGCTGTACTTGCCCTTCCAGCGGTCCGCCGGCGTTCCGCCCTCCTGCGGGTCCCACTTTGGGTCCGGATAGGTGAACGTCACGGCGTACTCCCCGACGGGTGCCCCGTCGTTGCCGGAGACGAGCGTGAACGTTCCGTCGGCCGCCGTTTTGCCGAACGGGCTGAACTTGACCGCCCCCATGTCGAAGAGCGGGTGGAATTCCACCGCCACGCCTTCCAGCGGTTTGCCCTGGTACAGAACGGAGCCGCGGACCGGAACAAGCGGCGGCAACCCTGGCGCCTTCGACGCGCCCGAGCCGCAACCCGGGCCGACGAGAACCACCGCCATCAAAACAACAAACCCCGGCAGACGCATGAAACCACCTCGTTGAGAAGCAAGCCCGCGATCACTTTTAGCCACGTGGTCAATCGGTACTGAGGGGAGCCTCCCCGTCGTCTTTGATGAGCCACTGTGCCAGTACCCGCCCGCTCAAGTTGGCCGAGCCGAATCGGACTGACCCGTCGGCCAGCAGGAAATTCGCCCCGTTCGTGTGGAAGCCGTAGACCCCTTGTTGATTGCTGCAATTCATGACGCACGAGAGGACCGACGCGCTCAGTCCCGACCCGCCCGACACCGTACTTTGGTCCAGTTGGCCGGCGGCGTTGGTGTGGCCGGGGTTGTACATGCCGATCGCGATGGACATATAGCCCGCCCACGCGCCCCGGCTGTTGGCGTTGGTCGTTTCGTCGCCCACCTTTTTGCCGAGGTTCCAAATCTGCGTCCGCCCCGCTTGCTCGAAAACGAGGACGTTATTGGAAAGGCCGTCGGTATGTTCGGCGATTCTCACGTAGCGATCGTCGTCGAGGGCATCGTGCTTGTTGGAAGGACTCGGCGGAACCCAGCCGGCACCGTAACCGTCCGTGGGCATCGAAACCCCGTTGCTCGTCTGGTAATCAATCGAACCACATTCCGCCGTGAACGACGTGCCGGGGTGCAGCGAGGTCGTCGTACCCGTTGCGGTAATGGTGACCGTCCGGTCGGGTGCGGACGGGCAACGGTACGTTTTGATTCTCGTTCCGACGGCGGGCTGGTTGACCGAGTCGAAGAAGTCCGCCTTGGGGTTCATGGCGTTATCGACGGTCTGTTGTTCCATGTACGGAAGGATGAGCCAGCCCCAACCGCCGTAAGCCCGCCCCAACGGCGAAGGGGTCGCCCCCAAACTGAAGTCGGTGCGGCGGGCGGGGAAGCCTTTGTTCGTATCGTGGAAGCCGTGGAAGGCGAGGCCGACTTGTTTGAGGTTGTTCGTGCAACTCATCCGCGCCGCCGCCTCGCGAACCTTCTGGACGGCCGGCAAGAGCAAGCCAATCAGGATCGCAATGATGGCGATGACGACGAGCAACTCGATGAGGGTGAATGCGGTCCGACGGTCACGAAGCATCTGTGCCTCACGCTGGAGGTTTCATGGTGCGGAATGAGGAGTTGCGTTGCAGGACGGGAGCGGTGTCCGAGCTGAGCAGACTCACGTGAATTCGCGTGTGCTTGCCAAAGCCATGCCACACGAATGAGGGTGTTACAACCCCTTGCCTTGTAAGCAATGACAGATGATAGGGGAAAGAACCCAGCCCAGTAGTGGGGAAAGAATGCCCAAAAACGGGCAAAAATTAGCCAGCGTGGCCTGATCTGCGATCATCCCGCCGACTTGGCGGCACTCCACACCGCAAGAAGGAATCACCGTGGCGGATCCGCCCCATGTGCGGAACGTGCAGAACCTTTTCCCTAACGGCTAAATCGGTAGTACGCACATTACACACTACATTTCAGCAATATTCCTTCCTCCCGAGTAGGTATGAGTACGGAGAAAGGTTCCACAGGTTCCGCACCAGAAGTAACGTGAGCGGTACGCGGATGCCCGCAAATGTGGTCGTCCCGACGGATCGCGAGATGTGCGGGGATGTGCGTGGAAGTGGCCGTCGAAAGTCACGAGGTGAAGCGGGTCGGCGTGTACGATGGAACCTTGCGGCGACGACACCAGCACCCGGTCCACACCCATGCGGACCGATAGGTGATTCAGCCGGCGAGGGACGGGTATGGCGTCTGCCTTCCAACCAACTCGGTCGAGGGAGCGTTGAACGGCATGCGAGGGGCGATCATCGTCGGGCGGGCGGCTCGGGAGTGGGTAGCCGGGGCGGATTGGCTCGTCCGCCTCGTGGCCTTCGCCGCCGTCAGTGGCGGGGTGGCGTTCTTGGCCGCCGCGGCCGCCGTCACGGGACCTGAGCTACAGGCCGCTGACGAGCGCGTTCTGCGGGCGTTCCGCACGGCCGACGACCCGGCCGCCCCGATCGGCCCTCGGTGGGTGCGGGAGGCCGTACGGGACGTGACCGCCCTCGGCGGGCCGGCCGTCCTCACGCTCGTGACCGCCGGTGTCGTCGGATACCTGCTGGCCGGTCGGCACCGCCCGGCGGCCGTGTTCGTGCTGACCGCCGTGGTCGGCGGGGCGGTACTGAGCGCCGCCCTCAAGGCCGCCTTCGCCCGCCCCCGGCCGGCCGTGGTGCCGCACTTGGCGGCCGTGTCCGACGCCAGCTTCCCGAGCGGCCACGCCATGCTTTCGGCCGTCGTGTACCTGACGCTCGGGGCCATGCTCGCCCGCCTGGTGACGGCGGGGTGGGCGAAGGCGTACTTCGTGCTCGTCGCCGCGTGCTTGGCGGCTCTCGTCGGCATCAGCCGCGTGTACCTGGGAGTCCACTATCCGTCCGACGTGGCGGCCGGGTGGTCGGCCGGGGCGGCGTGGTCCGGCCTGTGCTGGCTGGTCGCCCGCCGCCTACAACGACGGGGCGTGGTGGACCGCGACGCCGGTTGAACCGCACGGCCTCGGTCGAAGCACTACCTTTTTTGTTGAGGCATCGCGGCAGATGTGCGAGGATGACGGAGGTAAACTCTCCCCCGACCCGTGCGGTTGAATGCCATCGCGAACCCTCTCCACGGCCCTCGCGAGTTTGCTCGCGAGCCTTTTGACCGCCCCCCTGCGTGCCGAGACCGACTTCAACCGCACCGTCGCACCGATCCTACTCGGCCACTGCGTCGAGTGCCACGGCGGCGCCGCCCCGGCGGGCGGTCTTGATCTCACGACCGGGCCGGGCCTTCGCGCCGGCGGCAAGCACGGCCCGGACTTTGATCTACTGTTCGAGCGGGTCCGCTCCGGCGAGATGCCGCCGCCGAAGCAGGGCAAACCGCAGCCCCTGGCCGATTCGCAGCAAAAAGCCCTCGCGGCGTGGGTCGCGGATAAGGCCCCGTGGCCGGCGGGTCGGACCCTTGACCTGTTCGAATCGACGACCGGTAGCCGAGCGGGCCGTGACTGGTGGTCGCTCCAGCCGGTCCGCAAACCGTCCGGGACGCTCGACGGCTTCGTGAGGCGGGCGTTGACGGACCGCGGCTGGACGCCGGCCCCGCCGGCCGACCGCCGTACGCTCATCCGCCGCCTGTCGTTCGACCTGCTCGGCCTGCCGCCGACATTCGAACAAGTGGAAGCGTTCGTTCGCGACCCGGCCCCGGACGCCTACGAGAAGCTCGTCGAACAGTACCTCGCCAGCCCGCGGTACGGCGAACGCTGGGGCCGGCACTGGCTCGACGTGGCCCGGTACGCCGAGACGTGCGGGTACGAGCGAGACCAGGTGAAGCCGAACGCCTGGAAGTACCGCGACTGGGTGATCCGTGCGTTCAACGACGATCTGCCGTTCGACCGCTTCGTGACCGCCCAACTGGCCGGCGACGAACTACCGGACCGCACCGAGCAGACCGTCGTCGCCACCACCTTCATCCGCCTCGGCACCTGGAACGACGAGCCGAACGACCCGCAGGAGTACAAGTACGACCGCCTCGAAGACATGGTCGGGGCCACGAGCGCGGCGTTCCTCGGCATGACGGTGAAGTGCGCCCGCTGCCACGACCACAAGTTCGACCCGATCCGCCAGGCCGACTACTACCGCATGGCGGCCGCGTTCTGGGCCGGGTTCGTCGAGCCGGGGCCGCGGGAGTTGCTCGGCGGGCCAAGCACGAAGGCGCTCGGCAGCGACGCCCACGGGTGGACCGACCGCGGCCGCACCGTCCCGCCGATTCGGCTGTTGAAGAAGGGCGACCCCGCCCGGCCCGCCGAGGTGGTTGAACCCGGGCACCTGTCGATGCTGCCGACGCTCGATCGGCCGATTCCGCAACCCCCGGCCGACGCGAAGACGACCCACCGGCGCTTGGCGTTGGCAGAGTGGATCGTTGACCCGAAGAACCCGCTGACGGCCCGCGTGTGGGTCAACCGCGTCTGGCAGTTCCACTTCGGCCAGGGCCTCGTGCGGTCGCCGGACAACTTCGGGTTCACTGGCGAGAGGCCGACGCACCCGGACCTGCTCGACTGGCTGGCCACGGAGTTGATCGCGAACAGGTGGTCCACCAAACACGTCCACCGTCTCATTTTGCTCTCGAAGACGTATCAGCAGTCGTCGCTCCACCCGCGGCAGGACGAGTACGCGAAGGAGGACGCCGGCAACAAACTGTGGTGGCGGGCTGATCGGCGGCGCGTCGAGGCCGAGGTGATTCGCGACGCACTGCTCCAGGCGGGAGGCAACTTAACGCTGGAACCGGTCGGCGGTCCGAGTTTCGCCCCGGAACTGTCACCGGAGGCCCTCGAAGGGCTTTCAACAAAGGCGGCCGCGTGGAAGGCGTCGCCGCCGGCGGAGCAGGGGCGGCGGAGCGTGTACGCCTTGAGCAAGCGCGGCCTCCTCGCCCCGCAGTTGACGACATTCGACTTCCCGGACACGACCCTGCCGTGCGGCCGGCGGGACAGTACGACCGTCGCCCCGCAAGCCCTGACGCTCTTGAACAGTCGCTTCTCACACCAACAGAGCGAGCGGCTGGCCGGGCGCGTCGAGAAGGCCGCGACCGAGGAGGCGAAGCGGATCGTGGCGGCGTGGCGGTTTGCCCTCAGTCGCGACCCGCGACCGAGCGAGACCGCGGCGGCCGTTGAACACCTGGCGAAGCAGCGGGCGAACTTCGCCGGTCAGAAGGACGCCGGCCACCTGGCGCTGGCGTCGCTGTGCCACGTGCTGCTGAACGCGAACGAGTTCCTGTACGTCGATTGATCTGCGTTTAGCACCGGAGGTGCGGCAAATGTTAGCCAGGGGTGGAGGCTCTGCGGAACCCCGGAACCTACCCGCCAAACCAACAAGCCCCGGAGGGGTGACAGATGCGACTGCCGCCCCTCCGGGGCTTGTCCATTTCGGGTGCCTGGTCCCAGGGGTTTCACCCTGGCTAACGACTGCCGCCGCACCGCGACTGAAGACATCGGAGGCGATATGACATCTTCCTTCCCCTGCGGGCACACCCGCCGCGAATTCGTCTGGCAAATGGGCGGCGGCTTTGCCGGCACCGCGCTTACGAGCTTCCTCCTCGCCGACGGGTTCTTCGCCAAGCACGCCACCGCGACGGAAACTCCGACGGCCCCGAAGAAGTCGCACTTCCCGGCGAAGGCCAAGAGCGTCATCTTCCTGATGAACGGCGGGCCGAGCCAGGTGGACACGTTCGACCACAAGCCGATGATCGAGAAGCACGCCAACCAGTCGCTCCCGGCGGACAAGAAGTTCATCAACTCCGGCGGCCGCAAGGTCGGGTTCCTGACGCCGGGATTCCGCAAGTTCCGCCCCGGCGGCAAGAGCGGGCTGATGGTGTCCGATTACTTCCCGAAGGTCCGCGAGCACGCCGACTCGCTCGCTGTCATTCGGTCGTGCCACACGGACAGCCACGCCCACGGGTCGGCCCTCGTGCAGATGAACACGGGCAAGACGTTCATCGGCCGGCCGTCGCTCGGCAGTTGGGCCGTCTACGGCCTCGGCACCGAGAACCAAGACCTGCCCGGCTACGTTGTGCTGATGGACAAGCGCGGCGGCCCGATCAGCGGCCAGCCGAACTGGTCCAACGGCTTCATGTCCGCGGCGTATACCGGCACCCTGTTCCGCCCGACCGGCGACCCCATCCTCGACCTCCGCGGCCCGGCCCACGTCACGCCGAAGGTGCAGAAGGAGCAACTCGACCTACTGGCGAAACTGAACCAAGAGCACCTCGACGCCCGGCCCGGCGGCCGTGACCTGGCGGCCCGGATCAACAGTTACGAACTCGCGTACCGGATGCAGTCGGCGGCCCCGGAAGCGGTGGATTTGTCGAAAGAGACGAAGGCGACGCTCGACCTGTACGGCGTCGGCAAGCAACCGACCGACGAGTTCGGCCGCAACTGCGTGATCGCCCGGCGGTTGGTCGAACGCGGCGTGCGGTTCGTGCAACTGTACAGCGGCGGCGGCCACCTGGAAGAGACGTGGGACGCGCACCAGAGCGTCGAGAAGAACCACGGCCGGCACGCCGGCGAGGTCGATCAGCCGATCGCGGCCCTACTGGCGGACCTGAAGCAGCGCGGCCTGCTGGAGAGAACGCTCGTCGTCTGGGGCGGCGAGTTCGGTCGGATGCCGTTCAGCGAGGGCAAGGGCGAGCCCGGCCGCAACCACAACCCCTACGGGTTCTCGATGTGGCTGGCCGGCGGCGGCGTGAAGGGCGGCACCGCTTACGGCGCGACCGACGACCTAGGTTTCGAGGCGGTCGAGGATAAGGTCCATCTGCACGATCTGCACGCGACGATCCTGGCCCTGCTCGGCCTCGACCACGAGAAACTGACGTACTTCCACCAGGGTCGGCACGAGCGGCTGACGGACGTGGCCGGCCGCGTCGTCACGGGCGTTATCGCGTGACACGGCCATCCCCGCCTCGCTGTCCAGCCCTCGAACACGATTTGCCGTTCACCCTGAAGCCGACGTCGGCGCGGGGCGTATTGCGTTCTGAGCGTGCGGACGCTGCCGGTTACGTAGCGATTGGGGGCGGCCCGTCGAACGCCACGCAGTACATTGCCCCGTCGATCGCAAAGTTGCCGCTCACGACGGTTCCCACTGCTGACGCTCGAACCGCGTCCGGGCGGCTGGGTTGAACAGGGCGGTATGGAATGTCACCGCAATCCGGATCGGGTCCGCGGCCGGCGGGTCATGAGGGGTGGGGGCGCGTTTGTCAACGCAGGGGTTGAGTCGGCCACAGAGTCGAGTTTTGGCGGTGACGGGCCTGTAATTTCTTTCGTGCCAGCCCGACTTGGTAACGCCGTTACGATCGGTTCGGGATCCCCCGGGCCAAGGGCATAGCTGCACGCGAGCTGCGCGACCAACTGTACGTGGAGAACCCCAGTTGGCCACCAGCGTTACTCAACACTTGATTGGGGTGTCGATTGACGGCCATAGATCACTGGTTGCCTTCGATCGATCCGTGAGGGTTTTGATGTTAATCACCGAGGCCCTCGCGGATCGACCGAAAGGCAAAGGAACATTGGGTCCTGTGCAACTTTTGAAACGTGCTGTGCAGTATCAGTTCAGGAAGTTTTCCACCGGCCAAAAAAATCAGTACGCGGTAGTTCAAATCACACCGCGTTTGAGGACAGCCGATCTTACGGCATTGCGATTGCTTTAGTTGTTCAATTTCCTCCTCTGGCCGAGGGGAGATTTATCTCATGAACTGTTCCCTAGTTGCTGACTTGGGTCCGCGTTTTGTTGCCGTCTGTGTGGCGATCGTGGCCTTGTCCGGCCTGGTGAACGCGCAGGACCGGGCGGGGTATTCTCGAATCTCGCCGTCCCCAAGTCGCGTGGTGGTTGACTCAGGGCACCAATCCCCAGATCCGGCGATTCATCTGCACAAGAATCCGTCCTTGGGCTCGTGGGGGCGAACTACGGAACCCACGGGCGAGCCTCCATATCCCACTGTACGGTCAACTCGTCCGCGGTCGTCGGTACCGTCCGATCCCGTCGGGATGATGGGGAGGTGCTTCCACCCCCGCCGACTTCATATCGTGCATTGCTCCTGGCTGATTTAGCGGTCGAGGATCGACACCTTTCCATTTATCCCAGCCAACCGGCGGCCGGCTCGTCCCTGGACTGAGTTGTGTGCCGCCGCCCAGGAGAATATGCGTGAACCTTCACCAACTGTCGCTCAACGCACTTGACCTGTCCGATCAGAACGACCGCCCGCACGATCTGCTCGCGCGGGTCAGTGTCTGTCTCGATCGCGGAAAACCCGACGAGGCACTGAGCCTACTGGCGGGACCCGGTACGCCCTGGATACAAAACGCTCGGGCGGTGTGCCAGATGCGGACCGGTCGGCCCGCCGAGGCGGCCGGCATCCTCCGGCGGCTGGTGTTCGAGCCGTCTGGGCTGGCGATGAAGCAAGAGGTGCCCGCCGTCTTCCAGGCGAACTACGCGACCGCCCTCCTGCTGGAAGGGAACACCGACGGGTTCTTCTCGGTGTTCCACGCGATCCGCGAGCGGGGCGACCCGGCCGTCGCCCGTATCGACGCGGCCCTCCGCCGGTGGAAGCGGTCGATGAACGCCTGGCAGCGGATCGGGTCGTTCTTCGGAACGGGCGGTCCGTCGTTCACGATCGACTTCACGCCCGGCGACCTCGGATCGGCCGACCAATGACGGCCACAAACTTCGTTCACACAAAGGTATCATGGCAAGCGTCAAACCACGGTGGAACTGGCTCTACCTCACGACCGGCATCTTCGTCGCGTCGCTCGGCCTGGCGAGCTTCTTGCTCCCAAGTCACTTCATCGACGGCGGCGTAACCGGCGTGTCGATGCTCATGTCCCGAATCTCCGGCCTGCCACTGTCGGTCTTCCTGGTCCTCGTGAATGCCCCGTTCGTCGCCCTCGGGCACAAGCACATCGGCCGGCGGTTCGCGGTTACGAGTTCGGTGGCCATCGTCGGGCAGGCGCTGTGCCTGGAGTTCGTCCCGTTCCCGGTGGCGACGACGGACAAGTTCCTGGCGGCCATATTCGGCGGGTTCTTCGTCGGGGCCGGCGTCGGCCTGGCGATCCGCGGCGGCGGCGTCCTCGACGGCACGGAAATCTTGGCCGTGATCGTCAGCAAGCGGTCGTTCGCGACCGTCGGCGAGGTCGTCCTCGGGCTGAACGTCCTTATCTTCGGCACGGCCGCGTTCTACCTCGGCGTCGAGCCGGCCCTGTACTCGGCCCTGACGTACTTCGCCGGGTCGAAGACGATCGACTACCTGCTCCACGGCATTGAGGCGTACAACGGCGTCCTCATCATGTCGGCGAAGCACGAGCCGATCCGCCAGGCGATCCTCTCCGAACTCGGCCGCGGGGTGACGACGTTCATCGGCAAGGGGGGCTACACGGCCGCCCAGACGGAAGTGCTGTTCTGCGTCGTGACGCGGCTGGAAGTGACCCGCCTGGAGGGGGTGGTGAAGGGGATCGACGAGGGAGCGTTCATCGTCGTCTTGCCGGTCCATGAGGCGACGGGCGGCGTCGTGAAGCGGCGGGTCTTCCACTGAGTCACAGCTCAGAAGTCGCGGGTCGGGAGGCTTGCCGCGGCCACCACGACCGGCCGGATCGCGTATTCGATCAGGAAATCGGCGAGGGGGTCGCCTCGCCGCCCGCGGTAGCCGACGGACCGGTACACCAACCGCCGGTCGCGGTCGAACAGTCGCATCCGGCTCGCCCCGAACGCGGCCGACAGACGACTCGCGACGGGGCGGTTCGGGTCGATCGAGGCGAGGTACTCGGCCACGTGCTTCGCATCCAGGTGGGGGATGTCTTCGATCGCCGGTAACACGACGTCCAGGAACCGCCGGCCGATCTCTTCGTAGGCTTTCTGAACCACCTGCTGGGACGCCCCGGCCGCGACCACGTCCGTCGGCCGAAGTTCCAGGTGGTCGAGGACCGACCAGCCGAATCGCGAGAGAAAGAGCGGGTCGTCCGCCCTTGAGGTGAGTAACCGCGTGCGGGCTTGCTCGACGAGCAAGGCCAGCAGGGCGAGGTCCAGTCCGATCGCGGGCGTTCGTTGCGGGTCGGCGGTCGGGACCATGGGCTAGGATCTCGGGCAGGGGGAACGGAAACCGGGTCCGCCGGGAACTCGTGTTCCCGGCGGACCGACTGAGTTACGACACCGTCACGAGTGCGGACTCTTCGCCCGGGTTCCCGGCTGCGTCGGACCCGCGGGCGTGAACCTGGAAGTCGCCCGTGACGCCGGCCGGCAGCGAGTACGCCCAGGTCGACCAGTCCGCGAGGCCGGACGTGTCGGTGGCGGCGTAGAACAGTTCGACCGAACTGGTGAAGTCCTGCGTCGTCTCGTCCCAGAACAGCCCCGAGCCGTTCACGTCTTGAACGCTCACCTCGATCCCGGTCACGCCCGTGCCGGGGCCGTCACTGGCCGTGCCCGTGATGCCGCCGGTCGAAGTCGGGTCGATCGTGACCGTCGGAGCCGCCTGGTCCGAAACGATCGTGTACGTGGTCACCGCATTGCTGGCGTTACCGGCAGAGTCGAAGGCCACCCCGGCCGCGATGTCGATTGTCACCAGGCCATCGGTGGTCGGGGTCACGTCGAACGTGTACGTCTGAGCGTCCACGGCGACGAAATTCGACACCGTCCCGTTCGTCACGGTCAGCCCGGTTTCGTCGAACCCGGTCACGCCTTCATCGAACGTGACGGTGAACGAAATCGTCGCGGTGTTCGACGGGTCGGTCGCCGTCGTCGACAAGGTCGGCGTCGGGGCCGTGACGTCGTAAACGACGGTGACGACATTCGACGCCGGATTCGGGTTGCCGAGGGCGTCGGAGATCACGCCCGGCAGCACGGAAACCGTAACATCGCCCTCCGCGGTCGGGCTGACGTCGAAGGTGAACGTGCGGCCGTCCACGGCGACGAAGCCCGACACCGTGCCGTTCGTCACGTCCAGTCCGGTCTCATCGAACCCGACCACGTCCTCGTCGAACGTGATCGTGAACGACAGGAGGCCGGCGTTCGTTGCCGCCGGTGCCGTCGTCGAGAGTGTTGGCACCGGTCCGGTCGTGTCGAACGTCAGGGCGAACGACGCGGTCACGTTGCCGTTGCCGGCGGCGTCGAAAGCGACCCCGGCCGCGATGTCGACTGTCACTAATCCGTCGGCGGTCGGCGTCACGTCGAACGTGTAGGTCCGGGCGTCCACCACGACGAAATTTGACACGGCCCCGTTGGTGACGGTGGTACCGGAGTTGTTGAACCCGACGACATCTTCATCGAACGTGACGGTGAACGAGATCGGGCTGGCGTTCGTCGGATCGGCCGCCGTCGTCGACAAGGTCGCCGTCGGTGCGGTCCGGTCGGACGTAACGGTCACATCCGCTGATGCCGTGCTAGCATTGCCGGCGGTGTCGAAGGCGGTGCCGCCCGTTACAGACACCGTCACGGGGCCGTCGGCGGTCGGGGTCACATCGAACGTGTACGTCCGCGCGTCCACGGCCACGAAGTTCGACGTCGTGCCGTTCGTCACGACGATCGCGTCGTCGCTGAACCCGGTTACGTCCTCATTGAACGTGACGGTGAAGCCTATCGTCGCAAGGTTGTTGACGGTCGAAGCCGTCGTGCTGACGACCGGCACGGGGGCGGTCGTGTCGGAGGTGATGCTGAACGTGCCGGCCGCCGTCGGGGCACCGGCCGAGTCGAGCGCGGCCCCCGGTGGGACGGCGACGGTGACGAGGCCGTCCGTCACCGGCGTCACGTCGAACGTGTACGTTCGGGCGTCCACCGCGACGAAGTTCGACGCCGTGCCGTTCGTCACGACGAGGTCGCTGACGTCGAAGTCGGTCACGTCGTCGCTGAACGTCACGGTCACGGGAATCGGCGTGAGGTTGGTCGTGTCGGACGCCGTTGTCGAGATCGTCGGGGCGACCACGGTCCCGGTGAACGTCACCGTCACGTCGTTCGAAATGGTATTGGCGTTCCCGGCCGCATCGATTGCGACGCCCGCGGCCACGGAGACAATCACATCGCCCGTGCCGGCCGGGACGACGTCGAACGTGTAGTGTTGGGCGTCGGCCGCGACGAAGTTCAGTACGGCCCCGTTGACGACGCTGACACCGGTGGCAGTAAAGCCTCTCACGGTTTCGTCGAACGTGATCGTGAACGGGATCGGGTTCACGCCGGTCGAATCACCGGCCGTGGTTTCCACCACGACGCTCGGGGCGGTTCGGTCCGACGTGATCGTAAGGCTGGCGGCCGCACTTGCGTTGCCGGCCGCGTCCATGACCGCACCGGCGGCGAGGTCGATGGCGACGAGACCATCGACCGTCGGTGTCACGTCGAACGTGAACGTCCGGCCGTCCACCGCGACGAAGTTCGAGAGCGTGCCGTTCGTCACGGCGATGGTCGAGGAGTCGAGGTCGCTCACGCCTTCGGAGAACGTGACCGAAACCGGGATCGAGACGAGGTTCGTTGGGTCGGCCGCCGTGGTGGCGAGCGTCGCGACGGGGGCAACGCTGTCGAAGACCACGCTCGCGCTGTTGGACGCCGTGTTCGGATTGCCCGCGGCGTCGGCGACGGCCCCGGCCAGTACCGAAACGGCCACGCTTCCTTGGCCGGTCGGCGTGACGCTCACGGTGTATGTGCGAGCGTCGGTGGACGCGAGGGCTGTCACCGTGCCGTTCGTCACACTGAGGCCGGCGACCGTCAGCGGGCTGACGTCTTCACTAAAGGCGATCGTGAACGGGATCGGGTTAACATTCGTCGGGCTGGTCGCGGTCGTGTTGACCACTGCCGACGGGGTGGTCGTGTCGATCGGACCGGGACCGAAGACAACGACCGACCCGAACGGCAGGCCGGGGAACGACGAGATATCCAGGCGGGCGAGGGATATCCCGTCGAAGGCTCGGAGGTTGGGGGCTTGGCCGGGGCCGTCGGCGGTGACGATGTCGTTCGTGCCGTTGCGGTCCACGTCGAAGACGGACACCTGCACCCCGTTGCGGGCGTTCGTGTTGTCGTAAGCGAAGAAGCTGTGCGTCTGGACGCCCGTCCCCCCGGCGAAGGAAACGATGCGCGGCCCACCGGCCGGCCCGGCCGCGGCGATGACTTCCGCCCGGCCGTCACCGTCCAGGTCGCCTGCGGCGACTTGCATGCCGCCGCGGAACGACGGTTCGAAGGCGAAGGTGTTGAGCAGGATCTCCGAGGTCTTGCCGTCGACGACTGTGACGCGCGGGCCGCCGCCGACGCCGGCCCCGATCACCACGTCCGGGGTGCCGTCGCCGTTGTAGTCCCCGGTCGCGATGTTCACGCCTTCAATCGCCGCGTCGAACGGTCGGAACTCCTTCAGCACCGCCCCGTCGGTCCCGCGGAGGACCTGGATGATTTCCACGCCGTTCTTCACGGCCCCGACCACGACGTCGGCCAGTCCGTCGCCGTCGAAGTCCGCGGCCGCCACCGTCACGCCGCCGCGGTTGGTATCGTCCCCGGCGAAGAAGGTGCGGATCAAGCTCCCGTCCGCCCCACTGAAAACGCTCACGACCGGGCCGCCGCCGCGACCGGCCCCCGTGATGAGGTCCTCGACGCCGTCGCCGTCCACGTCGCCGATCGCCACCCGCACGCCGCCGGTGAAGGTGGATTCGTAAGCCGGCACGGTGAATTTGAGTTGGCGGGTGGCCGCGTCGAACACGGAGACGGTCGGGGCCACGCCAAACTCGACCGCGCTCGCGATCAGTTGTTGAGCCGCCGGCGTTAGCCGATCTTCGAGTGACTCGCACCTCAGGCCGGTCGGCTTCGCCTTCTTCGCGGCGGTGGTCAGTTGCTTCAGGACACGCTTCTTCCAAAACGCGGGGAACATGCAAAAACTCCTCAATGAGAACCGACGACGTTTTCGATCCGCGGGCCGGCGGGCTGTCGAGGGACAGCAGTTCCCGGCCGCCGATCGTTGATCCTTGTCAACGCGGCTGGTTCGCGATCGGGCTACCCACCGGTCAAGACCGTGGTGGAATGGCGGATGGCTTGCGGTTCAACGCACGCATGGGCGACGATACGCAAACACAATGCCGACGAGAGGGACTCAACTCTGGCGATCGTCGGCACAACGTCGGAAGAGTCGTCGCCAAGAAAAAGAGAACGTGAAATTGCCTGAAAATAAGCCAATTACGAAGAGAGGCAGGATCAGTGTCGTACGACGTCCGCCCGCGCATCCGTTACTGCCAACCGGTCATGTTAACGATTTCTCACGGTCCATGCCGAGATGCTTTGGCCCATCAATGGTGGTGGTTCGGGGTGCTGTGCACTCGTTCAACAGTCGTGTGCAGCTGGCGCACACGTAAGCCATACCGCGAAGCCGAAGGGCCATACCCTGTCGTGTTCATTTTTTGAGTTCACGCGCTCACCTTTTGAACAGCCTCGCTCGCCTCGACCGTTCGGATTGGGCTTGCGAAAACTTTAGGCCTCCCTAGTTGAAGTCGTCACAATTTTCTCCGCGGCATCTTGGTTGCGATTCCCAACTATCTCGCCATCGCAATGGTTCCGTCACGGAGAGTTCGACCCTCATGAAGACTGCTTTCGGCTTACTCACGATCACCGCCATGATTACCCTTTCGCTGAAGGCCCAAGCCGGTCCGTTACCCGCGTGGAGCTATCGGACGCCGACGAATTCGATCGCCGGCATCGACGGTCTGACCGGCGGCCTGTCCTTCCCGAACGACGACTATGCGTCGGTAGTCGGCGGCGCCATCGTTCCCATCACGGCCGTCTATTCGTGGTCGGGCGCACCCGCCACCGACCCGGATCGCGTCACGGACCTACCGTATCTGTTCGGCGTCGAGTTGCGGGACGACCTGTCCGCCACGACAGCCTATCTGTCGTTCGAAGGCACACTCACCGGTAGCCTTTGGCGAACGGGAACCGAGTTGCAAAATGTCTTCTCCGACCCGTTCTCCGACACGACCACTTTGGGCGGCCGTGTGTATTCCGTGACGTTAGAACAGTTCGACGCTCCGACCGGGTACGGGGTCGCGAACGGAGGCCGAATTTGGGCCCGAGTTGACATTCGAGATGCGGACGAGGGTCGGCCGGAGGGGCCGTCGAATCCGTTGGAGAACATTCACGTCCCCGAACCTTCGACGCTGGTGTTAATCGGGACGACGGTGCCGATGGTATTCACCTGGTACCGTGGCCGACGCGAGAAGAGAATTTCAAGCATGACCGGCCGTCGGTGACGTGCCCGCGGATGGGGGCGTCAGCCGCCGCCCCGCGATTGCAACTTGGACCGCAGCGTGTTGCGGGAGATGCCGAGGAGTTCGCTGGCCTGGACTTGGTTCCCGCCAACGAATTCGAGGGCCTCGTCGATGACGACGCGGTCCACCTCGGCCATCACCTGCCGGTACACGTCTCCCGTCCCCGACGCGAGGAGCGAGCGGACGACCTGACGGATGTCCCCGGTGACGGGCAGTCGTTGCCCGGTCGTGTTCTCGCCGCGGACCGACGGCGGCAGGCAATCGACGTTCACCACGTCGCCGACGGCCTTGATCGTGGCGAACCGGATTGCGTTGTGCAATTCCCGAATGTTCCCCGGCCACCCGTACCACTTCAGCAGGCGAACCGTGTCGGCGTCGAAGGGCTGAAACGTCTTCCCGAGTTGTCGGCCGAACGTGCGGAGGAAGTGTTCGGCGATGAGCGGGATGTCGTCGCGGCGGTCCCGTAGCGGTGGCAAGGCGATCATGAACCCGTTCAGCCGGTACAGCAAGTCGTTGCGAAACGACCCGGCCGCCACCATCTCGTCGAGCCGTTGGTTGGTAGCCGCGATGAGGCGAACGTCGGTGGTCACGGAACTGTTCCCGCCGACGCGGTCGAACCGCCGCTCTTGCAACACCCGCAGGAGTTTGGCTTGCGCCGCCGGGGCCATGTCGCCGATTTCGTCGAGGAACAGCGTGCCGCCGTTAGCCTGTTCGAACTTGCCGACCCGCTGCCGATCCGCCCCGGTGAACGCCCCGCGCTCGTGGCCGAACAACTCGGACTCCAGCAGCGTTTCGGGAATGGCCGCACAGTTGATGGCGAGGAACGGCTTGTTCGCCCGCTTGCTGTGCTGGTAGACGGCGCGGGCGATTAGCTCCTTGCCGGTGCCACTCTCGCCGGTGATGAGGACCGTCACGTCCTGCGGCGCGAGCAGGCCGATGGACTTGTACACCGCCTGCATGGCGGGGCTGCGGCCGACGATCTCGTCGGCGTCGGGCGGTACCGGCTCGCCCGCGAGAACGGCCGGGACGCTGTGCATCCGCCGGAGTTCGATGGCCCGCGCCACAAGGTCGCGCAGGTGGTGGATGTCCACCGGCTTGAGCAGGTACTCGAACGCCCCCCGCTTGACGGCCTCAATGGCCGCTTCCGTCGTGGCGAACGCCGTCAGGATCATCACCGGCAGCTTCGCGTCGATCGCCTTGATCTGGTCGAACGCTTCCAGCCCGGTCATGTCGGGCAACCGCATGTCGAGAATGACGGCGTCAGGCTTCCGCTTCTGGACTGCCTCCAACCCGTCGGCCGCGGATTGGGCCGTGAGGACGTCCCAATCGCCGATCGAAAGCCCCGATTCGAGCGAGTACAGGAGGCTCGGCTCGTCGTCGATGATCAAAATCTTCGGCACTTCACCACCCCTCATTCGAACGATCGGCGATAGCTTCGGCCGTCTGGGGATTCGGTACGGGCTGCGGCAGGCGGACGGTGAAGGCCGTCCCGCCGTTGGTCCCGCCACTTGCTTGAATCGTGCCGCCGTGTGACTCGACGATCCGGCGGCAAATCGACAGCCCCAGTCCCATCCCCGCAGCCTTCGTACTGACGAACGGTTCGAAGATGCGATCCCCCAAACCAGCCGGCAGACCGTTCCCCTCGTCTTCGATTCGCAAGACAACCTCTGAACCCGGGTCCGGCGTTGCGACCGCCACCCGCACCTGTCCGCCCTTCGGCTGGGCGTCGAGGGCGTTGTAGAGCAAGTTGTAGACGAGTTGCCGCAGTTGGTTCGGGTCGGCACACACACAGACCGCCTCCGGCGGCGCGTCGATCTCCAGTGTAACGCGCTGGAGGTTCGCCCGTGCCCGGATCGTGTCCACGGTCTGTTCCAGCAGGACGCGCACATCGAACCGTTGTTTGTCCGGTTGCGGCGGCCGAGCGAAGTCGAGGAACCCGCTGACAATCTGTTCCAGCCGCGTGATCTCTTGCTCTAACACGGTGAGATCGCGGGAGCCGAACGGTGCCCGCCGTAGCGGGTCGGCCGCCGTCTGGACGATGATCTTGATCGCGGCGAGCGGGTTGCGAACTTCGTGGGCGATGCCCGCCGCCATCTGGCCAACCCATGCGAGTTGCTCGGCCCGCAGGGCGTTCCGCTCCGTCTGTTCCAGTCGTTCGAGGACGGCCGAGACGGACTTGTCCACCCACTCGGCCGCGTCTTCCGCGGGCGGAGCTACGGGGGACGGGACGACGGCCTCCAGGCGGGCGGCCGTATGGCGGAGACGGTCGTCCGTCTGCTCGATGGACCGGCGGATGCCGGTGGTGACGGCCCACCCGCCGAGCAAGCCACCGGCCGCCCCGCACAGGCCGAGAACGACTAGCCCCACCGTAAGGCTGTCCGCGAGGCGGGCGGTTTCCCGGCTCGTCTCGGTCAGCACTTCCTCGTTCACCCGGCGGTACTCGCGGGCCGGTTCGAGAATCTCCCGTTCCGGAAGTTCCGCGAGTTGGGCGATGCGTCCCCGGAGTTGGTCCGCCGGACCGTCCCGCCCGGCACGGGAAAGTTCCCCGAAGAGTCGGTCGTGGCCGAGCCGTACGCGGCGCATCAGGGCTTGCTCCTGGTCCGTCAGTGCCCACTCTTCGGCCGTTCGCAAAGCGTCGGCCGTCTCCCGCTGGAGCCGCGGGATCGCCTCCAGGTGGGCACGGTCTCCGGTGATCAGGAAACGATCGAGGGCCGCATCGACTTCGCGGATGTGGCCTTCCAGCTCCTGGGCCGCGACGACGCTCACCACGTTTTCCGTCAGGCTCGCGGCGAGGCTCTGCTGGATGCCCCGGATGTACCATGCCGCCCCAACCGCAGTGGCCAGCAGCAAAACACTCACAACCGTAATGGGCAATAGGAGGCGGGGGGCGATTCGGCGATCCACGGCGTCCTCGGTCTGTTCAGCCGTTGCACAGGCGTGTGCAATCGTTGCCAAGCTTACCTTTACGACGTTTCCCGCGCCCGCTCGGACTGCCGCCGCGGGATTAGAAGCCGGAAACGTCGGTGAACGACTCGCCGGTGTTGTTCCTTTTTCGTCCGGCGGGAGTACGCGCGAAACCATCTTGAAACACCCTGCCTTTGACCCGGTTGAGTTGGCGGAGGCCGAGCGGATGTAACCCGCGAACGCACCTTATGCGACTCAAAACCCGTCGAGTGGACGTCGCACGCCCAGGCCGGCCTGTTCCGCAGGTGCGTGTCCACCATCGTCGGACTCACGCCCGCACCCTGCAACTCCGACACCGCGCGGCAACAACCTCTGAGTTTGCGCGCCGGTCCACCCTGGCGGCGAGCATTTATGGAAGGAATTCCTTCGGCCGACTGGCGATGCGGTCGCTCGATCAGTGTCGTTCGTCCTCTGGCGGCAGTCACTCGCCGGGCGAAGGCGGGATTTCGCTCTGGTTGCGGACATGCATTCCTCGCGGAATGAGCGGACAGGCGTCGTGGACGAGGTGGACCTGACACCGGTTCGGTTGATTCAGATCGTGGCGGAGCTGCGGACCTTTCCGGTGCGAGAGTGGAACCTACCTGCTGTAGCAGAATATCGCCCGGGGAAAGGATCGCACCACGATCTTCGGCGAATCTTCACAAAGGGGAAGGGACCCGTTCTCGTTCATGGTGTTGCTGGGTTTGGGCCGATGCCTGTCGTACATTGCCGTACAGACACTCGCCGGGCCGGTCAGTCGTTTGCTGCACCGGACCTCCCCCGAGTTTGGACTACCCATGCCGCGTCTCACACTGCTCGTCTTGCTCCTCGGGTTCGGCTTGCTGGCCGTCAGCACGGGCTCCCCCGCGCTGCCTGCGATCCCACAACCGGTCGCGGGCAAACTCCCCGTCAAACTCGCGGTCCTCATTGTCTTCGACCAGATGCGTGGCGACTACGTGGACAAGTGGCGGCCGCTGTTCGGTCCTCGCGGGTTTCGCCGCATCCAGAAGGACGGGGCGTGGTTCCCGAATTGTTTCTACCCCTACGCCGGCACGAGTACCGGCCCGGGTCACTCGGCACTGCTCAGCGGGGCGACGCTCGACAAGACCGGCATCATCGAGAACGAGTGGTACGACCGAAAGGCCGCCGCCCTCGTGTACTGCGCCGGGTCGGATCGCTATGCGTTCGTGCCGCCGCTCCCGGCCGCCCTGCCGACAACCTCATCGAAGGCCGACGTGACGCCGCGCAAGCCGAAGCCGGTCGGCCATCCGGACTTCATGCTGGCCGAGACCGTGGCCGACGTGCTGAAGCGGGAGACCGCCGGCAAGGGCAAGGTGTTCGGCCTGTCGCTGAAGGACCGCTCGGCCATCCTGCCGACGGGCAAGCGGCCCGACGGGGCGTTCTGGTTCAACGGCCAGTTCGTCACGTCCACGTACTACACCGACACGCTCCCCGCGTGGGTTAGCGAGTTCAACCGGAAGCCCTTTAAGGGCGGCCGGCCGTTCGCCGATCAGTGGTTCGGCCGGGACTGGGTGCGATCGCGGGGCGATCTGAATTACTCCGCGTTCAGCGGCCCCGACGAGGTGTCCGGCGAGGGCCGACTCAACGGCCGCGGGGTCACCTTCCCTCACATGATGACGGGCGGCAAGGACACGTTGGGGAAAGAGTACTATGAGGCCCTCGCCAACTCGCCGATGGGCAACGAGTTGCTGCTGGCGTTTGCGAAGGCGTGCGTCCGAGCGGAACAACTCGGCCAGGATGACGTGCCCGACCTGCTCGTCGTTAGCTTCTCGTCGAACGACGTGATCGGGCACACGTTCGGCCCCGACTCTCAGGAAGTGCTCGACGTGACCCTCCGGTCGGACGAAATCCTCGCCGACTTTCTGGAGTTCCTCGACGAGGCCGTCGGACCGGGGAACTACGCGGTGACGGTCTCGGCCGACCACGGCGTCGGCCCGTTGCCGGAGGTCGCCGCCGCGACGCTTCCCGAGGCAAGGAACTCTACGCGGGTGGATCTGGCGACGTTCCTCACGGCCGCCGAACATCACCTGAGTTCGACGTTTGGCCCGCCGCAGGGCCCGCCGGGCAAGCCCGAAGACTTGGCCGACGAGGTTAAGGCGCTCAAAGGGCAGACCGGGCTGTGGATCGAATCGGCCCCGACGCCGTGGGTGTATTTGAACCGGCGGCAGACCGACGCGAAGAACGTGAAGACGGGCGACGTGGCGACAAGCCTGGTCGAATGGCTGAAGCGGCAACCGGCGGTCCAGACGGCCTACACGGCGGACGAGATTGAGACGGCCCCCCACCCGGACGACACGCTCAAGTTTGTGCGGCGGTCGTTCGTGGCCGACCGGGCCGGCGATGTGTACGTGCTACTGAAGCCGTACTATCTCTTTGCCGACCGCCTGCGGGCGCGGGGCACGGGCCACGGCACCCCTTACGACTACGACCGGCACGTACCGCTCCTGGTCTACGGCCCCGGGTTGGCCGTCGGCCGTCGGTCAGAGGGGGCTGTGCCCCAACAGGTGGCGGCCATCGTTTCGCGCTTCCTCGACTTGCCGCGACCACGGGACGCGGCGTACGACCTGCCGAGGACGCTGCTCGGCCGGTAAGGTATCGGGTATTTCCGCCCACCAGTGACGCACGATACGTTTCGCAGGCCTGCGAACGCGAGAAGAAGGCGCGTACGCCGGTGTGACCGTTCGCGACATCAAACGAGTGGTCACGTCTTCCGCACGTCGGAGGTGATCATCGGCGGTGTGCCGGGCGTGAAGGCGGGGTGAAACGGGTGGCCGGCAACGCCGCCATGCCGCGAACTCGCCGCCTGGTGAAAGTGCGGGCGGTGGCAGGGCCGGGAAACGCGAAGTCATCGCGAATGGGAGTGCCTGGCCGAGAAACGGGTCAACAGGTGGCGATGTCCGGTGCACCGCTAGGTTCGGCCCGCTCACTCTTTGGCACGCTTCCAGGCGTAGTAGTACGGGTCGCTGTCGCCCTTGAACTCAGTCGGCCGCTCCAAATCGTAGGTGCCACAGTAGTGGAGCGTTTCCCCTTCGAGACGGAAAATCGCCTTGACCGCTTTCCCCTTCGTTTCCCCTTCCTCGACGAGTAAATCCGCCGAGGTCATCTTGTCACCCACGTCAATGACCTTGATCTTGCCGGAGTAGCCCTCGGCTCCCGGACCCTTCATGGTCCAGCGGTCCCCCTTCACCGTGAAAGATCCGCCATCGTCGAGCTGATAGTCCCCCGCCCACTTTGCCAGTTCCTTCTTGGCCGCAGCCTCGGCGGGGGTTAGGACTGCCCGCTTGAAGGCCACCAGCCCGCTCCCGAGCGGACCCACGAACTCCCACCCGTCGTTGGCCAGTTCGTTCAACTTCTTCGTGCCCGCTTTCTCGTCCGCACCGAACGCGACGGCCTTATACTCCCACCCGGAGACGGGATTGGTTTCTGGAGTTTTCGGAACCGGGGCCGCAACAACCGGCAAAAATAACGTGGTGCACCCGACGAAGGCGACGATGCAAACGCTCCAGCGCATGGCGAAATCCTCCACGTCTGCCGACGAGTAATTTGGCAGAACCCCGTTCTGTCGAACTGGAGCACCCTGCGACGGGTTAGTCGCGCGACCCTGGTCGCAAGGCTAACCGCCTGCCGACCGTCGGTCAATCGCCAACTCGACCGTCGGTTTTTTTTCCCCACCTCCGATCGACTGGGCGACCGGCCACACGTCCGCGGGTGATGGGTCGTGGAGGTGCTCGGAAAGTGGTGAGCATCTCCAATGTTTGAAGGTGCTCGCGGTGGGGTGTGAGGAATTTCCTCACGTCACGGGCCTGCCCAAGGCCGAGGAGAAGTCCTCCCGGCCAGCCGTCACTCCATCACGAACGGCACCAGCGCCCGAAGCTTCCGGTCGCGGAGGTATAGCCCGAGCCACGCAATGATGCCAACGATGACTGGCACGAAGAACTTGCCGTCGTTGGCGTGGACGTGGGTGGCAACCGCCCCGCCGAGGTAGGCGAGCATGAGCAGCCCACCGAGGTAGCGAGTCTTGGGGACGAGGTAGATCACGAACGTCGTTAGCTCAATCACCCCGAGCGGTAGCGCCGTGCTCGCCGGATACGTCTTCGACCACTCATCACTGAAGCCCTCGGGCTGGGCGATCTTGAAGAAGGCACTGGGCAGGAAGACAACGATGAGGAGGCCCGAGAGCACCCACCCGGTCACGCGCTGCCACTTCGGAATCGCTTCCATCCGCTTGTCTCCAGTTTGTTCAAGCCCTTCGGGAAAACCGCTACCCTTTGGGCACATACCGCATGGCGACCATCCCGGAGCGGAATTCCACCCGACTCACGAGCTTCAAATCGACGTACTTCGAGAGGCCCGATAACAGCGTCGGCCCGTGGCCTGCGATCCGGGGGTGAACGACGAACTCGTACTCGTCGATCAACCCCAACTCCGCCAAGGCGAGCGGGAGCTTCACGCCGCCCATGCTGATTCCCTTGCCGGGTTCCCGCTTGAGCTGCTGAACGGTCTGCCCCAGATCCGCACGCACCAGCTCGGCGTTCCAATCGACCCGATCGAGGGTACTCGACAACGACGTACTTCTTCGCCGCGTGGATCGTGTGGGCGAAGGGTTCCATCCAGGCCGGCATCCACTCCGGTCTCTCTCCAGTCTCCGCGACCGGCCGCCAGGATTCTTCCATCATTTGGTAAATGACCCGGCCCAGAAGGAGGGCATCCGCCTGCTCGATGTTCCGGGCGTGGTGGCGGTGCATGTCTTCGTCCGGGACGCCGGCCCGGTGATCGACGCAGCCGTCCAGGGTGACGTTGATGGAATATCGAAGCGGTCTCATTTCGTGGTCCTTCAGTGGGCGGGTTCCTTCGCATCCTTACTTCAGCATTCGCAGCGGCCCGACGTGTCGGTACGTATTGAGTAGAGCGCCCGTGGGCGAGGTCTTGGTGCTGATGAAGGCGAGTTCGCGGGCGGCGGTTTCCGAGAAGAAGCGTTTGCCCTGACCGATCAGGACCGGATAGGTGACCAGAGTGACCCCGTCCACCAACCCCTGCTCGAACAGTGTGGCGGTCAGGACCGTGCTTCCCCAGACGAGCAGGTCAGGGCCATCGCTCGACTTCAGGGTGCGGACGCCTTCCAGGGCATCTGAGCCGAGATTTCCGATTGGTCCCCATTCGAGGCTCTCCGGCCTGTAGGTGGCGACGTACTTCGTGGCGGCGTTGATGCTCTCGGCGAATGGACTGCCCTTTATCTTCGGCCAGTAGCTGGACCAGAGATCGTAGGTACTCGTCCGAGGAGAAGATCGTAGCCTTTGCCCTGTGTCTCGATCAGAGCTGCTGCCCCCGTTGGGGAGCGGTAACGTGCCGTCCAATCGCCATACGTGGAGTCTTCGTTTCCGGTTGAGATGATACCATCCAGCGAGACGTGCGCGAATATCCTGATCTTTCTCATTATGATTCCAGTCTCCGTGTCGTGGCTGGTCTTCTACCATCCAGTCGAACAGGCCGGCAGGGAATCGACACCGCCCTGGGAGAAACGCCGAAAAGTTCACCGGGGCGCTTGTGTTTAACCAGCATTTCCCTTCAGCGCCGCAAGCAGACTGCGGAATTCCTCGGCACACTCTGGGCAGAGGTCGGGGTGCTCAGCCGCTTTCCGGAGTGGTTCTGGTACGGGTTGTGGAGGGAGGCAACCCGTTCGGTGTAACTCGGCGCGTATGTCAGCCAGTCGTCGCAACCGATCTCGTCCTGCTGGGTTAGCGGCACGTACTTGGCCAGACGTTATTCTTACCTCACCCGTGAACAACCCAGCCATTGCCTTGCGTGGCCTATTTAGGTCATGTCGGCGAGCCGCATTCCGGCCATCATTGCTCGTAACCCATCCGCCGCCTGCGAACGAAAGTTCACCCATCGAAGGAGCAGTTCATGACGGCGTCATTTGCGCGGACGAGATCCCGCACGCGGCACTCTCCCACGGCAAGGTCGATGAAAGCTGGATGGCTCTTCCTCACCGTCGTACTCGGCACGGCCTCCCTCACGACCCCCGCCCGGGCGTGGGGGCCGGACGGGCACCAGATCGTCGCCCGCATTGCCGAACTCCACCTGTCGGCCGACGCGAAGGCGGAATTGGCCGCTCTTCTACCGGACGCCGGCTTGTCCGACTCGAATCACATTTCCGACACGAGACTCGCGAGCTTCGCCGATTTCGTCCGCCACAACTCCCACTTTCCGCAGTATGCCCAATCCGGCCCGTGGCACTTCGTGGACATCCCTATCAGCCCGGACGGCCCGGTCGCCTACGATCCTCAGAAGCACTGCAAGGACGGGCAGTGCGTCCTCGAACAGATTGAAGGGTTCCAGAAGGTGCTGGCCGATAAAACACAGCCCAAGAAGAAGCGGCAGGAGGCGTTGGTGTTCCTGGTCCATTTCGTCGGCGACATGTCACAGCCGTTGCACTGCGCGACGCGGAACGACCGGGGCGGGAACGACGTCAAGGTTCACTACCTCGGCCAGTCGGGGAACCACCTGAACCTCCACTCGGTCTGGGACGACAATTTGGTCCGCGAGAACATGGCCAGCTTCGACGCGATCAAGGCCGCGAACCAGATGAACGAAGCGATCACCGACGCCGATGTGGCGGAGTGGCAGGGTAAGACGACTAAGGACTGGATGCTGGAGTCGTACGAGCTCGCCCGCACCTCGGCGTATCGGGTGACGCCGAACGGGGAGTTCCTCGCGACGACGGGGACGGTGAACCTGGGTAGCGACTACGTGAAGGCCAACGCGAAGGTCGCCGGGTCTCAACTCCGGAAGGGCGGCGTTCGCCTCGCGAAAGTGCTGAACGACGCACTCAAGCCGTGACGCCGGCGGCCACTCGGAACGACTCGGTCCGTCGTTCCCCTCCTTCCGCCACGGAGGAGTGCCGTGCGAACAAGCCGTCGCCCGCGCCCGGCAACCAATCCGACCCGGGCGCGGGCTGCGACCTTGTGGGCGGGCGGCGTCACCGGCGAGCCCTCACTTCTCAATCACCTAAAATCGGCGATCCGCCGGCTTCTCCTTCGACTCCGCGATCGCGGCCACGTCACTGGCCTTGGTGGCCGTCAGCTCGAACCGTTTGGCCCAGGCATCTAGAACCTCGTCCTGATCTGCTACGGCGTCTTCAAGAACCACACCACATTCGGCCTGGCCTGGGCATCAAGAATCGCCACGTGACAATCCGCCATCTTTTTCACCCCCGTTCGGAGGGACGTAGGCATTCCGACGTTTCAGATTGAGTTCATTGATAAGGGTTGCGGGGGTGAGATCCGACGCCACCACTCCGAATTCCTGCGATACCCACCCAACAACCTGCCCCCACACATCATCCGGGGACGGTACGGCCACGTTACCCTCGGTCGACCGCCGGCATCCGGTGGTGACGATATCGGCCATCGATCGCCACTCGTACACGTCGTCGTCGGGGATCCTCATACCAAAACAATCTTCGAGATGAAGGGTCAGTTCCAGCCACACGATGAAGTCAAGAAGCGAGTCATCGACCAAAAACATCCCGTGCCCTTGTTGGAATTGGCCACCGGGCCGTGGAGGTTTGGCCCCGAGCCAATTCCGAAGCCGCTCGAACAAACTGCACCTCCCTCCATCTGCGAACGGTTGTGTGCCTCAATCTACGGAGGCGGTATATTGGGAGTCGGGATTCCCCTCTTCGTTGGCAGCGTTGCCCCAGCGTACGGCCCCGCGGTCGCATCTGCAAGAACCAACTCCGCCGGTGCAGTTTCGGAGTGGGCAGATGGTCAACGCGCCTCCGGCCGGCGCCCCATCCGCCAGAGGAAGCGGAAGTGCGAGCGGACGCTGCTCGTCAGCGACAGCTTGTTGTAGGAGGTCCCAAATTCCGACGCGGCCGCATCGCAGCAGAGACCGCACCATGAACGGCACCACGGACGCAGAACGACAGAACGACCCCGAACGGTGATCACGGGTCGAGTCGGCCCGCCAGCAAGCCCGCGTCCGCCTCGCGCTTATGCGGGCGGCGTCCGATCGGCGGCGGGAGGATCGACGGCCGGACGAACGCACCGACCCGCTGCGTGAATTGTGGCGGAAGTGAGGATCGAGCGGCGTTCGCTGGTCGGGTGAGAATTGTTGACGAGTCCGAATCGTATGGCTAGCATCTGCCGTGTCGGCGTGGCTTCCCCTTCCCGACGGTGAGCGATGGCCCCAGTCGTCCCGGTTGACCGCTCCGCTGCCCTCCACCAGCCAACCGCGCCACCAAAGTTCCGGCACACCCGTTGGTTTCTGATCGCCTTTTACGCCCTCGCCGTCGGCCTCGGCGTCCGAAGTATCCGGCCGTCGGACCCGTCGGCGTTCGACCTCGTCGGCCCCCTCCTGTTCGCCGTGTGCCTGGGGTGGTGGGGGATCGTGGACGCCCGGCGTCGGAGGCAACCGATTCCACTCCTCTCGCGACCGTGGTTCTTCCTCGCGGCCGGAATTGTGGTGCCGATGTACGTCGTTTATTCCCGCGGATGGCGGGGCGTCGGGTGGATTGTTTTGAACGCCGCGTTGTGGTTCACCCTCTCGTCGGTCGTCATGTACGCGGGCTGGTTGATGATTCACGGGGAGGCAGGATGGCGTGCCCTCGGTCTGTAGCGTCGGCGTTCCCATTCCCTGCCCGTTGACCCGGCAACAGGGGGCGGGTAGGGTGAGGGGCAGAGGAAAGGGTGTTTATGAAGCAACACAGCGTCCGTGACCTCGCGATGGCCCTGTACGGTGCGGGCGACGCAGTGGCCAAGATCGACGTCTTGTCCCGAATCGTCATCGACCTGCTCGTCGAGGTGGAAGCTCTCCGCGGGGCCGTTCATCAATCGCACGGGGGTGGGGCAGCTGACCCGGTCCACGCCGGGTACGACATCCCCTGCCACGACAAAACTCTGACGGACGGCAAGGCCGCATACCCGACCGCCTATGTGGACGCCGCCTACGCCCTGCACAACGCCGCGGGGTCAACGGGCGGCGTCGAGAAGTTGCTCGCCCGGTTCTACTCGACGACCGGGGCGGAGCCCCGAGAAGCCTTGATGTTGCGACGGCTTGGCTACTCCGATGCCGAGATTTCTCGATTCAAGGCCGCGGTCGAGCACGCCGAACAGTTCTCTTGACGATCGGCAACTTCCCCGCTCTCCTGACACCACCATCTACCCTCGCCTCGACGGCAATACCGCCCTCACACCCTGGCTCCGAATCGTGCCGATCCGGTTGGACTTCGCCGCCCGTCGCCGACACTCACCGGGGCGAAATGCACTGCCGGTCCGTTCGAATAACCCATCGTCACCAACCCCGAGGGCTTCCGCCGTGCGCCACCTCGACCAACTGATTTTCGTCGGCCTGAACGGGTACGCCGTGGCCCTGGACCGGGACACCGGGGCCATCGTCTGGTCGTGCGACGAGATGAAGTCCGGGTACGTGACCCTGCTGCTCGACGGCGATCAGCTCATCGTCTCGACGAACGGGTATCTGTACTGCCTCGACCCGCTGACCGGCCGGGTGCTGTGGAACAACCGGATGGCCGGGTACGGCGGGGGCACGCCGACGTCCCTCGTCTCCGTCCGCGGCCAGACGTCGCAGACGTTCCTCCAGCAGGCGGCCGCCGCGATCGCCGCCCAGCAAGTGGCGCACCACCAGGCGGCCGGTCCGGGAGCGGCTGGGTCGTGAGCGGGGCATTTCGGCGAATCGATGCCGGAAGTGCCGTTCCGGGCGAAAGAAATGAAGAAAAGCTTGTTCCGGGGTGCGGGCGCACCGCACGCCCTACTCGCTGCCGGCTTCTCGACCCCGCCGGCCAGGTCCTTCGCCTCGCCGATCAACTCCTCCCGTTCCTTGAGCCGCTTCTTCACATCGTCGAGGTCGCCGAGGTCCCGGCCCCACCGATGGGGGAACTTCCGCTCGAGTCACCAGACGAGGTGCTTCGGGTCGGCGGAGCGACCGGCCTCGAGGACCTCAACGACGGCCTTGGTCTCCGTCTCGGCTTCGGCAAAGACGACGGCCGGGGGAAGTAGCCGTACACGCTCGCCCGGTACTTCCGGCCCGACCGCATCCAGTTGAGGAACGTCCGAGGGCTGACGTTAAGGGTCGCGCAGGCGATCGACCGGAACTGGCCGTGGAGGATGAGTTGGACGAACGCCTCGGCGAGTTCGGCGGTCAGATTCGTCGGCCGGCCGCGACGGTTGCCGTCGGCGTCGTCGGGGTTCGGCCCTGGGCGGTCGTCCGGCGGGTCGCCGTCGTCGGGCGGTTCGGGCGGGGCGGTGCTGCTCATGGGTCGGCTCGCGGGGGCGGGGTCACGCAGAAGGGAATCGGCGGCCGCGATCGCCAATCGATCGTCAAGTTCCGGCAAACGGAACCGGGACGCGGGTCATCCTACGGGCCACGTAGCCCGAGCGGCCATCAGACCGAATTGTCGGGGAGGTCCCTGGGTCGCGCGGTTCCTTGCAGAGCCATGAGCCGTGGTTGCCTTGCGGAAAATACTTGAACACGCTTCCGATTCTTGCCGCGCGAATTAGGCCTAAGGGCTGGGCCCGCCGTCTGTGTGACGGCGTGTTCATCCCACGAACACGCTATCCGCAGCCCCCGTCTCGAGCGTCGAGTCCGGGGCAGGTGTGTCGGTCGAACCGATGCGACTGCCCAAGTACCGACTGACGCGACTGGCAGAACTGGTCGCGAGATCAGCTTTCCCGTCGTCGTCCAGATTCTTAACCGCGAGTCGCACCCCGTCTCCGGCACGGGCATCGCCGGCGAAAAAGTTGGCCCGGATGGTTTGCACTCCTCGGAGTAAGAAGCTCTAACAGTACCGTCAGTCGTTGAGGATGCGGTTGCAGCAGACCTTGATACAGGCGAGGGTGGGGAACGCCTGGTGGATGTCCGCCCGCTTGTCGTACCGGACCTTGAGCCGGCGGTTCTGGTGGATCGCCGCGAGCGCCTGCTCGACCACGTACCGTTGTGTCCCGAGGCCGCTGCCGTGGCCGGTACCCCGCCTCGCCAGCACCGGCTCGATGTCGGACCACCGAAGCAACTGCCGATGGGCCGCCGAGCCGTACGCCCGATCGCCGAGCAACCGCCCGGGCCGCCGCTCGCCGCCATCTGCGAGCAGTACGACCAGCTCGCGGCCCTGCAGACGACCCGGTTCTGGACCGGCCTCGAAATCTCCGCCCAGCGGGCCGGCCGCGGCAACCAGAGAAGCTGTCCCGGATTGAGCAGGAGAAGGAGGGCCGCCTGGGCCTGGCCGAGCGGGTGGCCACGAGCTCGCCGGACGACCTGAACCGCCTCAACCGCGGGTTCATCCTTGCTAACCAGGCTAACAACCAGAGGAACCTCGACAACTTCGGCGTCGACGACCGCCGGGCCATCGTCGACGCACTCCGGACGGCCGGCGGTGCGACCCTGACCGGGTTCAACGGGGCGCCGCGGGCGGACGACCTCCTGAAGAAGATGTTGTCGAACAGCTTCGGCGGGGCGTTCAAGCTGAACCCGGGCCAGGACGCCGAGGAGAAGCGGCTCCAGGACGTGATTGCCGACCGGTTCAAGACGGCCGAGACGGCGGTCCAGGGGCTCATCAAGTTCCAGGAGAAGACGACGGCCGACTACTTCAAGGCCCAGGCCCAGCAGCAGAACGAGTTCTTCAACCGCCTCGGCGGGTTCTTCGCCCAACAGAAAATCGGGGACAAGTAGAACCAGCTCGGGCAGGTCGGGGGCCAACTCCAGAAGTTGAAGGGGCTTGCCGCCCAGCAGACCGTGCTGGCCGGCGTCGGCGTGGTGAACTCCGACCAGGTCAAGGCCTTGCAGGACAAGCGGCCCGCCCTGGAGGCCATCCGCGCGGCGGGCGACCGGGACGCGGCGTCGGTCAGTTACGCCGGCGCCCGGAAGCAGTTGGCCACGGTCAACGCCAGCGAGTTCTTCGCCAACCAGCCCCACCAGAGCTCGCCCAAGTTCGACGACATCCAGACCCGCCTAGCCGGGCTCGGTTTGAATCAGAAGCAGGCGGTGGACGTGACCAAGCGGTGCGGCGAGATTTACGACACGCCCGGACCGGAAACCAACAAACTCTTCCACGCCCGGCTGAACCAGGACGCCGCCGGCGAGGCCGAGGCGGCCGAGGCGCTCCGGGCATCCTGCAGAAGGCCATCCGCGAGCAGCAGTTTTCGGAGCAGCACTCCAGCAACAAGACCATCCGGGACACGGCCCGGGACCAGCTCGGCGGCATCAAGGCATCGACGGCGGTAAGGTCGCCGACGTGGTGAGCGGCAAGGGGGCGGTTGACTTCCTGACGGCGTTGGAGACTTTCAGCGGCGGCGAGAAGTTGGAGTTCCTTCAGGGCAGCATCGCGAAGGTGACGGAGGAGTTCAACCGCCTCCAGAAGGAAGTCGCCGCCCTCCGGGCCGCGGCCCAGGCGGCGAACCCGCCGGCGAACCTGAACCCTCCGGCGGCAGGCGACCCGAACGTCGTGCGGAAGGCCATGGGCGGGTCGATTGGGCACCCGGGCGGGTCGATGGGGAGCGACACGGTCACGGCGTGGCTGACCCCGGGCGACTTCGTCGTGAACGCGGGCGGCCCAGGTCAATCTCCCTCTGCTCCGGCAAATCAACGGCGGGGCGGCCCACCTGGCCAAGGGCGGGAACGTCGACCCCGACGCCCTCTTCCTGGCGAAGGCCGACCCGCACGGCGCGGCGGGGTTGTTGAAGCGGAAGAACGACGCCTTCGACTACGTCGCCAACCGGAAGAAGATTCGGTCCGGGGCGAGCGACTTCATCACCGCGTCCGTCGGGGCGGCGTACACCGAGGCGGCGGTCGGCAGTCTGGCCCGCCGGAGCTTACTACCGGGGTCGACCTCCCGGCCCGGGAACGAAGGCCAGAAGAGCGTGGCCGCCCGAATTGCGGCGATGCGAGACGAGTCCACGGAGGCGGCGTTCCAACAGGACGACGACTTCCAGCGGTTCCTCCGCCGGACGAACAACCCGGACCTGTTGCAGGGGCGGTCGAAGAAGTTCGCCGCGGGCGGCGTTGTCCCCAGCGTCGGGAACGGCGACACGTCCCCGCCCTGCTCACGCCCGGCGAGTTCGTCCTGAACCGCTCGGCGACCGGGGCGATTGGCGTCGGCCCGCTCCAGCGGTTCAACCGGGTCGGCCTGGTCGGCGGGGCGGCGTACATGGCGGACGGTAGGGCGCTCCCGTCGTCGGCCGGCCCGGCCCCCGTGTCAGCCCGGAGGCGGTCGGGGCGTTCAACCAGCCATCGACGGCGTTGGCCGGGTTCGCCCAGCCGGTGGCCGGGTTCACCACGGCTGGCCAGCAGATGGCCCAAGCGTTCAACGTGTTCGCGGGGAACGCGACGGCCCTGGCGACCGCCCTGAGCGCGATGCCCCGGACGCTCACGGGCCAGTTCCAGCACCATGTGACGGTCACGTTCAACGGGGCCGAGGTGCTGAGCAAGCTCTCGCCCGAAATCAAAAGCATGGTCACGGCCCAGGTCCGGAAGTCGTTGGGCCAGGTCTTCAAGGAACAGATGCCCGACGCGGGCGTTAAGGTTTAATGCGGACACGACCGGCGTTGAGATTCTTTCCCCTCCTTCACGGACCGTTGATGCCATGACCTGTTCAACATAGCCATCGTGGGTGCCACCCGGTAAGACCAAGGCCGAAGTCCTCGCGGCCATCGAAAAGGTGATCGGCATCCTCGCCGAGTCCTTCGCGTTCGGCCACTTCGACGTGGACGACATTAAGCAGGAGGGGCGGGTGTTCGCCCTCTTGGCCCTCGGCCGCGAGAAGTACGACCTGGCCCGGCCGCTCGAAAACTTCCTGTACCGGCACGTCAAGAACCGCTTCATCAATCTCAAGCGGAACAAGTTCCGCCGAACTGACGCCCCGTGCAAGGCCTGCCACACCGGCAACCCGTGCGGCGGACCGAACCAGTTCTGCCCGCCGTACGCCGCGTGGCTGAAACGGAACGAGGCCAAGGCTTGCCTCTCCCGGCGACTGGACATCACGCGGGTGTCGGGTGACCGGGAGGGGTCCGTCCGCGTCACGGACGCGGGGCAGGCCGCCGTCGAGACCGACGAGTTGGTGGCGCGGATTCGCCAGCGCCTGCCGGTCGAGTTGCAGGGGGCTTTCCTGAAGTTGCGGGAGGGGGCGCCCGTCCCGAAGCCCCAGCGGGACGCCGTACAGGCCGCAGTGCGGGAGATACTGGACGGGCCGGTCGTTGACGAAACCCTTTGAAAACGGTCGAAATCACCTCAAAACTCGCTGAATCCGCGATGAGTCCTCGGATTCGGTGTACTTGATGGCGAACGACCCTCCCGAGGACCACCGCGTGTTAATGACGAAGGCCGAAGTCGCGACCCGCCTGAAGGTTTGCCGGAACTCCGTCGACCGATTGCGCGCGTCGGGCAAACTGCCGGCCGTGTCGTTCGGCCGCAAGATTCTGTGGCAGAGCGAGGTCGTCGAGAATTTCATCCGCCAACACGAGGACAAGCCGATGTACCACCGCCAGCCGGTGACCGACCAGATGATGGACAGCTTCCGCGTCGAACAGCAACCTGTGCCGAAGAACACTCCCGAGAGCAAGAAGTTATCTCGTGAGGAGGCGTGGATTACGGCGAATCCGCGCGTCCCACACCCCAACGATTCCGACATTCGTTTCACGCAGGAAGAGTTCAACCTCCTCGGCCGACTCCTCGCCATACGTGGATTTCAGGGGACGTTCGACCCGGCCCACAACATGGGTCCGGCCGAGTGTCGTGAGTTCACCCGCTCGTTGGACGACTTCTGCCGACTGATGAAACTGGCCTACGACGGACGGGGCATCGTGTGGAGCCGGCCGGACGCGACGAGCCCGGGAGCCCGCGCGCGGGCCAGCTACCTTTAATCCCCACCATTCCAGGAGAAACGATGGCGACGATTTTGGTCCGATTCGACACGAAGGACAAAGCCCTGACGGGTTCGATTGACGGCAAGGTACTCCACGACCTGACCGAAGTGTTCCTCACCCGCGGCAGCGACAGCGAGTTCGGGTGCTCCCTGAGCTCCCGCACGGAGTCCGAGCCGGACGGCATGACCCGCCTGGTCGCCGCCGAGAGCGTGGAGGGGCGGCCTCTGGTCGGCGTGGAACGCCAGTCGGTGCGGTTCCCCGAGTTTGTCCTGGCCGAGGCACGAACAAAGACCGAGGCCGACATCGCGCAATTCTTCGCCGCCCACTAACGCCGCCACGTGAGTAGGGAGAGGGAACCCGAGAGCAATGTTTGAAGTGCCCGTCTACAAGGCGGAAGTGGACGCCGGGGTCGCGGACATCGTCCGGGCGTCTGCCTCCCTTGCTCACGCCGCGCCCGTCCAGGGCTGGAACCCCGGCCCGGCCGTCCGGGCGGCCCGCGACCTGGCGGTGGCCCGACTGCGGTCTTCCCAGGGCCTGGCCCGCGCCCACCTCGGCGACTTCGACCTGCACTTCCTGCAGACGATTCTCGCGACGACCGGGTGGAACCGGAACGACGACGTGTTCGACCCGCTCGAAGTGTGGGTCGCCCGGCACACGCCGTCCCACAAGCCGTTCAACTACGAGCACGACTGCGCCCACATCATCGGCCACATCATCTCCAACTGGGTGATGGACGACGAGAGCCAGGCCGTGGCCGAGGACACGGCCGCCGACGCCCTGCCCGTGAAGTTTCACCTGGCGACGGGCGGGGTGCTCTACAAGTACTGGGAGAAGCCCGAGCTCTACTGATTCGGAGTTAAGCAACGCTATTCCGTGAGGCCCTCGGTCGCTACGCTTTCGGGATGAGGAGCAAAGGAACTGCCCAAGAGTTGGAAGCCCGCCGCCGGCTGGCGGCCGCCAGGTGCGGCGAAGGTTGGACGCAGGTCGAGGTGGCCGCCTTCCTGGGCGTCCACCCGGTCACGGTCGCCAAGTGGATGGCCCGCCACCGGGCGGCCGGCGATGCCGGGCTGGCCGCGAAGCCGACGCCCGGCCGGCCCCGCTTCCTGTCCCCCGCCCAGGAGCGGCGGGTGCTTCGGTGGCTCGACCAGAAGCCGACGGCCCACGGGTTCCGGACCGACCGGTGGACGTCCCGGCGGGTGGCCGACCTCATCCGCCGCAAGCTCGGCGTGAACTTCCACCCCGACTACCTGCGGGCGTGGATGCGGGGCCGCGGGCTCAGCCCGCAGAAGCCGCGGCGGCGGGCGAAACAGAAAAACCAACCGGCCATCGACGGGTGGGTGAAGACCGATTGGCCGCGGATCGAAAAAAAGCGGCCGAAACCCGGGCGCACCTCGTCCTGATCGACGAGACCGGGTTGTTCCTCAACCCGCTGGTGAGGCGGTCGTGGGCGAAGGTCGGGAAGACGCCCGTCTTGGCCTCCGACGGCGGCCACCGGGACGAGGTGTCGGCCATCGGGGCGGTCACCGTCTCGCCGACCGGCCGGCGGCTCGGGTTCTACTTCGCCACCGAGCCGGGCGGATTCTTCACGGCCGGCAAGGTGGTCGGGTTCCTCCGCGGCGTACTGAAGCACCTGCGGGGGAACGTGGTGGTCGTGTGGGACCGGGGGGGCAACCACCGCGGCCCGGTGGTGCGGGACTTCCTCGCCCGGAACCGGCGGCTGCGGTTGGAGATGTTGCCGCCGTGGGCCCCGGAGCTGAACCCGGTGGAGGCCGTGTGGTCGTGGCTCAAGTACGGCGAGCTGGCCAACTTCGTGCCCGACGACACCGATCACCTTGACGACGAGGTGGTCGATCGGCTGATCGAGCTGAAGTTCAACCCGAAGCTACTGCGGGCATTGTGGGAGCGATCACAACTGCCGTTCCCAAAGAGGAATCAATAGCTTTGGTTAGATCCGAATCAGTAGGAGCGCATGGACACCATCCTGGCGGAAATCGCCAAGGGCGAGTGGTTCGTGTCGATGGAGTGCCTGTTCGCGGGCTTCGACTACTCGATGCGGGCCCGGGACGGGACGACGCGGGTCGTCGCCCGGAACGAGCAGACCGCCTTCTTGACCAAGCACCTCCGCGCGTACGGCGGGACCGGCGAGTACCAGGGCGCGAAGGTCGGCCGCCTCCTCCGCAACATCGTGTTCTCGGGCAAGGGCCTGGTCCGCAAGCCGGCCAACCCCGAGTCCGTCATCCTCACCGACGCCGAGCCGTTCTCGGCGACTAAGGCCCATCACGTAACAGACGCTTACCAACTGAAAGACTGGTGTCGCATGACCGCATCATCGCAACCCGACCGGCTCCGCCTCAAGCTGGCGGAGACCCGGCTGGGCCTCAGCCCGGCCGGCGCGGCCGAGTTCGTGGCCGCCTTCGTAACATCGACCGGCGAGCAGTTCGCCTGGCAGGTTGAGTTGGCCGCCAAAGCCATTGCCAAGAGCAAGCTCACCTCCGTCCCGCCGAAGTCGACGCCGGTTCCGCTCCCCCCGAAGGGCACGCCGGCCCCGCTCCCGCCGAAGTCGGCACGCGCTCCGTCCACCACGGCGTCCGTGGAGACCGACGATGCGGGCGAGCAGTCGGCGACCGACGTCGACTTGAGCGGGGCCGTCCTGGATGCGGTTCCGACCCTTTCGACGGCCGGAGACGATACGCGTGTCCACGACCTTCGGACCGCCGTCGCTGCCTACTTCGGCTACGAGGACGTGGACGCCTAATTTTTGACCCAGATTCTTAGGAGCCAGCCGTGGCGTTGAAGAGCGAGCGAGACATCATCGAGACCGACATCACACGCTCACGTGCGATTCGGTCGCCGAGCGTGGGGTTGTGCTGGTCCACAAAATCAGCGGCTCCGGCTCAGCCCTTGGTGGCACCGCCGGCCGGGCGGACCTCCTGGCCAACCCGTCGGGGTACAAGGTGGCCGGCCTGCTGCTGCACAACGTGATGGAACTCGACGAGACGCGATACTACCGCAACCGGCACAACGGCGAGATGAACAAGGGCGAGCGCTGCACCTTGCTGAAGAAGGGACGCGTGACCACGAACAAGGTGACCGGCACCCCGGCCGTGGACGACGTCGCCTACCTCACGTCGAACGGCACCCTAACCCCGACCGTGTCGGCCACCGGCGGTGTCGTGGCCACCCCGAAGGTCGGCCAGTTCGCGTCACTCAAGAACGAGGACGGGTACGCCACCGTTGACGTCGACCTCCCCATCGCTTAGAGCTAGCGGACAAAACCCTACAACGGCGGTGTCGCTTGGGGGCACCGCCATGCGGTTACAGTCGATTGCCCGCCGCCGACCCGACGAGGTGTGGGCGGCCTTCGAGCCGGTGCTGCCGCCGGTCGTGTGGAAGGGCGAGGGGCGGCCGCCGGCCAGCAACCATGCGTGCCTCCACGGTCTGCTGTACGCCCTCGTCACGGGCATCGGGTGGGAGTACGTGCCGCCGTGCTTCCCGTCGGGCAAGACCATCCGCCGCCGGCGGGAGGTCTGGTTGACCGCCGACGCCTTCCGGGAGGCGTGGCGGCGGTCGGCCGAGCGGTACGAGGCCCTGCGGGGCGTCAACGGGGACCAGATCCTCATCGACGGCTCGAAGAAGCCGTCAAAAAAGGGGGCGCCGCCACCGGCCGCAGCCCCGTCGATCGTGGCAAGTGCGGGACCGCCGCCCACATCGCCACCGACCGGCACGGGGTCGTCCTCGGGGCCGTCGTGACCGGGGCGAACGCCAACGACGGGGTGCAGACGCGGGACGTACTCGACGCCATGGTCATCCACCCGCCGCCGGCCGACCGGCCGAACCCGGACCCCGACCCGCGGGACCGGCCGCGGGTGCGGGGCGACGGCGGGTACGGCAACGGGCCGAGCCGGGAGCGGGCGCGGCGAGCCGGCTTCCGCCTCGTGGCCCCGTGGCAGGGCCGACCCCGCCGGCCGGGCGTCGGCCGCATCCGCTCCGGCGTCGAGCGAGGGCATGCGTTCCTGTCCCCGTTCGGCCGGGTGGCGCGGCGGCTCGACCGATGTAGTCGGAGCTACCCGGCGTGGGTCCAGATGGCAGCGACCCTCGTCATGATCCGGACGGGTTTTGTCCGCTAGCTCTTAAGCCCGAAGTGCTCCAGCGGCTCATGCGGCACAAGAGCTACCAGACGACCCAGAAGTCTTACATCAACCCGACCAGCCAGTTGGAGGACGCGATCGCGGACATGCCGGTTCCGAACGTGCGGCGGAAAGAGTTACCGAAACCGGACGAACCACCGGTGTCATAAGCAGTGCTCGTTCCGGGAAGTGGCAGTGGGGCCTCCGGGATTCGAACCCGGAACCAAGCGATTATGAGTCGCCTGCTCTGACCGTTGAGCTAAGGCCCCGAAGGACGTCATTCTACCGCACGGTCAACGTCGTCGGCGACCCTGGAATCGCTCAGACGGTGATTTGTGGTATGTCGGCTGTCTCGTCTCGTCGCAACTCCCTACAAAACAAGGGCCTCGGTTTTTTTTCACCAAGCGATTATGAGTCCCCCTGCTCTGACCGTTGAGCTACGGTCCCGTGCTCCGATTGTACCGTCCGGCACGCGCAACGTCTGCCGTCCGTTTACAGAGTGGGAGAGGGTAAAAAGAGGTTCGCAAGATCTACCGCATGGGCGGGTCGGCCAGGCGACCCGGTTCGCGGGTGCCGGTTCCCTTTCGCTTTGTCAGGGCGTCGCCTAGGTCCGCCCGTGCCTGCTCGGCGTGGGCGAGCATCGCCTGCAAAACGGCCGGGTGGTCAGCGGCGACGTTCTTCGTTTCGCCGACGTCGGCTTCGAGGTCGAAGAGCATCGTGTCGAGTTTCACCTGTTTGTAGCCCGCCGGCTTGCCGTCCATGCCGGGCTGCCGGTCTTCGATCATGCGACAACTGTGGGGGAGGATGAGCTTCCACTTGCCGCTGCGGACGGCCTGGAGTTCGTTCTGGTTGTAGTAGAAGACGTACGCCTCGTGAAGGCACTTCGCGCCGGGCTTGGCCGTCAGTAGGTCGCCGATGTCCTTGCCGTCGATGGGGGAGGGGGGCAGGTCCGCACCCGCGAATTTTGCCAGGGTCGGCCACAGGTCAATGGTCATGGCCGGTTCGGTCTGCACGCTCCCTGCCGGAATCTTGCCAGGCCACCGGGCGATGAACGGCTCGCGAAGGCCACCCTCCCAGACGCTCCCCTTGCCCTCGCGAAGATTGCCCTTCGTGCCGGCGTGGTTGCCGTAACTCAGCCAGGGGCCGTTGTCGCTGGTGAAGATCACGAGCGTGTTGTCCTCGATGCCGGCGGTCTTCAATTCCGCGAGGACGTCGCCGATGGCGGAATCGAACTCCTGAATCACGTCGCCGTAGACGCCGCCGGCACCCGACGAGCCGCGGAACTTCTCGCCGACGAACAACGGCACATGCGGGAAGGTGTGCGCGAAGTAGAGGAAGAACGGCCGCGCCTTGTTCTCGCGAACGAACTGCACCGCCCGGTCCCGGTAGCGGGCCGTCAGCGTGGCTTGCGTCTCGGCCGTGACATCGTGGTCGACGACCTTTTCGCCGTCGAACAACGTGAGTGGAGGGTACGTTCCTTTCTTCGCCTCCGGGTGGTGTGGCCACATGTCGTTCGAGTACGGCAAGCCGAGGTAGGAATCGAAGCCGTGCCGCGTCGGCAGGAACTGCGGGTGGTGACCGAGGTGCCACTTGCCGACCATGCCGGTCGTGTACCCCTTCGATTTGAACATCTGCGCGAGTGTGACCTCCCGGTCGCTGATGCCGTGCTTCGCGTTCGGGGGGAGGGCGCCGTGGATGCCGAGCCGGTTCGAATAGCATCCAGTCATCAAACTGCACCGCGACGCCGAGCAGACCGGCTGCGAGACGTAGAAGTCGGTGAAGCGAATGCCCTCCTTCGCCAACCGGTCGAGGTGCGGTGTCTTCCACTTCGTCGCCCCGAAACAGCCGACATCGGAGTAGCCGAGGTCGTCGGCGAAGAAGATGACGACGTTCGGCGGTGCCGCCGCCGAACTGACCCCGGCCAACGCGAGGAGGCCGAGTAAGGGGAGGACGACACGCATGGGCATTCTCTCCGCGACGGAAACCGTATCCGACAGTCTATCGAAGGCCTGCACTCTGGCGGCGCTCCGCCTTGAGTGCCTCGGGCGGTCGCGTGCTGTCCGCCTTCCGCCAGGCCGCGTCGGCCGCCGCGAGGGCTTCTTCGGGCGAACGGGTGCCGGCCGCGACGGGGGCCAGCTCGCGGGCCAGGATTGCCATTTGGTCCGCTTGGTCGGGGCCGCGAGCCGCAATCACGGGGTTGGCCAACCCCACGTCAACGGAACGGCGGACGGCGTCGGCGAGTTGACGAGATCGCTTCTCGTCGAACCCGTACCGCTGCCAGATCGACTCGTGGGCTTGGTCCAGGTGTTCCGCCCGGAAGGGGCCGAAGCCGAGGGTCGGGTCGCTGAGGAGTTCCGCACTGCGTTCCAGCCGGGACAGTTCTGAAAGGAGGTCGAAGGCCGCCGCGGGGTCGGGGCAACTGTTGCGGACGATGCCGAGCCAGCCTTCCGCGCCGAAGTACGGGATAAAGTTCGCGCCCTTGCCGTTGTCGCCGGCCGACCGGGGTTGGCCGTCCTTGCCGTCGAACGAGACCTTCGTGCCGGGAAGGGCGGCCACGCCGATGGTGGGAGGGGCGGCCCCGCCGTCTTTCGGCAGTCGGCCGAGTTCCCGCAGCGAGACAACCGCCATTACGGCCGGCCCGGAAACGAGCGCGGCAATCGGGTCGGCCTTCCCCGCCCCGTCGGCTTTCATCCGGCACCGGGCGACCCGGGGGAGCCACTTGGCCGTTTCGACGAACGCGGGTTTCAACAGCCGCGACTGCCCAGTTTCGATGTCGTGATGGAACGCCAGCATCTTTGAGATCGGCGTATCGCGGCTGGCCCCATCCTTCATCTGGGCGGTGAACGTCGTCCCCGCGATGGCCTGTCGGTCGTAGCACGCGGCCACGAAGTGGAATTCCCGGAGTACCCGCTCCGGGTCCTCGGCGAGCGACGGCAGACTCGGCTGGCCGCGGTCGGCAAAGAACTCGGCGATGTCGGCAAACTCCTCCCACGTCGCCGGCGGGGCGAGCGGCCGTCCGAACTTGGCCGAGTAGTCTTGGCCCGCTTTTGGGTCGGCCAGGCGGTCAGCGCGGTAGGCGATGAGATACGCTTCGCCCGCGAGCGGGATGCTTTGAGCTTCACCCGCCCAGCTTGCGAGCCGTTCCGTTTCGACGATGAGGTACCGCGACCATTGAAGCGGGTTGTTCGCGTCCCGCAGTTCGTCGGGCAACTTCCGCGTATCGTTCTTGGCGACCCACGCCCCCAATTCGGTGGGGCGGATCACCACGATGTCGGCATTCGGCGTGCCCGGCGGAGCGAAACTCACGGTCGCGCCGGTCTTCTTCGCCCACGCACCGGCACGGCGTGTCAACTCTTGGCCCACGGTCGCGTCGGCACAGGATAAGTGCAGTCGGGCTTCCGCAAAAGGCTGACGCGGTTTGGCCTCGGGGGAAGGGGTGGAATCCCCTCCGCATCCGTAGCCCAGCCCGGAAACGAGAACAAACGGGAGGACAAAGTTGCGCCACCCGGAAAGTTTACCCCGGGCGGCAGATTTCCGTTGCATAATTGTGACTTCGTAAAATAAGATGCCCTTTGAGGGCGTGCTCCCACCCGAATAATTCTATAGGGAAGACCACGCAACGATTTTTTCAGATGGTGCAGGTGATTTTTGCCGTAGGGATGAATCGGTTACTCGCACCCGATTCTCCGTAAGATGCGGCCGCACGTTGTGTACAATTTGATGGCAAGAAGGATTATCCATGAAAGTGAGCCTTGTCGTCGCTAGTGGCGTTCACCAGGGGAAAGTGATTCCCGTGGCCGCTCAGCAATTTATCATCGGGCGGGACCCACAGTGCCAACTGCGACCGGCCAGTCAGGCCATTAGCAAACAGCATTGTGCGATCCTGATTCGCGACAAGGCTGTCTATCTCAAGGATTACGGCAGCACCAACGGCACGTTCGTGAACGAAGTTCAACTCGAACCGAACGCCGAGTTGCTCGTGAAGACCGGGGACCGCGTGCGGGTTGGCCCCCTGGATTTCACGATGCAAATCGTGCTACCCCGGCCGTCCGACTCGACGCCCCTGCCGGACTCACTCAACCTGACCAACAGCCCCACGGCCGAGAAACTTCAACAGGCGACGGGGCAGAAGCCGCCGTCCCCGAACGCCTCTCCCGCGCCAAAACCCAAGCCCCAACCGATCCCCGGACCGGGCGGGTCCGATCCGGAAAGCGACGACAACATCGCCGCGATGCTCCTTGGCATGGGCGAAGAAGCGAGCGTTCCGGAAGGTAGCACCGTCTTCGAAATGCAGTCCGTCAATGCCGATGGGACGCCGAAGAAGGAAGAGACACCCGCGCCCGAGGCCAAGAAGGGCGTCCCAAGTCGCGAGGACTCCTCGAACACGGCGAACGACATCCTGAAAAAGTACATGCGCCGGCCGCGCTGATACCCCGATGCACTCTCTCCCGAAACTTCCGACGGCTTGCTGTCGGAAGTTTTTTGTTTCCTTCCGCAAGATCGCTCGCGTGGCCATGAGACTTCCCGACGGTTGGCCCCCCCGCACCCTCGGCACCCTCCGGCGGCAGGTGCTCGCGTGGTTCGATGCGAACCAGCGGTCGTTGCCGTGGCGGGAGAACCGCGACCCGTACCGTGTCTGGCTCAGCGAGGTGATGCTTCAGCAGACCACGGTGGCAGCCGTCGTGCCGTATTTTCAGCGATTCCTGAAAACCTTCCCGACCCTTCGCGACCTGGCGGCGGCCGACGAGCAAGAGGTTTTGAAGTTGTGGGAGGGCCTGGGTTATTACCGCCGCGCCCGCCACCTGCACGCGGCGGCCAAGCGGATCATCGCCGACCACGGGGGTAAATTTCCCGCCGACGCAACCGCCGTGGCGGACCTGCCGGGCGTCGGCCGGTACATCCTTGGGGCGGTACTCTCGCAGGCGTTCGAACAGAAATTCCCGATCGTCGAGGCGAACAGCCTTCGCGTGCTGGCCCGCTTGTTCGGCTACCGGAACGACCCGCGGGAGGGGGAGGGCCGAGTCTGGGTGTGGGAAGCGGCGACGGCGGTGCTGCCCGAGAAGCGAATCGGCGACTTCAACCAGGCCGTGATGGAACTCGGGGCACTGGTTTGCACGCCCACGTCGCCGAAGTGCCCTTCGTGCCCGTGGGCCAAATCCTGCATCGCGAACCGGGATTCCCTTCAGACGTTGATCCCCCCGCCGAAGAAGCCGCCGGTGATCGTGGCCTGTCGCGAGATCGCGGTGGTGATTCGACACCGGGAGAAGGTGTTGGTTTGTCGCCGATCTCCGGATGCGAAACGGTGGGCCAACCTGTGGGAGTTTCCCCACGCCGATTGGCCGGCCGAAGAGTTGTTCGAAGACGCGGTTGGGCGAATCGCCGAAGAGTTGACCGGCGTTGCCGTGTCGCCCGGGCGGGAGTTGCTCACGATTCAGCACGGCGTGACCCGCTTCGCGATTACGATGACGGCCGCCGAAGCCCAACGGCAATCCGGCCAATTTCGGTCGCCGTTCTATTCGGAAGGGCGGTGGGTTTCGCCCGGCGAGTTGAAGGACTATCCCACCAGTACGCCGCAGCGGAAACTCTTCCTCGAAGTGTCCCGCCCGCAACAACGACTCTTCTGAACGATCAGTCGGCCTTCGGGGACGCCGCACGTGCCACGGGCGTTCTCGCCTTCATGTGCTTCATCAACCACAGTCCCACCACGAGTGCGGCCGCCAGGAATAACGCGAGGCCACCGGCCAGAACGGTCGGAACTTTGTCGGACTTCTTGCCGCTCTCGGCGGCCTTTGCCTTCGAGGGAGCCGTGTTCGGTTCGGCCGTGGCTGGGGGAGGCGTACTCGACTCCGTCGGAGTTGAGACCACGGCTGTCGGCTTCAACACCGTCGTGCTTCCTTCCGCGTTCGGGAAGGTAATTTCCTCGACTTCAAATGAGTAACCCGCCCGCGACGATTCCGGCGCGGCGATGGTTCCCGTCAGCATTGCCGGCTTGATGCCGTCGATCGCATGAACTTGATCGGCGAGCGACTTGGGCGAGAGGAATCGGAGGCGGGTGGTGGCCCGCGAGGTTGCATCGGCAGACACGCTCAACTCCGGCGTCGAACCCGATGACTTCAACTCCGGGTGCAGCCACGCCTCCACAACCATGCGGCTACCGAGGTAGTTGCTCGGTTGTTGTTCGATTTGCTTCAAAGAAACGGCCTTGAACTTCGACGGTGGCGACGCGCCCGCGGTAACAGACAGTGCGAAGACCGCAACGGAAATACAGATCGAGAATCGATGTCCCAGCCGGATCACGCTACGCCCCCTCAACTAGCGCCCAGCGGACGCCACAATTAAGGAGGTAGCACAGAATTGGGCGAGAGGCCGAAGCGTGTCAGGATTTCGGGCGGTCGCCCTCGCCGGTGGCGCGGCGGTGCAACTTCTCCAGCTTCTTGAGCCCGTCGTCCACGGTCTTCTTGAGCGAGTTCAGTTCTTCCAAACTGAGCTTGCGGGCTTTGCCCTTCGGCAGACGGTCGAGGTCGATCGGGCCGATGGCCACGCGGCGGAGCTTCATCACCTTGTGTTCGAGCTTGGCGAGCATCCGACGGATTTCGCGGTTCTTCCCCTCACACAGCACGATCCGTAGCCACGTGCTGTCGCCCTGCGCCTTCACCCGGCGGACCCGCTTGGCCTTCACCTTGCCGTCGCTGAGCCAGACGCCGTCGAGCAACTGCTTCAAGTCTTGCTGCGTTGGTTGCCCGGCGACCAGCACCAAGTACGTCTTCTCGACTTCGAACTTCGGGTGCATCAGCTTATATGCGAGTTCGCCGTCGTTGGTCATCAACAGCATGCCTTCGCTCGCCTCGTCCAGTCGGCCGACGGTGAAGACGCGCTGCTCGATGCGGGGGATCAAGTCCTTCGCGAGCGGCCGCCCGGCGGGGTCGTGGTTGGTGCAGAGGTAGCCGACGGGTTTGTTCACCACCCAGTAGACGGTCTTCTCGGTGCGAACCGGCGCGTCGTCCACGCTGACCTTGTGCTGGTCGGGGTCGATCTTGATGCCGAGGTCGCGGATGATGCGGCCGTCGACCTTCACACGGCCGGTCGCGATGAGTTCATCGCACTGGCGGCGGGAGGCGATGCCGGCGTGGGCCAAATACTTGTTGAGGCGTTCCATACGGTGATTCTACAACCGAATCCACCCGCGCGGGGCCGCCTGATGGACTCTTTCCGTCGGGGGCCGACTGTGTTACCCTCTTGAGTAGACCATCTTATCGCATCCCGAAGGCTCTCCCATGTACCGCCTCGTCTTGGCCGTCGTTACGTTCGGGATCGTTTCGCCCGCCTTCGCGCAGAACTCCTTGAAGGAAGAAGAACTTCTGCGGATCAAGGCGGCGACCGTCTTCATCAAGGTCGGCGCGGCCCGCGTTCGCGCGACCGGGTCGGGCTTTCTGGTGAAGGTCGAAGGCGAGACGGGCTACCTCGTCACGAACGACCACGTCATCGATCTTTCGTTCGGCGGGGACGAAATGCCGGGGGAGAGCGCCAAGAAGTCAACTCCCGTCTCGGTCGTGTTCGACAGCGGCACGGCCAAGGAACGCGAGATCAAGGCTTCGATCGTCGCCGCCGATCCGGAGCGCGACCTGGCGGTTCTGAAGGTTGAGAAGGTCAAGGGTTTGCCCACGCCGCTCGACATCAGCAACCCGCCGAAGCTCTTCGAAACCATGCCGGTGTTCGTCTGCGGCTTCCCGTTCGGCAGCGGGTTGGCGGCCGGGAACAAGAACCCGGAAATCAGCATCGGCGGTTCGACCATCTCCAGCATTCGCACCGAGGCGGGGGCCACCGACATTTCGTCGGTCCAGATTAACGGCGCGTTGAACCCCGGCAACAGCGGCGGGCCGGTCGTCACTAGCGACGGTAAACTCGTCGGCGTGGCGGTGAAAACCGTCCGCGGGGCCGGCATCGGTATCGCCATCCCGCAGCACGAGGTCGCCGCCGTCATGCGCGGCCGCGTGGGCCGGTTGCTCCTCCTTCCCACGAAGATGGACGCGGAAGCGAAAGGGGACATCCCGGCCAAACTGGAAGTGGGCATCATCGACCCGCTCAAGAACGTGAAGTCGATCACCGCCCACTTCCTGCCCGGGGGTAAGCCGCTACCGAAGACGCCGGAACCGCCCGGTCCGATTCCCGACGCGATGAAGCTGCCGCTGAAGCTCGTGGACGATCAAGGCACTGCGGAAGTCACCCTCCCCGACGGCGGGAAGAAGGGCCTGATCGTTCAACTGGAACTGGAAGTGGCCGAGGGCAAAATTTTCACCAACGCCATCGCGGTTGCGGTTGGGCCGACGGGGCCGGGCGCACTCGGTCGGCCGGCCCCGTCCGATCCGAACGGCCCGCAACGCACGCCCGACGGCAAGCTCAAACTCGCGAGCGGCATCCTTCTCCCGTTCCCGAGGAGTCCGGTGATGTTCCCCACGCCGTCGAACTCGGAGAGTGTCAGCATCGTGAACGCTGCCCCCGCGCCGTTCGTCGGCAAGACGATCCGCCTGGACGCCATCAGCGGGTGCGTCATCAACCCGACCGACAAGAACGAGTTCGAACTGATGGTGGAAACCGACAGCGAGAACGTCCCCTCGGAACTTCGCGTCGTCCTACCGAAAGATCTGGCTCTTCAGGTGGCGGACCTCGGCATCCCCGAACTCATCACGGTCGTGATCCAGATCAAGTTCCCCGTGCGGGTGGTCGGGAAGTTGGCGAAGCCGGTCGGCCGCGAACACCGTTACACCCTGACGGCCGACTCGATCGAATTCCTCGACGAGGAGGGCAAGGCCGTCACGACTCTGAAGCCGGAGAGCAACTTGCCCGCCGGGAAGCCGACGCTTGCGACGGTGAACCGCTTCCCGGACAAGTTCGTCGGCCAAACGCTGACGTTCGACGCGCTGGTGAAGGGTACCCGGTACTCGGGCGGTACCGGCATCGACCTCGGCACGCTGAACTTGGCGTCGCCGTTGAACCTGGAAGTGTACACGTCTCGCAGCCTCGCCACGCAGGTCGAGAGCGACATCGCGAAGGCGGACCTGCCGGCGCGGGTGCGGGTTACGGTCGAGGTCAAGGCCATCAACGGGAAGACGCAGAAGGGCGTCGTCGGCGTCAAGCAACTCGACGTTCTCGGCGACGGCGACAAGGTGAATAAGTCGTTGAAGACTACGGCGTCCGTGGAGTACCCCGCGATACCGGCCCCGCCGAAGCCGTCCGCGGTGCCCGCCCCGGCGAAAGTGGAGGAGAAAATCAGTCAGGTCGCCCCGCCCGCGAAGCCGGCCGAAGGCAACAGCTCCATGCTCATCGTGGCCCTCGTTGCGGCCGTGGTGCTCGTCCTCGGCGGGGGCGTCGTGCTTTGGATGGCGATGCGGAAATCGAAGGCGGTCGCCGAAGAGGGGGATGAGGAAGCCGAAGAACCGGCCCGCGCGAAGCCCGTTGCGAAGAAGCCCGTCCCGCCCCCGGTCGCGAAGCGTCCCGCCAAACCTGCCCCGCGAGACAAGGGCCGGGAAACGCCGCCCCCGGCCGAAGACAACCCCTTCGCGAGTTTCGAGTGAACTACTTGGCCGCCGGATCGGGCGGGGGGGCGGCACCGGCAATTTCACCGAGGCGGCGTGTGAACTCGTTGACCGGGGGGCCGTCGAATTGGTTCGAACCGATCCGCACTTCAACCCGGTGAAGCGGTCCTGCCTCGTACTCGTTCTTCGGTCGGTGCAGGTAGATCGTCTGACTCCGACCGTTGGCAAGTGTGACCCGGATTTGCCCGAGGTAGATGCCACGCGACGTGGGGGCCGACACGCGATCGGCCTTCCGCAACAAACTAAGGACCGCATCGAAGTCGCCCGGCGGCACGGCAAACTTCGACTTGTTACCAGGGATGTCCGGCCCGCCGTCGGGGCGGTTGAGCACGAAGGCTTCAACCGCCGTCACTTGGGCCATGTCGATCTCATCGACTGATTGAAACGCCGGCTCGCGAAATGCCCCGACGAGAAGCGGAATGACGATCACGGGGAAGAGCAGAATTAACCCCAGCAGCCCCGCCCAGAGCGGGAGTCGGCTTCGCAAAGATGGTCGTGGGGACTGTCCACCGGCCGCATCATTTTCAGTTGGTTGCATATCCCTATCTTAGCGGGTCAGCCTCACCGTGGCGGCCTTCGCCGTTCTACCGGAGCAGACCCACCTGCCGCAGATCGCCGACCCGATAGAGGGCCACGTCCGACCGGCGAATCGGCTTGTTAATGAACAGGCGGCCCGTCCCGACCTCGTAGTACCCCGGTTGACCCCCTTCGGTCCCGAACTGCAACTCGGTCGGGTGGGCATCCGGGCCGGACCGGATCAAGAGGTATTCCACCACGTCGGACGCCGGCGACACCCGGTAAGCGTCCACCGAGATCATCACGTCGCCCCGGCCGCGGTTCGTCGGCGAGATGTGCGGGGCATCCACCACCGACGCCCGCGTCAGCAGCACCAGATCGTCGTCCCCGACGCACGCTTCGCGGTTCGCATTTCCCATCACCGACCTCCCTGTTTGCGACTGTGCCAACAGACGCCCGCGCAGTACCCGACTTGCGCGGCGGAGGCGGGTAAACCGATTGACGAACGTCACCGCAGTTTACCCGGCCGGAAGAAGTTACCCAGAGTGATGCTGCTTGGTAAAACACTGGCCGAAGCCCCATCCGTGCGGCAATTCACCGCGTATTGAGAGTAGCAACTCGGCGCAGCACGTCCTAACGCACGGCTTCCGTAGCGTGTAGGACAGCACGTTCGCAAACAACTCCGACTTCTGTCCGGGAGAGGCCGTCATGGCAACCATCGACGCGACGAAGACGACTCTGACGATGACGGTGCCGGGGACGAAGCCCACGGTGGCACCAATGGTCGTCACGACGCAGGACGGATTCTACTTCGATTCGCCGTCGATAGATGCGAACGGGTCCATACGCCTCAAAGGGACCGCGGGTGAAAATGTCGCCAATTGGACGCTCGGTTTCGTCCAACTCAAGTACATTGGGACCAACCACTCCCGCTATCGGGGTGCGACCGTCAAGGACGGCAGCATTTTGGTCACGAATAGCAATCAGATCGTGTGCCGTGATACCTTCGGCCCGGGGACCGACATTTGGTATGACAGTCTCGTTTCGGGCGGAACCACCGGCCCGACCGGGACGAATAAACTGGCCGCCGGGACGGTCATACCGACGGCCGGTTTTCTGGACGTACCGGCCCACTTGTTCGACCAACCCCACCGCTGGTGGGCGTCGGTCGAACAAAACCCCGTCGTTGCCGGGAAGCCGAACAACTTCCTGCACTACACCGTGATCGAACTGCTCTTTTGCACGATGCTCGTGGCGCAAGAACCGGGCGGCAAATTCCACCTACTCAAGCACTTCTACTGGAACGTCATCTGGGAGCACACGTTCAAACGCGACGGTACCGGAAAGGTCATACCGGACAAGGCGGTTCGCTTGCAACAAAACCTGCAGCGGCCGTCCCACAGCGGCAATCCGCGCGACAGCAAGTTCCTCGGTAAGGAGTTCGACTTGAAACTTCCGGTCAGCAACACCGTCTCCCGGCGCACCCCGGCCAAGATCGCGGCCAAAGATTGGAAGCAAGGGTAGTATCCCGCCACGACGATCGACCGGGTACGATGGTCATGGACCAAAAGCCATTCCGAACTTATGAACTCGGCGGAGGGCTTGCGTTCTTGACCGGCCGCCTACCGGCGTTCCTGGTGTGGACGCCGCAACTGTTCGTGGAAGCTTGGCAACTGCACCCGGAAGCTAGGCCGACGATCTTCCTCCACGGCCGTCACGTCACGATCCCGCGATGGCAGCAGGCTTACGGGGCCGACTATCATTTCAGCGGGCAGACCAGTCACGCGGAACCCGTTCCCGCGATCTTGGAACCGATCCTTCGCTGGGCCACGGAGGCCGTTCACCCGCAACTGAACGGCGTCCTTCTGAACTGGTACGACGGCCCCGACCAGTACATCGGCCCGCACCGCGACAGCGTGAAGAACATGATTAAGGGCGTGCCGATTGTCACGATCTCATTCGGCGAGACGCGGACGTTTCGGTTGTCGTTGGGCGGGGAAAGGCGGGACTTCCCGGCCGAGAACGGCACGGTGTTCGTCATTCCGCAGGAGACGAACCGGGTCTGGAAGCACGCGGTGCCGAAGTCCACGCGGTACACCGGCCGGCGGATCTCGGTGACGATCCGGGGATTTGCTCGGCCCTAATTCTCAGCCGTCGCCGACAGCGGGTTGCGGGCGAAGATCCATTCCTCGATCGGCTGGCCCTGCACGAGGTGGCGCTCGACGAACTCCGGGATGCGCTCGGCCGTCATGCCGTGGTAGTACGTGCCCTCGGGGTAGACGACGAGGATCGGCCCGCCCGCACACACCCGTAGGCATTGCACCTTCGTGCGGTAGCACGCGGCCGGGCCGGTGGACAGCGACAGGCTCCGGCGCTTCAGTTCGTCTTTCAACGTGTCCCACGCCTTCGCCCCGGCCTCGGCCGAACAACAGGCTTCGCCGATGCACAGGAAGACGTGTCGGTGATATTCGCCGATGAGTAACTTCTTGGCTATCTCGGCGAGCTTGTCCTTTTCGTCCATCACGACCTCCTGATGCCGCGAACGCGGCGGATGACTTCAGCGAACAGCAGAACCGACGACGTGGCGGCGAGGATGGCCAACCAGTCGAGTACAGCGAGCGGTTCGACGTGGAAGACCCGGCCGCCAAAGGTGACGATGGCCACCTGGACTGCGAGCGTAATCAGCATGATGGCCAGGAAAACGGGGTTACGGAACAAGCCCGACAGCCCCGACGTGGTGAGCGAGAGCGACCGGCAGTTGATCTGATTCCAGACCTGGAACAGCACGTAGACCGTGAAGAAGATCGTGACCTGCCGGGTCGTGAAGTCGGCGTACTCGGCCGAGCGTTCGCCGTCGCCCGCGAACCACCCGCCGCGCTGCATGCCTAGCAAGAGGGCGACCATGACCGCGACGAAGAAGCCGGCGGTGATGGCGATCGTGCGCATCATGTCCCGCGTGACGATGCTCTCGTTGCGGCGCTTCGGCGGCATCCGCATCAGGCCCCGCCGCGGCAATTCCGAGCAGAGTGCAACGGCCGCGAACGTGTCCATGATGACGTTGATCCACAGCAGTTGCAACACCGTGAACGGCGGCTTGATGCCGAGGAACGGCCCGAGGAACGCGATCACGAGGGCCGAGACGTTGATCGTGAGCTGGAACTGAATGAACTTCTGGATGTTCTCGTAGAGTGCCCGGCCCCAGTGAACGGCGTGGACGATCGTGCTGAAGCTGTCGTCGAGGAGGACGATCTTGCTCGCCTCCTTCGCGACCTCGGTGCCGGTGATGCCCATCGCGAGGCCGACGTCCGCCTTGCGGAGCGACGGGGCGTCGTTCGTGCCGTCCCCGGTCATTGCCACGACGTGGTCTTGCTCCTGGAGCAACTTCACCAGCCGATATTTGTCCAATGGTTGGGCGCGGGCGACCACGCGGAGTTCCGGCAGGCGGGCTTTCAAGGCGTCGTCGTCGAGGGCGGCGAGGTCGTCACTCGTCAGAACTAACCCACCCGTGGGGCCGATCAACCCGGCATCCTGGGCAACGGCCCGGGCCGTCTCCGCGTTGTCGCCGGTAATCATCTTCACGTCGATGCCGGCCTTGCGGCACTCCGCGATCGCCGCCGCAACGTCGTCTCGCAACGGGTCGCGGATGCCGACGAAGCCGTCGAAGGTGAAATCACCGGCAATGCCCTCCAACGTGGTTCCCGCGGGGAACTCTCGGTGGGCGAACGCTAGTGTTCGCATCCCGTCTGCCGCGGCCTTGTGAAGTCTCTGTTGAATCGACTCGCGTTGGTCCGGCGTCAGGTCGCACTCGCCCAGGATCAGTTCCGGCGCGCCCTTCACGAACAGGATCACTCGGCCTTCCGATTCGACCACCGACGACATCCGCTTCTTTTCCGAGGAGAAGTGCGACTGCGTGAGGTACGTCACGCCATGCCGTTGGACTTCGACCTCGACTTCCCCCTGGGATCGGAGCCAGTGGAGTAACGCCCCTTCCGTCGTGTTGCCGATGACGATGGTCTTGCCGTCCTTCTCGGCGAGGTTGGCGGTCGAGTTCACGGCGGCGTTCCGGCGGAGAACTGGTGAATCGCCTTCGACCTGGACGACCGTCATGCGGTTGCGGGTCAGCGTGCCGGTCTTGTCGGTGCAGATGACGGTGGCGGAGCCGATGGTTTCGCAGGCCACCAGCTGGCGCACCAGCGAGTTGGCCCGCGTCATCTTCCGCATCGCAAGCGCGAGAGACACGGTCACGCTCATTGGCAGCCCTTCCGGCACGGCCACGACGATGACGATGACCATGTAGACGAAGTAGCCGATGAGGACGCGGAGGTCCGCGAGCAGAACTTTGACGAGGTTCTCGTCGGGCGACGCCCAGCGGAGTTCGCCGGCGAGCAGGCCGCGCACGAAGAGGGCGAGGAAAATCGCCACGGCTGCGAGGTAGCCGATCTTACTAATCAGTCCCGCGAGGACCGTGAGTTTCTCTTGAAGGGGCGTGGACTCTTTGCTCAGAGTCAGCTTCCGCTGAACGCGGTCAGCCTCGCCCGAAACGGCAGGGTCGGCTCCGCTCAACCGCCGGGCGATCTGGCCGAGCATGGTGTCGTCGCCGACGTTGGTGACGACCATCCGCCCGACGCCGCCGACGACCTGCGTACCGCGGTACAGACTGACCGGGCTGCCGGGGGCGTCGGACTCTTCCGCCTCGGCACACGCCGACTTTTCGACCGGCTCGGATTCGCCCGTCATCAACGCCTGGTCGAGTAGCAACTCGTTCGCGACCGTCGGCCGACCGTCCGCCGGCACTTCGTCGCCCGTCTCCAGCGCGATCAAGTCGCCGACAACTAACTCTTCGAGCGGCAAGAGTTGAAGGCCGCCGTCCCGCACCACCTTCGCGCGAATAGCGTCTTTCTGGGCGTTCAGTGCCTCGAATTCGCGGTCGCTGCGGTACTCGCTCAGGAACGCGACGCCCGTTGCCAACGCCACGGCCACCATGACCGCGAGGCCCTCGTAGGAGGGATGGCCGAGGCCGACACTCAGGGCGACGAGGCCGGCGGCCAGCGTGAACAAGCCGGCCGGAACCCACGCCGCCAGTCGCGGGACCAACCGCAGTGCGAACACGAGCGCCGTCGCGAGGAAACCCAACCCGCCTGCCCAAATCGCGGCTTCGAACAGGTCGATGACCAGTTTGAGCAAGCAGGCGGCGAGGAGGATGAGGATGATCGGCTCGTCGAACTTCGCGAGCAGTTTCATCCAGACCGAGTCGCGCGGCAGGGGCGTCAGTCGGTTGTGGCCGAACCGCCGACCGCTTTCGCCCACCTGCCCGCTCGTCAGACCCGCGTCGCGGCTGTTTGGGAAAAGCTCGAAGACCGCGCGGAGCGTTCGCATGAAAGGCCCGGGGGAAGAAAAAAGCACCCGCGAACGCGGGTGCTTCTGTTGACCATCATACGGTCGCGGTTAGCCTTCCATCACTTCTTTCGACTTCTTGTCCGCGGCGTCGTCGATCTTGGCCTCGTAACTCTTGAGCAGGTCTTGCACCTTCGCCTTGCCCTTGTCGCGGTCGTCTTCGGTGATCGTCTTCGCCTTCTCGGCGTCTTCGAAGTTCTTGTTGCCGTCGCGGCGGATGTTCCGGCAGGCGACCTTCGCGTCCTCGGCCTTCTTCTTGATCTCGGCCACCAACTTCTTACGCTGGTCCCCGCTCATCGGCGGCAGCGTCAGGCGGATGACCTTGCCGTCGTTGTTCGGGGCAAGGCCGAGGCTGCTGGCGCGGATCGCCTTCTCGATGTCCTTGAGACTGTCGCCGCTGAACGGCTTGATGACGATGCTGGTCGGGTCGGGGCACGAGACGTTCGCGACTTCCTTCACCGGCGTCGGCGAGCCGTAGTAATCGACCCGCAGCGTGTCGAGCATCGCGGGGGTGGCCCGGCCGGTGCGGAGACCCTTCAGGTCGTTCCGCAGCACGTCGAACGCCTTCTCCATCCGCGTTTCGCAGTCTTTCAGGAATTGGGGTGCGCTCATGTCAGTCAATCTCGGCTTGTTGAAGAGGGTGTCGGAAAACTCACTCCACGAGAGTGCCGTGGGCCTTCCCGGCGATGGCCTTCTCGATGGCCATCTCTCGCTTGTAGTTGAAGACCAGGATTTTCAGCTTTGCCTCCTGGCAGTGTTCGAAGGCCCCCAGGTCCATGACCTTCAGTCGGTCCTGAAGAACCTTCGCGTAACTCAGCTTGTCGTACCGGACCGCGTAAGGGTCTTGCTCGGGGTCGGCCGAGTACACGCCGTCGACCTTCGTCGCCTTCAGCAGAATGTCGGCCCCCATCTCGCGGCCGCGTAGGGCGGCGGCGGTGTCGGTCGTCACGAACGGATTGCCGGTGCCGCCCGCGAGGATCACGATGCGGTGATTTTCCAGGTGGCGTTCGGCCCGGCGGCGAATGTACGGCTCGCACACCATGTCCATCGGCACGGCCGACAGCAGGCGGGTCTGGCAGCCGATGCTTTCGAGCGTGTCTTGCAAGGCCAGGCCGTTCATCACGGTGGCGATCATGCCCATGTAGTCGGCCGTCGCTTGCTTGATCGTGTCGAGACCCGCGGAGAACTGTGCCCCGCGGAGCAGGTTCCCGCCGCCGACGACGACGGCCAGCTGGACGCCGCGCTCGACGACCCGCTTCAATTGCTGGGCGATCTGGAGCGTCTCGTCGAGACTGATTCCAGTGCTTTTCCCGCCGTGCCCGAAGGCCTCGCCGCTGAGTTTGAGCAACACGCGCCGGTAAATGGGAGTCAGGCTTTCGTCGCTCATGGTGATCCTGGCGGAGAGATTCGGACCCAGGGATTATAGGTCTCACCCCGACCGTGCCAAGAATGGCCCGTGGCGAAAGAAGCCATCGTCTGGTAGCATCGAAGTTCAATGGCGATTCCCCCGGTGAGGCGAATGATGACCCGAAGCATCTCAACGTATCTCGGCTTGTTCCTTTCCTTGCTCGTCTCGCCGATTTGTCGGGGCGTTGAGCCGATCAAACACGCCTTCATGGCGACGGGCAACGAGACGTTCATCTCGGACGAGAACGGCAAGGCCACCTGGACTTACCCCGCCTCCAGTCGCGACGGCTGGGTGCTGGCGGACGGCCACATCCTTCTGGCGCTCTCGAAAAACAAGGCCTACCCCGGGGGAGCGGCGGTCGTGGTGGACCGGGCCGGCAAGACGCTGTTCGAATTCAAGGGAACGCAGGCCGAGGTAAACACGGTGCAGCCGCTCGACGGGGGCCGCGTTCTGTTGACCGAAGCCGGCAACCACCCGCGTTTGCTGGAGGTCGGAACGGACGGAAAGGTTGTCGTCGAGGTGCCGTTGCAAGCCCAGACGAAGGACCACCACCTGCAAACGCGGATGGCCCGCAAACTGCCGAACGGCAACTATCTCGTGCCGCAATTGCTCGACCGCGTGGTGCGCGAGTACGACGCGAAAGGGAAGGTTCTCTGGGAGGTCAAGACCCCGCACATGCCATTCACGGCCATTCGCCTCGACAACGGCAACACTCTCATCGGTTGCACACTCGGGAACCTCGTGATCGAAGTCGATGCGAAGGGCACCGAAGTCTGGCGGGTGACGAACGACGACCTGCCGAACAAGCCCATCAACGACGCCTGCGGCATCCAGCGATTGCCGAACGGCAACACGGTCATCACCAGCCACCACGCCACCAGCGGTCAGACGAAACTGACGGAAGTGACTCGCGACAAGAAGATCGTTTGGACCCACACCGACGCCCGGAAGAGCGGCATCCACCACTTCCAGATTCTGGACGCGGCCGAGAAGCCGCTCGGCACCGCACAGTATCGTTGAACGTCGGGTCGCACCGCGTTCCGACGTGGCAACTGCCGCCGACCGCCCGGAAACTGTTTGACCGCCTCCACTGGGGCGTCTTATCATGCGCCGAGAGAGACGCCGCCCACCCACCCGGATGACACCGATGAGCCACCGACTTTTCAGGCTGTTGTTGGCGATCCTCTTCCTGACTCCCGCGATGAGTCGTGCGGCCGACGACCCCTCGTTCAACGGCCGGACGCTAACGGAGTGGATGGCGGTACTGAAGGACGACAGCCTGGTGCGGAAGCGCCGGGCGGCCGTGGTTTCGCTCGGCCAGATGATGTCGGGCAACGCCGAGGCTCAGACGAAGGCGATCCCGGCCCTGGCACGAGCACTGAAGAATGACAGCAACGCCGCCCTCCGCGGCCAGGTCGCGAACTTGCTCGGCCAACAGCCGGTGGAAGTGGCCGCACAGTTCTTGCCGGACATGGCCGAGGCCCTCCGCAATGAGAAGGACGCGGACGTACGGAAGGAAATCTCGCTGGCCGTGGGCCACTACGGGAAGTTGTCGGCCTCGGTCGTCCTCCCGTTGATCGACGTTCTCAAAGACACGGCTGCCCCCGCGCGGGCCGCGGCCGCCGACGCGCTCGGGCGCATCGGCAAGGACGCACGGCGGGCCGCGCCGACGCTGGTGCCGTTGGCGGCCGACGCGGACCGGGCCGTGCAGTACGCGGCCGTCTTCGCGCTCGGGCGGATCGACCCGGACGATTCGGAATCGGCGTCGATCGCGATCCTCGCCGTGCTCGAAAAGGAAATGACTCGCGGGCCGAAGGCGGCAACGCTCGGGGCCGGTATCGGCGGTTTCACTGGTGCGACGGCTCGCGACATGGAGATGGCCACGGCCGCCATCGTTTCGCTCGGCCTGCTCGGGGAGAAGTCGCCGGACGTGGTGAAGGCGGTGGCGAAGTTCCTGCCCGACGCCGACCCGGAGTTGCGGCAACTGGCCGCGCTGACCCTCGGCAAGTTCGGGATCATCGGCCGCGTGGCAAGTGCGGAACTACGGAAGGCCTTCGAGCAAGACGCCGACAAACTCGTCCGCGCCTACGCCCTGAACTCGCTCTGTTCGTCATACGGGGCCGAGGCGAAGGAACTGATCCCCGCGTTGGCCGCCCGCCTGAAGGCCGACGACGACTACGAAGTGCGGGTCGCGATTGCCCAACAACTCGGCGGCATGGGGCCGTCGGGCAAGGACGCGATTCCCGCCCTCCGGGAAGCCCGCCGCGATTCGCAATTGAAGGTTCGTGAAGCGGCGGCGTTCGCAATCCGGCAGATCGAGAAGCCGATTGAGAAACCGGTCGAGAAGGCGAAACCGTAACCGGTCAGGCCGGCTTTGTCTCGGCCGGGGCGACGCGAAGTGGGTGCTGCGAACTCGCGCTCTCGACGATCAGCGACCGCTTCCCGTCGAGGAACGCTTCCAGTTCGGGCAGCACGACTCGCTGCCGCCAGCCCGTCTTGAGGGCCGAGTGCCCGAACGGCGTACCGCCCGGTTGGCGCGCCCGGACGAGGCGTTTCAGGTCGGTCGTCGTTGCCACCAAGTTCGATGCCATTTTGTTCCGCGCGCACCACTCGGACAGGATCACGCCGAGCAAACTCGACAACAACAGGACGTGCGGCGGGTCGTTCTCGCGGCCCTCCGGCTCCGGGCACTCGCCGACCGGCAGCGCCTTCGCCCGGCGGATGGCTTCCAGAATGTGCGGGGCGTCCGTCTTCGTGATGCCGCGGTAGCTCAGCAACTCTTCGAGTTTGCCCGGCGGCCGACGGGCGAGGTCGCTGAGCAGGTCGTCCCGGACGACCGTCCGCGGCGGCCGATTCCCCTGCGCGGCCCGCTGGTCCCGCCAATGGTACAGTTCTCGGGCCACTGCCAAGCTGCGGGAGTCCAGGCCACCGATGCCTTTCAACTTCCGCCACTTCTCGACGGCGGGGTCGTCGCTCACCGACCGCCGCACGAACGCGGCAAACTCTTCCGACGCCCAGTCTTCGCGGGTGAGCCGGCGGAGCTTTTCGTGGAGTTTCTTCCAGATCGGGATGAGGAACCGCACGTCGTCGAAGGCGTATTGTTGCTGCGACGAGGTCAGCGGCCGCCGCCGCCAATCGGTGAGCGTCTCGCCCTTGTGCAACCGCTGGCCGAGAAGTTCTTGTACGAGGCTGGCGTACCCGATCGGGTAGGTGAAGCCGACCAGTCCGGCGGCGATTTGCAAGTCGAAGACGTGGGCGGGTGGGCGGCCGATGCCGAACTGGCACATCCGCATTTCTTCGCGGCCGGCGTGGACGATCACCACCCGCTGTGGATCGACGACCAGTTCCCAGAACGGCTTCAGGTCGCCGCACGTGAGCGGGTCGATGAGGTACAGGCGTTCGGGCGTTGCCACCTGGACGAGGCACAAGTCCGGACGGTATGTGTCTTCGCCGACGAACTCCGTGTCGAACGCGATGTGCGGACACCCCGCGAGGTGGGTCAAACACTCTTCCAACGTCGCGGGGGTCGAGACGATCAGTTCCGGGAGTTGCGGGGGCGCGGTCGGTTTTTTCGGCATCGGCTACGCAGGGTAGGGGAAGGCGAGTTACCCTAAGCCTAAGACTTTGTTCATCCGTTCGGCCACCTCTTTCAGTTCCTTTTCCCCGCCACCGCTCACTTCGGCGGTCGCCCAGCCGTCGTAGCCGACCTCCGCGAGGGCTTTCAGAACCTCCGGCCAGTTCTCGTCCCCCTCGCCGATGGCGACCCACTTTTTCGTGTTGCTATACCCCTTGAAGTCGAACTTCAGCATCCGCTTGCCGAGCTTGCGGATCCAGTCGGCCGGGGGCACGCCGTACTTGACCATGTTGCTGCAATCGAAGTACGCCCCGACCCACTCGGACTTGAAGTCGTCCACGTACTGCACGAGCTGTTCCGGCTTCGTGATGAAGTTGTTCCACACGACTTCGATGGCGATTTTCACCTTCAGCTTCTCGGCCAGCGGCAACGCCTTCCGGATTTCGGCCTGCGACCGCTCGTAGCACTGCTCGTAGGTCACGTCCTTGTTCACCACGCCGGGCACGAGGAGGACGGTGTCCGCCCCAACTTTGTGCGCGTCGTTCAACGCCCCCTCGAACGCCTTCAGTCCCTTCGCGCGAACCTTCTCGTCGGGGCTAGAGAGGGTATCGTTCCAGTGGACCGAATCAATGACGCCGTGGATGGCGATACCGGTTGCGTCGCGGGCTTTCACGAGATCGTCGAGGTCGATCTTGCTCGGGCTGTTGATCTCGACACCCAAGAAGCCGAGCTTCTTGACGAGTTCCAGCTTCTCCTGGTTGCTCCCCTTGATGTTGATCATGTCGAACTTGACGGCCTTCTTCAGCTTCGGCTTCTTCGCCGTGGTGTCGTCGGCGGCCCACCCCGCGTGGGAGGCGAGCACGGCCGCCGTGATGGAGGTCGAGTAGTTGAGGAAGTCCCGGCGGCCCAGCAGAAACGTCATCGCGTGTTCTCCGATCCGAAATGAAGGAAGCCGGGAGATCGTACCCCCGGCCGGTAGGAATGTCGAAGGGAAAGTTACACCGCACCCGGGCGGGCCACGGCCGGGACTGCGTTCGGCCCCCACTCGTAACCCTTCGGGGCGAGGGACATCGTGGACGCCATCATGTCCTTCCACAAGAGCCGCTTGCCGCTGTAGCCCGCCTCGCGGCCGATGATGCCCATCATGCTGCTCTGGGCGGCGATCTCCATGTCGTTGATCGGCTTGCCGGCCCGGAGCGACGCGATGAAGTCCTTGTGCTCCTGCACATACATGTCGTTCTCTTCGCCGCCGTAGGTCCACTTCGCGCTGCCGGCGGAGATCGTGTGGCCCATGAGCTTGGCGATGCCCTTCGACCCGAACACGATGTCGCTGACTTCGCCGAAGCACTTCGGCATCTGGCGACAGTACGAGAACACCCGCTGGCCGTTGGCATATTCGAAGATCGTGCTGAAATGGTCGAAGATGTTGCCGTACTTCGGGTCGGTCCGCACCTGCCGGCCGCCGAGGCCGGTGGCCGCGATCGGGAGTTCGTCCTTCAGCACCCACATCGCCTTGTCGAGATTGTGGCAGTGTTGCTCGACGATGAAGTCGCCCGACAGCCACGAGTAGTAGTACCAGTTGCGGATCTGGACCTTCATCTCGTCCCAGTCCTTGCCCACGTCGCGGTACCAGATCGGGCCGGTGTTGTACGTCGCCTGAATGTTCACCACGTCGCCGATCATGCCGTCGTGGATGCGCTTGACGGTTTCCCGCTTGCCGAACTCGTAGCGGTAACAGTAGCCGGACGCGCAGAGGAGGTTCTTCTCTTTCGCCTTCTTCGCCGACTCCATCACGGAGCGGACGCCGACGGGGTCGACGGCCATCGGCTTCTCGGCGAAGACGTGCTTGCCTTTGTCAACGGCGTAGGCGAGGTGCACCGGCCGGAAGCCCGGTGGCGTGGTCAGGAAGACGATGTCGCAGCCGGCGTTGTCGATGAGTTCCTTGTAGCCGTTGAAGCCGCTGTAGAGGCGGGCTTCCGGCACGTCGACGCGGTCCTTGAACTGCTTCTTCAGGGCCTCGTGGGCGGCATCACGGAAGTCGGGGAAGATGTCGCAGATGGCGACGAGCTTGACGTGCGGGTCGGCCATCATCGCGTCACGAACGGCTCCACGACCCCGGCCACCGGCCCCGATGAGGCCGATCTTCAACGTGTCGCTCCCGGCCGCGTGGACCGCCGGCGCGGCGAGGGTCGCGGCGGCTGCGGTAGCGGCGGTCGTCTTCAGGAATGTCCGTCGGGAAGAATGTGCGGTGGCGGGTTGTGTCATGGTTCACCTGAGAAAAGCGGCGGGAGGGATACGGGTATTATGCTGACCACGCCGCGAGTTGTCATGCGAGAAATTGCTTGAATTCCTGGCGATATCTGAGGTTTGTTTTCAAACCTGCTCCAACTCGTGGTCGCGCAGATCTGTGAGGAACATGTGCCCCGGCTTGTGGGTGATCGCGAACGGCGGCCGCGCCTTCATCAGGGCCGCCTGCGGGGTCACGCCGCACGCCCAGAAGACGGGGACTTCGTCGGTCCGGATTTCGACCGCGTCGCCGAAGTCGGGCTTCGCGATGTCGGTAATCCCGATCGCGGCCGCGTCGCCGAAGTGAATCGGGGCCCCGTGGGCGAGCGGCAGTTTCGCGCAGATGGTCGTCGCCCGAATCGCCTGTTCGGGCCGGAGCGGCCGCATGCTCACGACCATCGGCCCGTGGAACCGCCCCGCACTCCGACACGCGATGTTGGTCCGGTACATCGGCACGTTCACGCCTTGCTCGATGTGTCGGACCGGGATGCGGGCTTCGAGCAGGGCGTTCTCGAAGGTGAACGAACAGCCGATGACGAACCCCACGAGGTCGTCCCGCCAGTGATCGCGGATGTCCGTCGGTTCAGCGGTGAGTTCGCCATTTTCCCAGATGCGATAGGCCGGCAAATCCGTCCGCAGGTCGGAACCGGGCGCGACGGTCTTCGGCTCCGGGTCGCCGGGTTCGGTCACGTCGAGCAGCGGGCACGGCTTCGGATTTCGCTGGCAAAACAGCAGAAAGTCGAAGGCCCAGTCCTTCGGCAGCAGGACGAGATTCGCCTGCACGAAACCGGGTGCCAAGCCCGGCGTCGGGCCGGTGAGTTTACCCGAGCGGCAAGAAGCTCGGACGTCCGCCCCCGTTGGTCGCGTCATAGTGCCAGAATCTCCCGGATGCGGACGAGCGGCTTCACGTACTCGTCCCAGGTGAGGCCGTCGACGGTGGCCGTCTTCTTGCCCGTCACCCCGTCGATGAGCGGCCCGGCCCGCACCATGGATTCGAGGATGCGCTTCTCACGGTCTGGGTCGAACAGGTCGATCGTGGGCCGCATTTGCAAAAGGACGAACAGCCCGGCGGCGAGGGCGTACGCGCCCCAGTTGCTGACCCCGGCCACGATGAGGTGATCGGTCGGCACGCGGCAGTGAATCGCGTCGCCGTTGGGCACGTTCGCGAGAACCGTTTCGTGCGGCACCTTGCCCATGCCGATCTCGTTCCCGCCGTCGCCGATGCCGATCGTTTCCCACCCGCGGGGCGTGTCATCATCTTGCGAGAATAGGTGGGTCGCCGGCAGCATCAGGTCGGTGATGTCACGGCCGCGCATCGTCCGGCACCGGCCGTCGGCCGCGGGGCCGGGGCGTTCGATGGAAATGACGTGCGTGACCCCACCGACATCCCGGCCTTCTGGCGAGATGTTGTCGATTAGCAGATCGTTATCGTCACGCCCGTTTTTCTGGACCCAGTGGTGCGGAATACCGGACTCGATGATGCCGCGAATGACGGCCCCGTAACACCCCGGATCGGTGGCGAACTTCGCCCAGACCTTCAACTCCACGAACGCGCGGACCAGGAACACGGCCCCGAGTGGGCCGTCGGTTTCGAACCGCGGCGGACTGACCGACGGGATGATGAACCCGGTGACGACGAGCGGGATGAGGTTCGGGTGGACGGCGAGGCTGTGGCAGGCGGCCTGGAAGTCGGTCGCCGTGGCCGTGAAGAGGTTGTTGCCCGGAACCGTGGCCAGTCCGCGGTTGCCCGGATCGACCTGCACGGCGGCGAGAATCGCAACCAGTTTATCAAGGTCTGTCATGGCAGCTCACCCGTTCAGCAGCTTCGCGAACCGCCCCCGCCACGCCTTCGGAACCTCCGCCGTGATCGTCGTCGGGTTGTGGGTCGTCGGGTGCAGGAACGTCAAGGACCGCGCGTGTAAGCCGATCCCGTCACCGAGCCGTTGCGCCGACCCGTACTTGGTGTCGCCGTAGATCGGGCTGCCCCGCGACGCGAGTTGGACCCGCAGTTGGTGTTTCCGCCCGGTGTGCGGCCGCAACTCCAGCCAGACGAGGCCGGCGTGCCGGTTACGGACAGTGTACAGCAATCGGGCCGCCTTCGCGCCGGGCGTGTCGGCTTCGACCACCTTCACCCGCTGTTCGTTGTCGTCGTGAAGGAGGAAGTCGTCGAGCGAGCCGGTCTCGCGGAGGTTCCACGGGTGCCGGTCCCCCGGCTTGCTCTCGATGACGGCCCAGTACACCTTCTCGACGCTCCCCTCGCGGAACTGCTCGCTCAACCGTCCGGCGGCCTTGCTGGTGCGGGCGAACAGCAGTGCCCCGCTCGTGGCCTTGTCGAGCCGGTGAACGACACCGAGGAAGACGTTGCCCGGCTTCTGGTGCTTCTCCTTGAGGTAGCTTTTCACGAGCCGGTCCACGGTTTCGTCCGTGCCGTCGAAGTGCGTCGTCGGCCACCCGCTCGGCTTGTTGATGCCGATGCAGTGGTTGTCTTCGTGCAGGATGTCGAGCAGCTCTGCGAACGAACTCATGCCGGCACCGGGGGCAAGCGGTGGGGAAAGGCGAAACATCGCTCGGCCCACGCGGCGGATGCTAATAAATGTGGCTCATTGTTGTCGCCCGCGATTAGCTGTATCGACACGGGAAGGCCGACTTCTGATCGCCCGGCTGGAACGGAGACTGTGGGGTACTCCAAAAAGCTCCAGGGGAAGTTGAAGACCGGCCGGCCCGTCGTCTCCAAACTCGGGGGGAGGTCGCTTGTCGCCGGGGTCATGAGAACGGTGAACTCCTTGAGAGCTTTCTTGAACTGACGACGGAGTTGAATTCTCAATCGAGAGGCGTTACTCAAGTCAATCGCGGTGCTCATTAGCCCCTGTTGAATCAATTCTCGGATGCGCGGCGGGTAGTCGTCCCCGTGACGATTGAGACGTTCGGCGTGGACCGACGCTGCCCCCACGGACATGGTTGTCAGGTGTGCGGATGGTATTTCAGAGAAACCTGTTGGCAGCTTCAATTGCCGAACCTCTGGAGGTTCAATCGCACGAGTTGCCGTGCGGTAGATCTCAAGCAAATCTGGTTCGGCGGCGTCAAAGTAATCGTGGAGTTGATACAGCTCTACTTGGTCGGGGCCTGAATCGACAAGCGATGTGCATGCAAGCACAGGTGCGGCAATCACTTCGAACAAAATCGCCAAATCTCGTACACAATTTGCCATCACACCGACATGATCGAGATCCGGGGCGAGCGGCAGCACACCCTCGACGCTAACGCGACCGTAGCTCGGCTTCAGACTGCACACGCCGCAGTAGCTCGCCGGCCGAGTGAGGCTACCGCCGGTCTGCGTGCCGAGTGCCCCGAGGCACATGCCGCACGCCACGGCGGCGGCGCTGCCGGAACTGCTGCCGCCCGGCGTGCGGTCGAGGTTCCACGGGTTCCGCGTCTTCGGCGGGTCGGTGAATGCGAACGGCGTCGTGACCGTCTTCCCCAGGATCAACGCCCCGGCCGCCCGCAGCCGCTCGACCACGGTCGCGTCGCGGCGGGCGTAGCTGTTCGCCCACAGCTTCGAGCCGCAGCCGGTCGGCATGTCGAACACGTCGATGATGTCCTTCACGCCGATCGGGATGCCGTGCAGGGGGCCGCGATAATCACCTTTTTTGACGGCGTCTGTCAGTCTCTCGGCCTCCCGCCGGGCACGTTGCCGGTCCAGGTAGACCCAGGCTTGCACCGCCGGTTCGTAAATGTCGATTCGCCGGAGGCATTGTTCCAGGAGTTCCGACGGCGTGAGTTCGCCGGTGCGAATCAGCGGGGCGGCGGCGGAGATCGTGAGCGGTTCGTCGGGCATGATGCGGATATAGTAACGAGACAGGAGCGAAAACACGAACGGTGAATGATGAACAAAGTGAAATGTGCCGTCCTCGGGGGGTCGGGGTACACGGCCGTCGAGCTACTGAAGATTCTGTTGCGGCACCCGCACGCGGAAGTCGTTGCGGTCACGTCGCGGCAGGAAGCGGGTAAGCCGGTCTCGGCCGTACACCCCGTTTTGACAAACCGCTTCGACCTGCCGATGGAGAACCTCGACCCGGCCGCGTTACAGGCGAAGGGCGTCGAGTGCGTGTTCGGGTGCCTCCCGCACGGCACGAGCATGGAAGTGATTCCGCCGCTGCTCGATTTGGGAATGCGGGTCATCGACCTGAGTGCCGACTACCGCCTCGCCGACCCGGTGGTGTACGCCGAGTGGTACAAGGAAACGCACCACGACACGGCGAACCTCGAACACGCCGTGTACGGCCTGCCGGAATTGTTCGCCAACGCGATCCGGGGGGCAAAACTCGTCGCGAACCCCGGGTGCTACCCGCAGACGGGCATCCTCGGCCTCGCCCCACTGATTCGGGCGAATCTGATCGAACGAGAAGGCATCATCATCGACAGCAAGTCGGGCGTCTCCGGGGCCGGCCGCACGCCGAAGTTGTCCACGCTGTTCCCCGAGTGCAACGAGAGCGTCTCCGCTTACGGCATCGGCACGCACCGGCACACGCCGGAGATCGAACAGGCGCTGTCGATCGTGGGGGACGGGCCGGTTCAGGTGATCTTCACGCCGCACCTGATGCCGATGGACCGCGGCATTTTCAGCACCATCTACGCGACGCCGCGACTCCCTCTCGACGAGGGGCGGTTGGTCAAGATCTACAAGGAGTATTACCGCGGCAAGCCGTTCGTGCGGGTGCGGGACACGCTGCCGGCCACGAAGGACACGGCCCACACGAACTACCTCGACCTGTACGTGAAACTCGTCCGTGGCCGCATCCTGATTCTCGCCGCCGAAGACAACCTCGTCCGTGGGGCGAGCGGCGTGGCCGTGCAAAACTTCAACCTGATGTTCGGTTTCGACGAAACCACCGCCCTGGAATGACGATGCTGGAAGAACGGGAAGCCTTCCTCCGTGCGATCTTCGACGCGCCCGACGACGACGTGCCGCGGCTAGTCTACGCCGACTGGCTGGAGGAAAATGGCGAAGAAGTAGCTGCAAAGGCGATCCGGCTTTCGATCTCGTGCTTTCGTGCCGAAGATGAACGAACGCGGGTTGAGTATCTTCACGAGTTTCAGCGGCTGAAATGGGAGAATCCGGAAGTCGTTAATCACCACGACGGGTTGTTTCGGAATGTCCTCGAACGAGGACGTGATTACGATTTTACTTCCGGACAGTTCACCGTTGCCGAACTGCTCGACGAACAGGCGTTCCGGGTGAGCGCCCTTGCGAAACCTTGGTTGTTCGGGGTTTGGCGGGCCGCGGTCATGGCACCCACCGAGAGGATCGTCGATTCTCGCCCGTTCGACACCCTCTTCCATTCCATTGCCCTCCGAAAAGTGTGTGAACTCGACTTGGCCGGTGATGAAATGCCCATCGTGGCAAGTACCGTGACCGACGACGGTGGCGGATTGATCGGGCAGCCGACCTACGAGTCACGTCTCATTCCAACCATTTCCCTGGGCGGCATCGAGGCTTTGGCGAAACACCGACTTTGCAAACGGCTGACCGGACTGAACCTGACCAACAACAACCTCGGCAACGATGCAATTCGGTATCTCGCGAGGTCGCCATATCTGGATAATCTGAGCCGTCTAGAAATCGCCGAAGGTAACAACTTCCGCGGCCGGGTGTGGCAACTGCTTATCGAGCGATTCGGCGAGGAGGTGGTGAGTTAAATGACCGACGCGAACCACTTTCTGGCGGCGATCATCGCGGAACCGGAGGACGACCTCCCCCGGTTGGTGTTTGCCGACTGGCTCGAAGAGATCGGCGACGACACGCGCGCGGAGTTCATCCGCCTGCAGTGCCTTTCGGTCCGCGCGCCCCTCACGCCCGGCGAGCGAGTCACCGTTGAGGCCCGCATTCGGGAACTGCTGGCCCTTCACCGCGATCGGTGGGCGATCCCCGGCATCACCGGCGTCCAGAAGTTTCGCCGTGGGTTCGTCGAGTACTTGTACATCAAGGCCGTCGACTTCCTCCGCTTCGAACGGCACATCGCGAAGAACGCCCCGGTCGTGCGCCTTCGATTGAGTACGGCGGCCACCCACTTGGCGGCGCTCGCGAACGTGCCGTTGTTCAGCCGGTTGCGCGCTTTGGAGTTCGTGAACGACGAACTCGCCGGGCGGTTGCGGATCATTTTCCGGCCGGACTTGTTCCCGGAACTCCGCTCGCTGACCCTTCAGAACAACCGCCTCTGGGCCGAAGACCTCGCGACGTTGACGCAACTGGCCGACAGTTGGCCGAAGCTGAATCGGTTAAACCTGTCCGGCAATCCGTACTCGGACGACGGGTTGGCGACTCTTTCGGCCGCGGCCGGCCTCCGTTCGCTCCGCGATCTCGTCCTCCGGTCCGACGGGCTACCATTCGTCGATTGCATCCATGCCACGGGGGTCGCGGCGTTCACACAGTCCACGGCACTGCACCAACTCCGCCTCCTGAACTTGGCCGGCCACCACATCGGCGACGCCGGGTTCCGAACGCTGGTCGAATCGCGGAACGCTCAGCACCTCGAAGTCCTCGACGTTTCCCAAAACGACATCGGCCAAATCGGCCCCGAGTGGGCTGGGGCACTCGCGGCGTCGCCGTACCTCCGGCGGTTGCGGGAACTCAATCTGTCGCGGAACACTATCGATCCGCTGGCGGCCGAGGTGTTGGTCAAGTGGCCGCAATTGAAGAGTGGCTGCACGGTCGATCTCCGCGGGTGTACCCTCTCGCCAGAGTCGCGGCAGTTGCTGGACGAGTCCGCGTACCGCCAACAGTTCCAACTCGACGAAGGAGAGCCGGCATGAAGATCGTCCTCGCACTCGTTTGGTGCGGTTTTGCGACCGCAGCGATGCCGGCGGCCGACAAGTACACCGTGAAGCACGAACAAACCGAACCGCCGAAAGAGTTGAACGATGCCGTGCGAGAACTGTTCGCCAAGGAGTGCGAGGTGGTGAAGGACGCGGCCGGCGGCACGGTCGCCGAGATTTGGTTCCGCACCGAAATCCCGGGGAAGGGCACGCCCGACCAGGTCAAGAACGGCCTCACGTACCGCGAACTCGTCGAGACGAGCATCGTCGCGGCCGTCCGCTTCCCGACCGCCTTCATCGACTACCGCAAGCAGGAGATCGCGGCCGGCGTCTACACCCTCCGCCTCGCCTTCCAGCCCGAGAACGGCGACCATAAGGATACGGCCCCCTACGCGGAATTCGCCCTCCTTTGCCCGGCGGACAAGGACACGAAGACCGACGAGATGGAGCCGAAGGCACTGTACAAGCTCAGCTTCGCGTCCGCCGGCGGGGAACACCCCGGCGTAATGCTGCTCTACCCGAATTCGGAGAAGGGGGACGGGCCGAAACTGACCGACCGCGGGGCGGGCGTGTGGACCCTGAACGTGCGCCGGAAGGTGACGGCCGAGGTCGGCACGGCCAACCTCGGGTTCGCCCTGACCGTCGCGGGCCATAGCAAACTGCGGTGACTACTCGGGCGGAACCCCGACGGCGACCTTGTTCGCCCCCCACGAGGCGAGCGGCGACGACTTGGGATACCGCAAGAATGAGGTGTTGTCGTCCGGGGCAGAGGCGAGGGTGACGTTGTCGGCGACCGCCGGCTTGGCCGGAAGATTGCCTTCGCCCGAGTTCTTGTCACGGACGTTGTCATCGGCCTTGAATTTCGGTAACGCCCCGGCGTTCGGGACGTTCGCAATCCCGGCTCCTTTCACGTCGGCGAAGTAGTTGCGGGAGAAGTTCACGTCCGTGCCCGCGGGCGGCAGGTCTTGCGTGGCGAAGAAGGCTCCGTCGCGGATCGTGTGGAACGTGTTGTTCGTCGCCGTCAGGCGGAACGGCGAGTCGGCCGGGAACGGTTGTCGGACCAGCACGCCGTGCGTGAGATTGTAGAAGCGGGTCCGGCTGATCTCGACGTCGCGGGCGGGGGTGTCGAAGACGATCCCGGCGTTGCCCGGGCCTTCGATTCGGCCGTTCGTGATCGTGATACCGCTGTTAAGAATCGTGCCGGCCCCCAGGCTCTTTTCTGGCGCGGCGAACTGAATCCCGCCGTCGCCGTCCGGGGACAACTGGACCCGGACGCGGTTCAAAGTGATGGGTTTGCCCGCCTCACCGGCCACGTTCTCGAACCGGATGGCCGACCTCTTGGCCCCGCGAACGGTCACGTCTTCGACCCGCACGGCCGACTGCGTGTTCGTGACGACGAGGCCGAAATCGACGGCGTTCTCGGCGTCGAAAACGATCCCGCGAATCGTCAGCCCGCGGGAACTGCGGATTTCGAGCAACCGCTTGGAGTTCGTCCCCGGCTTCGCGGTCCACCGGACCGGCTTATTGACATCGTCGGCCTGGATCGTCAGGTCTCTCAGCTTCCCCGACGCATTGAGGGTGAAGGGCGATTCCGTGTGGCTCTCGTCCAGAATGACGATCGTCGGGCCTTCGCCCTCTTTCCGCTTGCCCTCGTCGAATTCGGGCCGCTTGTTGATCGCCAGCATGGCCTCGAACACCGACTTGAACGTCGGCGCGTTCTCCGGCCCCTTGCCCTGGGTGACGTAGAGCCGTCGGTAGTCGAGCTGCGTGTTTTGCGGGACCACCGGGTCGCCACTCGCCGATCGGTAGATGGCGTAACCAATTCCGAGGAAGGCCACGACACCGGCGGCAATCCCGGCCCAGAGGTACTGCTTCCGGCGCGGGGGCAGCGGCAGGGGGGCCGCTGGTTCGGGCGCGGAGACGGGGAGCTTCTTCGCACTCTTCTGCTTCGGCGTCCGCTGCGTCTCGGCCCCCTCGCGCGGCGACGTGTCGTCGGCCAAACTGTCCCAAACGCCGACCGGTGCCTCTGCGACCACGGTCTCTTGCCGACTGGGGGTGGGGGTGTTGACGACCTTGGCCCGCGACGACCCGGGGCCCGACGAACTCTTCGCGAACGGCGAGCGGAACTCGGTGGTCGATGACGACGAAACCCCGTGCGGGCCGCCCCCCGCGAGCGGCGCGTTCGTGACTTGGCGGTTCGCGTTCGCGGTCCCGCCCATCGCGGCCGGCGACAGCGCTGGCAGTTCCTTTTCCGACGGCGGCGAGATCGGCGATTGAACGAATTCTTGCAGCGCCGCCATCACCTCCGCGGGCGTTTGGTATCGCTCGTCCGGGTCTTTCATCATCAGCTTTTCGACGACGCGGATGATCTCCGGTGGGACTTCGGGCCGGATCTGCGCGATCGGCTTGGGATCGCGGGTCTGGTGCCAGAGCAACTTCTGGGCGACCGAGCCTTCGGGGAAGGGCGGGAGGCCGGTCAACAGGTAGTAGAAGGTTCCGCCGAGCGAATACAGGTCGGCCCGGATCGTCACCGTGTGGCTATCGACGGCCTGCTCTGGGGCGAGGTAGTCGGCCGTACCGAGGACGTTCTCGTCGTACTTCTTGGTGAGCGAGTCATCCTCGTCGTTGAAGAACCGCGCGAGGCCCATGTCGAGGATTTTGACCACGCCGGTGCGGTCGACGAGGATGTTGCCCGGCTTGATGTCGCGGTGGATGATCCCCATCTGGCTGGCGTACTGAAGGCCCAGCGCCGAGCCGTAGATATAGTGGCACGCCCGGTACGGGTCGAGCGGCCCGCCGCCCCGCTTCACGATGTCTTGCAGATTAACGCCGTCGACGAACTCCATGACAAGGAAGTGCAACCCCTCGTCCTGATCGATGTCGTAGGCCCGCACGATGTTCGGGTGGTCGAGGGCCGCGACGGCGCGGGCTTCGAGGTAGAACCGCTCGCGCGAGGCGTCGTCCAGGCCCTTCGACGCCGGCAGCACCTTCACCGCTACCCGGCGGCGCATCAGTTTGTGTTCGCACAGGAAGACCTGTCCCATCCCGCCGACGCCGAGCTTTTCGAGCACCTTGTACTTGCCGATGGTGAAGCGCTTCCACTTCCCTTGCAGGAGTTGTTCGGCTTGGAAGTAGGTCAGGACCGCGTCGCGGACGAGTTTACCGGCGCACTTGTTCGTCTCGGTGGGGAGGGGGCCAACTTCCTTTTGACGATTGAGGTAAGTGGTGAGCTTTGCCTCATCGACAACGCCACTCTTCTGGATGAGTTCCAGGAATTCATCAACTGTGGCCGGTGCGGGCATTAGCAACACTCCGGGGGCGAGCGAGCAACTGACAAATGATGGGCCGGGCGAGAACCGGCAGACGTGGCATCAGTATACTTCAGCGGATACGCCAACGACGATGGTAAAGGGTGACGGCCGGGAGAAATTGTTCGGATCAGTGGAATATTCCTCACCCAAAAGCGGCCGCCGTTCCATGTCAGCGGAGTCCGTAAACAACGGCCGCCGCAATTGCAGCCACGAGCAACCCCGCACCGAGAGCGACGACGAGCCAACGCTTGCTGCCCACCGGAGTTACGGGCAATTCCATCCGGGGAGACGAGTCCTGAATCATCTGCGGGGAGTCGGGGTGAAGCAGGAGTTCCGCACTTTCCTTCGACATTCGCGACGAGCGTGTTTGTAAGGTCGCTGTGTGAGTGGACCGGCCGGTCGGAACTTGGTCCTGACTGATGGGCTCGTCGAACCGAATGTGCTCTCCGCTTGACGACGTCGACGAGTAGCGGGAAGAACTGCTGCCCGCCGTGCCGCGGTAACTCGCGTGAACGGCACTCGCACGGTTCGCCTTCATGGCCGAACGAACCCGGTCCGCGTGGCCCATCATGCTGAGTACGGCCGGGCACAGGTCCGGCATCTCGTGGTCCGGCGGCGGCGAGATCGGTTCTTCCGTCCACGGGGCCAGAGCCTCGGCGACTTCGAGCGGTGTCTGGTAGCGGTCGTTCGGGTCTTTCTGCAGCATCTTCTCCAAAACTTCGAGCAACTCCGGCGGCACGTCGGAACGGTAATCCGCGACCGGCTTGGGGTGCTGCGTTTGCTGGAAGACGAGCTTCTGCGCGATCGTGCCGTCCGGGACCGGCGAGTGCCCGGTCAGCATGAAGTAGAACGTCCCGCCGAGGGCGTAGATGTCCGCCCGGATGTCCACGACGTTGGAAAGAGCCTGTTCCGGCGCGAGGTAGTCGGCCGTGCCGAGGACGCACTTGTCGTCGTACTTGGCGGTGAGGTTGTCGTTCTTGTCGTTGAAGAAGCGGGCGAGCCCCATGTCGAGGATCTTCACGATACCGTTACGATCCAGCAGCACGTTGCCCGGCTTGATGTCGCGGTGGACCATGCCGAGTTCGTTCGCGTGGTGCAACCCGATGGCCGACTGTGCGACGTAGTGGGCTGTCCGAATCGGGTCGATTTGGCCGAACCGGGCGACGATCTCCTGCATACTCGCCCCGTCGACGTACTCCATGACGAGGAAGTGCAGGTTGTCGGACTTGTCGATGTCGTGGGCGCGGACGATGTTCGGGTGATCAAGCGCGGCAACCGCGCGGGCCTCGCGATAGAACCGTTCGAGGTTCGAGGGGTCGCTGAGCTTTTCGAGGGGCAGCACCTTCACGGCAACGACGCGCTTCATGAAGACGTGTTCGCACAGGTACACCGCCCCCATGCCGCCGACGCCGATGAGTTCGAGGAGTTTGTACTTCCCCGCGACCATGAACCGCTTGTACCGGCCGAGTCGGAGCTGCTTGGCCTGAAATCGCGTGAGAAGGCCGGCCCGCAACAAAATGGCCGTCATTTCGTCAATCGAATGGGCGGATTCGCCCTCAATCCGCATGCGGTCGAGTTCGGAATTGAGACGATCGTCCGACACCAATCCGCTTTTGCGGATACAGTCGAGATAATCCGTTACGCTCGCGGGGGCAGGCATGCACGCGAACCCAGTGTGATGTCAGGTACTCTGACAAGAGAGAAGATCGTTACAGACTTCCTGTAATGTAGATAATCTTGTCTTGGCCGAGAGCAACCTGCAAGCAACAACAAGTGATTTTTTACTCCTTTTATTCCGACTGTACGGCAATTAACTGTGCTGACCGTACCGAGAATGGACAAAAATCCTTCTGAGAGTGAAGTTTTCCATGCAACAGGAACTTTTGCAAGTCCGGGCCGTGTGTCCGCTCGACTGCCCCGATGCGTGCGGTCTCGTGGTGACGGTCGATCCGGTTCAACAAAAGGCGGTCAAACTCCGTGGCGATGCGGACCACCCGTTCACGCAGGGCTTCCTCTGTCGCAAGGTGAATCATTACCTCGAACGGGTGTACCACCCCGAGCGATTGCTCCATCCTCTGAAGCGGGTCGGGCCGAAGGGGAGTGGCCGTTTCGAGCGAATCGCCTGGGACGAAGCCATTGACACGATTGCCGGGCGGTTGAAGCAGGTCATCGGCGAGTTCGGGCCACAGGCCGTGTTGCCGTACAGTTACGCCGGCACGATGGGCAAGATTCAGGGGTCGAGCCTGGACCGGCGATTCTTCCACCGCCTCGGAGCATCCCTGTTAGATCGCACCATCTGTTCCACGGCCGGCTCCGTCGGGTGCGGTATCACCCTCGGCGTCGGTATTCGGGCGGCGGTCGAACCCGAACAGGCCGTGAACTGCCGGTACATCGTCAACTGGGCATCGAACACCGTCGCCACCAACCCGCACTTTTGGGCGATCCAACACGAGGCCCGCAAGCGGGGCGCGAAGATCGTAACCATCGACCCGTACCGTTCGCCGACGGCCGAGAAGTCCGACTGGTGGCTGCCGATCCGCCCCGGTACCGACGCGGCCCTCGCCCTCGGCGTCATGCACATCATCTTCCGCGAAGGCTGGCAGGATCAGGACTACCTCGATCAATACTGCCTGGGGGCCGATGCCCTGCGGCAGCGGGCGCAAAACGAGTACACGCCAGAAACGGTCTCCCGGATCACGGGCCTCTCCGTCGCCGAGATCGAGCAGTTCGCGAAGGAGTACGCCTGTTCGCGGCAACTGTTCGGTGGCCCCGCCTTGATCCGATTGAACTACGGCCTTCAACGGCACGGCGGCGGGGGGATGGCCGTGCGAACCGTCGTCTGTCTGCCGGCCGTCACCGGCGACTGGCGCTACCCCGGTGCGGGGGCGTTCCTGAGTACGAGTCGGCAATACCCGTTTGACGTGTTCGCCCTCGAACGGCCCGACCTGATCCCGGCGAAGACTCGCGTGGTCAATATGGTGCAGCTTGCGGAAGCCCTGCACGGCGAACTGCCGGGGCCGCCGGTGAAGGCCCTCGTCGTCTACAACACGAACCCCGCCACCGTGTGCCCCGATCAATCGCGGGTCGTGTCCGGTTTTCGGCGGGACGACTTGTTCACGGTCGTGCTGGAACACTTCCTGACCGACACGGCCCGTGAAGCCGACATCGTGTTGCCCGCGACCTGCCAGCTGGAACACTGGGACATCATGGGCAGCTACGGCCACCTGTACGTGCAAGCCAACCCGCCCGCGATCCCGCCGCCCGGAGAGGCAAAGCCGAACACGGAAATCTTCCGCCTCCTGGCCGCCGCGATGGGGTTCGAGCGGGAACTGTTCGAAGCCTCCGACGAGGACCTCTGCCGACAAGCCCTGACGGACTCCGGCGGATTCGCGGGAATCACCTTCGACCAGTTGCGTGAGGGCCAGCCGGTTCGTTTGAACCTCCCGACCGATTGGGCCCCGTTCGCCCAAGGAAATTTCGGCACGCCGAGCGGCAAGTGCTATCTCTTTAACCCGAACGAAGAGGCGGCCGGCCGCGACCCCTTGCCACACTACATCCCGCCGCACGAGGAACCGCAAACCCAGCCTCAACTCGCGGCGAAGTACCCGCTCCAGATGATTACGCCGCGGAATGCGGCGTTCCTGAATTCGACCTTCGTGGAAGTCGACCACCTCCGGCGTCAGGCCGCCGAGCCGACCGTGAACCTTCACCCCGACGACGCTGCGGTCCGCCTGATCGAGAATGGAGACGCCGTGACGATCTTCAACGACCGTGGCCGATTCCGTGCACGGGCGAGCGTCGGTGACAGCGTCAAGCCCGGCGTCGTTGTCACGCACGGCGTCTGGTGGAGCCGGTACACGCCGGACGGGCAGAACTCCAACGCGCTGACGAGCACCGCCGTCACCGATTTCGGCGGCGGCGGGACGTTCTTCGATAGCCTCGTAGAGGTCACGCGGGCGAATTAGCCAACGTCAGGCGAGGACGTTCGAGATGACTTTGCCGTGCACATCGGTGAGGCGGCGTTCGATGCCGTTGTGGTAGAACGACAGCCGCTCGTGGTCGAGGCCGAGGAGGTGCAAGATCGTCGCGTGCAGGTCGTAGATCGTGGCCACGTTCTCGACGGCGTGGTGGCCGAACTCGTCGGTCGCCCCGTGGCTGAACGCCCGCTTTACGCCGGCCCCGACCAGCCAGACCGTGAACCCCTTCGGGTTGTGGTCCCGGCCGCTCGCCCCCTTCTGGAACGTCGGCATCCGGCCGAACTCTGTCACCCACACGACGAGCGTGTCTTTCAATAACCCCGACCGCTTCAGGTCTTTCAGCAGGGCGGCACACGGCTGATCGAAGACCGGCGCGTGGACGTCGTACTGCTTCTTCAACTCGCGGTGCCCATCCCAATTGCCGACGCCTTCGCCCATCGCGTATGAGCCGTTGAACAGTTGCACGAACCGCACGTCGCGTTCGAGGAGCCGCCGGGCGAGCAGGCAGTTGCGTGCGAACCCGGCCTTCGTCTTGTTCTTGTCCCTCGTCCCGTACTCCTCGTGGACCGTCTTCGGCTCCTTCGACAAGTCGGCCACTTCGGACGCGCGGAGTTGCATCTTCGCGGCCAGTTCGTGGCTGGCGATCCGGGCGGCGAGTTCCGAGTCGCCGGGCCGGGTTCGCAGGTGTTCGTCGTTGAGCACCTTCAGGAAGTCGCGCGTGGCGGCGTCGGCATCGGCTGCGATGCCGGCCGGCCGGGCGAGGTTCGGGATCGGCTTGTCGGCGGTGAACGCCGTCCCCTGGAAGACGGCCGGCAGGAAGGCGCTGCCCCAGTTGTTCGGCCCCACTTGCGGCACGCCCCGCGGGTCGGGGATGGCGACGAACGCGGGCAGGTCCCGGCACTCGCTGCCGAGGGCGTAACTCACCCACGCCCCGGCGCTCGGGAATCCGTCGAGAGTGAAGCCGGTGCTCATCTGGTTCTCGGCGGGGCCGTGGGTGTTGCTCTTGGCCGTCATCGAGTGGATGAAGCACATCTCGTCCGCCAGGTCCGCCAGCGTCGGGAAGAGATCGGACACCATCTTCCCGCTCTGGCCGCGGGGCTTGAACGCCCAGATCGGTTTCACGAGGTTGCCGTTCGCCCCCTGGAACGTGACGAGTTTCTCACCACCCGGCAGGGGTTGGCCGTCCCGCTTCACGAGTTCCGGCTTGTAGTCGAACGAATCGAGGTGGCTGACTGCCCCGGAACAAAAGATCGTCAGTACACGTTTCGCCTTCGCCGGGAAGTGCGGCTGGCGGGGCAGCAGTGGCGCGTCGGGCTTGACCTCTGGGCGCAGCGGTCGGGCATCGTTGGCGAGGAGGTTTTGTTCCGCGAGCAATGCGGCCAGCGCGATCCCGCCGAGCCCGCTACCGGCGTGAGCGAGGAAGTGGCGGCGGTCAAGCATCAAGCGGCCGGTCGGGGAGAGCATGTCAACGCCCACGTCAATCGAGGTACAGGAACTCATTCGCGTTCAACACTGCCCGGCACAACGCTGGTAGGCCGTGATCCTTCACGAGCGCGACTGCCGCCGAAAACTCGCGATCGCTCGGCGGCCGCTGGAACGCGAGGGTGAACACCCGCTTCACTCTCGCGTTCGGCTCCGCCCCGGCGTCTTTCTCGACCCGCTCGGCCAGGAACCCGGCTTGTTGCAGGAGGAACGTGCTGTTCAGCAGGTTGAGTGACTGCAACGGCGTTGTCGAGCGGTTCCGCTTCGGGGCGATCTGCCCGCCGTCGGGGCAGTCGAAGACGCCGAACGTGTCGTCGAGTTGCATCCGCGGCTTCATCTGATAGATCATGCGGCGGAACTCGGCCGGGCCGAATGTTTTCTTCGGCGTGAACACGCGGACGTAGTTCGAATTCGGCTCGAACAGGTCGAAGCCCGGCCCGCCCATCGTCAGGTCCAGTTTGCCGCTGACGGCCAGGATCGAATCGCGGATCGCCTCGGCCTCCAACCGCTGCGGCGGGTACCGCCACAGGAATCGGGCTTGAGCGTCTTTCGCGAGGCCGTCTGAGGAAGCCGCCGATGACTGCCGGTACGCCGTCGACGTGACCATCAAGCGGTGCAACTGCTTGAGGGACCACTTGCGCTCGATCAGTTCCGCCGCGAGCCAGTCGAGCAACTCGGGGTGCGTGGGCTTCGCCCCGTTGCGACCGAAGTCACTCGGCGTGTCCACGAGGCCGGTGCCGAAGTGGTGCTGCCAGAGGCGGTTGACGATCACCCGCGGCGTCAGCGGGTTGGCCGGGTCAATCACCCAGCGGGCGAACGTCGCCCGGCGGTCGGCGTCGGGCGCCGTTGCCGGCATCGTGAGCGGCGAGCCGATCTCGGCGAGCGCGGCCGGGCTGACGAGTTCGCGCTTCGCCGTCGCGTCGCCGCGGTGGAGGCGGTACGTCGGTTCCGGGGTCGTGAGCCGCCCGGCGTACACCCGCTCGGCCCGCAGCAGGTCCGCGAGCCCGGCTCGCAAGTCGCGGAGTTGCCGGCTGAGAGCCGTCCACTCTTTGCGGTCGCGATCGTTCAAGCCCGGCGGCGCGGGCGAACCGCTTCCCATCGGCTCGCGGTCGTCGGACGAGGCGACCACGGTCCACCTCTCGCCGTCGGTCGAGGTGTCGATGCGGTAGCGAGTGGCCAGGCGGTCGGAGAATTGTTCCTCGCGGTCACGGCCCCAGACGACGCGGTCGATCTCTGTTGGCTCGGCGAGTTCGACCGTCACCCGGCCGCGACCGGGTTGACCGCTGATCCAACTGCGGCCGTTGCCGTACTTGCCGTCGTTGAGGTGCTCTAGGCGGTGACGGTCCGAAGCGGGATAGTTCCCGGCCGACCGTAGCGTGGCCCCGAACGATGCGAGGGCGACGTTCTTCACGTCCGGCCCGGTCGAGAAAATCTCCAACTCGTCGAGGCACGGCTCCGCACTGTTCGTGGCGAACACGACGAATCGCACGAACTTGGCCCGGATGGGTTGAAACCGCTCCACGTTGACGCGGGCGTTCACCGGCGATCGCCGGGCGTCCGTCGCCGCGGGGTCGGCCAGCGGTTCCAGGTCTTCGAGCCGGCGGGTCGTGTCCGCGATCTCGGCCCGGATTTGCGCGACCTGTTTTGCACGACCGGCCCGTTCAGGGCTTTTCACTTCGCGGTCTCCGTGCCGCACGCCGGCGAACACGGCCTTGACCCGGTAGTAGTCCACCTGAGAGATCGGGTCGAACTTGTGCGCGTGGCACCGGGCACACCCGACCGTCAGGCCGAGGAAGGCCGACCCCGTGGTGGCGACCATGTCGTGCAGTTCGTCGGCTCGCTGCTGGGCGGTCAGGACCGGGTCCGGGCTGGTCACCTGATCGGACGCGCCGGCCACCAGGAAGCCCGTCGCGGCGTCGGCCCCGACCGTGTCGCCGGCCAACTGCTCGAACGCGAACCGGTCGTAGGGCTTGTCGTCGTTGAGGCTCTTGATGACCCAGTCGCGGTACGGCCAGGCGTTGGGCCGCGGTTGGTTCATCTCGAAGCCGTGACTCTCGGCGAACCGCACCACGTCGAGCCAGTGCCTTGCCCACCGCTCGCCGTACTGGGGCGAGGCGAGGTAGCGGTCCACCAACTTTTCGTAAGCGTCCGCGGTCGGGTCGTTCCGGAAGGCGTCGACTTCCGTGGGCGTCGGGGGCAGGCCGAGGAGGTCGAACTTGAGTCGGCGGATCAGCGTGCGGCGGTCCGCCGGCGGGTTGAACGTCAGCCCGAGGGTTTGCAACCGCGATTCGAGGAAGTGATCGACCGGATTGGGGCGTTTCGGGAGGGGCACGGGCGGCCGGTTCAAGGGCTGGAACGACCAGTGATCGGACCCCGCCGCGGCCTCTTTTGCATCCGGCCAGGGTGCCCCGGCTTCGATCCACCGGGTGAGGAGTTGGATTTGCTCGTCGGTGAGTGCCGGCCCGGTCGGGGGCATTCGCTCGGCGGGGTCGCCGTTCCGGGCTTTTTTAAGGAGCAAACTCTCGGCGGGCTTGTGCGGGGTGATGGCCGGCCCCGAATCGCCACCCCGGATCGCGTCGGCTTTGCGGTCGAGGCGGAGGCCGCCTTTTTGCTTGGTCGCCCCGTGGCACGCGCTGCAATGCCGGGCGAACAGGGGCGCGATCTGTGCGTCGAAATCCACCGCACCGACAGCCGATCCGGGCACGGGGGCAAACAGGATCGCGAGAAAGAGTGGCGTCATACGAGCAGAGGGGCAGGGCGGCGGGATTTCGTTCGCCTGAGTGTATCACTCGGCGGCCGTCCCTTCAACCACTCCGGCCGGCACATCGAGCCTCGCGGTTCCCTCGCTTCCCGAAACGGCGAATGTCCATACACCACTCGCAACTGTGATCGTCAGGAGTGAACTCATGTCATTCGTTTGTCGCCGACTGGTTGTCGGAATCTCGTTGGCCCTCGCGGCGTCGCCGCTGGTGGCCCAGGAAACCAAACTGCCCGCCGGCGTGACGTTCGTCACCACCGTCGAGGGCGTGTCCGAGTACAAGCTCGCCAACGGCCTGCGCGTCCTCCTCTTGCCCGACGCGAGCCAGCCGAAGGTGACGGTCAACTGCACGATCTTCGTCGGCAGCCGGCACGAGGGGTACGGCGAAACCGGCATGGCCCACCTGCTCGAACACATGGTGTTCAAGGGCTGCCCGAAGTTCCCGGACGTGCCGAAGGCCCTCCGCGATCACGGTGCGAACTTTAACGGCACCACCTGGGTGGACCGCACGAACTACTTCGAGACGATGCCGGCGACCGACGACAATCTGGAGTTCGGCATTGAACTGGAAGCCGACCGCCTCGTGCGGAGCTTCATCAAGCGGGAAGACTTGATGAGCGAGTTCACGGTCGTCCGCAACGAATTCGAGAGCGGCGAGAACAGCCCGACCCGCATCCTCAGCCAGCGGATCGCGGCGACCGCGTTCGAGTGGCACAACTACGGCAAGAGCACCATTGGCAACAAGACCGACATCGAGCGGGTTCCCATCGACAACCTGCAAGCCTTCTACAAAAAGTACTACCGCCCCGATAACGCAATGCTCATCGTGGCGGGCAAGTTCGACGCCGCGAAGGCGCTCGGGCTGGTGTCCACGCACTTCGGGCCGCTGAAGAACCCGGCCACGCCGATCCCGACGACCTACACCGAGGAACCGCCGCAGGACGGCGAACGAATCGTCACCCTGCGGCGCGTCGGCACCGTCGGGGCGACCGGCGTGGCGTATCACGTTCCCGCCGGTCCGCACGCCGATTTCGCAGCCGTCGAGGTGCTGGAAGACGTCCTCACGGCGGCCCCAAACGGCCGCGTTTACAAGGCTCTCGTGGAAAGCAAACTGGCGACGGACGTGAACGGCAACGTCTTCGCCTGGCACGACCCGTCGCTACTGGAGATCACCGCGACTTGCGAACCCGCCAAGACCGAGGCGGCCCGCGACGCGCTCGTCGCGACGCTGGAAAACCTGGCAACGAACCCGGTCACGGCCGAGGAAGTCGAGCGGACGAAGCAGAAGGCGGCCCTCTACCGCGAGCGGGCGCTTTCGAACAGTCAATCGTTCGCCGTGCAGATCAGCGAGTGGGCCGGGGCCGGCGACTGGCGGCTGTTCTTCGTCCACCGCGACCGCACCGAGAAGGTGACCGCCGCGGACGTGAACCGCGTAGCGAAGGAGTACCTGATCCGGTCCAACCGAACCATCGGCGTGTACGTGCCGACGGCCGGCCCGGAGCGGGCGACCGTCCCGGCGGCCCCGGCCGTCGCGAGCCTCGTCGAGAACTACAAGGGCCGGCAGGCGATGGCGGCCGGCGAAGCGTTCGACCCGACTCCGGAGAACGTTGAGAAGCGGGTCAAGCGCGGCACGGCCGGCGACGGGGTGAAGTACGCCGCCCTGGCCAAGAAGACCCGCGGCGAGACGGTGAACCTCACGCTCACCCTCCGCTTCGGCAACGAGGAATCGCTGAAGGGGCAAGTGACCGCCTGCGACTTCGTCGGCCCGATGCTCACGCGGGGGACGACCACGAAGACTCGACAACAGATCAAGGACGATTTCGAGAAGCTGAACGCGACGGTCAGCATTACCTCAACCCTCGGCCAGATGGCCGTGACGATCCAGGCGAAGAAGGCGAACTTGCCGGCCGTACTGCAGCTGCTCGGCGACGTGCTGCGGAATCCGGCGTTCGAGGCAAAGGAGTTCGACGTCCTCAAGCGGCAGCAGGTGGAGTCGTTGGAAGAGGGCAAGACTGAACCGCAGGTGTTGGCCAGCTACGCGCTGCGGCGGAAACTGACGGCGTACCCGGCCGACGACGTGCGGTACGCCCCCACGCTGACCGAGGCGATCGACCGGACGAAGGCCGTGACGGTGGAACAGGTGAAGGAGTTGTACATCAAGCAAATCGGCGGGACTGTCGGCGAGCTGGCGATCGTCGGCGACTTCGACGAGGGCACGGCGGTCGCCGGCGTGACCGCCATCCTCAAGGGCTGGAAGAGTGACACGGGCTTCAAGCGGATTCAGCGGCTGCCGCAGGATACGCCCGGCGGTACCGAGAAGATCAACACGCCGGACAAGGCGAACGCCGTGTACCTGGCCGCCTTGTCGATGCCCCTGATTGACACCGATCCGGATTATCCGGCGCTGAGCGTTGGCAACTACCTGTTGGGCGCGGCCCCGTTGGCCTCACGGCTAAGCAACCGCGTGCGGGGCAAGGACGGGCTGTCTTACGGCGTCGGGTCGATGGTAAATGCGTCGCCGGTGGACAAGTCGGGACAGTTCATGATCTTCGCGATCACGAACCCGAAGAACATGGCGAAGGTCGATGCGGCCATCGCGGAAGAGATCGCGAAGTTTCTCAAGGACGGCGTCAGCGCGTCCGAGTTGGAGGACGCGAAGCGGGCGTACATCCAGTCGGAGAAGGGCCAGCGGGCGAGCGACGCGGCGTTGGCCCGTCAACTGGCGACCTCGCTCTTCGCCGGGCGGACGTTTGAGTACTACGCCGAGATGGAGAAGAAGATCGAGTCCCTCCAACCCGGCGACGTGAAGCGAGCGTTCGACAAGCTCGTCGAGCAGAAAAAACTCCTCATCATCCAGGCGGGTGATCTGGAGAGCAAAGAGAAGAAATAGGCATGACCTCGATTCGATAGCCGCTTCGAGGGCCGTTCCGACGAGCATGGGCCAAGCGGCCGGTGACAACGCCGGCCGCACTCATTTCTCCAGGCAGAGCCGTCCGTATCCTCACCCTCTTGTCGCCCGCTTGTCCCATCGGCGTAATGCGCCATGCTCCTGAATTTAGGTCCGGCAATGTGTTCCATTCGAACATGGAGCCTCGGATTTCTGGCCGCTTTTCGACTCGGGTAGAAGAAGTGATGCGGTGCAGGATCTTTCCTTTCGATATTCGTTATCTGCCCGCTTAAATTTCCCTCTCTCCGTTCCGTTCGGTTCTAGCCTCTGATCATTAGCGACTTTCTTGGATTAATTGCGATCGGGAACTTGGGTTCGGGCAGGCCCGTGGAATCTCTCACCGACAGACCTCCTCATGACAGAGCGGTCGGGCCGTCCGACGACGGCCTCCTCGACCTCATTCAGCACGGTGATCGAGGGGCGGCCGGGGAACTCTACCAACGTTACGCAGACCGGTTGCGGGAGATCGTCGGCCGGCGGCACCCGGACCGATTATCCGACGCGGATGACGTCCTCCAATCGGCCTTTCGCACTTTCCTGGCGGGAGCAGATCAGGGCCACTATCACGTGCCCGACGGTTCCGACTTGTGGGCGTTGCTCGTTACGGTCGTCTTGAACAAACTTCGCAGTCACGCCCGGAAGGCCGTCGCCGCCAAGCGAGTCCTCCCGCGGGCGAACACGTCCGCGGCATCGAACTCGGCCACCGCATCGGCCGATCCGGCCCTTGCGGCAACCGTCCGCGACGTGATCGAGTACCTGCCGCCACCCGAACGGGAGGTGGTGGAACTCCGCCTCGCGGCGTACTCCGTTCCAGAAATTGCTCAGAAACTCGGGCGCTCCCGGCGCACGGTCGAGAGAAACCTTCAGAGTTCTCGCGACCGGCTGACACAACTCGGGGTCGGGTATGACTAACGCGGCAACCGTGAATGCACCCGGTGCGACCGGGGTCGAGAGGCGGATCGAAGCGTTCGAAGCCGCGTGGGAGGCGGGGGCGTCGGTGGACGTGGTCCGCTTCCTCCCGTCGGAAGACGATCCCGACTACCTCCCGACCTTGTGCGAACTCATTCGCGTCAGCCTCGAACTGAGTTGGGCCCGCGGGCGCCCCCTCCAGGTGACGGACTTCCGACACCGCTTCCCGGCCGTGTTCGCACGGCCCGACCTGGCCGGGGCCATCGAGTTCGAAGACCGGAGGCTGCGTGCGCAGTTTCCGACGCTCGCGGGGACCGGGTTCGTCGAACTTACGCCGATGCCGGCGGGGGAACGTATTTCCGGGGCCGCGGGTCAGAAAGCAATTGCCCCGCCCGACCGCCCGGTCCTCCCCGACGCCGGCGAACTGTTCCACGGATTTCAACTCCGAGAGGTGTTGGGAACGGGAACCTTCGGCCGCGTGTTCTTGGCGCACCAGCGGGCACTCTCCGACCGGCCCGTGGCGCTCAAGGTCATGGCCCAGCCGAACCGGGAAGCGCAGAACCTGGCTCGGCTTCAGCACACCAACATCGTCCCCATTTTGTCGGCCCATCAGTTCGGCCCGCTTCAGGCCGTGTGCATGCCGTACTACGGGCGGACCACGCTGAGGCAGGTACTCGATTCCGTTCGGGGTCTCAAAGAGCTTCCCACCTCGGGCCGGGAACTGATCAGCACCTTGCGGGCGAGCGTGACCGCGACGGAAGTCGATTCACCCCGACAACCCGCGGTGCCGGACCGAAGTCCGATCATCGCGACCGTCGCCCCCGCCCCGACGCGGGAGATGCTCGCCGACTTACCGTACGGCGAGGCCGTCGTCTGGATCATGGCCCGCTTGGCCGACGGGTTGGCCCACGCCCACTCGCGCGGCATCCTCCACCGCGACTTGAAGCCGGAGAACGTCCTCTTGGCCGACGACGGCCAACCGATGCTCCTCGACTTCAATCTGGCCGACGACGGTTCGGGCGGAGGCTCCGGCCGCGTCGGCGGGACGCTGATGTACATGGCCCCGGAACACCTGCGGGCGTTCACCGGGGATCGAAGTCAACCCATCGACGCCCGGAGTGACTTGTACGCGCTCGGGCTGATCTTCTACGAACTCCTCTCCGCCCGCCACCCGTCGCCCGTGGGATCCGGCAGCGGCAATCCCGTTGAGGCCCTTCAGGTTCTGCGACAGTCCCGCCCGCTTTCCCTCCGCAGTTGGAATCCCGACGCGAGTGCGGCGGTGAACGCCGTCGTCCTCCGGTTGCTGGAGCCGAACCCGGCCGACCGCTACCAATCGGCCCGCCACCTTCAGGAAGACCTGGACCGCCACCTGGCGCACCTGCCTCTTTTGCACATCTCGGAGCCGTCGCTGGTCGAGCGTGCCCAAAAGTGGTCGTGGCGGAACCCCCGCGCGGTGCCGACCGTCGGGTTGTCGTTGGCGGTTGTCGTGGCCCTGGGGTTGGGGGCTGCGGTTTTCAAGCACGACCGTGCTCGTCGGCACGCCGAAGTGAATGCTCTGGCGAGTGCGACGGCCGTTCAGGAGGCCCGCGAAACAGCCGAAGCCACCGCTCTGCACGCCGCTTTCCGGAAAGACCTTCAGACGGCGCGGGTGTTGTTAACCGCCTGCGCCGGCGACCCGGCCACTCAGTCGGCCGGAACCGCCCGCGTCCGGGACGCGCTCGGCCGCTATGCCGTGTTGGACAATTCGAAATGGGAAGAAGAGACCGCGGTCAGCCGCCTGGGCGTGGCGGATCGTGAAGCCTTACGGGCGGAGGTGGGCGAAGCCCTCTTTCTGCTGGCTCGCACCGCTGAAAGGGGTGGCGACCGGGCCGGTGCGTTCCACTTCCTCGGCCGCGCACAAGACTGTTTCCCGCCGTCCGCCGTCCCGGCCGTTCTGGGGCGCGAGCGGGCCGAACTTGCGGGGCAGTTAGGACACGCCGAAGAGGCACGGCAACTCCGGGACGCGCTGGCGTCGGCGCGCGACGCCGGTCCGAACGATGCGTACCTGGAAGGCGTGGGGCAAGCGATCACGGGCCGGTGGGCCGAGGCGGTCGGCCCGCTTGAGATGGCGTGCCGGCTCGACCCGCAGCACCTCGCGTCCACCTTCGCCCTCGGCTACACCTACGACGCCCTCGGGCGGGACGCGGAAGCCCTGGAGTGCTACCGGGCGTGTACCGCGCTGCGGAAGGACTTCCCCTGGCCTCACTTGAACCGCGGCATCATTTACCTCCGGCGTGGGGAACACGGCCGCGCCCTCGCAGACCTTGATGAAGCCGTTCGCTTGGCCCCGGACTGGGCCGATGCGTACTTCACCCGCGGCACGCTCCACCAACGGATGGGATCGTTCGCGAAGGCTCTGGCGGATTACAACGGGGCGGAAGAACTCCACACGCCGCGAACCCGACTGTTCTTCCTGCGGTCGCAAGTGCGGGCGAAGTTGAACGACGCGGCCGGTGCGGCCGCCGACCGGGCCAAGGGCCTGGCAACGCCCCCGGCCGACGAGAGCGATTACCTCGCCCGCGGCGTGGCGTACCTGCCCGCCGAACCGAAGAATGCCCTCGCGGATTTTGAACAAGCGGCCGTGTTGAACCCGCGGTCGCTGACGGCTTACCAGAACAAGTCACACGTCCTTTCCACGTACCTTCATCGCGACGCGGAGGCTGTCAAAACCCTCGACAAAGCTGTGGAGACATATCCCTCCTTCGTGCCGGCCCGCGCCGGCCGGGCCGTTCTCCTGGCGCGACTCGGCAAGCGGAAGGAGGCGCAGCGGGATGCCACTGAAAGCCTTCGCCGGGACACGTCTCCCTTCACGCTGTACCAACTCGCCGGCGTTTACGCGATCACATCGAAGGACCACTCCGAAGACCGCCGCGAAGCCCTGCGCCTACTGGCTGCGGCGTTCACCGCGGGGTTCCGCGATTTCACCGCCCTCGACGGCGACCACGACCTCGACGCGATACGAGGCCGAACGGAATTTTCCGCCCTCGTCGCCGAATTTCGACCCACTGCTGAGGTTTCGAAGGAAAACCACTAAACGCCGTGGCGGGATCGTCGGTGGGTTCGCGATTGAACTGTGTTACCCCTCTCCCTTGATATTTCACAATCTTTGGTCGTACTCTCCATGAAACGATCGAATCCCCTCCGCGTTGAATCGTTGGAAGACCGGACCGTTCCCACTCTCTTCGGCAACCCCTGGCCGGACCCGGGCCACCTGACGCTCAGTTTCGTCCCCGACGGGACGGACGTGGGCGGCCAGCCCTCGGACCTGTTCCGCACGCTCGACGCACAGTTACCAACCGCCACGTGGCAGCAGGCGATCAGCCGCGCCCTCCAGTCGTGGGCGTCGCAGGTCAACATCGACTTCAACATCGTCCCCGATAACGGCCAACCGCTCGGGCAACCTGGGCCGGTGCAGGGGAATCCGAGGGTCGGCGACCTCCGCATCTCTGCGCGGCCGCTCTCGGACGATGTCATCGCGATCGGCAACCCGTTCAACCTGTTCAGCAATTGGGGCGGGGAGATCGTCTTCAACAGTAACAAGCCGTTCGGCGAGGCGGCGGCCGCGGACCGGTACGATGTTTACACCGTGGCGCTCCAGGAGACTGGGCACGCCCTCGGCCTCGACAACAGCCCCGATCTCGACTCGGCGATGTACACGCACTACTCCACCGCCCGCACGGGTCTCGCCCCGTCGGACGTGGTCGAGATTCGCAAACTCTACGGAACCCGTACCGCCGACGCGCTCGACCTGGCGCACGCGAACGAAACGTACTGGTCCGCGAGCGAACTGGCGTTCGTCTCTGACGCGACCGCACAGCTCGCCGGCACTGACGGCACGAGCGGTTCCCGACCGCTGGTCGCGGCTGGCGACCTGACGACCGCGTCGGACGTGGACTACTACAGCGTCAGGAACCCGAGGTACTCGACGGGGTTCACGGTCTCGCTCCGCACCGACGGCGTGAGCCAACTTCGGGCGAAGGTCAGTGTCTACGATTCGACCGGAAGGCTGCTCCAAAGCTCCCTCGCGGTGCCGCCCGCGCCGGGTCAACCGTTCGACCTGCAGTTCAACGGCGTGAAAGACGACGCGACGTACCGGGTCAAGGTCGAGGCGGCCGATGCCAGCGTCTTCGGGGTCGGCGGCTACAAACTCGCGGTCGGCAAAGAAGCCCACGCGGCCGTGATGGCCGCCGCGCCCGTGCTGTTCACGACATCGGGCGGGACGATTTCCGGCCGGAGCGAGACCGGCGGACTTCTGGCCAATAACTACTTCTGGAGTACCACCGACCTGGGCACCGCCGGGCCGAGTACCGACGCTCGTTGGGATTTCGTGGGCCGCGCCGCAATCGACTACCAGCTCGACAGTGATTTCTACACCGTGCGGACCGGGTCCGATACGCCTTCCGTGTTTGTGGCGACCACCTGGGCCACGGCGGGCAGCCAACTGGACCCGACGATCGACGTTTTCGACAGCTACTTTCGGCGCGTTCCCACGGAAGTTCTGGAAGACGCCCGCGGGCGTTACACCGTCCAGTTCCAGAACGCGCAGAAGAACACGAGCTACCACGTCCGGGTCCGCGCGGCCGATTGGACCAATCCGACGACCGCAAAAGGCGACTACCAGTTCGCGGCCGACTTCCGCACTCAGGCGATCCAACTGACCACCTTCGCGGACGTGACCCTCCGGGGGGCAACGAACCAGGCGTTTATCTCGCTGGACGTGACGCGGTCCCAGTCGACGTATTTCGACGTGACCGGCACCGGGAGTGCGAACGCCGCCGTTCAGATGACGGTTTTCGACCCGAACAACCAGCCGGTCCTGACGCTGACGGCCATCGGGGGCGAGATGAGCGGGCAGGCCGTACTATTAAACCCCGGTCGGTACACGGTCCGCTTCGTGGCGGCAACTCGAACCGGGGAAGCCCTCTCGACGTTCGGCGTGCGGGCGCGATACGCCCTCGTGTCGGACCCGATCGGGCCCATCTTGCTCGACCCGCCTTCGTTGCCCCCGACGGTCCCACCACCGCCCCCACCGCCGCCGCCGGACGAAGATGGATCGGGAACCTTCCTGATCCTGGGACTTCTCAACCCGCCGTCTGTTGGCTCCTCGACGGCGCAGCCAATCGTGTGGGTGTCGGCCACGCTCCAGCCAATTTTGTTCGCAGACCCCTCAACGCTGTTCGATGACTGGTGGTGAGGTCGACAGCGGAAGATCGTAGAGCAGTGGCTCCGCAATCGTAACCGCCGATGATGGGTGCCGTCCGATCTCGCGTTACTTCTTTCTCTTTGGCGGCGCGGTTGCGGACGCGGCGTTGACCGTCGTGGGCGAAGGGCCGATGATGTAACCGTGCTGCTTCAGGAGAGGCACGAGTTGGTCCGCCTGTTGGATCGCGTTCACGGAATCGACGCGGGCCAGCCCGATGGCGAGGTACCACATCTTCTCACGGTCCCGCGGGGCCAGGTCGTCCGGGTCGGTGCCGAGTTCGTTGACGAGTTTCTTGTCGAACTTTGCGACCTTCAAAACGCCGGCGAGTTGCCGCCACGTCAGACCCGTCGAAATCACGGTGCCGTCTGCTTTACTGATCCGCCGCCCGATCAAGATGTGGAAGACGCCGGGCAGGTGGTTCTTGGCGAGGTGATTGTCGTCGATCAGTTCCAAGAGGATCCGAATCTCGTCCATTCCGTGACTCCGGTCCGATTCCTGGAAGGCCGTCCTGCACAGGCTCTATTTTGCCCATCTCGCGACTTTTGCCAAGAGCGATTCAGACTACCTGTCTTGTGGCCGATCCCGCAACCCGAATCCGCCAGTGTGGTCGTCGAGACTGCACCGGGCCAATTTTCTATGTTGAGTTCGTGTAACCGGGTCTTACCGGAGAAGCCCACCATGAATTGGTCGATCCATACGCCGGACGTGCTGGCGGAACTGCGGCGGTACGACACGCCGACGATTTGCAACGTCCTGGAACTGTTCGACGCCATGCCGCGCACGTCGAGTTATCTCGACGGCCGGATTCGGGCGTGCTTCCCGCAACTGCCGCCGATGGTCGGCTATGCCGTAACGGCGACGTTCCGGGCGGGGGCCAAGCCGAAGGCCGGGGATGTCTACGCGGGGTTGGAGAAGCAGGCGAGGTTGTTGGCGGAACTCGACGGCCCGAAGGTGATCGTGTTCCAGGACCTGGACGACCCGACCGTGGCGGCGACCTTCGGCGAAGTGATGTGTACGACCTATCAGGCCTTCGGCAGCGTCGGCCTCATCACCAGCGGGGCCGGCCGCGACCTGGATCAAGTCGAAGCGATCAAGTTCCCGTGCTTCACGAACGGCACGATCTGCTCTCACGGCTACTGCCAGATTGCGGACCTGAACGTGCCCGTCCGGGTGGGCGGCGTGTGGATCAACCCCGGCGACCTGCTGCACGGTGACCGCAACGGCGTGGCCGTCATTCCGCACTCGCTGGCATCCGCGACGGCGGGCGGCTGCCCCCAGTTGGCGACGGCGGAGGCGATCGTATTGGATTATCTGAAGTTGGGCCGTCCCACGGCCGACGGGTTTGCAACGGCCCGCAAAGAGTGTCACCGTCAGGTTCAGGAATTGTCCGAGCGACTCAAGTCCGGCGTGCGATGAGCCGATTGATAGGGTGTATCGGTTGACAGTCCTTGCTGGAACCCATACGATTCGAAAGGTCGAATATTTTGGCCCCGTAGCCAAGTGGTAAGGCAGCGGTTTGCAAAACCGTTATCCCCCGGTTCGAATCCGGGCGGGGCCTCTCGGTTCAACTCCTTAACGCCGAAGCTTTTAGCTCAACCTCCCACGACGGGAGCGCGGCCGAAAAATCCGAGATCGGGGGTAGTGGACTACCCCCGATCGACGGAGGCCGCTTCATGGCACGTCGAGTTCCCGCGTATCGTTCGCACCAATCCGGCCAAGCCCGCGTGACGATTCCACAGCCCGATGGCACCCGCCACACGGTGTACCTCGGCCCGTTCGGGTCGGCCGAGTCGAAGGCCCGGTACGCCCAGATCATTGCCGCCCTGAGCCGGGGCGAACCCCCGCCGGCGGCGAAGGCACCGGCCGCCGCCAGTTCAGTTGGTCGGTCCGTCAACGAAGTGATTCTCGCGTACTGGCAGCACGCCGAGGTCTACTACGCCGGCCCGGGCGGGAAGCCGACGGCCGAACTGAACCACATCAAAACGGCCCTCCGCTTCGTGCGGGTGCTGTACGGCGATTCCGCGGCGGCCGACTTCGGCCCGGTCAAACTGGCCGTCGTCCGGGCCGCAATGGTCGAACGTGGGTGGTGCCGGCCGTTGGTGAACCGCCGTGTCGATCGGGTGCGGCGTTGCTTCAAGTGGGCGGTGTCGCAGGAACTGGTGCCGGGGGATCGGTACGAGGCCCTCCGCGCCCTGCCCGGTCTCCGCCGCGGGAAGACGGCGGCCCCGGAACCGGACCCGGTCGGGCCGGCCGACCCGGGGGCGGTGGCGGCCACCCTGCCGCACCTGTCGCGGGTCGTCCGCGGGATGGCCGAGGCCCAGCGGTGGGCCGGGATGCGGCCGCAGGACGTGTGCAACCTGCGGCCGATCGACCTGGACCGGTCGGGGCCGGTGTGGGTGTACACGCCGCCGGCGCACAAGACGGCCCACCGGGGCCAGCGGCGGGTGATCCACCTCGGCCCGAAGGCCCAGGCGGTGCTGGCCCCGTTCCTGGCGACCTGCGCCGACCCGTCGGCCTACCTGTTCACGCCGGCGGCCGCGGTGGCCGAGTTCCACGCGGGCAGAGGGGCGGCGCGGAAGACGCCCCGGTGGCCGTCGCACCTGGACCGTAACAGAAGCAAGCGGAAGGCCGACCCGAAGGCCGCCCCCGGCGGGCACTTCTCGACTGGCAACTACAGCCGGGCGATCGCCGCCGGGATCGCGAAGGCGAACGAGCGGCGGGCGAAGATGGCCGCTGGCGGCGAGTTCGACCCGGTCCCGGCGTGGGCACCGAACCAACTCCGGCACCTGCGGGGGACGGAGGTGCGGAAGGCGTTCGGGCTGGAGGCCGCGCAGGTTCTCCTCGGCCACGCCCGGGCGGACGTGACGCAGGTGTACGCCGAGCGGGACTTCGCGCTGGCCGCCAAGGTCGCCGCCGAGACGGGGTGAGTCGAACGGTGCGCATTCGGTAACGATGCCGGGCAGGGTGCCCGTAGTGTGGGCACCCTGCTACGCAGAAACTTTCCTGGTGTCAGGAAAGTTTCCAGAGAAGCACTTCCGCGGCCAGCGATTGCGAAGAGTATCGGCATAAGTGATACCCTTCGCCCGGCCCGACGACAGTGGTTCACCACGTCCGGCGTTGTAAGAACGCCCCACAAGTCAGGGCCATCGCTTCGCGCGGATGGATCGCACAGGGGCCGTTTCGTCACGAAGGCCGCTAAAATCGCCGACAGTGAACTTTTGTCCAGGTCCGCACTCCTTCCCGCCCGCGGGGGAGATCCTGCGGTAGACGCAATCCTGGGGCCTTCTGGAAGGGCGTACAGTTCCCGAAGCCGCGAGCCCTCGGAATAACGCCGGGCGATGATGGGTGTCATTTCAACGTGCCACTGACTGTTCGGACTGCGCCCCCGACGCGGAATGAGAGTGGCCTTGATGGGCGAGCCGGCGGCGACTATTTCCTCCCGCCCGCCGAGACTCGCACCATGCGCCCCGTGATCGCCGCACTCCTCCTGTCCGCGACGGGCCTGACCCTGACCGGGTGCCGCGCGCACCCGCCGCCCGTCTCCCCGACCGCGGCCGGGCTGAACGTCCGCGACCTCGTCGACCCGGCCGCCCAGGCCGAGGCCGAAGACCTCAACCCGCCCGACCAACTGGCGATTCTCGGCGAGCGGTTGCGGGTCGAGCGGAAGGCCGGCTCGGCCGATCGCCCGCCCCGGCACGTCCTCTGCCTGTCCGGCGGCGGCGCGTTCGGCGCGTTCTCGGCCGGCGTCCTCGTCGGGTGGACGGGCCGGGGCGACCGGCCCACGTTCGACGTCGTCACCGGCGTCAGCACCGGCGCGCTCATCGCCCCGTTCGCCTTCCTCGGCCCCGAGTACGACCCGACGATCACCGACCTCTACACCACCATCCGCACCCGCGACCTGTACCGCCTCCGCCTCCTCACGGCCCTGCTCGGGGAGTCGTTCGCCGACAACCGCCGCATGGCCGCCCGGGTGGACGCGGCCATCTCGCCGGCCGTCACCGCCGCCATCGCCGCGGCCCACCGGGCCGGCCGCCGGCTGTACGTCGGCACGACCGAGCAGGAGGGCAAACAATTCGTCGTCTGGGACGTCGGGGCGATCGCCGCCGGGGACGCGGCCGGCGGCCGCGAGTTGATCGTGCAGATCTTGCTCGGGTCGGCGGCCCCGCCCGGGTTCTTCCCGGCGGCCGAGATCGGCGTCACCGTGGACGGCGTCCGCCGCGTCGAGCGGCACACCGACGGCGGGGTGTCGCAGTCGATCTTCTTCCGCCCGCCGTACGTCCCGCCGGAGGCCCGGTCCGACCCCGCGGCCCGGGACTTGGCCGGGACCCGGGTGTACGCGGTCGTGGCCGGGAAGTTGTACGCCGACCCGGAGGCCATCCGCCCGCGGGCGATCTCGCAGGCGAGCAAGAACGTGGCGGCCACCGTGTACGCGCAGACGCGGCGGAACCTGCAACAGGTGTACGCCGACTGCGTCGTCGCCGGCATGGACTACCACCTCGCCGCCATCCCGCCCGGGTACCCGGCCCCGCGGTCGAGTTTGGAGTTCCGCCCGGCCGTGATGGTCCCTTTATTCGAGGAAGGCCGGCGGGTGGGCGGGTCGGCCGCCGCGTGGCGGACACTCCCGCCGGGGGCCGGGCCGGGCGAGGGGCCGCTAGCCCGGGCGGGCACGGCCCTGACGCACCGGCCGCGGGGGCCGGCGCAGCCCGTCCTCGGCCCCGACCGCTTGATCCGGCCGCCGGCGTCGGACCGCGGCGGTATTCCGGCCGTGCCGCGAGAGGCAGCGGTCAAGTAGTGGCCGAGCCGGGTGAAAACCCGCTACCTCGTTGCCGAATTCCTTCACGAGGGCGAAGATGTTAACGGCTCACTGAGCCGCTAACCGATCGGAGGGGTGCATGCGACACGCGAAGTTGGTGGCCGTTCTGATCCCGGCGTTATGGCTGACCGGCTGTGGCGAGACACATACCCACGCCAAGAGGCCGGTCGACCCGCCCGCGGTTGCGCCCCAACCCCCGAAGGAGGAGCCGAAGGCAATAACGCCGGAACAGAAGGGGAAGGCTGTCGTCCCCGAGCCATATCATCGCGCCGAAGACGGACCGTTCACGTTCGGCGACGCCACCATCACCTTCGAGGGGGCGGCGTGGTACAAGTACGAAAAGGCGATCGACACGATCGTCGTCGTGGTCAAAAATCGAGTACGGCAACGACGCGATGCCCGCCATCATCAAGGGCTTCGCCGGCAACAGTGACGCCGTTCGAAAGCTGACAGGCAAGGGCGTTGTGAATGCACCGGCCAATCAAACCGACCTGGTCGCCAAGAGCGATGCGGGCGACTCGTGCCGCCTGTTGCTTCGCACCCTGCGACTCCGCGATTGGGGCGAGGAGGCGTCAAAGGCGGACGTAAAGACCGAAGAAGTCAAAGTGAAACCCGGGTTGACTTACCGTTGGGTTTTGAACTTTGAACGCCCGATCCCCAGGGCGAAGCGACTGCTGATCGATCTTCCGGCCGCGGACATGGGCGGCCAAGGCGTCATCCGCCTCGACGTGCCGAACGTCGAGCAGTGGAAGGGGAAGGACTAGGCCACCTCGATCTCTTCGAAGCGGTCGTTGAGTTTGCTCAGGAGCCGATTCTGTTCGCTGAGCTTCGTGTTCGCCAACGCGAGTTCCGCGACCTGATCGCGTGCGGCCTTCGCAACTTGTTCCATCGCGTTTTCGCCGCCGCTCCTGAGTTTCGCGATCGCGTTGACCGTTTCTCTCTGCCCCTCCTGCATGGCCTGAACGGTGCTGCCGCCGAACAGGTTGCCGGCCCGCTCGCCAACGTCGTTCGCTTCCTCAACTGGTTTCGGCAACGCGGCCCTCTTCTCGCGGTTCTCTTTCGTCTTCTTCTCGCCGCGGTCGAAGACGTTCTTGATAAACCCTTCAACGTCAAGGCCCGTCTCTCCCGCGTTAGTGTTCTCAAGGTCCGTGGCGACCTTGTCGAGTGCCTGGCGGTACTCGCCGATGGTTTTTCGCCACGCCTCGGCTTCCTTCGACCCCGCCTCGAACGCACGGCCGGCCGCTCCGGGCAACAGTTCCGCCATTTTCTTGAACAACTTGCTCACCACGCCGACGACCGTTTCCACCAGCGTCACGATGGGCGTAACGAGGTACTCCACGAGATACCCGCCGATCTGCTTGAAAATGCCGCCGAGGTAGCCCAGGCTGAAACCGAGCAGGCCGAACGCTTCCTTGCCGATGTTGGCCACGTTGGCGATCGACTCGCCCCACTTCTCAGTCGTTTCGTCCACCAGTCCGAGGCGCGTGAGGACGCCCTGGACAAAGTTGGCCACGTTGGCGAGTGGGGCGCGGACGATGGCCCACAGGTTGTCCATCGACTCGCCCACCCGGTACACAAAAGAGGCGACGAAGTCGCCCCACTTGCCGACGGCCTGATCGACGAACTCGGTGAGCCGCGTCCACACGCCTTCGAAATCGCCCTTCAGCAACTCGCCGATGCCGATGTTCGACGCGAGGTCTTTGATCTCGTTGAAGGCGTCCTTCGCGTCGTCGAACGTCTCCTTCCACCAACCCTTGATCTGGTCGAACACCGGCTGGAGGGATTTCAGGAACTCGTTCGCCTGTTCGAACACGCCCTTGAAGTCGATCACGTCGCCCAGCCCGGCCCCGAGACTCTTGCCGAGCCGGCCGCCGAAGTCGCCGAGACCGAGCTTCTGCCCCAGGAACCCGCCGGCGGCCCCGCCGAGTTCACCGCCGATCTCGCCGCTGCTCATGTCGGAGAACGCGGCGATCTTGCTCTTCGTCCCGCTGCCGAAGTTCGCGATCTTGTCGGACAGGGAGTCGACCCGCGTGACGAGCGACTGCAACGACCCTTCCGGGCTGTTCAGGAAATCCCGCACGGTCGTCTTCGCCTTGCCCCATGTCGCGGACATGGCCGTGCCGATCTTCTCAACGCCGGATTTGACGCGGGTCCACGCCCCGTCCGCGAGCGAAGCCGCCTTGTCCCACGCCGCCCCGGCGACTGTGGCCACCTTGTCGAACGCCCCCTTGAAGTCGATCGCGGCGACCTTCTCGCGGGCCTTCTGGAACGCGGCCTGTGCCGTCGTGGCGATGCCGTCGAACACCGGCTTGAGACCACTCACGGCCGTTTCGACGGCCTTCGCCAGCGTGCCGACGCCAGCCCCGGCATAGCTGCCGATCTTCTTGCCCACGTCGCCGCCGAGCAACTTGCCGAGGTCGGCCCCGCCCTTCACCCCGATCTCGACCGTGCCCAAACCCTTGAACGTGTCGGCGTACTTCTTCACGGCCGCGACGTAGGGTTCGACCTTCGCGTTCGCTTTTGCCAGTGCCGCCCCGGCCGCCGTGCCGATCTCGTCGAACTTGCCCTTGATGGTGGCCGACACGGTTTGGAACGTGCCGCCGATCGGGGGAATGGCGGCCGCCACCTTGCCCTTGATCGCGTCGAACGCGCCGCCGAGCTTCGTGGCGATGGCGTCCCGCAGTTCCTCGGCCTTCGCCGCGACCTTGTCCACGTCCGCGTAAATCGTGCCCGCCCAAGCGTCGGCACTCGCCTCGGACCCGGCGAGTGCCCTTTCGAACCCGCTCGCGTCCGCGGTCAACTCCACGACGACCGATTCATCCGCCATGTCCACCTCTCCTTTCACGCGGCTCGGTGAGCCGCACTACGCCTCCGCCGCCCGTTGGCTCGGGCCGATGGCCGATACGGACGCGCACTGTGATGAAGCCCACGCGCGGAACCCGCGGCCGATGTTCTTCTTGTCCGCCTTCTTCTCGCCGTCCCCGAGTGAGTGGAACAGGGACGCCGGGTTTATCGCTTCCCCGTTGAACGCCCTCGCCGGAATGATCGCCGAAACGGCGGCCCGCAGGTCGTCTTGCGCCCCACCGAACGGCTCGATCTCGGCGAACGCACTCATCAGCCACCAGTCGGCCATCGTGCAGCGGGCGGCCAACTCCGACGGCAGCAGGCCCATCGCCAGAGACAGCCGGAGGAACGACCTCAGCCAGCCGTCTCGGGTGACGACTTTTTTGCGTCCGCCCGCATCGCCTCCATGCCCTTAATCGCCTGGTCCACGACCCGCACGGCCACCGGGAGCGGGATGCGGTCCAACGCGGCTTGCTGGGCCTCGGTCGGCGGCTTGGCGGCCGTGAAGAACGGCGTGCCGTCCGGCCGGCAGATGACCGCGGGCAGCAACGCGCGGGCGATTTCGGCCCCGCTCTTCCCGCCTTCTTGCATCTCGTTCAGCCGCAGGGCCGTCGCCATGCCGATCGGGCACAGGTGGATCACTTGCCCCTCGCCGAGTTCCGGCACCGGCACCTCACTTTGCGGGGGCAGGACTTTGTTCTGGTCGATCAGGGCTTCGAGAATCGACGACATGGAAAATCTCCTTGGAGCGAACACGGGGATCCGTCGGTCGGTACGGCCCGACCGGCCTTGGTCAGATCGGCGGGACGATGACGATGATGAGCGGCCGGCCGACGGCGAGTTCGGCCGCGATGTCACGGGCCGGTTCGGGGTCGGACGGGGAGCCGAGGGCGATCACCCGGTCGGCGACGGCCGTGAGACTTTCGACGACGGTCGTGCCGAGGTCGGCCACGGCGGCGTTGACGCGGTTAACCTCGCCGGTCAGGCTGGCGACCGCCCGGCCGACGGCTTCCTCGATCCGCGTCGCATCCGCGGTCACGCGGCCCATCGCATCGGCGACGGCCTTGGCGAAGGCGGCGTCGACGCGATTACACGACGCGGTGAAGTCGTTCAGTAGCTCATCAACTTTGGTCACGTTCATGGTCAGTTCCGTGATGGTGCGGGTGGCGTGGTCAGCCACCGGGTTAAGACATCCGGGTCGGTCAGGGTCGTCGGGGTGGCGGGGGTGCCGGTGGCGGCATCGTCCGAGCGGAACAGGTCGGGCAGTTGCGCCAACATCAAAGTGAGCAACAACCCGAGTTGCAGCGGCGTGAAGTGTTCCGCCACGCCGGCGGGCGTCCGCTTCGTCGCGCGGGCGATCAGTCGCATCGGCAACGAGTCGGGCAACCGGGCGAGTTCCGCCCCGGCCTTCGCGTACTTCCTCGCGTCTGGGAGTTCGCCCCGTTCGGCCGCGGACAGGAGTTCGTCGAGCGTCGGCCCGGCGACCAGGAACAGGTGCCGGACCCGGCGGACGTGGCGTTTGGTGATCTCACTCACAAGCCCAGCTCCTTCAATACCTTGCCGGCTTCCAAGGCCGCCGACCGGGGTGCCGGTTGTTGCGGCCTCGTGGTCACGCTCAACGCCGAGATGAACCGGGCCAGCGCCTCCCGCGACGTGACCCAACTCGCGCCGAGGCGGGCCGCTTCGAGTCGCACGACGCTGCCGGATGCGCCCCGCGTGCCCTTTAACGCCCACCTCAGAACCGTCTGCGGTGACGTCCTCTGCCCACGGCGGCCGGGCAGCGACGCGGCCGCTTGCGCGAGCGACAGGCCCTTACCGGCTGCGATTTCTTGCTCGATACTCACGACGATGACCCTCCGTCCGGTTGTGCCTTCGGTTCCCGCGCGTCCTGCCGGCCCTTCAGCCCCGTCAAGAACGCTTCCACGTCGCCGCCGCCGAGGAGCGACGACACGCGGTCCACGGCCAGCAACTTCGTCAACCCGTTCGCGGCCTGCACGCGCACCTGGTAGCTCACGTCCTCGTTGCTCATCACCTGGACAAAAAACATCGCGAGTGCGGCCAACGGGTCGTTCGCTGTGCCGCTCTCTTGGAAGCCACGGACGACCTCGGCCCGGGCCTCGTCGATCAGCCGGTGCGCCACGTCGCGGGAGACTTTCAGTTGCTCCTGTAGTCGCCCGGCCACGCGGCCGGCGTACATCAGCCGGCCCAACAACTCTTTCGCGAGGTCGCGGTCTTCCTGCGTGAACGTCGTCTTCGGCCGGCCGCCTTTAGCCGCCATGTTCCACCCCGTTTGGTCCGGTCGATTCCACCTGAAAACCCTGGTGTCGATGTCCGCCGTTGCGTCTACCTTTTGCGATCCGTCCGGTGCGCACCTTCGGGTTCTTCGATCAACGCGCGCCCATCCCTTTGCCTCCCCTCCCGTTTCCAGCCGTGTTCCTTGTCTCATGAGGATCGCTACTGCCGGGGTGGGGGCCGAAGGAACTTCCCTGGTCGCCAAGCCGCCGCCCGAAAAGGTCGGGCGTCCTGCATCTCACTCGACTGAGGTATCCGTGTGGTTCCCGGTATGGGTCGCCGCCGCGTCGCGCGGGGCGGGCGGGGCGAACGAGGACGCCGGTAGTAGCCGCTTTCCACACCAGGGCCGTAGCCCCCGCGGTGGACGTTTCCCCCCACCGTTCCGGCGTTAATTCGCCAGACCCCCGACCAGTCCGGGACTGCCCCCGGACTGGTGCGACCTACCGCGATGCCCGCCGGCCGTTAATAGTTGGATCTCGGCGGCATCGACGCCTTGATCCTGACCGCTGCCTGAGTCGTTCAACCTTCGGCAAAAGACCCGCCGCAGTTGCGAAGCTGCTTACGCTTGCGGGCCGTGGAACTGCGAATCCGTGATCCACCGCTACCTTGCTGTCACCACCGTGCCCGAAATTCCTTCTCGACGTCCGCCGTTCTCATCCGAAATGCGGTCACGAACCAAGCCGGTGTTAGTGTCCGAATCTGTTCCATATCCCAGCCGGAGTGGGCCTCGCCCCGCACCTTGCCGTCGGCCGTCAGGTGCAGGGTGAAGTGCCACCGCCCGCACCGCTCCACGAGCCACGCGGCGGCGACCGTCTGCGGGTCCACGTCCGGCGGGCACGGGTCGTCACAGACGTCGCGGAACGTCAGGCCGTGCCGCTGCCAGTCCCGCATCACGTCCGACCCCGGTTCGCCCCACTGGTCGACCAAGCGCACGGCGAACGTCTTGACGGCCTTGGCCGCCGCGTCGACGGTCGCGGCCGGCGTCTGCGGGCTGTACGCCATGCGGACCTTGCCCACCCGCCGGTACGGGATCACGCCGGCCTGCCGCCGCAACCGCTCGAACTCTGAAGTCGCGCTCATGGTCACGCGGCCTCCGCTTGTGGCACCCGCTTCTGGCGGAACCGCGCCACGAGGTCGGGCCAGTTCGCCGGCAGGGCCGTCAACCGCTGGACCCGCATCAGGCGGCGGAGGTAGCCGGCGTCGTGCCAGTTGAGCCTCTGGGCCTTCGGGTCGACGCCCAAGTCCTTGAGGAACCGGAACGCCTTCCGCCCGCACACCCGGTCCCGTTGTTCGTCGATCCGGGCTTGCAGCGCACCCCCGGTCATGGCCGCAGACGCCTCCGGGTCCAGCAGCACGTCGTGGGCGTCTTGCAGTTGCTTCGTGGTCGGCTTACGGCGATCGGCCTGCGGCCCCGCCGCGCGGGTGCTGACCATCCCGCCGGCCCCGACCAGGTCCACGTCACGGAGGACGTAGTTCTGCCGCGGCGGCGGCCCGCCCGCGTCGGCGAGCGACTGTTGCAACTCGAACAGGGCCTCGGCCTCCTCGATCCGGTCGCGGGTCTTCCGCTTGTCGGCGGCGTCGGCCGGGGCGACGACCTTTTGCACGTACGCCGACCTCTTGGCGTCGGCGTCGACGAGCAGCACGTCGACACTGTTCACGAGCTTGAACTTGGAATGCCCGCACGTGAAGTCGATGACGAGGCAGTCGGGCTTCGCGCTCCGGGCGATGGCGTCGAGCCGGCCCCCGGCCGTCGGAACGCCTTCGATCGCCGCGGCCGGGGACCGGAGGCCCCGGCCGAGCATTTGCTCGTACAGGCCGCGAGAGCCGGTCGGCCGGGCCATGACCACGAGCGACACGTCGGGGACGTCGAACCCCTCGGTCGGGATCATGCACCCGACGAGCAGGCGGAACTTCGAATCCTCGAAGTCGGCGACGATGCGCTTCCGGGTCTTCGTCGGAATGCCGCCGTGGATGAACGTCGCGCTGCCGGGGTCGACCGCGTTCAAGGCCGAGGTAACTGCCTCGCACGCCTCCCGCCCGGGCAGGAAGACGATGCCCTTCCGACCTTCCCCTTGTTCGACGATCGGGTGGGCGATCGACTCGATGCACTCCGCCGAATCGAACGACTCGCGAAGGGATTGGGTGGTAATGTCCCGGCCGTGTTGCGTGCCGCCGACCGTCCACTTGGTCGCGTCGGCCCGGAGTTCGGCCGCCTTCGACCGGATGTCCACGAGGTAGCCGTCGGCGATGGCGTCCACGATGGTCTTGCGGTACGCGAACTCATCGAACATCCCGCCCAACGACTGCTTGTCCGCCCGGTACGGGGTGGCCGTCAGACCGAGCAACCGCAGCGCCGGGTTGAACGACCGCAAGCCGGCGTGGATGTTCCGGTACGTCCGGCACGGACTGCGGTGCGCTTCGTCGATGCAAAGCAGATCGAACGGTTTGCCGCGGTACTTCTCGACGCGGCCGGCGAACGTCTGCATCGACGACACGACGACCTTGTTCCACGTGAACCAGTCGTTCGGCGGGTAACGGTCCGGGAACAGGCGTTGCCGCTCGCGGGCGGTCGGCAGGTACGGCCCGCCGGTGTACTCGTCCGCCTTCTCGACGTTCGGCCAGATGCCCATGCGGAGCATCGCCCGGCACGCCTGCCGCACCAGCTCGTCGGTGTGCGCGAGGAACAGGCACCGGCCGTTCATTTTCTCGAACACCATGCCGGCCGTGATCGTCTTCCCCAGCCCCGTCGCCAACTGGACGATCGCGGCGGGTTGGCCGGACAGGAAGGCGTCGCGGGCTTCAACTTGGTAGTCACGCGGCACCGGCCGCGGGTACTCGGTGAGGGTTTCGTTCACGCCGCGTCCCCCGCGTCGGCATTCGCACGCAACTGCTGCATCCGCTTCTCGACCTTGGGCCAGACGGCCTTGTTGCCGTCGTAAAACCCGCGGTCCACGACGCCGTACCCCTGGCAGTGGCGGCACGACTTCCCGTCCCCTGTTTCCCCCGTTCCGCAGCACGGGGGGCACGGCAGTTCTGGCAGGTTCCGCTCAAGGGTCTCGATCAGGGCCAAAAGTTGTGACGCGAAATTCCCGTGCAGGTCGATCCGCTTCGCCAGCGGGTGATCGCGGTCCCGCAAATTGTTCATTAGTCCCCGATGGGCAGATCGGAGGCCACTAATGGCAAAGCCAAACGCCATTGCTAACGCTCTTGCATCGGCGGCGTTCGGCATGAAGCGGTCGTCGAGCCCCGGCTCACCCTCTTGGCCGCCCGGCGAGTCCGCTTCCCGCCTGGCCGCCTCCTCGACCTGCCTCAGCACCTTGTTGGCGGCTTGGCTCTTGTCGTCGGCGGCGAGAACCTGCTTGATCTGCCTTGGTGACGCCTTCTTCACCAGCCGCTCGGCCAACTGGGCACCGATTTCCCCCTCCTTGACCGCGGCGAACAGCGATTCCGACTTCTCCCGCACGGCGGCCACGGCCCGGACGGTGCGCTCGCCGACGCCCGCCCCCTTCGCGATTGCCTCACGCGATCTGGCCTGATCCGCGGCCGCAGGATCAAGCGGTGACGTAGCCGCTTGATCCCTCGCGGCCTCGCTCTTGCGGTCCCCGCCGTGGGGCTTGAGGGCGGCCAGTTCGACGGCACTCGCGGCCTTCTCACTCGGCGTCAGGTTCCGGCGGTGCAGTTCGTCGCGCTCGACGAACGCCACGACTTCCGCGTCGGTCCACCCCTTGTCGACGTACACGGTCTCGACACCGGCCACTTGGCTCGCGAGTTCCCGTCGGCGGCCGCTGATCACCCGGCCGGTGGCCGCCTGCCGGTAAATCGGCTTCTCGGGGTCGAATCCGTCGCTCGCCATCGAGGCGACGATGTCGCGGAACTCGTCGGTGTCGAGTTTGAGCGGGAGGGCGTCGGCGGCCGGGTGCGCCGCGCTGACGGTGTAGTCTTTGTCGCCATAGCGAATGGTGCGGGTATCGCTCACGATCACGCCCCCTTCACGAACGATAGGGGGCGGAATTGGCTCCGCGATTTCACGCACGTCGGGCTTGATTTCCCGGCATGACGAGTCATAATCTGAACAGGCGTTCCCATACGCTTATTGACCTCAGAACGGCCTCGGTGCGATCCCTGGAAATGGTGGCACCGGGGCTTGTTCGTTGATGGGGTGAAGGACGGCGCATATCGGAACGGGGCTAGTCGGCCCCGGTCACGCCGCCTTGTTGTGAACTGGTGCTTCGAACCGACTCGGCCGTGTAGCCGGAGCCGTCGGCGGCGGCGATCCGCTCCGATGTTTCGAGGAGGATTTGCAACCGCTCGGCGAGCGTCCGCGTCTCCGTCAACTTCTGGCGGATGACGCCAGGCGAAGGGATGCGGGCAAGCGGGTCGAATGGCTTCTGCGGCATGACTTGCTCCCGTGTTCATCCGTCCACGGAAGCATTGTTGAGGTGCTATGCCACCAAATCTAGGGTGAAGATTTCACCCTTTTTTCACCCTTCTCCATCAGGCCTTCTCGGCCACGATGTCGTCGCGGTCTTTTGAGACGATCCACCCGGGAAGTTTTTCATTCAACGTTTGGATCATGCACTTCAGCGCGTTCCCGTAGTTGTCGGGCCATTCGTTCATGAATGCTACCTCTTCAACGTTGGCCCGGCCGTCGCCTTTGGCGAGCAGCCTCACCGTGTCCCCCTCCTTCCTCCCCATCTTGAGGGTGCGGGCCAAGACCGCCAGTTCGTGCTCTGCTGGCGTTTGCTCTCTCTTGGCGATGGCTCTCGACCGCTCCCTTTGGCACTCGGTCACGATGCGATCCGTGTTGGGCCACCGATGCCGCCCGATTCGCTTGGCGACACGCGAGAAGTTTTGCTCGATAAGGTCGTCGGTCGGGTACCAAGTGAGAAAGTTCAACCCCGCCCGATCGGCATGCTCGATTTGCACAGACCCCGGGATCGCCAAGCGAACGGCGTCGCTGACCCGATCAGCGAATTGAACGGCCCCGATGTGGGCGGATGTCGCTAGCGGGTATGTCGACACGTCGTCCAGGTATTTGCGAACGGGGGCGATCTTGCCCAATGCGTCCGGCAGGCCCAATCGGATCGCGGACAGATTGATCTGAAAGACTCGAAACGATTTCATCCTTGAGGCCAAGACGGCCCCGTCCGCCAATGCGGCCATGCAGTAGGCCGTTCTGAATGCCAAATACAAGTCTGAGTGGGCGGCCGCGGAGCGGCGAGAAGTGTTCGACATGGCAACACCTGGTTGGGGATATGGGCGGCCCGCGGGGCCGGTCAACCAGGAACGCCGGGAACCCGCGAGGCCACGCAGTAGCTAGCTGCTGCCCACTTGGGAATGAATGTACACCAACCCACGTCACAATGATGAGGTCCGTTGTGGCGGTTCACAGCGTCGCGCCGCCGAGGTTCTACCTCGCGAGAATGAGTCAGCGGTCGAACGCTCCACAAGCGGATTGATAACTTGTTCCTGATTCAACGGGCGATGCACTTGGTGCTACAGACGGCAAAATGTTCGGGTGAAGCACCTGGGATCACTCTCTAGCCGCCACTCACTGGAGGAAGTATCGTAAAGGCACAAAACTTCTTGCGGCGACACTGACAAACGCCGAGCGTGGCCACAGCCCAGGGCAGCTCGAATGGACGGAAAGAACACTTCCGGCGAGGGGAAATCTGCGCCGAGTGGCGGCCCCGCCGCCACGACATTACCACCGGCTGCATCAGCCAAAAATCCCGATCCGGCGGGGACTAACCTCTCGCCGCCGGCCGCCCCAACGAAACCCGCTTTCGTGTCCGTTCTCCCCAAGGCAGCTCCGCAGTGCCCGCTGGAGCATATCCTTTACGGCCCTCCGGTGGCACCAGAGCAGCACATCAAAGGTTACTCTGAGGACGAGTTCGAGAATTTTATCCGCGAGTGGGCTTTCCAACACAAACAGATCAAGCTCAAGGCGTATGTACAGATAGGCCGATTCGGCGGTGCCGGGGACATGGGCCGCGACGTGGTCGGGTACATCGAGCAGCCGTCGAGTCACGGGAAGCTCGACATCTACCAGTGCAAGCACTACGGCCACGGACTGCATCCGGGCGACGTATGGACCGAACTCGGAAAGCTCTGCTACTTCACATTCCTCGGTGCCTTCGCTGTTCCGGAGGAGTACCGCTTCATCTGCCCCGACGATGTTGGTCCAGAACTCGGGCGCCTGCTGGAGAACCCAGAAGATATTCGACAGCGGCTGACAGACGAGTGGAATAGGCACGTCGAAGGGGAGATCACCAAGAAGCAGAAAGTCAAGCTGGAGGGCAAGCTCCTACGCCACGTGAAGTCCTTCGACTTTAATCGGGTGGGCTACAAGCCGATTCACGAGATCATCGAGGAGTTCCGGGCGACGCCGAGGTATCCATCGCGGTTCGGGGGCGGCCTGATTATCCCCCGTTCGCCGGACAAGACTCCCCCCGCGGAGATCGAGGAACACGAGCAGCGTTACGTCGAGCAGTTGATCGAAGCGTACAAGGACCACAAGGACGACACGGTGAAGTTGGAAACGCTGGCCTCCCACCCAGAACTGGACAAGCACTTCGCGCGGTCATCCGCCTGGAGCTAGTGCCCCGCATCGGGGCGGACAAGAAGGATCTGGGAGAACTGGTCGACAGTCGGGGCAAACTGCTTTTTCTGCAGGGGGCGATCGAGAGGCTAGCGTTGCTGGCCGCCCGTCACCAGGCGATGGGCAAGGAGCCGAGGCAGAAGCCGAAAGGCGGACCGGGGAAGCCGTCAACTTCGCCGGGGCCGCAGAGTCGAGGTCGGCCGGCCCAATGAAATCGCACCCGGCGAGCGCGTCCCGGACGCGCTGCACGGTGAGTTTGACCTGGTCGGCTGAGGGGACGCGCTTCGACGACCGGGCGCGACTGGCTAGGCCGAGCGCCATGTCCGCCTCGAACTCGGCGAGGAGTTCGGACAGGAGCTTGCGCGACGTCTCGACGTCGGGGAAGTCGGTGTTCCCCCGCTCGGCCCTGCGCACCAAGTCGTCGAGCAATCGGCGGGCAACCTGCTTATCCTTGGCCAGCGGGATGCGCTTCCTCGCCGGGTGGCCGGGCACGCCCTGAGCGTACCACTTCGGCGAGCGGGAGCGGAATCGCTTCGCGCCCGGGGGGCCCTTTTTGACCTTGCGCCCGGCGTTGCGGGACGATCCACGGACGAACGAGTGATGGCATGGGGAACCTCGGTGGGACAACGCGGGACGGGGAATCATCATTCCCGATCGCCGGCGCGTGCGAAATGTGTGTTGCGCGTTCGAAAGCTATTCCTTGGGTAACAACCTGTTACGGCCAAATGCTGTTAACAAGAGGCGTTTTTGGTCGATATTTACTAGGAGAGGAACAAACGCTGGGTGTCACCGGCGTTGTCCTCGGTTACGCCGTGTCCGTCATGGCAAGTGTCACACTCCGAAGCCGATTGAAGTCGCTTCTTGTGCCTGAGTCGGCATTGGTTAAGCGGTCGCGCTTGTCGGCAGACGTCGTTCGTCAAGTACTCGATCATCCGGATTCGGCGAGCCCTGACGCCAAGTCCTGAGTGACTTCCTTGCTCGGCCTGGGATCGGACGGGCAGAAGCTCGGTTTCCGCCCGCACCGGAAGCACGTCGCCCGGATGAAGGCGCGATTCGTCGTCGATCAGGTTCAAGCCACGATGGGTCTTGAGGCCCAGGGCTTGCGGGCGGCGAAGGACGAACTTTACCACAAGACAGTCGGTCGCATCTTGGCCAAGAACGAAAAGATGTGGTGATCGGTGTTCTCGCAGATCGAGGGCGAGGCGCCGATTGACGACATTTCTGAGTTCCTCATTTCTCTTAAGGCCTACACCCGTCACGAACTCGACCAGCACGAGACCGACAACATCGCCCGTGCGTATTCGGAGTTTCCAGCGGACACGGTACCCGCGGCAGAGGATGCGACATTCGATTTAACGTGGATGCTGGACGTGCATCGCATGATGTTCGATCGCGTTTGGGGATGGGCAGCAAGTTTCGCACGAAGGATGTCAACATCGGCGTGCCGGCGAGACTTGTTGAACAGAAGCTGTACGACCTCACCTTGCGCTTGCCCTATTGGCCGGAAACGCTCGCTTCGGTCACCGAGTTGCACCATCAACTTGTTTACATCCACCCGTACAAAAACGGCAACGGCCGGTGGTCTCGCTTCGTGGCGAACATCCGCCAGGTGATGACCACGGAGACGATCACCGTATGGCCTCACGCCGAGATGACGTCTGATTCACGATCCGGCTGATGTTGTCTATTCTGTCCTCGGTAGGAATTTGCCTGCTGAGGACCGGCCCTTTGATTCACATCTCGTTGCCAAATGCCGACGTGGCACAGTTGGAGGAACGCCTCCGCACCGCCCCGATCCCAAGTTGCGGCACCGCGTTCCGATGGTGCTCATGGCCCATCGCGGCCGCCGGCACCCGGACATCGCGGCCCATACGGGAACGACACCCCGGTCCGTCCCGCGGTGGCTCAACGCCTACCTCGACCGCGGCCTGGATGGCCTGATGCCGCGGAAGGCCAAGGGGGTGACGCCCCGGCTCACCGCCGATCTCGCCCCGATCCTCCGCCAGTGGGTGACCGACGGGCCGGCGAAGCACGGCCTCGGCCGGGCCAACTGGACGTACGCGGAACTGGCCGACCACCTGTATAAGGCCCGCGGGATTCGGATCGGCAAGTCGGCCCTCCAGCCGTTCGGGGCCAAGCACGGCATCCTCCCGTACCGCCCGACGTACCGGCTGTTCCTGGGCGATCCAGCCAAGCAGGCGGCGGCCCGGGAGGAGATCGCGGGCTTGAAAAAAAGTCGGTCGCAGGCGAAATCGTCTTCCTGAGCCAAGACGAGGCACGGTTCCCGTTGGTGCCCACACTCACGGCCACCGTCGGGGTTAAGGGGCACCGCCCGGTCGTCGGGACGTGGGATTGAAAGCACCTCCTGTACGTGTTCTCGGTCGTCAACCTGACGACCGCCGCCGTCCACGCCAACCTAGTGGACAGCCCCAAGGACGCCAAGCGGAAGACCGGCCAGGGGCGAGAACACATCATCATCAGTGACCAGCCGCACCACCGCTGAAGCCCTCTTCCGCCGAACGACCAAGCTCACCGGCCTGGCCGCGCGCGATCCGGACCGATGCACTCCCAGAACCAATCTATGCGGCCGGGTGTGGTGCAGCGTTTCACATGTTCGCATGCGGTCATCGTGAGAGCGCGAGCCCGGCGGTCGGACCAACCGCATGCAGCGCGTGAGGCTTGACCTCGAGAACCAGGTTGCGGACCGACTACCGGCGTTCCTCGACCTCGGACGCTATCCGGGGACCGTCCTCGGACGCCACCCCGCATCCGTGAGCACGAGGGGAGGGACGCCGTGGGCACCGACTCCGCGACCGCGTTCGTCGGCATCGACGTTTCCAAGGACGCACTCGACACCTGCCTCCTCGCGGACGGCCAGGTCAAGGCGGCCCCGTACGCCAACGATCCGAAGGGGCACGCCGCCCTCGCCGCCTGGGCCGGCCGCCACGCCGGGCCGCCGGCCTGCACTTCTGCATGGAAGCGTGCGGGCAAGACCGACCGCGCCGACGCCCGACTCATCGCCGAGTACGCGGCCCGCGAGAGGCCGGCGGCGTGGCAACCCCCGCCGCCGGCCGTGCGGGAATTGCAGGCGTTGGTGCGGCGGGTCGACGACCTCGTCGAGATGGCCGCCCGGGAGAAGGGTCGGCTCGCCTCGCTCGCGTTGAACACGCCCGCCCGCCGGTCGATCACCCCCACCGTGCGGCTGCTGGGCCAGGAGGCCGCCCGCGTCCGGGCCGCGGCCGACGCGGTGGTCGCGGCGGCCGCGGCCCGGGCGGCCGACCGCGACCTGTTGGAGTCGATCCCCGGCGTCGGCCGGCCGACGGCGACGACCGTCCTGGCCGAACGGCCGGCGGTGGATCGGCTACCGGCCGCCCCGGCGGCGGCCGCGTACGGCGGGCGGGCCCCGAAGGCGTTCCGGAGCGGGACGAGCGTCAAGCGGCGGACCCGATTGAGTAAGGCCGGGAACGCCCGCCTGCGGAAGACGTTGTTCGTGCCCACCCAGACGGCCGTCCGGTTCAATCCCATCCTTCGTCGGTTCTTCGCGGCTCGGACCGACCCGACGCGGGACGGGGGCCCGAAGGCGAAGATGCAGGCGATCGGGGCGTGCATGCGGAAGCTCGTGATGATCCGCTACGGCGTCCTCAAGAGCCGGACGCCGTTCGACCCGAATCGGGGGTCAAGAATCGCCACTTGACAACACGCTACCTGGTTCGGCGGGCCTTTACTCCACCGGCAGCCAGGCATCGTTACGTGAGTAGTACATCACCGCCGCGAACTTGTCCCGCGGGGTGGGCCGCCGACCGCCCCGCCACTGCGACCACACCCGGACGCACTCCTTGGCCTGCTGGACCATCAGGAAGAGGGACAGGTTCGAGTCTTGGGGGGGCAGTCGAACGACCTCTCCTCGTCGCTGGGGCAGAACATGGCCGGGGCCGATGGGAGTGCGTCCGGCCCGCCCTCGGCGAAGATGCAGAGTGAAGCGAAGCGGTCGGACTCGTCCACCGCATCGAGCCGGTCGATGATGTCGATCAGCGATCCCCGCGCGCCCAAGCCCTCTGCCGCCGAACAGTGCATTATTCTGCGCCGGCGCACGATAACACCGGCACCACATTGGACCCAGCCGGTGAGCGTAGGTCAAGACCTTGGGTGGCGAGTTACGCCGAGGCGATCGACGGTCGGCCGCGCAGACTAACACGATAGCGCAACCCCGCACCGCCACGGCTGCACTTGTGAATTCAACCGACGAGTTGCTGAGCGGGCCAACGGTCAACGACAGTGGGTCTGGTGCAGATTCGACGTCAGGGCTCCCGTAACCCTGCGACGAAGGCGGCCAAAGAGTCGGCCAATCGTACGAGTTGCTCCGTACCGTGGTCGTAGTACAACACCTGCCCGCGGTCGTTCCCGGCCAACCCGACGCACACGTAACTGCCGCTCCAGTCCTTGCCGACCGGCAACACTTCGGCCGGGCCGCCATCGGCCCGGAAGTCCGCCAGGGCCGCCTGGAGTGGGAACCCCTGGCTGCCCTCGGGAGTTGAGTCGTTCCACGGTGCGTCGTGCAGGGCGAAGAAGCAGTGGAACGGCCGCTCCCCGCCGTCCTCCCCGGGGATGTTGAACGTCCCCCGGTTCGGGACGCCGCCGTTGTGCTGGAGTAGGAACGCCCGGTACTCGTCAGGGAACGACGCGCCCAACTCCGATTCGAAGGCTACCAACCGATCCTCGGTCAGTGGCCCGAACCGATTCACATCCCAGATCTCCGCACCCATCAAGGAATCCTCCGTCGCCGAACCAGCAATGTCGTGCCGGTAAACAATACCTCCGGCACGGCATTCGACCGCGCCGCCGCCCGCGGGTCAAGGGGCCAGCGTCCTATCGCTCCCGCCCGCCGCCCGGTATCATGGCCGGGACCACCGAGGGCGGGGCGATGACGGAAGCGGAGTGGCGGCGGTGTCGCAACTCGAGAATCATGTTGACGCTCATCAAGGGTCTGGCGAGCAAGCGGAAGCAGCGACTCTTCGCCTGTGCTTGTTGCCGCAGGATTTGGCAACTCATCCCCGACCCCCGCAGTCGCGCGGCCGTCGTTGCGAGTGAGGCATTCGCCGACAAGCTAATCGACCGTGAAGCCCTGGCGGGAGCGCAACGTGAGGCCATGCTCGGGCAGAAGCGATTCGACGAGTACGTTTATCCCGCCGCGAATGCGGCGGCATCCACGGCTCGAATCTCGGTCCAGCCACTCTGGATTGCGGTGCTCGGCACCTGGGCCGTCGGCAAGGAGTCGGCCCGGGTGATCGCGACGACACCGAAACGACTGGCCAAGAGAGAAAACGTGCAGGAGATCGAAGCGGCGGCCCAGGCCGAAATTCTTCGGTGCCTGGTTGGGCCAGTGGCCTTCCGGCTGATGACGTTCTCCCCCGTCTGGCTCACGCCCACAGCCGTCGGTCTCGCGCACGCCATTTACGAAGACTGTGCCTTCGACCGCCTGCCGATCCTCGCGGACGCGCTGCAAGACGCCGGGTGCGAGGACGCCGACATCCTCGCCCACTGCCGCGGCGACGGGCCGCACGCACGCGGGTGCTGGGTCGTCGATGGCGTGCTCGGGAAGGGGTGAGAGACTACTTACGGTGGCGTTCATCGGTGGTCAGCATGCAGTTGAGAGCATCTTGGCACGCACGTTCTTCGATAGCCGACCCGATGGACGCCAAGAACCACGAATCCTGGCACCGCTCAGAACGGGGCTTGGAGCACTTCTCCGCGGTTCCGCGTGAGCAGTTGCAAGACGACATCGAGGCTGGTCGTGGCCTTCAGGAACTTGACGCTTCCGTCCCCCATGCCGAGCATCGCGCCGCCGGAGTGAAAGCTGTAGATTTCTTTGTCGTTCCGGCAGTTGAGCGCGCACGGGCCGTAGGGGTCGGTCGGGGATGCCGAGTTGTACCCGCCGATCTGAAGGCGGGCGTCCGGGTTGGCCCACGGGCCGCCGGTGCCGGCCGTGCCGACCTGTTTGCCCATCGTGAACTCCAGATTGCGGCCGGCGCACTCGGCGAGCATCATGGTGTTCGATGTTCCGTCGGTAATGTCGGTGATCCGCCGGTCGCCTTGGATGGTCGGCGACGTGCGGCCGAGAATTCCCACGAAGCTCGTATCTCCGGTCGAAACGTAGGGGGGTCATGGCGGCCGAAACGAACGGGTTCGGCCAGTTGCGCTCGGTCGTGGCGGCGTAGTCGGTGGTGCCGCGGTTCGGGTGGCGGTCCGTCCCTTGCGGGGCCGACGGGCACTGGAAGGTTGTGATCGTGTTCCGGATCGGCCCGCCGACGGCCGTGTTCGTCTCGGCGTCCCAATTCATGCTAAAGCTGTACTGCTTATAGATCGCCTCCTGCTCGATGTACGGCAGGACGTGCGGCGTCCACGAGTGCCCCCACAATTGCGACGGGTTGGCCGGGTTGGCGATTTGCTGCCAGGAGGCCGGGAACGCGCCGTACACGTCGTGCCGGCCGTGCAACCCGAGGCCGAGTTGCTTGAGGTTGTTACTACACTTCGCGCGGGCCGCCGCCTTCGCCTCGACGTTGACTCGCGCGAACGCCGGGTTCGGTTCCCGCCGGCGGACGCTGGATGGGGTACTCTTCGTCCGCCTCGCTGCGGTACATTGACTTGCGTGGAGTCTGCTCGGACGAACCTCGTACCGAGCCGCGTCTGAAACACGTCTCTCGTGAGAATTCCCTCATTCTCGATTTTCCTCAAGTTCCGCGCAAGTTCGACCGACACGCGGTCTCTCCCTGGTGAAAAGCATCCTCCCGCCGCCTTTCCAATTCGCAACCGGAGTTCCTCTCATGGCACGCGCCACCACGCCCCGTATTTCCCGATTCCGCCTCCACCTCCTCGACCTTGAGGCCCGCAACGTGCCGGCCTTCCTGGCCGGGGCCGAGGTCGCCGTCGGGGCCGACGCCGGATCCCCGCCGATCGTCCGCCTTCTCGACCCGGCGTCGCAGAACGAAACGGATTCCCTCTTGGCCTTCGACCCCACCTTCTACGGAGGCGTCCGCGTCGCCGTCGGAGACGTGAACGGGGACGGCACGCCGGACCTCGTCTGCGCGGCCGGGCCGGGCGGCGGCCCGGCCGTCAAGGTGTTCGACGGTAAGACCGGCGCGGCCACGGCGTTCTTCGCCTTCGATCCCTCCTTCACGGGTGGAGTCAACATCGCCGTCGGGGACGTCGACGGCGACGGCAAGGGTGAAATCATCGCCGGGGCAGGGGCGGCCGGTGGCCCCGAGGTGACGGTCTTCGACGGGGCGGGTCACGCCCTCCGATCGTTCTTCGCGTATGAGCCCGACGTCCGCAGCGGGGTCCGTGTCGCGGCCGGCGACGTGACCGGCGACGGCAAGGCGGACATCGTCACCGGCCCCGGGTACGGCGGCGGTCCCGACGTTCGCGTGTTCGACCTCTCGACTAGCGCGACCGGGCCGGTCCACGCCCGGGACGGCTTCTTCGCGTACGACCCCTCGTTCATCGGCGGCGTCTACGTCGGTACGGCCGACTTGAATGGCGACGGCAAGGCCGAGATCGTTACGGGTGCGGGGGCCGGGGGCGGGCCGGTCGTCGGCGTGTTCGACGGCAGCGGCGGGCGGATTAACGCATTCTTCGCTTACGATCCCACTTTCCGCGGAGGCGTTCGCATCGGGGCCGCCCAACTGACCGATGGCCCGGGGGCGGACATCATCACCGCTCCGGGAGCGGGCGGGGGCAGCCAGGTCAACGTCTACGCCGGGGCCGGTTCGGCCCTTCTGTCCTCTCAATTCGCCTTCCCGACGGGTCAGGTCACGGGCTCCTTCGTCGCCGGGTCGGCGACCCGCCTGACCGCCCCCTTCACCTTGCTCACCGCCTACCTCGACGGGTACGCCCCGCTGCAGCAGGCGAGCCAATCAGGGCACCCGTTGCTCACGCCCGCCGACGATCGGGTGGCTGGCGGCCATACCACGCACGGACCGTCCTACTACGAGGGCGTCGGCCTGTACGCACCACTGGGGACGGTTTTCGCGGCGTCCTTCTTCCAGAACCCCGGGTACTACGGCAGCCCGACCTATCTGAGCGTCCCCGGCGGGGGCTACACCTTCTCGTACCTCTCTGGCTCCTATGCCCCAGGCGCGTACCCCCTGATCCCGGTGCCCCTGCCGCCGGCCACGAACCCCGGTGGCATTGACAACACCCCCAACCCGCCGACCGGGAACGTGGATAGTTCGAACGGGGACGCCCTCGGCAGCAACTCTAACGATTCCGCCTACGTCCCCGGGTCCGACGCTAACTTCACGAGTGTCAGTTACACGCCGAGTTCGGACACGACCATCGACACCGGGTCCGACCCCGGCACCTCACCCGGTTCGGATACCGGGTATTCGCCGGGCGGGGACGATTTCGATACCGGTGGAACGGATTGCGGTTGCGAGTCGTTCTTCGACGAAGACTGACTCCGGCCCCTCGGTCATCCGCCCTGTGTCCTTTTCCGACGTTGTCACGTGCGGCCGGTTTGTCCTGAAAACACGAACCCGCGGCCGTGGCCGATCTCTTTCGACTATAGCCACCGTCCCCATGATACCCGTTGGCAACTGCGGCCCGGCTACTTCTTTGGGGCCTCGAACCGGTAGGGCCGCTTCGCCGCGAACTCCTCCCGCAGGTACGTCAGGAAGTCGGCGTTCGCTGCCGCCCACGCCTTGTCGCCCGTCGTGGCCCGGTCGAGTTGCTTGACCGCCTCGGGGAAGTTCCGCGACTCCGCGTGGGCCATGGCCAGCAACACTAGCGCGTACCCGTCCTTCCCGAACGTGGCCGCGCACGCCGCCTTCGCGGCCGTCACCGCCTCTTGGCCGTTCCGCTCCAGTGCGTCCGGGCACGCGGCCCGCATCCGGGCCTTCGCCATCAGTGCGGCCGGGTGCTTGGCGTCGATCCGTAGAGCGGCCTCGTACTCGGCGGCGGCGGCCAGGTACTTGCCGCGGGCCTCTTGCACCTTGCCCCGGTACACGATCGGCTCGGCGTACCGTGGGTCCAGTCGGGCGGCCGCCCCGAAGTCGAGCAGGGCCTTGTCGTAGTCCTTCGTCGCGAAGTACAGGTACCCGCGGTTGCACAGGGCCACGTCGTTGGTCGGGTCGAACGAGACCGCCTGGTTGAAGTCGAGGAGCGCCTTTGCATAGTTCTTCTTCAGCATGTGCTTCGCCCCCCGGCCGTTGCGGATGGTGGCGGAGTCCGGGAAGAAGCCGACCGCCACGGAGGCGTCTTGCAACGCCCCGTCGAGATCGCCGAGTTCCATCCGGGCGCACGCCCGGCCGTAGTACGCCCAGACCTCTTGCGCGTTGTTGCGGATGGCCGCCGCGTAGAATGCCTCGGCGTCGGCGACGCGGACCAGGCCGTCCTTGCCGACCCGCCAGTCCTGGCCGCGGTCGCGGATGACGACGGCGTCGGCCGCTTCAGATTGGACGACGTAGTTGAGGAACTTCGGCCGGAACTCGCCGCCGCCGGTCAGCGGCACGGCGTCGTAGTCACGGTCGAACCGCAAGAGGGCGACCTCGCCGACCCAAGCGGCTTTCGGCTTGTTCTGGGCGGCGGCCGTCAGGGGCAGCAAGAGGAGTGCGACGAGGGCGGACCGAATCGGCATGGGGTGGCTCCGGTGGTGAGGGATCACCGGAAGCGTAGAACACGCGATCGAGTCACGTGCCAACCGACTACCACACTTCACAGTTTCAACCACACTTCGCGTGCGGGTTTTGTCGACTTTGTTACAGATGCGAAGTCAGCGATTAACGGCGCGCGACTTGCTCTCAAAAAGGCGGGGCAGTCAGCCACCTTCCGGCCCGACGCTTCTTGGCTCACCTTTGGGGATCGGTCATGGCCAGTTCATTCCACCGTCAGCAGTTGCGGGAACAAGTTGGGGCGTACGTGGCGGCACGGTTCGCCGGGGACTTGGCGACGGCGTTCGAGATGTACGACGCGAACGGTGACAAGCGGCTGAGCAAGAAGGAACTGAAGGCGTTCCTGACCGACGCCGATGTGGGCAGCCCCCAGACTCGGTGGGCGTGGACGCTGGGCACGCTCGTCGAGACGGACCTGAACGGCGACGGGCAAATCGAGTGGGTTGAGTTCGAAGAGATGTTTGCCGAGAAGCTGGCCCTCTAACCGGGGCGGGCAAACGAATCACACGCCGGCGGGCCGCGCGAGTTGTGCGGCCCGCCGGTTCGCTTTTTGTGGGTGCGGCGGGTGATGGCGTCACTCGATCCGGGACGGGTTGACCTTCTCCCCGCCGTTACGGGTAATGAGGGCGCGAACAGTCGCCTCGTCGGACGGCCAGCGGAAGAACCGGCCGCGACCTTCTCCCAGCACGGCGGCGAACCCGGGGTTGAGCCACAGAACGCGACAGGCCAACTTGACCGGCTTCTTGTAACCTCGGCCGAGCGGCGGAAGGGGGCCGTTCGGGTCGTATACGAGATCGGCCGGCTTCGACCACGGCACCGGCTCGCCGGCTTCTGCAACCAACAGCGTGTCCGCAACCCCGTCCGGGAAGTCGTCCCACGTCAACCCGTCACGCTCGAACGCCGTCCCAGGCCCGACGAAAACCTGATACCGCGTTGTCCCCAGCGGGTCGTCGTCGCCAAAGATGGGCACCTAAACGCGGGGCGTCCGCTCGAGGAACCGCTTGTTGGCTGGACTGTCCCACGGTTCGTCCTTGTGAAACTCGTCATAGAGCCTGCCTTCTCGACGTAGGGCAGCAAAGCCACCCGCCAACTGTAGAGCGGTCGCCCGGCCTTGTCCCGGACCACGGCGGGAGGCAGGTGGCTGTTGACCTCGTGGTAGCCCTGTACGCCCAGGCCAATCATCCCAACGGCGTTAGCTGACCTCGCCCAACTCGGGGAATCCCGAATCTGGCATGAACAGGGCAGGAAGACGAGGCCCAACGAGAAGGCGAGGACGCACCCGGCCATCAGCAGCTTTCTGCGCATCGGATCAGCTCCCAAGAGTGTGCCTCGTCGATGCGGCGTTCGGCTTCGATCTTCGCGCCCGGACGGTTCGCCCCGGCCAGGAACATCGTCGTTGAGCAGCATCGGCGGAAAAGAATGCTTTCGGTTTGTTCGCTTCCCTTATCCGAGCGGTCTATGCGGTCGATCCCCTCTGATCGCGACCCCCAAACCCAACGCCTGAATGTCGCCTCACCCTTCGCCACCTACGGAAATGGGCCTCATGGCCATTGGTGTAATAGTGCGGACGATGAGAGTCATCGGCACGACCCTTTCCATCAGTTGTTGAACCGGGGCCGAGCAACCGCTTTCGCAACGGCTCGATTGCAGTGATCACCGGCCCGCGATAGTATCCGCCTGTCCACTCAGGCAGGGGGAGCTATGCAGTCGTCAACCGTCATCACGCTGGCCGGCCGATCGGTGTTCGCGCTCGTCGCCGTTCAAGGTTCCGCCGTCCGCCTCCGGGTGTTGTCGCGGGAGTGGGAAACGCTCGGCCTAGCGGAAGGGCAGACGGTCCACGTGGATTGCCCTGGCCAACTGGATGCGCCCATGTTGATCGGCTCGGTCGAGACCGCGACGACCGGCAGTACGTTCGTGAACCTTACCCTGCCCATCACGGCCCGCCGTCAACAGGTCGCGTAGGAGTTGGATCCCGGCGGGGAGTGATTTCCCTCAGGAAGCCGGGATCAGGGTTTGGGCATGTACCGACTGAACGAACAACAACTCACGGAACTTGCAAGGATTTGCGACGAGTTAAAACCGATGTCGTTCGACGCCGTCGAGTCCTAACCGCTGCCCCCGCCGTAACGAAGGGCTGCTCGGTTTATTTGGGCGGTGGTTCAATCAGCAGGCGTTTCGTTCGGCCAAGAGCGGGTGCCGGCGTTCACCCCACGGGGACGTCGGCCAGTGCTTGGTTCAGATGCGGCGTCGGCCCGCTCGCGCGATCGTGGGCCCATTTCAGAGCCGACGCCAATGCGTGAGCCCGCTTTCCCCGGTCCGAACTCAATCCCGCCGCGCCGAGTGATTCGTACACAAGTTCCTTGAGGGCCGCCGCGATGGCCGGCGTGATCTGGCGGCGGGCCGCCCCCTCCACTGCCTCGCCTACCAGGCGGATCATCTCTCGCTCCGCGCAGGGCAACTGCCCGCGGTTGCTCCAAATCTGCTTCACGGTTCGAGCGAGGATGCCGAGCAGGTCAGGAACGTCGTCGGGGCGGCACTCGGCCGCCGTGTGGAGGTACTCGGCGGACTCCTTCGCCAATCGGTACAGAAGTCGGATGGAGTCACTCATCGGGTTCTCAGTCCGTTCCGGGCGACGAGACAAAGAATCGACATTCGCAATATGATAACACAGATTGCCGGGTGAAGGTCAAATAAAACGTCCGGCCGAATATTTGACGGCATGTCCCATTCCGCTTCGATCGGATTGAGAAACTCTAACAGAGCCGTCAGTCGTTGAGGGTGCGGTTGCAGCAGGTGCTGATGCACGCGGGGCGGGGAAGCCAGAACTTCCCCGCCCCGCGTGTCTTCATCCGACGGCACAAGCGTTTACGGCTTCCGGATCGGCGGAATTGCGGGAATCACGGCCGGCGGGGGCGTGAGGGGGACGGGCTTGATCTCAACTTCGATCACCTTCGTGGAACTCATCTCCAGTAACTTCGACTTCAGGGCCGCCAGTTTCTTGTCCTCTGCGGCCGGGTTGCGGCGATAGTTTTCGTTGGTGTTCTTGTCCGCGTGGATAACGGTTCCGTCAAGCGAAACCCCTGCGAACAACCCCCGGCTACGCGAGTACGAAAGGATCTCCGCCTGGAGCTTGCCGTCGGTCGCGGCGGCCAGTTCGCGGCCTACCGGACCCGCCGCGGCCGAGACATCGGTGCCGAGGGTCAGTTTTGCCTTGTCTTCGAACAAGCGGTCCATGCTCTTGCGGGTGCGGAACACGAGAACCACGTCCGTCGCTTCCACGCCCGCCTGGAACCCGACACTGCCGCCGCCCAAGTTGACGAAGACCGGATCGCTCCAGTTACCGTCCTTGTCCTTCACCATGACGAGGCCGTGCCCCCCGCGACCCGCCACGACGAAGCCGGCTTTGATGACGCGCGGGATGATGGCAATGCCCTGCGCGTCGGCCAAGAGTTTCGGCGGGATGCACTTCGCGGGAATGGCCGACAATTCGTTGAGAACGTCCGTCGATTCGGTCAGCGTGGTGGACGGGGGAGGGGCGGCCGAGACAAGTTGGGTCAGGAGAGCGAGCGAGAGAAGCGAAATCGTGATCAGGCGTTTCATGTCAACCTCCCATTGGTATCACAGATCAACACCCAAGTCTTTGCAACTCGCACGCCACAAAATTCGCCCGAGGAAAATATCCGGCACCACCAGATTCAGGTTGGGAAGACGGTGCCGATTAAGGGGATCAGGGCGTCTTCGTCTTCAACTTCGTGCGATTCTGAAGGTCGTATTTCACGCCCGCGGGGAAAGCCTCGAAATCCGGGTCGCCGTCCTTCACTTTCCGCTTCGCGTCGTAGAAGTGAACCTTCCCCTTGCCGAGAATTTCGGCCGTCGAACCTTGGACCACGATGGCCGTTGCTTCGTCGAGGCCGATGCCCAGGAACTGTGGGTAACGGTGCATGAAGGCCGTCATGTCCTTAAAGCGATTGCGGGCGGTGAAGTGCTGGTCGATGGCCACGCCGGGCAGGAAGCCGAGTGCTTTTTCGTACCCTTCGCACATCATAATGTTCGGCCCGGCCGGCGCACCGCGAACCATGTAGTCGCCCTGAATCGTGGCCCCGGCCGAACTCCCGCCGATGACACCGCCGCGGTCGAGAACGTCGCGGAAGAGGGCGGGCAGTTTCGTCCCCTCGTAGGCGTCCATGAAGTTCCACTGTCGGCCGCCGCCGAACCAGATGCCGGTGGCCTTCTTGAGCGTCTCGATCACCTTCGGGTCTTCCAGCTCTTTCTGCTCGCGGTACGGGATGGCGGTGACGTTCTTGGCCCCCATTTTCTTGAGGAAGCTCTCCTCGGCGGTCGTGCGGATAGGGTCCGGCATCGAGATCGGCAGCACGACGAAGTGACCGGCTTCGCCGCCGCCGGCTTCCAGAAATCGCTTGCTGATCTCGGCCGGCATCCCGGCACCGCCCACGATGACGAGCGTCCCCTTCGGCACGACGGGCGGTTGCGGCTCCTTCGGCGGGTAGGCGCTGCCCCCGGCGCGTTCGGCGGCCACGCGGCGGAGCTCGTTGTAATCGAGTGTCTTCCGGCCTTCGACTTCGAGCGACTTCGCCTCACGGGTCGGTGACTTCGCGAAGCGAACCGTCGCGATGCCCTTGCCGACGTTGGAGACCGTTCGCCCCTTGAACTGCACGACCGCGTCGGCCGGCACGAATAGCCCCACCTTGCCGACCGCGGGTTGTTCGTCCACCTTCGTGAGGAACTGGAATCCTGCCGGTGCCGCGTCCTTCGCGGCGCTCAACACCGGCAGGTCCGATTTGTTTTCGAAGTCCTTCGGGAGATCGCCGAGAACGATCAGGACGGGTTTGGCGAGGCCGTAGGGTGAGAGGTGCTCGCGCGGCGGCGTAGCATCCTGAGCGTGAAGGAGCGAGGACGATAGGAACAGAACGAACACGGTAGCCCGAAACATTGCTCTCTCTCCGAATTCTCAGGATGTCAGAACCCGCCCGTCGTCAGTTGCCGGTTTTCTCGGCCACGCCGTGCTGAACGATGCCGTTGAAGACCAACTTGAACGTCCCGTGGGACTGACCGCGGAAAAGGACTTGCGGGCCGAATAACACCAACCGCCCCTTGCCGACTTTCGCGTCCACGATCGCGGTGCCGCCTTCGAGGTAGGCTTGCCCCCACGCCCACCCGCTACGCAGCGGCGTCTTCGTGTCGAACCACGCGACCCGTCGGAGGCCCTTCGCGTCGGCTCCACTCGTCAGCCGGAAGGTCGGACTGGCGGAGAACATCACGTCAACGTGATCGGTCATCCCCCACGTGAGCGGGTTGGCGGTGTCCACCTTGACCCGCAGCACCGACGACGGGATGTAGTACTTGTCCGAGGTGATCGGCTTCTCGCGGGCGTCCTCGTCCAACTCGGCGAGGTGGTTCGCGACCGGCACGCCGAGATCACGGCTCAAGCGGGTGGACGTGCCGATGGTCAACAGCGTGCCGCCATCGTCGAGGAACTTCTTGAGTTGGGGAACCGTCTTCGCGCCCGTGATCGCCCCCTTCTGCCCGCGGTATTGGTCGGCCGCGTTGCCCGGCGGTTCGGGGTTCGGATTGGCCGCCGGCGGCGGTTCTTCAGCCGGCTCACCGGGGGCCGCCATTCCGCCGCGGCCGGAGTATGCTCCGTCCACCAGCAAGATCACGTCGAACTTGTCCCGCAGTTTCCCCTGATCGAGTTCAGGAGCGTAAATGACGGTGTAGGGGAACTCGAACTGCTCGAAGATCCACCGCGTCCACCCCGACGGCATCGAACCGCCGTAGCGGTCCCACAGACCGATGCGCACCGGCTTGAGGACGACCGCGTCGGGGTCCGGGGCCGTTTTCGTTCCCTGGAAGGGTGTGCCCAGTTCCTTCGCGATCTTTTCCAGGATGGGGAGCGCGTTCGGTTCGTTCGGAATGAAGAACGTCCCGGCCGGGTGCTTCAAGCCTTCCGCTTCGGTCGGTTGTTGCAACCGTCGAACCTCAACGCCGGCCTTGTGCAAGCGGTTCACCGCCCGGAACGAGTCGTTCAATTGCGGGCTGAGGAAGAAGCCGACGGCGGCCGTCGCGTTGGTCACGCTCGCGGGCATCGGCATCACGGCCAGATCGGGAATCGCCTCGAAGGGGCCGTCGAAGCCGACGAGAACGCGGTCGAACTTGATCGCCATTTGATAGGCCGGCGTGTACCCGGCCGAGTCGTAAGGCTTGATCGGCGGGCCGCCGGGGTAGGCGAAGTCGTTCGGGTGGTCCTGCGGTTCGAACATGTCGAGGACGTGGGCACGGTACGCCTGCGCACACTTCACGACGTAGGAACCCTTCGGGTACTTCTTGTTCTCGACGGTGAAGTCGGCCGTCGCCCGGTGGACCTCGACGCCGGTGCCGAGGAGCGTGTTGACGAACTTCGTCGCCGTGGGGAAGTCGGGCTGGTCGGCCGGCAGAATGTAACCGCGGGCGTCTCGGTTCTCGGGCTTGCGGAAGAGGCGGTCGAACTCGACGCCGCCGGTCCCTCGGCCCGCGCCGATGCCGCCCTCGCGCCGTCCACCGCCGGCCGCCGGCTTGTCCTTTTGCGCCGCCTCGACGCGCTGCGGTGTAATCGTCCAGCTGTCCCGCTCGCCTTTCGCGATGGCGTTGTGGCCCATGAACCAGACGTTGTAAAGCAGTTGCTCGCGGTGACGGGAGGCGTAATCGAGGATCGCCTTGTTCGCCGTGACCGAGTACTCGACCGACTGCCGGAAGTGCCACGTCTGCGGCGGAATCGGGGCCAGATAATCGCCCTTCGGTAACTGTTTCGCGGTCACGAGCGGAATCTGCGTCGGCGTCGGGCCGCCGATCGTCTCGGTGAGGATGCCGATGATGTTGTGGAAGCCACTCGTCGTCCGAAGGCCGCCGTTGAACCACGTCGAGTACGGCGCGCCGGAGCGACTCGTCGCCCCCGGCTTGTCTTCCACCAGGAACCGCTGCATCATGGCCGCGCCGACCGAGTCGATGCCGTTCAGAACAAGTGGGTCGCAGAAGTAGTTGAACGGGTCGCGGAACGGCGGGCAGAACAGGACCGTGCCGGCCGGGCCGGTCTGGTGGTGGTTGTACATGATCTGCGGGAACCACTCGCGGTACATGAAGCGGTTCAGGTTCTTCGTCTCGGCCTGGGTGTTCGCGTAGAAATCTCGGTTGTTATCGTGGCCGATGTACTTCTGGTACAGCCGCGGCAAGTTCCCGAGGGAGCGCTTCGTCGGCTGCTTCTCGCGCATGTACCAGTCGGCGACGAGGTCTTGCCCGTCCGGGTTCGCGTGGACGAACAGAATGACCACGTCGTTCAGGACGCGGAGCGTTTCCTCGTCTGTGGCCGACAGATAGCGGTACACCGTTTCGATGAGAGCCTGGGCGCACAGAACTTCGCTGGCGTGCAACCCGCCGTCGATCCAGATGACCGCCTTCCCCTCGGCCGCGAGTTTCTTCGCGTCCTCCTTGTTAATCCCGCGTGCGTGGGCGAGATCGTGGGCGATCTTCTTGTAGCGGTCCAGTTGGCGGAGGTTAGCCGGCGACGTGACGATCGCCGCCAACTGCGGCCGACCCTCCTCGGTTTTGCCGATCGTCACCAGCTTCATGCGGTCCGATTCGGTCTGGAGTTTCTCCCAGTAGTCCTTCAACTGTTGATAGTTCGCCAGGCAGTAGTCCTCGCCCATCTGGAAGCCGAAGAACTGCTTTGGCGTGGTGATGTCTGGCGACGGGACGGTCGGCACCTGGGCGAAGAGGGCCGTTGAACTGATGAGAGAGACCGCCATATACAGGGGCAGTCTCAACAGTGGGCTACCAACGTTCATGACGATTCCTTGCTCGTTGAGGGAACGAGTTGAAAAGGAACACGGTTCGAAGCGAAGAGGGAGTGCCGATAGCGGGGAGATGGGCAGTATTCTCCGTGAACATTGCAAAACGGCCAGTCGGCCTCGCGAAAATCGTGTCCCTCTTCATCGCCTGGCTCGCGCTCGTTGGCGGAATCTCAAGCGAAGGCCGCGGTGCAGGCCGCGGGATAGGTTAACCCCGGCATTGGGGAGCGACCCCCGTAGCCGTCCCGATTCGGAAGGTTCGTCATGTCTCGACTCCCCGCCATTCTCCTCACGCTCGCCGCCACCGCGGCCCTGTTCGCGCGATCCGACGTGCCGGTCGGGCGGGACGCCCCGCGGCCTATCACCACCCACGAAACTGTCTTCGTCGAAGAAATGACCTGGATGGAAGTCCGGGATGCAATCAAGGGTGGAAAGACCACCGTGATCGTTCCGACGGGCGGTGTGGAACAGAACGGCCCGTACCTCGTCACCGGCAAGCACAACTTTATCACCCGGACGGTGGCCGAGGCGATTGCGAAGAAACTCGGCAAAACGCTCGTCGCCCCGGTCGTGCCGTTTGTCCCGGAAGGCGACATCGACCCGCCGACCGATCACATGCAGTACCCCGGCACGATCAGCGTCCGCGAGAGCACGTTCGAACGGTTGCTGACCGACATCTGCGCCAGCTTCCGCACGCACGGCTTCCGCGAGATCGTCATGATCGGCGACAGCGGAGGGAATCAGACGGGCATGGAAGCGGTCGCCCGCCGGCTGAACGCGAAGTGGAACGGCAAGACCGCGCGGGTTCACTACATCCCGGAGTTCTACGACGAGCCGGACTTCGACGAGTGGCTGGAGAAACACGGGATTCTCGAAGAACCGGAAGGACTGCACGACGACTACGCCACGAGCGCGACCCTGGCCGCCATCGACCCGACGCTCATCCGGGCGAAGCAGCGGCAGGCGGCCGGGAAGTTTCGGATCAACGGTGTCGATCTCGCCCCGGTCGAGAAGGCGGCCGAGTGGGGCCGCAAGATCATCGCTTTGCGGGCCGAGACGACCGCCACCGCCATCCGGCGGGAACTCGCCAAGCCTCGGTGACGCGAACCGTGCGGCAATCGAAATCCGCCCGACCAACGTCGTTTCTATGGCGTCGTCGATCCGCCCCTCCGTAGACGGCCTCGAAATATCTCCTTTGATCCGCCTCGTTGTTGTTGGAGTACGAGATGGCCCTTTCGCGGTTTCGGCGACGCCTCTCCCAACTCCGGTTCGAACGACTGGACGACCGGGCGTTGCCGAGCGCGGCGGCCGCGATCTACGCCGTCGGGGCGGACGCCGGAGCCGCGCCGCTCGTGCAGGTTTACGACGCGGGCGGAATCCTTCTGCGATCCTTTGCGCCTTACGAGTCGAGCTTCACCGGCGGGGTGCGGGTGGCCGTCGGCGATGTGAACGGCGACGGCCGGCCGGAAGTCGTGACGGCTGCCGGTACGGGCGGTGGGCCACTCGTGAAGGTTTTTGACCCGGACTCGGGCCAAGAACTCGGCAGTTTCTTCGCCTACACCCCCGACTTCCGTGGTGGCGTGAATGTCGCGGTGGGGCAGTTGGGCGGTCGCGCGGCCATCGTCACGGGGACCGGGGTCGGCGGCGGGCCGCACGTGAAGGCGTTCTTCGACCTCTCCGGCAATCCGGCGATGAGCTTCTTCGCTTACGATTCCAGTTTCCGCAACGGCGTCAACGTGGCCGTGGGCGATGTCCTCGGCACGGGTTCCGGTGAAATCGTGACCGGGGCCGGCGTGGGCGGCGGGCCGCACGTCCGGGTGTTCGACGGCGTGACGACGGCCGAGCAGCGGAGCTTCTTCGCCTACGACGCCGGGTTCCGCGGCGGCGTTGCGGTGGCCGTGGGCGATACCGACGGCGACGGCAAGCCGGATATCGTCACCGGGGCTGGGCCGGGCGGCGGGCCGAACGTGAAGACATTCGACGCGACAACCCTGCGCGTCTCGCAAAGCTTCTTCGCCTACACTCCAACATTCACCGCCGGCGTCACCGTCGCCGCGGTCGCGGGTCCGGCCGGCCGAGACTTGATCGTCACCGGGGCTGGGCCGGGCAGCGGGCCGGAGGTGCGGACCTTCGATGTGACGGACACGGCCACGCAAAGTTCCTCGGCCTTCGACTTCCCTTTCCTCGGCGGCGTCGCCCTCGGCACGGGCTTCGGCACGACCGCGACGGCGGACTTCTCACGCCAAGTGAATCAACTTCCGACTGGCCCCACCCCCCTCGACGGAAATGAAGTGCTGGCGGCGGCCGACGTGGGAACCTTGTTGCAGCGAGCTGCCGCCGCGACGAGTAGCACGGACGGCATCATCGCGATTGTCGATCGCAACGGCCGCATCCTCGGTGTGCGGGTGGAAGGCGGGGTTGCCCCTCAAGTTCAGAACGACCCGCGGACGCTGACATTCGCCGTGGACGGGGCCGTTGCCCTCGCCCGAACTGGCGCACTCTTCGGCAACAACGAGTCTCCGCTGACATCGCGCACGATTCGCAACCTCAGTCAATCGACGATCACGCAGCGGGAAGCCGAGAGCAGCCCTGATCTCGTGGATCAGAATTCGCTGTTCTACGGCCCCGGATTCGTCGCCCCCGTCGGCGTGGGCGGCCACTTCCCGCCCGGCGTTCCGTTCACGCCCTCGGCGGACCTGTTCGACATCGAACACACCAACCGCGACGGCACGCTTCACTCGGACGGTACCGGAGGGTCCATCGCACTCACGCAGCGATTCAACCTGCCGGAAGAGTACGTCCCCGCAGGGCAGAGCCTCTTCCCGCAGGACTCCTACGGCTACCGTTCCGGCCTGTTGTCCACGGCACAGGGCCGGGGCATCGGCACGCTCAACGGCGGCATTCCGATTTACAAGAATGGCGTGCTCGTCGGTGGCATCGGCGTCTTCTACCCCGGCACGACCGGCTACGCCACGGAAGAGAACCCGTCCGAAAGCACGACCTACGATGCCTCCAAACCTGACCGCACGCAGGAAGCGGAGTACGCCGCCGTCGCTGCCGTGGGCGGGGCACCGGGCATCGGTTTGGCCGTCGGCACGCTGGGCGGTGTGGCCCTCCCGCCCGGCATTGTGGGGCTGCCGATCACGCCGGACAAGCAGCGGATCGACTTGAACGGCGTCACGCTGGACATTGTGGGACCGGGCGGCACGGAGGGGCCGGGGCGACTGGTTTCCTACGGGCAAACGCTCGGCACCGGCGACCCGGACACCGGCCGCGACTTGCCGGTAACGCCAACCGCGGGCCTGTCGGAAGCGGACGGTTCCACGCTGGCCGCGAATCAAACGCTACTCGAAGGGAAACTCGCTCCGAGCGGCTGGTTGGTCCTGCCCCACGACGGCGACGGCATCAGCGCAGCCCAGGTTCTCGCGTTCGTCAATCAGGGCGTGGCGCAAGCAACCAAGACTCGCGCGGCCATTCGCTTGCCCGCCAGCAACAGCACGAAGTTCGTCTTCGCGGTCGCGGACCGGCAGGGCAACGTCCTCGGCCTTTATCGCATGGGTGACGCCACGACCTTCTCCATCGACGTGGCCGTGGCCAAGGCCCGTAACGTCGCTTACTACGCCGACGCCACGCAACTTCAATCGGTCGATCAGTTGCCCGGCATTCCGGCGGGAACGGCCTTCTCGAATCGCACGTTCCGCCATCTGGCTCAGCCGCGTTTCCCGGAGGGGATCGACGGCAACGCGCCGGCCGTGTTCTCGCAACTCAACGACGACCCCGGCATCGACCGGACAACGGGTTTGCAGGTCGGCCCGCGACAGCCGGCGTCGGCGTTCACCAGCGTCGCCGGCCACGACGCCTTCTTCCCGCAAACCAACTTCCGTGACGCGACCGACCCCCTGAACCAGAACGGCGTGGTGTTCTTCCCCGGGGCCGTGCCGCTGTACACGACGGCGCTGGTCGGCGGGCTGGGCGTGTCCGGCGATGGCGTCGATCAAGACGACCTCGACACGTTCGCGGCCAGTCAGGGGTTCCGCCAACCGGCGGGCGTGCAAGAGGTCGACGAACTCCTGTTCGACGGCGTCCGCCTGCCGTACCAGAAGTTCCCCCGCAACCCGGAACTTTAACCCATTTCGACCGGGAATCTTGGTGGTACGTGTCCGGGATCGCGGGCCGGGCCTTCGGCACGCGCGCAGAATTCTTAGTGGAAGTGGCCGGGATGTTCTGGACGGAATCTGCTAAGATGGTCATATCATTTGCGTCGTCGGTGATTCGAGCAACTTACGAAGCGGCCACGTTGACCAACGCTTCGAGCCTCGCGACAGAAGTCGTGAGCCTTTCGGAATACTTTGCCCCGGCCGAGTCCGCCACACTCTCGGTGATCCGACCCATGACCCTTCACCCCCCCATTCCCGAACCCAACGGCCCCGACAATCCCGGGGCCACCCGCGACCACGAATCGTCGATCATTCTCGTGGTCGACGATTCCCCCGTCGATCGCCGGGTGGCCGGGCGGATGATCGAGAAGCGAGGCAATTGGCGGGTCGAGTATGCGTGCGACGGGGAGGAAGCGCTGGAAGTCATCGGCCGGCTACGGCCCGCCGCCGTGGTGACCGACCTCCAGATGCCGCGGATCGACGGGCTGGAACTCGTGACCCGCGTTCGGGCCGAGTACCCGAAGATTCCGGTCATCATCATGACCGGCCAGGGGAGTGAGAAGATCGCCGTCGCCGCGCTGAAGGCCGGGGCCGCCAGCTATGTCACGAAGCAGACGTTGGCGGCCGACCTCGCGTCGGCCGTGGAGCAAGTGCTGGCCGCGTCGCAGACCGATGATTGCCAGACGAAAGCCCTCCAGAGCTTGAAGGCCCAGACGACGCACTTCGAGATCGACAACGATCCCACCGTGGTCAGCCCCCTGATCGCGCTTCTCCAACACGACATCGTCTCGCTCGGCATCTGCGACGCGACGGCCGTCACCCGGGTCGGGATCGCCCTGGAGGAGACGTTGTTGAACGCCATTTATCACGGCAACCTCGGCGTCAGTTCCGAACTCAAGTGCGTGAACGAGCACGCCTTCTACGCCCAGGTCACGGAACGGAGGCAGCAAGCCCCTTACCGCGACCGGCGGGTCCGGATCACGGCCCGCCTCAAGCCGCACCGGGCGACGTTCGTGGTCTCCGACGGTGGCGACGGGTTCGACATTTCCTCGCTACCCGATCCCACGGACCCGTCCTTCTTCGACCGCCCCAGCGGGAGGGGCATTCTCCTCATGCGGGCGTTCATGGACGAGGTCGGGTACAACGCGCGCGGCAACCGCGTGATCCTGGTCAAGAAGAAGGAAAGCCCGCCTGATCCGAGCGAGGCGGAGTAGCCGGAGGGGCGAGCCGGCGACCGGAGCTTTCCTGGCCAAATGGCGCCTCCCGATCCGGGCAACTGGAGAAGGCGGCTGCTATGATACAGCGTCTCGAATCGGGTTTCCGCACGCGGTGCCATCAGCCGATCTCCCATGCCTCCTCGCGGCACGACCCGTGACGCGCCGGGAATACTATGTCGAACGCCTCTCGCTCTCCGAAGAAAAGCCGTCCCGCCAAGGCCGTTCGCCGCAGTCATCCGCTATTCGTCCTGTCGTTGGAAGACCGCACCGTGCCGACCGCCACCGTGACGGAGGCACTCGTGCAGGGTGAGGGCGGCCTGAACACCATGCCGCCGAGTTATACCTTCATGCCGTCGACGGCCTTCGCCAGTGCGCGGATCGGCAACGCGGAGACGATCGCCCGGGATACATTATCGCTGGTCGCCGCCCAGGCCGGGTTGACGCCCGACGATGTCGCCTCGGCTTCGGTGACGGACAACTACGCGAGCCTCGGTGAGTCGCACGTCTACTTCTTCCAGCAACTGAACGGCTTACCGATCCTGAACGCCACGGCCGGCGTCCACCTGACGGCGAACGGGCAACCGGTGATCGTGAACGCCGCGTTCGTTCCGAACCTCGCGGCGGTCGCCCCGGCCGTCGTGCCGCCGGTCGTCAGTGCGACCGATGCTGTTCCTTTGGCGGCGGCCGCGTTCGGGTACACCCTCACCACCCCGCCGACCATCGTGGCCACCGAAGGCGGAATCGAACAGGCGGTCGTCGTCCGGGAGAAGGATTTTTCGGACCTCGACATCCGCGTCGCACGGGCCTACGTGAACACGCCCCGCGGCGTCCGCCCGGTCTGGGAGATGTCCGCCCGCACGCCCGACGGCAACCACTGGTATCAGCTCACTGTGGACACGCAGGACGGGGCGGTCGAGTACTGGGCCGACTGGGTCGACAACTTCGACACGTACAACGTCGTCCCCGTTCCGAACGATAGCCCCCAGGACGGCGGGCGGGCCGTTCTGGTCAACCCGGCCGACCCGGTTGCCAGCCCCTACGGGTGGCACGACACGAACGGCGTTGCCGGGGCCGAGTTCACCGACACCCGCGGGAACAACGTGTCGGCCCAGGACGACCTGGACGCCAACGACAGCGGCGGCGTTCGGCCGAGCGGCGGGTCGGGACTGATCTTCGACTTCCCGTTCCCGGCGACACAGGACCCGAGTACGTACCTGCCGGCCCTGACGACGAACCTCTTCTACATGAACAACGTCATGCACGACGTGACGTACCGGTACGGCTTCGACGAGGCGTCCGGGAACTTCCAGACGAAGAACTACACCGGTCTCGGGAAGGGGAACGACGCCGTTCTGGCCGACGCCCAGGACGGCAGCGGGACGAACAACGCGAACTTCGCGTCGCCGCCGGACGGGTCGCCGCCGCGCATGCAGATGTACCGGTTCACCAACTCGAACCCGAACCGGGACAGCGACTTCGACAACGGTGTGATCGCGCACGAGTACGGTCACGGCATCAGCAACCGCCTCACCGGCGGGCCGGCGAACGCCTCGGCCCTGAACAACCTCCAGAGCGCGGGGATGGGCGAGGGCTGGAGCGACTTCTTCGCCCTGATGCTCACCCAGCGAACGACCGACCGGGCGAACGACAAGTACGGCCTCGCCACGTACGTCCTCGGCCAACCAACGACTGGCGACGGCATCCGCCAGCACCCGTACAGCTTCGACAAGACGATCAACCCGATGACTTTTTCGGACTACGGAACCGGGACCAACCAGAGCACCGAAGTCCACTGGGCCGGGGCCTTGTGGGCCTCCGCTCTATGGGACATGAACTGGCTGTTCATCAACAAGTACGGGTTCGACCCGGACCTGAGTACCGGCTACGCCGCCGACGGCGGCCCGGCGAGCGCGGGGAACAAACTGGCCCTGCGGTTGGTCCTCGACGGCATGAAGTTACAGGCGGTGAACCCGACCTTCGTCCAGGCTCGGGACGCGATCCTGGCGGCCGACGTGGCCCTCACGGGCGGCGTTAACCAGCGGGAAATTTGGCAGGCGTTCGCCCGCCGCGGCCTCGGTGCCTCGGCGTCCACTGCCAACTCCACCAGCACGAGTTTCAACGAGGCGTTCGACCTGCCAGCGGCATCGGCGACGCCCGCCGTGGTCGCGCAATCGCCGGCCGGTGTGACGGCCGCAGCCCCGGCATCGCTCACGTTGACGTTCAGCGAAGCGATGGACACGAGTAGTTTCGCCTCCGCGGCCGACGTGGTCAGTTTCACCGACCCCACGGGATCGGACCTGCGGTCGTCCATTACCGGATTCGCGTGGACCTCCGCGACGACCCTTCGCATCGACTTCACGGCCCAGTCTGCTCAGGGGCTGTACACGATGGTCGTTGGTCCGAACGTCACCGCCGCCGATAACGGGGCGGCGATGAATCAGGATTTTGACGCGACCCCCGGCGAGGCGATCTCGGATCGCTACACGGCGAACTTCCTGTACGACCCGGTGGCCCTCACGGTGACGGCGATCACGCCTGCGGCCGGGGCAACGCTGACTCCCAACGTGACGGCGGTGGACGTGACGTTCTCGGAGCCCGTGCTCGCGTCGAGCCTGACCGTGGCTGACCTCAATCTATCGCAAGGGACCGTCACTGCGGTTACGTTGATGTCCCCCACGCAGGTGCGGTTCACGGTCGGCGGGTTCGGCGAAGGGACGACGTACCTGTCGCTCAAGTACGGGGCGGCGACGGACGCGGCCGGGTTCGCGTCGCTGGCGTTCAACTCGTCGTTCACCCTCGACTACGACACCGTCGCTTTCCCGACCCCGCTGACGGCCGCTCTCCCGCTCGGGTCGCTGGTGTACGACGGCACGTTCCCGTTTGCCACGACGGTGGGAACGACGGCCGACACCGATGAGTTCACGATCACACTCGACGCCAGCCAACAACTGTCGGCGATCGTCACACCGGCGGCCGGAGCCACGTTGATTCCGCGGGTGCGGATCGAAGACCCGTCGGGCACGATCTTCACCACGTTTACCGGCACGACCGCCGGGAAGGCGATCACGGCATCGCTGCCCGTGGCCGCCGCGGGAACGTACAAGGTGCGCGTCTCGGGCAACGGAACGACGACCGGGGCGTACTCGCTCCGTTTGTTGCTGAACGCTTCCGGCGAAGGCGAACAATACGGATTCGGCAGCAACGACACGACGGGCACGGCCCAAGCCCTCGACCCGTTGGCCGTCGCCCCGACTGACAGCGTTGCGGTCACGTCCATCGTCGGGGTCGCCGGGGCCACGCCGGCCGAGGTGGAGGCGAACGATACCGCCGCCACGGCGAACGACGAGCGGAACAACTTTGCCGCCGTGCCCGGGAGTGCGACCTACCAACTCGGCTGGACAGGGTCGATCCGTGCGTCGGGCGATTTTGACTACGTGCGGGTCGGCACGTTCCAGGTTGGTGACGTGGTCACGATCACCATGTCCGGCAGTGCGTCGGGCATCACCGGCGGGATCGTCGATCCCTACGTCGAGTTGATCCGGGCGAACGGGACCATTGTCACGGAGGACGACGACAGCGGACCGGGTACGGAATCGATCCTCTTTCGCTTCGCGGTCGTCACGCCGGACACGTACTACGTTCGCGCGCGGGACTTCGGCACCGGCACGGGGAACTACCGCATCGGCGTTCGGTTGGAGAATGCCGGCACGGCCCCGACCACCGGCGGCGCGTTCACGGCCGAAAGCGAGGGGAACGATTCCATTGGGGCGGCGAACGACGCCTCGACCTCGTGGCAGCAGGTTCAGAATCGGGCAGCCGTCACTGGCACGATCTCGACGGCTGCGGACGCGGACTTCTTCCGCTACACCTTGACCGCCAACGACCGCCTCACCGTCCGGGCCGTGGGTGACAACGGGTTCGCCCCGACTCTCGCCCTTCTCAACAGTGCGGGAACGATACTGCAGACGGTGGACGGGTCGACCACCGAGGAGTCCGGCATCTACGGCTTCTCGATCGGCACGACCGGCGATTACTTGATCCGCGTGACGTCCTTCAGTGGCACCGGCACGTACACGTTGGAAGTACTTCAATCCGGCACAACACTGCCCGCGGCCCGCGCGGTAGGTGACTTCTACTCGGTGTCCCTGACCACCGGGCAACGCCTGTCCGTCGGCTTGACGGGGTCGGCGAGTACGACGCTGCAAATCCTCGACCCGCTCGGCACGGTGGTCGTCCCGGCCGGTACGGCTGCGGGCAGTTACACGACCACGGCAGAACTGACCGCTGCCATGTCCGGCACTTATTTCGTTGGCGTGAGCGACGTGTACCCGACCGTGTACCAACTGACCGTCGTCAGCGGGGCGACGCTCGACCGCGGGACGAACAACGCGACGGGCACCGCGCAGACGCTCGCCCTCGGCAGTCGGGCGTTGGGCGGGTTGACATCCGGCCCCGATACGGCCTGGTACGCTGTCGCGGTCGGAACTGCCGGGCCATCGCTCCAGTTTCGCACCATCACCCCGGGTGACGCGGCCGGCGAGTTCGTCAATACGCTCGACCCCATCATCACCGTTTTCGATTCGTCCGGTACGCCAGTCGCGACCGACGACAACTCGGCGGGTGACGGCCGGAACGCCCTCGCGTCGGTCAGCTTGCCCACGGTCGGCACCTATTACGTGCGCGTCTCCGCGGCGGGTGGAAGTTCCGGCGAGTACATTCTGGCCACGGAGCAGGCGGGCAACACGCCGCCTGTTGCCTCGGCCGGCGGGTCGTATACCGTCATCGAGGGCGGCTCACTCAGCCTGTCGGCGATGGCCGGGGACGCCGAGAACGACCCGCTGACTTACCAGTGGGACTTGAACAACGACGGGATCTTCACGGACGCGGCCGGCCCCACGCCGACACTGACGGCGGCCCAACTGAACGCCCTCGGCATCGGCGACGGTTCGAGTTCCGGCACGGCCTACCCGATCCGCGTGCGGGTGTCGGACGGCGTGAACGCTCCGGTGGTGTCCGCTGACGGTACGTTGACCGTCATCAACTCTGCGCCGACCGGCACCCTCGCGAACAGTGGGCCGACCACAGAGAGCAGTGCCACCCCGACCACCGTCACCGTCACGGCGACCGACCCGTCGGCCGCAGACGTGGCCGCCGGGCTTACGTACCGCTTCGACTTCGACAACGACGGCGTCTACGAGGTGGTGCAATCAGCGAACGTGGCGACCGTCCCGGCATCGCTGTTGGCCGATGGTCCGACGACAGTCACTGTTCACGTCCTCGTTACCGACAAGGACGGCGGCACGTTGACACTGAGTACCCCGATTGTCGTCGCCGGCGTCGGCCCTTCCGGCACCGTGACCGGCGGGACGGTGCTGGAAGGAGAGGCCGGGAATGTCAGCATCAGCGGGGTCTCGGACCCGTCGTCGGCCGACACGATGGCGGGGTTCACGTACAGCTACGACTTCGACAACGATGGCACCTTCGACCTCAGCGGGACGACTGCTGCGGTGATCGTGCCGGCGACCTTCTTATCGGACGGCCCGTTCGACCGCGTTGTTCGCGTTCGCATTTCCGACAAGGACAACAACTTCAGCGAGTACACGACCACCGTTCACGTGACGAACGCCAACCCCACGCTCTCGCTGGCAGACAACGGGCCGGTGGCGGAAGGGTCGGCGTTCACCCTGACCGCGACCGCCACGGATGCCCCGGTCGATCAACTCAGCCTGCGATATGCGTTCGACTTCGACAACGACGGCACCTTCGACCTCGGCGGGAACAACTACGCCACGGGTGTGACCGGCGCGACGGCGAGTGTGCCGACAGCCGACTCCGGCGTGCGGACGGTCCGCGTGCGGGTGTACGACAAGGACGGCGGCTTCACCGAGGCGGTCAGGACCGTCACCGTTAACAACGTGGCCCCAACCACCGTGCTTTCCAACGGCGGCCCGGTGGCCGAGGGATCCGCTGGCGGTGTCTCGTTCGGGGCCGTGACCGACCCGTCGTCGGCAGACGTCGCGGCAGGGTTCACGTACAGCTTCGACTTCGACAACGACGGCACTTTCGATGTGGTGAACGTCACAACGCCAACCGTTGTTGTGCCGGCGGCCTTCCTGCCGAACGGGCCGGCCGTGCGGACCGTTCGCGGCCGGGTGACGGACAAGGACGGTGGGTTCACCGATTCCACGACTGACTTGACCGTAACGAACGTAAACCCGACTGCGACGTTCGTCGCCGGCGGTTCGGTCGCGGAAGGGGCGAGCGGGAGCGTGACGTTCTCTTCCGTCGTCGATCCGTCGCCCGGCGACCGCGCAATTGTCCGCTATGCGTTCGACTTCGACAACGACGGCACCTTCGATGTTGGCGACGGCACCTACGCCGGGTCCGTGACTGGCGCGTCTGCGACCGTGACGGCGAGTTTCCTTTCGGACGGCCCGATGAACCGTGTGGTTCGCGGCCGGGTGATCGACCCGGACGGCGGGTTCACCGATTCCACGGCTACCATCCCCGTGACGAACGTCGCCCCGACCGGGACGTTCACCGTCTCCACTCCCGTGCCCGTGGGGCAACCTGCCGTCGCGTCCTTCACCGCGGTGGCCGACGTCCCGCGGGATGTCGCGGTCGGGTTCCGGTACGAATACGACTTCATCGCCGACGGCCGGACGACGACCGTGGCCAGCACTTCCGCATCGGCCTCGTTTACGTTCGCCAGCCCCGGCACCTACACGGTCCGCGGTCGGGTGTACGACAAGGACGGCGGCTTCACCGAGTCCACGGCGATCACGACGGTGACGACCGTCGCCCCGACGGCGACCTTTGCCGGCACCTCCACCATCGAAGGGGGGGCGGCAATTGTGGCGTTCGCGGCGGTTTCGCACCCGTCCGTTCGCGCGTCGGCGGCCGGGTTCCGCTACAGCTACGACTTCGACAACGACGGCGTCTTCGACCTCGGCGACGGCACCTACGCCGGATCCGTGACGGATGCCTCGGTGGCCGTGCCGGCGAGCGTGATCGCGAACAGCGGGGACCACACCGTCCGCGGCCGGGTGATCGAAGTGGACGGCGGGTTCGCCGACCGGACCGCGACGGTGAGGGTGTTACCCGTAGTGACCGTGCTGCCCCCGCCTGTACTCGTCCCGCCGCCACCACCGCCGGTTGTCGTTCCGCCCCCGCCAGTCGTCATCCCTCCGCCGCCGGTCGTCGTCCCGCCTGCCCCTCGCGGGTTCGCGGTCGGGGCAGACGCGGGGGGGCAGGCGCGGGCCATTCTGTTCGGCGGCGAGAAGCAGATTCTCTTCGACGGCGTCGTCTTCAACACCACCTTCACCGGCGGTGTCCGGGTGGCGACCGGCGATGTGGACGGCGACGGCGTGCCGGACCTGATCGTGGGCACCGGGCCGGGCACCGTGACCCAAGTGCGCGTGCTCAGCGGTGTGGGCGGCCGCGAATTGTTCTCGATTCAACCGTTCGAGTCGGCGTTCACCGGCGGGGTGTACGTGGCGGCCGGCGACATTGACGGCGACGGCAAGGCTGAGATCGCCATTTCCCCCGACGAAGGTGGCGGCCCCCGGGTGCGGGTGTTCCACGGGGGCAGTTTCAGCACCGTGACCGATTACTTTGGCATCGACGACCCGAATTTCCGCGGCGGCGCGCGGCCGGCGTTCGGCGACATCAACGGCGACGGTCGTGCGGACCTGCTCGTCGCGGCTGGGTTCGGGGGCGGGCCGCGGGTGTCGGTCTGGGACGGGGCGTTCCTCGGCACGCCGTCCCAACGGACACTCTTCAACGACTTCTTCCTCTTCGAGCAAACCCTGCGGAACGGCGTCTTCATCACGGCGGGCGACCTCAACGGTGACGGGTTCGAGGAACTGATCGCCGGTGGCGGTCCCGGCGGCGGGCCGCGCGTGTTCGCCCTCGACGGCAAGGAACTGATCGACAACCGACAGGTGGTGGCCGCGAACTTCTTCGCGGGCGATCCGAACAACCGCGGCGGCGTGCGGGTCGCGGCCGCGGACGTCGATGGCGACGGTCGGGCGGACATTCTCGCCGGCACTGGGCCGGGGACGGCAAGTCACGTGACCCGCTACCTCGGCTCGAAAATCACCGCGAGCGGCCAACCGCCGGTGGACGCCGACGACGACTATTTCCCGGGCTTGGCGGGTGGCGTATTCGTGGGGTGAGTTTGCCCGCCCGATTCTGACAAAGTCGGCCTGCCGATCACCGGCCGGGGCGTTCCCCTTCGCGTCCGATCCCTAACATGACACCGCCTCCCCTCTCCACCAACCGAGGGCCACCGCGTGACCTCTCTCCGTGCCGCCGTGTTGTGTTTGGCCCTCACACTGTCTCAAGCCGCCGTCGCTGACGAAGGGACGAAGCGGCCGAACGTCGTCGTGATTCTCTGCGATGACATGGGCTTCTCCGACCTCGGCTGCTACGGCGGCGAGGTGGCGACGCCGAACCTCGACGCCCTCGCGGCCGGCGGCGTGCGGTTCACCCAGTTCTACAACAACGCCCGCTGTTGCCCCACGCGGGCGAGTCTGCTCACGGGCCTCTACCCGCACATGGCCGGCATCGGGCACATGATGGAAGACAACGGCAAGCCCGGCTACCGCGGCAACCTGTCGTCGAACAGTCGGACGATCGCCGAGGTGCTGAAGCCGGCCGGCTACCGAACTTACGCCGTCGGCAAGTGGCACGTCACCCACAACGCGGCCGCCAACGGGCCGAAGCAGAACTGGCCGCGGTTCCGCGGCTTCGACCGCTACTACGGCACCATCCACGGCGCGGGCAGCTACTTCGATCCGTCCTCGCTGGTCCGCGACGACACGATGATTTCGCCGTTCGCCGACCCGGAGTACAAGCCGGCGAAGTACTACTACACCGACGCCATCTCGGACCACGCGACGCGGTTCGTCGCCGACCACGCCAAGGACCACGCCACAAAGCCGTTCTTGATGTACGTGGCCTACACGGCCGCCCACTGGCCGATGCACGCCCTGCCGGAAGACATCGCGAAGTACCGCGGGAAGTACGACGCGGGGTACGGGGCGATCCGCAAGGCTCGCTTTGAGAAGGCCGCGAAACTCGGGCTGATCGACGCGGGGCAGGGGATGGCCCCGAACCCCGGCACGTGGCCCGGCGTGGCCGACAAGCGGTGGGAGGCGGCCGGCATGGAAGTGTACGCGGCCATGATCGACCGCATGGACCAGGGCGTCGGCAAGCTCGTCGCGGAACTGAAACGCACCGGCCAGTTCGACAACACGCTCATCCTCTTCCTTCAGGACAACGGCGGCTGTGCAGAACTCCAGGGCCGGACCGGGAACAAGAACCATCCGAACATCGAGCGGCCCGCTAGCCCGACGCTGCCGGTCATGAAACCGGAGGACTTCGCAGCGGCCGGCAGCGTGCCGGCTCAGACCCGTGACGGGTTCCCCGTCCGCATGGGGCCGAAGGTGATGCCCGGCCCCGAGGACACGTACATTGCCTACGGTCGCGGCTGGGCGACCGTCAGCAACACGCCGTTCCGCGAGTACAAGCACTGGGTTCACGAGGGCGGCATCAGCACGCCGTTGATCGCCCACTGGCCGGCCGGTATCGCGTCGCGCGGCGAACTCCGGAAACAGCCCGGCCACCTCATCGACCTCGCGGCCACGTTCTACGATCTCGGTGGGGCGGCTTACCCGAAGGACGCGCCGCCGCTGGAAGGGAAGAGCCTTCGCCCCGCGTTCGGTGACAAGCCGATCGACCGCGACGCGATTTTCTGGGAGCACGAGGGGAATCGGGCGGTGCGCGTCGGCGACTGGAAGCTCGTCGCGAAGCACGCCAAGCCGTGGGAACTTTACGACATGGCGAAGGACCGGGTCGAGGCGAACGACCTGGCGGCGAAGATGCCGGAGAAGGTTCAGGAACTCGTCGCCAAGTACACGGCGTGGGCGAAGCGGTCGCAAGTCGAACCCTGGCCCGTAACCGCATCCACAAAGGAGTGACCGATGCCGAGAGTTGTTTCCGTCGTCGTGCTTCTCTTGATCGCCGTCCCGTTACTCGCGGCTGATCCGGTCAAGCGGCCGAACGTGCTGTTCATCGCGGTGGACGACCTCAACCATTGGGTCGGTCACCTCGGGCGGAACAAGCAAACGAAGACGCCGAACATTGACCGCCTCGCCAAGATGGGCGTGACGTTCACGAAGGCGTACTGCGCCGCCCCGGTGTGCAACCCGTCGCGGGCGGCGCTTATGTCCGGCCTTCGCCCTGGCTCCACCGGCGTCTACGACAACGGCCAGGACTGGAAGGCGGTCATCCCGAAGGAGCAGACGCTCACCACGCAGTTCCTCAAAGCCGGCTACGACGTTCACGGCAGCGGCAAGATTTACCACGCCAACGCCCACCGGCCCGGCGAGTGGACGGATTACTTCGTCGGTGCGAACGAGAAGGTCACGCCGCACCCGACCGCGAAGAACGACGGCGTCGGCGGGATCAAGTTCCAACCGCTCACCGACGACTCAAAACTTCAGGACGAGTCGATCGTCGATGCGGGCATCAAGCAACTCGGGGCGAAGCACGACAAGCCGTTCTTCGTAGCCGTCGGCCTGCACAAGCCGCACATGCCGTGGAACGTGCCGAAGAAGTACTACGACCTGTTCCCCCTCGATTCGATCGAACTGCCACCGACCACGGCGGATGATCTGAAGGACGTGCCGCCCGGCGGGATCAAGTTCGCCAAGCCGCAGGGCGACCACGCGACGATGGTCAAGAGCGGCCGGTGGAAGGAGGCGGTGCAGGGCTACCTCGCCGCCATCGCGTACTGTGACGCGCAGGTCGGCCGACTGATCGACGCCTACGAAAAGTCGCCGGAGAAGGACAACACCATCGTGGTCTTCTGGGGCGACCACGGATGGCACCTCGGCGAGAAGGAACACTGGCGGAAGTTCGCCCTGTGGGAAGAGACGACGCGGATGCCGTTCATCTGGGTCGCGCCCGGCGTTACGAAACCCGGCGTGTGTGACCGCACTGTGGACCTCATGAGCATCTACCCGACGCTCTGCTCGCTCTGCGGGATCGACAAGCCGGCCCACGTGGAAGGCAACGACATCAAGCCGCTGCTCCTCGATCCGACGGCGAAGTGGGATCACCCGGCGATCACGACGTACCACCTGAACAACCACGCCGTCCGCACCGCGAAGTGGCGGTACATCCGGTACGCCAGCGGCGGTGAAGAACTGTACGACCACGACGCGGACGAGTTCGAGTGGACCAACTTGGCAAAGGACGAGAAGTACGCCGACGTGAAGAAAGAGTTGGCAAAGTTCCTACCGACGACGAACAAGCCCGAACTGCCGACGGGAAAAGAGAAAGAATGACTTTTGGCGAGCGGGGGGTGTCAGCCCCCTGATTCTCTCACCCGCGGGGCGAGAATCAGGGGGCTGACACCCCCCGCTCGCCAGGGTTACTTCTTGCAGCCGAACAGGCCGCGCTCGCGGATCAGTTTCACCACCGGCTCCGGGACCATTTGCTCCCAGGTGCCGTCGCCGGTCGCGATCTTCTTCAGCACGTCGCGGCTGTCGATCTTCAGATACTCTGCGTTCAGGCTCTCAAGCCCCCGAATCCGGCCGGTGCGAACGGCGTAGTCGTACAGCGGCTTGCTTTCGACTGGTAGGTCCAGATTATCAATCGACATCACTTCGTTCGTCTCGCGGTTCACGTAGGGGTAGATGAACATCGAGATGTCGCCGCTCAAGAGTCGGCCGAGCGCTTCCAACAGGCCGCCTTCCAAAGTCGTGTAATAGCTCGCGTCGAAGATTTCCGGCACGGTGACTAACCCCATCGCCAGGCCGATCGGCTTGCCGGTCTGGCGGCGGAGGTAGGTCGCCAGCCGGTAGAACTCCGAGAAGTCCGAGATCATGACGTTCAGGCCGCACGCCCCCATCGCGTCGGCCCGGGCCAAGAAGTCGCGGATGTCCGGCGCGCCGGTGTCCCTTCCGCCCATCAGGTTCCGCATCGTGATCTCGGCCACGTTCACGATCTGCCCCTTGTCTTCGTCCGGGAGCATGTCCTTGAACTTCACCGTCGCCGCCCGGAGGATGTCGAGGTTCACGTGGGTGACGGGGCGGAAACTCCCGCGCTCCACCAGGGCCGGCTTCTTGTAGAGCAACTCACTGGACAGCAGCACCTTGCCGTCCGGGCCGAACATGGCCGCCTTCGACAGCTTGTGCCGCACGAGACTGAGGCTCATCAGCCGGTTGTCCACGGCCCGGAAGCCGATGCCCGAGAACTCGATCAGGTCGATCTCGATGCGGTTGGAATTCAAGTCGTCCATCAACGACTGGATGAGCAACTCTGGCTCGTGGTGCAGGAAGAACGCGCCGTACAACAGGTTGACGCCGATGATCCCGATGGTTTCCTGCTGGAGGACATTCGACGGGTCCATCAGCCGGAAGTGAATGATGACTTGCGTCTCGTGGTCCCGCGGGTAGACCTGGAACCGGACCCCCATCCAGCCCTGGCAGTCGTTCGTGCCCATGAAGTTGCGGGCCGAGACGGTGTCGGCGAACGCGAAGAACGACGTGGTGTCCTCGCGGCTGTTGGCGAGGCGTTCGAGGTTGAGCTTGTACTCGTGGTCGAGCATCGCTTCCAACCGCTGCCGACTGACGTACCGGTTGGCGTGCCCGTAGATGGCGTCGCTGACGGTCATGTCGTACGCGGACATGCTCTTGGCGATCGTCCCGGCCGCCCCGCCGACGCGGAAGAACCACCGGACGACTTCCTGCCCGGCTCCGATCTCCGCGAACGTGCCGTACCGCCGCCGGTCCATGTTGATTCGCAGCGCCTTGCCGTGCGTGTCGGGCCGGTCGGTGTCGAAGTTCGTCGTGGACGCGAGCGGGTTCATAACGACTCCCTAGGAAGGAATGGGGGAAGTGTAGAAGAGATGGAGGTCACTGGCCGTTCTCTCACCCGTTTCACGCCGAAGAACGGACCCCCGGGGGCCGCAAGGCCGGATCTTTGATCATCGCGAAGCGTGTGCAGGAGTGGAAGCCGCCGATTTCGTGCCGCGGCCTACTGTTGTGAAGATAAGGCCGAGTTTATCCCTCCCTCACGATCCGCTTAACTTCCCCGCGTATCCTCACCACTGCTGCGGTAGTCGGCCTTGGATGTCCCAAGCCATTCCCAGTTATTCTCGGAGCAACGACATGAGAGCTTTAATCGGATGCGTGGCGACCGTCGTTCTGGCCGTTGGTGTCTCGCGGGCCGGCGAGGAAAAGATCGCCCTCGACAAATTGCCGAAGGCGGTCACGGCGGCGGTCAAGAAGCGGTTCCCGAAGGCCGAGATGGTCGAAGCCGCGAAGGAGACGGAGGGCGACAAGACCGAGTACGAAGTCTCGCTCAAGGACGGCACGACGAAGATGGACGTGATGCTCAGCCCGGACGGCAAGATCACGCTCATCGAGAAGGTGATCGACGACAAGAACCTGCCCAAAGCCGTGACCGCCGCGCTGGCGGCCAAGTACCCGAAGGCGACGACCAAGCTCGCCGAGGAGGTCGTCAAGGTCGTCGACGGCAAGGAAACGCTCGACTTCTACGAGGTGATCCTGGTCGCCGCCGACAAGAAGACCTACGAGGTGCAAATCACGGCCGACGGCACGATCAAACAGACCGAGGAGAAGAAGGACGAAGAGAAGAAGTAACCGCGGCCGCGACGGAAGGAGGGGATATGGACGTTGTTGACGCCCCGTGCTCGGAAGGCACGGGGTCGTGGTTCGGCGGGCGGGTGGCGGTTGGAGTGCTCGTCGTAGCCGCCGTCGCACTTTTTCTCGTTCGCCTGGGCGACCGCGCCGTGGTGTCCGAGGAAGTCCGTTGGGCGGAGATCGCCCGCGAGATGCGGCAGTCGGGCGATTTCCTTCACCCCACCGTCAACGGCCGGGCGTACCCCGACAAGCCGGTGGGATCGTACTGGCTCATCGTCCTCGCCTCGCATCTGACTGGCGGTGTTGACGAGACGGCCGCGAGGCTGCCGTCGGCGCTAGCGGGTGTGATCGGGGTTTGGGTCGTCACCGTACTCGGCCGTCGGCTGTACGGCGGACGGGCGAGCGTTTTTGCCGGGGCGGTGCTCGCGACGAGCTTTGGCTTTGTGTTTTACGCCCGGCGGGCGACGGCCGATGTGGAGACCGTCACGGGCGTGTTGATCGCGGTCTGGCTCTACGACCGTGCGATGGGAAAGGCCGGTCCGTGGGTCATCGGCCTCTGGCTGTGGATGGCCGCGGTTTCGCTGACGAAGGGATTACTCGGGTTCGCGTTGCCGATCGCCGTCTTCGGGATTCACGGCCTCTGGACCGCTTGGGCCGATCACTGCGAGCCGGCAACGATCCGATCGCTGCTCGCGGCCGGGGTCGCGAGCAACCGTTGGTTTCTGAACCGCTGGACACTGCTCGCCCTCCCGCTCGGCGTCATCGCTTACCTCGTGCCGTTCGGCCTGGCCCTAGGGCAGGGTGGAGATGAAGGTGCGTTGGGAATGGTCTGGCGGGAGAACGTCCGACGGTTCTTCGCCCCCCACAACCACCTCGGGCCGGTCTACCTCTACCTCGGGGCGGTTTTCGTCCTCGCGTCCCCGTGGTCGGCGTTCCTGCCCGCCGCCGTCGTGCCCCTGCAACGGGGGGCCGGGAATCGAGGAGACCGGCTGGCCCGGGCGTACTTCTGGGCGGTGTTCTTGTTCTTCACGGCCTCGGCCTCGCGGCGTTCGTATTACCTGTTGCCGATCCTCCCCGCGGCGGCACTGCTCATCGGCCGGGTGCTGGCGGCCGGGCCGAACGAACTTCGTGGTCCCGCCCGCCGGCTTCGGGCCGCGGGGTGGGCGGTGATTGGTACCGCGACTGCTTTGAGCGGTGCGGCGATTCTACCGCCGTCGTGGGTACTGCCGGCCCCCTACGACCAACTGCCGCCGCTGCCGGGGCGAGGTTTTCTGGCCGTCGGGTGGGTGGTCGCCGTCGTGGTGATGGTTGTGGTGGCCCGGAAGGGGAGCGCCGCCCGTGTCGGGCCGGCAATGTGCGGTGTCTGGCTGGCGTTGTTCTACGTGTTCGCCGTCGCGTATCCGGCGGCCGACGAACTCCGACCCCGGCAGGACTTCCTCGCGGTCGTCCGGGACCGGACGGCGGCGGACCCGACGCGGTTGGCCCTTTTCCACGCCAGCGACACGGTCTTCGATCTCGGCCGGACCGCACCGGAGTTCCTGACTTCGGACGAACTCACGGCGGCCGTCACCGCGGGGCGGGTCCGGTGGGTAGTCGCCCCTCGCCGTCACCTCGTGGGCGTGGAACTCCGGGCCGCCGTGATCGCGGAGGAGGCGGTCCACCCGTGGGAAACGCAAGAGCGGATCGCGAATAAGCTGTCACTCGTGGAACTGACGCCATGACGGGAATGGACACGCAATGAGTATCCGGGTGCTGGTCATTGAGGATGAAGCTGAGATCGCGGACTTCGTCGTCCGCGGGCTTCGCGAGGAAGGGTTCACCGTCGAGCTCGCGCCGGACGGGACCGACGGCTGGCACCGGCTGGTGTCCGAGGCGTGGGACGTGGTCGTACTCGACTGGTGGCTGCCCGGCACCGACGGGCTGGCGCTCCTGAAGCGGTTCCGGCAGACGGATCGTACGACGCCGGTCCTGTTCCTGACCGCCCGTGGGTCCGTCTCCGACCGCGTCACCGGGTTGGACACCGGGGCCGACGACTACCTGTGCAAGCCGTTCGCGTTCGAGGAACTGGTCGCCCGCGTTCGGTCCCTCGGCCGCCGCAAGGACGGCCGTGCCGCGACCGTGCTTTCGCACGCGGACGTGTCAATCGACATCGCGACCCAGCGCGTCGAGCGGGCGGGCCAACGACTCGATCTGACGGCCCGCGAGTACGCCCTGCTCGTGTTCTTCACGCGGCACCCCGGCGAGGTGTTGTCGCGGACGCGCATTTATGAACAGGTGTGGGAGGAGCGGTACGACGGCACCTCCAACACGCTCGAAGTCCACGTCATGGAGCTTCGCCGGAAGCTCGAAGCCCGCGGCCCGCGGCTGATTCAGACGGTCCGCGGGCGCGGGTACGTGTTCGGTCCCACGGAGGAGAAGTGAGTATGGAAGTTCGCGATGGTGGCTTGGCTCGCGTGGCGGGGTTCGTTCACCACCACCTGCTCTGGTTCCTGATCGCCGTCTACGCGCTGGCCGGTCTCGCGCCGGCCGCCGGACTGTGGCTGCGGTCCGCCGGTGTCGGCACGGGCGTTTCTCTGCCGGCGGTCATGTTGGCGCTCCTTCTGTTCAATGCCGGGCTGGGGGTCGAACCGCGGCAACTCCGTAACCTGTTCCGAACGTCCGGCGTGCTGCTGGCGGGGTTGGCCGCGAACATGCTCGTGCCGCTCGCGTTTATCCTGAGCCTGTCGCTGACACTCTCGGCGTGGCACAACCCGACCGAGGTGCAGTACATCCTCGTCGGCCTCGCCCTGATCGCGTCGATGCCGGTGGCCGGTTCTTCGACCGCCTGGTCGCAGAACGCTAACGGCGACTTGGCCCTCAGCCTCGGCCTGGTCGTCGGCTCGACGGTCCTCAGCCCGTTGACCACGCCGGCCGTCCTGCACGCAGTCGGCTGGGTGGCCGAGGGGACGTTCGCGGACGGCCTCCACCGGATGGCCGACGGCGGGACGAGTTCGTTCCTCGTCTCGTTCGTGATGGCCCCGTCCCTGCTGGGCATCGCTCTGCGGTGTGCGGTCGGAGCGGGACCGCTCCGGGCCGTGAAGCCGGCGTTGAAACTGACGAACTCGGTGACGCTCTTGCTGCTTTGCTACGCCAACGCGGCGGTCGCCCTGCCCAAGACGTTCGCCCACCCGGACTGGGACTTCCTCGGCGTCATGCTGCTGATCGTCGCCAGCCTGTGTACATTCGGCTTCGCGGCCGGCTTGCTGCTCGCCACGTGGTTCACCGCTGACCGCGGCCGGCGGGCGTCGCTCATGTTCGGCTTGGGCATGACCAACAACGGCACGGGCTTGGTCCTGGCCACGACGGCCCTCGCCCACGTGCCGGATGTAATGCTGCCGGTCATCTTCTACAACCTCGTGCAACACGTCGTCGCTGCAGTTTTCCAACGAGCTTCGCTGGCAGCCGCACCGCAGGAAGGCGTGAACGATCCGTGACACTGACCACCCGGCTCACCGCGTTCTTCCTGGCCGCACTGGCCGTCGTGCTGGTGGCGTTCTCGGGCACGCTCTATTCGCTGGCCCGCACGCACCTCTTGAGGCAACTCGACGACCGGGCCGCGGCCACCCTCGAAACGCTCGTGGCAGCGACCGAGGTTGAACCTGATGGCCTGGAGTGGGACCGCAAGGAGCGAACGCTGATCGTGCCGCGCGGGGACGGAAGACTGGTGTGGACCGTCTTCGACAACGGCGGCCGGGAGGTGGACGGCGAAGCGGGTCAGTCGCTGTACGAGGCGACCACGGCCGGCGCGGATGACCGGGTGACGCGATCCCTAGCCACCCGGGACGGCGAACTGTGGCGGGTCTACCGGCGGTCCCTCTCCCACCCGCGACCCGACATCGTGGAACGACGGGCCGTACCCGGTGCGGCCCGCCACCCCGGTGACGAACGGTATCAACGACTGACGTTCGTCACGGCCCTGCCGCTGGCCTCGGTTCACCAGACGCTCTCGACTCTGGCCGGATGGTTAGTCGGCGTGTCGCTGGGTGTCTGGTTGTTGGCGGCGGTCGGTGGTCGCTGGGTGTGCCGTCGGGCGTTGCTCCCGGTGACGAAGATGGCCGCGGGCGTGCAGGAGATCACTGCCGACAACCTCCACGGCCGGCTCCCGTCACCCACTTCACGCGATGAACTTGCCGATCTGGCCACGGCCTTTAACGACCTGCTCGGCCGGCTGCAACTCGCCTTCGAGCGGCAGAAACAGTTCACCGGTGAGGCGGCCCACCAACTGCGGACGCCGCTGACCGCGATTCTTGGCCAAGTCGAGGTCGCCCTCCGGCGGGACCGCGAGCCGGACGACTACCGGCGGGCGTTGGCGTCGGTCAAGACGCAGACCAACCGCCTGCGCGACATCGTAGAGATGCTCTTATTTCTGGCCCAGGCCGATGCCGAGGCGCGTCTGCCGGACCTCGAACGGATCGACCTCGGCCACTGGCTCCCGACGCACGTCGCCGAGTCGTGGGCCAACCACCATCGCTTCGCAGACTTGAGAACCGCCGTCCCCTCTGGTGAGTCGCTCATCTCACTCGGACAACCGGCGTTGCTGGGCCAAGCCCTGGACAATCTCATAGACAACGCCTTGAAGTACAGCCCGACCGGAACGCCGATCGAGGTTCGCCTCGGCCGCGAGGCCGACGGGTTGGTCATCGCCGTGGAAGACCGCGGGAACGGGATGCGAGACGAGGACCTCGGCCACGCCTTCGAACCGTTCTTCCGCTCCTCGGAAGCAAGGCGGCAAGGAATCGGCGGCGTCGGTTTGGGCCTGAGCGTGACCGCGCGGATCGTGAAGGCTTTCGGTGGCCGCGTTGACGCGCGGAGCGAAGTGGGGCAGGGGAGCCGGTTTGAAATCCGACTACCGACCCTCGGAAGTGATGCGAAACGACCCTCCGCCCTCTCGGAGTGACAGCCGTGAACGACCCCACAACCTTGCCCCAGCCCAACTGGCAACTCTTCGCGTTCGAGTCTGCCTTCTTCGCCGCTCTGACGGCGATCCTCGGGAAAGTCGGCGTCGCGGAAATCAACTCGAACCTCGCCACGCTCATCCGCACGGTCGTGATTCTGGTCGTCACCGCGGGCATCGTGTCGGTTCGGCACGAGTGGGAGCCGCTTGGCCGCCTTTCCCGCTTCGGCACGGCCATGCTCGTGCTGTCCGGGATTGCTACGGGCCTATCCTGGCTGTGCTACTACCGTGCCCTGCAACTCGCCCCTGCCTCGCAGGTCGCGCCCGTGGACAAGCTCAGCGTCGCCCTCGTCATCGTGTTGGCCGTCGTCGTCCTCGGCGAACCGCTGACATGGCAACTCGCGCTCGGGGGCGGCCTCGTCCTGGCAGGGGTTTTGGTCCTGGCCCGGGCGTGATGCAATCGAACTCTATTCCACGGCGGTTTCGGTCACGGTGGCCGCGAGCGAGCGGTAGAGTGCCGACAGCGGGTGGGTCGGGTTAATCAGGCTGAACACCCCGTCGCTGCCGAGCCGGACCATGTCTTCCGTCAGCGGAAGCACGGCGGCGACCGGTACGCGGTACGCCGTTTCAATGTCCCGACGCAGGCTGGCCGCATCGACCTCGGGCAAGACTTTGTTCGCGACCAGTAGCATCCGGTTCACCTTCAACTTGCGGGCCACCTCAACGGTCACGGCCGTGCCCTGGAAGTCTTGCTTGTCCGGGCGGAGGAGGAGGACGAGCGTGTCCGAAATCGCGATCGACAGGAGCGTCTCTTCGTTCAACCCCGGGTGCGTGTCGATAAACAAGCAGTCCAGTTGAAGGTGGTCGATCAACTCGCGGAAGCCCTTACTCAAGAGTTTGATGTCGTACCCTTCCTTCAGGATGCGGGCGATCTCGCCCGGCCGCAGGCTCGACGGGATGAGGAACATCTTGCCGCCGGCGGTCGCCACCGGCGGGGGGGTCACGTCGTAAGCGGTTTCGCCGATCCGGCACCGGCCCCAGAGGTAGTCGTTCAACGACCGCGTCAGCTTGGCCTCGTCTAGCCCGAAGAGGACGTGGATGCCCGGCGATTGGATGTCGGTATCGACGATGCCGACCCTCTTTCCGCGGAGTGCGGTGGAAGCGGCGAGGTTGGCCGTCGTGTTCGACTTGCCTGTCCCCCCGCGGAACGAGTGGACCGAAATGACCTGGGCCATATGGAGCCTCCTTACTCCCCTGGCCCGCGGCGGAGTTCGTCCGCCCGCGCGACCAGGGCTTGCATGAAATCAGTCTCGGCAATTTCCGCCACCTGGCGATCCCGCCGGGCGTGATCGACCTCGACCCGCAGGTGCAGCACCTCGCGGCGGAGTTGCTCCTCCCGGGCCAGGACGACCGCCGCAGTCCGGGCGACGACGCGGGCCAACCCGCCCAGGGCGTCGGGCCGATTGGCGACGGCGTCCAGGGCGGCGGGGTCGAACGTCCCGTACTCGATGCCGGCCGCCACGCTCGTCAGCGTGCCGACGTGCTCCTGGTACTCGAGTTCCCAGTCACGGAGTCGCTTCTTTTCGAGGCACGCTCCGACGCGGGCTTTGAGAATCGCCGGGTCGCACGGCTTCACCACCAGGTCGTCGGCACCGGCCTCTAGGCAGTGGACCAATTGGGACACGTCGTCCCGGGCGGACACGAAGATCACCGGCGTGTGCCCGCGCGTCGGGTGGTTGCGGATGCGGGCTAGGCACTCCAGCCCGCTCATGCCCGGCAACATCAGGTCGAGCAGGACCAAATCGAACGCGGCGGCGTCGATCAGTTCGAGTGCCGCGGGGCCGTCCGCTGCGAGGGCGAACGTGTGCCCCTGTTTCTGGACCTCGCGGGCCAGGAGGCGGCGGTTGGCCGCCTCGTCGTCGACAATCAAAATATAGCCGGGGGGGATCGCCGAGGGAATTGCTGTGGCCACTTCTGTTGCCGGGCGGGCCGCCTTTATTGTCCCGGAGGCGAGCAGGCGGGTGAGCCGATCGGCCGATTCGACAATTTGGTCCAGGTCGGCCTCAATTGATGACCCGGACCCGGTGGTGGCGAGGCCCGCGGCCGCGGCGACGAGTCGGGACGCGATCGCCGACAGCCGTTGCCGGGCGACGGCCCACACGTCCGGTCCGGCGGGCGTCAAGGCGGCGATGTGTGTAACGGCGAGCCGGCCGAGGGCCGACACCTCGGACAGCCGCGTCCGGAGTTCGGGCGGGAGGGAGTCGGCATCGTCTTCCAACAGCATTTCCGCGTAGCCAATAATCGCCGTGACGGGCGTTCGAAGGTCGTGGCGGGCGAGGGCATATTCAAGGGCAAGCGCGTCGGTATCGGTGGTCATGAAGAAGCAGTCCGCGGGGCTGTCAATGATTCAATGGTCGCGAGCAACCGGGGCAAGTCAATCGGTTTGGTATCATATGCGGCGCAGCCGGCCGCGATCGCCCGTTCTTGATCGCCGGGCGAGGCGTGGGCCGTCAGCAGCACGATCGGAACGGCTGTCGTGCGAGGATCGGCCTTGAGTTGGCGGGCGGCTTCCAGTCCGTCCATGCCGGGCAGACTGTAGTCGAGGAGAACCACGTCCGGTGGGGCGGCGAAGGCCGCGGCCAGAGCTGCGGGGGCGTCGGCGACGGCCGTCACGACCATGCCCTTGCGGGTGAGTCGCCGGGCGAGCAGGTCGCGATTCGTGTCGTCGTCTTCGACCAGGAGAACGGTGGGCATGTCATCCTCCATCTGCTGGTTGTTGGACACGCGAAAGTTCAGAGACGGCCGTCCCTGGGCTTTCGCCCGAAAAAACACCTTACCCCGCGACCATCATCACCACGCGGAAGCCGGTGTAGGCGTCGCGGTTGTTCGGCGTCACCGCATTGCGGTACGACGCCCGGCAACTCGCCGCGAGACTCCGCCAACTGCCGCCGCGAGTGACTTTGAACCGCCCTTCCGGTGGGCCGGGCGGGTTCTGGAGCGGGCTGGTCTCGTAATAGTCCTCGGCGTACCAGTCCTGGCACCACTCCCACACGTTGCCGTGCATGTCGTGAAGGCCGAAGAGGTTCGCCGGGTACGCACCCACCGGGCTGGTCCGACCGCGGGCCGGGCTACGGGGGCCGCCGTCCGGGCCGTACGCGCCGCAGAAGTTCGCCTGGGAGAGCGGCAGATCGTTGCTACTGCTGTAGATGGTCGTGCTGCCGGCCCGACAGGCGAACTCCCACTCGGCCTCCGTCGGCAGGCGGTAGGTTCGCCCCGCCTGCCGCTCGGCCGGCCGGCGGCCGAGGGCCGTGCAGAAATTGACCGCGTCGTGCCACGACACCCCTTCGACCGGGTTGTCCGGGCCGCCTTGATCGCCCGTGAACGTGGACGGGTTGCGGCCCGTCACCCGCTGGTACTCCGCCTGTGTCACGGGCGAGACGCCCATGTAAACGGTTGCCGAGAAGACGACCCGGTGGGCGGGGGCTTCGTTCGGCCGGGCGAGCGGATCGCCCTCCGCGTCGGCCCCCATCTCGTACAGGCCAGCGGGCAGGAGCGCGAGCCGGATGCCCACGTCGTTGACGACGATTTTGGCGAGTTGCTCTTCCTCGTCGGTGAGCATCGACCCCCAGACGTTGGTCATCCGGAGGCTGTCGAGCCGCGACTTGGGGTTCGGGTCGGGTTTCGAGGGCACGGCGAAGTCTCCCATCAGGACGGACGGTCGGCGACCGTGAACGCCGCGTCCCCGGCATCGCGTTCGGGGGTCATGCTCACGAGCCAGGTGTTACGGCCGAGCCGTGGCCCACGACCCGTGCCGAGCGGCAGTTTCGCCGCGGGCACCTCGGTCGCCCGGACGACGAACTGGACTTCCACGTCGAACTCGGGGCCAGCGTACAGCCGGATCAGGTGCATCAGCAGGTAAAACTTTTTTCCCGCCGGGGTTGGCGACGGGTCAGGCAGGAGTTCGTCGAACTGCTGCCGATCGACCGGCCCGACTCGCACGCGGAACTTCGACTGCACGTCCCAAACGCGCTCCCCGAGGATCGGACCAGTCCCGAGCGCCGCCCCGCCGAGGGCCGACGTGTACGCCCGGTCGCTCGCGTCGACCGACAGCCACTGGCCGCGGAACGGGTCGACCCGGACCGGCAGGCCGAGGTACGCGGTCACAACCGCCTCAAGACCGGCTGCCGTCCTGGGCCGCCGGGAGAAGTGGCCGGCGAACAGTTGGGTCACGTCGTCGGACAACGTCGCGAGCGTTCGGGCGGGGCCGGGCTTGGGACCGGTGTCCGGGGCGGTGACAGTCCCCCGGCCCGTTAGCCCAGGGGTTGCCAGCCCGACGAACGCCTGAACCGCCGTCGTGAAAGGATCGACGCCCGGCCCTGTGGCCCGCTCGCGCGTGACCCAGAGTCGGTACTTCGCCCAGGCCCGGTAGAAGTGCGAGATGAGGCGGTGGTGGAAGAGGTCGAGCCAGTCCCGCAGGGCGTACCGCTCGGGCGCGTGGGAATCGCCGACGAGCCGGGCGACCCGCTCGGTGTAGTGCCGCGGCAGAACGCCGGACGGTCCGATCAGCCCGAAGAAGGCGACGGTCAACTCCGGCACCCGCCCGGCCGCGGGCGGCGTGAGGCCGACGAGCGAGCTGGGGGGGAACGAGAGGGTGGAAGGCACGCGGAACCGGACCGCCTCGGCCGCCGGTGGTCCCGCCCCGCCCACGCCGAGGCCGGCCCTGGTCGTACCCTCCCGGCCGAGTGCTTCCAGGATGCGCACGGCCTGGAAGAAGTCGAAGCGGTACGGTTCGGCAAATAACAGGGCCGCGACGGACCCGGGTTCGCCGACCGTCAGATCAGAACCTGTTCGCCCGCTCGTGGCGGCCATTTCCGTTGAACCCCTTCCCCGTGCCGCGTCTTCGCCACCATTTGGGTGAACGAGTTGATCGAGGCGTACAGACCGAAAAACCGCTCCAGCACCGCGGCGAACAAGTACGACCCGCCGGTGTCGATGAACTTCTGCGGGTCGAACTCAACGGCGATCTCGACGCCGCGGACGAATCCGCCGCCGGCCCCCGGCGTTCGTCCAGGCACGCGGCGACAGGCGACGCCGCTGACGCCATCAATGAGTTGCCGCACGGCGGCCGCCTGTTGTGGATCGGTCGCCGGGTCCGCGGCGTCGTAGAGCCGCAGAATCTCCCGGAGCGATTCCCCTCCCTCGGCCGGGTCGGTGAGGGAGAGGTGGTTGAGGTTCAGGTGCGACACGAGCCGCCAGAATCGACCCCGCCGGGGCGGCGGCCGGAGCGGCAGCGTCGGGCTGCGGATGGCCCGCACGCCCGAAACCGGGGCAGCCCCCTCCAGGCCCAGGGTCATCGCGTCGCCGAACCGCTGGAGCCGGGCCGGCAGGTCGCGGTTGGTGCAGGTCGTCCGCACGACGAGCGTCGTGTCGTCGGGCTTGAGCGGCCGGAAGTCCAGGTCAACGAGGACCAGGTCCACGTCGGTGCCGCGGTCGTCGCCCTCTGCCGTCGTGCGGCTGGAGTACCAGTACGCCTGCGGGCCGTCCGGCGAGTGTCGGACGGAGTAGAACGGTCGGTATTCCGTCCGCGTGCCCGTGCCCACGTCCGTCGCCGTCACCGAGTCGATCGAGAAGACCTCGCACCCGAGCGGCCGGGCCACGTCCGGGACCACACGGTACTGGTGCTTCGTCCGCGTGAGGGGGATCGGCTCGGCCGTCTGTTCGAACAGGTTCACGACGGGCGTGCAGCCGAGGCGGAACGTGCCGGCCTCGACCGCCGCTTCCAGCGACGGCACGGCCCGGTCGAGGAAGACGACGACCTCGATCGCGCGACTGTTGGCCACTGCCCGCGACGCCGTCAACCCGACCAGGTCCGCGAAGGCGAACTTCGCCGGGAAGGCGAAGAACTCGGTGAGCAGCCGGTAGCCGAGGAACGACGGCGGCGGGTACGGGATCAACCCCTCGTCGGCTTCGAAGCCGACCGGGCGGATGACCTTGGCCGGGTCGAGGCGGACCGATGTGGCAGTGGCCTTCGGGTCGGCCGTGCGGACGAGCACCTGGAGGGCTTGCCCGAAGAGCAATTCGTACAGCCCGCCGGTGACGAACGGCGGACCGTTGAGGTGCACGCGAAGGCGGTCGAGGGCGAACTGGCTGAACGGCTCGCCGGTCAGCGTCTCGAACCGCAGGATCAGGGCGGAGGCCGTCCGCGGCGGCGGGGTGAGGCCGGGCGGGAACGGCGGCGACACCAGCCGGGCCTGGGTGACCTTGATCGGCCACAAGGTGGTTGGGTAGCACGTCTGGTAGCGGCAAACGGTGTCCTTGACCGGTTGTGTGACGATGCGGCTGTGGCGGGGGATGACGAAGCCGTTCGGCAGCGGCCCGCGGCCGGCGTCCACGTCGAACTGCACGATCGCGCACGACGGCATCGGGGCCAGGTAGTGCGGGTACAGCACCGAGAGCAACCCGTCGGCCAACTCCGGGAACTCGTCGTCGAGCTTGTGGTGGACGCGGGCCGTCAGCAGGGCGAACGATTCGAGGAGGCGTTCGACGTGCGGGTCGGCGCTCCGGTTCGGCTCGAGGAGGAGGCGGCCGGCCGCCGCCGGGTGCGACCGGGCGAACTCCGCGGCCATCTGGCGGAGGAACGCCAACTCGCGTTCGTAGTACGGGAAGAGTAGCGACATAAGCCTTTGGTATTCCGGGGTCAGTCGTCGGCCACGTTCACCGAGGTCGCCCCACTGAAGATGTCCATGACGGTCACGAATCCGACTTCCGGGGACGGGTCCACAGCGAGTCGGGCGTCGATCCGAAACTGTACCTGCAAGTCACTGCGGGACTCCCCGTCGAGGAGTGTGACCGTGACCCCGATGAGTCGCGGCTCGTGCCGGGCGATGATCCCGGCCAACAAGTAGCCGAGCCGCTGCTTGTCGGCGTCCCCGGCCGCCGGCAGGGCTGTCACGTCGGGAAGCCCGTAGGTCAGGACCGAATCCGCCACGAGCGGGAACTCGGCGGGCACGTCCTCGTACGGGCTGTGCGTGTTGAGCAGTTCTTCCAGGTCGATCCGGACGGCGGTCATCATCTGGCTGAGCGTGTACCCGATCCGCAGGCCTGGCCCGCCGGCCTCGGGGTCGGTCAGGCGGTCGAAGACGGACGGCGTCAAGGCCGTGGGCAGGGCGGGCGTCGGCATTGGGCGGGCCTCAAGCCGGTTTGTTCTTCAGGAAGTCCCAGCCCTTCATTTCCTTCGGCGGCTGGGTGGACCCCTGGCGGGTCTGCGGCTGGTACTCCATCTTGCACGTTCGGAAGGCGAACTTGACCGTCTCGGTTGCGGCACCGTCCGCGGAGGTGTTCAACGAGTAGTTGGTCAACACCACTTGCTCGAACTTGATCGTCAAGTACACCGCACCGGACTTCGCGTCGGCCGCGCCCCCGCCCGCGCCGGCCTTGCGGAACGACACCTCGGCCGCCTTGAAGAGGTTGACGTCGGGCAAGTAGAGGCGAGCGTACGTCGTGCAGTAGGCGTTAAACAGGTAGGGCGACGACGTGTCCGCGTTCTTGCCGATCTCGAAGTTGAACGGGCAGTGGCTCCGCCCGAGAACCACGGCCAGCGGCATGTCCTCGTTCTCCTCCTTGGAGTGCGAACCGCCACCGCCGGTCGAGAAGCTGGAGATCTCGATTTCTTCGTGGAAGATCGAGTCCTGGGCTTCCCCCCCGGCCTGGGACGAGTTGGTCGTCAATTTCAAGTACGCGTCGATCATCGCACATCTCCCCGGCCCGCAGCCCGGTTATTCCGTCTTCCCGGTCACGGTCCCGGAGATGTCGCTGGCCGTGCCGGCCTTGCCCTCGGCGGTCTGCGACTGATACTTCATCCGGTAGGTGTTGAACTTGAACGTCACGGTTTCCATCATGTGCCCACGACTGGAGTCGAAGGACACGGAATAGGAATCGATGGTCACGTCGCGGAAACTGCAGAACAGGTACGGTCGGGCCTTGCCGTCGAACATCTTTCGGAGCGTGACTTCGGCGGTGGCGAACTGCCCGAGCTTACGATACTGCTTGTTCGGGTTCGGCTGGATGACCGTCGCGCAGTACGCCTGGAACAAGTCGGCGCTGGCCGAGTCCACGTCCTTCTTGATCTGGAACCCGAGATTGTCTTGGGACACGTCCTTCTTGACCGGCACCGCTTGCTTGGCGATCCGCCGGGCCACGTAATCGGACACCTCTTGCAGGGTCGACTTGATGCCCCTCTTGGCCCGCTGCTTGATCTCCTCTTCGATCTTCTCTTGCTTCTCTCGCTCCCGATCCTGCCGCTGCTTGATGCGTTCTTGCATGGCCTGGGCCTTGTCCCACATTTCCATGACCAACTGCGTTTGGTGGTCGGCACCGATGTCGCCGAGCGAAACTTGGGCTTCGCTCGACCCGGAGCACAGGGCGAAGTCGCGGATTTCGATGTGCTTCGCGTAGCTCAGGTCCGTGGACTCGCCCTCGACCATTTGGTCGTCCGCGTTTGTGAGCCGGAGGAAGGCGTCGATCTGCATGAAACATCACCAGGGGCAACGAACCAGTAGCCGGGCAGTGGGCCCCGGCTACGCACCAGGTTCGATTTATGTCTCAAAGGCGAGTGGCTTGCCGGCGAACTTGTTGATGTTCTTGAGTTGGCTCCACTCGGCGATTTTCGCCTGGGTGGACATTTTGCCGTCGGTGGTCTGCGGGTAGTACATGATCTTGAGTTCGCCGTAGCTGAACGTGATCGATTCGGACGGGCCTTCGTCGCCCGGCCCACTCCACCCGATCTTCGTCGTGAACACCGTCCCGAAGTGGAACACCAGGTACGGCGAACCGCTCGACGCCGTGCCCTTGCCGGCTTCGCCGCCCGCCTTGCGGATGGCGATGGAGACGACCTCGTAGTGCATCCCGGCCGCGCAGTTGCGGAAGAACATCGGCGACGCCGAGTCCGTCGGCTTCTTGATTTCGAACTCCTTGAACTCGATCTTGCCGCCCCCGGCCCCGCCGGTGGCCGACCCGACCGTCGACTTGTTTTCCACCGAGAAGCTGAAGTCCTTCAACTCGAAGGCGTTGAAATCCCGGAAGAATTCGTCCGTCGTTTCACCCTTGGGTGACATCGCGGCCGCGTTTTGAGCCGCCTTGTACCAGATGTACGCGTCAACTGCCATGGCTAGCACTCCGTGGTGGGGATCACGAACCCGATTCGACAACCGCTTCTCGATGTGATCGGCAGTTGTGTTTGCAGAACAGCGATACGAGATTTCGACAACGGGCGATCAGCGAGTCTTTCTTTACTCGCCCCGGCCGGATAATGGCCGGACGACATCCCTTGCGAACGACGGAAGAACCGATTGTTCTTCCGTCGATCGAGAACCGGGTGCATGGGCCGGAGGGCGTCGATCATCGGCGATGGGCAGGTCTGGTCGGTCCGACCAGACCTGCCCATCACCGATGACCAACCGAACCGATTTACGTCGCGAACTTCGTCGGCGTGCCGGCGAACTTGTTGATGTTCTTGAGTTGGCTCCACTCGGCGATCTTCGCCTGGGTGTCCATGGTGCCGTCGGCCTTTTGCGGGTAGTACATGATCTTGAGTTCGCCGTAGCTGAACGTGATCGATTCGGACGGGCCTTCGTCGCCCGGCCCGCTCCACCCGATCTTCGTCGTGAACACCGTCCCGAAGTGGAACACCAAGTACGGCGAACCGCTCGCCCCGCCCGCCGTCCCGGCGTCGCCGCCCGACTTGCGGATGGCGATGGAGACGACCTCGTAGTGCATCCCGGCCGCACAGTTGCGGAAGAACAACGGCGACGCCGCGTCCGTCGGCTTCTTGATTTCGAACTCCTTGAACTCGATCTTGCCACCCCCGGCCCCGCCGGTGGCCGACCCGACCGTCGACTTGTTTTCCACCGAGAAGCTGAAGTCCTTCAACTCGAAGGCGTTGACGTCGGCCGCCCCGAAGAAGGCGTCGGTCGTTTCACCCTTTGGCGAGAGGGCGGCCGCGTTTTGGGCCGCCTTGAACCAGATGTATGCATCGACTGCCATCGCGAACTCTCCGTAGTGGGGAATAAACTTGACTCGACTTCCGCCGGCCGAAACGACCGGCGTTTAACTTTGCTGCTCGCTGTACGTTGCCCGCCGTCGTGCGGATTACCCTTTCTTGGGAACCTCGGCGACGAGCCGCATGGACGTGCTGATGCCTTCGAACTGATAGTGCGGCTTCAGGTACGCGACGGCCTCGAACCAGCCCGGCTTGCCGGCGACGGGTTGCACGTCCACACGAGCCTCGGACAACGGGCGGTTGGCCAGCGTATCTTCGCTCGCCCCGGCCGGATCGACCACGAAGTTCCGAATCCAGTCGTTCAACCACGCCGCGCAACTGCCGGCGTCCATGAACGACCCGATCTTGTCCCGGGCCATTACCTTCAGGTAGTGGGCAAACCGACTCGTGCAGAGCAGCAGGTTGAACTTCGCCGATAGCTCGGCGTTCGAGTTCGCGGCGGGGTCCATGTACTGCTGCGGCTTCTGGCACGACTGCGCGCCCATGAACACGGCGAAGTCGCGGTCCTTGTGGTGCAACAGTGGCAGGAACCCGAGTTGCGACAGTTCGTATTCACGACGGTCGGTGATGGCGATTTCGGTCGGGCACTTCATCGCGATGTCCCCGTCGTCGGTCGGGAACGTGTGGACCGGCAGCCCCTCGACCTTCCCGCCGGCTTCGACCCCCCGGGTCCGGGCCATCCACCCGTACTTGGAGAAGGAGTCGGTAATCCGCGCAGCGTACGCCCAAGCGGCGTTCATCCAGTTGTACTTCGCGTGGTCGGTACCATCGACGTCTTCTTCGAAGTTGAACGCATCGACCTTCTTGTATTCTTCGCCGTACGGCAGGCGGGCTAGAACCCTGGGCATGGTGAGGGCTACGTAGCGAGAATCGGGCGACTCGCGGAAGCTCTTCCACGGGGCGTAGTCGACGCTGTCGAACACCTTCGCCAGGTCCCGCGGCTTGGGCAAGTCGGTCCAGTTGTCCAGGCCGAACATCTTCGGGCTGGTCCCGGCCACGAACGGGGCGTGGGCCGCCGCCGCGACCTGCGACATCATCTTCAACAGCGAGACGTCTTCCGCCCCGCGGCCGAACTCGTAGTCGCCCACGATCATGCCGTAGGGGTTACCGCCGAGTTGTCCGTACTCTTCTTCGTACAACCGCTTGAACAGCGTGCTCTGATCGAACTCGGCTGCCTTCTCGAGATCCTTAAGGACTTCCCGCTTCGTGACGTTCAGGACGCGGATCTTGAGCGATTCCCCCGTCTCGGACTGATTCACGAGGTAGTGCAGGCCGCGCCACGTGCTTTCGAGTTTTTGGAACTCGGGGGTGTGCATGATCTTGTTGACCTGGGCGGACAGCTTCTTGTCCACCTCGCCGATCCAGGTCTTGATGTTCGTCTCGACGTCCTTCGAAACGACCGCCCCCGGCTGAACGACTTGGTCGAGGAATTGCTTCAGGTAGTCCTTGGCGCGACTGGCCTCGGACGTGTCCTGCGGCTTGGTGGCCGCAATCACCTGGTCAATCAGGCTCAACTCGTAGTCGGTTTCGGTCGTGGTCTGGCTTTGCAGTGGGCTTTCGTTCATCGGTCGCACTCTCCGAAATGGTGGTCGGGTGCCGGACGTTTCCGGATCTTACGCGGGAGCCGGTTCGAGACCAAGTTCTCGGCTCATTTGTTCGACGATACTCGCGTCCCGGATGATGACCTTCATCAGTTCCGGGAAAGGCAGGCGGCCGAGGGCCACCGCGCGTTGAATCATGTACGGGATCGGGCTGTGTGGCTCGAGTCGTTGGAGGAGCGTGGCTGCGTCCGCCAGTTGGCGGTAGGCGTCCTCGCGGGTTTGCATGGTTAGTGTGGGGTGAGCCACGCCATTCGTCGATTGGACCGGAGTCCCTGCGTTGACTACTTCGGCGGGCGGTGGCGGGGCGATCACTTCGATCGGTGCCGGGCCTTTCTTGGCCAACATGCCGGCCACCAGCGTGCCGACTTCGGCGACGGCGAGGCGGACTTCCGACAGCGAAGGGGAGACATCCCCTAGGCGGCGGTCGAGCGCCTCGACGAGGTCGTCAATGGCCTTCGTGGAAGCGGCGATCTCGTCGGCGAGGGTTTGAATCTGGACCCGCGGGGCGGCGGCGACAGCCTTGTCGAACCGTTCCGGGAACGTCGAGGGCGTTCCGGGGTTGCCGTACTTGTCCGGCGGCGGCGGGATTTGCGATTCCTTCCACCCGAGCCACGTCATCTCGCCCGTTGCGTCCACCACGAGGGGGACCGCGCGGACGGCGAACGGGAACCGCGCGCCGCGGGCCGGATCGTCGAGCCAGTTGAACGCCGCCGCTCGCACCTCTACGTCGCCGTCTTCGATGACCGGGTAGATCCGGTCCCAGGCCTCTTCCGTCAGGCGGTGGAGAAAGGTCAACCCGTACTTCAGGCCGACGAACCCGTTCAGTTTCGTCGCCGCCTCGACGAGGCGGGCTGCGGTCATGAGATCCTTCGACGAATCGGTGAGCGTCTCGGTTGCCAGTTGAAGGATGAACGGCCAGTCCGCGAACTTCGGCTCGGCCGGCCGCAGGGGGTCGTTCGGGGAGTAATCGTTGGGGTTGATCGCCTTGCGAGCCGTTTCGAACTTTTCCCTCGCCACATAGGACACCGGCTCACCCGCCGGATTCGGGCCGGGAATCGGCGCGATGAGAACGTCGAGGTTCGGCAGGATCGAGAGATCCATCGTCTCACGTGGGAGTCGGAAGTTTGTGATCGAGATGGCAAGATATTATCCGAAGTCGTTCCTGAAACAAACGAAATTTGTCAACTTACGCAACACGCCTGGAGCCTTCGACAGATTTCAACGGCCGAGCGGACCGAGTGGCCCATTGGGCGAGGGGTCAACGCCTTGGCCTGGAGTGGCGGCCGGACCGAGATCGAGTCGGATGAGCGCGTCGAAATCTGTACGGAGGGCGGTATTGATCACGGTTTCCAAGGCGTCGCCGGACGCGGTGTACAGCACCCGCGTCGCGCCGAAGGTCGAGGCGATCAGTTCCAGTTGAGCCGTCTGATCGGCCGCACCCGCGATCGACCGGGCACCGACGCGGGCTGCGTGCGCGGCGGCGAAGCCGGCGTAGCCCGCCGTCGCCGCGACTTGATCGGCGAGAGAGAAAAGTTGGTCGAGCAAGGCCACGGGGAGCTCGCTCGCGTCGCCTCGGGCGGCACTATCGGCGTAGTCGATGGCGTTGAGAAAGTACTCGGCGGCGGTTCGTTCATCGTCCGTAGACGGCCGGTAGAGTTCCATGGCGCGCCGCGCCGCACGGGCCGCGAACGCCGCCAGTCCGCGGGTCGTGAGGGAACCGAGTTCGTTCAAACCGACGGGGAGTGCAGGTGGGTTCATGCCGAACATCAGACCACACCATGCCGCCGCTGTCAACGGCTCGGATTGTGAGACGACGACATGAGATCAAAGAGGCCGCGCCGCCCCGTCGGCGGTAGGCCGTTGACAGGCGTGGTGGTTGGCTTCGAAGGAGCGACCGCGGATGTCGGAACAGGGATTGTCGCCGCGGCGGGCAGGATCATTGGCGCGGGAATTGTCGCAGGTGGCGTCGGGACGCTGGCGACCGAGGTCGGCACTTGGGGGATCGAGATGGGTGCAGTTGCCGCGGCGAAACGGATGGTATCCGCAACGGTCCGCCGCCCGGTCGTGAGTGCCGGCGATGGGGTTTCCCCTATGTAATCGCTCAACGCCTTCCGGCCGTCGACGAGCGATTTCTCCCGTTCGATCGCTTCGATACGCTGGGCCGTGGCTTCCGGCGTCGGCTTTTCGGGCGGAAGCTCGGCGGGCGGCTCCTTGGGCGGCTCGGTGACTGTTCCGCAACACCGGGCCAGGGCTTGTGCCGCCATCGCCCGGACGCGGAGCGAAGTTTCCGGCGGGTTCCCGTCCTTGTCGCTGCCATCGACGGTGAGCGTCAACGCCTTGATCGTCTTGGTGGAACAACAGCACCCGCGGGCGAACGCCATGGCCGCCTCGTACCGGACGCACTCGTTCGTGTCGGTCCGCAGGGCACCAATGAGCGCGGTCTCGGCCTCCGGGAATCGCTTGCAGTTGACCGTGCCGAGGTAGCGGACTGCGGCCTTCCGGTCGGCGGCCCCGGCTTCGAGTTGCTTGATCCGGGCGGCCGCCCCCTCGGCCTCGGTTGCGGGCTTGTTCAGGTCGGCCGGGTTCGGGGCGAGCGGGTCGGTCGCGCTCGGCGGGCAGCACCCCGGGAGGATGCCGCCGGTGATCGCAGACGCCGGCTTCACCACGTTGTTCAGGAGTTTGCCGAACTGGGACTGGCAGAGTTTGTCCTTCTTCGCTGCGCACGACGCCTTCTGATCGGGCGTGAGCATGAAGAAGCTCCAAATGTTCCGCGGTGCGGCCGTCGGAACGCTACCCACGCCCGGAACACCGCCTCCTACCCCGGGGACGCCGCCTCCTACCCCAGGGACGCCTGCGCCCGGGACGGCGGGAATCGCTGGGACGGCCGGTGCCGCCGGGATGGCGGGCAGTTGCCCGAACGCAGCCGTTGCGGACGTTCCCATCACGGCGATCGCGAAGACGTTTCGGAGTGACATCCCGGCCTCCCCTGCAGCGCAGTTTGCGTTTCAAGAGACTATCGGCTGTTCTCGGTCGAGAAGGCCACGAATTCTTCGATTATTGGGGTCGTAACGATTAGGAGGGCAATTCGCGCCACTTTTTGACATCTTGTTGAACTTTCACGCAAGGTCCGTCCGATACAGAGGAGAGGACACGAGGCTTTGCACGATGAACAGGATTCATAGCATCCGATCGATCCTGCGATTCGCGGTTGGGATCGTAATCGTGCTTGTCACGGTCGGAAGCCATCTTGCGCAAACGCCAGCACAGTTCGTCCTCCGCGGTAGTGGCAATCCGTCCGGGCCGCGCTTGCCGGACGGTCGCCACCTCAGCCGTGTCGTCAACGAGTTGCTTACGTCGCCTAACGATGCCTTGGGGGGGCCGTCCGGGCCGCGCTTGCCGGACGGCAACCGCCTCAACCCGGTCGTCAACGAATTGCTTATAGTGCCGGGTCAGCCTATCGCCCCGCAACCGACCGAGATCCCGGCATCAATGCCGGACTTACTCCGGATGCCAGAACTACTGCCGGTGGCCGCCGAGACTCGGCTTGAACCGGCCCCGACTCGAACCCCCGTACTGTTCCCCGAGGGAACACCGGAACCGTCACCGGGCCTCACGGCCGCCGTGGCGAGCTTTCTGTCCACCGACATTCGACCGGCGGCTGAACGCCCTCAACCGTTGGGGCCGCAGCATCAGCCGGCGGCCTCACGACCAACGGCCTCTCTGATCCCCGACGTTCCGCCGCCGGCTCCGGTTCAACAGGCCGCTTGCCAGTCGTGCGGGACGGGGAACATCGGGAGCCCGTCGTTCGACTTGATGACGTCCGATCCGAGCGGGTGCTACCCCGGCCGCTTCAACAACGGCGTCGAAGCGTACCCCTCGCACGCGCTCGGCCGGTTCCTGTACGGTATCTACAACTGCGTTTGTCTTCCCGACCCGTGCTACGAACCGAAGTGGACGCCGCTCGCCGACTCGGCGTTCTTCACCCCGACGGCCCGGCCGGTCACGCAGATGCGATTCCGCACCGACTTAACCCGCGGCCTCGCCACGCCCGACCGGGCCGAGTACTTCTGGGCCAAGGGCCTCGGGAACACCCGCGGGGCACAGTCGCCGGACGGGCGGCGGGTCGACCGCGTCCGCGATGACGCGATCTCTATGTACACCGAAGCGGCGACCGGCCGCGTCGGCGTCTTCACCGAGTTGACCTACCACCGCGTGCGGCCCGACGACCGGCCGGGGTCGTCCGGGTTCGGCGACCTGAAACTCGGGACGAAGACCCTCCTGCTGGACTGTGAACTGCTTCAGATCGCCTTCCAACTGCAAACAACCGTGCCGACGGGGAACACCGAGAAGGGACTGGGCACCGGCCACACGACGCTCGAACCGTCCGTGATCTTGGGCCTGAAACTGTCCAACGATTCGTACTTCCAGGCTCAGGTCGGCGAGTGGATCCCGCTCGGGGGCGACACCGATTACGCCGGGGCGGCCATCCAGTACAACTGGTCCTACAACCACGTGCTTTGCCGCCCGCTGGCGAACTGCCCGATCATCGGCACGATGGAGTTTCGGGGCGTGACGTTCCAGGACGGTGCGTACACCGACCCGGCCACGGGCATTTCGCTCGGGGCGAGCGGGAATTCGTACATCGGCATCGGCCCGGGGTTGCGGGGGTTCATCTGCGACCGGGCCGACTTCGGCGGTGCCGTCTCCTACGGAGTCGGGAGCGCCGTCGGCCCGCGGCAAGAGTACCGCTTCGACCTCCGCGTCCGGTACTGACCCACCCCGTGCAACGGGCGAATCGAATGGGAATCTCCTTGTCTCACTCGGGCCTGCTCGCCATAATCCGTCCATGCTCTGTGCGTGCTTAAAATCCTTGAACGCGGCCGCCGCGGGCCTGGCGAACGTCCAGGCAAATCTGGCCGCCGCGGGGAACGTGAACGCCGCTTTGGCCGCGTCCGCCGGACTGACGGCCGCCGTCAACGCGGCTGTCGGTGCCTCCGCCACGGCGAGCGCTTCCGCATCGGCCGCCCTCGGGTTGTCGGCATCCGCATCGCTCAAACTCTCGGCCTTCGCCAGCTTCAACGCGAACCTCAAGGCCGCGTTCGGGTTCGACATTTTCTCGGCCGCAGCGGCGGCGCTGCTCAAGCAGTTGTTCGACTCGCTGAACGCCAACGGCCTCCGGTCCTTGCTCAACGGTGCCCCGTTCCCCGCGTTGCCCCAATTGCAAGGCATCGCGGCAGCGGCGAACGCCGCGGCCTCCGCGCAAGCGGCCCTCGGGCTGGACCTCACCGCAGACCTGAAGGCCGATCTGAACGCCGCCCTCTCGGCCGCGGCCTCGGCCGACCTGTCCGCGTCGGCGTCCCTCAGCGCATCGGCCGCACTCGCCGCGTCCGTCCAGGCTGGCCTCGGCGTGAACCTCTCAGCCTCCGGTTCCGTGAATCTCCTCGGCGGCATGTTCGACGCGGCCGCCTCGAACATTGCGGGGATGCCGCAGTTCGGCAGCCCGTTCCCGCCGGAGTTGATGAAGAAACTCGCCGAACTGCTCGCCGCCCTCGCGGCGATCAACAAAGGTTTCGGGGAGGACCTCATGCTCCCGGGCGTCGGCCACTCCCTCGGCAAGAAACTCGGCAAGATGGCCTCGAATGCGAAAAGCCTCAGCCGCAGTCCGAGCAAGAGTTTGAGCAAGAGTCTCGGCCGAGACCTCTCGAAATCGTTCTCGAAGAGCCTTTCGCGGGACTACTCCCACGTCATGGACGAGTCGTTCAACAAGACCATCGGCAAGGTTCCGAGCGTACCGGTTTCGCTCGATCTGCTCGCCATGCTCGCGAACGCCTTGCTGGCCGCGCTCGGATTCCCACTCGCCCAGAAGACGCCGTGCTCGCCCCTCTGCCTGTTGGAGATGATTCCGCTCGTGCCGTGCCCGAGCGCGATGGCCGCGTGGGCGAAGGCCGTGGCGAAACAAGCGGCCATCGCCCCGCCGGTTACCCTGTCCGTGAATACATCCGCCACCGCGACTACTTCGGCCTCGGGGACCGCCACCGCGACTAGCTCTGCAACCGCGGCGGCGACCGGAGGTGCCACGGCCAGCGGCAGCGCGACGGGCGCGGCGAGTGGGACCGCCACAGCCCCGGGCGGGCAAACGGCAAGTGCCGCAGCCAGTAAGACCGCAGCGGGCACAGCCACAACCGGAGGGACAGTCACGGCCGGCGCGAGTGCCGCCGCGACCGCCAGCAGGAGTGCAAACGCCAGCGGCAGTGCGACCGCAGGGGCTGACAGCAGTGGCAGAGCGACCAGCGGCACGGCGGCGACCGCCGGGACTTCGGCCGCGGCTGGCGCATCGGCCAATACGAGCTCGACGAAACCGCCGGAGGCGTCGACGTGATCTGCTTCTGCTCGATCCCCCAAATCCAACTCACGCAGCACTTCCGGCCGCTGATGCCGAACCTCGCGTTCCCGCCGGTGAACGTGTTGCTGCCGGACCCGGCTGGGCTACTCGCCGCGCTCCTCGCACCGGCCCTGAAGCCGGCCCTGGACGCGCTCAAGGATGTCGGGTTGCCACCGCCGCCGGCCGCGCTGGCCGTGGCCGCCCAGGCCGCTGCCGCGGCGAACGCTGCCGCCGCGGCGAGCGCCGCCGCCGCCGTCTCGGCGGCCGGAAACGCCCAGATGCAGATCGCGGCCCAACTGACGGCGGCCGCCCAGTTCGCCGCCACGATTAACGCGACCCTCGGCGTGAACCTCACTTCGCCCCGTGCGCCGGACCTGCTCGGCATGTTGCTGGCGTCGTTGCGGAACTTGATGAACACGTTGGCGAACTTGCCCCTCGCCGCCCTCGGGGCACTCCTCCCGCTGGCCGAACTCGCGAAGCTCGTGGACCAACTGCGGCAACTCGTCGGCCCGAACCCGCTTGCCCCGGCGGCCCTCGCCCCCCTGGCCCCAGCCCTCGCGGTCGCCGCGTCGGCCGGCGTGGGAGCATCGGCGGGAGCATCGGTCGCCGCCGGCGCGTCGATGGCCGCATCCGCTTCCGCCGCCCTCTCGGCGGCCGTCAAAGCCGGGTTCGGTGTGAACCTGGCCGCTTCCGGCGGGATTGCCGCCGCCGTGTCGGCGGCCGCCGCCCTGAAAGCGAACATCCCGCTGATGCCGCCGTTCGCGGACGTGATTTCGCTCGAACTTCTGATGAAGCTCCTCGAACTGCTTACTGCCCTCGATGCGATCCTGGCCGGCCTGGGCATTGACATGCTGGCCGCGAACGCGGCGGCGGCGTTAAACTCTCTGATGCAGCCGATCAACTTCGCGCCGCTGGCAGGATTGCCCGTCGGCCTCCCGGCGGCGGCCCTCGCGGCCAGCCTCGGCGCGAGTGGGGCGGCCACGTTGGGTCTCTCGGCATCGGCGGCCGTGGGCCTCTCGGCCAGTGCCAGCGCGGCGGCCGCAGCCAGTGCTTCCGCTTCTGCCGCAGCCTCGGCCGCGCTCGCCGCGAAGGTGGACGCTCTGATGGCCGCGGGGCTGGGCGGGGTGCTGGCCGGGTTCCCAACGATTCCCATGATCCCGATGATGCTGGCGATGCTCATCATGGCGATCGGCCAGAAGCTCGGCATCCAACTCGTGTCGTTCGGCGACTGCAAGTTGTACCGCTAATTCTCGAGACCGTGAGGTGCTGCGATGGGAATGCCGGCCGCCCGATTGTCGGACAAGGTGCTGCAGAACGGCCCGCACTGCCACGCGCCGATCCACCCGGCCGCCCCGATCCCGACGCCGGTCCCGCACCCGCCGATGCCCCTGACGATCATCAAAGGGTTGCCGAGCGTCCTCATCGGCGGCATGCCGGCCGCCCGCATCACGGATACGACAGCTCCGTGTACGTTGCCCGGTTGCGTGCCCGGCGGCCCCGGCATGGTCGTTCTGGGTTCGACCGGCGTCCTGATCGGTAAACTCCCCGCCGCCCGCGTCGGGGATACTACGGCACACGCGAGTTGCGTCGCCCCGATCCCGATGCCGATGGGCAAGGTGATCCCGCCCGGCTGCTCGAAAGTCCTGATCGGCTGACCCCGTGAAACTCGAACACTTCGCCGCCTTCCGTCCGCTCTGCCCCGCCTGCCGTGGCAGCGAAGCGTCGCTCGGCATCGACCGCGTCGCCAAGGGTGACGGGCACGAAATTTTCGAAGCGATGCTCGCGTGCCCGAACCCGGCGTGCCGGGCGCAGTACCCGGTCCTCGACGGCATCCCGGTGATCGTTGCCGACGCCCGGTCGGTCGTGGCCGGGAGCGTTCTGCCCTTGCTCGCCCGCGACGACTTGAGCGACCTCGCGGAAGACGTGATCGCGGAATGCGGCGGCCCAGGATCGGCTCTCGACACGTACCGTCAACAACTCTCGTCCTACGCCTGGGACCACTACGCCGAGTTCGACCCCGCGGAACCGACCGGCGAACCCCGGCCCGGGGCGGTGGCACGACTACTGGCCCGCGGGTTGGCGCTCGCGGGGCCGACCACTGGGCCGGCCCTCGACCTCGGCTGCTCGGTCGGGCGGACGACGTTCGAACTGGCTGCTGCGACGAGCGGCTTGACGCTCGGCATCGATTTGAATTTGGCGAAACTGCGACTCGCGGCCGCCGTGCTGCGAACGGGGCGGGTCCGATATCCCCGGCGGCGTGTGGGGAGTGTGTACGACCGCCGCGAATTTGCCGTGCCGTTACATCGCGAGCGGGTGGACTTCTGGGCGTGCGATGTGACCGCGCTGCCGCTCGCAGGTGGGCTATTCGGAACGGTGGTGAGTTTGAACGTGCTCGACTCGATCGCGGCACCGGCGGCCCACCTGAACGCGGCCGCGACTGCGATGGAACCGGGCGGTCGGCTGGTGCTCGGGTGCCCCTACGACTGGGCACCGGCCGCGACGTCGGCAGAGGTCTGGCTCGGCGGTCACAGCCGGCGGGCGACGCACGAGGGTGCGTCGGAACCGGCTGCGGTCGCGGCCCTCGTCGCAGCCGGACTGACAGTAGAGGCCGAAGACCCGGATGTGCCGTGGCACGTCCGAATGCACGATCGGGCCACCGTCACGTACCGCTGCCACCTTATGGCTGCGAGTCGAACCGGTTTTGCCACCTCCGGTCGCCCCGACGCCGATTCGGAATGACGATTTTTCAGCCGTGTTCGATATGGTTTGAGGCTTTGCCCCGCCAGGTCGCCAGATAACGACCTGGCGGGGTAAAGCTGAGCGGCCACCCGAGCGGGGGCTGCGGGAATTGGTCCCAGCTTTTACTCGAGGATCGTCTTTTCGAGCGCGAGCTTCGTGATCTTGTCATACCCCAACTGGGCGGCCGTCGACAGGATGCCGGCGCACGCCTCGCTGACCTTGTCGGGGGCGAACTGACTGGGGTCCGCGAACGACAGGGCCAGATCGGACAACACCAGGACGTTCTCAAAGATCTTGAACCCGACCCCCTTGAGCTTGACCAATTCCCCGACGCGGACCTCGGCCGCCTTGATCTTGGGGTCGAACGTCTTGGCCCGGTTCTCGTACTTGATGACCTCGGCCAGGGCTTCGTTCACCTCCACCTCGAACGGCACCAGGGCGTTTTCGAGTTGCGACTCCATCGTCGCGATGTTCCCCTTGGCCAGCGGGCTGGGGTGCTTCTCGAGGATCTTCTTGTACCCGGCCTTGAACTCCGTCTTGAACGACTGCATCTTCAGGAGGATCTTGTTCAGTTCCTTGGCCGCGTCGTGGGCCTTGACGATGGTGCCGGCGTACTTGCTCTTGAGCGTGCCCAGGTTCTCGACGCACGTCTTGATGCACGGCAGGGCGATGCCGGTGAACTGCTTGAACACCAAGGCCCCGGCTTCCGCCCCCTTGCCCTTGGCCGTGAACTCGCCCTGGCTGTCGGTGAAGTGCTTCTCGACGAGCTTCAGGTTCGTCTCAAGCGACTTCATGGCGTCGGCGATGGACTGGGCCAGCTTGCGGATTTCGTCCCCGATGGTGACGCACGACTTGACCATGCCGACGATGGACGGAATGGACGTGGCCCCGAACGACACCGCCCCGGTGGCGAACAGGGTAATGGAGATGATCAGCCCGGACAGGGCGCCGGCGATCTTCACCCCGACCTTGATCTTGTAGTCCTTGTACTCTTTCTTCACGGCGGTGTACGCCGTCCACGCTTCCAGGGCCGCCTTCTCGGCCGGCCCCTTTGCCACGTCGATGGCCCCCTTGATGCCGGTGTTGACCACGTCGATCAGTTTCTCGAGTTTCGCCGCCTGGTTCGTGTCCCGGAGTTGGATGGCCCCCTTGTCGGTGTTCTTCAAGTTCTGGCCGATGCGGGCGACCAGATCCTTGTAGACCGGCCCGATCTTCCCATGCATTTGCTGCTGCAACAGGGGGTCTTTACCGACCGCGTCCTTGACCTTACTGTCGACCTCGAGGTCGATCTTGAAGCTGTTGCTCGTAGGATACTTCATGACCTCCAGCGGGCCGGCCGCTTCTTTAATGTCCTTGTCCATCTGGGCCGATGTCATCTCGAAAATGCCCGAAATAGTCGCCACGTGAGTCCCTCAGAAAGTGTCAGGCGGGTGTGGGTTGCGTCGAACGCGAGTCCGAAGGGGTGTCAGAGATTCCAGTGTTGTGTGGATTACCCTCTGCGAAGGTGATCCACACGATACGCGGCCAATGAGTTACCCTCCGCGAGGGCGCAACCCGCCCCGCGGATTTTGTGGGCCGTCATCCAATGAAGGCCAAGAACGAAAGGTGTACGGACGCGAGTCGGGAACGGATTTCGCCGTAGCAGGGGCGTTACTCGGTTTTGCCTTCGCCCATCTGGGCGGCCATTTTCGCGGCCGATTCGGTGTTCGCGATCACGTCGGCCAGGAGGCTCTCCAACTGGTCGTTGCCTTCCATCTTGGAGAGCAGTTGTGTTAGTTTGTGCCGCATGTCGAGCAGTTCCTTCAGAGCCGGCACCTGGGCGGCCACGTTTTGCGGCTCGAAGTCGTCCATCTTCTTGAAGTTGAGTTCGACTGCCAACTTCGACCCGTCACCGGTCAGTTCGTTGTCCACCTTCGTGGCCACGCGGGCACCGGACTTCGCGAGCACGTCGTTGAAGTTGTCGCGGTCGATGTTGGTGATCTTCCGCTCCTTGAGCGGCTTGAGTGGCGTGGACGGCATCCCGGACAGGTCGGCCATAACGCCGACGACGAACGGCAGTTCCGTCTTCTTCATCGCCCCGTTCGTTTCGACGTCGTAAGTGATTTGCACCCGCGGGCGGCGGACGCGGTCCAGTTTATGTTGCAAACTCTCGGCCATCGGTCTTCCTCCAGAGTGTGATCGATTCGTTGTAGCGTTCGGTAGGGTTCGGCCTACGAGTCTTCGAGTTGTTTCAGCATGTCCTCGATCGACTGGTCCGGCGCGTCGGCGGGCGGGGGAGCGTCGTCCACGGGCGCGTCGAGGGCGGCCATCATCGCCGCAATGTCGTCGGCCCCGTCCGAAGGGGCGTCCGCGGGGGGACTGTCGAGGGCGGCCATCATGGCCGCGAGATCGTCACCGCCGGACGAGGGAGAATCGGAATCACTCGACAGGCTGCTGCTGTCGTCGCTCGATGCGAACGATTCCGATGTTTCGGATGATGCGGACGATTCGGACGAGCTTTCGCTGGATGCGGCGGCCCCCGAGGCCCGTTTCGGCGCGGTGCCGGTCATCTCGGAGTCCATCACGACGCTGACGCCGAAGCGGCCACGCGGCGGGCCGGCTGAGGCGCTCTTCCCCCATCGGCCGTACAGGTCGGCCGGCGGGGTGCCGGCACCGAGCGAGTGCAACCGGGTGAGTTGACACGAGTCGGCCGACTTCACGGCCAATGCCGTCATGACCCCCAACCCCGTCAACCGCTCGGCCGCCTTCCGGTCGAGCCAGCAGTCGAGGAGGGTCAAGTGATCGTCGTCGTCGGCATCCGTGTACGCATGGGTCGTCATGCCTTCCAGCACGCGCGTCTTTTGTGCCCCGAACCCCCAACCGTCGGCGACATACCCCTGCGCGAGAACCCCGGCCGGAATGAACACGGCAGGTGCCCAGACGTACGACTCGGAAACGGCGTCGCGCTTGAACTCTTCGTAAGGGAACGCCTCGGGCGGCCGGAAGTCTTCGCCGTAGGGCCGGCGGGCCAGGAACCGTGGCGTCGCCAGTCCAATCAGACCGGCCTCGGGCAACGCCCGGAGTTCCGCCCACGCCTCGGCGTCGGCTTCGTCAATGGCGGTCGCCGAATCGGTCGCGGTTGTCGACACGCCGGCCAAGAATGGCCCGCCGCAGTCGGTCAAAGTCCGGGCCGCCCGGCCGAGCAGTTCGGCGTGTGCAGCCGTGAAGTCGTAGTCGTAGAGCCCCATGACAGCGGCCCACGGCTTGCCCTTCTTGCCGAAGACGGCGTCGGCCACGAGGGCCTTGTAGACGACACTCTCGCTCAGCTCGTCACCGCTCAACGCGGTGGCGAAGTTGTCGGCGGACACGTCGTACAACACGACCTCGATCTGCCGGCCGCTTTTGCGACCGCGACGGGCGAGCCAATCGACGCCCCGCCACACGCCCTCGGCCCGCCGCAAGTTCGGGTGCCGCAAAACGCTGTCGAGGAACTCCGCCTTCTCGTCCTCGTCGGACAGATCCGTGAAGTGATCCACGGCCCGCACGACGGCGTCCGGTTCAAAGTCGTCGAGGGACTGGATGGTCAGGGACGGGTCGCCCGGCAGCCCGTCGAGCGGGACCGTCGGGTTGAGTTTGGCAATCGTGGCTTCAAAGTCTTCGAGGTTGAGGAGTACCGGCTTGGCACTCTCGAAGTCGCCGCCGCGGCCGGAAAAGTCGCCGAGGACGGCCAGTCGGAACGGGTCGGTCGGGGCGGGCACACCGTGGTTGTCCCTGGGTGCCGGGGCAACGCCAAGATTCAACGCCATGTGATGCGCCGTTTCTAAGTGGGGCAGGTGAGGAGTTGCTTCGAATTTAATCAAGTCGTCGGCGGTCGTGCAACAAAAATACCGACGGCTGTTTATTTTTGTCCCGGGGGCGCCGGCCACCGTCGTGCGCCGTCGGCCACGGCGGTGCCGACGATCAAATACTCGCGGTAGCGTTCGTCGGCCAGGGTCGGGGGGCCGTTGACGGCGGCGGCCAGAATAATGGTGTTGGCGACGGCGGTTGCGGCAACGCCGTCCGGCGGGGGCACGGCCGGCAACCCCGGCTCCGACAGGCTGCCGGCGCTGAGGAACGCCGCCACGGCGGCCGTCGCCCCGGGCGTGTCGAAGTCGGCGGCTTCAGCGGCCGCCCACGCCGCACGGCGGTTGGCGTCGGTCGGTTCGCACACGTACTGCCGGCAAGCCTCAGTCGCTGGGCCATCCCCGGCACACTCGCACGCCCACCACAAGCTCTCGCGGATCGGCAGGGCGTTCGCCAGGAACGTCACCGCGTCACGGTACTGGCCGGCCGCGACTAGCGCGGCAAGGAACGTCTGCCCGTCCGTAGCTCCGCGGTCCAGCGCGGCCGCCGCCGGGTGGATCGGGTACTTGGCGTAGACTTCCGCCGCGGTTTGCGGCCACCGGCCACCCATTGCATTCGCCCCGTCGAGATTGAAATGAAAGGAGTTACCACGGGCTTTAAGCCGCTAGTTGATCATCGTGATCCCGCCCTTGAGGATCAGGAACCCACTGGCGTCCACCTTCACGATCGTGGCCTTCATCTGGACCATGATCTCGCCCTCGATGTTGATCTTCAGCCCCTTCATCTGGATGCCGCTCGGGTCGAGTTTGAGGGTGGACCCGCCGACCTTGAACTCGATACTCTGCATCGCCTCGGTCTTGCTCGCCCCCGCGGTGATGGCGGTTTTGTGGTTGCCGGTCTTGATCGTCAGGGTGTCGTTGCCGGTGGCGATTTCCACCGTGCGGTTGCCGGTCTTGATGACGTGTTCGTCGTTCCCCGTAGTGATCGTCACGAACCGCCCGCCCTTGTCCACGGTGAGTTTGTCGTCGCCGGTCTGCACAGTCGCGATGCGGTCCTTGTAGACGGTCAACTTTTGGCTGCCGTCCTTCGCCTGCCCCTGGCCCGAACCAATCTTGATCGTCTGCGTGTTGAACACCTCAAGCTTCTGGCTGCCGTCCTTCGCTTCGCCCTTCTTGTCGCCGACGAAGATGTCCTGGTTGTTAAAGATTTCGACGAGTTGATTGCCGTCTTCCTTCTTGTCGAACCCGACCTTGAGGGTGTCGTTGTTTTCGACGATCCGCAGGAAGTCCCGCTCGGCGTGGAAGTAGATTTCTTCGGCCCCCTTCTTGTCCTCGAACCGCAGTTCGTTGAACGTCGTGGCGTCGCCCTTCGTGGTACTGCGGGACATGATGCCGGACTTGGTCTTGTTGTCCGGCAGGGTGTACGGCGGCATGTTGACCGCGTTGTACAGGCTGCCGACGCAGATCGGCTGGTCCGGGTCGGCCTCCTCGAACCCGATGAGCACCTCATGGCCAATGCGGGGGATGTGGATTGCCCCCCATTGTTGCCCGGCCCAAGTTGTGGCCACGCGGACCCAGCACGAACTGTCCTGGTCGTTCTTGCCGTCGCGGTCCCAGTGGAACTGCACCTTGATGCGGCCGTACTTGTCGGTGAAGATTTCCTCCCCGGCGGGGCCGACGACGACGGCCGTCTGCAGGCCCTCGGCCCTCGGCTTCGGGGTGATCCGGGCCGGGCCGAAGGGCGTGGCCCCGGGGACAGCGGTGAAGTGGTTGCGGAACGCCAGCGGTCGGGCACCGCCGCCCGTGTAGGCTCCCTCGATGCTCGCTGCCAAGTCGATCTTCACGAGCAAGTACTTGCCGTTGGCGTGCGGGTGGCCGGCCAACTCAAACGTCCGTCCGGCGACCAGCCGGCGGACGTCGCTGACCCCATCAACCACCAGCCCCGGCCACGTCTCTTCGCGGAGGCGGAGCTTGGCCGTGCGGCGGCCGTCCGGGGTGATCTTCGCCAACTTCGACGCCTGCTCCGCCCCGCCGGGGGCGATGCCGTCGAACCGGGCGGCGAACCCGGCCTGGGTGAGGAACTGTTCCAGTTTGTCTGCCCCCCCGGCCGTCCGCGGGTGGGACTTCTTGCCGACGGACACGTTCCCGGCGATCGTCTCGACGCTCTCGAAATGGTCCTTGCGGTCGGCCATTTCGAACGAGTAATCCCAGAGGGTGACCTTCCCCGACCGCACCCGCTGCCGCTTCGTCCAGGTCATGACCGACTCGCCAGCGTCGGACGTTCCCTCCATGTAAAAATTCGCGGTCGCCGACTTGGCGATGGCGACGTGACCCTGCGGCGAGTCGCCGAGGACGAGGGTGTGCTTGTCTTCGGTGTGGTCGAAGTAGAAGTAGATGCCCTCGTCTTCCATCAGGCGTTGGGCGAAGTCGAGGTCGGATTCGCGGTATTGGGCGCAGTAGTCGCGAGGCTCGTAGGTGCCCTCGATCTTCTTCGAAACGTCGTACCCCTCGAAGACCGTGGTCAGGATTTCGGGGACCGTCTTCTGCTGGAAGATGCGGTTGCGGACGACCTTCGTGAGCAGCCAGATCTTCGGGGCGATGTCGGCGAAGTACCGGGTGAACGTCGTGGAGCCGCCGTCCGACTGAACCTGCTCCCCTTGGGCCAACCCGGTGACGATCCCGTGGACGTACCGCTCGGGGCCGTCGTCGCCGCGGATCGTCACCGTCATCGGCTGGCCGAGGATTTTCTCGAAGGGGACGTTCGTCTCTTCCTTCGCCAACAGGGACAACTCGTACTGAAAGGGCCGAGACAGCTCCTCGGTTCCGGAAACGGTCTCGATGAGGAGAACGTCTTTGCCGAGGGGGGTTGTGACCGCGAGGGGCCGGTCGTCCTGGGAGAATGTCTCGGTCGGCATGGTGCCTCACATTGTGTCGGACCGGCCGTGCGGACGCAATAGGCCGGTCGCGCGGGCCGGCCGGATCGTCCGGGGACGGGCGACGCCCGATTCTCTTCATCCACTCGTTCGAAAGAGTAGATTACTATAGTGGTTGCTTCCGACGCAACGGTTGGATTGCGATTCCACCACGTTTCCACCCGCGGGGCCGTCCATGCAGTCCGTCACCCCAGCCGGCCGAGGGGAGCCGTGGAAGTCGACCGGGGCCGCCGTTCCGATGGCCCCGCGTCGCGCCACCGCGGGGCCACTGCGGCACCGCACGGCTTGGCGGCTCGCGTCGGCGACCGTGTTCTGTGCCCTGTGCGGTGGCATGGTCTGGCTCGTGACCTGGTGGTCGCGCCCACAACCGATCCGGGCCATCTACCTCGCGGCGGGGTACGAAACGAACCTCGCGGTTCCGCACAACAGTTACGGCCGCCGATGGACGACGGATGTGGCCGTTATGAAAGGCGGCACGGCCGCCGAACTCCGCCGCGACGTGCGGTGGGATGCCGGCTTGCGCGGGATCAAATCGAAGACGATCCTCCTGACCATCGCGGCCCACGGGGGAACCGACGCGAACGGGCCGTACCTCTTGCCGACCGACGCGGCTCCTGGCCCCGCGGCGGAAAACCGCCTGCGGTTGAAGGCGGTCATCGACCGCCTCGCGGGGTTGCCCGGGGCCACGAAGAAGGTTCTGCTGCTGGAAGCGGGGCAGATGCCGGCGAACCCGCTCTTCGGCCCGCCCGAATCGGACTTCGCCAAGGGGTTGGAGGAAGTGGATGTCGCGGCCGTCCCAAACCTGTCCGTTCTGACGGCGAACGGCCCCGGCGAGCGAGCGTGGCCGGCCGAGGTCCATCGATCGACCGCCTTCGGCCACTTTTTGCAAACCGGCCTCTCCGGTGCCGCCGACGCTGACGGCGACCGCCGGGTCACGCTGTGGGAACTTTACGAATACCTCGCCCCCCGGGTGGAAAAGTGGGCACTCCAGACCCGTGCGGCGGTGCAATCGCCACGGCTCTACCCGGTCGGCCCCGAAGGCGAACGGCGGGCGAGGGCGGTCGTGGTGGCGCAACTCACGAACACCGCGACTGTGACAGAACAAGCTCTGCCCCCCTATGCGCCGTCGCCGGCGTTACAAACAGCCTGGGACCGTTGCGCGGCCCGCTCCCGGCAGGAACCGCCGCCGGCGTCTTACGCCCCTCACCTGTGGCGCGTCTACGCGGCATCGCTCGTGAGGGCCGAAGAGTTGACACTCGCCCGTGACGAGACGGCCGCCGCGACGGTGCTAACGCAGGTGAGGGAACTCGAAGCACGGTTGGACGCGGACCGGCGGGTCGAAGTCAACGACCCGCTCCTCGCCGCCGCGGTTTTCGGCGAGACGCCGCCCAACCTCGCCGCCCGCGAAGCCGTGGGCCGCCTCTGGGCGGCCCCGCCGGCCGAGGCCGCAAAGGCCGCATCGCAACTCACCCTGTCGCCGGCCGCCTACGATCGCCTGATCGAACTCGCCACGGAACCCCCCACCCCGAACCTGGCACGGGCCGCCGAAATCATTCGGCTGTTGGACCGCCCTGGCCGGCCCCGACCGCCGACTGCACACCTTCTTGTGATGTTGGCGGCGAACAGCCCGCCGATCAAAACCCCCGCGCAGGCCGAGGTGATCAAGACCGCCCTGACCGTCCGCAAGTTGGCGGAGACCGCTGCGGCGGCCGGCGGTGTCGGGTACGGCGACCGTCTTGGACCGTGGTTCGCCGACCGATTGAAGGCTGCCGACGCGATCCGCGTTCGTGGCGAGGACCGACTCTTCGCCACCGATCCGGGTCCGGCTGCAGAAGAGTTCGCGACGGCGAAGGCGGGCTATGTCGCCGTGTTGGCCGACGCCGCCAAACTCCGCTCCGCGTTCTTAACGCGGGACCGCCTGTTCGCGGAACTGCCGCTGCTCGCGAATTGGGCCGTCCGCAGTCCGCTCGACGCTAAGAAGTCGGACCCGGCCGACGAGGTGACGAAGCTCTGGACCGCGGCCCACGATCTCGACCGCATCCTCACACCTTCGGCTGCCGTTGCGGACGTGACGCAGTCGGCCGACGGCCTCGCCGCCCGGTTGGACGCGCTGACGAAGGCCGTCGTCACTGACGTTCAAGTCCTGTTGCCGGCACCGCCGCCGGGATTGGCGGCACGGGTCGGCCGCGACACGGTCGAACGCGCGTTGACCGTGCCAATGCTTCCGCCGAACGTGCGTGCCCAACTGTGGCCGCTCGCCGACCGCTTCACCCGCGAAGCGTCCGCGACGACCGAAACTGTTGCCGCGGCAAGTGCGGGCGATGGTGCCGGTCGGCGGTCGGCCGATCTCGCCGCGGCCGCGCTCGGCAAGACGGAGAAGCAACCCGCCTTCACCCGGGTTCCGCAACTCGCCGACGAGGTTCGCCGCCTGCTCGAAACCGACCCGACGGGCGACCCATCCGCCGTGCGAACGGCCTTCGCCGCGGCGGAACGACTCGCGCGACTCACCCCCGCCGCGCTGCCGCCATACCGGATCGAGCCGGCGGTAGCGTTGCGTGGCCTGCTCTCCCAGAACCTCGCACTCGGCCTCGCCGAGCGACACGCCGAGAGCCTTTGGGCTGGTGACTCGTCCACCGAAGCTCCTTACTACAAGCAGGCGGCCGGTGCGCTGCTGTCCGATGTCGCCACCCTGGGTCCGATCGACCCGGTGCGGGACCGCCTCGGGAAACTCCGCGGCCGACTGGACGTACCGTTCAAGCCCACGATTTCGGGAACGGTGCCCGTCACCACCACTGACCCGGCCCCGTTCTCCGTCGAGGTCGCCATCGGCGGAGAACGGGCGGATGCGCTGCCGGGGTTCCTGACCCTCTCGGCGGAACCTCCGTCCGGTCTGACGCTCGCCGGTGCCCCCGGCCGCCGGGCCGTTCCTTGGCCCGAGACTCACCGCTACCGCCTCGACCTGACCAGTGCGGGCACCGCGAACGAGGCGACGGCCGTGGCGGTCCGCGGGTTCTTCCGCGGCTGGAAGATTGACGGGCGGGCACCCGTGAACCTCTACCCCGTGCCCGAGGTGATCGACACCGTCGTTCCCCCGCCGCCCGCGTCGGTCGTCAGCGTGCGGGCGTCCCCGGACGCGGTTCGCAAGTTCGGCAGTGGGGAAGGGGCGGTCGCCATCGTGATCGACTGCTCCGGCAGTATGGCGGCCCCCGAAGGCCAGCCGGCGACCGAATCGCGTTACCTGCAAGGCGTGACGGCAGCGGGCCGAATCATCGCGGACCTCCCGCGTAATACGGTCGTCACCGTGTGGGCGTTCGGCCAGGCGGGCGAGGCTCAGAAGAAGGTCGAGGAGGCCGAGAAGACAATCTCGAAGATCGCTGGTCCGATTCGCCGCGACCCGGACGACGCCGAGCAGGTGAGCAAGATCACCGGCCGACTCGCCACGCTGGAGCCGTTCAACCAGTCGCCCATTTTCCGGGCACTGCTCACCGCCCGCGACGACGTTCAGACCGCCGCCGGGTACCGGGCCGTCGTGCTGATTAGCGACGGCCTCGATAACCGTTCCGCGAGTGAGCCGGGGCTGAACCCGAAGGGCGAGCCCTTGGCGGCCCTCTTGCGGACGAAACTCCGTGACGAGCGGCTCGTGATTCACGCCGTCGGGTTCGCGTCTCGCTCGAAGGACGACGCGGCAGCCGGCGAGCAACTCCGCGACTTCGTCGAAGGCTTGCCGACGCCCGGCAAGTACGTGGTCGCCCCGAACGTCGAAGCCCTGTCGTCCGCTCTGCGTGCCGGCCTGAGTTCGCGGCTGACCGCCCGCCTCACCCCGACCGCCAGCAAGCCGATCGAACTTGAAGTAACGCCCGGTGGGACCGCCGACCGCTGGACGGCGGTGAAAGGCGGCCCGTACAAACTCGGCACCGACACCGGCCCGGGGGAAACGGACGCTCGCCTGACGAACGGCGATCGGCTCCTCCTGGGGTTGGACGTGGCCCCGACCGGGCCGACGTTCCGACGGCTGTCGTTGGCCGACGAGTTCCCCTCGCGGCCTTTCGGCCGCAGCGACCGCGGCGATTGGCGGGTGACGGTCCTCCAGAACCAACGCCGCGGCGACGGTGTGGCCATGCTCGTCGGCCTGGAGACGACCGGCACCACGGCCCAGATCACCCGCCCCGCCGACGTTTGGTTCGACCTGGGTACCGACTTCCCTGACCTCGCTCCCGCTTCCGTCCGCTGGCGGCCCGTGTACGACTACACGGCCCCGGTGTGGGAGGTTCTCGCGCCGGCCTGGCCGAAGTACCCCGGTGGCGGTTCCCCCGCCCGACCGACGCTCCGCGTGTGGTTCAACGAGACGGGGTCGGCCGCCGCCACGGCCACGACCGCGTTGAAGGACATTCTCGACGCCAACGGACCTGTGACCGTCAAAGTGGGGGCCGAAGAAGTAACCGTTGAAGCAATTGCTCCGGCCCTGGCCGGCGGCCCGCCGGTGGTCCTTGGCACGATCGCCCTGCGGATACGTCACGCGGCCGACCGACCCGTCCTCGCACGGCTCGACGGCGTGGGCCTGGTTTCGTCCGAACGCCGTGTTTACACGAAGGCGGGCCGAACCGTGGCCCTCTTTCTCCCCGCCGATTCGGCCGACGTGCGGGCCGCCCGGTTAACTCTCGTGCCGCTGACCGGGTTCAAGGCGTCGGCCCGGCGAATCGACCTCCGCGAGATGCCCGCGCCCGACCCCGACGACAACCGCGCCCCGAGCGGCCGCTGAGAAAAGAGTGAGGTTCAGGATGAACACGGACACCATTCCCCCCGCGGGTGGCTGGCGGAGTTCGCCGCCGCCGCCCGAAGTCGATCGCTCGCCGCGGCGGGTCTTCGTCGCCTTCTTCGCACTCTTGCTCGTCGTCGGCGGAATCGTTGCGCTCTCGACCTGGGCGACGCCGCGTTCGCGGGCAACCTACGTTTCGTTCGTCGCTCCGGCCGCGGGGGGGCCGCCCGGCTTCGCCGTCGCCGACCACGCGGCCGTCGCCCGTGCTTTGGCCGGTCGAACGCCGTCGTCGGAGCCGGCGGCGAGTCGGGCGACGTTGGAAGCCCGATTGAAAGCCCTGCCGTCGGGCCGGCCGGCGTTCGTCTACATCTCTGCCGCCGCGACGTGTGACGCCGACGGGCGCGTGATTGTCTTCCCGCCAGAGGGCCGCCCGGAGAATCCTGCCGACGGCATCCCGCTGCGGCAAATCCTCACCACCCTGAGCGGTTCAACCGAGCGGAAGTTCCTCGTCCTCGACCTGAGTTGGCCGGCCGACTCGATCCCCGCCGAGGTTGCCGCCGGGGTGGTCCCCACGGCCGTTCTCGACGACCTCGACGCCGTCCCCGACGCGAGCCGCCTGGTGCTGACCTCGTGCGGGCCGGGTCAGGTCGCGCGGGTCGCGGACGAACTCGGCCGCACGGCGTTCGGGTATTATCTCGAAGTCGGCCTGACTGGGTGGGCCTCTCCACCGGGGGCGGACGCGGTCACGGCGTACGGGCTGGCAAACTTCGTCCGCACCCGCGTTCAGCGGTGGGCCGACCAGACCCGCGGCACCCGGCAGACGCCGCAACTTCTAGGCGAAGGCGAGGACTTCCCACTCGTCCCGCTCACGGGTCGTCCGCCGACGCCCCCGCCCGAACTGCCGATTCCGGCCGACACCGCCGATTGGCTGAAGCCGCACTGGGCCGCCCGTGACCGCCTTCGCGCTGCCGGTGCGGACCGCCTCGATCCGCTTGCGATGCGGGCACTCGGCGCGGAACTGCTCGCGGCCGAAATCGCGGCTCGGAACGGGCCCGCCACGCCCGCCGAACGGCAGGTTGTTTCGGACTTAACCGCCCGCACCGTCGTCCGGTGCGAGCGAGAGTTGGCGGCGAAGCCGTTCCTTCCGCCGAATCTCGCCGCGGTGGCCCCGCCGGCCGACCCGGCCCTCGCGGCAATCGTGGTCGCGGCCGTCCGCCCGGCGGCGACGGCCAAGCCCGAGGACGTGACGGCCGCCATGACTGCGGCCGCCGCGAAGCTGGCCACGGTGCCGCCCGCGAGCGCCGCCCGGCTGGTGTTCGACTCGCTGGTCGACGGCCGGCCGGTGCCCCGCGAGGCCGTCATTCGCGCGAACGACCTGATCGCTGGGCTAACTTCACGCACATCGGCCGTCGAATTAGTCTTCCTGGCTCGTCTCGCGGACACCGCCCGGGCGACTGACTTGCCCTGGGACGGCACGATTGCGGCCCGCGCGCTCGCCGTCTGCCGGGCGGGTGAAGCGACCGCCCGAGCGGAGGCGTTCAATGAACTGCAACCCCTTCTCGAAGCCGCCGCCCGCGAGCGGTATCGGGGGGAAGAACTGTTGCTGGCGAACGGGTACGTTCCGCCGGCGACGGCCGAGGGTCTGCTCGCGCAGGCCGACACCCATTACGCCGTTATCGGCCGCGCACAGACGGCTGCGACCGCAGCGGACGCCGTGATCGTGCGCGCACTGACCTTCTTGACGCCAACCGCGTCGCGGTTCGCGGGCGAGCCGGAATCCACCGAGCAGTGGCAGACGGCTGTCGCCTCTCTCAAGGCCACCCTCACGGCCCGCGAGAGGCTTGGGGGCACGTCGAGCGACGACTTGGCTCGTGCGACTGACACCCTCGAACGGGCCACGCAGCGACTGAAACTGAGGCTCGCCGACGCGGCGTCCCCCTTCCAGACCGAGGCCGTCAAAGAGCTGGTGGCCCGGGCGAAGAAACCGGACGCCGGTCCGATCGTGGTGCGAGCACTCGAAAGCCTTTTGACCACGGATGCCCTCGCTGCGGATCTCCGCGTAGAAGTGGCGGCCGCCCGTGCCCCACTTGTCGCCCGCCTGACCCGCGGCGTACTCGACGCCGATGCGGTCGACGGGCAACCGACCACCGTCGGCCGGCCGGCCGAGGATACCGCCGGTCAAGAAGCCGATGAGCGGGCCGAACGGAGCCGGTCCGAGCGAGCCGTCGCGGCGCTGGCCACACTCGCCGACACCGCCGGCCAACCGCTTCCCGTCGGCATCGAACGCACACCTGCCGGCCGCGGGAGCCTCGCCCGGGAGTTGTTCCGGGCGACCGGCACGGTTCCCGCCAATCGGCCCGACGGCCAACTCGACCTTTGGCAACGGACGGCGGCCCGCCCTTCCATTCCGACTACGGACGCACTTACTCCGGTTCTGCGAATCGAGGCGCGGGACGAAACAGCCCTGCGAACGTGGCTCGCGGGGTGGTACGACCACGCTTCCTCATCCGGCGGTCCGTTCTTCATCGGGGCCGCCGCCGCGACCCGACCGGCCGGCATTCCGCCCGTGGCGTTACCGCGGGTGAGCGTGACGGGTGGCGACCTTTCGGAGTCCACCCCGTCTGCCGTGCGACTCGTCCGGGTCGATCCGCCGACGGACGTGCGGGTTGTTGTCACGCCGAACGATTGGTTTTCCGCCGAAGCTGCACCGCGCGAGCCGGGCGGGACGCCGGTCCGACTCGCCTTGAAGGGGGGATCGGCCACGGCCGCCCCGCCGGCCGGGTTCCTCGCCGAAACCACGACTGACGGGCGGCCGACGTTCGCCCGCGTGCCGGTGTCGCTCGACGCGGTCCGGGGCCGACTCGACTTGCTGTTCAGCCGCGACCCGTCCAACGTGGTGCGGCCCACGGACCGGCCGGCGGTTCGCCCCGGCGGGTCGAAATCGACGAGCTACCTGTTCGTGCGTAACCCGGGCGATAAGCCGCGCACGCTGACCGTCGAACTGACGGCCGGGGCCACTGCGTTGAAGCAATCCCTGGTGATCCCGCCGGGCGGCGTCGAGCCGGTGCGATTCCCGGTGGCGACGCCATCGCTGGCACCTCCGATTCCCTCACCGCCGGCAACGGCCGCGACGGTTCCCCCGGCGACCACCCTGCCCGAGTTGAGCGGACCCTTGGAGGTGCGGGTCGTGGAAGCGGGCCGTGAGATCCTCCGCCGCAGTGTCCGGCCGGACATTCGCGACCCGGCGGGGTACGCGATTCTGGAAGCGGCAGAACTTCTGCCCCCGGCTCCCACGACCGAGGGGAAGTGCCGGCTCGAAATCCGCCTGAAGGGCGGCGACGACTTCGGCCCGCCGGCCCGGGTCGAGATGCGATTCCCCGACCGGTCGGGACCGGCCCCCGCGGGAACCCTCCGCGGCGAACTGCGTGAGGGCGGTGCGGTGCGGCTCTTCGCCGACATTGCCCCGGCCCCCGCCGACGGCGAGTACCGTTGCTTCATCGACATCGACGGCGTACCCCGGGTGTACACCTTCCGCGGCCCCGCGGCCCCGCCGACTGGTCCAACGCTCACGCTCCGGCGGCTGGAAACGCCCGACCTGACACTCCTTCCCCCGACTGGACCGCGCGGGCCGCGGCTGCCGGTGGTGGCCGCCGTCGACCACCCGCCGCCGGACGCGACGCTCGAAGTGTCGCTCGGGCGGCTGACCGTCGCCGGCGTGGAAGCGGACTCCGTCTTGCGGTACCCGACGGCCCGCCGCACCCGGATCGGTTTCGCCTCGGCCAGCGATGGCGGTTTGCAGTTCGACGCCGACGTGCGCGATTGGGTCGTCGAGTTTGACGCCGAGCAGGTTCGCGGTCGGCGGGTTGTGCGGGCGCGAATGCTGACGCCGACCGGCGACGAAATCGCCACGGCCGTCCTTCCGCTCGTCCTCGACGACCGTGCGCCGCAAAACGTCACCATCCTCGACCTGCCCAAGCGGGCGAAACTCGGCACGAAGCTCACCGTCCGGGCGAGCGGAACGGCCGAGGTCGCCGGGATCAAGCAGGTTCAATTCTTCCTCGGCAAGTCCGTCGAAGGGAAGCCGCCGGCCGGGGCCACGCCGATCGCGGGCGTTGCTCTCAACGCGGACCGCACCACGTGGTCGGCCGAACTGACGCTGCCGAAGGACAAGGCCGGGTCGCAGGACGTGAGCGTGCGGTTCGTCTCCGGCACGGGCGTTGATGCCTACGCCAACGGGACGGTCGAACTCGTCGATTTCGACCCGGTGAAGAGCGAGCCGGGAACGATCACGGGCGTGGTCGTCATGGGGGACGCGCCGCAAGCGAACCTGGACGTCATGCTGACGGACGAGAAGGGCGGCGTCGTGAAGCAGGCCAAGACGAGTGAGGGCGGCAAGTTCAAGTTCGAGGGCGTCCCGCCGGGCACGTACGCGGTCAAGTCGTCGCGGCGGGCGTCGGCGGCGGAAAAGGTTGGCTCGGCCCCGGCGAAGCTCCCGCCTGGCGGCACGGTCGCCGTGCGGGTCGAGTTGTACATCAAGTGAGCGCGGTCAGCCCCCAAGAGATTCGCGGATGTGTAGAACGAGGGCCACGGCGACGGCCACGATGAAGGCAAAGAGGGTCAGGTAGCCGACGGCCGTCCAACCCCGGTACGCGGCGTCCTCGGACTTGGCGGCGGCGGTCCAGGTGACGTAGTTTTGCTGTTCTGCGAGGAGCCGGAAGAGGCCGCCGACGAACGCCTGATCGCGGGCCGGGTCGGGGCCGGTTGCCGCGAGAAAACACCCGCCGAACCGGGCGGGGCGGCCGTCTGGGCCGGTCGCCGCGGCGGAAAAGACTTCCCCCATCGCCGATTCCCGCTGTCGCACCGCGGCGGCGAACCGGCAGAGACCGCCGTTGTACACGAGCGCCTCGCCCTCCGAACCCGTGTCGCCGACCTTGATCGCGCGCAGCACGATTCGGTCCAGCCCGTCGCCGGACCAGTGGACGGTCGAGAGCAGGGCTGCGTTCAGCCGCTCGGTGGGCACGTCGGCGGCTAGAGGGAATGGCTGACCGAGCAGGCGGTCCTTGCGGTCGTCGCCGACGGCTCGCAGAAAGGCTGCGGCCCCGTCGGCTTGTTCCAGGTCGCACACGACGCCGAGGATCGGGCACTCGATTTTCAGCCCTTCACGGAGGGCGTTCAGGTCGAGTTTGCACGCCGTCACTGCTTGGTTCGTCGCCGCTTCGCTCTCCAGGCTCGCGAACGGCACGAGTAACACGACCCCGTTTACCCCGCAGTACGGATGGCGGTTGTGCGCGACCAAACGCCCGAGGTATCGCAGGCGGGCCAACTCGCGATCGGCGGCAACTCCGTCGCGGAGGAGGGCCGGGACGGTTCTCAGCCGCGTGGGGGCCGCAGTCGCGACGCCCCCGCCGGTCTCATCGGCGAGGAGGAGCGGGTTGAGCGGCCAGGTCGGCGCGACCGAGTGGGCTGCGGCGGCGTCCATCGGGGCCGATTCATCGAACAAAGTCTGCGAAGTTCCCGTTGCGGTCTGCGGTAGGTCGGCGGCGAGCAGTTCGGCCCACCGGGATAACAGCGACACCCCCGGGCAGGCGACGAAAATGCCCTGCGGACTGCCGTACACCTGAACCGGGGCGTCGCCCCGGGCGGGGACGCCGGCCACCGGAAAGCCGATTCGCGAGGCGGCGAAGAACGAACCCGCTCCGGACGCCGGGCGACCGATCACCAGGTACACCGGCAAGTCCGTCACCACCAGGCCGTTCGCTTCCAGGGCGGCCCGCCCCTCGACCCAGGCGGTGTAAATGTCCGCGAAGTCGGTCGGCTCGCGCAGCGGGCCGACGAGCGACCACAGCCACCACCCGGCTATGCAGGCCGTGAGGAACAACACGAGTAGGGCCGGCAGCCAGTACGGGCGGGCCCACGGTAGCGGCCCGCCGAGTTGGCGTTCGAGTTCCCAGGCCCGGTTAAGCCACCACAGCCCGTAAATCGCCCCGCCGAGGGCGGCAATCGCGACCAGGACGAAGAGGATGAACCCGGCCCCGCGGAAGAACGACGCGACCGGCGATAGGCCCTTGACCTCCTGCCCGAACATGCCGACGGTTTTGACGCCGCCGCCCTTGAGCGCCCGCCATTTGCCGATCGTCTGGATGAACCGGTACGGGATGTCGAGGACACTGCCGATCATGTCCGAGATTAACGCGAGGAAGCGCATCATCCGACGACCTCCTTACCCGCCGAACTGGCGGACGGCGAGATAGGCGACGACCGGGAGGGTGAGCAACAGCACCCAGCCGGCGGCGAGGGCCATGCGGCGGAGTTTCTCCCGCCCGGCGAGCGGAGGGACACCGGACGGCGGCGGCAGGTACGGCGGCGGTTGCCAGTTGGCCGCCGGCCGGCAGACGCGGTCCTTCGTGCCATCGACCCACCGGTTGAGGCGATCCGGGGCGTTCCGGTAGTCGCCGCGAAAGCCCAGGGCAACGCACTGGAGGAAGACGCCCAATATGGCTGAGTCGGGCCGTTCTTCGACGATCGACGCCTGCTCCCAGAACCGCCAGGCCCGGTCGTTAGTCCCGTACAGGGCGGCTTCGAGTTTGACCTCGGTCCAGGTCGCGTCCCAAGACGTGTAGACGATGAACAACTCGTCGAGCCAGCAGGCGAGGGCATACCGCAGGCCGAGGAACGCGGGGCCACCGCCCGCCCGGCCCGGGTCCACGGCGTCGCCGGCGAAGTCGGGCCACGTCTCGGCGGCCGGCCCCGGGAAGAGAAGTTTCCGCAGCACTGCCTGTTCGGGGCCGATGGCCGGCCGTTCGCCGCGGTCGAGCCGCTCTTTCAACTGAAGGCCGGTGATGAAGACCCGGCGGACCACGTCCCACAACTCGGGGGTCATGACGACTTCCCAGGTTGGGGCACGGCAAAGAGGGTGAACCGCACGGCCACGGTGTCGGCCCCCATGCGGATGGTCAGCACCTGCTCGCCCTGGATGCTGCCGACGACGCGGTGTTCGTTGACCCGCAGGGCGAGCGTCAGCGACCGCAACAGGTTCTGCCACTCGGGGTGATTGGGGTCGCTGGCGATCTGGAAGTACGTCTGGCCCGGCCGGTCCGGCAAGACCTTCGGGGCGGACGGGCGGTACTCGAACTTCAGGCCGGCCTGTCCGAGGCGGAAGATCGCGTCCACCCGCTCGGAACTGCCGAGTTTCATGTCGAGTTGGCCGTGGGACAGCAGCCGGACGCAATCGTCAGACGAGAGCGGGCACTCGACGCCGACGTAGAGCGACCACCCGGATTCGACCCACGCCGGTTCGAGGACGACTTGCATCCGCAACCCGGCCCCGACGAACGCCCGCTCCTTATAAGCCGGCTCGACGACCAGATCGAGAAGTTCGTCGAGAAGTTGCTTCAATCGCCAGAAGCAACCGCCGAGGTCGTCGTGGTCGTATCTCGGTAGCGGCGGCAAGCGGCGGGTTGGTCCGAAGATCGCCAGCCGGCCGATGATCTGGCAGAGTTCGGCGTAAGCTGGGAACGGGTGCAGGGCCGGGGTGAAGGCGAGCACACTGAGTGAGGCAGCGGCAGCGTTCAACTCGCGGAGTTGTTCCAGGATGAGCAAGTCGCCCTGGGTCCGGCTGTCGAACGACAGGCTCCGGGCGGTCACTTGTCCGCCGAGAACTTCGATCTTCGTCCCGACCCGGTCGTAAGCGGCCCGGAGGATGGTTCCCAACAGGGCCGGCGACGCCTCGGACGCCAAGAGTGGGGGGATGAACGTCGGATCGAGTTGCGGCGGGGCGTCGGCCCGTGCCGACTTCATCACCCGGGCGACGGGCAGCACCTCGTACCCCGCCTGCGGGCTGGTCGAGAACATGAGTTGCGCGTTCAGCAACCGCACCTCGATCGGGAGCGGGTTGACGCCGGTGTTCTCGTCTTCCAACTCCACCGTTTCAACCTGATACCGTGCCCGCTCGGACGGCCCGGCCGAAGCGTTCGCCCGCCCCGGTCGCGCCACCGGCACGGCGAGCAAAATCGTCACCGACCGCGAGTTCTCCAGGGCCGGCTTCAAGTCGAGTTCAGAAAGGACGATGTCGTCTGGGAAATCGACCTGCGTCCCGTCGCGGAGTCGAGCCCGGAGGGCGCGCACGGCGAACCGATGGTTTGCGATGGCGTCGAGGTCGAGGTCGAGTGTTCGGTATCCCCAATTATGGGGCGAATCCCACCGGCCGCCCCGTGCGATGGTCGCCTCGGCGTGCCGCCCAGCGGCCTGGAAGTGGTGGGGATGTAAGAACATCCCTTCGTGCCAGTGAACGGACCGAACGGTCATTCGCCCCGCCTTGCTAAGTCGAGAATTTCAGCAAGTGTAGCAAGCTCGCCGAATCGAAGCAATCATGTTCTGAAATTCTTCGTGCCGCGGGAACCCCGGCCTCGGTTCAAGTGGTACAACGTCCCCCTCTCGTACTTGACCCGGGTTGACAGGAATCGCCGGAACGTGCGGATTCGGCTCAATTCCTGGGCTATTCGGAGATTTTCTCAAATCCTGTCCGTTCCCGGCGGCTTCCGGCAACATCAGATTCTGCACTACTTTTGTACTGGTATCTGCACCGCCGTTCGCGGCCTTCTCGAAGTCCCGGTCGAGCGTTTGCAGGTAGTGGTCGAGTGCGACCTTCGGCAGCGCGGGTCAACGATCGCACAGACAGATTGAAGAACTTGGCCGCGTCGGCAACGGGCCAGGGCTGATCGGGCAAGCGGTTCAGGGGCAACGGTGCGATGGGCAGGATGGTCGGCTTCATGGTGTGGCTCGCGGTGAACGGGGTTGCCGGGAATGGTCAGGATCGGACGCGAGGCTTATTGGTCGTCGAGGGTGGTGGTAAATGTGTGCCACTGCGGGCGGGTGGGTTTGCCGGCGAGGTGCTTAACCCGGAAAGTTTACCCCGGCGGCGATATAGACTGAAGCGAAGCGGTTCCCCAATCGGAAAGGGCTGACGTGAACAATCGGTACGTTCCGTTTGGCTTGCTCCTCATTGCGTCGTGGGGCGTGATGACGTTCACCCACGAGGCAGGGCATATTGTCGGCGGGTGGGCGTGCGGTGGAACACTTCAGGAGGCCCGGATTTTGCCGTGGGAATTGCCCTACAGCATCTTCGACCCCGACCCGCAGCCCCTCGTTACACTGTGGTGCGGTCCGATACTCGGCGCGATGGTCCCGATTGTGATGGCCGCCGTCGTTCGCCGCCAATGGGCTTGGTTGATTGCCCACTTCTGTCCGCTCGCCAACGGGAGTTACTTGGCGATCGCATGGCTGACGGGAGATCGCTTGTTAGACACGCCGAAGTTGTTGGCAAGCGGAACGCACCCCGCGACCATCGCGGCCTATTGCTCGCTCACCATTGGATTCGGGTACATCGGATTCCGCCGCCAGTGCATTCGGTGCCTGGCGCCGTCTCCGACGGTAGTGAAACAGTCATGCGGCAAGCCCGCGACCTGAACGGGAAGCAGGTGCCAGAACTCGGCAAGATCCGCGACGAGTTGAAGCGGGTGGCGCTCGAGTCGTAACCGCGTGGCTTCGCGCCGGGGGCCGCGGGCGTAGGTTGATATTCAGCCGTCTGGGTTAGGAGACTCGGGCGGTCTGGGGCGGCGGGTAACTGAAACCCGTCGCCCTGCTTCGTTCGCCCCGTTGCTTCGACCGTGTTGCTATTCCTCGGATAGCGACACCCACGCGGTTCGGTTCGTTGGTCTTTGCCCCTTCGCGGCCTCCCATTGCCGTGCTAACTCCATGTCCCGACCGTACCGCCGCTCGTGAGCGTATTCTGTCTCCCGATCGATCACCGCGGCGCGGGCCGTTTCTGTCTCGTCAACCTCCCGCCAATGTCGGTAATCGGCGTAGGTCACGGCGACGTAGGCAACGAATGCCAGGGCCGTTGATGTGGCGATCAAGCGGGCGAGGATCCTCATGACATGCCCCGGAGAGGACGGTGGCCCAACTCCCCGGACAGTAACCATCACCGTTCGCTCGGTCAACCAAAAATCACGCGGTTATATCCGTGGCCGGTTGCGGGGCGTGAAGGGCATCGCATCACCTCTCGGACCAGACCACGCGCAGCAAGTCTTCGTTGTTGAGGAGGCGTGTGCCGTCCGAGAATTGATAGGCTCGCAGTTCCCACCCGCGGACCTGCATCCGGCCTTCGAGGAGCAGGTACGGCGTGACCCCGTCCCAATCGTGGGGCGGTTGGCGTTTCGGCCCCCATGCCGTAAGTGCGTCGAACTCGTGGGAGGTCATGGCCAACTTCTCTCGCTGCTTGGCGGTCAACGACGCTACGAACGCGGCCATTGCGTCAACTGCACCGGAATCCGCACCCCTCGAAACGGCTTGTTGGTCGGAATTGCCTGGATTTGAGCCGTTCGTGCCTGTAGGTTCAAGTCGTACAACGATGCCGTCGTTCGCGTTCTGGGCCTGCCGATGTTCCGACTGCGGATCGAATTTGGTGGCGAAACCCTCGATCGCGACGTCGCGAGTTCCTCCATCGAACTCGGCCGGGGGGAGGCCCGGGCTGATGTTCCCCGCGTCGTCCTCAAAGACCCGACCGTCTCCCGCGACCACGTCCGGCTCACCGCCGTCACGGCCGGAACCGTCCGCGTTCTGAACCTCAGTCAGACGCAGAAAATCGCCCTCGCCGGCGGGGCCGGACTCAACTCGGGCCTCTCGGTCGACCTGCCCCTGCCCGCACGCATCGCGCTCGGCACCGTGCAGGTCACCATCCAATCCTCCGACACTGGTGACGGGACCGATACGCTCCAAACCATTCTCCCTCGCGCGGCCGCCGGCGGACTGGACCCGGACCGCCGACTGCGGGTGAATACGAACGACCCGGTTCGCCTGGCGGGTTGGTTCGAGAGCCTGATCGCCGTGCAGACTGCCCCCCCGGGCTCGCCGGAGTCGTTTGCACAAGCCGCCAGGGCCGTCGTCGAACAGATCGGCCTCGAACGCGGCCTCATCCTGCTCGCGAAGGGGCCGACCTGGGAGGTCGTCGGGCGGGCGGGCACGTCGTTCGACCCCACTTCCAATCGAGAGTTTAGCCACACGATCGTGAACCAAGTGGCGGCCGAACGCCGCACCTTCTACCAGACGACCGACACCGCCGTGAACCCGCGGGACAGCCTCACCCATGTGGACGCGGTCGTCGCGGCACCGATCCTGTCATCGGCTGGCACCGTGCTCGGCGTCGTGTACGGAAGCCGGGAAGGGCGGGGCATCGGGAAGAGAATCGCCGCCGGCGGGATCGGGCCGTTGGAGGCTCACGCCACGCAACTGCTGGCGACGACCATCGGCGTCGGCCTCGACCGGGCCGAGAAGGCGGCCCAGTCCGCCCGGTTGCTCGTCGCCAAGGAGGCGGCCGAGGCCGCGGACCAAGCCAAGGGCCAGTTTTTGGCCCTGGTGAGCCACGAACTGCGGACGCCTCTCACGGCGATCCTGGGCTTCGCCGAGGAACTGATCGAACAGGCCGCCGAAGCCGGACTCGACCAGTTCGGTGCCGACCTCGGGCAAATCCGCTCGTCGGGCCAACGCCTGCTCACCTTGATTAACGAACTGCTCGATCTCTCTCGGATCGAAGCCGGGATGTACCACCTCAGCCCGGCCGCCTTCGATGCCGCCGCGGCGTTGTCCGAAGTCTGTAAGACGACCCGGCCGCTTGTGGAGAAGCATCGCAACACGTTCGACGTAACCATTCCGCCGGACCTCGGCACGGTCTACCAGGACGGTGCCCGGTTCCAGCAGTGCGTCATCAACCTCGTCGGCAACGCCGCGAAGTTCACGGCCGATGGCCGCATCTCCGTTACCGCCACGCGAGTCGATGGTCGCCTCCGCGTGGCCGTCGCCGACACCGGCATCGGCATGTCACAGGAGCAGATCGCCGGCCTCTTCCGGCCGTTCGTGCAGGCCGACCCGTCGATCTCCCGCCGCTACGGGGGGACCGGCTTGGGGTTAGTCCTCTGCCGGAACCTCGCCCGGCTCATGGGCGGCGACGTGACGGTCACGAGCCAGTTGGGCGAGGGGTCGGAGTTTGTTCTCGATCTACCGACGGAAGCACCCCCGACGTAGTGCGGTTCACACCGTGCCTTGCATCTGACCAGTTCCTTGTACCGATCGTATAACCGACACCGCTTCTCTGCCCTGTCCCGGAGTACACATGGCCAGCACGCACGAACATTTGGAGCACTCCCACCACGCCCAGCACGCCGCCCACGACCCGTTCGACCGCCGGGTGGCCGTGAGCATGGCGATCATCGCCGCCTGCCTGGCCGGCGTGGCCACCCTCGGCCACCGGAAGCACAACGACGTGCTGCGGATCGTCGGCGAGGCGAACCGTCTCCGCACCGAGGCGGCCGCCGCGGACGTGGAGAAGAGTAACCTGTTCGCGTGGTTTCAATCGAAGAAGAACCGGACGTTGCAGTACGAGGCGGCCGTCGTTCAAGTCGCCCAGTTCCCGGCGGACAACAAAGACCCCCACGCGCGGCAGGTCATTGACAGTTGGAAGAAGAAGCTGCTCGAAGTGACCGATCCCGGCGAGCGAAAGAAGCAGGACGACGAACTCGCCGAGATCAACAAGAAGGGCAAGGCGAAGGAGGCGGAAGCGGTTCGTCTCCTCGGAGAAGCGGACGAGTTGCGGGACGACGCCGTTCACAACCACCACCAAGCGGACCGACTCGACATCGCACACCTGTCGGCAGAAATCGGGCTTGTCGTTTGTTCGCTCGCACTGCTCACGAAGCGGCGGGGGTACTGGTACTTCGGCATGACCGCGACGGTCGTTTCACTCGCGTTGGCCGCGTCGGCCTACATGATGGAAAACCATGCGGCGGGTGGCCATGCGGCCCCAGGGGCGGGCGGCCATGCGGCCCCGGCGGCGGGTGGCCATCCGCCGGCCGACCATCCGGCAGTTCCGGCGGCGGCCGATCATCCCACAAAGGCGCCCGAACACGGGCCAAACGCGCACGCCCCCGAACACGGGAAATGACGATCCGACCGTTCCGAATCGCCCACGTGTAGCGGTTCGGTCGGCCGGGTAAGCTGGTAGGCGGGGTGGATGCCGTCGGATTCCCTGGCGGGACAAACCCCTCCGAAGATAATCTGATTTGACCGAGAGCGTCGAGCCGTTGAACCGGTAGCGTCCGAATCTTTGGACCCTGGTACAATCTTCGCCGGTTCAAACCCCGTCGTAAGATCACGCACTCTCACGCCCCGTGGCACCGCCTGGACGTCCCCACCATGATGTTCAATAACTGGGTTCGTGGCATTTTCGGACAGAAGACTCGGACGATCACCACGCCCGCCCGCCGCTCGCCCGCCCTCCGTTTCGAACGGCTCGACGAGCGGATCACGCCCGACAATGCGCCCGTCTTGACCGGGAGCGTCCCCTCACGCTCTTACACGTTCGGCGGGGCGGCCATCGCCGTTGACCCAAACTTGACCATTTCGGACAGCGGTAATTTGGGCCTGACCTCCGCGACTGTGCAGATTGCTCCGGCCGGCCTCACGTCCGGTGACCAACTCCTGTTCACGAGTCCAAGCGGCATTGCTGGGAGCTACAGTTCGGCCACGGGTACACTCACCTTGACCGGATCGTCGTCGGCCGCGAACTATCAGACGGTCCTCCGTTCGGTTCAACTTCAGGTGTCCGCCGCCGGTACCGGTTCGCGGTCGGTCACATTCTCCATCACGCCCCCCAATTTCTATACGGCCACCGGCAACGTGAACGACGGCCACCTGTACGAATTCCTGTCCACGCCCTCTAACCCGAACTGGGACCAAGCCCGAGTCGCCGCGGCCGCCCGGAATCGGTACGGCCGCCAGGGGTACCTGGCGACCTTGACCTCGGCCGGCGAGCAGACGTTCGCCGCGACCATCGCCGGGGGGATCAGCGCTTGGATCGGGGGCAGTGACGCGGCCTCTGAAGGGGCGTGGCGGTGGGTGACCGGTCCGGAAGGGTTGCAGCCCGGTGGCGGGCTCCAGTTCTGGCAGGGGGCCGCACCAGGCGCCGGCGGAAAAGCCGTGGGCGGACAGTACAGCAACTGGGGTCCCAATCAGCCGGACAACTCTGGGGGTAACGAGAACTATGCGTCGCTCCTGGGTAACGGCCAGTGGAACGACCTCGGGGTTGTTCCTCTGACTGGATACCTCGTCGAGTACGGTGGCCTTCCGGGGGAAACGTCCCTGCAACTCATGTCCACGACCGCCGTCTCGATCGGAACCGCAAGCCCGAGCGTGAGTACGCCTTCGAGTCCCATGACGGTCAAGGACACCACCTTGACCATCACCGGGTCCGCCACCGCGGGGAGTACGGTTAGCGTGTACACCGACGCCAACAACAACAACATGATCGACGGTGCGGATTCGGTCGTCGGCACCGCGACCCTCTCCGGCGGCCAGACGTCGTACAGCGTCACCGGGGTCACCCTCACCCCGAACGCCGACAACAACTTCCTCGTCACCGCCCAGGTGACCGGGACGGCCGAATCGAACCCGGTGGACGTGCCGACCATCACGCAAGACTCGTCCCCGCCGATGGTCACCATCACCGCCCCGGCGGCGGCGCTGTCGACGCCGAACAAGACGTTCGCGATTGCGGGCACGGCCGATGCGGGGTCCCTGGTGCAGATTTTCCGCGACGCCAACGGCAACGGCATCGTCGATCCGGGCGAGGCGAACCCGGTCGATAAAATTCAATTGCCCGCCGGGACGACGACCTTCAACCGCACGGTGTCGCTCAACGCGAGCGCGGCGAACAATTTCCTGGTCACGGCAAGCGACGCCGTGGGGAACGAGTCGGCCCCGGCGGCCGTGCCGACGATCACCCAGGACTCGACCCCGCCGACGGTCACCATCACCGACCCGAGTGCGGCGACGACGGTCTCGACGTCCAAGTTCACGATCACGGGGGCGACCGAGGCCGGCGCTCTGGTGAAGGTGTACACGGACGCGAACAACAACAACCTCATCGACGGCCCGGACGTGCAAGTTTCATCTCTGCAACTGCCCGCCGGCACGACGCTCTTCAGCATTCCGACCATCTTGACGATGAACGCGGCGAACAACTTCCTCGTCACGGCCGTCGACCTCGCCGGGAACCTGTCCTCCGTGACGGACGTGCCGACGATCACTCAGGACTCGATCCCCCCGACCGTCAGCGTCACCGCCCCGAACGCCCCGATGACGATCTCGAGCATGTCGGTCACGGTTACCGGGACGTCCGAGGTCGGGGCCACGGTGAAGATTTACCGCGACGCCAACGGCAACGGCATCGTCGACGCGGGTGAGACAAACCCGGTCAAGCAGCAGACCTTGATGGGCGGTGAGACCACGTTCAGCATCATGGTCCCGCTCAACTTGAATACCACAAACGACTTCCTCGTGACCGCGACCGACACCGTCGGCAACGAGTCGGCCCCGGCCAAGGTGCCGACGATTACCCAGGACTGGCTGCCCCCGGCCGGTCCCCTCGTGACCACCCCGGCCGCCCCGATGACGACCAAGTTAGTCACCTTCGCCATCACCGGGACGGCCGAGGCGAACGCGCTCGTGAAGGTCTACAAGGACACCACCAACAACAACACGATCGACGCCGGCGACACGTTCCTCATGCAGATGCAGTTGATGGGCGGCGGGACGGCCTACACCTTCAACGTGGGGCTCGACATGAACGCCGCGAACAACTTCCTGGTGAACGCGACCGACGCCGCGATGAACGTCTCGGTCCCCGCCGACGTGCCGACGATCACCCAAGATGGGATCGCCCCCGGGGCCCCGGCCGTGACCATGCCGGGAGCGCCGATGACGGTTGGCAACCCCATGTTCAGTATCGTCGGGCAGGCCGAGGCGGGGGCCTTGGTGAAGGTGTACAAGGATGTCAACAACAACGGGGCCATCGACCCCGGCGACACGCAGGTGTCGTCGATGCAACTGCCCGACGGGACGACGACGTTTACCGTGCCGACCATGCTGACGCTGAACGCGGCGAACAACTTCCTGGTGACGGCGACCGACGCGGCCGGCAACGAGTCTGGCCCGTCGGACGTGCCGACGATCACGCAAGACTCGATTGCGCCGGTGAACCCCACCGTCACCTTGCCGTCCGTGGCGGCGACGGTGAACGCGCCGAACGTCACGATCACCGGGACCGCCGAGGCGAACGCCCTGGTCCGGGTGTACCGGGACGTGAACAACAACAACATGATCGACGCCGGTGACATGGCCGTCAACTCGATGCCGTTGTCCGGCGGCGCGACGACGTACGTCATCTCGGTCCCGCTCTTCCCGAACTCGGCGAACAACTTCCTGGTGACGGCAGCAGACGCCGCCGGGAACGAGTCCGGCCCGGTGGACGTGCCGACCATCACCGCCGACTCGATCGCCCCCTCGGCCCCCGGCGTGACCCTGCCGGCGGCTCCCACCTCGGTGAACGCCGACGGGGTCACGATCGCGGGGGCGGCCGAGGCGAACGCCCTCATCCGGGTCTACCGGGACACCAACAACAACAACATGATCGACCCCGGCGAACTGGCCGTCATGTCGTTCCAACTGACCGGCGGAAACTCTTCGTACAGCCTGTCAGCCCCACTCCTTCAGAACACCGCGAACAACTTCCTGGTGACGGCGACTGACGCCGCCGGGAACGAGTCCGGCCCGACCGACGTGCCGACCGTCACCGAGGACTCGGTCGCGCCGGTCGCTCCCACGATTACCGCCCCGATCATGGCGGTTTCGACCCGCATCGCCACGTACACCGTCACCGGCACGGCCGAGCCGGGTTCCCTGATCCGGTTGTACAACGACGCCAACAACAACAACCTCATCGACCCCGGCGAAATCGTGACCTCGACGCCACTGGGCATGGGGGTGACGGGCTTCACCCTCCTCGTATCGCTCGTCGTCCAGAATTCCCCGAATAACTTCCTGGTGACGGCCGTGGACGCGGCCGGGAACGAGTCTGCCCCGGCCGACGTGCCGACCATCACCCAGGATTCGCTGCCCCCCGCGACGCCGACCGTCACCATTCCGGCGGGCCTCGTGACAATCAACGCGGCAACGTACACCATCTCGGGAACGGCTGAGGCGAACTCCTTGGTGCGGGTGTACCAGGACACCAACGGCAACAACACGATTGACGCCGGCGAGAAGGTTCTCGACACCAAACAGTTGGTCGGCGGCGGGACGACGTACTCCTTCTCGGTGACGCTGACGCAGGACGCCGGGAACAACTTCCTGGTGACGGCGGCGGACGCGGCCGGGAACGAGTCGATCCCTGCGGACGTGCCGACCATCACCGAGGACTCGAAGGCCCCGGTCGTCCCGGTCGTGACCGCTCCGCCCGCCGCGGTCACGCTCCACGCCCCCTCGTTTACTGTCACCGGCACGGTCGAACCGGGCGCACTGGTGAAGGTGTACAAGGACGTCAACAACAACAACGTCATCGATCCGGAAGACGCCGTCGTCATCCAGCAGCAACTGCTCGCCGGGATGGCCGCGTTCAGCCTGGCGGCGACGCTGATGCAAAACACCGCGAACAATTTCCTCGTCACCGCGACGGACGTGGCCGGGAACGAGTCCGTCCCCGCCGACGTGCCGACGATCACAGAAGACTCGATCGCACCGGGCGCACCCGCGGTGAGTGCCCCGACCGGCCCGTTCACGACCCGTGGCACTACATTCATCGTCACCGGCACGGCCGAGGCGGGGACCTTGATCCGGGTGTACAAGGACGCCAACAACAACAACCAGATCGATGCCGGCGAAACCTTCACGATCATGCAACTGCCGGCCGGCACCACCGCGTTCAGTGTGTCCGTGTCGCTCGATTTAAACGCCGCGAACAACTTCCTGGTCACGGCCCTCGATGTCGCCGGGAACGAGTCGACTCCCGCCGACGTGTCGACCATCACCCAGGACGCGATTGCCCCGGCGGCTCCCGCCGTGACCGCCCCGACGGCGGCCACGACGCTCAACGCCGACAACTTCTCGATTGCCGGCACGGCCGAGGCGAACGCGCTGGTGAAGGTGTACCGCGACGTCAACAACAATAACGTGATCGACCCCGAAGACACCGTTTTCGGCAGCCAACTGTTGGTCGCCGGGACGACGGCGTACCTCATCCCGGTCGCGCTGGCCCAGGACGCGGCGAACAACTTCCTGGTCACCGCGACCGACGTGGCCGGGAACGAGTCGGCCCCGGCGGACGTTCCCACCTTAACCGAGGACTCCGCGGCCCCAACCGGGCTGACCGTCACGAACCCGACGGCACCCACTTCGGTCCACGCCGCGATCTTTACCCTCACCGGCACGGCCGAGCCGAACGCCCTGGTCCGAGTGTACCGGGACACCAACGACAATAACGCCGTCGATACCGGGGAACAGGTGGTCGCCCAGGTCCAGTTGATCGGCGGGGCCTCGGTGTTCTCCCTCAGCGTCCCTCTCAACCAGAACGCGGCGAACACGTTCGTGGCGACCGCGACCGACGCCGTGAAGAACGAGTCGTTCCCGGTGGACGTGCCGACCATTACCGAGGATTCGGCCGCCCCGGCCGGGACCACCGTCACGGCCCCGGCGGCCACGCTGACCGTTAACGCGGACACCTTTGCGGTCACCGGCACGGCCGAGCCGAACGCTCTGGTACGGGTGTACCAGGATCGGGACAATAACGGCGTCATCGACGGCGGAGACGCGGTCGTCGGCCAACTGCAACTGTCCGGCGGCGGGACGGCGTACAGCATCGCCGTCCCGCTCACGCAGGACGTGGTGAACAACTTCCTGGTGACGGCCGCGGACTCGCTCGGCAACGAGTCGGCCCCCGTGGACGTGCCGTCGATCAGCGAGGACTCAACCCCGCCGCTCGGGCCGACTCTCACGGCCCCCCGGGCCTCTGTTACGGTCACCAACAACGTGTTCACCATCCGGGGCACGGCCGAGGTGAACGCTCTGATCAAGGTGTTCGTCGACGCGAATAACGACGGGGTTGCCGACACCCCGGCTACGCCCCTCGCGAGCTTTCAACTGACCGGCGGGGCCACCACGTTCGCACTCGACGTCGGGTTGACGCCGAACGCGGCGAACAACTTCGTCGTGACCGCGACGGACGGGGTCGGGAACTCGTCGTCGGCGACCGACGTGCCGACGATCTTCGCGGACCCGACCGGGCCGACCGGACCGGACGCTCAATCGTTCTCCCTCGCCGGCAACGCCCCGCTCGCGACCGTCGTCGGGACGGTGCAAGCGACGACGCCGGCCGGCGGCCCGCTGACGTACTTCATCACGGACGGCGACGACGCGGGCATCTTCGCCCTCGACAAGAACACCGGCCAACTCACGGTGGCGGACGCCGCCGCCCTCCGTCGCTCGCCCCGGCGGGTGACACTCACGGTGAGAGTGAGCAACGCGGCCGACACGCCGCTCTCCAAGAACTTCTCGGTGACGATCGCGCTGACCGATCCGGCCCTGCCGAAGGCGTACGCGGCCGGGTCGGAGGGCGGCGGCGGGGTCGCGGTACTGTACAACCCGAACGGGACCCGGCGGCTGACCGTCGAGGCGTTCCCGGGGGCGACCGGCGGGGTGCGTGTCGCGGTCGGGGATGTGAACGGGGACGGGATGCCGGACCTGATCGCGGCGAACGGCCCTGGGATGAGTGGGGTGGTCAAGGTGTACGACGGGGCGACGGGATCGTTGCTTTACCAGGGCAGCCCGTTCGAGGATAAGTTCACGGGGGGCCTCTTCGTCGAAGCGGCCGACCTGAACGGCGACGGCCGGGCCGAACTGGTCGTTAGCCCGGACGTTGGCGGCGGTCCACGGGTGGTGGTGATCGACGTAGTGTCCCGGCGAGTGGTGGTCAGTTTCTACGGCATCGAAGACCCGGATTTCCGCGGCGGATGCCGAGTGTCTCTGGCCGACGTGGACGCGGACGGCACCCCAGACATGCTCGTCGCGGCCGGGATCGGCGGCGGACCCCGGGTCGCCGTGTTCGACGGGGCGGCCCTCATCTCGGGGTCGATTACCCACCTCTTTAACGACTTCTTCGTGTTCGAGAACACGCTCCGCAACGGCGTGTACATCGCTGGCGGGGATCTCAACGGGGACGGGTACGCCGACATCATCGCGGGCGGCGGGCCGGGTGGAGCCCCGCGGGTGTTCGCGATCTCCGCCAAGGATCTCCTGGAAACCGGCACCCAGATCGTGCTGGCGAACTTCTTCGCCGGCGACCCGGACGCCCGCACCGCCGTCCGGGTGACGACCGCCAACCTGGACGGAGACACTCGGGCTGACCTGATCGCCGGTGCCGGGTCGAGCAATGGCGACCGGATCGTCGTGTACCTCGGCAAGGACATCACCCCCGACGGCACCCCGCCGGCGAGCAAGGACTTCAACACGATCGACTCCAGCATCACGTTCGGCGGCGGCGTATACGTCGGGTGAGCGACGGCCGCCAGGTGTTTGCATCGCCGAAGTGAGTACCGTTCCCGCCCACTTCCGCGACGCCTACCCCGGTGTGACGGATCGGGAACAGTTCTTTGCATCCGACCGAAAATCGGTTAGAGTGACCTCAACTCCATCCGAGGGAACGGGATGCTTCTGAACGACGACGACGAGAACGGCCACCTGGGGACCGGGTTCGCGACGGCCCACGGGCGCGATTGGCCGAGTGTGCGACAGTTTAACATCTTCCTCGCCAACCGCATGGGGGCGCTCCTCAAACTCGTCAAGCAGTTCGAATCGACCGACGTTCAGGTCGTGTCGCTCAACGTCGTGGAAACGGCCGACTGTGCCATCATTCGCCTGCTGCCCAGCAACTACGAACGTGCGTATGAACTGCTCACGAGCGGGAAGTTCCCGTTCACGGAGAGCGACCTGATCGTGGTGAAACTGCCGGACGACAACCGCCCTCTGCTGACGATCACGAAGGCCCTTCTCGGCGGTGAAATCAACATCCATTACGCCTACCCACTGCTCATCGGCGTCGGCCCGATGGGGAGCACGGCCCTGGCTATCCACGTCGATAATCTGGAAAACGCTGCAAACACGCTGCAAAATCAGGGCTTCACACTCTTCAACGAGGACGATTTGGCCTGTTGAAGAAAAGGGTTGTTCCAACTCCTTCGGCCGACGAATTTCATCTTTTGGCACGGATTGTTTGCCGCGTCTTCACGCAACGCTTACAGTAACTACCAATCCTCTTCCAATTTCCCTGATTTGATGATTGCTGACTCTCGGCGTGAGAATGCCGATGGTCTTTCATTGCCTTCATCAACAGATCATTTCTTTGGAGAGAGTATGACTCGCTTGAGGCTGGCCCGTGCGCGGGCGTTTACCTTGATCGAACTCTTGGTCGTCATCGCGATTATCGCGGTTCTGATCGGTTTACTGCTGCCGGCCGTGCAAAAGGTTCGTGAGGCGGCGGCCCGGATGAAGTGTTCGAACAATCTGAAACAAATCGGCCTGGCCTGTCACAACTACGAAAGCACCTACCAATCGCTGCCGCCCGCCAGTGTTCAACCCGCCAACGGCGGCCCGTACTCGTACCTCTCGGACTTTCTGAAAGCCGGTCAGTCGGGGGCCTTGGGGACGGACTACGCGAAGCACAGCTTTTTGTCGATCTTGCTCCCGTACATCGAACAAGCGAACGTCCTGACTGCCGGGGCGGGGGGGTACAACTTCCGTCTGGATTGGGACAACGCACAGAATCAACCAGCGTCCAGCACCCGGATTCCGGTATACGAGTGTCCGTCCGCTCCGGGCGACCATGCGGTCCCATCGACCCTGGCCAGTATCGGCTGGAGTCCTCGCACGACCGATTATTTCGCCACGACCCGGGCCAATGGCGTTCCTGCCGCTTGGGTCGCGGTCGGCTTGACCTTCCCCGGTGGGGGGACCGGGACCACGGCGAACAACAATGCCGTCATTGGGATTCTGGTCAACGCCCAGCGGACTCCGCTGCTGGCGGTGACGGACGGCCTGAGCAACACGATTATGGTGGCGGAAGACGCGGGACGGCCCGACGGGTGGGCTTACGGCACCAAGTACAGTAACCAACCAACGTTCGTGAACGGGGCTTGGGCGGGCGCGGGATTTGACATCACCTGTAGTGGGACGTTGCCACCGGCCACGGCGGGAACGGCCCCCAGCAAGGCGACGAGCAGCACGACCGCCGCAATGGCGAATCAAGCGTGTGCGGTGAACTGCTGGAATCAAAGCGAAATCTACGCCTTCCACACGGGTGTCGCGAACGTCTCGATGGGAGACGGTTCGGTACGCAGTTTGAAGTCCACGCTGAGCGTCTCGACCCTGTTCCGGCTTGCCGCACGAGCCGACGGGAATACTGTTAGCCCGGATGAATAAGGTAGGACAGACTCCGTCATTCCGGCCGCCGTCCGAGGGACTCGGGCGGCGGCTGTGTTTTACTCGCAACAAACCGCACCCCTCGATCGGCGGTAATCGAGCAGAATTGCCACCAGTCCCCATCTGCCGTGACCTGAATTGAACGAAATCGGGTCGATTTCCTTTTCAGATTAAACCCCGCAGCCGGTACAGCCGATAAATCCGGCAGACTCATCGTGCCAGCGCACGAGCGGGGGAGTTCGTGTCGCGGAACGGGGGAGACGTGCAAATGCGAATCACACTTCGATCGCTAACCGGCTGTGCGGGTTTGGGGTTGGCCCTGTCCGTGCTGAGCGGCTGTCAGACGTATTTCGGCGGGCTGACGCTGCCCAGCCCGCACTACCTGAAGCAGCGGCCGCAATACTTCCCGCCCGACCCGGCCTTCCCGCTGCAACGGGAAGTCGATTCGATGCAGGACCCAGACGGGTTGCTGCGGCGGAACGCCGGGGCTGTTGCCCCGGTCATCGCCCCCGCGGCCCCGGTCGCCGCACCCGCCCCGGCCGGAGCCGGGCGGTAAGCCGTCCGCGAAGTGGCCCTTGACGCATCCGCGAATCCACGGTACACGGCTTCCCATTCTTCCACGGAAAGGGAAACGTCATGCCGCACGGATCGCGGATCGCTCTCTTGTCAGCCCTCCTCTTGACCGGCTGTCACTCGGCCCCGCGGCAGCCGAACCCGCTGCTTCCGCCGAAACCAGTCATCAATTCGTCCACTACCGATCCCGCCAAGAAGCCGACGCCGCCCACGGCCGGCACGACGCCGCCCACCACCGGCGCGACGCCGGCGATTCCGACGGCTTCCACCGGCCGCGGCGGGACGTACAGCCCGATCGTCGGCAACGAAAACTTCCGGCGGCCGATCGTCGAGTCGCCGACGCCACAACCGGGTGTCATGCCGCAGATGGCCGTGCCGTCGCTGCCCGTGACTTCGTACCCGTCCGCCCCGGCACCCTCGCCCGATATCGCTCCGATGAATCCGCCCGGCATGTCGGGGATGACCACCCTGCCGCCGATCGCCGAGGGTAGCGGCGGCGACCTGAAGGTGCCCTCCATGATGGGCAGCAAGTAAGGGCGTTCGCGTCCGCCAAGCGGGGGGCCGGTATGAGGCCGATGCTCGGGATTCTGATCGGCGGTCTAATCGCCATCGGCAGCGGTTGTGCCAACTCGTCGCGCGAGCGACTGCGGGCCATGGACAGCTTGTCGAACGACGGCGACCGCCGGTCGGAATCGTCCACCGGCCGCGACACTCCGCGATCTTCCACCTCCGGCGTCGGCCGCCTTGAAGTCACGCCGACGAGTCGTACCAACCGCGTCAACGCCGAGCAAGCCCTGATCGCCACCTTCTACGACCGCGACGGCAGCACCCGCAGCCGTCGGCGGGTCGAGTGGACCCTGGAGGGGCCGGGCAGCATCGCCGCCACCGACGAGGGTGGCTTCCTGCCGAACCGCGGCAAGAAGATCGACTCGAAGTACGCCGTCGTTTACACGAACACGTTCAGCCAGAGCGTCAAGCGCGACAACGCCCGCGACGACTTCGAGGTTCACCAGGGCCAGACTTATTGCGTTGTCACGTCGCCGGTCGAAGGGCAGACCACGGTCACGGCCTACGCCCCGGACATTTCCGACGTCGAGAAGGGCCGTGTCGTCGTGAAGTTGACGTGGACGAAGGGCCAATTCCGCAAGGATGCCGCCGCGACTGAAGAAACCACGCCGCCGACCGCCGACCCCGACACGACGCCGCGCGAGAATCCCACAACGAGCGCGAAAGAGAATGGCACCACGACCCCGCGGGAGAACGGTAGCCTGACGAGTCGGCCGCGCTCGGACGAGGGGGTGCAGGTCAGTCTCGACGTGAAGGTGCCGAAAGCGGTCGGCGTCAATCAGGAAGTGCCGGTCACGATATCACTCGCGAACGTCGGCAAGGCCGAGAGCCAACCGCTAACGGTGAAGGCGACCATTCCCGACCACGCGGAGTTCGTCCGCGCCGACCCGCCCGCCCTGCGACGAAGCGGCAACACTTTCACCTGGGCCTTCGAAGGGCTGCCCGGTTCGAAGAATCAAGACATCACAGTCGTCGTTCGCCCGACGAAGAAGGCCGCGTTGAACATCACTGCGACGGCGGAGACGGCCGACGGCATGCGGGCCGAACAGCAAGCCGGCAGCGACGTCGATACCGCGGCCATGAAGGTCAAGGTGGACGCCCCGACTTACGTTTCCACCGGCGACGAGGCGACCGTCCGCGTGACGGTCACGAATACCGGCAACGTGCCAATCAGCAACGCCGTGGCCTGGGTTGATGTTCCCGATCTGAAGAACGCGCCGCTCGAAAAGAGCATCGGCAGCATCGCGGCCCGCGGGACGAAGACCGTCTTCGTGCCGGTTACTTTGGACAAGGCGGGCAAGTTCCCCGTGAAGGTCAATGTCACCGCCAACGGTGGGTTGGCCGAACGCGGCGATGCAATTCTGACCGTCGGCCGGGCAGAACTCGAAGTGACGATGAGTGGTCCGGAGACGATCTCTGTGCGACAGGACGGCCTCTTCGAATACCGCGTCACCAACCGCGGCGACGCCCCGCTGGCCGACGTGAAGGTTCAAGCCACGCTGCCCCGCGGCCTCACGGCGGCGACCGCCACCGAGAACGGCCGCACGTCGGACGCCGGGGCAGCCTGGAGCCTGGGCACGCTTGCGGCTGGCGAGTCGAAGGTGCTTCGCCTGAACACGACCAGTGACCGCCAGGCGGAAAAGCTCGCAGTCGCGGTCAGCGCCGACGGCGAAATGCCCGGCGGGAATCGCGTGAAAGCGAAGGGCGCGTCGAGCCTCGTCTCGATCGTCGGCCTGCCGGTGCTGACGCTGGTCGTGGCCGACCCGGTCGGCCCGGTCCGCGTCGGCGGGAAGGCCGTTTTCCGCGTGACGGTCCGCAATCGCGGTAACGCCTCGGCCCACAACGTCGTCGTGAGTGCGGAGGCGACCGACGAATTGCAACTCAAGAAAGGCACAGGACCGAACGATTTGATCGCGACCGTCGCCGATCAGCGGTTCACGTTCCCAAGCCTCGCGGAGTTGCCGGCCGGTTCGACCGCGACCTTCATGCTCGAAACACAAGCGGTCAAGTCTGGCAGCGCACGACTCAGTACGACCGTCAAAAGTCGAGAAATCACTTCTGCACTCAAAGATGAGCAGGCCACCCAAATCCTCGGGCAACGCTGAGAAGTTCTCTTGGCGCAAGTGACTGTTATCACATCACTTCTGGTTCGTGAGACGGCGTCTCAACGAATTCGCCCTATTCAGGTGCGATACCACGCCTAAAAATGGACTCAGAGAGGTGCGGATTCGTTTCGCCCGGTTCTTAGGACTCCCGAGGAGCAACGCAATGACTCTGCTCAGCCGCAAGGCCGACTATGCGTTGCTCATTCTATCGCACCTGTACCACCACCCGACCGGCGGCAACGCCCGCACGATTGCGGAAGCGTTCGGACTGAGTCGGGCGTTTGTCGCGAACATCCTGAAAGAACTGACGCACGCCGGGTACGTGGCGAGCCACCGTGGGGTCAAGGGCGGGTACGCGATGCTCCGACCCGCGAACGAAGTAACGCTCGCGGAACTGCTGGAATCGATTGAGGAAGGGTTCAAACTCACGGTTTGCAGCAGCCACAGCGAGGCACGGGGCGAGGGGACGTGTTCCGTCTCGCACGTCTGCCCGATGAAGGGGCCGATCGCGGAGATTCACCGCCGTCTGATGGGCGTGCTGCACGGGGTCACGCTGGAAGAACTCTTCTCGGCAAATCGCGCGGCCGCCAGCACCACGATGTTACCGCTCATGATGATGGCCGACCACCCACGCGAGCCGCAACTGGCCGCACAGTAAATCTGCTTTCCGAGGGCCGACGATGAACTTGCCGATCTACATGGACAACAACTCCACCACCCGCGTCGATCCGCGGGTCGTCGATGCGATGCTGCCCTACTTCACCGAGAAGTACGGCAACGCCGCCAGCCGCAGCCACCCCTACGGCTGGGAGGGTGAGGCGGCCGTGGACAACGCCCGCGAGCAGATCGCCGAGTTGATCGGAGCGACCGAGAAGGAAATCATCTTCACCAGCGGCGCGACCGAGAGCAACAACCTCGCCCTCAAGGGCGTGGCGGCGATGTACAAGAAGAAGGGGAACCACATCATCACGGTTCCCACCGAGCACAAGTGCGTCCTCGATACCTGCAAGCGGCTCGAGCGCGAAGGTTGCCAGATTACGTACCTGGAACCGGACAAGTTTGGCCGCGTGACTGCCGAGCAAGTCCGCAACGCCATCACGGACAAGACGATCCTGGTGAGCGTGATGTTCGCCAACAACGAGATCGGGACGATCCAACCGATCGCCGAAATCGGTAAGGTTTGCAAGGAGAAGGGCGTCCTCTTCCACACCGACGGGGTGCAGGCCGTCGGCAAGGTGCCGGTGGACGTGGAGGCGATGAACATCGACTTGATGAGCATGTCGGCCCACAAGATGTACGGGCCGAAGGGCATCGGGGCGCTGTACGTCCGCAAGAAGAACCCGCGCGTCCGCCTCGAACCGATCATCGACGGCGGCGGTCACGAACGCGGCATGCGGTCCGGCACGCTTCCGGTTCCGCTGATCGTCGCCTTCGGCGAAGCGGCGGACATCTGCCGCAAGGAGATGCCGGAGGAGAGTAAGAAGACCTTCGCCCTCCGCGAACGGCTCCGCAAGGGGATCATGGACCAACTGCCGGAGACGTACCTGAACGGCCACCCGACCGAACGCCTGCCCGGCAACGCGAACATCAGCTTCGCCTACGTCGAGGGCGAGGGCATGATGATGGGCATCAAGGACGTGGCCGTCAGCAGCGGGTCCGCCTGCACGAGCGCGAGCCTGGAACCGAGCTACGTCCTCCGCGCTCTCGGCGTCGGCGACGAACTCGCCCACAGCAGCATCCGCTTCGGCCTCGGCCGGTTCAACACGGAAGAGGAAGTCGATTACGTCGTCAACCTCGTGGTACGGGAAGTGAACCGCCTCCGCGAAATGTCGCCGTTGTACGAGATGGCCCAGGCGGGCATCGACTTGAAGAGCATCGAGTGGTCGGCGCACTAAACTCATCAAATGCGGCTTTAGGAACGAACACAACTAACGGGAGAGGCTCATGCCATATAGCGACAAAATCCTTGAACACTACAACAACCCCCGCAACGTCGGCAGCCTCGACGTGAAGTCGGCGGACGTGGGTACGGGCCTCGTCGGCGCGCCGGAGTGCGGCGACGTGCTGAAGTTGCAAATCAAGGTGAACCCGGTCACCGGCGTCATCGAAGACGCCCGCTTCAAGACCTTCGGTTGCGGTTCGGCCATTGCGTCGAGCAGCTTGGCCACCGAGTGGCTGAAGGGCAAGACGGTCGACGAGGCGATGGAGATCAAGAACACCGCCATCGTCGAAGAGTTGGCCCTGCCGCCGGTCAAGGTCCACTGCTCGGTGCTGGCGGAAGACGCCATCAAGGCGGCCATCAAGAACTACCAGGAAAAGCAAGATGTGACGGCCGACCGGGAAGAACCGGCTACCGTCGGCGGCTGATACGGTGTATGATTCCCTAACGCGAACGGTATCCCCTACCACACCCAACTACTGAGGTAACGATGTCCACGGAAACCCTCGAACTCGGCACGAAGACCACCCAGGCTCTGCCGATTACGTTGACCGAAAAGGCTGCGTCCGAAGTTCGCCGCATCGCGGCCGAACAAGCCTCTGAGAAGCCGCTCTATCTCCGCATCCGCGTCGTCGGCGGCGGGTGCTCCGGCTTCCAACACAAGCTCGACCTCGACGAGACGATCAACGAGAAACTCGACGACACCTTCGAACTTCACGGCGTCAACATCGTCATCGACAAGCGGAGCATGTTGTACCTCGACGGCGTGACGGTCGACTTCCACGACGACCTGAACAAGCGGGGTTTCAGCGTCACCAACCCGAGCGCCAAGACCACCTGCGGCTGCGGCAGCTCCTTCTCGATGTAATGCCGACCATGAGCGACTACTACGAGCGTCTCGGCCTGCCGAGACGCTTTTCCATTGACGAGGCCGAAGTCGAACGCCGTTACCTGGCGCAGTCGCGGCAGTTCCACCCCGACTTCCACGGCGGGGCGAGCGACGCCGATCAGTTGTTTGTGATCGAGCAGACGGCATCGCTCAACCAGGCCTATACGACCTTAAAAGATCCGTTCCGGCGGGCCGAATACCTGCTCTCGCTTCTCGGCGGCCCAACGGCAGGCCAGGAGAAGAGTCAGGATCAATCGTTCCTCATGCAGATGATGGAAACCCGCGAGCAGATGGACGAAATCCGCGCGGCCGGCGGCAGTTTGAGTGAACTCGAAGCCGACCTGATGGGTCAGTTCTCGGTCGTGATCGCCGACGTGGCTTCACGCTTCGCGAAGATCGAATCGCAACCAACCCCGCTGCCGACCGAACTCGTGGACATCCGCCGGCACTTGAACGCGGCCCGCACGATTCAGAGTCTTCTTCGCGACTTACGCGGCACACCGGACCGCGGCTGATGCCTTCGGCGGGTGGGTCGCTATAACAGCCTCACGGTCGCTTAGCTCAGCGGTAGAGCACGCCCATTACAAGGGTGTGGTCACAGGTTCAATCCCTGTAGCGACCACTTGCAGACAGGCACTTCGGCGTTAAGCCTTTCGGCCTTAAACCCTTTGATCTTAAGCGTTTTCGACGCCTTGCCGGACAGCCAACGGTAAGGGCGTATTTTGAGTATACCCCAATTCTGTCCCCCGAAATGCGAATTCTGTCCCCCAATTCTGTCCCCAGATGACGGAATGCACTCTTGTAATGGGCGTGTTCTCCCGCTGAGCTAAGCGACCCCATAGCCGCAACTGCGGAAGTAGTTGCGGCACTCCTCGGGGGCGAACGCGGCCGACCGTTCGCCCCGGTAGTCCTCGACCGCCCGGATCGTCCGCTTGGCCGCCGCCCGCAACCGCGCCTTGAGCTTGCGGAACGCCCTCTCGATCGGGTTCCGGTCCGGGGAGTACGGCGGCAGCCGCCGCCGCGCGGCCCCCGCCGCCTCGATCGCCCGCCGCACCCCGGCCCGCTTGTGGCACGCCAGGTTGTCCATCACCACCACGTCCCCCGGCCGCAGGGGCCGGGGCCAGTTGCCGTTCGACGTCGGCGACGAACAGGTCCCCGGTCACGGCCCCGTCGATGACCGTCGGGGCGACCATGCCGTCCGCCCGCAAGGCGGCCACGAACGTGGTCGTCTTCCCGTGCCCGTGCGGCACGGCCATCACCAGCCGCCGGCCGGTCGGGCACCGGCCGTGGGTCCGGGCCATGTTCGTGCTCGCCCGCGTCTCGTCCACGAGCACCAACGTCGCCGGGTCGAGGGCCGGTTGCCCGGCCCGCCAGGCGGCCCGCTGTTCCTTCACGTCCGGGCGGTCCGGCTCGGCCGCCCGGATCGACTTTTTTTCCGCGGCAACCCGAGGGCGACGAGGGCCCGGGCCAACGCCGACCGGGACAGCGGGAGGGCGAACCGCTCGCGGTACTCGGCCAGGGCCGCGTCCGGGTCGGCGGCGACGGCCGCCCGGATGGCGTCGGCGTGGGCCACCCACCCCGGCGTCGGCCCCCGCCGCTGGGCCGCCGGGGCGGTTCGCCCGGTCTCCCGCCCCACTTGCTTGACCCGCCGCACCCACGACTCGCTCACCCGGTACTTGGCGGCGAGGCCCGCGTGCCCGCCCCGCCGTCGGCGTCGGCCAACACCCGCTCACGAAGATCGGCGGAGTACGCTCGCATCGGTGGCCCTCGGAGGGAGCCACTAATCTACCGCGACCGACAGACCTGCGCCAGATCATCTCGGGAACCGCTCTAAGCGACCCCATATCCCCGAAAATGTTCCAGCGTGGGCCCCGGAGAGGCACACCGCTCACGGCTTTTTGTCATGCCGAAACCGATAGGGTTACGGAGAAGCCTGCCACGATTTCCAACCGCGCCAAATTGGCGTTGCAAAATTTACAGGCCAACGCTATTATCCATTCCCACTTCCACGGCGGATAGCCGGACTGCTGATCTCTGAAGTCAGGGACAGTGAGGCAAGCGTAATCTGGCAGACGTAAGAGGGTCCACCTTCTTCCTGTATCGGAAACCGTAACCTCGGGTTCAGACCAACCCATCTAGGTCACACCCATACTCCTTAATCAAAAGGAGGTGGCTTGTGACACAAGCTACCAATCTCACCCCGCTGCCAATGTCCCGGCAGCTTTTAACAGTCCGCCAAGCGGCGGACATTCTCACCGTTTCATCTGAGACGGTACGTCAGTGGTTTCACAACGGACGGCTCACGGGCATACGTGTCGGTCGCGGAATCCGAATCCACACCCAGAGCGTGACGGCATTGCTGGCCGAAGGGGCGAGAAATGAGCACTTCCCAAACCGCAATTCCGCCCCACACGGCGACCGCGCCGAAACCCATGCTACCGACGCCGACTGTTAACCCCTTTACGGGGTTGGCGGTCGCGGCGAGCGGGGCCGAACCCTTGCCGGTCGGCGTTTACTTCGCCGTGTTCCGAGGGGTGGAAGCATTTTCCAACGACAAAGTACAGGACAAACTCACGTGGACATGGGCCGTGGCCAGCGGCCCGCACAAGGGTCGTGAGGCGACCGCCCTAACGGACCTGCGACTGACGCCTCATACCCATGCCGGTCGGCTTTTGGCCGGATTGGTGGGGCGACCACTCGTTCCCGGCGAGGATATCAGCGGCCTGTGGACGGACGTGCAAAAGGCCATCGGCCAGACTTGGGCCGTGACCGTGGCCAGCGGGCCGAAGGGCGGAAAGCCGTCGGTTCAGAATGTGTCGGTCCCGTCCGAGATGTAATCGCAACGACAAGGGGGACAACCTGCTACTGTAAACGGCACCCGGGAGTATTTCGGTAAGTTCCAGACGCTGGAAGCGGAGGAAGCCTTCCGGACGTTCTGGCCCAGTACTTCACCAACCCGGCGGCCGATCCTCGTGGTTCGTGAGTTGTCGATCCAAGCGGTTCGAGACGAAGACATCGAGCCCGTACCGCGGCACCACGTTATCGCCAGTCTCCCGTTCCTGACACCTACGGTGACGGAGGTGTTCCGCTTGCGATTGCTGACGGGGTGCGGCCGAGCGACCTGTTCGAACTGACCGGGGCCGAGGTCCACTGCGGCCGAGTCGTTAAGATCGACGGGATGGCGAGGAACTTGGACGAGGAAGGAGTCTGGGTCTACATCTGGATGGCCCACAAGACCGCCCGCTTCGGCGAGGTCTGGATCATCGTGTTGGGCGAGTGATCCCGGTCGATCGTCGCGCCACGGTTAACCCGGCCCGCGGACGTGCCACTTCTTCAACCCGTCGAGTCGGAGGCCGAGTTCTACCGGCGGACACACCTCGACATGAAGCGGTGCAGTGCGGGAGCGAGACCATACAACGCGAAGTACACGAACTACAGCTACGCCCAGACGATCGAGCGGGCGAGTGGACCGCGAACTTGTGGGTTGGCCGGCGTGAGAGGCGAACCCCCACCCAATTACGTCGGCGTGGGGTAAGGTGACGAGCATGAAACGGAGAGCCGCGACGAGGTTCTCGTTGCCCGCCGCGTCATATTGGGTCGGTGTCAGAGTGAACGTCCGGCTCTACAACCGAGCACAAACCACCGTAGAGATTGACCGTGACAACGAGTAGTCCCGCGGTCTCTGTTGCGACTCGCGGCTGTGGCGGCCGTCCACGACAGCGTATTTCCCGCCGCTCGCAGTCACGCCGTCGAGATTTCTCCCCGTATTCGGTTCGGATCCGGCTCCAAATTGGCGAGCCTAGCTGCCGCGGCGCCAGTAGACTCCCGTCCAGTCGATTGTTTGCACAGGGTCCGTAATCCCATTCTTGCGGCGGTAGTCGTCGGTGGCTTGTTTGCACGCGTACACGGCGCCGTAATCGTCGATGATGCAAAACCCGCCTGGCGAGAGCTTGGGGTACAGCGTTTCGAGAATTTGGATCGTCGATTCGTACATGTCGCCGTCGGCACGCAGGACCGAGATCTGCGAGATCGGTGCAGCCGGCAACGTGTCCTTGAACCACCCTTCCAGGAACCGCACTCGATCGTCCAACAGGCCGTAGCGGCGGAAGTTGTCCCGGACAACTTCCACTCCGATGGCCAGTTCGGAGTAGGTGTGGAGCGTGTCACCAAGGTCGGCCGGGTAAAGGTCTGGGGACGGGGGCGGCAGCCCCTGAAAGGAATCCGCGACCCAAACCGTTTTTGTCGAGTCGCCGAAGGCCGCCAGGGCGGCCCGCATGAAGATGGCTGCCCCGCCCCGCCACACACCGCACTCGATCAGGTCACCGGGTATGCCGTCCCGAACAATCGACTCGACGCACATCTGGAGGTTGTTCAGACGCTTCATCCCGATCATCGTTTCGGCGGCCCCGGCCGGCCAGTCGCGGCCCTCGTCGCGTTTCGAGAAGTCAGGCGGGGTGATCCTCTGGCAAAGTTCATACCCACCGCTGGCGAGTTCCTTTTCCACCATCGGGCTTGCTAACACGGTAGGGCTCACCGCCCGCAACTCTGGCGGGTGGATCAGTCCGGCCAAACTTCGCTTGAGGAGGTCAAAGTACAAATCTGCAGCCGGGCTTGTTGTGTCGGGCATTGGGCAGCCTGCGGTATAGGGTGAGGGTAAGGGATAATTATGAGAGTAATTCAAATGTACCGAAAAGTGATCAATAGTTCATCAGGTGTGGGACGTCGCGCGTTTGCATTTTAACCTTTTGTTGAGCGTGCAAAAAACGAAGCCGCATTCCCTCGCCGCCGGCGGTATCCCATCGCGGACCGCGCCCCGCACCGCCGACCGCGTCGAGTTCGCCCGCGTGGCCAACGTGGCCAACTGCGACAAGGACAATGACGACAAGGTAGCGGTCGTAGTCGTAGGCACGCTCCGATTCGTCCCTCACCCGGCGAGGGATGGTCTGAAATCGTGGGTTGAGATTGCCGTGGTGGCAGAGGGGTCAAACTATGTCCCCTGAGCCAACTCGGCGTAGCCGCTCACGGGTCTCCGACATCGCCGCCGTCACTTGCCCGGGATGAACGACTTGAGGAAGGTGGACACTCGGAGACCGCCCCTGACGTTACCTGCCGTCCGGGGCGAGGGCAAGGACGTTGGGCGGGCGGTCCAGGGCATGCGTTGGTTCGTCGGCCCACCCACGGCCTTGACGACCACGGGAACCGGCGGGAAGATGAATCACGCGATCCGCCCGATCATTTTGGAGTTGGATTCGTGGGAGATCACGTCCGGGTAACCGGTCCTGTTGAGGTTGAAGCGGTGACAGTGGCATCGGTTGCGTTCCGACTGATGGAGACGGTCGCGGCGCACGAGAAGAACGGCCCCGAGCGGCAGAGCCGGGAGTATTGGTTTCGGTTGTACCACCAGTGCTGGATTGCTGTGAACGGCGGCGACAAGCCGGCCGGGACTGAGTGAGATGGTTGACGCAGGCGGGGAGGGGTTCGTGTCGATGTCCGCGCCGTCGAAGTCCGGCACGTGGTAAAAAGATCGTACCGACGGTGTGACTGCGAAAAGGGTGGTGCGGGAGGCGAGTCAGATGATCCCAGCACCCCACTCGCGGTGGCCCCGGTTCCCGCGTTGAACGTTCAGGACGCGCTGGCCGAGGGTGAGGATGCGGGCGTTGACGGCCCGGTCCAGTTTCGCGGAAAACGATTCTCGGGAGGAGGACCAGCCCATTCCGGCCCGCTCGCGGCGACTACTGACGAGGCCCCACTGTTGTTGTTCGGGTATCCGGTGTGGCCAACTCAGTTCAATCCACCACTCCTCACCTTCGCCGATGCCGATGACGACCCGTTCCAGCGGATGCTCAGCGAATAGGGCGGCAACGGAGTTGGCGTGCATCTCGGCGACCACGCCGACGGTCGCCTCGGTCCAGTCCGAGTCGGTCGGGTCGGTCAACCGCATGCCCGTCGCGAACCCGCGGCCGAACTCCACTTCCACGCCCGGTCCGACGCGCCACCAGTCGCTGTGCTGGTGCGAGAGGCGGACGCGGTGAGACACCCCGGCCGGTAACCACGGCTTTGCCCACAGACCGATAAACTTCCGCTGCCGTTCTTCGTCCGCCCGCGCGAGTTGAAGGAGGATCAGTTCGCCCTGGGCCATCGTCGCCGGGTCGCCGGACTCGAGACAGGCGTCGGCGTACACGCCTCGGACCACGTCGTCGGCGGGGTGTAGGAGGACGGCATCGCGGAGGGCGGCGAGGGTGGAGGTCATTCGCTCACGACCCCCAATCGACTTCCCACACGTCGCCGTCGTCGGAGTGGATGCCTTCGAAGTAGACGTGATGAACGTCCACACCGCCGAGCCATTCCGATCCGCCGCGGGTTTGCCGCTCGGTCTCTTCGACGGCCCGCAACAGTTCCCGAACCGTGAAGTGCGACCCGTTCGGCGCGGCGTGCGACACGGGTTCGCCGTCCTCACTTTGCAGGAGGATCGAACTGCCCCGGAAGGCCACGCCGTCCAGTTCCGCCGGGGTGAGAGGGCGAGACTCGTCCGTCTCGCGGTCGAACACCTCGGCCTTCAGTTCCAGGCGGACGATGCGGGCGTCGGGCGACGCTTGGAGGTTCAACAGATTCGCGACCGGCTCGGCGGGCGTGTCGAGTTCGATCTCCAGTTTGCCGGTCAGGCTGTTGAAGAATTCGAGTTCAGGGTGAGGCACGGTCATCTCCGTGGGGGACGCTCGCCGTCACGGTCGATCCTACCGCTCGTGGGCGGGTCGGTCCACGGGATTCGAGCGGCCGACGCCCTCTTATAAGCCCACCCGCGCTGCCCGCCCTGTCACGGGGCACACTCGACAACACCGAGGGGTGGCGCGACCCATCCTCAGCCTTCCCCCTTCCACTTCCGGCCGCACTTGCGGCATCGCCACGCTTCCGCCCCGGCTTCCCCGTAATACGTGCCCCCGAGCGTGTGCCGGGCGTACCACTGGCGGCGGTGCAACAACGCGCAGGCCCAGGACTGAAGCCATTGCCGGACCCTCCGGCCACGTGCCGTGGACGGGGTCGGGTCGCCGGTGGTGATGGTCGTCATGTACTCCGTCCGCGATTGCGAGTCGATCGAGTGGCGGGCGAGTGTGCGTTTTACCCGCCCGGCGTGGCGGTGCAAGAGGAACCGGCGGCCGAGCGAATTTCCTCCCGCACCGCCCACCGCGGCGGGCGATGACGACCGACGAAACTAAGGGGCAAGATGGTCAGCGGGATCCGTCCCCTTGAGTCGCAACTTGTCCCGCGGCCTGCCGACCGCACGGGCGGGTGAAGGGCAGAGGGTTGGCGTCTACGCGATCCTATAGGTTCGCCGCTTGCCACGCTCTCATCCACCCGCTGAAACCGGTATGCCGCTCCCTCGCGGTTCTTGCGATCTCTTCCCCGGTTGCTGGGAAGTCGATTCGTAGCCGCTCTGCCAACCAGTTGCGAAGTCCCGCCGTCTCATTCCACTCTGCGGGACGTGCAGCAAGGTCGTCGTACTCGATCTCATCGTAACCCAGTCCGAGTAACCGGCAGAACTCAAATGCGTTGGACGCGAGCACCATAAACTCCCCCTCGGAGCCGAAGAGGACGACCGGTGCTTCAGCCGGGTTTGCGTTCGGGACCAGCCACAGAGCGTATGCGGATCCCGTCGAACCCCGGCCGAAAATCGCAACCTGACGCCGTGTCGCCGGATCGCCTGGGAACCACCCTTCCGCGTCCTTCCGGCCCCGATCGCAAATCTCGAAGCAACCGCTGAGGGGATACCCGTGAGCGTCCACGTAGTCACACACGGCCCGCAAGCAGTCGGGTAGCCTGACACCTTCTGGGAAGTTTGATTGGACGACATCAGCGGTCATGCCCGACTCCCGCACCGGCTGCCAGTGAAGCCCTCTCGCCGAACCGAGCGACGGATATCGCCATCGGCTCATTCGCCCCGGCGGTCGACCGTCAAGCCCGCGGGCAGTTCTGTCTTCTGGGATGCAGGCCGTCGCCGCCACCATCCAATTCCAGCCGCGACGCACCCGCCAATGACCGACAGAGATAAATGCTCAACCACGATTCGCGACAGTCGACCCGAGTTACTACCGGCCGGTCCCAGATTGGACGGACCGAAGAAGCGGAGCAGTGCGTTTGTGTAGTACGCCCAGAGGCTTTGGCGAGTCGCGGACTGCCCCGATGGGTGCACGGCGATCACCGGGTAGAACACGAGCAGCGCGACGAAGACAACGATGAACCCGGCCGCAAACCACACCCATCGTTTACGCCGACGTAGAACTTCCACGCGAAAAGATCTCCCTGCCTACGAGTACCGAACGTCACCGTCCCACCCTACACGCCTCTTTGCGCCGGGTCAACGGGTGGGGACGTTTCCGAAAAGTGCGATTGCGACACTGTTCGGTTTCCGCCGCCGACAATCGCTGAATGGCCTGTGGAATACTGCCACCGTGTGCCGAGTCGGTGGCAGAACGGGTACAGAACTGGTCGAACGCTGGGGGAGCGGTGGCGGATGAAGGGTGAAAGAGGTGAGACGCGAGGGGTAAAACCAACGGGCCGGATGCGGAGCAATTCCCCGAACTCTCGGTCTATCCTGTTCCCGAAACCCCTCGCCTCGACGCCCTTGTAACTGGCGTACGCTCCCACGAAAGTCAAGCGACCGTGGCCAGTGTTGGACGGCCCTTGTCATCCTCGCGTTGACGGCTTTCCGACGCGGGTGGTATCGTGGCAGCCCTCTATGTGAGGGCGACGATGTTTGGTCTTCGACTGTCTTCACCGCCGCGGAACAGCCTCTCCCCGACTCCGCGGCGGGACTCGGGGCAACAACTCGTCGAGTGGGTGTTGTTTCTGGCCGCGGTCGGCATTTTTGCCGCGACCGCGTGGGGGCGCATCCGTACCACCGGCCCCGCGGCGATGGCGGGCCTCACCCTCCTGGCCGCGTTTGCAAACACGATCGATCGCCGCACGGCGATTCGCCGCCTGTCCGTACTGCTCTTGGCGTTCGTCGCGGCCTACCTGATTCGCAACCACACCGCGAGTCTCATCGCGCACCGCCTCGGGCGGTTCACCCTGCTGAGCGGCCTCGGCCTAACGGCCCTCCTGTCTGTGCCCTCCGTCGTCGTCGCGGGGCTGCTGCGAATTCAAGCGAGGCTCCGGGAATCGCCGAACGACCGCCGAGCGTTCGGCATTGCGTTCTTCGCGATCACACTCCCGAGCGCGTTCTTGTACTGGAACTCGACCATCCACGTCTGGACCGGCGACACAATGCCGGTGGTGCCGACGGTCGTGCAGATGGCGCAGACGGGCAGCCGCGAGTTGTCGTCGTACGTGCCCCCATCTGGGCTATACCGCTGGGACGTGTGTGGCCCCGGGCGGCCGTATTTCGTGCGAGAAGTGCCGGGCGGGCCGGGCGTTTATTCGACCTACCCGGCGGGGATGGAAGTGTTCGCGTGGCCGGGCGTCCTCGGCGCGTCGGCGTTGGGTCTGGACATCCGTGACGACAGCCTTCACCTGCGAATCGAGAAACTGACCGCGTCCATACTGACGGGTTGCTCCCTGGCCCTGTTCTTTCTGATCGCGCTGCACTTCGGCTCGCTGACCGGGGCGTTCACCGTGACGTGGCTCCTCGCGACCGGGTCGGTGTTTTCGTCCACGCTCGGGATGCTCCTCTGGCAGCAGGGTGGCATCGTCTTCTGGATGCTGTTGGCCCTGCTGGTCGAGTTCCGCACGGCCAGCCGGCCGGGGTGGAAGGGGTTGCTCCTCCAATCACTGGCGTGCGGGTGGATTCTGGCCTGCCGGCCGTCGGCGGTCACGTTCCTGGTCCCGTTCGGGCTGTGGGTTCTCGCCCGCGACTGGCGGCGTGGGCTGTTGCTGCCGTTGTTGGCCGTGCTGTTCTACCTGCCGTGGGGCGTGATGTATTGGTCGATCTACCGCAACCCGTTCGGCCCCGCGATGGGCTTCCTGCAAGAAAAGTGGTTCCCCGGCGAGTTCATGCTCGGCGTGCTGGTCTGCCCATCCCGAGGACTGTTCGTCTTCCAGCCGTGTTTGCTCCTCTTGGTTCTGCGGCTCTGGCCGGCGGCGCGGGCGGGAGAATCGGGCGTGCCGCGTGGGTGGACGCCGTTCGCGTTGGGCTTGGTGGCGCTGCACTTGCTCTTGATCGCCTCGTGGCCGGTCTGGTGGGGCGGGTTCTGCTACGGCTCGCGGCTGATCGCCGAGGTGGTGCCGATCCTCGCCCTGTTCCTGATTCGGCCCGTCGGATGGTTGCTGTCGCTCCGCGAAGGGTGGATCGCCGTGGCCGTTCTCGGGCTGCTGGGATTCGCGATTCACGTTCCGTGCCTGTACTATGATGCGTGGCTGTGGAACGCGCTGCCGATCTCGGCCGACGCGAACCCGTGGCGGCTGTGGGATTTCGCCCACCCGCCATTCCTCTACGGTTTAGTCTCGAACCCGTAAGGCGAATCCCTCATGGCCCGCGATAAGCCCCGGCCGCCGGTCGCCAAACTCCACGAACTTGCGGTCGGCCCGCCGGCGTCGGACTTCTTTGCCCTACTCGTTGAGAAGAAGAAGGGCACGACCCGCGACGGCAAGCCGTTCTATTCGTGCCGCTTCCGCGACCATCGGCGGACCGTCAGTTGCGTGATTTGGGCCGATGCCCCGCTGTACACGGAGTGCGAGCAGAACTGGCACGCGGGGATGATCTACAAGGTCCGTGGGGTGTTCGCGGAGCACGAAAAGTACGGGCCACAAATCGAGGTGGTGCGACTTCGCGAGTCCACGACCGCGGACAAGGAAGACGGGTTGAACGAGGCCGAGTTCATCGAGCGGTCCCGGTTCGATTCGGACGCAATGTTCACCGACTTGAAGGCACTCGTGCAGGCGGAAATCCGAGACGAGCCGTTGAAGGTGCTGATCGATGGTCTGTTGGATGCCCACGCGGAGCCCCTGAAGAAGCTCCCGGCGACGGCCCGACACTTCTACCCGTTCCCCGGCGGGTGGCTGGAACACGTTCTCAACGTCACGCGGAACTGTTGCTGGCTCGCGGACCAATACGCCGAACGGTTTCCGGATTTGAAGCCGTTCAACCGTGATCTGGTCGTCGCGGGGGCGGTACTGCACGACATCGGGCGAGTCGCCGAGTACACCATCACCCTGCCGACGTTGCCGCCAGAATCGACGGTCGCCGGCCACCTGTTCGGGCACATTCAACTTTCGCGCGATCTGGTGCGCGACGCCGCGAAGGGCGTGGAAGGGCTTAACGCCGAGCTAGTTCAGTTGTTGGAACACGTGATTCTTGCGCACCTGACACGGCCGGAGTGGGGTTCGCCGCGGTTGCCGATGATCCCGGAGGTGCTGATCCTACACCACGCCGATGATTTGGACGCGAAGTTCGAAATGTTCGCCCGCCATCTCACGCGAGATACGGGCGAGGGATTGGTAACAGAACGCGACCCGATTCTCAACAAGCAACTCTTGAAACAGCGGAGCGTCTGACCTTTATCGGGCGATCAGACCCGTGGTCGGGTTGTAGGTCGTACCCGTGAGCGGGTTCACGTACACGCCACTGCCGGGTAGGAAAGTGCCCCACGCGGTGAGCGAGCCGGTGCCCGGAACGTGGTAGAAAGTCCCTTCCCGCGTCAGTGCGATCCCACGGTAGGGCTTCAGAACGGTTCCGCTGACCGGATTCACAGCTGTGGCACGATCGACTGCCACGAACCCGCCGACTTCTTTCTGAAGGGCCGGTTGATTGAAGTTATTCACACCAAGGCCGTTGAACTGGTTGAAACCGAAGTTTTGAAAGCTGTAATCGCTTAGCCCGTAACCCGGATACAGGCTGGGGTTAAAAATTGTGGCATTGTTGTACTGCACCATGTAATTGAAGTAGGCCGCGGCCGCGTACTGATTGTAGTTGTTGTTGTGGTAGCGTGCCCACGGGTTGTAGGCGTTGGGGAAGTTGGTCAGCCCCGACGGCGGATAGTAGTAGCCCGAGTACGGCTGATAACCGTTGCTATAGGACTGGTAGTTGTAACCGTTCGATCTGTAATACTGGGCTGAGGTGTTGTTTGTGGCCGAAGCGAGGCCGACTACCGCGAGTAAACCAAGGATGATGCTTCGCATTGTTGTTCCCTCCGAAGTCTTCCCTTCATTCTCAACGCATTTCCCGGACCGGCGTTGGCATATCAGGTTGTACCGAGGCGATTTGCACTCTCTAACTCGGAACTTTAGGAAACTTGCGCCAATTCCGAAGAATCGGCGGCATCACGCTTCGCGAGGCGGATGGTGAGAACGGCGGCCAGAATGATGAGCGGACCTTCCCACGCGGCCCACCAGAGGGGCATGCCGAAGACCAGGTCGACGGTGAACGCGACCAGACCGTAAAAGCCGTTCAGGTAGCCCAGCACTACGATAAGCGGTCGGTATCGCCGCACGTCGAACGAGACGAAAACGAGGATCGCCCCGTGCATCGCGTACAGCAGCGAAGCCGTTCGGCTCAGGTACTGCAAGATCACCACATCGGGTAACTCTCCCAAATGGAGAGCGTCGCGGTGGAGGGCATTCATGACAGTGTAGGGGAGCAGGATGGCGGGCAATGCCGCGACAAGGCAGACCCCGATCAGGCGGAGTAATCGGGCGAGGTGAACGTCGGTTCGCGAGGGTTGCACCCGGCCTATTTTGTCAACGGCTGGATGAACTTCAATCGCACGCCACACCGAAGCACCTGGCCGTCGCCGCGAAGGACTAACTCGCCGCGGTCGAGGACGTGCAAAATTTCCGCGAGGGTTGTAACTTCCCTGTTAACCGAGGCGACCGGCCGATCCTGCTGAGTTGCGGCCCACTCGGCAATCTCCTTCCCGTGTTTGCCGAGATAGCCTTGAAGGGCGGCCCCGGAAACGCGGAGTACCACGGCTTCGTCGGGGGGAACCTTGACCGCGCCGGGCTTACGGAAGGCCGCGACCTGCTTTGGTGACGACGAGACGATGAGGTGCCCTTCTGACAGAGCGTAGCAGGGGAGGAAGCCGTTGGAGAAGAGTTTTGGGTTCGAGAAGATCGTGACTTCCGGCCCCGCGACGGGTCGTTCCGTCTGCGACTCGATCTGGTCGTCGTGGTCGCGGTTGTAGCCGACCTGGGCAAACTGCGAATAGAAGGCGACCGTCTTCTCGACCGCGGTCCGCACCGTCGCCGGATCATCGGTTACGCCCACCGCGAGGGTGACGGTGGGCCACCACCCGCCGGTCCCCGGTTGTGTCACCCACACGCCCCAGTCGGGACCGATGCCGCGGAGTACGTCGGGAACCTTTTGCCGGCCGATGACCGCGCCGAGTGACTTTTCGATCTCCTGGCGAACCTCGTCTCGGTCTTCCGCCGGGGTGAACGAGAGCAGCACGTCCATGATCTGACGACCCGTCGCCCGCCCCGCAATGGCGAGCAGCGCGTCCTCGGGGATGACCTGCCACAACGCGGACGACTTCGGTCGGGATTGCAGGAACGACCGCAGTTCGCCGGGCAGGGCGTCCGCACGGTACGCGGCCGCGACGCCGAACTCGAGGTCCGCCTTGGCGTCGAGGTAAATTGCGATGTTGTCGAGGGCCGACCAGATTTGCGCGAACTGTTGGCGGGCCGCCTTTTCCTTCGCCGACCCGGCCGCGGCGATGTGGGCCTTCACCTCGGTGTCGAGCTTCCGCGGGTTGAACCAGCAGAGAATAAAGGCATCCTGCACGCGCAGTTGCTCGATCGACTTCGCGATCGGCGGCGGGTTGTTTTTCGGTGCGAGGCGTTGATCGATCACCGAGTGAATCGACGCCTCCTGTGCGGCGAACACGAAGAGGCCGTCGTCCAAGAGGTAGAACTCGCTGCGGTCGTCCGACTTCGCACGCTTGAAGTACTCCTGGCCGCGGTACTTCAACGGAACGATGGCCGTGAGTTCCTTCGTCGCGTTCTGGACCTTGTTCAACTGGTCGACGAGTTTGGCGAGCTTCGCCGGGTCGCGCGCCTTGAGCATCACGCACCCTTGCTCCTGCTCCGGCTTGCCGACGGGGCCGGGCTTGTACGTCAGGACGATGGCGTCACCGAAGATGTCGTCTCGCAGGTCGGTCGGCGTTACGCCCAGGAAGGACGTGAACAGCGTCTCAACGTCCTTTAGCTTCTGTAATTCGGGGGCGGCCCCGAGTGCGGTCCCGTATTTCTGGCTGACCCACGCGGCCAAGGGTGAGGCCGCGACCGCCTGGGACCGATCGCGAACGCCCTGCACGATCAGGCAGATGGCCGTGTCGGAGGGCACGAGGCTCAAGAGTTCGTCGCGGGGCGTGGCCGTCGGTTGGGCGACGAGGGGAAGGGCGGTGGCCAGCAGAACCACGGCGGTCACGAGCATTCGCATGGCGGTCGATTGCTCCGATTAAGACTTCTGTTGGGGAATCGACGCGAAGCCACCGACGTCGCGGATGAACAGGTTCAACGCCCGCTTGGCCGTGTTCGTGATCGGTTCGACCGGCGAGGCGGAAGTTGGCCGCAAATCGGTTTGAACGGGAACGGCGGCCGGCGTGGGCCGGACCGTGTCGAGGCTGGCGAACAAGTTTCGGGCCGGCGAGAGGGATTCTTCCGTCGCCCGCTTCGTCAGCGACACGACGGCCGATCCCGCCTCCGCGAACGATTTCGTGACCGACGGCGGCGCGATTCGAACCGGGTCCGGCGAGCGGGAAGCCACTGCGGGCTGCGGTGATTGTCGCCCCTCCGTCGCGAGGAACGCCACGACTACCGCAGCGGCCAACGACGCAACCGCGATGCGGACCGACCGGCGAAAATCGGCCTGCCGGCGTTCCGCGATGACGGCCGGGACGACCCGGTCCGCGAAGTTCGCGGGCGGCAGAACCGGCGGTAACGACTTCAAACCCGTGAGGAGCGCGACCGTTGCCCCCGCCATTTCGCGACAGGCCGGGCAGCTTTCGGTGTGAGGATCGCTCAGCGCGTCGATGGGCAAGTCGCCGTCCAGCACGCGCTGAACTGCAACTTCGAATCGGCCGCACGCCGCGGCGGGGGAGGTTGGGTTGGTCATCTCGTTCATGGCTCGGTCATCCCGTTACCGGGACGCTTTGGTCGGCTTCCTGCTTCTTGGCGGGGTGGTCAGTTGAAGGCACAAGACCGCGTCGCCGCAGGCGGATCAAGATTTCCGTTCGTGCCCGGTGCAGCCACGTCTTGATCGTCCCCACGGGGCGGTCGATCACGGCCGAAATCTCCTCGTAAGACTGCCCGTGCTCGTGGAACAGCACGAACACTTCGCGGTAGTCGGTCCGCATCTCGTCCACGGCGGTTCGGATTTCCGCCGTCAGTTCGTGGCTGTCGTCCTCCGGCTGTTGGCTCGCCGTCTCGTGCAGGTGATCGACCAGTTCCGGCCGCCGCACCCGCTTCGACATCGCCGTCCGGCAGCGGTTGATCGTGATGCCCAGAATCCACGGCCGCAGTTGCCGGGTGCAATCCCAGCGGTTCAGGCTGCGGAACACGCGGATGAACACCTCCTGGGCCACGTCTTCCGCGTCCTGGGAGTGGCGTAGCAGCCGCACGCACACGCTGTAAACGTCAGTTTGGAATCGTTCGACGAGGGAACGCATGGCGGCCGCGTCGCCGAGGAGGCACCGGCGGACCAGTTCGGCATCGCTGTCGGCGGTCACGTTCAACCTCTCGCAGAGTCCTACCCCGGCCGGGGGAGAAAGGTTTCGCGACGTGTCATTCGTTTGACGGGGTCTGAAATTGCGGGATTTAACGCCCGGTTTGCTCGTGGGCCGCCCGAAGCAGGTCGATCGCCTGCTTAACCGAGATCTCGGGCAGCTTCTTGCCCACTTTCTCCAGCCCTTCGCTGAATCGGATCGCCGTCTCTTGCATCCGCTCGTGGGTTTCCTTCGAGCCGCCGATCAGGACCATCTCCTCCGACCGGGTGATCCGCTTTTCGCCGTCCTGATTGTCCAGCCCGACGCCCAGGATGCCTTGCACGCGGCTCTTGGGCTTCCGTTTACGCGGCGAATTGTTCGCCATGATGGTCGATCTCCCGAGGGTCGAGACGTCCGCACCATTCTACCCGACGGCGGCGGTGGTGGTAATCTGTTTCCGGCGGACCGCGGTGCTTGGTTGCTTGCATCTCGCGGGCATCAGGGGTAAGATCAGTGAAGATTTCCCCGAATTATCAGGGTCGTCGTGCCTTCCCCACGGCCCGCCGCGCCTTACCCGTGGTAGTACCATGCCAAAGCTCAAACTCATCAAAGCCCCCGGAATGACGGGCTCCGGGCAAAGTTATCTCTTGTCAACCGACGAAGTCGTCCTCGGCCGGGAAGACGTTTGTGGCATTGTGGTGCCGAATCACGCGGTCAGCCGGAAGCACGCCAGAATCATCCGGTCGAACGGACAGTTCTTTATCGAAGACCTCAAGAGCCGGAACAAGACCCTCGTCAACAACCGCGAAATCACGGAGCGGCACGCCCTCAAGCACGACGACCGGATCAAGATTTGCGACTTCCAGTACTTGTTCCAGGACGACCGGCCTTTCGTCCCTCACATGCAGCCCCTCCCGGGGGAATACAAGCCGCCGGTAAACCTGGAGGATACGCAAGAGGACGAACTGAAGAACGATTCGAGCAGTATCGAGCACATGGTGGCCAAGGGGTCCGACACGGATTTGCTGAACGCCCAGCCCAAGGACATGCTGAGGGCGCTGTTGGACATTAGCATCAGTCTGTCGAAGGCCCTCGAACTCGAGCCGCTCCTGTCGACCATCGCCGAGACGAGTTTCAACGTGTTCCGGCAGGCCGACCGGTGCTTCATCATCCTCGCCGAGGACAAGAAACTCATCCCGAAGATCGTCAAGGTTCGTCGCCAGGGCAGCCAGGACGATCACCGGTTTAGTAAGACGATCGTCCGCAAGTGCATGGAGTCGATGGCCGCGTACTTGAGCGAAGACGCCTCCAGCGACGTCGCGATGGGAGCGGCCCAGTCGATCGCCGAGTTCCGCATCCGGTCGGTGATGTGCGTGCCGCTGACCGATTCCGACGGCAAGGCCATCGGCGCGATGCAACTGGACACCCAGGACCGCGGCAAGAAGTTCAAGAAGGACGACCTGAACCTGTTGCTAATCGTCGCCAACTTGGCGACCGTGGCTATCGAAAAGGCGACCCTTCACGAGAGCACGATGGCGCGGGAGAAACTTCAGAAGGAAATCGAGATCGCCCGCAAGGTCCAACTCGACTTCCTCCCGCGGACGCTGCCCGTCATCGCCGGGTACGAGTTCTTCAGCGACTACAGCGCGGCCCAGACGGTGGGCGGCGACTACTACACGTTCATCCCGCTGCCGGACGGCCGGATTGCGATCCTGCTCGGCGACGTGGCCGGGAAGGGCGTGCCGGCCGCGCTGCTCATGGCGAAACTGAGCGCGGAAGCCCGGTACTGCATGATGACGCAGCCCGACGTGCCGACCGCGATTCAGCACCTGAGCGACCAACTCATCCGCGGCGGCATCGGCGACCGGTTTGTGACGATGGCGGCGCTTGTTCTCAATCCGGTCACGCACCGCGTCACTATCGTCAACGCCGGCCACTTGAACCCGATGCGGTTCCGGGCGACCGACCGTACCCTCGTGGAAGTCATCACCCACGAGCAAAGTGGCCTGGCCCTCGGCATCGTCGAGTCGTACCCCTACGAGGCGGTCGAGATCGGCTTGTTACCGGGCGACACCCTCCTCCTGTTCACCGACGGCGTGACCGACGCCACGTCCCCGGCCCCCGCCGACGCCATGTTCGGCTACGAGGGGCTGACGGCGACCATAATGAAGCCAACCGCCGGATCGCCGATCGACCGCCCGAAGGCGTTGGGGGAGCGGCTCGTCCGGGCGGTCCGACAGCACGCCAACGGCCGCCCGCAGACCGACGACATCGCCATCGTTTGCTTCGGCCGGTTGGTCGAGAACGTCCCCCCGACCGGGCCGCACGCGATGGGCGGGCGGGGCTGAGATCTTTTCGACGGACCGTAGAGGCTGACCGATGAGCAATACCGCAACGCTGCCCGAACTCGAAGCCGAGAGCCAACAGAAGACGCGACACCAACCCCCCTACCACGTCGTGCTGTTGAACGACGACGACCACTCTTATGCGTACGTGATCCTGATGCTGAAGGAGTTGTTCGGCCACCCGGTCGAAAAGGGCTACCAACTCGCGGACGAGGTGGACAAGCAGGGCCGGGCGATCGTGTTCACGGGGGCGAAAGAAGTGGCCGAGTTGAAGCAGGAGCAGGTTCACGCTTACGGACCGGACCCGACGATCAAGCGCTGCCAGGGGTCGATGACGGCCGAACTGGAGGCGGCAGAGTGAGCGGCCCCGACAAAGTTTCGTCGGGGCCGCTGGCGATTACTTCTTTTCGAGCTTCACCGACTTGATGACCACGTCCGTCGTCGGGACGTTCTGGTAGCCCTTCTGGGTGCCGGTCTCGACCGCCTTGATCTTGTCCACGACGTCCGTGCCTTCGGTCACCTTGCCGAAGACGGCGTACCCGTCGCTGGCCGCCGACTTGTCGAGGAACTTGTTGTCCCCGACGTTGATGAAGAACTGGGCCGTGGCGCTGTCCGGGTCGCCGGTTCGGGCCATCGCGATAGTGTACTTCTTGTTGCTCAGACCGTTCGACGCCTCGTTCTTGATCGGGGCCTTGGTCTTCTTCTGGCTCAGGCCCGACTCGAAGCCGCCGCCCTGGATCATGAAGTCCTTGTCGGAGTTCTCCTTGCCGATGACGCGGTGGAAGATCGTGCCGTCGTAGTGCTTATCTTCAACGTAGCTGAGGAAGTTCTTGACCGTGATCGGGGCCTTCTCTTCGTCGAGTTCGATCTTGATCGTGCCCAGGGACGTTTCCATCACGACCACCGGGTTCGCGGCCCGCGCGCCGTTCGCGGCGACGACGGCCAGACCAATGAAGCAGACCAGGAACAGTTTCAGGGACATGCGGTGTCTCCTACGTGTGTAAATCCCCGGGGCGGCCGGTCCGCCCCGTGGGAAGCATTGTAGGCGGGAAGTCGAGACTTGCGATCCGCCGGCCGAAGCGATAGGCTTTCCCCACCCCTTCGACCCCTCCCCGCGAGACGAACCCGTGAAACACCTCCTCGCCGCGACGCTGCTGTTACTCCCCGGCTTCGCGTTCGCGCAGCCGAATTTCGAGACTCCGAAGGCCGTGACAATCGACAAGGCCGTTCTGGCGGAACTCGTATTGAAGACGGCCGAGTTGCAGAAGGCCGTTGACGCGATCCCGGCGTCGGTCCCGGTCGGGGTTCGGAACGACGTTGTCATCTACTTGAAGGCCGCCGACTGGATCGTGCGCCACGGCGAATTCTTCAGCAAGGATTCGCCGAAGCAAACGCTCGCGGTGATCGAAGCCGGGGTGGCCCGCGCCCGGGCCGCCGCGAAGGGGCAAGCCCCGTGGCGCGACGTTCGCGGCAAGGCCGTAATTCGCGCCTACGCCTCGGCGGTGGACGGCTCGCTTCAGCCCTACAGCGTGCTGGTGCCGGAAGGGTTCGAGAAAGTTCGCCGCATCGACGTGGTGTTGCACGGCCGGGACCAGACGCTGACCGAATCTCGGTTCATCGTCGGAAAGGAAGCCGCGAAGGGCGGGTCGAAGACCGACCACGTTGTCATTGAGGTCTACGGCCGCGGGAATAACGCCTACCGTTGGGCGGGCGAGCAAGACGTGTTCGAGGCCCTCGCCAACTTCCGCACCGAAGCCGCTCCCACGGTTCGGGACGTTTCCGAGTGGCCGGTCATCCTACGTGGCTTTTCCATGGGCGGGGCCGGCACGTGGCACCTCGGCCTCCAACACCCGTCGGCCTTCGCGGCGATCAGTCCGGGGGCCGGCTTCACCACCACGCACGGCTACATCAAGGGGCTGCCGAAACTGCCCGATTACCAGGAGCGTTGCCTGCACATTTACGACGCGGTCGACTACGCCGAGAACGCCTTCGACGTGCCGATCGTGGCCTACTCGGGTGGCAACGACCCGCAGAAAGCGGCGGCGGACAACATCGAGAACGCGCTGAAAGGGTTCAAGGAACCGCTGCGGTTCACGCACATCGTCGCGCCGGGGCTGGAGCACAAACAACCGCCGGAGTGGCTCGCCAAGATCGAGGCGGAGTTTCAGAAGTACCTCGCGGCCGGCCCGCAGGCGTACCCCAATCGCGTCCGGTTCGTCACCTACACCCTTCGCTACCCCACCTGTTCCTGGGTGGTTCTGGAAGGACTGGAACGCCACTACGATCGCGCGCTCGTTGACGCCCAGGCGAAGGGGGCAGAAGGCTTCGACGTGAAGACGATCAACGTAACGCGGCTTCGGCTGACGCGGGCGAAGGAACTGGGGAACGTCCCGGTGAAGGTTGTGATCGACGGGCAGGCGGTCGATGCCGTTTCGGGCGGTGCGGCCGTGGCGTTCGAGAAGACCGCGGGCAAATGGGCGGCCGCGAAGGCGAACGTCGTGCTGCGAAAATCACCGGGATTGCAAGGGCCGATCGACGACGTGTTCCACACGCCGTTCCGCGTGGTCGGGCCGACCGGGAAGGGTTGGTCCGAGGCCACCGATCGTCTTGCGAAGTCCTCGCTCGCCCGGTTCGGCCGAGAGTGGGATAAGTATTTTCGCGGACTGCTTCCGACGGGCGAGACGCAGCAACACTCGGCCCTCCTGTTCGGCGACCCCGGCAGTAACCCCGCCATCAAGGCGGTTCTCCCAAAGTTGCCGATCCAGTGGACGGCAGAAAAGCTCGTCGTGAACGGCGTCGAGTACGACGCGGCGACGCACCTGCCGGTGCTGATCTACCCCCACCCGAACGTGCCGGAAAAATACCTTATTCTGAACAGTGGCCACACGTTCCACGAGGCCGAACTGAAGGGTACGAACGCGCAACTTTATCCGCGACTGGGCGACTGGGCCGTCATCAAGCCGAAGCCGACGAAGGACGATCCGGCGGCGGCGGAAGTCGTGGCGGCCGGCATCTTCGACGAGAACTGGCAGTTCGCGAAGGAGTGAGGTTACTTCTTCTCGTACAGTTTCAGGCCGTCTTCCACCTTCTTGACCAGGGCCGGCTCCGTCGTGCGCAGCCCGGCCACGAAGGCTTTCGCCTTGTCGTCGGGGCACTGAAGGGCGTACCGGACGATGCCGCGGCGGATCACCGGTGCCGCGTGCGTCGGCTTCGCGAAGGCGTCCAGGATCGTCGGCGTCAGATCCCACCAACCCCAACGCCGCAGGTCGTCAATCGCGAGGTCGGCGAGGTCGCGGTTGGCGATGAGCGCCCGCAGGCACGCGACGATGTGGTCCTTCGATTCCTTCGGCCGCGTCGCCTGGAAGAAGCGGATCGCGGAGATCACGTTGAGCTTGTCGCTGAACGGCCGCGTCGGCGACGCCAGCAGATCGCCGGCGAGTTTCCAGCCCTGCTCAGGATTCAGCAGGATCAAACCCGTCAGGAGGCCGCCGAGGTTCGACGCTACGCGGTCGCTTGGGGCCGCCGTCGTCAACGCCCCGGCGAGCCAATTCGCGTCGGCCCCATTCCCGCTGAGCCCGAGGAGAAGGCCGAGGACGCCGATCCGCTCGTCGGGGACTTTCGGATCGACGATCCACTTGCGAATCTTCGCCGGGTCGAGCGACGCCTTGGCCTTCACGAGGTCCGCGTCGGTCGTGCGGGCGAGTTCGAGAAAGGCGTCCGCCGACACCGTTGGGTCGGCCGCGTCTAGCAACCGGAAGAAGTAGCCAATGCGCGTTCCGGCCGGCGTCTTGGCGTCGATCTTCGCCACGCCGGTCAGATAGTCTCTGACCGCCTTGCCGCCCGCGATGCCGTCAACCGGCTCGATGCGGCCGTCGACGATGGAGCAGAAGAAGACGTAATCCGGCGGCGTGTCGGCAACGATCGGCAGGTAACGCGGGATGGTCAGGACCGCGGTCTTGCCGAGGGCGGCGTCGGTTTTGAGAACGTGCGTGATGTGAAATTCCGTCGTGCCGGTGCCGTCGTCGCGGGCAATCGGGTTCTTCAGCACGCCGGCCACGACGATCTTCGCATCGGCGAACTTCTCGCGCAACGGCTGGCGTCGGGTGAAGCCGTCGCTGCAAAAGCTGCACGCGAGAGCGGGACCCGAAACGAGACACACCAGCACTAACGCGATCCATACTCTCACGGTTCGACCCTCTCGGTGACACCGAGAGTAGACCCGATGGGCGCGAGGGTTGTCCAGACGGAAGCGACAAAAAGAAAGCCCCGCCGGTCGGCGGGGCTTTCGCGTGCGGGGTGGCCGTCACTTCATCGTCGTTGCCTCGGCCGGCTTCGGCTTCTCGTCGGCGAGCATCTCGCGGACGAGTTTCACTCGCTCCGCATCGTCCTTCTCAGACTGATGGACGAACGCCTTCGCCGCCTCGCTCTTTCCCTCGACCGTCAGGGCGAACCGCAGGACGGCCCGGCGGACGATGGGAATTTGCTTGTGTGATTCCTTCTGGCCGTTCTCCAGAACCCACGCGGTCACGTCGGTCCGGTCCCACTTGCGGAGGTCTTCGATCGGCAGGTCCGCGATGTCCGATTGGGCGACGAGGACCTTCATCCCCTCCACGATCTTGTCGTGCGTCACCACGTCCGGCCGGTTGTCCCAGAAGAACCGTAGCACCCGTAGCCCGGCGTACCGAACCTGGAAGTCCTTCTTCTCGTCGGTCAGGATGTCCATCAGGAACGGCCATCCGGCCTTGGTGTCGAGCATGATGTACCCCGCCAGGACGCCGTCGAGGCCGCTGGTGTACTGCTTCTTCGGGTCATCGAGGATCGCCCGGAGGGCCGCGGCGTGTGCCGGCTTCTTGCTGTGGCCGAGGATCATCCCGTACAGGCCGAACCGCGACGCCGGCGTTTGCTTGTCTTCCAGCCAGCCGAGGAGCTTGTCCATGTTCAGCTTCGCCGACGCGGCTTGAACGTCCTTATAGTCGGCGTTCGCGAACTCCAAGAAGGCGTCGGTGGCGATCTTCGATTCCGGCGAGTCGAGGTAGTCGAAGAAGTAACACAGGCGGCTCACCACGTCCTTCTCGCGGACGGCGAACGCCCCCTTCAGGTACTGCGGCAGTTTGCTGTCCTTCTCCAACTCGTCGCCGCGGTACGGGTCGAGTTGGTAGCGGTCGAAGTTCACGAGGACGGCCGTCGACCCCACGGCGGCAGCGGCGGTGTCGGTCGCCGTGCTGTAAAGCCCGCAGAAGACCAGCGTCTGGGCGTTGGCTGCGGCGGGGTCAATGCGGATGTACCGTGGGAGGATCAGCGTCTTCTTTCCCTTCAAGAAAGGGTGGTCCTTCACGATCGAGTCGATGGAGAGTTCGGTCGTGCCCTTCGTGATGTCGTTGGGGTCTTGCTTGGCGTTCTTCAGGGTGCCGAGGACGATGAGATCGGCCTGGTTGACTTCGCCGGCCAGGGTCTGACCCTGGACCGAACAGAACGGGCAGGCGCGGGCGGTGCCGAGCGCCAGCGTGAGTGCGAGAAGGGCGACCGCGAAACGGTTGCGCATCGGTGGGAACCTCGTGAACGGGGATACGGTAATTATGGCGGTGCCGTCAACCCTTCGCCAAGTGCGATTCCGCCTCGGCCAGTCGCTTTTCGACGATCTCGAAGGCCGGCCGCGATTCCGCCGTGAGGCCCGTCCGCAGCGCGTCGAGGTACGACTTCATCCGGCGGATCGACTTCTCCCGGCCTTTTGCTCCGAGGGTCGCGCCATCGTTCGTGTTGTCGTAGATGTCGGCCAACTTGCACACGCAGACGGGCCAACCGCCGGCCACCAGTTGTTTGCGGTACGCCTCCTCGCGCTCCTCTTCGGGCAACCGCATGTCCTTCGTGAGGGCCACGACGATGCGGGCGACTTCTTCGCCGAACTTCTCCAACAGGTCGTCGTAATCCGTGGTCGTGTCCTCGATCGTGTCGTGCAGGACGGCCGCCGCAATCAGCGTGGGCTGGTGGAAGCCGAAGACCTGCGACACCGTGAGGGCGACGCGGAAAACGTGGCTGACGTAGGGCGTCTCCTTGTCCTTGCGAATCTGGTTCTTGTGCGCCCGGGCGGCGAAGGCGACGGCCTCGAAGATCACGGCGTTCGGGTCGGTGGCTGGCATAGTCGTCGGTGGGATGAGGAGAAGTTCCGGGAATCGCCATTGTATCTTCGCGGGCCGGTTCCCGATAATTCTCCGACCACCCGGCGGGAGATCGCATGTTCCTCGGCATCGAAATCGGCGGCACGAAACTGCAACTCGGCCTCGGCCGGGGGGACGGGAAGTTGATTCTGGTCGAAGACCAACCCGTCCTGCGGCGGACGGTGAACGCCGCTGACGGCGCGGCCGGCATACGACGGCAGATTGAAGGGGCCATCCCGGAACTGCTCGCCCGCACCGGCGTGGATCGTTCGACGATTCTCGGAGTCGGCATCGGCTTCGGCGGCCCGTTCGACGACGCAACGCAGCGTACGATAAAGTCCCACCAGATCGACGGGTGGGACGACTTCCCGCTCCGGGACTGGGCGGAGGGGTTGCTCGGCGTGTCGGCCGCCATCGGCAATGACGCCGACGTAGGCGGTCTTGGTGAAGCCCGGTTCGGGGCGGGGCAGAGGGTGTCGCCGCTGTTCTACATCACCGTCGGCACCGGCATCGGTGGCGGGCTGATCCTCGGCGGTGAAATCTATCGGGCCGTCGGCCGCGGGGCCGCCGAGATCGGTCACCTGAAAGTCTTGGACTGGTCGCGGGCCGGCACGCCGATGATGGTCGCGCTGGAGCAAATCGCTGCCGGCCCCGCCATCGGCCTACGTGCCCGCGAGTTGGCCGAGAACGGCGAGGCGGCCGGGTCGCTGCTTGTCGAGTACGTCGAAGGGGATTTCTCGAAGTTGACCGGGGAACTCGTCGGCCGGGCGGCCAAGCGGAAGGATGCGTTCGCCCTGCGAGTTCTACGGGAAGCCGTAGACGCTCTGGCGGAAGCGATCAGCCAGACGATTACGCTCTTGTGCCCGCAGCGGGTCGTCATCGGCGGCGGCGTGTCCCTGCTCGGCGAGGAACTCTTCTTCGAACCGATCCGCCAAGGCGTTGCCGATCGCGTCTTCCCGCCGTTCGCCGGCCTCACGGACATCGTCCCGGCGGCGCTCGGCGAGGAAGTCGTCATTCACGGGGCGGTCGCGTTAGCCTCGAAGGCTGCCGCCCGATAATACAACCCTCATGGTTCGTGTGAAAATCTGCGGCGTGACGACGCCCGACGACGTGCGAATGGTCGGCGAGGCCGGGGCCGACGCCATCGGGCTGAACTTCTACCCGAAGTCGCCGCGGTACCTCGATCCGCACGCGGCGGTCGATGTCCTGAAGGCCTTCCCGCCGTTCGTCTCGCCGGTCGGCGTGTTCGTCAACACGCCGTTGCGGCAGGCCACGGCCATCGCGTTCCAACTCGGCCTTCGGGGGCTGCAAACCTACGACGACCAACCGCCCAGCGAATCGCTGTTCCCCTTCGCGCACGTCCCGGCGTTCCGAGTGCAGGATGCCGCATCGGTTGATGCCGTGAAAATCTTCGTCGAACGGGCCACCGCCGTCGGTCGTCGGCCGGCCGCGGTACTGATCGACTCTTACGTCGCGGGTGAGATGGGCGGTACGGGGCACAAGGCTCCGTGGCACCTCCTGGCGGGTTTCGATCCCGGCGTGCCGCTGATTCTGGCCGGCGGGCTGACGCCCGACAACGTGGCCGACGCGATTCGGCAAGTTCGGCCGTGGGGTGTCGACGTTGCCAGTGGTGTCGAATCTCGGCCCGGCCACAAGGATGCCGAGAAGGTCCGGGCGTTTGTGAAGAATGCTCGGGCAGCGATTTCCCTATCATGCTGAGGGACCGGCGAGCCTTCCGGAGTTGTGTATGAGCGGCAGTTACTGGATCGGCGTCGATCTCGGCGGCACGAAGATTCTCACCGGCTTGTTCGACGAGTCGCTGCAACTCGTCGCGCGGGCCAAGACGCCCACCGAGGCCGAGGGCGGGCCGTCCGGTGTCTTCACGCGCATCGGACAGGCCGTCGATTCGATCCTCCGCGAAGCCAACGTCGATGCCGCCCACGTCAAGGGCATGGGCTTCGGCATCCCCGGGCAGATCGAACCGCACACCACGACCGTGCGGTTCGCCCCGAATTTGAACTGGCGAAACCTGGACGTGAAGCCGCACCTGCCGGAGTCGTGGAAGTGGCCGGTCGTGCTGGACAACGACGTTCGCATGGGCACCTACGGTGAGTTCTCTCACGGGGCGGCGAAGGGGGCCAAGCACGTCTTCGGCATCTTCGTCGGCACCGGCGTCGGCGGCGGGTTGATCTTCAACGGCGAGTTGCACCACGGGTTCAACGGCCACGGCGGCGAGGTCGGGCACATCGTCGTCCACTGGCGGAAGGGCACGACACTGGAATCGGTGGCCGGCCGTCGCTATCAGATGCGGCGCGCGAAGGAAATGCTCGACGACGCCCCGAAGCGGACCCGCAAGGACTGGAAGGGCGTGGACCTGGAGAAAGTCAAAAGCTCGCAGTTGGCGGACTTCTACCAACGGCACGACCCGATCGCGATGCAACTGATCGACGACGCCGCAAGGGCGCTCGGGGCCGGCATCGCGAGTGTTGTAAACCTGCTCAGCCCGGAGGTCGTCGTCATCGGCGGCGGCGTCACGCAGGCGCTCGGCGATAGCTTCATCGAGCGGATTTGGGAACTCGCGCAGAAGAGCATCCTGCCGGATGCGGCGCGGGGAATGAAGTGCGTGCCTGCCGCCCTCGGCGATGACTCGGGCATCATCGGATGTGCGGCCTACGCGAAATCCAAACTCGGCGGGAACTGAAAACGATGAATCCGGAATGGCGTTCACGGTACGACCTGGCAATCGAGGTGGCCCGCGAGGCGGGCGATCTAGCGAAGCGATACTACGACTCCGGCTTCGAGGTCGAGTGGAAGGCGGATCAAAGCCCCGTCACCGTGGCCGACAAGCAGGCGGAAGAGTTGATCCGCACGCGCATCACGAAGCACTTCCCCGGCGACGGCTTCCTCGGTGAAGAGTACGGCGACGAGCCGAGCAGTAGTGGCTTCCGCTGGGTCATCGACCCGATCGACGGCACGCGGGCCTTCGTGCGGCACATCCCGATCTGGGGCACGCTCCTCGGCTTGGAATACCGCGACGACGCGATCGCCGGCGTGGCCTACGCCCCATCTCTCGGCAATCTCTGGCGTGGCCTCCGCGGTGACGGGGCGTATTGCGACGATCGGAAGATTCACGTCAGCGACGTCGAAGTTCTGAACCGTGCGTTCCTCAGTTATTCCGGCGTGAACTGGTTCAAGAAGTCCGGGTACTTCGAGCAGTTCGTGGACCTGTGCAATCAGACCGAACGGCAGCGTGGTATCGGCGACTTCTACGGCTTCATGCTCGTCGCGCAAGGCTCTATTGACGTCATGGTGGACCACGGCGTTCACGCTTGGGACGTGGCCGCTTTGCTGCCCATCGTGGAAGAGGCCGGCGGCGTCTTCACCGACTGGACCGGCCAGCGGACCATCCACTCGGTCGACGTGGTGGCGAGTAATAAGCCGTTACACCCGCTGGTGCAGCGAATCCTGCAACCGGGCGAGCGTGCGCCGAAAAGTTTCCCGTAGGCGTTGTCATCGGACAGCGGTCCGCAGAAAATACCCGTGAGCCATCCATCGCGATAGCCCCCGCCGAACTCTCTCCTCTTTCACCTGGAGCTTTCATGACCCGGATTCGCCTACTCTCCACCCTCACCGCGACCGCGTTGGCCTGGGCCGGCGCGACTGATGCCCACGCCGCCGACAAGTGGGCCACGATCAAGGGCCAAGTCGTTTTCCCGGCCGACAAGCCGGTGCCCGAGAAGAAGGAAATCAACGTCACCGCCGACAAGGAACACTGCCTGTCGAAGGGGGCACTGGTCGGCGACGAGCTGATCGTGAACCCGAAGAACAAGGGCGTCAAGAACGTGTGGGTCTACCTGAAGCCGGCCGAAGGCGACACGTTCGCCGCCGGTGACATCGCCCCGGCGCTGGCGAAAACGGCCGCGAAGGAACACATGGTCGATCAGCCCGTGTGTGCGTTCGCACCGCGGATCGTCGTCGCTCGGGCCGGTGACACGCTGTTGGTGAAGAACAGCTCGCCGGTGCCGCACAACATCAAGTTCTCGTCGGACAACCTGGAGTTCAATCAGACGCTAGCGGCTGGCGGTAGCTTCAAGCCGGAAAAGGCGCTCGAAGCCCAGAAGAACCCGGCGACGTTCGCGTGTAACATCCACCCGTGGATGAACGGCCGCGTCGTGATCTTCGACCACCCGTACTTCGCCCTGACGGACGCCGACGGGAACTTCGAGATCAAGGACGCTCCGGAAGGGAAGTTCCGCATCTTCTATCGCCACGAGAACGGCTACCACAAGGGCAAGGACGGCGCGAAAGGCTTCCCGGTCGATATCGCTGGCCCGACCTTGGAAATGAAGCCGCTGGAGATCGTGCTGCCCGAGAACAAGTAACAACGAGAACAATTCGCCCGACACTCAACGGGGATGCGAACAGGTCGGAGGAGAACTATCACTGGTTCTCCTCCGACCTGTTCGCATCCCCGTTGAGTGTCGGGCACATGTCCTCTGGGCGGCCGCTTACCCGCCCTTGAGGATCCCCGCCAACCGGTCGAAGTTCTGCTCGTTCGCCGGGGTCACAAATGCCCGCACCCGCTCGCACTCTGCCGGGACATCGAACCGCATCCGCCAGGTGACCAGCGTTCCACCCTCGTGCTTGTCGAACTGCATCGTCATGCGGAAGCGGTGAACCGGCTCCAAGTGGTCGAACACCACCAACTCGGGGGGAGTTACCTCGACGAACACGCTCTCGTTGTGGTAATCCGTTCCGTTCGGCGCGTGCATGACCAGCTTCCAGGTCCCACCGGGCCGCGGATCAAACACCTGGATCGTACTGCTGAAGCCATCTGGTCCCCACCACCGGGCTAGCGTCGCCGGGTCCAGGAACGCTCCGAACACCGCCTCACGCGGCGCGTCGAACACCCGCGAGCTAACCACTTCCCGCGCGGCGTCAAGGTGCTCGGCCAGCCGTGCCAGTGTCTGCCGACCGCCCTCCACGGCCCCGTACTTCTCGGCCGCGTGGTTCCGGGCTTCTGCCGTCGGGAACACGCCCTTCAGCGTGAGCCGAGTCTTCCCGCCGACGTCCTCGAATGTCACCGTGGAGGCGAACTGAACCTCGTCGTGCTCGCCCTCCCCGGAGTGGAGGTATGCCAAACGCTCGGGCGGCACGACCTCGGTGAATACGATCCGGTTCGGGTAGTCGGTGCCGTCCGGTCCGTGCATCACGAACCGCCATACCCCGCCCGGCCGCACGTCCATCTCGGCGGTGGTTGTGGTGAACCCTCGCGGCCCCCACCAGTGCGAGACGTGCCGCGGGTCGGTCCAGGCGGCGAAGACCAACTCCCGAGGGGCATCGAACACCCGAACGGTGGTGATCTCGCGGTCCGACGTGTCGCCGAGATTGGTCACTCGGATTCTCCTTCAGTTTTGTGGGGCGGAGTGTCGGCGCCGGGCTGCCCGGCTTGAAGATCCGCCAGGTATTCGCCAAGTCGGTCGAAGCTCTCTGCCCAGAACCGCTCGAACCCTTTCACCCAGTCGTGGACAGGCTTGAGCTTCGCGGGGGAGAGGCGGTACAGGCGCTGTTGCCCGGCACCCCGGACGGCCACCAGCCCGACCTCTCTGAGAACTCGAAGGTGCTTCGAGACCTGGGGCTGTGGGATGTCCAGGGCGGTGACGAGGTCGTTCACGGGCAATTCAGCCGTGGCAAGCAGGCCGAGGATTTGCCGACGCCGAGGCTCGGCAATGGCATGGAAGGCATCGGCGGTAGTCGAGGGGCGGGCCATGCGGACGATAATATTCCATATCGGGAATATATCAAGCCAAGTTGAACCCTTCAGGCGGAAACTCACAGACGCTGTGTGAGGCGGAAACGGTGGGGAGTCTACAAACTCTGCTCGCTCTCTCAGGGCTTTTAATCTATCATGCCAGTTCCCTGCCGGTTGCCCGTCGTTGAAATGAATCGGAGAGATCGAATGACCCCCCGAAGCCTCCTCTCCGCTCTCGGCGTGTTGTTGGCCGTCACGACCGTTCGGGCCGAGAAGGTGTCGTACAACCGCGACGTGCGGCCGATCCTGTCGGACAACTGCTTCGCCTGCCACGGGCCGGACAGAAACCAGCGCAAGGCGAAACTCCGGCTCGACGACCGCGACGTGGCCATCGCCCGGAAGGCCATCGTGCCGGGGAAGGTCGGCGAGAGCGCGCTGGCCGCCCGCATCGACAGCACCGCGGCCGACGAGATAATGCCGCCGCCGGACTCGCACAAGAAACTGACGACCGCGCAGAAGGACATCCTCAAGCAGTGGATCGCCGAGGGGGCCGAGTACGAACCCCACTGGGCGTACATCCCTTTGAAGCCAGGGGTCAGGAATCAGGAGTCAGGAGTCAGTAAATCCATCGACCAGTTCATCCGTGAACGGCTCGCAAAGGAGAAACTAACGCCATCGCCGGAGGCGGATCGCGTCACGCTGATTCGGCGGCTGTCGTTCGATCTCACCGGGTTGCCGCCAAAGTGGGACGACGTGCAGGCGTTCGTGACGGATCGCTCGCAGCAGGCTTACGAGAAGGTGGTCGACCGCCTGTTGGCGTCGCCGCACTACGGCGAACGCATGGCCCTGTTTTGGCTCGACCAGGTGCGATACGCCGACAGCATCGGCTACCACAGCGACAATCCGATGACCGTCTGGCCGTACCGCGACTACGTCATCAAGGCGTTCAACGCGAACCGGCCGTTCGATCGCTTCACCACCGAGCAACTCGCCGGCGACTTACTGCCGAACGCCACGCAGGAACAGCAGGTGGCGAGTGCGTACAACCGCCTCTTGCAGACCACGCAGGAGGGCGGCGCGCAGGCGAAGGAGTACGAGGCCAAGTACGCCGCCGACCGGGTGCGGAACGTCGGCAGCGTCTGGCTCGGCGTCACGCTCGGGTGCTGCCAGTGCCACGACCACAAGTACGATCCGTTCTCGATCCAGGACTTCTATAGCCTGGCCGCGTTCTTCGCCGACGTGCAAGAACCGGCCGTCGGCGACCGCGGCCCCGGTACGCGGCTCGGCACGCCGGAACAGAACGCCGCGTTGAAGAAACAGGACGACGCACTGACTGAGGCGAAGAAGAAACTGAAGGCCGAGGAAGCCAAACTCCTGCCGAAACAAGCAGAGTGGGAGCAAGCCGCGAAGGACCTGCCCGCGAACGTCCAGGCCATCGTGAAAGGCGAGAAGCGGACGGCGAAGCAAGCAAAGGACTTGACCGCGTACTACCTCGCACACCGGCCGGAGACGAAGGCCCTTCGCGACGAAGTCGCGAAGGTCGAAGGGACCCGCAACGCCTTGGCCGCGGCGATCCCGAGCTGCCTCACCACGCAGTCCGGGCCGCCGCGGACGGTGCGCGTGTTGCCCCGGGGCAACTGGCTCGACGACACCGGCGAAGTCATGAAGCCGGCGACGCCGAAGGTGCTCGTCTCGACGACCCTCACCACGCCGCGAGGCACGCGGCTCGACCTGGCCAAGTGGCTGCTCGCCCGCGAGAACCCGCTGACGGCCCGCGTGTTCGTCAACCGAGTCTGGAAGCTGTTCTTCGGGGCCGGTCTCGCCCGCAGCCTCGAAGACGTGGGCATGCAGGGCGAAGCGCCGAGCCACCCGGAACTGCTCGACTTTCTCGCCCTCGACTTCCAGGACGGCTGGGACGTGAAGAAGCTCGTGAAGCGAATCGTGATGTCACAGACGTACCGGCAATCGTCGAAGCCGCGGCCGGAGATGAAGGACGTGGACACCGCCAATCGTCTGCTCGCTCGTCAGTCGCGGTTCCGGCTCGACGCCGAGTTCGTGCGGGACAACGCCCTGTCGGTGAGCTGCCTGCTCGCCGACAAGCTCGGCGGTCCGAGCGTGAAGCCGTACCAGCCGGCCGGGTACTGGACGGCCCTGAACTTCCCGCCCCGCGAGTGGCAGAACGACCAGGGCGAAGGTCTCTACCGCCGCGGCCTGTACACGCACTGGCAACGCAGCTTCCCGCACCCGAGCCTGCTGGCGTTCGACGCGCCGTCGCGCGAGGAGTGTGCCATCGAGCGGTCGCGGTCCAACCTGCCACAGCAGGCTCTCACTCTGCTGAACGACCCCACCTACGTCGAGGCGGCCCGCTCCTTCGGCGAACGCATCGTCCGCCACGGCGGGAAAACGCCGACCGACCGCGTCATCTGGCTCTACCAGCAAGCCCTCTCACGGAACCCGACGGCCGACGAGGCGAAGGTGCTGACCGAGTACGTCACGAAGCAACTGAAGGACTACACGGCTGACGAAGCCGCCGCGAAGAAGTTCCTCGCCATCGGCGACAAGCCGCTACCGAAGGAACTACCGCTGCCCGAACTGGCCGCGTGGACGGCGACTGCCCGCGTCGTCCTGAACCTGCACGAGTTCATCTCCCGAGACTGAAAACACGGCCCGCTGACGACGCCGACCTTCGGACGCAGATTGAAGATGATGAAAGCCAGGAATTCATTGCTTGATCGTCTTCATCTGCGTTGAAATCCGCGTTATCAGCGGGCCATTCTTGAGGCCTAGAGAATGAGCCTGATTCAACGCCGCGTCTTCCTCGGCCGCACCACCCGCGGCCTCGGCGCGCTCGCCCTGAGTCACTTGCTGAACCCCAAGCTCTCGGCGGCCGAGACGCCGAAGGGGGCGGTGAAGCTCCATCACACCCCGAAGATCAAGCGGGTCATCTGGCTGTGCATGGCCGGCGGGCCGTCGCACCTGGAGACGTTCGACTACCGGCCGAAGCTCGCCGAGATGGACGGCAAGCCGATGCCGGAGTCGTTCACCAAGGGCCAGCCGATCGCGCAACTTCAGGGGCAGCAGTTGAAGTGCCTCGCCCCTCAGTACAAGTTCCAGAAGTTCGGCAAGTCCGGCCAGGAGATGTGCGAACTGTTCCCGCACCTCGGCGAAGTGGCCGACGACATTTGCATCGTCCGCAGTCTGCACACGGAGGCGATCAACCACGACCCGGCCCACACGTTCATCAACACCGGCACCACGATCAGCGGCCGGCCGAGCATGGGCAGTTGGATCACTTACGGCCTCGGTAGTGAAACCAAAGACCTGCCGGGCTTCGTCGTCCTCACGTCGCAGGGCCGCGGCGGGCAGAACCAGCCGATCTCCTCGCGGCAGTGGCACAGCGGCTTCCTGCCGAGTCAGTTCCAAGGCGTGAACCTCCGCAGCAAGGGCGACCCGGTCCTCTATCTGAGCAGTCCCGCCGGCGTCAGTCGTGACCAGCAGCGCGACGCGGTGAGCGCCATTCAGAACCTTAACACCCTGCACAACGGCGTCGTGGACGACCCGGAAATTGCCACGCGGATCAAGCAGTACGAGATGGCCTTCCAGATGCAGGCCAGCGTGCCCGGCCTCATGGATCTGGCGAAGGAAGATAAGAAGACCCTCGACCTGTACGGCACGAAAGGCTCCGATGGCACGTTCGCGGCCAACTGCCTGCTCGCCCGCCGCTTGGCCGAGCGCGGCGTGCGGTTCATCCAACTCTACCACCGCGACTGGGACCACCACGGCGGCATCAAGAACGACATCAAACTGAAGATCGAAGAAGTGGACCGCCCGCTGATGGCCCTGATCCGCGACCTGAAGGACAAGGGCCTGTTCGACAGCACGCTGGTCGTGTGGGGCGGCGAGTTCGGCCGCACGCCGATGTCGCAGGGCGGCAGCGGCCGCGACCACCATATGAAGGGGTTCAGCATGTGGCTGGCCGGCGGTGGCATCAAGGGTGGCCTGACGTATGGCAGCACCGACGACCTCGGCTACAACGCCGTCGAAGATGTGGTCAGCGTCCACGACCTGCACGCGACGATGCTCCACCTGTTGGGGATCAACCACGAACGGTTCACAGTGAAGTTCCAGGGCCTCGACGCGAAGCTCAGTGGCGTCGAGCCGGCCCGCGTGGTGAAGGAAATCTTGGTGTAACTTGAGCCGCCCGGGCCACCCGTGCTCGCGGCGGTTCGCACAAGTTCATTCCGGAACCCGAGTTCGCCGAGTGAGAGCGTGGCATGTCGCGGCAGCGGTAGGTGAAGAAGATTGAGGCTGAGGTGCCACCTGCCGCGGTCGAAGCTCAACCTTCGATTCTCAACAATCCGCGCGTCTTGACCGGTCCCCACGAGGTATTGGGGATGATACCTCAGCATGAAAGGTGTTCGTTCCGGCGGTCCCGCGGCCGCTTCCCGTGGCATCAGAGATGCTCACTGAGGGCCACTCTCCCGGTTGCGAAAAAAGTTCGCCGCGTCGCTGCACGGCCCTGTTGAACCCGCCGGCGACGCAGGTTCAACAGGGCGGAGAATGTATGCCTACCGACAGAAGTTCACCCGCGTTGCGATTCCGAGTCGAAGTCTCAGAACTTGTCCGCAACGCCATCGCGTCCTGGCGAATGGTGCCCCGGAAACAACAACTCGCGCTGTTCGGAGCCTTCGTCCTCATGGCCGTGGCAGGGGTCGCGAACACCGGACTGCCCCTCTTGTCGGGCAAACTGGTGGATCGTGTTCATGCCGGTGTCACGCAACATGAACCGCAGGCGGCGATCTTTCAAACCATCGCCGTCCTGCTCGGAGCCATCGCGGCCCTGGTCTTCCTTCGCGAACTCCTCGGCGTCGCCCGTCGCTACCTGGTCGAAAAAACCTGCACGCGGATCGAACAGCAAACAACACTGGAGGTCGTGAACCGCCTCATGCGGGCCGACCTGTCCACGCTCACGCACGAAAAGATCGGCGTCCTCCACGGGCGGGTGTTCCGTAGCGTCAGCGCTTACCTTCGGCTGTTGCGCCTGTCGTTCCTGGATTTCTTCCCGGCGGTCCTGATCGGCTTGCTCTCCATCGGCGTGGCCGTGGCCAAACAGCCGGCCCTCGGCCTCGCGCTGGCCGGGATCATTCCGATTTCCTTGAGCCTGACGGTCTGGCAACTCATCTCGCAACGCCGCGTGCGGTTGCAACTGTTGAAAGTCAGCGAAGAGATGGACGGCATCATCGTCGAGCAGTTCGGCGGCCTCGACTACATTCGGGTGGCGAACACGCTCGACTGGGAACTGGACCGCGTTGCGGTCGCGGCTCAACGCAAGCGGAAGAAGGAATTGCGACACCACGTCGCGATGTCGCTCTTCGGCGCCGGCAAGGCCATGATCGAGGGGCTGTTCCACGTCGGCGTGATGGCCTTCGCGGCCTACCTCGCGATTCACGGGGCGATCAGCTTCGGCGACATTCTGACATTTTCCATGCTCTACCTGAGTGCGATGGCCCCGTTGAACGAAATCCACCGCGTGTTGGATGAGGGCCACGAAGCGAGCCTCCGGGTCATGGACCTGCAAAAGCTGCTGGCCCTCCCGAATGACCCGTCGTTCGACACGTCGGCGACGGTCTTCCCCGAAGATGCCCCGGCCGTCGTGCAAGTGAAAGCATTGAGCGTTCAGTACCAGCTTACGAGCGGCGAATCTCGCGCCGCGTTGAACGACGTGAGTTTGACGATCCACCACGGCGAGACAGTGGGAATCGCCGGAAAAACAGGCTGCGGGAAGTCAACGTGGTTGAAAGTGCTGACGCGCTTGCTCCACCCGAAGGAGGGCGAAGTCTGGCTGAAGGGAATGCCGATCGCGAACATCTCGCGGCAAGCGATCGGCGATCAGATCGGCTACGTCGGGCAGAACCCGTTCATCTTCGCCGGCACGATCCGGGAGAACATCGAGTACGGCCTTCACCGCTCGTGTACGGACGAAGAAGTTGAACGTGCCGCGCGCTTGGCGGCGATACACGAGGAGATCAACGCGATGCCGAACGGCTATCAAACGCCGGTCGCCGAGAAGGGGCAGAACCTGTCAGGCGGCCAGAGGCAACGGCTGGCGTTGGCCCGCGTCTTCTTGCGGAACCCGCCCATCCTGATTCTGGACGAAGCGACGAGCGCCCTCGACACCATCAGCGAACGCCTCGTCCAGAAGGCGATCGGGACGGCGAATCGAGACCGCACCGTCATTATGGTGGCCCACCGACTGAGCACATTCGTTGACGCCGATCGCATCTTTGTTTTCGACGACGGCCGCATCGCGGAAGTGGGGTCGTATCGGGAATTGATCGAGAAAAATGGATTGTTTGCCGAGCTCGTTCGATGCTCCGAAGTCAGCCCGGCGAACGGCTAAACGACGCGGGCGGCGCTCGATTCATCGAGCGCCGCCCGCGTCGTATTTCATTCAACTTATCGCGCACATCGTCGGTGCATGTGCAGGCTGCTGACCGGGATCGAGGAGGAGGGCAACGAACTGATGAGTTTGTTTTGAACAAACTCCGAAGGACGAATCCCATCTCGCGGATCGGCGATCAGCGTTTCGTGGCCTTTCACCGTGGCGGACAGTTCAGCAGTCGGGCTGTTATTGGTAAAGCTTAGATCGTGCGTCATGATGGTTCTCCCGGAGAGTGAGCAACCTTATGCAGCTTGCGTTCCACAAACGGACGATCTGGACGCCGATTTCACGTTCTGCTTGCTTTTGACACCGAGATTGAAGCAGTTTTCTTCGATTGAGATCTCGAAGGTGGGATCGGAAGAGATTCTGTAGTCCAACGGCATCCGAAGTGAGGAGAATGGTATCCGACTTGCGCGATTGGTTGCGCAAGTCGGTCGAATGCGGCTATTGAAGCCGCACTTCCATGGTGTGCTTCCCTTTGTCGTTTTGAAGCTTCACGCGATGATCGGATTGAAGCGCCCCGTCGAGGTACACTTCGTTCACGACGCCGGGAGAGGATCGTTGAGGATTCGTGACCACGATCGCGTACTCCGTATCGACGAAGCGATACGTGATCTCGACACGGTCCCAGGCGCTCGGCAGACAGGGTCGTATTTCCAGCACATCATTCGAGCGGCGCAAGCCAATGATGTTTTCCAATCCGATGCGATAGAGCCAACCCGCCGACCCGGTGTACCACGTCCAGCCGACGCGACCGCGGTGCGAAGTCAGCGAGTACACATCGCCGGCAACGACATACGGTTCGCCCTTGTAGCGGCTGACGCCGTCGCCGGTGGCGGTGATCGACGCGGGATTCAGAAGGTTGAAGGTCTTGAATGCTTCGTCGCCGCGGCCCAACTCGGCCAGCGCTTGAATCACCCACGCAGCGGCGTGCGTGTACTGCCCCCCGTTCTCACGGACGCCGGGGACGTAGCCCTTGATGTAACCCGGTTGTTGCGGCCCGGCGTCGAACGGCGGCGTGAAGAGCAGAACCAGTCGGTCCTCTGGCTGGACGAGTTGCCGCATCACCTCGTCCATCGCCTGCGTCGCACGGTCACGATCTGCGACGCGCGACAGCACGGCCCACGTTTGCGCCAGCGAATCGATCCGACACTCCTCGTTCGCGGCCGAGCCGACCGGCGAACCGTCGTCAAAGTAGGCCCGGCGGTACCAGCGGCCGTCCCACCCGTGTTGTTCGACGGCGACACGAAGTTGTTCCGCATGCTGGCGACACTTCTCCGCGAACTCGGCGTCGCCCCGGCTTTCGGCGATCGGCATGAATCGCGTGAGGACCACGATCTGAAACCACGCCAGCCAGATGCTCTCGCCACGGCCGTGGGAGCCGATCTCGTTCATCCCGTCGTTCCAGTCCCCGGTCCCGATCAACGGCAGCCCGTGCGGCCCCAACGCCCAGCCGCGCTTCAAGGCTCGGACACAGTGCTCGTAGATCGAACCGCTCTCTTCCGAGACGTTCGGCGTTTCGAAGATTTCATGCTCCTGCGGTTCGAGCGCCCGGCCGGAAAGGAACGGGACCGATCGGTCCCAGATTTCGCGGTCCCCGGTTGTTGTGGCGTAGTACTCCACGGTGTACGGCAGCCACAGGAAGTCGTCCGAGATGCGCGTTCGCACGCCGGCCCCGCCCGGCTCGTGCCACCAGTGCTGCACGTCCCCTTCGGTGAACTGTCGAGCCGCGGCCCGGAGAATTTGATCGCGGACGAGGCCAGGGGCCGCGTGAACGAGGGCGCACACGTCCTGGAGTTGATCGCGGAAGCCATAGGCGCCGCCGGACTGGTACACGGCCGAGCGTCCCCAGAGCCGACAGGAGAGAACCTGATACGGCAGCCACTGGTTCATCAACGAGTTGAACGCGGCGTCGGGCGTCTGAATGCGGATGGTGTCCGAAAAATGCCGCCATCGGTTCGCCACAGCCTCGCGGGCTTTCTCGGCCTCGGCACCGCGGTGCGCGGCCACGGTACGGCGGACGTCGCGAACGTCGCCGACCTGGCCGATCTGGCCGACGATGGTTTGCTCCTCCCCCGGGGCCAGGATCAGCGTGCCACGGATGGCGACGCACGGATCGTAACCCGCACCGACGCGGCCCGAAAGCGCGACCCGCTCCAGCGCGGCCGGCGTGGCTAGGCGACCGTTGCGGCCCAAGAATTCGGCCCGATCCCCGGTGACGGTCCGCGGCCGTACGTCGCAATCGACGAACGCCACTCGTTGTGATTCCATCGGGTGGAACGGATTACGAGCCAGCACGACGCCGGAGTCGGCATCCAGTTCCGTGACGATGTGCTGGGCCGTGGCGCTGCGCGTCGAACCGAGAACCAGTTCGGCGTAGTAGAAGACCGCGACGCGGCGGATGCGAGTGCCGGTGTTTCGTAACTTCAGCCGCGACACCTTCACCGCGTCGGCCACCGGAACGAACACGGTGAGTTCGTGTTGCAGTCCCGCCTGGTGCGATTGAAACACGGTATACCCGGCGCCGTGCCGCACCTCGACGGGGGCGATGGCACACGGCAGCGGCGTCGGCGACCACGCATCCAGGGTGTCGAGGTCCTGCACGAAGAAGCAGTCGCCCGGGGGATCGAGGCAGGGGTCGTTACTCCACGGGGTCAGGCGGTTCGTCTGGCTGTTCTCGGCCCACACATACCCGCCCCCGGAATCGGTGATGATGAACCCGGCCGCCGGGTTCGCGATCACGTTCGCCCACGGCAACGGCGGCACGGCGCCGGGCTGCGCGGGCGCGATGAGGTATTCCCGCCCGTCCGCGATGAACTCGCCGAAGCCGTTCGGGCAATGCCGGGGCGTCGGTTCGATCCGTGGTTCCGGGCGAGCGGGCGTACCAGATTTTCGGACCAACCGTGGCGGCATCGACTGCGGCGTTCCCAGACGGTCGGCCTGGCTTTCCAGCGGGCCAGAGCGGTCGTCCAGCACGACCCGCGCGACGGTCAGCAGTAAAACGCGGTCGGCCTCGTTCATCTGCCAGCCCTTTCGCACGAACACGCCGCCCGGTCGGTCGAGCCGGTCCGCGGGAACGAGCGAACGGACCAGGCCCGTCGTCTGGTTGTGCAGTTCATCGAAGTACCCACCGGCGTTGGCGAGCAACACGACAAGGTCCGCCTTGAGGCCGTGACTCGTCCAGTAGTGGTGTGCGAGCAGCAAGTGCCGGAGCAGGGGCAGGCCGTCCGGGCCGTTCAGCCGAACGAGCGTGATCGGCCAGTCGCCGGAGATGCCGAAGCGCCAGAGCCCGGATTGCGACTCGCGGTTCGTCGCCAAAATCTGTTGCGGCGCTCGAAGCGGCCCCACCGGGTAGAGCAAGTGTCCTGCGAGCCGTTGGAAGAGGTGAATGTCCTCGGTCTTGAGGTGGTTGTGCTGCAACTCGATCCGCGACTGTGCCCAGGCTAGCTCGAAAACGTGATCGACCGCGGCCGGCGTCGAGACGCTTTCCAAGAGTTTCAGGATCGCTTCGCGCGTCATCGCCGCCCCGGTCACGAAGCTGACGGTGGCGCGTTCGCCCGGCTCCACTGTGACGTGCCGCCGCAACGCGAGCGCGGGATCGAGTACGGCCCCCGTCGTCCCGCCGAGGTTGGCGCAGTGCGAATCGAGCATCGCCGGCTCGGCCGTGGTCCGCCGCCGACCGAGGATCTGAACGCGGTCGGAATCCCAGGACACTTCACCCGTGGCATCGGGGCCGATGGTGGCGTGGAAGGCCCACGGGGCCGGCGCTTGGGGCGAGCGCGGCCGTCGCCGCACGAGCAGGGCCGACGAGTTCGCCAGCCACTCGGTTTCCAGGAAGAGTTTGCCGAAGGCTGGGTGGGCCACGTCGGCCGCCTGCGTGTCGAGCACGATTTCCGCGTAGCTGGTCAGGTCGAGCGACCGCGGCCGTTGGCCGAGGTTGGCGAGCGTCACCCGCCGCACTTCCAGGTCGCGGTCCGGGGCGACCACGACTTCCATCACGGTTTCGATCTCGTCGTCGATGCGGCGGAATTCGGCCTTGTCTATGGCGTAGATCACCTCGAACGATTTCGGCTCTCGCCGCGTCGGCTGATACCCGGCCGACCAGAACTTCCCGGTCTGGCGGTCGCGGATGTAAACGAATTGCCCCTGTTCGTCGCACGTCCCGTCCGGCCGCCACCGCGTGACGGAGTAGGCGTTCCACGCGCTGAAGCCGGCCCCGGCGTTCGTGACCATGACCGAGTAGTGGCCGTTCGACAGGATGTGCGTCTTCGGCGTCGGCGTGTCCGGCGTCGTGATGCGGCGTTTCGACGCGCTGCTGATTAGAGCAGCCGGTCCGGTCGAGTTCTCCGGCGGGCCAAGCGGCTCAAGCAGCGGCGCGTCGGTCGGCACACGTTCTTCCAGCAACAACTCGGCTGCCTTGACCGCGGGTTCGGCGCGCAGCCGCCGCCGGAAGACGCCACCGCGAAGGCGGTTCGCGATGGCCAGGAAGCCCATCCCCTGGTGGTGGGCCATGTACGACTTCACCACGTTGGGCGCCGTGCCTTCCGAGCGATCCGGGGTAAAGTCCATCGCCTCGTAGAAGCCGTACCGCCCCTCGCCACCGAGGGACCGAAGGTGGCGCAGGTTCTTGACCGCTTCGACCGGATCGACGTCCACGGCGAGAAGCGTCGCGTAAGGCGCGATCACGCGGTCGCGGTCGAGGCCGCGTTTCAAGCCCAGGCCCGGCACGCCGAATGACTGGTATTGGTAGACTTGGCCCGCGTCGACGACGGCGAAGCCCGACTCGGAGATGCCCCACGGCAGGTGGATTTCCTTCCCGTACTCGATCTGCCGCTTCACGGCCGTCCGCTGGGCTTTGTCGAGCAGCACGCCGGGCGGAATCGGCAACAGCAGCCGCGGCATCAGGTACTCGAACATCGTCCCGCCCCAGGAGACGAGACCCGTCGAACCCGCGGCCCGCGTGGCGAGGCGGCCGAGGCGGAACCAGTGCTTGCGCGCGACTTCGCCGCGGGCGACCGCGAGGAAACTGGCGATGCACGCCTCCGACGCGAGGAGGTCGTAGTAGTTCGCGTCGAAGCGGTTGGCGGTGGCGTTGTAGCCGATCGTGAACAACTCGCGGTCCGCGTTGAAGAGGAACCGGAAGTCCATCTCGTCCGCGTACCGGCGGGCCCGCGCCGCCAGAGCCGCCAGGCGTGCGTGCAACGGTTCGCCGTTCGTCGTGGCGTGCTTTTGCTGAACTTGCCGGACCAGCAGGTTCAACCAGCGGTTCGATTCCGACTCAGTAACGATCGAGGCCTTCAGCCCCTCCACCGCTTTCAGGATCGCGGTTCGATCGCCGCCCTGCACGGCCGCGGCTAGGGAGTCCTTCGGCGATGCCTTATAGCCCTCGCGGTCCAGTTCGTCGAGCAGCACGCCGAGCGTGTGGTCGAGGCCGATTTGCGCCGGGTTCGACGTTCGCGTGTCGTCTTCGTTCAACCCGTGAACGAGGGCCAGCAGGCACGCGAGGAGGTTGCCGCTGTCTACGGTCGAGACGTACGCCGGCAGCAGGGTGGTGAGCTTGCTGGTGTCGTACCAGTTGAGGAAGTGGCCGTGGTTCCGTTCGAGGCGGTCCAGCGAATCGAATGCCTTCTCCAACCGGTCGCACATCGCACCGGGCGTGATGTAGCCGAAGTCGTTCGCGGCCTGCACGGCCAGCAGGTACAGACCGATGTTCGTCGGCGAGGTCCGGTGGGCGACCACGCCGAGCGGGCTTTCCTGATAGTTGTCCGGCGGTAGCCAGTTGCCGTCGTCGTTCACGAACGTCTCGAAGAAATCCCAGGTGCGACGGGCCACGCGCTCGAGTTCGTGCCGATCCGCGTCCGTGAGCAGAATCTCGCGAACGGCCCGCGGCTGGCTGACCCGGTAGGCCACGAACGGGGCGAGTAACCAGCTCGCGAGCAGCGGAGCGGCAGCGATCAGACTCCACGGGGCGAACCACGCCACGAGCGCCGTCAGGCCGAGGGCCAGCACGCTGTTCGTCCGCATCGCGGTCGCGAACGAGCGGAAATCGTCCCCCAGCCGACGGTCGGTCGCGGCGGCTGATTCCCACTCCAGCAGGTGCCGGCGGGAAATCAGCAGCCGATACAGCGTTCGTGCGATGGCATCGACCGCGTGAACGGCTTCGTTCAGGAGAAACACGATTCGCAGCAAGCCCTGGCCCGCGGTGTTGCCGAGGTCGAACCGCAACTGTGCCCAGACCCTTCGCGGGGTGCGGCCCTTCAAAATGGTCGTGCAGCCGCCGAGGACCATTGCGAGCGTCGGGAACGCGAGCGGCGCCAGCGCCAGGAGCGTCCAGCCCCACGCCGATCCCGGCAGGATAGTCCAGCCGGCGACGAGCAACAGAATGAGCGCGGGCGCCAGCAGGCTTCGACGGAGGTTATCGACGATCTTCCATCGTTCCAGCGCCGGCAGCACGTTCGGTAGCGGCTCGCGCGGCGTGGGGACTCGCTTCCCCAGCCACGGCAGCAGTTGCCAGTCCCCGCGAATCCAGCGGTGATCGCGGCGAGCGTAAGCGTGGTACCGGGCCGGGAACTCGTCGTACACCTCGATGTCCGTCGCGAGCGCGCAGCGGGCGTAGTTCGATTCGATCAGGTCGTGGCTCAGGATGCGATTGTCCGGGAAGGCTTCGCCCGCGGTGTCGGCGAATGCGTCGATGTCGTAGAGGCCTTTGCCCGTGAAGGAGCCGCGGGCGAAGAGGTCCATGTAGGTGTCGGAACACGCGGTCGAGTACGGGTCGACGCCGGCCGACCCCGCGAACAGCCGGGCGAACCAGGAGCGGAAGCCGGTCTGATACAGGAAGTTCACCCGCGGCTGCAACACCGCGTACCCGGCCTCGACCCGTCGGCCGTCCGCCGACTTGCGGGCACGATTCAGCGGGTGCGCCAGCGTCGCGATCATGTGCTTGGCGGCGTCCCGCGGCAGCACCGTGTCGGTGTCCAGCGTCAGAATGAACCGCATCCGCGGCAGGCCCTCGGTGGCGGGGAACTTGGTCGTGTAGCTCGTTTCCGCGGCGCCGCGAAGGAGGTGATTGAACTCTTCGAGTTTGCCCCGCTTCCGTTCCCAGCCCATCCAGCACCCCTCGGTCGGGTTGAACTGTCGGCAGCGGTGGAAGACGAAGAACCGCGGCGATTCGGGCGTTGCGTACTGTTGGTTCAGTTTCGCGATGCCGGTCGTGAGCGCCGTAACGCACGCCTCGTCGTCCGGCATCGTTTCCTGGGCCGCGTCGGTGAAGTCCGTCAGCAAGGCGTACCGCAACGCCCCGTCGGGGTTCGACAGGTAGTGCAGTTCCAACCGCTCGATCAGCCCCGCGGCTTGGGCCGGGCGGGAGATCAACGTCGGCACAACCAAGAACGTGGCGCAGTCGTCCGGGATGTCGCCTTTCCAGTCCAGCTTCGGTAGTACGCGCGGCGGCGCGAACTGGCGGGCCACGATTTGCGTGAACGCGACGGCCAAGTCGAGGCACGGCGACAGGGCCAGCGGCAAAATCACGAGCGGCGCCCACCAAGCCGGCAGCGGGCTGAACAGCAACGTAGCCACGAGCAGCGCGAGCGTGAAGACCGCCAGCGACCCGAAGTAGACGAGGTGTGGGTGGCGGACCGCGACCGTTTGTCGGACGGCGGACCAGGTGGGGCGATAGCCCAGTTGCTGCTCGAACGCCTCCCGGCTTTCGCCGAGCAAGACGCTGGCGACGTGCCCCGACACGGGGTACTCCCGATGCTGCGTGGCCATTGCCACGGCCAGCCGCGCGACGTCGAGTTCTGCCCGCCGGCTTCCCTTCGCGAGTTCCTCGACCGCCCGCCGGCAGCGGTCGCGCGTCGCGAAGTCCTGAGTTGCGTACACGCCGTTGGGATCGGTCCGCAGCACTTCTTCGACGCCACTCACGGCTTCAAAGAAGGCCATCCAGTCGATCACGTCCAGAACGCGAAGGTTCGTGACCGCGTTCCCGATCGCAAGTTGCTCGCCGGCTTGCCGGGTGTGTTCGCGGTGAGCGACCTCGTTGACGTCCGCGAGGTGAACCTTCACCCAGTCATGGACGACATCCGCTTCCGCGTCAGCGGCGATGCTATGCGTCTTGAGCGCGTCCCAGAAGTACAGTCGGTACGCATCCGTGGCCGTCGCTGGCAACTGCGTCCGGCGTCCGGCGCGGACCATCGCGAGATCGGATTCTGCCTGCACCATCTCGTGGCGAGTTTTGAGAATGTCGTCCGCGAGGTTCCGAATCGCCTCGACCGTCGCCAATCGCAGCATCGTGGGAATGGCCCACACTTCGCCGATGGTCAGCGTGGCGATTTGCTGGAAGGCCTTCACGTCCGCTCGGAGTTGCGGCTCGGAAATCGCCCCTTCGGTCTGAGCCAGAAGCGTCGTCGCCAGCGAGAAAATCCGGGGCAGGCCGGCGTCGGAGCCTCTCGCGATGGCCGGAAGCTCGCGATAGTAACTGCGCGGCAGGTGCGAACGAATCTGGCGAAGGACGCTTTCGATGACGTAGTAATTGTCCAGCAACCAATCCGCCACGCTCGAAACCGGCCCGCCTTGCCTCGCGGAGACGGACAATTCCTGATAGGCCCTCTGAATTCGCGAGACGTTTTGCCGAAACCGCTTCAACAGCCGTCGATCACCGGGTGCAGCCGAGTCCAACGTATCCAGTGCCAAATCGTTGAGGGAGCTTTTCTTCGTTCGGAGAACTTGTGACAGGTGAGACGGAGATTGTGCGGGCTGACTAAAAGGAAGATCGACAGCGACATCAGACATCGGGTGGCTCTCAAGTATGGGAACAAGACATCTGGCGAGCAATCGCTATGCCAGAGTGGAGCCGTTTTGTTACCCGGAGCGTAGCTATAACTTGGATTTGCCTCGTCTCGGAAATAAGGTTGTGAAATCGCTAACGCCCAATGAGCCGAGTTGAGTACCGTCGATATCCGCTCTCCAGGAACGGGAACAAGTCGGCGGTTCGCGCGCACGCCGAGCGATATTCTCGGTTTACTGCTCCGAAGTCCGTGGAGCCCGCTGGATGACGCCGTTCGAACCCCCCGACAGTTGCTGTCCGAGGCACGCCCACAAGGTTATATGTTCCGCGTCAGGTAGACGGTCGAAGGGAAGCCCGAGGAGGGGAAGTTCGTGGAGACGAAGTACACGTGCCGGTCGTGCCCCATGGAGCGGTGGGAACGCATCCCGGCGCCGACCGGGTAAAAACGGGCAGGCGCCGAGGACGCGGCGTGACGTTTCACCCTTTGATCCAGGTGCCACCGATCACGACCGCCTTCATGACTTCCTCCTGTTATCGGTCACGGGCCCGACGGCAGCCGGTCGCGATACGGCCGCTAACAGGAACGCCGCGGCTGCCGCCGACGGCACGGAGTAGTCCAGAGGCGGCTTCGGCCCGAGGGCAACGCCCATCGCCAACACAAAAGCGGTCAGCAGCACGCCCGCCGCGAACGCGACCCACTGGAGCCGCCAGCCGATCAGCAGCCCCACCGCAAGCAACACCTCTGCGACTGTGGCCGTCCACCCGACCACCGGCACCACGCCCGGGGGCAGGAACCAGTTCAGCTTGGCAACGTATTCTTCGTACGCCGACACGCTGCCCCAAGCGACACCGGCCGCGCCCGGCGGGCCCCACACCCCGAGCCGGTCGGCCACCGCCGACAGGAATGAGGCCGCCAGCGCGAGGCGAACCAGGACGCGGGCGAGCGCCTGCCAGCGATCCGACGGATCTGCTTCCAATCCCATGGTCATAACCCCTCGTTATTTCTTTGGTTCCGGGATGACCAGATCCTTGGCCTCGCGAGGGTGGAGCACCCAGGCGAGGACTCGCGTCTTCACCTTGCCGGAGTTTTTGGACACCCGGTGCAGGCACCCGCCCGGTTCGTAGAACGTCTCGCCGGCTTTCAGCACCTTGGCCGGTTGGTCGTCGATGGCCCACTCGTACTCTCCCTCCAGGACGTACCCGAAGGCCGGGCCGGGGTGGCGGTGCGGGTCACCCGCCTGCCCCGGTTCGATGGTCACCTCGACCGCCGTCGCTTTCGCCTCTTTGCCATCCAACTTCTCGGCGATGTCTCGCGCCGCGAGCAATTTCACCGCTGTCCCGTGCGGCTTCTCGTCATGCCGTGCGGCGAGCATGCCACCGAGCCCGAGGCTGATCCCCGTGACCAGCACCAGCGTTCCACGAATCATGGACTTCTCCTCATCGAAAGTTTCGTGCCACGGTACCCCCGTCCGCCATCAAGGACGACTACGGGATCGGTTTTGTGACAAGTGATGGATGAATTATCGGAATGAGCCGAGATGCGAAGTCCGGCCGGAAAATGTTCGCGGCGAACGCCGTCCTGTACAGGATCTCGCCGATTAGCCCGACGATCCCGAGGTCGCGGTCGTGGATGGCGTCTACGCCGAGAAGCAGCCAGGCCACATGGACAAGAAGGCGGCGTAGTTCAGCCAGAGTTGGGCGGGGAGAAACCTCTGCTCCACTCCATCACGTACGTGGCAGAGTGGAGCAGAGGAGCCGCAATCGCAACAACGCCTACGAACCGGTGGAGTGTATCCGAGGGCACAGTCACTTCGCCTTTGGCCGATACTCCATGACCGTAAACATACGAGTATCAGCATAACTGCCTGTCCGGCCGTAAAGTACCAAGCGATTTCGATAGCTGTGAGAAACATCCCGTTCTAGGGTTCAGACGGAATCTCAACCCCCGGGAGTCTACCTTGCGAACCTTGTTACTCGTCGGAGCGGCCGCCTTCCTGACCTTCTCGGTCACCCCGATCCCCGCGAAGTCCGATCCGCCCACGAAAGTCGAACCCTCTGCCGAGCAGAAGTTGCTGGCTAGGGTCAGCGACCTCGAAGGACGGGTGGCCCGCATCGAGAGGCAACTCGCCGCCCCCACCTCAGATCTGATCCCGTTCGGGGAGGTGACCGTCAACCTCAAGGAGGAGCGGTTGACCCGGTATCTCCGGGTAAAGTTGTCCATTCAAGTCGACGAAACGGACTACCGGATATTGGAAGCTCGGGTCGAAAAGAAGAAGACCGAACTCAAGAACGCCGCGATCACCTTCCTGACGGACCGAACCCTCGCCGATGTCCGCCACACCCAAGGCGTCCGGGGCGTGAGCGACGGGCTGAAGAAGGCCTTCGGCGAGGTGCTGGCACCTGGGGCGAAGAGCAACCCAATCAAAGACATTCTGTTCGACGAATACCTCATTCAGTAGACCGTCACGCCCCGTCCTGCGACATGGCGTAGAGGATGACGGCCGCGGTCAGGCCGCCGACAAGAAGTAAAGCTGCCAGGACCAACCCAACAATGAGTCCTCACCAGTAACCGGCAGCCAGCCGGCGACGACCAACCCGGCGGCCGCGATGAACAACGCGACGACTACGACCACGAGGATGCGGCCGGCGTACTTACGGAACTTCGCCGACTCCTCGGCGTCGGTGGTGCCCCGAACCGGGTGCGAGGGCTGATCGTTCATCCCACCAGTTCCGCCAATCCCTTGCCGATCTCGTCCGCCGACGGCCGCACGATCTGGCTTACCACCTGGCCGTCCCGCAAGAACACCAGCGTCGGCCACAGCTTCACCCGGAACGACCGCCCGAGCGACTTGCCCTTGCCGTCCTCGACCTGAATGTGTCGCACGCCCGGGTGCCTCATCAGCACGGTCGTCATGTCCGATTGAATCGCCTGGCAGTGGGGGCACCACTCGGCCCCGAACTCCAGCACCACCGGGCCGGGCATGCGGTCCACTTCCTCTCGCGTCGGTTCCATCGCGTCCCTCTTTGATGCGGTATCTCGGGTATCTTAAAGCCGAGGACAACGAAGGAGACGGAATGACAGCGAAAGACGTGATGCTCGCGTGGGTGGAAGCGTTCAACCGGCGGGACGCCGATACACTGGTGAACTTGTACCATCCGGACGCATCGAATCACCAGGTGGCCGCCGGGGAGCCAGTCGTCGGCCGCGACGCCATCATCCGCGACGCGCGAGGGTTCTTCGCCGCCTTCCCGGACAGTACCACCAAGTTAGAGGCCATGCACCAGGACGGCGAGTGGGTGATGATCGAGTGGTCGGGCGGGGCGACGTGGCGGGGCGAGTTCGCCGGGCGGCGGCCGAACGGGAAGACGTTCCATCTCCGCGGGTGCGGGTTTTTCCAGGTCGTCGGCGGCCAGATCCGCTTCCAGCGGGGGTACTGGGACCGGGCCGGGTGGTTCCTGCAACTCGGCATCCCGGTCGAGTGACCTGCCTTGGTAAGGCACGTTATGGGCGATAAGTCGAACAAGGTCGTCCTCACCGGCGACATGAAGTACGGTGAGGTGAAGACGCTGATCGCGTCCGCTTGGCCGCGGCTGCCGATCATCATCTACCGGCCGACGGTCGAGCATTACAAGGAAGGACGGCCCACGGCGGAGGACTTGGAACTCTCTACGGGCGACGAGTTGTGCGGCACGCCCGGCCGGGAAGCCGTTCTCCACGGGGGCATGACCGGCCAGGATTTACACAACGCCGTGATGCGGGCGTTCGACCTGGAGACGGAGATCACGGGCGTTGGCATTCGGGGCATCTGGAGAACGAAGTTGGACGAGACGTAGCGTGCGGCCCCACAACAACATGGCGGAGCGACACAACGCTCCGCCGCGACTCACCTCGCCTTCAATCCCTCGCACTCTGCCCGCAGAACCCCGCCGATCACGACCGGGGCGGGCCTCCAGCCGTCGAGTGCCGGGCCGGTCAGAATCGGATGGGCCGAGGTGACCGCCCCGACGAGTGGCGTCTCCATCCCGTAGATCACGAGGCTGACCCGAAGTTGGCGGATCGCATACCCGCACATGAAACAGGGTTCAGCCGTTGTGTAGAGTACCGCCCCGGCGAGGTGCTTCCGGCCCGAAGTGTCGATTGCCGCCTGACAGGCGAGCAGTTCGGCATGGCCGGTAATGGACGTGCCGGCGGGCAAAGTCTCGATCCCTTCCCCGATGATCGTGCCATCGAGTACGACGACGCTGCCGACCGGCGTGTTGCCCTTTTCGCGGGCGTTCATCGCTAGTTCGAGACAACGCCGCATGAACGGCTCGTGCGTCGTCATCGCATGAATGGCTTTCATCGGTTGGGCCGAGAGGTCCTCACCCGAGATCGGGTACACGCCTTCGAACTGCCTCATGATCTTCCCTCGAATCGTCAGATCCGTGGCACAGGTCGCACCCGGGCGAGTGCCGCCATGAACTCCGCGATCCCGTTCATTTCTCCCGCAACAAGTATGATCGACGTGCCGTCCTCGAAGCCGATGCGGTAGTTCTGACTCTTGGGTTTACCATCGGTCGGTTCAGCCGAGGGGATCGACACCTCGACGACCTGATTCACGGGCCACTCGTGGAGGCGCCGTGAGATGAGCTTGCGGCCGCGGATCACCTCGCCGTCCAACTCGATCCACTGGTAGCTCATCGAGACCAAGTAGAGCAGGAACGCCACCGTCAGGCTAGTGATGACCGACATGTACACCGCCGCGTACTTGGCCGACAGGAACGGCAGGTCGGTAAAAGCTGGGACGGCAATCATCAAGACGAACAGCCCGCCCGCCATGCCGAGGTTGAAGAGAGGGCGGATCGTCATCGTCGGGTTCTGATTGGGCATCGTGGAATCTCGAATCGGGCCAAGCTGGCGATACGGCACGGGTTAATGTTGCGGGATTTTGTATTCCGACGCCCATTCTGTTCGCGAAAGATGTTGTCGTATCACACCGATGCGGGATCTGGTCGGCGTGGGCGTCGGACATGATACAGATCGACTGCGAAGAAGCTGGCATCCCAGTCACGATTCGCGGCGAAGACGACGTGCTACGGCACTGCGACTTCCACTCGTTGCGGCATACGCTTCTGACGATGGCCGGGCGGTTGGGAGACCTCTGCGTCGTCCAGGACCTCGACGGCAACTCGCGTTCGGGTCGTAGTGGTCCCAGGGTTCGCGGTTCTTCCGCGACTTTCGCTTGGCGGCGTTGCGGGCCATGTGGCTCGCACACTTCGGCGTCTTCCGAGCCGCCGTTCGGGAGGCGTGGTACGCCTTGATCGACGCCGGAGGGGAGAATAGGTAGCCGTCCACTCGCTCGAACGACGGCACCAGTAGTTGTGCCTTTGGCCCGACGGCGATGGTCCGCGACTTCCCCCGGTGCGCGAGTTTGTGGTGGTGCGGGGTGTACACCCACACCGGCCCGCTGCGGTCGATGTCGCACATCCGTAGCAGGCATGCCTCGCCCGGCCGGCAACCCGTGAGTTGCTGGAAGCGGATGAGCCCCGCCACCATTTCCGTGAGCAGAGGAAGCGTCTGCTCGACCGCTCACGCCTCGACGGGCGTGATCGGGTCCGTTTCCGGGGCCGGTGTCCGGCCGAACTGGAGGCCGATGACCGTCTTCAACGAGTGGTACACGGTGGTCAACACCATCTCCTGCTCGACGGCCCACCGGAACAGGAACCGCACCCGCAAGACGCGGCGGTTTACCAGCGTGCGGCAGATCCCCGCCTCCACCATCGCCTCGCGGACGGCCTTCAACTTCGCCGGCCCGAACTCTGCGGCCAGCGATTCGCCGTGCAACTTCTTCAGCGGCTTGAAGGCCTGCCGGAATTCCATCTGCTCATTCGTCGCGGTGCCGTCCGCACGGCGGCAGTGCGTCTTTGCGTGCGTCAGGAATGCGAGGATGAGTTCGTTCAGCGACACGTCCGGGTGAGTCATCCCGGGCCGAGCCTGACGGTCCCGTCGCTCGGCGGCGAGTCGCTCGATGAACCGGGCGTACTCGTTTTTAGCAGCCTGTGAACCCCACACCGAAGTAGAGCGGCGTGCGAGACCCGTCGGGGCCTTTGACGATGACGCAGGCCCGATTTCTCGGTTTGTGGTGGAGGAGTGTTGGGAACTTGGAACCGGAAGGGAGCGACACAGTAGCCCCATGCGCATTACAAAGCTATTTGAGCCGCACTTCCGACCACCAAAGTAAAGCCTTACTGGCTGTGACACAACCTCCGAATACACTGAATAGCAAGGAAAAAATCGGAGGTTGTGTCACAGCCAGTAAGTGATTTGTATGAAATTACTTATAACAGTGATCATTCCCGGGATTGAACCGGGGATTTAGCGATTTCAGTCGATCGCAAATGAACGGCATCTTCGTGAGAAGCCCTTTAAAAACCGATCATACCCAGGAAATCGGCCACTCCGCAACTGTAACAAAGCCACCATACTCAATCAAACTTTGTGGTATGGACGCCGGTTTGTGGTACAGGTGTGGTTGTGGGCACCGGGGCGATGAAGCGGCCTGTACAACTCAACTTCAACGACGCCAAGTGTGCCCTTCGCGTTCGCCGGAGGCGGGGCGTCGATATTCTGCTTGCCGGTGACCTCGGTAAGATCGAACGCGCTCGATCGCCGGGGCGCGCCCGTCAGTTGGATGCGGGCGGCCTTGATCGTCGCGCCGACGAACATCAGGATGAGGCCGGCGAGCACCACGAGGATGCCGGCCCGCCATCTGAATCGGAACCGCAGCCGTTGGACGGTCCGTCATTTGACGGGCAGGGGGGTAACCACTGACATTGCCGACCGGGAACGGGAATGACCCCGTCAGGAGGAAGCCGTCGGCAGGAAGAAGCACACCGGCCCGAACTTGGACAGCGGGGCGAATGGACTCGACGAAGTCAGGAGAGGGGAAATCGCGGTCATCACCGCGGGGACAGGTCGAGGCGGCCGTCGGCTTGCAGCTTCTGAAGGAACGCCTTCGCGTGCGTGCGAAGGAGCGGCGTCCCCTTGCCGGCCGTCACCAAGGCCTGCCAGTGGGCCTTCGCCCGGTCGTTCTCACCGGCGTTCGCCAGATACCAGCCCACGAAGAAGTCGGCATCCGGGCGAGCGGCCTCCGGCAGCTTCGCAATTGCCACCTTCACAGCGGTGTCGTCCGGCAGGGCTTTGGCCTGATACCACCGCTGGAGCATGAGCCCGATCGGCTTGTAGATCATCGTGTCGGACGGGCCAGAGACGCGGACCAGGGCGTCGGTGCTGACGGTCCGCTCCGCCCGGGCGTCGGCCAGCAGGGTCACGAACAGGCCGTTCAGGTCGGTCGCCAACGGCGTTGCGTTGGCCCGCACGAACTCGTCCATCGCCCGCTTCGGGTCGCCAGTCAGCAGGTAGAACCGGCCGGACCGGAAGGCCACCGCCGGCGGTTGGGGGCCGGCCAACCGCGACACGTAGTTGCGAGCGGCCCGCTCGGCGTCGGCCGGGTTCATTTCGCCGTGCATCCGGCTCGCGAAGAACCAGTCCATCGCCGGCTCGTCGTACCGCCCGGCGGCCGCCCGGTAGAACTGCTCGGCCCGGTCCCACTTCTTCAGCCCCATCTCGCACTCGGCGGCGCACGTTAACGCCCAGCCCGCCCAGCTGTCGGCCGCCGCCAGGGCGTACGGCTCGGCCTTGTCGTAGGCGTCGCGGGCTATGAACCCATAGGCCAGTTTGACGTTGCTCTGGGCGTGGTTCAGGCCCGTGTCTTCCACCTCCAGCGACGCCTTTAGCGTCTCCTCCCACAGGTCGTCCTTGCCCTCGGCCCGGTAGGCGTCGGCCAACTTGTTGTACGCCTGCCAGTCGGGCGACACGTCGATCCACCGCTTCCAGTACTTGGCCGCCTCGGCCCCCCGGCCGGCGTTCGCGTGGTACGTGCCGAAGGCTGCCAGCACTTCCGGCTGGCGGGCGTACACGCGGTCGTACTCGGCGAACTTCGGCACGTCCGCAGGGCGGCCGCGGAGGATGACCTGCGCGACGGTCGCCGGGGCGTGCGGGCTGACCTGTTCCAGGTTCAACGCCGACTGGCCGCGGTCGCCTTCTCGGTGGCCGCGATCGACTTCTCGACGGCCGCCTTCCGTTCTTCGTCGGTCATCGCGGGTGCCGGGCGAGCCCCCGGGGGTGGGGCCGGTGTGAAGTACCAGTGGCCGGTCGCCCCGACCCCGGTGAGGACGAAGAGGGCGAGGACGGCCCACGTCCACTTCGACGTGCGAGTGGCCGGCTTGGGCACCTTTGGGGTGGGTAGGCGTCGCCCACAGGTGGTACACGTCGGCCCGGCCGGCGTTGGGGACTCGCACCACGGGCATTCGACAGTTGTTGGCGGCATGGCACCCTCGCGATTCAAGACCGACACTGTACCCGCCCGCCGCCCGCCGGTCTAGGGGCTAACCTGCCGGGCCGAGGTGGATGCGGAACAGCCGGGTCAACGGCTGCGGCCTTTCGGGACGAAGCCCTCTTCGCGGATCAAGTCGGCAAAGAGCGGGCTTGCCTCCGCTTCCTGCCGTTCCCCAAGTTTGGTGGAGTCGAAGTTAACGGTGTAAACTCGGACGGAGGAGTTCACCGATGGCTCGTCCCCGAACGACGTATACGGCCGAGTACAAGCTCGCGGCCGTGAAGATGATGACCGCCCAGAAGCTCTCCGTCGCCGAGGTCGCCCACCGCCTCAACGTCGGGAGGATCTACTCCGTACCTGGCGGAAGGCGTTCGAGGAGGGCGGGGAGGCGGCCTTCCCGGGCCACGGCCACCCGCCCCCGGCCGACGAGGAGGTCCGCCGCCTGCGGGCCGAAAACGCACGCCTGCGGGCCGAGCGGTACCTGTTGAAAAAAGCCGCCGCTTACTTCGCCAGCCTGCCGACGTGACGTTCCCGGTTCATCGCCGACCACGTCGACGAGTGGCCCGTCGCGTGGATGTGCGAGGCGCTCGAGGTGTCCGTCAGCGGGTACTACGCTTGGGCCTCGCGAGCCGACAGCCCGACCGAGGTGTGCGGCAGGAGTTGGTCGGCGCGATCGAGGGGATCCGCGCCGAAGTGAGGGGCCGGTACGGGGCCCGCGCGTGACCTCCGAGTTCAACGCCCGCGGGCGCGGGTGCTCGGAGAACACGGTGGCCGAACTCACGCGGGAACACGGGTCCCGCGAGAGGGCACCGAGGCGGTTCGCTCGCACCACCGACTCGAATCACCGGTTGCCGGTGGCGGGGAACGTCCCCGACCGGGGTTTCGACCCCGAAGGACCGAACGATCGCTGGTGTGCCGACATCACGCGGGTCGGGACGTACGTGATGCCCATCGCCCACTTCTCGTTCGGCCGGACCGCCGTGAAGTCGCGGCCGAGGGCGTTGCCCGCGACGGGCCGGCCGTGGTTCGAGTCCGTCGTCCGCACGAACCGCCGCGGGGCTTTCGCCCGGGGCCCGTGGGCCTTCATGAGCTCGGCGGCCGTGTTCCTCGAGCACGCATGCCCCCTCGCGTTCAACTCCGCGTGCATCCGCGGGCGGCCGTACCGCGGCTTCACCTCGGCGTGAACGGCCCCGATCACACCGACCAACTCGTCCCGCCAGAGTCGGGTCGGGCGGTCCGCCCGCGCGGCCCAGGCGTAAGACCCGGACGCCGACACGTCCCGGGCGTCGCACACCCACCGGACGGGCGGCTCGCCGGCGTGGTCGGCGATGAACCGGGAACGTCACGTCGGCGGGCTGGCGAAGTACGCGGCGGCTTTTTTTAGCAGGTCGCGTTCGGCCTTGAGGCGGGTGACCTCGGCCCGGAGGCGGCGAAGCTCCTCCTCGGCCGGGATCGGGTTGCCGTGCCCGGGGAAGGCATCGGCCCCGCGGGCGAGGAACGCCTTCCGCCACTCGCGGAGCAGGTCCTCGCCGACGTCGAGGCGGCGGGCGGCCGCGGCGACGGCCCGCTTCTGCTCGGTCATCATCTTCACGGCGGCGAGCTTGAACTCGGCCGTGTACGTCGATCGGGGGCGAGGCATCGGTGAACTCCTCCCTCGGAGTCTACACCGCTAACTCGGTGTCCACGAAACTTGGGGAACCTCACGTCTTCAGCCCGTCCGCCTTGGCCTGGCCGATCGCCTCCACCTCCTCCCACGAGTCGGCCCCGGCGATGACGGCACACCGGGCGACCACCAGGATGTCGCCGGGGGAGGGCTTCTTGGTCCGGTCTACTCGTGGGTCGGGCCGGTCGGCGAAGTGGCGGGTGATCGAAACGTCCTGCTGCGGCATACCGGGCCTCCGTGACATCGGCTGGTGTACCTCGCTCGGGGGCCGGACGCCACGGTTCGGAGGCCCGAGGGGGGGGGCAGGACCGGCCAGGGCGAGGGCCTCGCCCTGGGGGACAGGCTGTGGAAACGGGGTGGGCGTCTCGCACGGCGGCCGAGGATACGGGGGAGATGGAGGGCCTTCTACAGGGCAAGGGTTGCCCCCGCACGCTCCGCCTATTCGCCTGCGCGCGTTGCCGGCGCATCCAAGCTTGGCGGGACGACCCGCGCGGCCAACGAGCCGTGGATGTGGCCGAGCGGCACGCAGGCGGATCAGGCCGCGACCGAGATTGACGACGCCACGGGCGAGGACGGGGACTTCCGACCGTACAACGCCGCCCTTGCTGCCCACGGGGCCGCCGCCCCGTGGTCCGACCCGTCGGGGGTTGTCTCGGTGGCGAGCCCCGCCGCCTTCTACGCCCTTCGGGCGGCGGACCCCGTGCCGGAGTCTTCCGCCCGGGGCCACATCTTGGCTGACATCCTCGCCGGGCCCGGGTTGCGAACCCGCCCGGGCCCGGGTTGGCGGACCTCGACGGTCACGGCCTTGGCCGAGGGCATCTACCGGGACGGGGCGTTCGACCGCTTGCCAATCCTGGCCGACGCCCTGGAGGAAGCCGGGTGCGATCGACCCGACATCCTCGCCCATTGCCGGGGTGACGGCCACCATGTGCGAGGTTGTTGGGTGGTGGACCTGGTCCTTGCCAAGCGATAGGGGCCGGGAACCGGCGAAAAATCAGGGCGATTAGATGCGTCCGCCCTGGGTACGACACTGACACCATGAGCGACAGTCGGCGACCGTACCGCCACGTTAGCCGGGGGTAGCCAGTCGGGGGTGGCGACCGCCCACACAAGCCCGCACCCGGACACCACCGTCAGTCCGGCCAAGAACTCCCAGCACACGACAAAGACCAGCCATGCGGTCGGCGTCTGAGCCTCTGGCAGAAGTGTGAGGTGATACAGCCCTGCGACGGCAGGCGGGAGCAGGGTGGCCGACATCGGCCGCCGGTCACCAGTCGCCCGGCGGCCGATGTCGGGAGGAAGTTGTCTGCCGCAACTACCCGCGTCGCGGTAGTGGCCCCGCCCGCGGGAGAAATCAGGTACAATGACTTCGCAAGACTTTTCCTATTAAAAAATTACGATTATCGAATCCCTCGACCGGGGCCACTACCCCGGATCGCGTTCGTCGCCGCAAGGCAAGCGTGTAGGGCGGCGGCGCCAAAAAACGGCCACATCATCGGATGCGCCCAATCGAGTGGAGAGAGTTGCCTTTTCAGACCGAGCAGCAACTCTTTCATTCGTTCAATCTCGTGCATTATTTCATCAGATCGGGATATTTCTGCAGGGCGAAGGCGATCCCTTTCTTGCACAGTTGATCGTAATTCTGCTTTGTCGTCTTAAAGTCCTGACCTGCAGTGAGAATCTTCGACACCTTTTTCGTGAGATCCGGGTGCGATTGGTAAGTCTTCGAAACGAAAGACAGGCCCTTCTCAGTTAACGGCAGCATCCTCTTTTCAACCTTATCCAGCGTCCTCATTTTGTCCAATGCGAATCGACATTGGTCTCGGGCGTCAGACTCTGGTGTGTCGCCCTTCTTCAGAATACTGATGATGATATCTCCGGGATTAGGCCGTGTTGATGTTCCTGAGTCGCCGTAGTCGCAGGACGCCGAACACCAAATGGACCACACCGAGGAACATCGTCTTCCGCTTCTCGTACCGGGTGGCGAACCGGCGGAACTGCTTGGCCTTGCCGAACAGCCGCTCCACCTTGTTCCGCTCTCGATACCCGTCCGGCAGGAACGGCTGGGGCTCGACCCGGTTGCTCCGGCTGGGAATGTTCGGGAACACGTCCCGGTCGACGCACGCCTGCCGCTGGTCGTCCCCATCGAACCCCTTGTCGCACACCGCCTCGTCGAAGTGCGGCACGCGAGCGATGGTGGCGTCAAGCAGCGGCTCCAACCGCGGGGCGTCGTGGGCTTGGCCCGGCAACACTTCGACGGCGAGGGCCGTGCCGTACTTCGCGTCCTCTCGTGCCTGCCATTCACGCTGGTCTTTGATCTCTTCCAGCTCGGCAGTGAAGTCGACCTTCTCGCCATCCGTCAGCGTGCAGACGTAGGTGTACGAGCGGTCCATCGTGTGCTCGACGATTTCCCAGAAAGCCTTTTCACGGCTGCCGGTCTCGTCGCCGTAGAATTCGCCCGTCTTGTCAGTGAAGACATTTAGGTATCGCATATCGCCTCCTTGCTTGTTGACTGAGCCGATTAAGCCATGATATGTATAGTGGACCCCGAAACTGAGACCGCCAGGTAAGCTACTCTGGCGGCCCTCGGAGGTGGTCCTGATGACGGCGAAGCGGAAGACCCACACGGCGGCGTTCAAAGCCCAGGTCGCTCTGGCCGCGGTGAAGGGCGACAAGACGGTCAACGAGTTGGCCGCCCACTTCGGCGTCCACCCGACCCTCATCCACGGGTGGAAGAAGCAACTCCTGGCCGGGGCCGAGGCCGTGTTCGCCGCCGGAGCGAAGGCGGTCGCCCCCGGCGACGACCAGACACCCGCGCTGTACGAGCAGATCGGCCGGCTCAAGGTCGAGCTCGACTGGGTGAAAAAAAAAGCTGCGACGTTCGGTTGACGACCTGCGGCCGCTGATCGACCCCGGGCACGCCGACCTGAGCGTCCGTCGGCAGTGCCAACTGGTCGGGCTCGGCCGGGCCACGTACTACCGGGGGCCGGCCGAGGAGTCGGCCGACAACCTGGCCCTCATGCGGCGGATCGACGAGCAGTACACGGCCTGCCCGTTCTACGGCAGCCGGCGGATCGCCCGGTGGCTGGCCCGCAACGGCCACCCGGCGAACCGCAAGCGGGTCCAGCGGTTGCTCCGGGTCATGGGCCTGGAAGCCATCCACCCGAAGCCGAAGCTGTCGGCCGGGCGGGGCCACCCGGTGTACCCGTACCTCCTCCGCGGCGTGCCGATCGACCGCGTCGGGCAGGTGTGGAGTGCCGACATTACATACCTGCCGCTGCCCGGCGGGTTCATGTACTTGGCCGCCACCATCGACTGGTACAGCCGGTACGTGGTGGCCTGGCGGTTGTCGAACACGCTCGACGGGGCGTTCTGCCGGGACATGCTGGACGAGGCGTTGGCGGCCGGCACCCCGGAGGTGTTCAACACCGATCAAGGGGTGCAGTTCACGGCCGGGGCGTGGGTCGAGCGGGTGGAGGCGGCCGGGGCGCGGGTGAGCATGGACGGCCGGGGGCGGTGCCTGGACAACGTGTTCGTCGAGCGGCTGTGGCGGACGGTGAAGTACGAGGACGTGTTCCTGCGGGGATACGAGACGGTGACCGAGTTGGAGCGGGGGTTGAAGGCGTACTTCACCTTCTACAACGAGGCCCGCTTGCACCAGTCACTGGGGTACAAGACCCCGGCCGAGGTGTACCGGGCCGGACGGTCAAAAGAGCCGGCGAAGGAGTAGCTTAAATTCGTCGGTTTTTGGTCTCGCAAATGGGGTCCACTATAATCGACGGATCAATGTCAGCCTTGGTGATCGCGTTTCGGGCCTCAAGGAGAGCCGTTTTGAGGGCCGCATTGATCGAAGCGCCTGCTTGATCCAAGTCCTGGGAGTAGATCGTAATGTCTCGGATTTTCTGTTCGCCGGTAGCGTTGACGCCAGTCATGTTCCCACCGGCAGTCTGTGTGACATTCGTTCCGCCGGGAGCGTTATTCTGTGACACGGTGTTTTCTCCGCTGAAGTTTTGGGTGATTTGATTTACGGTAACGCTTCCTTCAACAAACGCCCATGCCAGTTGCCGGCCACGCTTCGACAACTTTGCCTTCACTTCTTCATACCAAACCAACTTGGTTTCAGAGGTGGCGCTCGGACTCAGTCGGAGCCGCTGGTAGAACTCCAACAGCACCTCGCAAACCTCTACTGGGACATCCTGTTTACGCAGTGGCACCGGAGGTCTCCCACCGATACCCGCTTACCACCGTGCCGTCCTTTTTGAGGACATACCCACTGTAGTCTCGGTCCATGAGCTTGTCAGGAACCAGGTCCGGCTCTTCAAACTCCCCTTCCAGCAGGTGTCCTTCTGGGGCCTTCAGCCGGTAAGTGATCTCCATCATCCCGTTGTCAACAAGAAGCTGGAGAGCCACGATCAGTTCAGCGCGGTTGACCCGTGGCAGCGCGCGCAGCAACACCGACAACTCGACAAACTCTTTTTGCGAGTTCTTGCTAAGCCACCGTTCGAGACCGGACCAGGCGTCCGAGTACTCGGGGTGACTATCCCGCAAAGAATCGAAGTTTATCCGTAACATAATCCACCGCCCGAGCATTCGCTTGAGCAGAAATAACTAGCTGGTTTGTTTGTCGAGACCCCGCGTAGGTCCTCAACTTGTCTTCGAGAACGCCGCCGGATCCTTTTGGTAACCACGTCATTGCTAGGCCCGAACACCGCCCACCGTCCTCAAGAATCTGCCGGATCGTTTGGAGTCGAATCGGGGCCGCGTCAATGCTGTCCTTCTCGGTGTACGGGACATACCGGACGCCACCCTCACCCGAATCCACGAGGTGAGCCAGCCCCAAAAGGTAGAGGTCATTGTTCGTCTCGCACTCACGAAGCATCTGCTCCAAGGCTCGGCCAAGTTCCCACGCTTGAAAGTCGGCCCACACAAACGCCTTCTGGAGACGATTCCAGATCGAGTTCACGTCCAACTCGAAGCGGTCCTTCCGACCAGAGTGCTCGACTCGGAGTTCGAGCAGGCCGTCGCGCGGATGGTCATTCCACCTTGCCAGACAGACCGATTCCGTGACACGTTTTTCGTAAATGACCACATACTCGTTTGCCCGCAAGCCCAGCCCCGTCGTGTTCGCCTCGACCGCCTGCAACTCCCGCACCTGAACCTTGGTCTCTTGGTAGGTGTAAATTTTCATCAACCAGTCGGTCGGCTTACCGGGGATGTTTGTCCGGAAATCCACCACTTCCCACCCGCCGCTCAGGCGGGCAAGTTTGGGAAAACCTTGCGTCTTCCGCCAGTCAGCCCCAAACAGGAGTTTGGCAACCTCCTCGGGTGATCGGCACAGCTCCCTGATTGCGGCCGTGGCTGGTGAATAGTAGAGCAGGGATTGGTTGCCGTTCTCCTCGAACTCCTGAAGCAGGCCGAATAACCTGCTGCGGGGTATTTGCCCAGCCAGTTCGGCTGACTTCAGTTGATCGACCAGCTCCTCCTGAGTGCCGCCCGTCAGGATGTCCTTGTGCTGCTCTTTGTATTCCAAGAGGAGCTGCCGGATCGGCTCTTTGTTCACCTTCCCCTTGATCCGCTCGAACAGGTCCTGCTCTGGTAAATCCGAACTGCTCATGAGAGAGTTACCGACGAAGTACGCCCTGTACTTCTGTACAGAGGCCATTTTCGACTCCGTTCTCAGCCTAACGCAATGTCGGTAGAGGATCAATTGTCTGACTTGCGCGATTGCGTGGGTTTTCTGATTCAGCACGTCAAAATAGGCAAGCTGTTCGGGCGGCCTAAGCGGCGGCTTGCAACAGTCGAGGGGCGGTCGCTGTCCGACTCGGTCAAGAAGTGCTTGCACGAGGTTCAAACCCGCGCTAGCGTCGGCGGGTGCAGATCGAACTTCAGAGCGGCTTCAAGGCAACGGTGGATGAGGAGGACTGGGAAACACTCGGTCTGGCGAAGTACACTTGGCAGGCGAAGAAGCACAACAGCGGCCGTTACTACGTCGTCGCCAACTACCGGCCTCCTGGTGCCCGTCAGCAGATCGGGGTGAAGATGCACCGCCTGATCCTGAACGCTTCTCCTGGTTCCGAAGTGGATCACATCGACGGCAACGGGCTGAACAATTCCCGTCACAACCTCCGTCTGGCGACACAGGCGATGAACCAGCAGAACACGTCCGCACGCGGCGGCAGCTCACAGTACAAGGGGGTGTCGTGGAGTGCGGCGAAGGGGAAGTGGGTCGTCGCCTTCCGGTGCAACGGCAAGGCACACTTCGTCGGCTACTTCGCGGACGAGATCGTGGCCGCCAAGGCGTACAACGCCGCGATCCTTCCTCTGGCCGGAGAATTCGCCCGGTTGAACCCCGTCTGACGCTGGGACCCTACGGGACCCTACGCGGGACCCTACCCATTGAAAACCGTACCATTTTGCGCTACACTGTGGGGGCCGCAACTTCGCTCCAGAGGTGCCGGAACCGATTAGTTGCCCGAGCGTCGCCCCCGTCTTTTAGGCCTGAAAACGTAGGCTTGCCGGCCGGGGGATTTCTAGTAAAACATCGGTGTTGGGTCACTTAGCTCAGCTGGTAGAGCGAGCGACTGAAAATCGCTAGGTCCCCGGTTCAATCCCGGGAGTGACCACTAGAAAACAAGGGTTTTGACGAACGGACACATGTTCTCTGCCGCCGTGGCAGAGAATGGTGGCAGAGACCTCGGCTCCTCGGAGCGGTTACTGCCATGTCCCACTCGCCAAAACCCTTTTTTCGTTCCGCCCGCAACGCCTGGTACGTCCAGGTCGGCAAGCAGCAAATCAAGCTCACCCCCGGTCCTAAAAACGCTGTTACCGAGAAAGCAGCGTGGGCCGAATTCTATCGCGTGATGGCGGCTCCCCGGCCATCGCCCGTTTCGCGCGAAAAGAAATCTACCGAACTCTCGGTCGCGGAACTCCTCGACAAGTTCCTCTCCTGGACCGAGAAGCACCGTGCCGGCCGCTCCCTGGAGTGGTACACCGAGCACCTGCAAAGCTTCTGCAAGTCGCTCAAGCCCTCGGCCAAGACGCTCCTGCCGACCGACCTGAAACCGCACCACCTGCAAGACTGGGTCGATAGCCCGGCTCACGCCAAGTGGGGAGCGAACCAACGCCGGGGTGCCATCGTCGCCGTGCTGCGTCCGTTCAACTGGGCGGTGAAGCTCGGCTACCTCGACAAGAACCCGGTCAACGGCGTGGAGAAGCCCCAGGCCACGAAGCGCGAGAGCACGGTCACGGCCGCCGACTTCACCCGGTTGCTCGGCTTCGTGAAAGACGCGGCCTTCCGCGACTTGCTGATCTTCGCCTACGAGGTGGGTGTGCGGCCCCAGGAGGCTCGCCTGATCGAGGCCCGGCACGTCCACCTGGACAAGCACCGGATCGAAATCCCGCCCGCCGAGGCGAAGGGCAAGCGCCGCTGGCGGGTCATTTACCTGACCACCGCCGCCGAGGAAAGTCTCGCGAAGTTGAGGTCCATCCGCCCGACGGGGAAACTGTTCCGCAACATCGACGGCAACCCGTGGCGGGCCCAGGCGGTCGTCTCACGCTTCCAGCGGCTGCTCGTGAAAATGTCGGGGGCAATCGAAACGATCCCTCCTCTGCCGCGCTTCGACCGCCGTCGGTACAAGGGCCCGGCCAAGCTCGCCGAGGCGCGGGCGGCTCATCAGAAGGCGGTGATTGATCGAAGGAAGGAGCGAGCTGCGCTGGCGCGGAAGGGGAAGCAACGGTTTGCGCTCTATGATTTAAGGCATCTTTTCGCGACCCGGAAGCTGAAGGAGGGGCACGACCCGATTACCGTGGCGACGTTGCTTGGGCATCGTGACGCCTCCATGCTCTGCCGCCATTATGAAAGTCTCTCGACCGACGGCGAGCACCTGCTGGCCGCGGTCAACTCGACGGTCGAGAAAGCGTCTTAGTCAACTTTTGACTTCAAGCTGTGAATCCGCTTGGCGATCACCGGGCGGATTTTTCGTTTCCCGGCCAGCCAGTAGCGGATCGTGCGGGTGGAGATAGATAACGCCCCTGCCAGCTTGGATTGCCCGCGAGGTTCGTAGAGTTGTTCACCGATGTCCAGCAATTCTTACCGACCGCTCGCACCGACTTTCGAACAATTTCTCTGGCCGCCAATTCCCGGCTTGGTACACTCTTGTTCAGCAGACGAATACTACCCCAGCTCGGGGTGGTTAGGCGAGTTCGGCGGTAACGCCGTACCAACAATCACTAACGCCTTTCGACGCTCGGCAATCCACCGGGGGCCAGTTGCGTGGCCTCGGGCGGGTTGCCGAGTGGCAGCCTCCCTTCCGACGATCCCACGGTCGGGGAGAGGGCTTTGCGGGAGGAAAGGAGTGTGAGATGGAAGCCTACTACGTGGCGGACCTCGTTTTGAAAGCGATTTCAGCGGTCTTTCAGGGCTTGACCTTGTGGAACGTTTGGAAGAAGCAGGATAACGAGTGATGTCTGCTAGGGGGGTGGGTTACTGCCCTCCGCTCTCTTCAATTCCACCTAAGCATGCCGTAAGTGTCAGCGGATCGACCTATACCTGACCACCTCTTCCAAAACGGATAGTCTCCAATCCTACCCATCACCCATTCAACCGCCGCCAACAATTCAGCCGGGCTAAATGTCTTCGGGATGTGCATTCCAGCGCCCAGCTGGACGAGGCCTAACCCCGTTATTTACATTTCGGCCGCTTCAAGGCGGTTGCTCCTTCACCATTGCTTAAATGACATATGTTTGCTGAGGGAAGGAATGGCCCGTATTAATCACGACGAGCTTAACAAACTTAAGAATCTGTCTCCGTTAAAGGAATATTTCACGGTCGTTGCGGTAGTATTGCGATTAGACTCGCGGTAGTCCTCATGGCGAAGAAATCCGATCCGAACGTCGCTGACATTAAATATTCGTTTACTGTGGGAGAACAAAAGTATTAAATGAAGCCCAGCATGCGGATGATGACAGTCTACGGCTATCCGGTCTCGGCATGTTTTGATCTCTAGCCCATCGGGAATTCTTACGGGGCGCTTATGGGAGCCCTTGATGGAAGCACCATATTGCTCTTCAGCTTTGCCCTCTTTTAGAGGGATTTTCTTGATCCTTTTGAAAACAGGCAACAGTGTGTAGTCGCGATCGCTAAGAAAAAGATCGGGGTAGTCACTTCGGCCGTTCGACTTGAGGGAAGCCGTAGGATGATGCTCGATCAAATACTTAGTCACCACATTGCTAATAACTTCCCCGGTGACCGACTCTCTGAGAACATCATCAAGTGTCAGTTGCCTATCGAAAGCCTCTATCTGTTCTGTAGGTAAGTCGACATGCTTGCGAATCGTTCCCCAGAGTGATCGTAGTAGTGCAGGCGCATTTAATACATCTTGAACATAGTCCTTCATTCCGTGAACGACAGTAGACAACCATGGCACGAGTTCCTCAGCTGCCGCTACTGCATGCTGGTTCCAGTCTACTTCATGGGGCTGGTATTTGTCTAAATCACGTTTTGCGGATTTAATTTGCGCCACGATTCCCGAAAGAACGTCCATTCGGCTCTTTCCATGTCTCTTCTGGGGCATTGTCAGGCCTTGGCTGGACTGCCAGCCCAAGATATTTCCGAACCAATCGTTAAAGAGGTCAAGAATCGACAGTAAAAAGTCACTCTTCAGGGGTATTCTCAGGCGGAGCCACATCGGTCCAGCCGATGAATATTTGAGATACGGGCAGATTCAATGCTCTTGCAATCAAACAAATGTTTTCAAGGCTAATGTTTCTTTCACCCCGCTCCACCCCACCCATGTAGCTCCGATCGAGCCCGACACGGTGAGCAAAGTCTTCTTGGCTGAAACCCTGTTCCTTTCGGAGATGCCTAACGCGAGCACCGAAAAGGACTTTTACGTCAAGTTGGTCCATAGGGTGAAGATTCTCGGGGTTGACGAAATCAAATCCACAGACTATAAGTACACCGACTATGCGTACCGCGGTCGCCCGTTAGGTGCTGGATGAGCTTGAAAACCAAGAAAATCCCTGCCAAGAGAACGAAGACGATTAGCGAGAAAACATTCTCTGAGTTCTTTGCGGGTATCGGATTGGTCCGTGAGGGGTTGGTGCGAACGGGCTGGAGATGCGTCTACGCGAATGATATTAGTGCAAAAAAACAGCAAGCGTACGAGGCTCGTTTCGGCGTGGATGAGCACTTTCATCTTCACGATATTACGGATGCGAACGCAGTTGTAACCAGGATGCCAGGTCAGCCTTTTTTGGCTACCGCATCTTTTCCATGCGTCGATCTTAGCTTGGCCGGGAATTATCGCGGACTGGCAGGAAAGGAATCTTCGACATTCTTTGGGTTCATAGATGTCGTGAAATCACTTGGATCTCGGCAGCCGCAAGTAATTATGGTTGAGAATGTTACCGGATTATTAACTTCGCGAGGCGGCGAAGACTTCGCAGATGCTGTTCGTGCGTTGAGCAAATTGGGGTATTGGCTCGATGCCTTCGTCTTAGACGCCTCACACTTCACACCCCAGAGCCGGCCCCGCGTTTTTATCATTGCAGTTCTTTCGCATTTGAAACCGGTCGAAAAAGCGCGCGCGGGTTGGCTCTGGCCGCCACAGACTCTATCACCACTGCGATCCGCGGCCATCATGCGAGCGAAAAGAGACATCGAATTGGAGACAGGGTGGGTGGAATTTGAACTGCCAAATCCACCTTCGTTGCAGATACAGTTAAAAGATGTGATAGCAGTAGGCGACGATCAGGCGTGGTGGAGCGAACACGAAGTGCTTCGCCATTACGCGATGATGAGTGATCTGCATCGTGGTCAGGTGGATAAGATTGTTGCTTCGAAGGCAGACTGGACAGGGACAATTTTTAGAAGGATTAGGGAAGGACAAATGCGTGCTGAGGTGAGGTTTGATGGTATTGCCGGATGTCTACGGACCCCGAAGGGGGGAAGTGCAAAGCAAATAGTCATCTCCATCAGAAGTGGGCGAATGAAAATGCGATGGATGAGCCCGGCTGAATACGCCGCTCTCCAAGGAGTACCCGACTTTCCACTGGTCGGAAGCGAGATTCAGCAACTTTGGGGGTTTGCCGACGCGGTATGCGTGCCTGCTATCGAATGGATCGATCAGCAGGTACTTACTCCCCTTTATGAACAGGGCCTCAAGTCCATAAAGCCTGAAAGAAAGAAGTCTTTCGCCTGATAGTCAGAAGCAAGGGGCGGTGTTGCGGACGTGCTTTAAATAGATATGCCGTTGTAACTTATTTCAGCCACCGAGATAACGGTCCCAAGAACAATCGATGACACCGCTAATTCAAGAAAACTTCCTCCAGCATTTTTCGGCCGCGGGTACTGCTCCCGCATCTGCCGCCGGTTCTCCCGCTCCACGTAGTTCGTCGGCGGCTTGCGAGTGTTCACGGCCATACGGTGAGGCTACGGAACTGTGCGATCGGGCAGGGAAGGGGCTTCATAGGGCGTGCGGGGCGGAATGGTGATGTCCCACGTCATCGACGCCTTCATGACGTAGGGCAACGCGATGAAGTAGGCGGCGATGATCGAGAGCGTCAGGATGAGCATTTTGACGAACCAGTTCTCGTCGGGGTTCATTTTTTTACGCCCCGCACTTTTTCGACCGTCCTCAACGTGCTGATCCCGAGCATGCCGAACAGCACGGTGTTGAGCGCGTCCATGTCGAAGTCGGGCAAAATCGCCTCCGTGCCGGTCGAGTTTGAAATGGCGAACGCGAGCAGCGGCTGGATGACGAAGCTGTAGGCGAAGGCCAGGGCGCAACACCAGCCCACGGCGGGTCGCCACCCGGAGATGAACAGGTTCTCGTTCGCGGCTTCGACCTTGTTCACCTCGACCTGGTTGGCGTCGGCCTGGGCGGCGATTTGCAGCTCCTGCAAGGCCTGGGCGTTCTCCTCCTTGACCAATTCTAGCTGAGCTTTCGCGCGGGCGTCCGGATCGGGGATCAGGCGGTCCAGCAATTTCGAGATGGGGTCGATGAGGGCGAGCCAGACGGGCATGGGTTACTCCGGGATTTCTTCGGTGGACAGGAAGGTGATGTTGTCGAGCAGGTGCGTAGCGGCGTCCACGAGTTCGCAGACGGCGTCCGGCGTGACGCAGGTGGCCCTGCAATGGGTCGCGCCTTTCGCGTCAACCGCCACGGTGACGACGTTGCCCCGCTCGTCGGCGATGGTCAGGGCGGTGGCCGTGAGTGGCCTCGGCGCGGGCTCCACAACCGGAATTTTGTCGAGTTCGATTTCGCCGTTCTTCACCAGTTCGATCATGGCTACCTCCAGTTGCTGATGGCCGCACTCAACGCGCGGACGTGACGGGCGTGCCACCCCTTGCCGAACCGCGGGTAGTCGGGCAAGGTTTTCACGTACTCCACGCGCTTGACCGTCATCTCGGTCGCCACGCCGACGGGGTCGCGGCTGGCTTGGGCGGCGGCCACGGTGCGCGGCCCGATGATCCCGTCGGCCAGGACGCCGATGTTGCTTTGCATCCACTTGACCGGGTTGGTTGGGTTGTGGTTCACGACACAGTCGAACAGCAGCCCGCCGATGGGGAACGGCATGTCGCCGCAACGAAACTTGTCCCAGAAGTCCTTGCGGTAGATTGCCTTTGCCTGGTCTTGGGTCAGGTGCGCCACGTCCACGTTCGGGTACTGGGCTTTGCTGATGCCGAAGTTGGTCTCGCCGCCGTCATCCGCAGCATCGTTGACGTAGCCGCCCTCCAGCTTCATCAGCGTGGCGAACGCCTTGTCGAAGTCCTCACTCATTCGATGCTCCCTTTCCTCACGAGGCTGATAATTTCCTTCGGAAGCTGGTCGATCCGCTCGTGGATGCGCTCCAGGCTGGCGTGCGTCTCGGCGCGAATGGCCAGCGCCTCACTGCGGAGCTGGTTGGCGTCGAGTTTGGTGGCGTAGTTCTCGGCCAGGTGGTAGCGGAGCTGGCTGATGTCGCGGCCGATGTCGCCCTTGATGGTCGCCTGCTCGACCTTGCATTGGGCGGCTGACTTTTCCATGTCGTCAAAGCCTCGAATCAGCCGGGCGATGAAGAACCCGATGACGACCATGCAGGCGGTAACGAATCCTGGGAATGCCCAATTCATTAGCTCTTCGTTGGTCATAGCTGTGCCCCCGTGAACACGATCCGCCCGGAGCCACTGGCGAAGGTGGCCCAGGCGATTTGCCCGCCGGTGAATCCGCCCGAGTTGGTAAAGTCGAGCGTCGCGGCCAGTGTGCTCGCCTCGCGGAAGGTGAGGGTCGTGCAGCCGACCGCGCCGCTCGCGTTGGCGACCGACACCTGGCTCGGAGTGGTGATCGAAATCCCGGCAACCCCGGTCGGGGCGATGCGAGTTTGCACGGGGAACGGGAGGGTGATCCGCCCCACGGTGGACGATGTTAGCCCGGCGGTACCGAGGGTGCTGCCGACGGAAGAGGCGGCGAACGACGGCAGGTAGCGCTGGCAGATGGCCAGCTCGGTGGCCGTCGGGCGGAAGTCCACGGTGGGCGGCGAGGCGTTGAGGCCGGTTGGCACGCCCGCCGTGACGCGGATGTCGGGCTCGCTCATTTCGACCGACTTGCCGGTGGTGGTGAAGTTGTTCCCGCAGTCGATGGTGATTTCCAACCCGTTGGCCGTGCCGCTCTGGGTGGTGAACGTGTAGGCCACGGTCGTTTGGGCACCGTCCGGGCAGGTTTGAAGGTTGACCGCGTTTACGTCGGTGGTGGAGGCCGTCCAGTTGTCGGCGGCGTTGGCGTGCTTGACGGTCAGCGTCGGGATGAACGCGCCCCCCGTGCCGTTGTAAATCCGCTGCTGGATGGTGACTTGTTTCGGCCCGCTGTCCCGCAAGCTCGCACAGGCCAGGCTTTCGATCCGCTGGCGGAAGAACACGCCCGTCACACTCGCCGCCCCGGTCACTTTGAGGCCGTAGGCAGTGTTGCCCCGCTGCCCGGTTTGGCTCCAGGTGACGTTCGCGCCGGTGCAGCCGACCATCCACCCGTCGGCCGTGTAGGAGGGCGTACCCGCCGTGATGGTGCCGGATGTGCCGAGTTGCCACACGTCCATGGAGCTGTTGATGAACTTGTTGACGTAGTTGAAGACGGAGGAGACGGCTTGGAACGTGCCGTTGGCCGAGAGGAACTTGTTGGCCGCCGCGTCGCCCGAAGCCGGTGCGGGGACGAGGCCTTTAACCCCTCCGGAGCCGGAATCGCCGACGAAGGTGGCAATCGCCCCGGTGAAGTCGAGCGGGTAGACGGGATCGTAGGTGCCGATGGCCTGGCCGCCCGATGTGGTGATGTCGAGCCGGAGGGCGACTGTGTTGGCGGTGTAGAACCCGGCCTCGCCGTTGGAGTTGGCCGACACGGGATTACTAATCGGGACCGTAAGTGCGGCGTCGGAATAGACGATCACCTTATTCGTCGTGCCGGTTTGGTACACGGTCACCTGGGCGTTCGGGGCCACCTGCCCCTGGTAGAAGCACCGGACAACCGGCACGGACACAATCGACATGGACTACCTCAACGGGCTGAAATGGTGGACTACAGGCATTCGCGGACGCAGAGTTTGACGACCGTGTTGGCCGCCTCGCTGGCGCTGGAGACGAGCTTCAAGAACTCGACGCTGGCGAAGTTGGCGGGGAGGACGACGTGGTGCCCGGCACCGCTGACCGTGACGGTGATTGTCGCCCCGGTCGTGTCCTTGACCGTGGTGTACGTGCCGTCGATGGCGTCACACGCCAAGAAGGTGAGCGACGTGCCGCTGAACCCCGAGGGGATGCGGATGCCCGCGATGGTGCTCCCGGCGATTTTCTCGGCCTTCGACGTGGTTCCGGCGGCGGGCCAGGAGAAGTTGGGGTAGACGATGGCGACCATGGACGGGTTCCTTCTGTGAGTTGGTTAACTGACTTTTTCGTTGAGCAGGGCGTACACCTCCTCGACCGAGCGGGGGCGCTTCTTGTCGAAGAAGATGGGGCGGTTGTCGTTGATGACCTTGCGGGGGAAGAGGAGGACGGCGTCCTTGCCCGTGCCCTGGGCGGCGATGAGCTTGGCGGCGTCGCCCGCGCCGAGGAAGTGGGCGGCGTAGACTTCGCCGTCCGTCGGCTCGCGGCCCAACTTCTTGTTGAGGATGCGGGCGTTGTCCTGCGCCAGCAGGTTACCCATCACGGCTTGGGCTTCCGGATTGTTCTTGTCCTTGAGAGTGAGGCCGGTTTGCTTGCCCCATTTGGCCACGGCGAGCGCCCAGGTGCCGTCGGTGAAGCCAAGGATTCCGCTGGCGCTACCCTTCGGGTTCTTCGCGTTCACGTTTCCGCTGGATTCCGCCTGCGTCATGCGGTCGATGAGCGACGGGGGCGCTGGGTCTTCGTCGAGTGTTACTGGGGCGACTTGCGGCAGGTTGACGGGCGGGAGGTCGTCCTGCGGGCGGATTGTGACGCGGGTGGGTTGCCCGGCGTCTTGCCCGTAACCCCTTCCGAGCGTGTCGGCGCTGGCGTTGCCAAGCATTCGTCCTGCCGCGCCCGCCACGTCTCGCACGGCGGTAGCATTCGGAACGCCCATAGCCAGATCAGAAGCAAAACGGGTCAGCTGCTGTTGCTCCCCCGTCGGCGGAGGATTGAACGCGCCGAGGGCGTGCTTGATGGCGTAGAGCGGGTGACCGGACAGGGCGCTCCAGACCGCACGACCGGCTTCGCCGAGGCGGCTCGATTTCTCGCTGAAATCCGGGTCGGTTGGAACGCCACGCCGGTTCAATTCGTCGGTCAGCACTTTCGAGTCTTCGAGGAGTTTGAGCGCGGCGGGATCGTTTCGCAGTGAGGCCTTGATAAGGTCGTAGTTCTCGTCCAGGTTCAGGTCGGTGAGGCCGCTGTCTTGCATCAACTGCCTGAACTTCGCGGCTCGTAGCGCGTTGGCGGTGCCCCCGTTCAGGCCGCGCGTAATGGCCGCGAGATCGTCAGGCGTTTTAATGTTGTCGAGCAGCCCGGCGGCCCGCTGGCGGGTGGCGTCAGGGAGGGGTTGGCCGCGATCCAAGGCTTTAAACGCCTGGTAGTCTTCCGGGGTGAACATCTTGTCCAGCACCTCATTCGCCTTGAGCGTCCTCGATACTTCGGAGTGAAGGGCGTCTGCGTCCGCCAATTTCTGTCCGAACTCGGGGTTGGCATCTCCGGCTTTTGATAGAGCAGCTCGAATCGTGGAGGCGAATTCTCCGACCTTCGCATCACCGGAGGTGGCGTACCTGGATGGGTCGAAGCCTTCGTTGAGGATTTTTCGCAGGTCGAGCAGGTCGGCGACACCGACTGTCCCATCCCGCCGAATGGGTGTGCCGGTGGCGTAGTCGATGTTGGGAACGGCCCTCGACGCCGGAGAATTCGAGGCAGTTATGGGCAACTCGTAACCGCTTTTCACTTCCCGAGTAATCTCGTCCGTTCTCCGGCGCGTGGGGTAACCGATTGAGTAATTGTCGAGCGACGATGCCGTACTGTCGTTGGGAAGAACCGTATCCACCCGGTCGGTGACGGTGACCGGTGACCGTCTTCCGGTCGCCCCTCCTCCGCCCTTCACGGGGGTTTCTTGGGGCAAAATGGAATCCCGGAGCGCCCTCAGTTTGATTAAGGCCTGATTGTCGCTCGTGCCGGGGGCTGCATTCTTTTCGGCGGCGGCAATCAGGGAGTCGAGAGAATCAAGGACTTCCGGGGCGGTCAAGGTCTGCCCATCGGCCGCCTTGTAGGCGTCGGCGTATGCGTTAGAGCTCGCCTTCGACGCATTGCTAACGGCATCGGCTACTTGCATGGTCGCGCCGAGCGAATTTAGCGGCTTGGTAGATACGCCGTCCGCGATCTGGTTGATATTTTGAGCCAGCCAATTCTGCAAGTCGGAGTGGATTTCCTGAGGCGTCTTGCCCTTGATGCTCAAACCCGCATCCTGGGCTGCTTGATAAAGGGCGGTGCCGCTCGGGTTCCGTCCGTATTTCTGGAGAATTCCTGTCACCGCGCCAGTGAGACCGGTCTTGTTGGCGAGGTACTGCGCTGCGTCACCAACTGCGCCGGTCGCCCGGCCGATGATGGGCGCGGCGATGGCTCCAACTGCCGCACCGGTAGCGCCCTCTTCTAAGCGGTTGCCGATGCCGGTGTCGTCCTCCTGAGGGGCGGTTATGGCGGACGCGCCACCCATCACGGCCCCGGCCTTGACCATGCCCATGCCGGTTGGGTTGATCCAATTCGCCGGATCGCCGATGGCCTCGGTGACCACGCCTTTCAAGCCGGTGCCCTTGCCCTCGTCCTTTAGTTGTTTGGCAAACCGTCCGGCGGCTTCGCGGTAGGCAGGCGAGAGGATGTTCTGACCGCTCAAGTCGTCGAGCGTCTGGATAATGCCGACGCCGCGACCCGCGAGACCTCGGTAGATGCCTCCGGCAATCGAGTCATCCGGCTGTGCGGCGTTCTCGTCAGATTTTGGCGATGGGACAGGGGTGGAAGTCTGCTGGTATTTCGTCCACGGGCCAGCATCCGCTTGCGAATCCGCTGGAGCGGCTTGTTGGTACTTCTCCCAGGGGCCGCCCATTACTGAGCCTTCCACGAGTTGGGATCAGCCGGGTCGCCGCCCAGGAAAACGTGCCCATCTTCGACCGTTCCGACTTTGGGTGCCGTCACCGGCTGAGACGGCCCGGCACCTGTGTTGCCTTGCTGCTGCACGGCCTGGAGGTACTTTTGCGGGTTGGCGATGGCATCCGGAATGGCCGCTCGAATACGTTCGACACTTTCCGGGTGGAAGGTGACTTTCCCGCTCTTTTGGTCAATGGTTTCGAGCGGGTAAAGCGCCTTCAAGGCGTCGTCGAGCTTCTCGGCATTCGAGTCGATCAACTTAAACGGGTTGGCCTCCTTGTACTGCTGGGCAAGTTCTTCCGAGAGCAGGTAGTTATTGAGTTTGCTTCGCAAGCCGCCAACGATGTTCTTGTTGGTTTCTACCTGCTGCCCAACGCCGGGCTTGCTGGCTAGCAGGGTGCGTAGCCCCAGAACGCTGCCCCGTTGGCCGGGGACGTACTGAAATCCTTGAAGCTCCGTCACGAGATCGTTACTGGACTTGTCGATGTTGTTAGCCGCGTCGGCACTCGCTTTGAACCCATCACCCGGAAGGAATGCGTCGGCGGCTTTGTCCAGGTTCATGCGGAAGTCGCCGCCGGAGCCGGTGCGGAAGTTGTCGAGGTTCGGCTCCATCGTGTCGAGAGCGCGGAGGGCGTTTTCCGCCTTCTGCTTGTTGTTCTGATAGGCCTGCAACCGCTTGGCGTCCGTGTCCATCTGCTTCTTACGAGCCATGGGATCAAGGCCGACGGGAGAAAAGCCGAATGCGGGCGGTTGAGGCGTGCCTCCGTCGGCCGCCGGGAATACACCGCCACTCTCGGGTGTCGGACTGCCCGAGAAGGGGGTAATTTCTCCGGTGACTTTGTTAACGATGAACTTGCTGCCATCGGCGTCGCTCGTCACTTGGTTGGTTTTTGTCCCCGCAAGCAATTGCGCTTTTTGCAAACCGATCTGCTGCTCCATTCGCGTCTTGGGATCAATCGCGCTCCCCGCCACCACGCCGGTAATGTCCGGGTTGTACTCGTCGGGCAGTTCGAACGCGGGCGCGACCTTCTTGAACACCGGCAGCATGCTGGAGTACATGGTCTGCCGCCGGTCGGGGTCGGGGATGGCGTCGATGCTCTGGAGCAGTGAGCCGAGTTTGGCCGCCTGGGCGCTCTCAAGGGCATCTTGCTCCCCTTTGAGTTTGACCTGATTGAGTTGAGGGGCGAACTGGTTCTGGATCGCGGCGGCTTGGGCCTGCTGTTGCGCCAGCTGGTTCTGCGTTTGGCGCAGGGCGCTCTGCTCGACGGCTCCGATCTGGTCGTTGGCGCTCTCCGGCGCGATGGCCTGGAGCAGGCCGTAGTTGTAGGCAATCGCCATGGGGTTCCCTTCCTAGATCAAGCCGAGTGCGCGGTAGAGCAGGTTGTTCGAGTTGTCGGCCTTGAGCTTGCTCGCGGCGGCTTGTGCGGACGCCCCGTAAATGTTGCTCGATCCCGTGTCGTCGGCAGCCGTCAGGCCGGTGTTGGCCAGGCCGGTGAGGCGGGCGAGGTAGTTGCCGTACTGCTGGTTGGCGAGGTTCGTGCCGAAATCTTGGACGGCCTGCTGGTTGTTGCCGGAAACGAGAAGCCCGCGCCTGGCCGCACTGGCATCCAGGGCGTCGATACCCTGCTGGCGGGCGAACTGATAGCCGGGGTCGGTCTGGAATTGGCTCATGGCGGCGGTGGCGGCGTCCTGACCGTTGAACCCGTAGAGGTTGGCGAGTTGGTTCTGAGCCGCAGTGCCGGATTGAAGATAGGGCTGGTACAGGGCGGCGTTCTCGTTCGCGGCGTTCTGGATCGCGCCGTAGCCCTTGCTGTTGTCCTTGGAAAGGAAGTCGGCGAGGCCGTACTTGATGCCGGATTTGAGGAGGTTGGTAGGGCTGATCGCGTCTGTGGCCATGGTCTTGATGCTCCCGATTGGGTCTTTGAAAAATCCGCCCAGCGTGCCCCCGCCGCCGGTCGCGCCGGACGCGGTGTTGGTCACCCCGGCCAGGGCGTTGCCGGTGGCGGCCGTGGCGGCGTCGGACACGCCCGAGCGGGCGGCTTGTACGAAGGGGTTGTCCGTTGCGCCGCCGCCGAAACTGCCGAGGTCGAGGGGCTGGGATGAAAGGCTGGTGGAGCCGAACAGGTCGTCGAGGCCGAGTGATTTCCCCAGGCCGGACAAGCCGCCGCCGCCCGTGAGGTCTGAAAGCCCGCCGTTGCCGAAGTAGCCGCCCAGCCCGCCCGTCAGGCCGCCGATGAGCGCGCCCTTTCCCCCGCCCGTCGCCGCGCCGGTGGCCGCACCCAACAGGCCGCCGCCGATTGCGCCGGCCGTCGCGCCGGTGGCTCCGAACAGGCCGCCGATGGCCGGGGTCAGGCCGGGGATGAGGCTCAGCCCGATGGGCACCGCCGTTTTCAGGGCGCTGGTGAAGGCGTTCCCCTGGTTGTGGCCGCCGAGGACGGGCGCGGTGAAGCCGTTGAGCGTTTCCGCGTCCTTGGTCGGGTCGATGGCGTCGTAGCCGGAGGTGTTGGCCGTACCGCCCGCGTTATACTTGTTCAACGCGCCGGTCTGGCCGTACCCGCTCTTGTTGAGGCCGTCGAGCAGCGTGGTGTACTCGCTGTCCAGGGCGTCCTTGCGGGCGACGAGGTCGGGCATCTTGTAGTAGTTCTGCGCCCCGTACTGGTCGGCGAGTTGGTTGGCGTAGGTGTTGAAGTCGCCCAGCTTCTGCTTGTACGCGGCGATCTGGCCGAGGATCGGGTTTGGGCTTGCGCCCCCGAAGTTGAGCCCGTCCGGGTCGTCGAATGTGCCTGGCATGTGTTACCTCAAGTCCTTTGCGCCGGTGATGAGCTTCATGTTGGTGCCGTCGGTGGAGAACCACAACTCGTCCACGGCGTTGCCCCCTGCGGACAGGGAGGGCGCGAGGCCGGAGGGGAACTTGTAGCTCGGCCCCCAGCTGAGCGTGTGGCCGCCGACGCCGTCCTGCACGATGGTCAGGCGGAGGATCGGCATGCCGGGCACCATGTTGACCGGATCGGCCATCGAGCGGTTGCCGGTGAGCAGCAGGTAGGCCGTCGGCTTCTTGTCCACGTCCCAGATGACGATGGCGTCTTCGGTCAGGCCGACGTAGCTGCCGCCCTTGGTGCCGCCGACCCGCTCCAAGAGTTGGTCGAGGTACCGCTTGAACTCGACGGTGACGGTGGCGTTCTGCTCGACGAGCTGCTGCGTTTGGGTGATGGGTTGGATCGTCGTCATTTGTACCCCGCCTGGATGCGCGCCGTCGCGCCGAGGAGGTAGACCCGCGCGGGGTCGGTGATGGTGAGGCGAAAGGTGAACTGCCAGCCCCAGCCGAGCCGCCGCCAGATGAGGCGGTTTCGGTACTGGCCGGTGAGCCCCATCGACTTCGTGCCCGCATTCCGCCAGGTGAACCCGCCGTCGGTGCTGACTTCCAGCGTGGCGAGCGGCGTGCTGCCCGCGCCGGTGAGCGGGGCGGTGCCCGCCTCGTACATGATCTCCAGCTCTTGCAGGAACAGCGGCTTGCCGTCGGACGAGACGTGCGAGCAGGTGCGCGAGCGGGAAATGCCCTGCCCCTTGGCGTCGGTGTTGTAGTTCTGGCTCATCCAGTAGAGCTTGCCGTCGAGGTCGCCGACGAGGTGCTGGTCGAGGTACGGGAGGCAGAACTCGGGCAGGTCGCGCCCGCCGTTCTGGCTGCGCTCGTGGAAGAGGGCGTTCTTGGTGTCGTACACCCACGTCGCGTTCGCGCTCGGGAAGGTGATGGCGTAGAACTGGCTGTCGCCCTCGCGGTAGCCGTAGGCGAAGGCGTCGGTGACGCTGCCGTAGCGTTGGAACACCTCGTTGAGCGGCGGGGTGGAAATGACCGTCGGGGTGTAGCCTTGCAGCGCCGCGATGTACGCCCGGCCCTGGGCGTCCGAGGCGAGCCACATGAGCGTGCCGCCGAGCTTGACGAGCGTGTGCGGGCTGACGCACCCGGCCTGGATGAGCGCGCCTTGCGTCTTCTCGAAGGCGAAGGGGATGCTGGCCGCGTTGAACCGCACCTCGCCCAGTTTCGGCCCGAAGGCGTAGACGTTGATCTGGTCGGAGAACACGGCGGTGAGGTTGTCGGGGAAGCTGGTCACGGCGGCAAAGGCCTGCGCGCCGTAGCTCCCGGCGTTGAGTAAACCTGACTGGATGAGGGTCTTCGATCCGTTCTGCGCGCCGAGGACGTAGCCGTCCATGAAGGCGAAGTTCGTCACCCCGGAGGAAGGCCAGCCGCCGCCGGAAATGCCGGTGAAGGTCGCGGCGGCGATGTTGTAGACGTAGCCGTTCTTGCCGTCGGATATCGCCAGCTCGACCGTGTTGCAAACGACGGTGCAACGGCCGGTGCTCGTGTAGAGCGTGCCCTTGCTCACGGCGGTGAACGTACCGCCCGCGTAGGTCAGCACGAGGAATTGGTTGCCGCTGACCACGTACACGGTGCCGTTGATCTCGATGCCGCAGCGGAGCGCGCCGCAGCCGACGATGCCGAGCTGGGTGGTGTCCAGGATTTGCGAGTAGCCGGGCGTGGGGTACAGCACGATCCGGTTGTCGTTGTCGGCCGAGGGACTGCGGACGGGGTAGAGGTTGACGCACCGCTGGGCGTTTGCGGCCTTCGTCTTGTCCGTGTAGGTTTGTCCGCAGAAGGGTATGGCGACGGACGGCATGGGCTAGCCGTTGTTAATGTTGAACGGCACGCTCCCGCGGAGGGCGGGATCGAACGTCGCGCGGACGGGCTTCGAGTTCTTCCGCTTGATCCGCTTGAAACTCTCGGTGATGAGGACGCGGAGGTCTTGGGATATCGGGAAGCCGTACTCCGGCGCGAGGCGCTCCACGAGCTTGTACTTCATCGCCTCCTCGTACTCGCCGGGCATGAGCATGGTGGACGAGAGGGTGGCGAACTGGTTGATCGGCTTGAGCGTGTCGAGGTAGATCGTCTCGGCGAGCGTGGGGGCGTTGTCGAGCCGCAGGACGCCGAGCGGGTATTGGGGGTCGTAGTACCAGAAGGTCGGCGTGCCCTGGTTGGATTTCAGCCCGTCGGCAAGCCACTGCTCCCGCGTCCACGGGTTGAGGGGCGTGTCGTACCCGTTGGCGTCGCGGCGGAACACGGCGCACACCTCGTCGGGCCGGACGGTGTTGAAGTTGCCCCCCGTGCCGACGGTGTAGTTCGCCTGGTTGACGACGAGGGGGAACCCTTCGAGCGTGTGGAAGGCGGGCGTGAGGCCGTCCGCGCTCCACGCCGCCAGCATGGCGTTGAGCACCGCCAGGGCGCTCTCCGCCTCCCCGCCGTCGATGCCCTCGCCGGGCATGATGGTGGTGGCGGAGCGGAGAGCGCCGGTGACGATGGCGTTGCCGGTGGTCATCGGTTAGCCTGGGAACGCGGTGTAGTTCTTCTCGGGCCGCATGATGATCGCGGCGTAGGTGTCGCCGGCCGTAGGCACGATGGGGCTACCCGTGGCGTTGATGAACGTGATGGCCAGCGTGTCAGCGCCGCTGACGCGATGGTTGACGATGCCCAAGCCCGCTTGCGCCGTCAGCTTGTTGAACGCCAGGCAGTGGTCGCCGGGCTTCAGTCCCTTGACGGTGACGGTCTGTTCGGCAGTCGTGTTGGCGGCTACTGAGGCGAAGCTGTTGACCACGGTCAGCGAGACTTGCCGGTCTTCGTTGAGTTGAATTCCCATTGGGTTACTCCTTCTGAGAAGCAGCTTGGATGGCCGCGATGAGTTGAGCCTTGGTCAGGGCCTCGTCGGGCGTCAGATCAATGGATTTGGCGTAGGCCACCAGTTCTTCCTTCGTCATCTTGTCGAGCGCCTTGGCGGCGGCCTGGGTGACGAAACCGGAGACACCCCCGTCCTTCGGAAACTTTGCCGGTGAGTCATACCAGCCTTCCCTATCGATCAGGTGTTGGGCCTCGTCCGAACCGACGGTCTTGTCGCCCTGTTCCGGGTGGTAGACCACGGTCGGCTCGGCGACGTAGCCCTGGTTGATCCACGTCTTAGCATCGGCCTTCAGCACGGTCTTGTGGCGGTTGAGCGTCGGGCTGTACACGGCGAGGAGGTCGTACTTCTCCACCCGTTGCCAGCCGGACTCGATCAGGCGGTTAATGGTGTCGGTTTCGCCGTCCTCCAGCTCTTGAATGTGCTGGTTGGCGGTGTTGAACATCAGAATCTTGCTCATGGGTAGTCCTTCTCGTTGGTTGAAAAATGGGAGGGGCCGAAACCCCTCCCGGTTGCCTCATTACGCGCCGAAAATCCGACACGCCCATTCGCGGTAGAGGGCGTTCGAGCCGAGGAACACGTCGATCCGGTCGACGAGCTGCGCGTTGGCGATGTCATAGCCCCGCATGTAGCGCATGGAGATATTCTCGAACGTCTTGGTCGAGGACTCGACGCTCACCTTCGGGCTGGACAGCTTGGCGAACGCCACGGTAAAGGCGTCCTTGTGGTACGCCAGGTTCTGGGCGTAGAGCGTGGCCGCCGTGCCCACGACGGTAATCGCCGCGTTGTCCGCCGGGGAAGCGTTCACCGTCTGCGTCGCCCCGCTCGTGATGATCGAGGGGAAGATGGCGGCGGTGAGGTTGCCCGAGCCGTCCGAGGACACGTCGGCGGTTACCAGGAACTGTTGCAGCGAAGAATACTGCGCCTTGGTCTGGTAGTTGACCTGGTACACGCCCGCGATGGTGAAGATGTCGCCCTTTTTCAGGCGGGAAGCCGCCGCGGCAGTCCACCCGTCGGTCACGAGCGACGAACCGACCTGCGACCCGGTGTTGACGAGTGGCGTGCCCCCCAACGGGCCGACCGTGTGGTTCGGCACGTTCTGCGACATGAACACGTCGAAGTCCGCGATTGAGCCGAGGTACGCGCGGCTGAGCGCCTTCTCGGACAATTGCTGCAAGGCAAGGCCTTTGAATGCATCCGCCGTTTTATTCCGGGCCGCCGGGTTGATGATGACCATGCGGTCGGCAGCAGGGCAGAGGTTCTCGTCGAGTTTCTGCATGGCGTCGCCGTAAGGCCCCCAGGTGTTCGGCGTCTGGCCGGGGGTGCCGACCGCGTTACCGACGAGGACGTACATCTTGGCGAACTGTTCCGCGTCGATGCTGTTGGCCAGCGTGGTCATGCGGGTCTGGAGGAACCGCTTGGAAAACCCCGCCATGTTGCTTTCCGGGTCTTGAACGAGCAGGGCGAGTTCCGCTTCCGGAATGTTCATGTCGTCACCGCGAACCGTGTCGATGGTGAGCGACGTGCTTTCCTCGGTGAAGTCCTGGGGGCTGCGGGTCCAGCCTTGACGGACGGTCCGACGGGCGGGCTTCTGGATGCGGACGGTCGGACCCGTTCGGTGGTCTTCGACTTCCATCTGGAACTTCGACTGGTAGTCGGTGTTCATGTTTTTGAGGAAGTACAGTTCGTTGCTAAAGATCCGCAGGGATTCCGAAGCAATGAGGTCAACGGCGTTAAACGTGTTAGCCATGGGTTAGTCCTTTCGGTTAGGTTTTCCGAAGCTTGCCGTTCATCCGGGCGATGTACGCGCTCGCGTCGTCGGACTTGGCCAGGTCGGCCATGGTCTTGACGACGGTTTCGCGGCCACCGACCGGCTTGATCGGGTCTTCGGCTTTGGTGATGGGCTTGGGCGGTGGTGCGGCGGTGATCCGCGCCTCCAACCTGATGACTTCCCGCATGCACGAGTATTGGTCGAGTCGCGCCAGGCGGTCGGCCACCTCGGGGTTCTTGCCCAGGTGGTAGGCGAGCTCGGCGGCGTGCTCGCTTTGCGCAACGAGATGGGCGGAGGTTTCGCTGTACGGCACGGTGGGAGCCATTGCGACTGCCTGCCAGTCGGAATACTTGGTCATCGCCTTCTGGGCTTTGACGCGGAACTCCGCCTGCCGGGTGATCTGCTCCTGCTTCGCCTTGGCCGCCTCGTCGGCGATGCGGTCCTGCTCGGCCTGTTGAGCCGCCTCGAACCGCGCCTGCTGACGCCCCCATTCCGCCGTCTTGTCCCGGAACTCTTCGACCGTCGCACAATCTTCGATGCGCGGGGCCGCGCCGGGGTCGGTCGCCGTGGCGGGGGTTGCCCTCTCCTTCTCCCGGATCGCCTGTAGCTCGCGCGCCAGGTTTTCCTTCTCGATGCGGACGATTTCTCGCTCGCGGGTCAGTTCGTCGATGCGCTTTTGAAAGCCGCCCTTGGATTTCTTGGGCCTCTGTTCGTCGGTGGAATCGTCACCGGGGTCGTCCGAGGGGGCCGAATCCTCGATCTGCTCGGGGGCAGTGTCGGCCTGGGGTGCATCGGATTCGGGGGACGGCTCCGGTGAGGCCGCTGGGGTGGTTACGGGTTCGGGCGCAGCCGGTTGCGGCGCGACCGTTTCGGTCGTGTCAGTCATGGGTCATACTTTCGTAAGGATTGAACCCCGTGGAACCGCACGGGTACGGATTTCCCCCTCGCGGGGGAATTCTTGGTCAGCCGATCCGGAACCACTTGTTCGCGGCGGCGTTGAACACGTGGGTGGCGAAACCGCCCAGCAGCATCGTCGTCAGGGCGCTGAGGATCGTGCCGCCGGTCTGGTTGACGGTGGTAATGGCCTGCCCGCTGGAGATGGACACCCTGTCGCCGTCTTGGGGCGAAGACGGCATGTTGATCGTCAGGCTGAGCAGCGGCCCGGCCGGGTTGACCAGGAGCGTGGTGTAGTTCGACCTGGTAACGTTCACCGTGCTGCCGTTCGTCGGGGTGACGAGCTGGGTGACCGATCCCATGCCGCTGAGCAGGTTGACCAGGGTCAGCCGGTAGTTCACCCCGCCGCGCACGATCACAATCATGTCCGTCGAAACCCCGGCAACCCCGTCGGTGAGCGCGCTGATCTTCGTGTCGGCCACGGCTCAGGCCTCCAGCGGGATCTTGCTGCCGTCTTCCAGCAACAGGTACGAGCCGTCTTCCATGAGCAGGCGGTTGGACGAGGCCGCCGAGGGATTGGGGTGCAGGAGGAGCAGGAGCATCACGCCAACGCCGACACGTCGAGGTTGTTGACGGCGTAGGGGATGCCCGCCGCCTTGTTGTAATGGACGCCGTCGTCCGAGAAGGCGGTGGCGGAAGCCGCGCCGAGGGGGAACGTGCCCGCCACGCGCCACTTCCAGGCGGTGGTGCCGTCGGCGACCTGGATCGCCACGTCGAGGATGCCGTCGTTGGCGATGCCCGTCGAACTGCGCAGGCGGGAGTTGAACGTCAGCACGTCGCCGCCCGCGCCGTAGGCGGTGTTGCCCGCCGTTTGGTTCGCCGTGGTGGTGAAGGCGTCGCTGGAGGTCGTGAATGGTGGCAGGGTGCGGATGAAGACCTTCTTCGCGCCCTTGCCCTTGATGGTGTTGATGACGGTGGTGAGCTGGGCTTCCACGGTCGCCAGGTTGGAGCCGGAGTTGAAGTCGTTGGTGCCGAAGCCGACGATCACGTCACCGATTTGCACGCCGGTTGCGGCCACGGCATCGATCAGCGCCAGCTGACGGGTGTTGTTAGAATTCCACCCCGCGGCGGATTCCCCGGCGCGGCAGAGCTTCCAGATGCCCCGCGTACCCGCGAGTTTTTGCTCCAACACGCCGTGGCTGCCGTTCAGGTCGCCGGTGCCGTCCGCGGCACTGTACCCGGCGTCGTTGCTGTCGCCCAGGAGGATGAGCCCCTTCTTCGCACCGGCAGTCTTGCCGCTAATCAGGCACGGGCCGTAGGTGGCCTGGTCGCCGATGCCGAAGCAGTTGCCGGAGCCGCCCCCGCCGAGCGTAATCATGGGCGGGTTGCCGGAACTTTGCCCCGTGCCGGGTGAGGTCGGTGTGATGCTCGTAATCGCCCCCGCGGTCGGCGTGCCGAAGCCACTAGCCCCGCTGCCCGGCATGGTCGCACCTGCACCACCTGCACCGGCTGCACCGTACCACGCGCCCATGCTGATGCCGGACAGGTAGCCTTGCCCGGCGGCTGCCACGGGGCATGAAGCGACGCCCCCGCTGGATATGACCGGCGTGCCCGCCCGCGCGCCATACGCCAGGCCGACGCCGAGGGTGAAGTCGTTGACGCTGGAGGTGGCGTTGATGATGCCGTCTTGGCGGGCGCGTATGCCGCTGGTGTTGGTGATGACGTTGTACTGGCGGGAGGCCGTGCCCCCGCTGGTGTACACGCCGTAGGCCGTGGAGTTGATGTTCACCGTGTTCGCGGCGTTGCGCAGCTCGAAGGTGTTGGCCGTCGGGTTGGCGACGGTGTAGATGGTGTTGCCGTTCGTGCTGTAGTTGAGCTGGGTGGTGCCGCCGACGCTGTCGAACTGCACCTGCTGCCCGGCCAGGAACGAGTGCCCCGTGCAGGTCACCACGCAGGGGTTGGCGTTGGTGATGGCGGATACGTTAGCTTGCGCCGTTGCCGAATCGTTGGCAACGCGGCGATTGTAGACGATGAAGCGCGTTGCCGGAGGGATGCTGAGGCCGGGCACCTTGAAGCGGGCTAAGCCCCAGTTCTTGGCGACGCTAATGTCACGGGCAGCTGGGTTGAGCGCGCTGTACGCCGGGTAGAAGACCCCGTTGTAAAAGACCGAGCTGCGGATGGTGAAGTCGTAATACGCATCCACTTCGCCGTTGACGACCATCATGCCGTTGAGGAAGAACAGCTCCATCTCGGTGACCGCTTCCGGGCCGGTGACGTGCGTGGTCGCCCCGTGGTGGCACCAGTTGGCGGCGGTTGAAAAAATGTACGGCAGGTTGGAGTTGTTGGCCGCCGCGACCCGGCCTGTACCGCTCCCCGCGCCACCGGTCGTGTCCATCATGAGCAGGAGCGACATTACTCGGCCACCTCGCGCTCGATCTCATCCGTCGTATCGGCGGCGTCGAGCTTCAGGAGTTCGAGCTGTGCGTCCACCTGTAATTGCTTGTGCTTGAAGTCGAGCTCCCGCTGGCTGGTCATGAAGTCCATCATCATCTGCTTCATCTCCATCGCCATCTTGGCCTGGGATTCCGCCTGCTTCTGTGCCAGCTCGTCGGCTGCCTGCTGCTGTTGGGCCTGGAGTTCGGCCTGTTTCTGCTTCACCTCGGCGATGAACTCCGCCTGCTTTTGTTGCTGTTCGGCTTGCATCTGCTGTTGCTGCGCCTGCATGGCCTGCGCCTGGGCGATTTCCTGGGGTGACGGCTGGGGTGGTTGTGGCGGCCCATTCTCGTCCTGTTCCTGCGTGACCTGCGGCGGCAAGAATTTCTTGAGGCGCTCGGACAACTCTTCGGCACCGGGGCCGTCCACGTACTTCACGACGAGGTCGCCCGCCTTCTGCATGATGGTCGGATCGGCCTGGATGAGCGCTTGCATCGTGCCCAGCCACTCCTGGCGCATCGAGGCTTGTGCGGGGCCGGTGGAGACCACCACGTCGTACTTGCCGACGCCCAACGAGTTGAGCACGCGCGTCACGCCGGTGATCGGGTCGTGCTGGCGCTGGTTGACCGTAACGGTCTTCGGGTTGCCCTCCAGGTCGAGGGTGCGGACGATACGCTCGGTGTCGTAAACGTGGGGAATCCACGCGATTAGGATGCGGCCGGTGAACTCGATGGCCATCCGCAGGTTGTCGAGGAACAGCGCCGTAGCGGTGTCGCCTTCCTTCTGGCGTGCCATGATGGCTCGGCCACTGGTCTCATTGCTGTGCTCGCCGAACGATGCCTGTTGAAGGCCGGTGGTGTCGCGGATGTCCTGGGCGCAACCGTTGGCCATGCCCATCTCGCCGACCGGCATGGTGGGAGGTGGCATCATTTCTGGCCCACCCGGCGCTTCCGGATCAGGATTGTAGAGCGCAAAATTGGTGGGGTTGGAACTCGACCAGGTATCCTCCAAGCCCTGGAAGTGCGCTGGCGTACCTTTCGCGCGGGATTTTGGAGCCAAAGCAACCGTCTCTGTGGCGACCGTCTTCCAGTAGTTGAGCATCCGCTGCGGGTCTTTGCCGTAGAAGATGGCCGAGCGCAGGTAAACCTTGCCCTCGATGTTCACTTCCTCGCCGAGGCAGGGAATGATCGGGATGAATGGGATCGGGAGCGTTTTCTCGTCTAGCACCTCGAATGCCGTCATCTTCCGCCAGCGGATGCGGGTGCGCACGGCTTTGCGCTCTTTCACAACCTTATTGCCAAGATCGATCAGGTTTTGCAGCTGCTCGTCGGATTCAATCGGCACCACCAGCCCGGTGTCGAAGGCTACGAGGCGAACCTCGTATTGCTCCTTCTCGAAGTGCTCGGCGATGCGGATGGTATCCTCGCCCGACCAGTTCGCCTTGTCATCGGCGTCCATGCCGTCGAACGCTCCTGTTTTCGCACCCGGATGGTCGGCCTCGAACTGCTCTTTCGGCACGCTCTCGGTGATGAAGTAGTAGCGGGCGTCCTCGCGGGTGATGCGCTTGGCCAGAGGATCGCAGTGAACGGTCAGCGGGTTGAAGATCGGGACGACCTTCAAGTCCTGGTCGAACGTGTCGTCTTCGCAATAGTCGGTCATCACCCGCCAGTTGCCGAAGCCGCCCCTGGCCGAGCAGTCCAAGCCGTTCGTGTACGCCTGGTCGGCGTTGCTCTGGGCTTCGATGTTCCGGATGAGCCCGGCGAGGATGTCGGCGGTCTCAACGCTGGCCTCCTGACCGGCGGGCAGCACCTTGATCGAGAGCTTGTTCTGGCGGTAGTCGCCGATGATCTGCTTGATGACGCCGTTGAGCTTGTTGACCGTGATCGTCGGGCGGTCGCGGCCTCGCAAAATCTTAACCGCGTCATCCCACTGGTCGTCGGTGGAGCAGAAGGTCGTGTCCTCGACGTACTGGCGGTGGTTGTCGTTGTCGGCTTCGATCGCCTGGGAAAACTGCTTGCGGGCTTTCGCCAGGAACTTCTCGTCGTCCTTCTTCTTCCGGCGGGACGCGGCCCTCCCGTCGCCCTCTTGCGGTGCGGCGGTGTCGTCGGCTTCTGGCTTCATCGGTCTCGTTTCAAAGTTAGCGGGCCATCCAGGCGTTCGTGCTTGCACCCGCGTGCGGTGTGGTCGGTGTCCGCTTGACGGGGCGGGTCTTGGCGTAGCGGAGCATCATGACGCCGTAGCGGGTCGCGGCCATGAGGTCGTCGCGCTCCTTGACGATCAGCCCGTCCTTGCGGTGGTACATGCGGAACTCCTCGAACCACTCGGTGAGCGTGGAGAACACTTTGAGCCGGCCCGTCTGCATCCGGTCGAGCATTTCCATGATCCCCGCCTCGACGCCGTTGCTGCCGTCGGGGAAGGTGGCGCGCTCGTGGAGCATGTTCAGGCCTTGCGCCTTGTACTGGGCGGCGAGTTGCTCGCCCGACCCCTTGTCGTGCTGAAGGCCGTCGTGCGGCCATGCCCACGGGAGCCAGTCGCCCCAGGACTTGAGCGTGGCGGCGTGGATGACCGGCGTGGCTTCCTTCAGGCGGTGGGTGTGGGTGACGTAGATGCAGTCGGCGTCGCGGTCGTAGCAGAGGCGAACGCCGGCGGTGGGGTGGTCCCAGCCGAAGTCGAGCGCGCCGATCTGCGCCCAGTGGGCCGGGATCGTGATCGGGTCGATGCGGATCGATTCTTCCGAGATGGGGAAGACGCGGCCCGAGCCGAGGATCGGAACGCCCTTCGCCCGCGCCTCGCGCTCGTGCGGCGGGTAGCTCGCGACGATGGCGGCACGCTGTTCGGGTGAGTAGTGCTCGGCGTCGTCGATGGTCATGTTGGTGACGTGCGTCCCTGGCGCTTTGGCCTCGCCGTCGCCGATGAACCGCAGCACCGTGTCGGACATGCCGAGCAGGGGGGTGAACGTCACCGTGACGATGCCGCTGGTGGCGTTGGTGCGGGTGAGGCCTTCGATGTAGATGTCGAGCGGCGGCTCCTCGTCGAACCAAACCCGGTGCAGCGTCTCGCCCTGCCACTTCTCGCGGCCCTTTTCGTAGGACTTGAACGCAATGTAACTCGTGCCGCCGGAGACGTGCTTGACCTGGACCGTATCGACCAGGCCGGGGATGCCGCGGGCCGAGGCGTAGTCGAGGATGCACCGCTTGGGGATCGCGCCTGTGCCGAACGCCCCGCGCTCGCCCAGGAGAATCCGCTGCGGGTTGTCGCGGGTCGATTCCCCGGTGACGCCGGCGACCCAGGACTTCGTGGGGTCTTCCCACCGCTTGCCAGTCCACCAGTCGGGGTAGAGGCCGGTGGCGTGGATCGCCTCCTCGTTGCCCCCCGCGATGGTCTTGCCGAGCTGGTTGCCCGCCATGAACAGGCGCTCTCGGTGAGTCGCCCCGGCGGCGTGGAACTCCCGCTGCTTCGCATACGGGGTGTACGTCGCGAGGCGGTTCTCCCGCTTGCGCTTCGCGATCTCCTCAGAGAGGCGAATTTTCTCCAGTAACGATGCCCTTGCTTCGGGCGAGAGCGATGAGTTCGTCATCGGTCATTTCTTCGTAGTCATGCGTGACCTTGATTGTGTCAGTGAACATGCCGAGGTGTTTCGCCAGGCTGTCGAGCGTGCCCTTCTTGTCGGCGAACTTCAGCTTCTTGGTATAGCTCTCGACGGCTCGAATCCCTTCGGCCGAGATGCTGGCACCGCACTGATTCTCGACGATGTCGATTCCCGCGATGGCTGCGGCGATGTCGTCCGGAATCTCGTGTATTGGTTTAAGATTGCCCTTCGGGTCGAACGCTTTGCGCACATCGGCGAACGCCAATCGCGCGTACTCTTCCAGCACACGATTGACCGTGACGACGTGAGCCTTAAGGTGTAATTCTTTAAGTTCGTTAACCCTTGCAGCCACCTTGCTGTCGGCGAGTAATCGAGATGCCGCCTCCCAGGTGGTCTTGTCGGTCATCTTCTTTGCGTCGTAGCTCTGCCGGTACGCTTCGGCCGCATTACCCAGCTCGATGTACTTCTGAGCGAACTTCTCTTGCTTTGGTGTCAGGTTCATAGAGGAATGAAAAAAACCCGCCGTGGGTTGGCGGGTGAGGTTGAGCTTTAGGCTGTGAGTCAAATTTCAGGCGCGACGAACCCGTCACGCAAGTCCAGGACTACCACATTGAATCTTTACGCGCAAGTGGGAAAGTGATCGAGGACCAGCTTGAATGATTCCTAGGCCGCGCGTCAGGTAAAGCGTTTCAAATCCGCCTGGGTGAGCACTCGCCAGGTCGAAAATTCCCTTTCTGACGATTTTCTGGACAGCAAGCGGCAGATATTTCAGGCCGCCACGGTGAAGATTCGACCACGGAGCGATTTGTTCAACTTCTGGTTTTCCCGGCAACACGCTGGGGTGAAAGGCGTAAGATTTGTGAGTGATTAGTTTTCTCTCACCCGTGAATCATGCACAGCTTCCACCGCTGCCGCCAGTTTTTCAAAGACTTCCTGGAAGCGCTTACGTTGCGAAAACAGCATCGACCGGCTGCTTACCAGGAAATAGGTAAGACAAACTCGGTCGATATCCGAGGCATCATCCCGCGTAAGCCGTCGCACCATCTTCAAGTAATCATCTGCCATCGTCGGCTCGAATGGATCACCCTCACCCTCCCCGACGCTCCGGTCGAGGAATGTGCCTTTGCCCCGGATGCGCCGCTCGTAGGCGTGCTGGCAGGCCATGTACCGGTGCGCCGCCCACACGCACTCCGGCGACAGGAGCCGCATGTCGTCGAGCCATTGCAGGATTGTGATGTGCCGTGGTTCTGCGGAGAGGAAGTTGCCGTCTGAGTCCCGGTGGATGATGACCGTGCCCTTTGCGAGCATTTCCGGCGTCGGCTCGATTCGTTCTTCGTAACGCATGCACCCTCCCTGGTTCGCGGGAGGGTAGCACGGCTTGGGTTAAGTTTCAGTTAACTGAGGTGAGTGATAGAAGAGCAAAAGCACATTTGTTCAGAAGTTATCGGGAAAATAAAATGCTATGTTGAGGAAAGGGGAAATTGCCACTTCTGAGACCGCAACAGAATCGGCAGAACCTAATACCTCGATTGGAGTTTGCCATGCGTATTCTTTCAACATGGCTTGGCCTATTTACGATTACCTGCCTATTCGGCTGCAACGGGGACGCCAAGCAGGAAATGCCCCGCCGAGTCCAAGCCAATGAGAAGCCTCCTCAAATAGGGCCAAACGTCCTGCCTGTGCAACCTGTTCAAGCGAAAGCCCAAGTGAAGGCCCAAGCGAAGGCCCAAGTGCCAGCACCAAGGGCTCCAAGCGGCGATCCCTATGATGACAACTGGCGCCAGTATATGTACGACGTAAATAACAATCCAGAACTTCAGCGATTGGCCAAAAAAGCCGATGAAGCAATACAGCAATTGAAGATAATAGACCCCGAGTTGGATTGTCGCGATTTCGGCCCGAGTCAACTGACTATCGAAATATACAATCCACGTCACCTCGATGCCGATGGTAGAATTCGCCCTGATTTTCTTAAGCTGCTCCGGCTTGCAGGAGTTACACAGTTGACGATCGGAATACCCCTTAGCGACAAGGGGATGGCTCAGCTCGATTCACTTCGCTGTCTTGCACGTTTATGGCTTGGAAATGCAGGACTAGTAGTCACCGACAAAGGGATTGGTGAGCTCAAAAACCTAACTGGGTTAACTGGTATCGATATAACAGGCCCCAAAAAAGAACCGCTCACGATCAGTGGAGAGGGGTTTCAGAACTTGGCAGGCTTAAGCAAGCTAAGGGAAATTAATCTGAGAGGCGTACGCGTCGATGATCTGGGAATCGCAGCCATTTCTAAGATTGAATCCATCGTGATTCTTACACTGGAAGGTGACGCGATAACCGATGCAGGAATATCTCAACTTGGAAATTTGAGTAACCTTATGTCTTTGGGCCTGCAGGGCCACAAGATTACGGGCACCGGTTTCAAGTCGGTACGGCCACTTCTGAAACTAACTGGCATGTACCTGTATGGTTGTCCGATAAACATTTCGGGAATTAAAGATATCGTTTCCGCAGCTCCGAACTTGGACTTCATTGGTTTTACAAGTGCAGAGGTCGCCGACGACTCGATACCGATTCTCGCAAGCTTGCGCGGCCTGCACTTCTTGCGGCTTGGCAATGCCACACTCACTGAAAAGTCATTTGACCAGTTGTGTCACTTTGCAGAGTTAGACTCACTAGACATTTCCAATGCGACAATTCCTGAGAAAGGACTAGAAATGCTAATTGCGGCTCCAAAATTAAAGAGATTGTTCATAAAGAGCAAACAATTTAAACCTGAGTTGATAGAGAACTATAGAAAAGCACGACCTAAAGTTGAATTAAGTATCGATTAAAATGGCACTGCTTCTTCAATTGCGCACTTTACAAGCTTCTTCGCTCCTTTGACGCTCTCCACCGTCTCCAGCTCTGCCTGGACAGCATACTCACCAAGGTGGCCTATACGTTCACCGCTCAGGCCGGGACCGCCAACGCCTGCGCCTGTGAAAGATTCTACGCCGCCGGTGCCACCCCCGGTCCCGACGACCAAGTTACCAACGCCGCCGGCAACTCAGTCCGTAACGCCCGAGACAAAGCAGGGCTTCGTGCCAACCCCACCCGCGCCTGTGCCGGAAAAGAAGCATGAGAAAGCCCCGAAGCCCGAGTCCGAAACGATTCTTCCGAAGCTCACAACCTCGCCCTGAGAGACGCGACGGTTTGGGTCTCGGCACTTCGGAGCATGCCTTTGATTCTTCTCGTCAATTCCGGACATTCATCCCGCTCGGTAACATTCGGGAAGTATTAGCATCAATGAGGGCGTTTTGTTCCCGAACGGGAAGATTATGCTTTGATCGCGCCGAGGCCCAGCTCTCGATTGCGTTCACAACCCCTCCTCCCCATTTGTACGGTCCAACGCCCACGCGAAAGCGAACACGAGGGAGATTGCGAGAATCAGGTAGGCAACGATGCCGCCGAGTAGCAGATAAATCCAGGTCAGGATGTGGTCTCCTTTGGTTGATGTGATGATTCGAGGTGTTCGCTTTGATATGATTCGAAAAACAAATTCAGGCGGCCGGCCAAAATGTTGATCTCCGGGTTCCGGTGCTGGATGAGGGCAAAATAAGTCCGTTCGAAATCGCTTGGGATATCCACGAGATGTTTGCAGAGCACGCTCAACACGTCATTCGCCGCCAAGTGGCCACGGTCGTAGTAGCTGAGAGTTGCTTCAACTGATTCGTTCATTTTTTCCTAATCCGGCTTTACTGTGGCGTTCTTTGATCGCTTCGTTGTCCGATGAATCGTCATCTTGCGACATTCTAGCGATGTTCTGGCGGTCAGATGGTGGCTGCCATTCGAAATCGCCATCTGCGTCGAGGTGCGCGGGTGGCCATCCCGCCAAACGGATATTCAGGTGACGAATCTGAGCAAGCGCGATCCCGGTAACTATCCTCAAAATCAGCCAGAAACGGAAGAGCGCGAGGTACGGGCTGTTGCTCATAAAGTCTAACGCGGTCATTGATAGGCTCCTTCGGTTGGTGGTTTGCTAAATGCGGATTTCTCCTGCGCGATCCTCATGGCCTTGTCGTAATCGAACACGTCTAACCCGAGTAGATCGAGGCCGCGACCGATGTAAGCTTGCAAGACGTTGTTTTTGGCAACCAGGTACTCGATGCTCGCGTGGTCATGCTTAGCTCTGGCTTCGAGGAGAAGCTTCTCGTACATCTTGGAAGCCGCCTCACCCCACTCTTTGCTGAACTCTCGGCCAAGCCACGCCAGCGCTGTTACCTGAATCAACTCATCGTCTGTCAAGGCGGCAACCGCGTAGACAGCATTGCTGACGGTCGCTCGGACGATGTTGCGGCACTTCTCCAGTAGGTTGTCGTCAATCATGTCAATCTCCAATCTTCGCCAGTTCTTGAGCCTCGAATTCGCGGCAATACTTCTTCTCGTAATCGGGAACATACTCGTTTGGCATCGCCATTCGCCGTTTAATGTCGATGTAGACTGCCTGCGATAACTTTTCCTTGGGAGGGTCGATGATGTTCACGATGTCGGACGGGGTAGGTAAATCTGCTTTTCGGCTGACGTGATCGATAAATGCTTGTTTAACGTCGGCAAACTGGTATTTGCCCAAGACGAGTTGGAACATGCTATCCTTGAACTCCATCATCTCAGCCTTGTCGCCGTAGCTCTTTTGGCTAGCGTAGGTTTGGAAGAGCATGGTTGTGAGTTCGTTCTGCCCCTGGAGCGTCTGATTGATCGGCCTGCATCGCCAATCTGTTTCGCTTTTCGATGAGGGCCACTCCCTCGTCTCTTGCACGGGTTGCTGCGTCTCTACGGTCAACGGGTATCCCGTTTCCTGAGCCATAGAGTCTAAATGGTTGGTTTGGTATGGAGTAGTCGCCTTCCCAGCGATGCTGGTTAAGCCAAGTTGTTGCGTGGGCAGCCGTGTATCCTGTTGCAGCAAGGTAGCGGGAATATCTTTCAACACTTCGGATAATGGTTTCATTGGTAACTCCTTCAATTTTTAGTGAATCGGTATAGGACTTAAACGCTTCTTTCTTGCTTCCAGCTCGGTCGGGATAGGCACTCCAGAAGATTTCAAACTCGCCTGAATATAATAAGGGTTTCTTACCCTTATTATCTGTGGTTGTGGTTGTAGTAGGCATGGTTTCGGCACGCACCTCGGCATGTGCCGCGGGAGTGCCGCGGGAGTGCCGGATGTTTGCCTTGGCAGTTTGTGAATCTTTGAATCTCAACCGCTTGGCGATTTCTCGGTCGCATCTTTTTGAACGCAACAGCGTTCCATCTTCGATAAAGAATTCGCTCGCCGCCGACAGCACACTTTGGCGTTCGGATGGTGTCCTCGCCCGACAAATTCGGAAGAGCTTGGCATGGTCGTTCGGGAGGGGAATGCCGGTGGCGTAGTAGTGATCGAGAAGGAGACGGTAGGCTCCGTGCTCAAGCAGGGACAGGTGAGCCGTCTTGCGGGCGTAGTCGCCTGTGTAAAACGGATACCACTGATTGTTTTCTGCCATAATACCTTGTCCTTACTCGCCCGCGGAACCGAGGCGGGGAAGGGCGCTCAAGGTTAGAATCGGACAAGGATTTAATTTGAGACTCGGCGTTGCAACACCGGCCTTCCCCTCTGCCCAAGTCAAACCATAAGTCATGCGTTACCGCAACCACTTTCTTCACACCGCCCACGCCGGGTTCGTGACGACCTGCTCCAGCCCCCAGCCGATACGATGCCGGTTCGTCTCCTTCATCACGTCCGACAGGTTGGCCGGCTTGCCGCGGAGGTAGAAGCCGTCGTCGCGGATGTCGAGGATCGGCTTCGTCAGCTTGAGCAAGTAGGCGTCGATGAGGGACTCCTTGGCGATTTGGATTGGGTCGGGCTTCTCGGTAGCCAATTTCCCCACGGGGAGAAAATCATCCTTCTTGCTCGGGATCAGCTTCTTGAGCTCCAGCCGGGGCTTGCGACGGCGTTTTTCTGCCTCCACGGTAACGCGGTGCTTCCGACACACGCGCCGGACGGTGTATTCCGAAACGGCGAGCTGAGCGGCGACCTGCTGAGGGGTATGCCCCCGCTCGATGAGTTCGACGAGCTCGATTTCGAACCGCATTTTGTACAAGGGGGATTGTTCTTCGGTCATTTCTTCCTCACGAGTTGCACGTCGATGCCGTGGATGGCTTTCAAGAGCTTCAATTTGATTGCGCAATCGGCGGTCACAATTCCCTTCGTATCTTCAACAACCTGCGTTCCGGTTCGCTTATCGACGTATTGAAAGTCCGGTACAATCCGACAGATGAGCATGCCGTTCACGTCCAGGCGGTAGGGCACCTGGCGGCGGAGGTCGATGATTTCACCGGCCTTCTGGAGCAGCAGCAGTTCCTGCCAGCGCGCGGCTTCCAGTTTGCTGTCGAACCAGAGGCCGTCAACGCAAGTGCGGGTGTTGTTGTATTTGCCCTTCCGCCCCCAACTGGCCCGGCTACGCGGCATCGTATCCGCCCTTATGCTCCGGCTGGTGGATGAGCCGCCCGTGGTTCGGGTCGATCTTCTTGGCTAGGCGGTCGCGGTCGGAGAAGTGCAGGGAGTTGAAATGGTCGAGCACGGCACAGAGTGCCTCGATCTCGTCGCTAAGCTTGACTTGCGTCCAGTGCGGCCGGTTCGGTGATCTGTCCTGGATGTGCTTCTTGACCAACTCGATGGAGCTGTTCTTCGGTGATGGCTTGGGTGCGGCTGGCTGCATGAATTCCTCCCTGAATCGTTGCCGCCAGGATATACCATCAATTCATTTACAAGTCGTTAACGGCCGTCACGCTTTCTCCAGTTCGGCCTCAACCGTGCGGATGATGAGCTGGCGCACCCAGCTACTCCCTAAAAGTTGTGATCTGAGTTGGCCTTCCTTGCTCGCGACTGGGCATCATGCCTAAATTTTCTTTCCCAATGAGCCTTCATCCGATCTTTGTTGATGCCTTTCGTTGAAAACCCAAGGCCGTTGATGTTATACAGCAAATGCGTTTTCGCATATTTCCGTATTAGTTTTATCTCCGCCATATATGCGGAGGTGTATTTGATCTCGTCAAATACAAAAGCACCTTCCCCGTAGCTGGCATAGTCAGATTGCATCTCTTTATTTACATGTGTCCCCTTCCGCAGATGGTACAAGTGAGCCTTCTTTCTAGCCGGAAAGTATGTTGTGCATCCGACATATAGCCGATTATTGGCTATACAAGTTATCGTGTACAGAAGGCCGCTCATTTGCGAGCCTGCATAATATTCATGAGCAGGTGTGCCAAAAATTGGCTCCGACGCATTCCTGCGGCTTTTGCTTCCTTTTCCAGCCACTCTAATATATTGTCTGGTATAGAGAAATGCTTCTTAGCCATAGTGCATGTACCTTTTGTGTAACTTTCCGCTTGACGGACTGTATTTGTTCCTTTAGTGTACCCAATAGTTACACTGTACATAAAAACAAGTCAACAGGAGATTTTATGACGAACACTTCAAACTCAATGACCGACGAGGAAGCCGTCAGCTACCAATTCTACCTGAACGGGCAGCTCAAGAATTGCGTGGACGCGATGGTCGCGTGCGTTGCCCGCTACCAGGACGAATGCCCGGATGGCATTAAGTCCCCGCTCACGGAGCAGAATTGGATCGACCTGGAAGCCCAGCTCCATGATGCCGTGTCGGACATGTTGTTCGATGATATGTCGCGGATTTCTTCGCGGCTCTCGGATGCAGGACGGTACATCGGCCTTTGGAAATCCCGCTGGCAGTTGCAATTCGAAGTTCGCCGGGCAGCCGAACTGGCGGCTAATCGTCTCAACGCAGCATAGGAGGATTTATGCACATCTCAAAACCCGTCTCTACCACACTCGAATCGATAGCCCTGTTTCTCAGGTATTGCCTCGAAGTCCTGGGCATGTTCGCACTTGTCGCGGCGCCTTGCGTGGTGCTCCTCCTCCTTCACTTGGACATGTGGAAGCATCTGTGACAATGCAGCCAAACGTAGAGAGAACGCTTATGACTGAAGAGACGGTGACGATCCGTTCAAAAATTAAGCAACTGCGCGATCTTCGCTACACGCAAGAATCGGCCGATTTCAGTGACTTGTCGGACGGCCTGAACGAGTGCGATGACTTCAAGGCATTGTGTTTGGAGCTGGCCGAGGAAGCGGTCGAGCGGGAGCACCAGGCCGAGGCAGTAGAGGCGAGGATAAAGGAACTGCAATCTCGCAAGCAGCGGCTGCTGCACTCCGCTGAGGCACTCCGCACCATCGTGCTACAGTGCATGGATATCCGCAGCGAGAAGACCATCCCATCGCCGTGTTTGACATTGAGCGTTTCCTCGAAGAAACCCGATATCGTCGTCACCGACGAGTCGGCCCTCCCGTCAAGGTTCTTCATTCCGCAGCCGCCCAAGCTCGACAAGAAAGCCGTCCGTGAAGCCGTGCTTCAAGACGGGGAGGTGCTGGAGGGGGTGTCGCTCGGTAACGGTACCATTTCGCTGACAATCAGGAGGAAGTAATGAACGAGATCGCTCAACGCGGGTACACCGCACCACAACTCACGCTAATCAAGCACACGGTAGCAAAAGACTGCAACACAGACGAATTCAACCTCTTCATCGAGATTTGCAAGCAACAGGGGCTCGATCCGTTCAAAAAGCAGATTTTTGCCCAAGTTTACAACAAGGACAAGCCCGACAAGCGGCAACTCGTCATCGTCACGAGCATCGACGGCTACCGCGCCAAGGCACAGCGATGCGGCGATTACCGCCCGGCGGAGGAAGAGACCCGATTCGAGTTTGATCCAGCCGCCAAAGACCCTGAGACGAATCCGGCAGGCCTGGTGCGCGCCGTGGTGAAGGTGTTCAAATACGGACCAGATAAGCAATGGTATCCCGTTGCGGGGGAAGCTCGCTGGGACGAATTCGCGCCATTGGATTACGCCGCGTTCGATTGGATCGACACGGGTGACGTGTGGGAAGACACTGGCAAACCGAAGAAGAAGCGGGTGCCGAAGGGGAAGAAGTTGCTGAAAGACGGCAACTGGAAGAATATGCCCCACGTCATGCTGGGCAAATGCGCCGAAGCCCAGGCGCTGCGGCGGGGCTGGCCGGAAGACATGAGCGGGCTGTACGTCCAAGAGGAGATGGCGAAAGTGTACCTCGACATGTCAGCTACTGAGGCGGTAGAAGCATTCGAGAAGGAGGAACGCCTCAAACGGATCGCCTCAAACGACACAATTCCGGCCATCTTCGAGATGTCGGAGGGGTTGCAGCTCGTACCCCTCGGTAAGTTCGCCGACCGGGTTATGGAGTATGTCGGTGCCTTCGATAGCGTTGAGGCTTTCGACTTCTGGAAAGACCAAAACGTCCGCAGCCTCCAGCAATACTGGGCGAACGCTTCGACCGACGCCCTGGAGCTCAAGAAGAAAATGGAGCGGCTCAGGTCTGATCTGAACACACGGGTGGGGAGTACGGCAGCATGACCGATCAGCAATTTTATGCAATCATAATCGCCATCTACTCCGTCGGCACATGGTCAGCGAGAGATGAATTGGGAAAGACGATTTCGGCATTCCTGGCGGTTATCTATGTCATTTTGCTAATCATTTCGACTTTATGACCAAGGGCATCGAGTTCACAGGACGGGTCGAGAACGGCAGGTTGCCCCAGCACGTCAGCGAGAAGGTTGCCGCGACGATCCGCAAGCACGAGGGCAAGCATCTCATCCTCACGGTGGCCGAGCGCAAGCGAACGCGGTCGGGCCAGCAGAACAGGTATTACTGGGGCTGCGTTGTGGCCGGCGTCACCGAGATGTTCCGCGACGCGGGCAACATGGTCGATGCCGATGACGTTCACGAGTTTCTCAAGCAGCACGTCGGCAAGCTCTCGCAGGTCGTCGTCACACCGGACGGCGAAGTGATGCACACGATCGGCTCGTCGGCCAAGCTCACCACGATGGAATTCAGCGACTACGTCGAGCGCATCCGTGCCTGGGCGATCCAGTACGGCCTTGACATCCCGTCGCCGGACGAACACTACCAACTTAACGCCAACCAGGAAGGAACACCAGTATGACGGCGAGTATCAAACGACTTGGGAGAAACCGGGAAGCCATCGTCAACCTGCTCGGTAAAAAGCTGTGACACAACCTTTCGGCACGGCCTTTGCGCCACGGCGGTGGAACTGTTCCCATCGTGGAGGTTCCTGCCATGGCGAGTGCACGAATGCCGGATGAGTTCTACGAGGTCGTCGCCCACCACCTGCCGCCCGAGCGGCCCGTCGGATCACGCGGCGGGCGGCCGTGGGTCGGCCACCGGGCCGTCCTCCGGGTCATCTGGTACGTCCTGGCGAGCGGCGTCCGGTGGGCCGACGTGCCGCCCGAACTCGGGTGCTCGGGCCGGACGGCCCACCGCCGACTGCGGGCGTGGGAGGAGGCCGGCATCTGGGACCGGTTGCACGTCGACCTGCTCCGGCTGCTCCGCCAGGCGGGCAAGCTCGACACCGACCTGGTCGTCATCGACTCCGTTTACGTGCGGGCGTTCGGGGGCGGCGAGGCGACCGGCCCGAGCCCCGTCGACCGCGGGAAACCGGGCACGAAGCACACGTTGATGGTCGACCGGTCGGGTGTGCCATTGTCCATTCGCACGGCCGGAGCGAATGAGAGCGACCACACCCAAATCATCCCCCTGGTCCTCGACTTCCCCCGCGTCGGCGGGAAGCCGGGCCGGCCGAAGGAGATGCCGGACGAGGCGTACACGGACCGCGGGTTCGACAGCGATGCCACCCGGTGGATCTTGCGGTGGCTCGGCATCGAGCCGAAGATCGGCCGGCGGAACACGCCTCATGGGAGCGGGCTGGGCAAGGTCCGATGGGTCGTCGAGCGGACCATCGGTTGGGTCAAGGGCCTGCGACGGATGCGGGTCCGGTATGATCGCCTCGGCGTCATGCGAGATGCCTTCGCGTCCCTGGCTGCCAGTGTCATCTGCTACCGCATCTTGATCCACGACGCCCTATAACTGCGGTGGTTGTGTCACAGCTTTTAAAGGTCTGGAATTGCACCGGTTCTTTAAAGAAGGGGCTGTCGAGTATTTCGTAGAAGGGCACGGACAGGTGCCATCGGATAGTGTTAATCGCCTCCTAACACGAGGGATGATCGTCGAACGCCAGGACGCCATGTTCGGCACCACCAGCACATATCAACTCGCAACACAAGCAGGAGCAGGGCCATGTCAGGAAGCGTAAACAAAGCAATAATCATTGGAAACCTCGGCAAAGACCCCGACGTTCGCACGACTCAGGATGGAAAGCAGATCGTCACCCTCAGCGTCGCCACGTCGGACTCGTGGAAGGATCGTCAAACGGGCGAGCGGCGCGAGAAAGTTGAGTGGCATCGCGCGGTCATTTTCAACGAGCACCTCGGCAAGGTGGCGGCTGATTACCTCCGCAAAGGATCGAAGGTTTACCTCGAAGGTTCGCTTCAGACGAGGAAGTGGACAGATCAGGCCGGCGTCGAGAAGTACGCGACGGAGATCGTGCTCCAGGCGTTCAACGGGACGCTGGTGCTGCTCGATGGGAAGAAGGAAGTCCACGGCGGTGAGCAGGGGTATGGTTCTGCTCAGCCTGGGGCGTATTCAGCTCAGTCTAGCGGCCCGATGGACGAGGATGAGATTCCGTTTTAATCAACCTACTGAGAATCATGAAGATTATGGGCGACCCGATATTCTGGCTTCTACTGGCTGCGATTTACGGCCTGGGGATGCTGGCAATGCACCTCTGCACTTTTAACGATGACTAATGGATTATTATGACAGAAGCACGGTACTACTACGACGATCCGCTGGCGGCGGCTTGGATGGTGAAGCATTTTGGGATGAAATTCCTGATCGACGAAACGGAAAGCGAACAGGCAGAAACCCTCTTTGATGAATCCGACGTTCAATGGGCTCGTGAGGCGCTTGGGGTACATGAGTTCTCGATCCACCCCGACAGCCTGCACCTGCTGGATATTCAAGAGGGTGATTTTGTGGTCGGGCCGAACAACAAAGGTGGCCTCGAATACGTCGCAGGCATGAAGCCGAGCGCTCGATGCCGCATCATCCAGCGAGACGGCAAGCCGTTTCACTGGCCGAAGCTGGAAGACTGAGGGTGGGCGGTTTTCGCGCGAAAACCAGGCACAAAGTGAAGCGCGTGCGAGACGCCTGAAAGAAACTTATAACTATTACTCTTCTGCCTCTTCCTCCCTTCTCTTGGCTTGACTTCTCCTTCGATCTGCCCGAATGATGGCTTGCCGCATCTCTTCATATCTGCGGCTCAACCATCTCGGAAGGACACCTCATGACCGACGACATCGAATCCAATGACACCCCATACACCGTTACCACGACCACCAAGACGGGCACCTACGTCCGGGGCTACCACTCTCTCGACCCCATCCTCGAACTGTTCACCAACTACCAGTCTGCCGGGCACTCCGGCCTCATTACGATTGCCGACGCCCCCATCGTTGTGGTGAACCCAAAAGAGATCGTCAGCATCCTCGTCGCGGGCACAACAGCCGGTGAACTCCGCTTGCGTCAGGAGCAAAAATACCGCGAACTCGAGCAGCAGAAACAAGCCGAGTACAGTCGCCAATTTGCCAATCAATCGGCGGGTTATGGCGCGCTGGTCAGTGGCAACCGTATCGGCGGCCTCATCTAACCTCCGTCAGGGGCCACTATGCTCCGCATCACGTCCCAATCAAACGCTTCGGCCGCGAAGGCGTACTTCGACGCCCAGAAGCACGACTACTACCTCGAAGGCCAGGAGCTGCCCGGCGTGTGGAGCGGAAAGGGTGCGGAGCTGCTCGGCCTCAAGGGCGAGGTCACGAAGGAGCAATGGGACGCCCTCTGCGAAAACCGCGACCCGAACACCGGCCAGCGGCTCACGCCGAAAGACCAGCACAACCGCCGTGTGTTGTACGACTTTACCTGGAGCGCGCCAAAAAGTTACACCCTGGCGATGGAACTCGGCCACGACGACCGGCTCATGGGCGTATTCCAGCAAGCCGTTGCCGAGACGATGAAGGATGTCGAGGCCGATGTGATCACCCGCTACCGCGTGGGCGGCGAGATGGTCTCAGAGAAATCCGGCAACGCCTTGATCGCGACCTACGTGCATCGCACCGCCCGTCCTGTCGGCGGAGTTCCCGATTGCCAGCTCCACGCCCACGCCACGGTGCTCAACGCCACGTTTGCGGAGGGGAAGTGGCGGTCGGTCGAGGTCGGCGAGATCAAAGCCCAGGGGTGGTACTACGAGGCCGTGTTCATGGCGCGGCTGGCGAAGGGGGCGACCGACCTGGGCTACGGCATCCGGCGGAAGGGGCGGTTCTGGGAGTTGGAGCACGTCAGCAACGACCTGGTGGACAAGTTTAGCCGCCGGACAAAGCTGATCGAGGAAGTGGCCGAGGCATGGGGCAAGATCAAGGCTCAGTTCAAGGCCGAGCTGGGCGGCAAGACGCGGGAACGCAAAGCCCCTCACATCTCGGTCGAGCAGCTGCAATCGCTGTGGGAGGGCCGCCTCGATGAACATGATCGGCAACAGTTAGCCAACTTACTCACAAGTCCAAACACCCCGCTGCCCACCAACGACCAGGCCATGCAGTACGCCGTTGCCCACGCCTTCGAGCGGTCGGCTGTCGTCGGCGAACGCAAGCTGGTCGAGGAAGCCCTCCGCTACGGCGTCGGAGGCGTTGACCTGGACGGCGTGCGCGAGGCGATGGACGGGGCAGGGGTGCTGGTGAAGGGCGACAAATGCACGACCGAGGTCGAGCTGGGCCGTGAACGCAACATGATCCGCTTCGCCCGCGACGGCAAGGGCACGGTCGCGGCGGTCGTCGACCTGGTGGAGCCGAGCGTGGCAATGGATCATCTGAATGACGGCCAGCGGGCGGCAGTAAATCACGTCCTTGGCTCCCGCGACCGGATCACGATGGTGAGGGGCGCTGCGGGAACCGGAAAGAGCACCTCGCTCAAGGTCGCTGCCGATGCCTTCCGCCAGGCTGGGCTTTCCGTCCAGGCGGTCGCCATCTCGAACACGGCGAAGGATCAGCTGCTCGACGTCGATGACGGCGCCGCCACGGTCGCCCGGTTCCTGGTGGACAAACGCATGCAGCAGGCGGTGCAGGGCGGGGTAGTGATCCTCGACGAGGCGAGCCTGGTCGGCAACCGGCAGATGCAGGAGCTGCTCGGCGTCATGAAGAAAATCGGCGCGCGAGGGGTCTTCGTTGGCGATGCGCGACAACATTCCGCGGTTGAAGCCGGTTCGCCGTTCCGGGCGATGCAGAAGTGGGCGTCACTGCCGGTTGCCGAGATCACCGACGTGGTGCGCCAATCGGGCCTTTACAAGTCCGTGTCGGAACGGCTCTCGGAGGGGCGGTCAGGCCAGGCCATCGACCTGCTTGACCAGATGGGGTGGGTGACGGAAGCCGATTACACGGAACGCATGCGGCTCCTGGCGGCCGAGTACGTCGAGGCGGTCAAGAGCAAGCAGAGCGTCGTCGTGGTTGCACCAACGCACGCGGAAGGGCAGAGTGTGAATCAAGCCATCCGGGAGGCTTTGAAGAAGGAAGGGACGATCACGGATGAAGAACACGAGTTTAAACGGCTGGTTCCGCTCAATCTTACCGAGGCGGAGCAAGGCAAGCCCGAGGTGTACGAGCCGGGGCTCGTTGCCCAGTTTGTCAGAGCTAGTGGACATCACAAGGCTGGTGAGCGCGCTGTCGTGGACGGAGCCAACCTATCTGATCTGGCGGGACGAAGCGGGAAACATCGTCTCTATCGAGAAGAGGCAATCCGCCTCGGTGCCGGTGATTCGATACGCATCACTGGGTCGGCAAAAGATGCCAGCGGCAACCACAAACTCACCAACGGAGCCATCTACACCGTCACCGGGTTCGGCAAGGACGGCCGAATCAAGCTTAGTAACGGCTGGGAGATCGCGAGAGACGTGGGGCATTTCGCTTATGCGTACTCATCTACCTCGCATGCTTCGCAGGGCCGAACCGTAGATCGCGTCCTGGTGGACATGCCGGTGTCGAGCTTCGCGGCGGCGAGCATGGAAAGCTTCTACGTTTCGGCCACGCGCGGCCGTTCCCAGGTGTACGTCTACACCGACGACGCGCAGGCCCTCCGCGAGGTGGCGGCCAAGGAAAGGGTGAAGGCGAACGCTCAAGACCTGTTCCCGCCTGAGTCGGTCACTGTGACACCATCCGTTCCGGTGAATCCCGTAAGGGATCGCGCAACGTTCATGTCTCGCGTCCGGCAAGTCGCCACCAAGATCAAGCAGCAAGTCAGATCGCTAACTCACACCCGAAAGGAACTCGACTATGGATACGAACGATGACATTCCGCCACACCTGCGGCAGATGGCGAAGGCCTCCGAGGGTGGGGAAGACCGTACCACGCATAAGCCCTGCCTCGGCGTGACGTTCATCGACCAGAACGGCGTGCCGTACTCGTTTCAGTATTCCCACCTTTATCGGCTGTTCGTGGACAAGGACTGCCTGGTCGTCGAGTTCAGCGGCCACCGGGTCATTCTGGAAGGGCGACGGCTGTTTGCTCCATCGAAGGACTGCCTCATGCACATGCTGAATCAGCACAAACGGGAGTTCGTCGAGGCCATCGTTGGCGGTGAAGAACGGAATTTTAGTACGACTAACCGGTCGCCCGGAATGAGCGAACGGCCGGTTGTCACAAAATTTCGTGTAGAAGTAATCTCAAATTAAAACATTACACACAAATCTCGTCTGATTAATCAGGATTTAAAGCATCAAGACACTTTATAAAGCCACTGGTAATCGTGTTCATATGCTGTGCAGCTGTCTCAGTGGATACAATCGCGCGGACAGTGACTTCTGATTGATTGCGATCAGATGTCACTTTAGACCAGGATGATTTTTGTAATTGTGAACGTGCATTGTCCGCTGCATTAAAAATCCATTGCTTAATGCGAGCGTGCTGCTCTTTCCCGGTTTTCTTCCAAGAAGCCTCAATGGCGATTGAGCGGTCTCTCTCGTGAGCCACACATCTCGCTGTCAGACCTGTGGGGGAGCTCATTATTGCCACCGATTTGTCCACGTCCCATTTGTAACCTAGCCCAAAAGATCGATATGCGATTTCTTCAGCTAATAAATCAGCAGACCGGAGTTCGGCAGGACGGAGAATCGCCTGTTGTAAGCTTAAGAGCTCTCCGTGGATCTGAGTCATTCCCCATCGTTTTAATTGTGTTTCTAGAGTCGCCTGCTCAATTAGTCGGAAAAATCTGTTAGGTAGAGATAGCCATGACCGACATGGACTCTCATTCGCATACTTGCCAAGAAGATGATTCCATTCGCCGTGACGGTGTTGGAATGGTATTGGAGCCTTTGCCGTCCTAAGAAAAAGCAACGTCATGCCCAGGCCGTAAGAGTCAACCAGTGCATTTCGCGTCGAAGTCTTTGTGTCCCCAACAAGCTGTTCAGGAGACAGATAGCCAGAGCTAAATTTACCAGGGCCTACTGAGAGTTCAAGGGCGTCCTTATGCCAAGAAAGATCGAAATCAAGTACCACTACTTCCCACTCAGAGGGGTCTGGGACATAGCCATTTCTAATCATAATATTAGATGGTCGAACATCTCGATGAAGCACTCGCTGGGGCAGTCCATGGGAAGTCTTAAGAATATACGCTAAATCAATTGCGATTCGCAGGATTTGCGCCCATTCTATTACGAGTCGCTTCTCCACTGCCTCTGCTAGACTAGGCCCTTCCACGAAATCCATTACAACTGATGCCGGGACTTCCGAGGCTCGGATGTATGGGACTATTCCGGCGACTTCTGCCCCGCTTAGAATGTTCATTGCTGCCACACCCCGCCGGAAACTTTGCAGCATATCGAGTTTGCGGCGGACCTTTTCATGCAATATCTTGACTGCAACTTGACGCTTGTTGATATCCTCACCACGGTATACGGTCCCGAAACCGCCCTCCGCAACTTCTTCAATTATCGTGTATCCAGCGAATACATTTCCCGGAGGAGTCGATCGGATATACCATGCTTTGTAGACCGAGCTGTCATATGTGCTGCACAGTTTTTCATATTCTAAGTATTTCGCTTCGTCTGTTTTTGCAAGAATTGCGGACGCGGCGTCATTTAACAATTCACGAATCTCCTCGGGATGTCTTTTTTCTAATTCGTCCGGGAGTGGCAGCTCAAGCCGCTCATGTGTAGAACGTACGGATGGAGCGACAGGGTCAGCTGTTTGCTCCGGGGGGATGTGGGTGACGAGGTCGCGGATTAACTGATTGAGTTCTGCAAACGAGCGGTCGGCATTTGCAAAACGTATCACTCTTACTCCGGACTCCTCAGCCCATTTGTCGGCGCTGGAATCATTTCTATCAGTAATCCAAAAATGCGTGCCAAAATCGATGTTCTGATCACGCAGACGAGTCAAATGGCCGCCAGCGGCTGTGTCGTCGGCCGAAATCCCAATGAATATTAAGGTTGCAGTTGATGCTAGCGAGGTAATTAGCTCTTTGTAGCCTGACGTGGCGAAAAGCTGATTTAGCTCGCTTGCAGTGAAGACCCAACTTGATTCATCGTCAAGGAGGCCGTGGAGATAGGCGATAAATGGATGCGAGGATCGCAATACATGCATATGGCTTGCGGCATATTTGCCTGCAAAGTCATGAAGTGTCTTCCCGGGGCGCGCTGAGCTATAACTTCGCTTGGCAAGAGGGTCAATGTTAAGATTTAAAATCCCATTAACGCCAAGCTTCCATAGGTAATCGTATATTACTGGTATAGTGGCAGATTCGGCTTTTTTTAATGCATGACGTATAGTTTCACGATAGGTTGTTTTGCCAAGAAATTCCTTGAGCATCTGAAACGAGGCCCAATAATCCTTTTCCGTCCTTACCAGTGCTGCTTGGGCATCATTCCGTACTTTGTCCTCACCGATTTTTGCAATGCCTTTGGCGTCGAGGGCTTCGCACATTTGCTCTTTTAGATGCTTCCAGGACGGCAACCCGGCTGGTGCGCTTGCTCCTGCTCCAATCCATGCTATGATCGGCCTTGTCTTCTCGCTAACAATCTCACGTAATGCTAAGTAGGTCACCTGGGTTTTGTCAAACATTCGGCGCACCGTTTCCGAGTTATCTATTCAGAATGCGAATAGATCGAAAGATCTCTGGATCGCTTGATTATTCTTGCTAGGCTCAATCCTATTAACCTTCCCAGAGTTCGTCAATTTGGCGACGACCTTGACAGTCAAGTTTTCCGACTTGCCGTTACTTTAGCTAAGCTCGTCACCGCAGGTCGACTGCAAGGCGTCTCACGAGGACGGCCACCTTTCTCGCTTCGTCGATGCTCGCAATCTCTGCCGTGTGATACTCCTCAACGCCAAGCTCGGCCGCGATCCGAGCGTACAATTTCCCGCGAGCCATCCTCCCCTCTTTCCAGATGGGGTCGAGGATGCGGTGGATGTGCTGGCGGGCGTTCTTCAGCTCCTTGGTAGGAATGTTGCCGAGGGGCCGCGTCCTGTCCTTGGTCTTGTGGTGGCAGCCGACATAGTTGAGACAGATGTCACACTTCCAAAAGGGCAAGTCGCCCAAGTCGGCCCGGTGGGGATATACTTCACGACCGTCCGTGAGACGGGCGGCCACATCGGCCTGACAGGCGCAGCAATATAGGGTTCGCGACGCGTTCACAACACGCTCTCGCTCGCCACGCGGTTCTGCTCTCCGGCTATTGGCTTGATCGCCCCGAAGTAGACTGCGCTCCCGTGACATCCCTTCGTCGTTCTGTTCCGAATTGCATCTGCGGTGCAAGTCAAGAAACAGGACCACACGGCGTCATCCGCTGTGCGGCGGCCTTCATTAACCCAGCGTTTCATGTCCTCGGTCTCGGGTGTTGGCTCGAAACCTGGAGGAGCGATACAACGTGAACACCGGCGTGCCATGATCTCTCTCACAACACGCTCGCGCTCGCAACACGGTTCTGCTCAACGACACTGGCTTCGATCTCGCGTTGCTTGCGGCGGTGGGAGCGGAGTCGGCAGACGGGGGTGCAGAAGCGTTGCCAGTCGCGGGTGGCCCGAAAGTCTCTTTTGCAGTCGATGCAGATGTTTTTGTCTTCACTCATACCGTTATCCGTTTCTCTGGTGACTGCGGTGGCATCCCAACAGGACCGGATCGCCGAGTCGAACGGCAATCCCGCCACGACCCCGTGAGTCCCTCGTGCTTGGTTGCACAGCCACCGCAGCCATAAACTGGAGGACTCTGGCAGGGATCGAACCTGCTGCATCCAGCCGAAGAGAGCGGAGGGTGGTAACTCCGTGTGCATTCTTCTGGTGGGTAAGCCACAGCCCAGTTACTTTGGTTCCCTGTTCGGCCCCTTTACCCAAGGATGCCGAGTCGGTACTTCTTTCACGCGCCGTCAGAGCCATAATCATCCTGCCGCCAGCTTCTTCCGAAGCCGCACCTCGACCATCTCCGTCAGAAGGTCCAACTCGAAGCATTCCAGGTCACTTCCGGTACGCACGTCAACGTGGTCCCTCAGATACTTGAAAACCTCTGGATGTGGATAAAGCCGCTTCGCCAACCTGTCCGCCAATTCTGCATTCACCGTCATCTTTCCCTCCTAGTTAATCTTGGTGTCTGGATTCTTTCTTCATTGCCCGGACCGTAGCGCATTTTGAAATGCGTTGCAAGAGGTTTCTTCATGCTTGCGCGAAGCATGATTTCGTGAGCCAACTGGGCGCTCGTACCCCTTCACTTTTGAGCGTTTCACAAGTGATTCATGGGGTTATACGCGAGCGGAGTCATGCAAATGACTGCTTGTGTGAGAGGATTGCTTCTCCAAGGAAATCAGAAGCTTGGCAGCTCGATTCATCATTTCGACCTGCCTGCTGTGGTGACGTGCCCCGGAAGATCGCCCGTTTGTGAAAGCGCGTGCTATTGCCGGAGAGGTCGCTATTTGTTCAAGCCTGTCAAGGATCGACTGGCTTGGAACTATGACCAGTCGCAGCGTGACGACTTTGTGAAACGGGTCATCGCCGAGGTGAGAAGCAAAGGCGTAATTGTCCTTCGCGCTCATTGCTCGGGAGATCTGTACAGCAAGGCCTACGCAGAGAAGTGGCTGGCGATTATGCGTGCGTGTCCAAAGGTGCGGTTCTATCTCTACACGAGGTCGCATCGCATCGACGACATCGCCCCGGTGTTGGCAGAAATGGCCCAGCTTCGGCAGGCCAGAATCTGGTACAGCATCGACGGCGACACTGGCGTGCCCGCTTCAATCCCGCCCGGCGTTCGACTCGCTTACCTCCAGGTCGGCGAGGATGAGCAACCGGAGCTGGTCGATTTGCTCTTTCGAGTCCGGCGTCTCCGCAAGAAACGGATTCCGCTTTCGGTGTTGTGCCCAAACGAAGGGCCATCAGAGAAGGCGAAGGATGTGAATTGCGGAAATTGCCGGAAGTGTTGGGAGTAGACGGGTGCCTGAGAGTTTTCGCAGCGATGAGAGAATTCCCAGGCACTCTGAAGCCCGTATGATCCAGGAAAAGATTGCAACCGGTGGAATTCCCAGCTGGCCGTTCCTGCCCATTCATTACTCTCGGCACACGCTGTTGGCCGATCTCGCACATTGGCCGCCGGGCAAACTTTCCAACCGATGCCGTCTCCGCCTCCTGCCGATCATCTCCGCCATGCACACCAAGACGACGACGGCTCTCCCCACCTTCGACGATCTGATCCATTACGTGAGGGCGACGCTTTGCCAACGGGACAACCTGGACTACGATCTGACGCCGTTCGTAAAGACGCCGCTCAAACGCCGTGACGAAATTTGGGGTTACGCCTTCCACGTCGAAGGGCCGCGGATGCTCCGCACGTCGGCCGTGTGGAGCGCGAAGGACGACAAGATCCTCTTCTACAACTCCGTCGGCGAGCGGTTCCAGGACGTGGTGTTGACCGAAAGCCCCGATCCGAATAGTTCGGCCCCGACGGGTTAGTCATCCTCGCTGAACGACTCGATCTCGGTGCAGGAGATCGCATCGGCGGTGTCGTTGTAGTACACCATGACCTCCGTTCCGTCGGTGTCTTTGCCGACGAACGTGAAGCCTTTCTCCTTCTTGAATTTCAGCTTGGTTGCTCGGGTGAGAGCCGTTCCGTGTTGCACGGACGGACTTAGCTTCGCCTTCGGGTACTTCGCCGTCAGTTCCGCAATCACTTCTTTAATCGTCATGGTTCGCTCCACTTCACCTCGTCTCAGACCGAGGGAGAAGACATTAGGTTTGGAGCGACCTGGCGTCAACGGGCAGCACCGCCAGCAAAATCCGAGCTTTGAGCAAATCTTCCGCAAATCTCCCGACTTAATGCTCTGTTCGCCATCTGTATGGCCGGATACATAGGCAATATTGATCTGAACCCCTTTCATCATGAGGTTGAGCATGGCCAAGAAGAAACCGGCTGACGCCGCCAAGAAGAGCAAACCCGCAGCCGCACCCGCCCCGGCGGAGGTGGCGACGACAATTGACGAGGCGACCCCAAAAACACTTGCCGGGACGATCACCAAAGCCGAAGCGGTGCGCAAGGCGCTCGCCGCCGGGAAAGAAAGCCCTTCTGACGGCGTGGCTTATCTGAAGTCCGAGTTCGGGATCGAAATATCGACCGCCATGTTCAGCACGTACAAGACGGCGGAAAAGAAAAAGGCCGAGGGAAAGAAGTCGCGGACGGCCAAGACGGTGGAACCAGAGGCCAAGCCTACCGGGAAGGCCGCTAAGGGCGATACGGTCGAGTTCGTGCGCCAGGTGAAGGATTTAGTGGATCAGTACGGGGTCGAGGCGGTCAAGGATTTGGCTCAGGTCTTCGCCAAGTGACTTTGCTTCGGATGCTCTGCCGTCGCGTGGTCGCGGTATGTCGGTCGGGTGCGCGAATAGTGGCCCGACCGACATACCGTGGCCTAAGCGGCGGGGCTTCGGACGCTCAGCTTGAGCGGGGGAGCGGGTGAGGGAGGGGGCGATTTAGGAGACGCCAATCTGCTTCGTCGGCTCCAGGCCGTTGTCGGCACGGATGGCGTTCGCAATCGCGTTGAATGTCTTCTCGGCGTCCAGGTGATCCTTCCATTTTGTCTCCGAAACGATGGGCTTTTTCCACACCGCGTCGTCCCGATCCCAGTGAAATCCAGCTTCGCGGAGCTGTGCCGTGTACTTGGCGTCCGGCTTCTCGTCGAAGTGAATGGCGAGTTCCTGGCGGCGGTTGCTGCGGTAGAGCGTCATCTTCGGCCCGCCGTTTCGGTCGGTCAGGCTGACGGATTCGAAGTTGATCGGGTCGGGGGCGAATTTCCGCAGCTGGGCGTTCGCGGCTTCGGGCATGCGGGTTGATTCCGCGAGTTGCTCGGCGGACTGCCGGGCCTGTTCGTGCCGTTCGGCTGCTTGGTCGTATGCGTCGCCGGCGGTCGGTTGGCTTGTCGCTTCGCTGGTTTGGGTGGCTGCCGCCTGGGCAGTGGCTCTCTTCCGGGCCATGGGGTGTCCTTTCGTTTCGGGTTGAACTTGCCCGCCGATACCCGAAAGGAAACGACGGACAAGCATTTGAGGGGTAGTGCGGATCAGCGGAAGTGTCAACGGCGCAGGTTAAGCGAGCCGAAGGCGAGCGCCCGCCGGGTGGGGGCGAGCGTCACCAACAGCGATTAGTCATTCGACTGACTTGCCAGCATTTCCATCAGCTTTGCAACCGTCTCCGGGATCGGGCGTTCGCCGCTGGCGTAGGTGCGGACCATCCAGCGGCCTTTGCCGATCAACGGCGGGAGTTGAGTACGCCAGAAGCGTCCGGCGATGACAGCGGCGAGGGTACAGAAACGGGCTGGTGTCATGCGGAGATTCTCTCCTTGCATCCAAACCGCTGCGCGATCCAGCCGTCGAGTGCCTCGTCCATCTCGTCCATCTTCTTCTGGCTGAATCGTCCGTACTCCCATGCGATGTCGCACAACCCGCTGGCGACGATGCAGTCCCCGCCGATGAAGAGTTTGGTCGGCCTATCCCAATCACTTCCAGCCCGCTGGTGTTCGTTGAAGATGGCGTCAAGGATTTCCCGGATGTCCGCCCCGAAAGGGTGTTCCTTGACACGTCCCGATGCGGTCATCACGACTGCTGGTTTTTTCTCGGTCATAACTCATCCTCCTCATCTTCTTCGGTTGCGCACCACTCGCAAAGGTATTCGCGGGCTTTGCCGTGTTGATCGTAGTAGCCTTCGGGATGCTCATCCGTGTCGTGGATCGTGTCGCATTCGGCACATCGGGTCAGGCTCATGCGGCTAATCCCTTTCCGGTTGCTTTGGCAATGGCTGCCTTCGCCCGATCCAACCGCTTCTTTTGCGTCCGGCCAAGTTGGGTGGTGTAAGTGAAGGCTTCGATGATTCGGGTCAACTCTTGCAGTGATTCCAGCATGGCAGGGGCCATTTCCAGCAAACGTATTACTGAACGTTGCTCCTCTTCCCCTGCTGACTCATGAAACTCGACCGTGAAGTCGTAATCTTCCCGTTCGTCTGTGTCGGTCGTGTAGGCAAATGCCCAGTGGTCGCCATATGGGGTCGCATCCCATTCGGTAGGTATGAATACTTTTGATACGCACATGTTGTCAGTTCCTTGATACGGGTTATTGATTGGGATGCATGAAGTTCACGAAGTCACCGGCGAATGCCTTGCCTTCCTCAACCAGATTCAATGCAATCCGTGCAGCGACATACGAGGCCTGCGGCTTGTTCTTCAATCCGCGAATGGTGAGCCGCACGTGATTGCGGTCGCCTTTCAGCCAACATGCAGTCAGGTCACTTGCGAATTGCTCTTGGTATTTGAATTGGGACATGATCGGATTTCCTTTCGATGTGGTCGGCGTCATTGCCTGACAAGACTGACCGTAAAGCGTTTATGTGTGATAATCAAACATTATTTAAGGTGGCGGAGCCGAAACCCCGCCACTGTTGCATTTATGCCGCAGCCCACATTGCCAACACGGTCGTGTTGATGTTCGTGCCGCTCTCGCTGAACGACCCCACCGGCAGGTCTGACCACCGGCCATCTAGCAACCCGTGATCGTATCGGGCCGTCACGGGCAGGATTGCAGTAAGTTTGCCGCCTGGCTTCAGGAACTTCAGGGCATGGTTGACGTGCTTGGCGTAGTGCTTTCCGTAAAAGGGCGGGTTCATAACGACGTGGTCATAATCACCCGTGGGGACGGTTTCTAGGAAATTCGCCAGCATAACGCGGTGACCTTTGGAGCGAGCCATTGCCGCGCGGCCGGGGTCAACCTCAACGCCGACCGCATCAGCTCCTGCCTGCCGCAGGGCATCCAGGAACCGACCGCAGCCACAAGACGGCTCAAGCACCCGCTCGCCTTGGCGGATGTAAACATCACCCAGGACCCGCTCGACGACCGCCGCCGGGGTCGGGTAATATTGCAAGTCTTTTGAGACTTCGGTGCCCGCCCGGCGCTCCGTGGGTTTCTCTTCCGTGCAGTCGGCCAGAACGTCCCCGTAGTATTCCGCGAGCGCCATGTTAATGTCGCGCAAGGCATCCGGCTCGAAGAAAAGGTGACCGTTACCGTTGGAGAATCGACGAAGACGGACTCCTCGGGCTGGGTACGTCATTTCTGTTCCCTGGTGGTCGGTTGCTTTCCACTCGACAAGTAGGGCGTTCTCAGTTTTGAACAGCGCGGTAAGCTCTTGGTAGGTGGTTAAGGGCTTTCGCTGATATGCCGCTAGAGCGTTGAGCACGTCTCGGAGTTTGTCTTGCCCCCATCCGCAGGAGCTGGAGCAGCCGGAGATGATGACCCGCTTGGGCAAGCCGACCACGCCAATTTTTACCTTGTCGTGCGATTTGTACGCCTGGTCGAGGTCGCAGAACACCTCGGCGAGGCCCCGAAGGATGTTTGCGCGCGGGTTAAGCAGGAAGTCGCCGAAGGTCGCCCGGATGTTTTCGAGCGTGAACGGGGCGGGGGTAGTCATCGCCTGATCGAATCGCCGCTTGTCGGCCGCGCTGGCAATGGAGTCGATCCGTAGGCCTCGATAGATGTGCCGCCATGCCGATTTCAAGAGCGACTCGGCAAGCCGGGACTCGTACACACTGCCGGTCTCGATGCTCGTTTCACCCCAAGTCCCACCTACGCAGGCGGCAAGCTTGACGGCGCTTCCGGCGGCCTCGAAGGCTGCGACGGCATCTGGAAGGGCAGCTTTTTTCTCGTCGTACTCGGCAATCACGTCTGGCAAACGCCGGAGCATGGCTAATTGCGACCCGTTGTCTTGGGCTGTTGACTCTTGTTCGATAGAGGAGTTAAGTTCGCATTGCATCACCATTACCCTTTCAATGTGTTGGTGGTGTACGGGGCCGGAATCCACTCCGGCCCCAACTGTTTACTACGCCGCATTCGTGGCCGCAACGGTTTCTTCCATGACCGCGGTGTCGTTGTTTGAGCGGTACCACTGGCGGCTTTTCGTGTCGTAGGTGAAGCCTTCCGAAATCAAATTGCGGCGGGTCGCCTCCTGCGGTTTACCCACAAACGTGATCGATTCGGTTACGGTCTTGCGGTATAGGTACTGGTTGGTGCTCATGGGATTGTCTCCTTCACTTGGTTGAGAGACCGCCTTTCGGGCGGATGTTTCGGCTAAAAGCCGCGAACATACCCCGGAGGGCGGCGAAGGAACGAAGCATGGCAGGGGAGGTGAAGGCACGGGGTCGGCGGGACGCTAAATTGGAGCGTCAGCGCCCGCGAGGAGCGTTAGCGGGGAATTTAGTGGCTCGGCGACGCTCGCGCTTGCCCCTTGCGTTCACCTGGGCAGCATGCCCCAACGACAGAGATGTGCCGACGCCTTCGTGCGGCGGTCGATCAGGCTACCGGCTCAATGGAACTGCGACCTGAACCACTCGTCCCCCGATTGCGGCGGGTCGTCCTTTCTAGCCACCATGTCGAGCATCCGCTTGAACCCCGTTTGCTCCGCCAGTTCCATAGCCTCCTGGGCCTGGGAGGGATGATCGAGGACTCGGCAAAGCTGGGAGATCAGGCCCTGTACGTATCGTTGGCAGTGGATCAACGGGGGCGGTGTGATTTCTTCCATAGCAGAATATTACCGTAGCGGGCGAAATTTGCCATCGGGACTTTTGGAAGCGCAGTCATTCTCATCCCCGCCGGGAAGGCTATCCAGGCTCAATGCGTTGACAATCCGCTCGGCTTCGGGCAAGGTTCGTGTGCTTGGCGTCCGTCAGGATGAACAAGGGCATACCCGGTAACGGGTGGAGTATCGCCTCGATCGATGATGCCCTTGGTATCGAGCCGAGAAAGGCCATGCTGAGTATTTCCTCACATGGTCTTGCCCGCAAGGCCCCGCAGGATTGTGCCTGACCCTTGTGGGCGCTCAAGACCTCTGAGACCGATCACTGCGTAGCGGGGGTTGGTCTGGAGGCCGCCGGGGTTGATCGCCCGGCGTAGGCTGTCCCCGCTCTGACGAAGGCTCAAGTCCCACTTGGGTTACTGACGTAGGCAGAGTGGGGTTGATCCCGATGCGGCTCCCTTCGGAGTTCGGCCAGCTGGTCTGGTGACGCAGGTCAATCCTGCCATCGGGACATAGCTCCGCCCTTTTCTGCATCCCCGCAATGGGGGACTGAGCATGAGGTTGTCACCCTGTCAGCTCATGCCTTTCGGCAGCATACTCGGTTACCTTGCCATCGCTGGCCACCACCTTCTCGCCAGGCGGCGTCTGCATTGGGCGCTTTTTTGAGCGCACCCACGCCGTAGGCTATTCTGACTGCGAGAACATTCGCCTACAGCGCCCGTTACTCCGTGTCCATGCGGTACATGCCGTAGGTTGCTGGGCAAGCAGAGCCTACAAATATCTGCTTTGGGTACGGGAAGCAGCAACCGGGAACGGCACATGGGGAAAAAGCGCTTGCGTCAATTTGCCAGGTATGGCAAAAAGGCACTGGTAGCTACCGGTTGCGTTCTGCCGTTACAGTCGCAATCAGCCCCGGCAAGTGGAAGCTTTGCCGGGGTTTCTTTTGGTAGAGCACGGTTTTGTCTCGATTGCAAGTACACAGTTTCATGCTCAAGCGTGACCGCTAAGCCTCGCGCAAAACTCGTCACGGAACATCTTCTCGGCATGGGTTCCGTCAGCAAATTTGGTGCGCGTCAGTGCCGTATAGAAGCGGCGCATCCGCGTTTCGTTCAAGTCGTGCGGCGGCTGCACGTCGATCCTGCCGAGGGTTCCGGGCGTACGCTTGAGTACCCGCTTCGTCCAGTTCGTCTGGCCGCCGCTTTCAGAAATCAGCGTCGTCGTTTCAGACGCGCTCACGAAGTCAAAGGCTCCCTGCGTGGCTACTATTTGGAGGTGACAATCGGCTCTTGATTCCCATTCCAGCTCTCCTTCTGCCTCCAAGACGTCGATCAGACGGTTCCGAAGCCGTGTGAAGCCGCTTTTGAAAGTTGCCACCTCTTCCACGCCGTCGCTAGAACCGAAGTCAGTTTTGAGTTGCTCGACCTTGATCACGTCGGGCGTGTGGAATAGGAAGCAGCACCCGTTTTTGATCGCCTGGCAGACGGCGGCGGCCATCTTGGAACCAGGCTCCGTGGAGAACGGAGCCGGAATAAGCGTCGTGGTCGCGATGATGACGGCGTGTTTTTTGTTCAGAAGCCCGAAAGCTTCCATGACCAAATCGTTGGCAGCGCGGAGTGACGTCGGGGGCAAATCTCGAAGCCGGTCGAGGATACCGAACGGGTCAGTCGCAGGCCGCTTCGGCGACGAGAAGAACTTCATCTCGTACTCTACCTCTGCCTCATCCGGCGTCATCGCGGGGATTTGCAAGGCAAGGCAGATTCTCTCGAAGGCCTCTCGGGGCCACCTGTTGCTAGTCATCCACTTGTAAGCGATGGATTTCCCGTAACCGACCTCGTATGCCAGATCGGATACGTTCTTTCCTAACTCCTTGAGCTTCGATTCCGCAAAGAGACTAAAGGACTGCATGAATCGCTCCTGAGACGGTAGGGGAGCAGGCGGGTTCGTGAATTAAAGAATGATCCTCAACAACATCACAAGAGCAATCCATGGTTTTTAGGCAGAATTCCACCCTCTCTTCCATTGGACTCGATCAGCCTGAGTGAGCGGAAAACACGTTTGACCTTCATGCGCCCTGGGCGAACAGTTCTTCGGGAGGTGATTCTCGCATTCACCTCCCGCCACCTTCATCCCCATTCCCAATTCTGGAGGACTGCCATGGTGCCGCAATTGGAAGCTACGCGCATCGAGAGACAGCAACTGGCCGGTGGCAACACGAACGGCACCTACGTGCCTGAATTTCCCATCGACAACCTCGTGGCCAAATACGACCGCGACCCTGACGGAGAAGCGACGAAGCCGAAAGGTCTATCGCTCGACGAACTCACGGAGAGCCTCAAGGAAAACGGCGTGCTCTCACCGCTCATCATCTCGAAAATGTTTCGCATTCTCGGCGGCAACCGTCGTGCACGCGCGGCGAGGAAGGCTGGCCTGAAGGTAGTCCCTGTCTTCATCCGCGAGGATATTGACACGGACGAGAAGGAACTCGCCGCCGTCTTGGCGATGGACACCCAAGAGAAGAGAGACCCTGCCTCGACGGCGAAGCTCATCTCTGACTTCGCCAAAGAGCACGACTGCACGATCTCGCAGGCGGCGGAAAAGTTCGGCGTATCGGCTTCAGTTGCCTCTCGGCTGAAGGCGTTCGATGCCCTGCCTGCTGATCTAAAGCAACGCATCCACGACAAGCAGTTACCCTTCCAGGCTAGCCCAGAGTTGAAGCGGGCGAAGCCGGAAGCGTTGGAGTTTTTCTCGGGAATGGGGCCGAAAGATCGGTACACGCTCGCGCAGGTGAAGGCGCTGTTGAAGCCGAAGAAGAAATCTCGCGGAATGTTCATCGTGATCCGCTGGGGATGCTTCTCTTGGACACTTCCCATCGACGCCAAACCGGAAGATTTGGAGTGTGCGTGCCGCGAGGTGGTCAAGATCGCCGTTAAGATCTTCGCTCTCGGCTACACCATGGAAGACCTGCCAAAGGCTCTGCTCGCCCAGGGTAACCTGCCGCCAAAGTAACCCTGCCAACCACCCAGCCCCAATCGCGGGGCTGGGTTTCTCTCTCGGAACTCAACAACCATGAGCCCTCTTTTTTGGCGGCCTCGCGCCGCTTCTGTTCCGGCGTGCGCGCCGATCCTCATTCACACGAACCAACTGGAGTGTTACCCATGAGATCGAGGTGGAGAATGAACGAGATTTTGATCACGGCATCGCTGTGCTTCTGCGCGCTTGCGCTGGTTGCGCACAGCGTCTACACGTCACGGGCGGCCACAGGCAAGTTAGCCCGAGGCGGCACAAACGATGTCCTCGACAATCGCTTCTTGGAGCTCAACACGGGCGTCCCGTACTGCAACCGGGACATCGTCCAGGGCTGTCTTATCCTCGGCCAAACAGGCTCCGGCAAGACTAGTGGACCATTGTTCACTATTCTGCGGAACGCCATGCAGTCGGGCTTCGGCCTCACGCTGCTATGTGCCAAGCCCTCCGACCGTGCCGACTATCTCGCCATGGCCAAGAAAACTGGCCGCGAGAAGGATGTGATCGTCATCGACCAGACGGCCGCCCATCGGCTGAATTTTTTCGATTCGTTTCGAATGGGTGCGGCAGACGAAGTCACGATGGCTCGGATGATGTCCCAAGCGTTAGACGTTTTCGCCGAGATTTCCTCACGGTCAGGGGCGAAGTCCGGTGGTGGTGATGACCAGTTCTGGGTTAACTCGTACAAGCGGAAAGCCTTCGTCGTCATCCTGCTGCTGCTCCTGGCCGATGAGCCGGTCACGCCCGCAAATATCCTCGCGGTGGTTCACAGCCTGCCACGGTCACCAAAAGACCTCACACTCGCTTCGTGGAAGGATAAATATTGCTCGCATTGCTTACGCACGGCTTTTGCGAGGTGCAATGCCGATGGCCGCAAAGAATCGTTCCGTATTTGCGACGAGTACATCACCCTAGAGATCTGCACTCTCGCGTCGAAAACTCGCTCCATCATAACCGCCTTCCTGACCGGCGTGCTTGACGTGCTGTCCACCGGGATTGCGTCGAAGGTGCTGGCTTCGGAATCGACGTTCAACCTGGCCGACGCCATCGCGCGGAACGCCATCATCATCGTTGACTTCCCATACTCCGCCTGGCAGCAAGTCGGTCAGTTCATTGCCGGCGGGATCAAGCACCTCGTCGAGATTGAAATCCTGAAACGAAGCATCAAGCCGGAGACACTCCCGCATTTGATCGGCGCCGATGAGGCGGCCAACGTCCTCACCGAGTACGACCAGACCTTTATCAGCATGTCACGCCAGTTCCGCGGCACACTAGTAGGCCGTCACGCTTTGATTGACGGATAAAGTGAGCGGAGTTTGACCCGTGCGTCGGGCGTGGTGAACCGCCAGTTCACTCCGACCATCTGCTCGTTCCGCTCCTCCTCCCAGGCGGCCACCTCCTTGCGGAGCCGGGCCATCGTCCCGATCCGGCGGTCCAGGCATTGCTTCGACAGGGCGGCGAACTCGATCTCGGCCATGTTCAGCCACGACCCATGCTTGGGCGTGTAGTGCCACTCCAGCCGCTCGGCGATCCGCCGCGCCCGGACCGGGTCGAACGCCTCGTACAGGCAGGCGGTCGAGTGGGTGTTCAGATTGTCGGTGACCAGCACCAGGCGATCGGCATCCGGGTACAGGTCCTCGGCCAGCCACCGGAGCACCTCGGCGAAGTCCTTGGCCGTCCGCCGCTCGGTCGGCATGACGTACCGCCAGCCGAGCAGCGGCTGGAACAGCATGAACAGGTTGGCCACGCCCTCCCGCTTGTACTCGTAGTCGTACCGGGCCGGTAAGCCGGGCCGGGGCGGGAGCGGCACCCGGGTCTCGCTCACCAACTGCTTCGGCTGCTCGTCGATGCAGATGAGCGGGCGATCCTCGTCGTACGGGCGGTGGTACACGTCGAGTACGTCCTCCATCCGCGCCACGAACTCGCCCGACGGCCCGCCCGGCAGGCACCACTGCTCCCGCAGGTGCGGCTTCAGCTCATTTTTTTCAGCGTCCGCCGGACCGTTTCATACGACACGGCGGTCACCACCTCCAACTCGACCAGCTTGTCGGCGAGCATCCGCAGGGTCCACGCCTTGCGGCCGTCCGGTGTTGCCGAACACGCCAGTGCGACCAGCCGCGCTTCGGCGGCCCCGTCGAGGACCGGCGGTCGGGGCGGGGCAGTCCGGGCCCGGGTGGCGAGAGCGGCGTCGATGCCCTCGGTGACGAACCGCTCCCGAATCCGTTCGACCGTTCGGTGCCCGCACCCGAGGGCCTCGGCCACCCGCCGGTCCTCCCACCCTGGCCCGCCTTCCGTCTGGTCTGTCAAAAGCAGGATGCGGGCCCGTGTGACGGTCCGGGCGGACCGCTTTCCGGCCCGAGTCAGCGCGTCCAGACGCCCGCGCTCCTCGCCGGTGAGGGTCACGACGTATCGCTTGCATGGCATGGCGGGCATCCTACCGGGGAGCAAGGGCGCGGGGCGGGGCCGGTTCATTTCACGCCGATTACCGACCCGCGGCAAGGACGAAGGCGTTCATCCAGTTGAGGTCGGTCAGCTTCGGCCACGAGGGGGTGGCCGCGAAGGTGTCGTCAATGGAACGGCTGGGCTCGTCAGTGGACTGGAACCAGACCGCCCCTGTGGTCGCGTCCGTGGCGGCGAGCGCGTACCCTGGGTGCCCGGCCACGGACAGGCAGTAGAACGCCCCCACCCGGCCGACGACGAATTGCCTCGTACTCCCGACCCAAGGCTTATTCCCGAGGTACGAGCGGCCCAGCACCTCCCGGCCGTCCATGGCGATCCGAAGGTCCAGCATCATGCCGTAGTCCTTCGCGTCGACGTATTCGATGACCTCGCACTCGCACCGCCCGTCATCGGACCGAGCAACTTGGTACGTGGTCGGGCCCGAACGAGCCCCGCAGCCGGGCGTAGGGAGGACGATCGCGATCGCCGCGGCGATCGCGGCCATGGCCCTCGCTGCACTCGCCATTTATGCTCTCGTGGTCAAAGGGGGTACGGCATCCCTGATGCGGGTATCAGCTTATCGCGCCCACCTCCACGACGGCTACTTACCCTTCCGCCGAACAAAGCGTGACAAGCCACTAGTTTACGCGGTTCAAGGTTATGAATCGATCCTCGGAGCGTTCCCTGGCGGCCATGCCGAGGACAAGGTGGACGCGCTCGTCGGTAACCTGGCCTCCATTTTCGTCGCTTTGCCTACGCCCCGTACTGCCAAATGGGTTTGCGAGGGTATGGGCCGCGAGCGAAAATTCACGACTTCTTCGAGCACGTCCTTTGCCAACAACTCGGGCAGTTCCCACAACGGCGGCCCCGATGGCCCCCAAGTCAGCGCGTCCGTGTCCGAAATCTACGAGGCCGTGATTCAGCCGAGCGAACTTTTTCGGATGCGCACCGGCTCTGCCCGCCATGGCTTCAAAGTCGATTGCCTGCACATCAAAGCCGGAACCGTATTTCCGTCCACCGGCTACAACTTCGTGCCGGTAACTTTCACCCAGGAGCGACTATGAGCCCGCAAACTCAAGCCCGCGAGGGCATGACGCACGCCCAGCGTAAGACCGCTTTTCTCGTATTGGCGTCCATTGGCTCGGCACCGATCCGCACCTGCTTCTCCGCCCCTCACTCGATTGGATGGCGGCAGGCATCTTCCCCGGCGACATGGATGGGATTGGCTCTCATGTTCCTGTGGGGCTTGTTCGGCCAGAGCGAACTCCTCGCCTACGGCCTCGCCCCGGTTGCGTTGCTATTGACCGCCTTGCAAGCCGGGAAGGCCAAGCGCGATGGCAGCGTTCACAGCAATTACATCGGAACGTCAATATTCGCCCGCTGGTTCACCGACCCGCACCGGGCCCGCTATCTCGAAGCCGCCATCACCGTGGGTTCGGGCTTCTTCATCCGCGACGCGGATCACGCCCTCGGGGCATGGCTGATTGCCGCAGGCTTAGGCCATGCCATGGTGATGAACTGGATCTCTCGCCGCGAGACGTACATTCGCGCCGACCAGGCCGATGCACTGCACGAAGCCCGGAATCGCTCCGGGTCAAACGATCGCCCGCCCCTGTTTTGAAGGAGTTTCTGATGAAGAAGATTTTGGACGGGATTGCCGAGGCCATTGCCGACGCCAAGCCGGAACTTGCTGCCGCAGGGCGGCAAGGAACATCTGAACTGGCGCAGGTGTTACCCGCATTCCCTTCGCAGGGGATGACCCCTGTCGAGACCATGGGCACGGTAGGCAATCCGACGCCCCAGGAAGTAACCCAGGATCGCGCCGCCGTGCGGGATGATTTCCGCAACGACTATGACACGTTCCTCGCTGAGCGGGCTGAAACGGCCCAGCAAGTGTCTCAGGACAAGGGCAAAGAGCCTGAGATCGACATGGAGTGACCTGGCTTTAAAACACGCGGCTGGGTGTCCTGGCCGCGTTCCTTCAAGAGAAAGGTTCCGATGAAACGAGCACTCTGTATCGCGGGGGCGTTTATTTATCTTGCGTGCCCTATAGATCTTATGCCGGAAATCCTTTTCGGGCCGTTCGGCTACATCGACGATATCGTCGTCATGGCGCTGGCCTTCGGAGTGACAGGGAAGATTCCCGAGCAACTCAGGGGAAAGGCTACCGAGCCGGTCAAACAGCTCAAAGCCAAGAAACGCCCTCGGCCTCAATACGTCGAGGACGCCGAAATCCTCTCTATGCGCATGCCCGGCCGCACTGCTCCGCCGGTGGTGACTTTCCCCCAACAGACGGCAGCTCCGCCGCCCGCTCCTCCGGTTGACCACGCCAAGATCGCGGAGGAGGCTGCGCGCCTCGCGGTCGCCAAGGCCATTGAATCGCTCTCGGCCGATCATCTCAAGCAGATGCTCGCCCAGAAGACGGCCATCATTCCGATTGCTCGAAAGCAAGCGTGACCCTGTCCCCCAACCTGGGGCGCATGACGCGCCCCTTCCTTTCAGGAGCTTCCCATGCTCGATTCGCTCTCGGTATGCGTGTTCACGTCCACAACCTACGCCCACGTCATCCTCGCCATGATGTGCTGCTTATTTTTCAAACAGTACCAACTGCTTTCCAACATGCAGAGGACAGTCGATTCCCTGAAATCCCGCGTCGATCACACGAACAAAGTGCTCCACGAAGTGGAGTACGACACCTACCAGACTGCCCGATACCTGCGCGACCGCTTCTAAACCCCCAGAGGAGATACTCGTGTCCGACAAATGGCCCAACCATTGCCCCCGGTGCGTGAAGGCCGACATCGCGGCAGATAAGGCCGTGAACCTGGCGTTGAAACTTCCCGCCATTCTCGTGCTGTCCCCCGAGCAACGCCTGCTCGTCATTGCCGGGTACTTTGCCCAGGCCGTGGAAGAGGCGATCCAAGCCAAGCCCGTGTGGACGTTCCCGCCTTACAGCTCCAACTGAGGAGGCTCCCATGCGCTCAGCGTTAATTGCCTTCTTGCTCTGGCCAGCGTTACCAATGATGGCATCCGTTGCGCCGGTTCAGCAGCCCGCCGAGTACGCTGAAAAGGCCGCCAAGCCCAAGCCGGTGCCGAACTCCTGGTGGAAGGTCGCCCGGAGTATCCCTTGGCACATGTGGATGGGATTTACCCTGTACGTGGCGGCCATGATCTTCTGCATCTGGAAGCGATTGACTACCCGCCGTGCCGGTTAATGCAACACCACCTGGGCATGGACGCCCTTTCCCTTCCCTCCAGGCCTTCCACATCGTCGAGCGAGAAACGCCATGTCCGCTCAAACTCCGTCCATGATGAGCATCAAGCAGGCTGCGTTCTATTGCTGTGTCTGCCCCAACCTCGTGCGCGACTGGGTGAAAACCGGGCGGCTGGCGCATTACCGGATCGGGGCGGCGGGGAAGCGGGGCAAAATCCTCGTGCTCAAGGATGACCTCGATCAACTTCTGGCCTCCTTCCGTGTGAGCACGCCAGTAACTCAGCCCGCCGTGCCGAGGGCCTCAAAGCCGGTGTCGCCGCATGTGAAGCTTAAGCATCTGAAGATCGATTAATAAGCCGCACGTACAAATCAAATAAAGCTGAGAAGGATTGACGCCGCGGGGCCTCGTCTGTCATAACGCACGGATGAAACGCCTCGCATGGCTCACTGACATCCACCTCAACTTCCTCTCGCCCCCGGCTGTGGATGACTTCCTACGCACGCTCGCCGACACGAAAGCCGATGGGTTTGCCATCACCGGCGACATTGCCGAAGGTCCCGACGTGGTCGAGCACCTCGAAGCCATCGCCGAGTCCGTCAAGCGACCGGTTTACTTCGTCCTGGGGAACCACGACTTTTATCGGGGATCGATTGCCGGGGTGCGGGAGAAGGTACGGGACTTGTGTGCGGCCGTCCCGAACTTGCACTGGATGACGGACGATGGCGTCATTCCTCTCACCGAGAATGCCTGCCTGGTCGGCGTGGACGGTTGGGGCGACGGGCGGGTCGGGGATTACGACGGGTCTACCGTGATGCTCAACGACTGGGACTTGATCGAGGAATTCGATGGGCTCAAGGAGTCGAAGTTCGAGCGATTGAAGAAGCTCAACGCTCTGGGCGATGACTCGGCGGACCGCCTCCGCTTATTGCTGCCCGAGGCCTTAACGGGCTTCCGGCATGTCGTTGCATTGACTCACGTTCCGCCGTTCCGCGAGGCCTGCTGGCACGATGGCAAAGTTTCCGGCGAGGACTGGCTACCGCACTTCACCTGCAAGGCCGTCGGGGACGTGATGGCGGTGGCGATGGCCGGTGCACCGGATCGGGACATGACCGTGCTGTGCGGCCACACTCACGGCGGAGGGGAAGTGGAGATGCTGCCCAACTTGCACGTGCTGACAGGGGGAGCAGAATATCGACACCCGGTGATTCAGCATGTTCTTGAGGTCGATTGAAACAAATCGCTTGAACTCAGTTCGGAAACGAGATAAGCGTTGGGTGACTGCGGCGCGGTGCGAGGGAATATCCGAAGCACCTGGGTGCCGAAACCTGTCCTTGTCGGTCGGCCCGGCGGGAGTGTGACCGCAGTCACAAAAACAACGAATTAACGGTCCGTAGGTCGTGAAGAGAACGGAGGCGGCGAAAGCTGGTTGAAGTCGGTGCGGGTGTCCTTCCATCCAGCCGAGAGGTGCTAGGACCGCGAATCAGGACTCGGAAACCCTAGACGTAGACCAAACGCTGGGCGAAAGCCGCTTCTAAATGGCGGTAATGCGTGACAGGCCGGAGAGACGGTCAAAGAATACCCGTAGGGGTGAGCAACAAAAATTTAATCGGGAGGATAGAGAGAAATAGTGACGAGCCCAGACGGAGGACCGGCCTACCCGGTGACGGAAAATAACTTTCATAACCCTGGCGGATCACCCTCTTGTGGCCTGTCTCTTCGAGATTATTTCGCAGCCGCTGCGTTGCAAGGCATGATCGCATGCGGCAAAGAGCCATTACTCAATGGCGTTCGGCACGGGGTCGATGTGCTGGCATATGAAATAGCCGATGCCATGTTGAAGCAACGAGAAATCTTAACCAAGGAGGCCCTATGTCAATCGTAGATATTACAGATGAAGTACAGCGGCTCCGCGAAGTGGCCTGGCGATCTATCGATACGGTTCCGCAGAATACGAGGGTGGACGTTTGGGCCAAGAAGTGGCTCTCGGACAGCGACAATTTCGTTTACAAGCGGTTTGCCGACTGCAAATCACGACCTTCATCGTTTTATGACTCCAGTACTCATCCCGATTGGGATGGCGTTGAAAATGGGTGGTGCCCCACTCATTGGATGCCGATTTTTCGTGGGCCTTGCGATGACTCTGCGGAAGTTGCAGAGTGACTCGCGCCGAACTCGAAACAATCGTCATGTCTTGGGGAGGCGTAGACAACTTCGCCAAGGTCATGCACGTCACGCCCCGCACCGTGTACTACTGGCTCGCCGGTACGCGACGGATCACGCCGATGGCGGAGACGCTGATCCGGATGCTTTCGCCCACCAACAACTCGTGATACGATCCCGACAAGCTGATCTATTGACGCACGATGGCCGAGACGTGGCAGAGAAGTTGTGACAAAATGTGGTGAAAGAGCTGAATTCGTGGTACTCTTAACTCTGCCAGGGTTCAGCCTGCCACAGTCCAAAAAGCTCTAATTTCTAGGCGTTTTTGCGGGAAATTGGCCACATCGCCTTCCCGACTGAAAATCGCTAGGTCCCCGGTTCAATCCCGGGAGTGACCACTCAATGCACTCCGGTGCAGAGGGGTGCAAGTTGATGAAAGGGGCTGCATTTGCAGCCCCTTTTTCATTTTTCTCTTCTGGGGCCGCGTCAGACACCGTAGTGCAAATCGGTGCAGGTTCGTGCGGATCGACGCGAGCAGGTGGTACAAGGATTGGTACAAGAATTCCCGTCTCCTTCGTGGCTGGCAGGCTCGGACCAAACGACGGTAACTTTTCGACCGCCCCCGCCAAGTCGTCCATGCGAGTGTGCATGTACCGCATCGTCAGCACCGGCGTGCTGTGGCCGGCCAGTTCTTGGATCGTCGCGAGACTCACGCCCTCGCGGCCGAGAAGGGTGATAAAGCTGTGCCTCAGCGCGTGGAAGTCGACAAATTCCGGCCCATTCGGCCCCTCCACGCAGTACGGAATGCCGACCGCTTCAAGATCCACCCGCATCATTTCTGCAGCGACGGGGTGCCAGGTGCCCGGCCAGATTTTCCCGGTCGCAGGGCGTGTCGTCATGTACGTTCGAAACGAATCGGCGATGTCTTTCGGAATCGGCTGAACCTTCAGCTTCTTCGACTTGTTCAGCTTGGCGGTCAGATCGATGTATGGGGGTGTGGCATCCAAGTGAAAGTGCGCCGCCGTGAGGTTGGCGACGGCGTTCGCGCGGAAGCCGGTTACCGCGGCGGCCAGGTAGATGTGATGGCGGTCTTCCCCGGTCAGGTCTCGAAACGTCCGCTGGCTGGCCCGCGTGGTTTCGAGCATCCGTTGCATCTCGTCCGCGGAAAGCTCGCGGCGGTTCCTCCGAATGTCGGTCTCCTCGGGGACGAGTTCCATCGTGTCGAGCGGGTTGGAAGCGATCCGCTTGGCCTTCAGGAGCCAACTAAAGAAACCGCGGAGCGACGTGATGTAGTGGTTTATGGCCGACGGTCCAACGCCGCGCGCCGCACGATCGGCCAGGAACTGAACGGAGGCACGGGTAATCCGTCTCGCTCTCCCGTGCCCCGTTGCGTCGAGTCGGTGCCGGACAACGTGATCGGCGAGAGCATCGCGGCTGATTTCGAGCAAGGCCGCGGTGGCCTTCATGGTGAACAACTCAACCCCGGCGGGAAGTTCGACCGCCGGCCGGCCGTTCCGAAGCGAGTTCAGCCACTTGGCCACGGAACCGACGTCCACGTCCGCGGGGAATACAAACCCGCAGCCCTGGAGAACGGCCGCCACGTATGCTCGTGTGCGCTTGATGTGGTCCTCACTGTCCCCCTTCGTCTGCAGGATGGCCGCGTACTCGTCGAGGTGCGCGTTTAAGGTTCGTCGCCCGTGGGCCTCAGTCGGGTCGATCAGCCCTTTTCTCTGCCGCTCGGCCTGCAGTTCCAACTTCGCGAGCAGTTGCGCCGCAGCGGCCTTATCTCGGGCCAACGGCACGCACTGGAGTTCCCCGTTCCCGTCGCGATACTTGCCGTACCACCTGCTCGTCGGCTTCAAGTAGCTCCGCCCATCCGCGGTGAGCGGGAACACGAACTTCCGGCCCCGAATCGTGACGCGGACGTGAGGCTTTCCGCCCTTCGTCACGGGCTCGGCCTTGGCGGGGACTCGAACGGAAAAAGTCGGTCGGACCAAAGAACTCATCGAGGCACTCCCGAAACTCAAGTTCTCAACTGCATCGACCTGTCGAGCGTTCACGACGAGCGCCCGGGTTCCTCGCCTCAACGAAGAGAAGCCTTCGCGGCCTTTCGTGCGTTCCAAGTGGCACGATCGGGCGCACCGGCTTCTATCCAGGCCCGCACTTCAGGCACAGACCAAACGACCTTGCCGCCCACGCGAACGGGTGACGGGATTGCACCCATCGAGTCCCACGTCCTGATCGTCCGAACCGAGACGGTCAGGAGTTGGGCCAAACTTTTCGCGTCAACAGCGAGGGGGCGAAGTCGCTTTGTCGGTTTTTTCGTCGTCGTCATGGTCGTTCCGTGAGAAAAGCCTACCCGCTTGTTTCGTTGTTAATCGTCACCGGCATCATGTAGCCGCGCGAAGCCATCACTTAGAAGCATCGACAAGTTCGGCCCGAGCGCAGAGCGAATTTGCTTTCGGGGCCGAACTGCATCAGCATTGTTGATGCACTTCGCAGCGGCGGGCCGTGCCCCGCGTCTGGATCCGCCATGGGCCGAGGATGAACGTGATGTCGGACTCGTGGCTCATGCCCGGCCCTCCGCGCTACGCGATTCGAACTTGGTCAGGTTGCGGATGTAGTCGAGTTCGACCGTGCCCGTTGGCCCGTTTCGGACTTTGGCGACGTGGCAGTCCACGCGGTGCGTAGTCAGGCTCGGGTCATCGTCGAGGCGCTGAAGCAGAAGGATCACGTCCGAGTCCTGTTCGATCTCCCCGCTATCGCGAAGGTCGCTAAGCCGCGGCTTGCCGTCGGGCCGGCTCTCGACTTCTCGGTTCAGTTGCGCGAGGCACAAAATGGCCGTCCCCGTCTCCTTCGCCAGCGCCTTCATCGCCCGCGACGACGCGCCCACTTGCTGGTATCGCGGCGCCTTCGCGTCGTCGCTCCGCAGAAGTTGCAGGTAGTCGCACACCACGAGTTTTATCGCGTACCGACGGACGGCCGAACGTACCAACCCTGCAACGGCGGCGTCCGTAATCCCAGCCTTGTCGCAAATGTAGATCGGCAGTCCGCCCAGCCCGCGAGATCCGCGCGCGGCGTTGATCCTACCGGCTTGGTCTCCGGTCAGAGCAGGCCGTTCGCGCGGAGCGCGGCGGGGGTGGCGTTGTTGGGGTTCGTGGCGGTCGGGGGCGGTTGGATCGGGCCGACGTCGTCTTCCCACCGGCGGCCGTTCAGCCACGTGGCCGCGTGCGTGATGTACTTCCCGTTGTCACTCATCCACTTTGAGGATCGTCGTTGTCGATCGATGGCGGCCAGGAGGACGGCGAGCAGTTCGGGCGACGGGTTGAGCTTGTGAAACGCCCGGATCGCATCCTGCTTTGCCTCCCGCTTCGGGTATGCGGCCCAGAACGTCAGGAACGCTTCGCTCTCGTCGGCCTTCGGCTTCTTGGTTTTCTGCTTTGCTGACTTGGTCCTATCGACAGGATCGAGCGAACCGCTTCGGGTCGCGTCTTCCTTGGGGAAGGGAGAGGAAGAGGAAGAGGTAAGAGAGTGCGTCACATGCTGCCCGCTTTCTACGTCGGATTGTGCCCGGATGCTGTTCGGTTGCTGTTCGCTTTGTGCGTCAACTTGACGCAGCATCTGAACAGAATCGTCGTCACTCGGCCCGTCCGGCTTGCCCTCCTCCTCGGGCGGGATCGTAACCCAATACATGGCCGCCCGTCCCTTTGTACCGGGGGTGTAGTGCAGCCATCCGGCCGATGCCGCTCGATCGCGAGCGCGTTCCATGGAACTGCGGGAGAAGCCGCACTGATCGGCCAGGTTGGTCGAATAGAACGACACGGGCCCCGAGTACCGCTTCGCGTCCTCGGTCATCACGATGATCGTCAGCAACCAACAGGCATCCGGCCCGATCCGATTACCCGCGCATGTCCGTGCCATGAGGCGGATGAACCGATGCGCGAAGTGCGACGGCCGACGGGGGTAGGTATCGATCATGATGGGTGCTGACGACTGGTTCACCGGCCGTCCCCCGGCCCGAGGATGAACCGCTCTAATACCGCGACGCGCCGGGCAAGGTTGTCGATCAGCAATTGCTCGGCGGTCGGTTTCGGGCGGGGCGTAGTCGCCTTGGCGATTTGTTCGGCATGAGTGCCGACGCCGCCAGGCGGTGGTCCGAATGGCCGGCCGTTTGGCAACAGGCCGTACAGGTTCGATGTCCGACTCATGGCGCGTACCTCTTACGGGCCGGCCCTATCGGGCCGGTTATGCAGGGGAAGGTTGTGGGGGTGATCAGTTCAGATGCGTGGCGGCGAGATTGGCCTCGTGCCGGGGCGATGTACTGTCAGATTGTCCGGCTCGAATCCGCAGCACCAACCGGAGCAATTTTCGCAACTGGTTGGCTTCAGAGTCCAATCCTTCGATCCGCGAACGCAGAACATCCGGTTCGGGGAGAATCACTTCGGTGGTCGGCGGCATTATTGGCCCTCTGGTGACACCACGATTATGACACGAGTCCCGCTAAAGGATGTGACCGGCGATGTGACAGTCACATCGCCGCGTAACCGCCCTTAACTTTCTTTAGAAGCCCCTGCTTCACCATCCACGAGACTGCGTGGCGGACACCGCTCGGCGTGGAGCCGAAGTGCAGGGCGATTGCCTTCCCTTGTGCCTTGCCACCGGCGGCGCGGATCGCCTCGAATATGAAACCCTGGAAATCCTCGCTTGGCGGATACCGCTTATGCTTTGGCTTAGCCTGTTCAGACTGGGAAGCGTTAAACGCGATGGTCGCGGCCGACGTCTCAACTGTCCGTGCCCACGCATCAATGGCATCGAGGACCGGATCGATCTGGTTTATCCGGCCGAACGGTCGAACTGGATTGGGCACCGTGCTGTTCAGTGCGAGCATTGATGTCCAGCAGTTCGCCACGATGCGCTGTGCGAACTCATCGGGGCGGTAATCCCGCAGGTGTTCGGGCATTGCCCATCGAACCGCGGTGAACGTCTCACCTTCGAACCGGCGGATCACGCCCCCGTCGGCAAACACCGTGGGATCGTCCAACCGAACTCCGCTGAGGGCCGTGAACAGTTCGTCGTTCAGGAGACTGGAGAGGTGCCATCGCCGAGCGTGGTCGGCGATCCAGTCGGTTGCCAGCACGGCCGCCGCGGACCGAGCTACGCCGGTGTACTGCCGTAGTTCGGCAACGCTCGCGATCGTGTCGCGAAGGGGAAACGTCCCGTCACACCACCGCCATTGCCACGTCCGGTCGATGTCTTCGAGGAGAGCACGGCCTCGGCACTCATCGGTCGAACTCGCCCATACTTCGACGGCGTGACGCCAGGCGATACGATCAACGGCGGAGCGGCGGAGTCGGACGTCAACGGGAATGAAAGAACAAATTGCCGATGACGGTGGAGTGGTCAGCATAGGTCTAGTTCCTGGTGTGCGGCCCGGCGGTCCCACGGGTGGGAACTAGTCACCCATGGGACCGGCCGGCATGGACTCGCTGGTGGCCGCCAGCGAGTCTCCGCTCATAAAGAACCATCGACAGGAGGTCCGAAATGCAGAGTGAAAACCGTTCATTCTTTAAGCACGGCCCCATCCTACAGCCGTTGCACCCTGTCCCAAACAGACAAATCGGAACTCGGACGCACGCAAAAACGCCTTGAAAACTAGCGACGCGAGAGCCATGAGCGTGAATGGAGCCTCCGATTCGCCTTGATTTCCAGGGCTTGCAAAAATGGTCGTGAAGGCCACGAGCGGATGGCAGGCGCGAATTCGCCTGTTTTCGAGCCGTTTCTTCGGATGGGAGGGTTGAGCGACGTGAGCGGGATGAGAATGGGACCGGCCGGCGGTCCCGCGCGAACTACCGCACGGAACCGACGGCCGACGATGGGCTGGATTCAGCCCGCACGTCTAACCCACGACACGATCGGCGACGGACGCGAGTGAATGCCGCCCGGCCCGAACCCCGACAGCGGGCCGAGCAGCTTGTTCAGCGCGTTGTCGAGAGGATTGTCTTCGTCGAGCTGTACGAAATTGTTCCCACGCTCGACCCGGTTCACGAAACGACTCAGCAACCCAACTTTCACCAGCATCAATAAGCAATCCTCCGAGTCTCCCTCGTCGAGCGCCTGGAAGAAGTCTCTCAGGTCTTCGAGTGCATCGTGCAACATCTCGAAGCCGGTCGGCCGATGGATGTCCGCCATCAGGGCCTCGATCGAGTCCGGCTCAACGGCGGGCGTCGGCTTCTTCACGGCAGCCTTCTTGGACACGGTCTTCGTTGGCTTTGCGGCCTGCTTCTTCGGGGCATGTTTCGCAACGGCATTGGACATGTTCGTGACTCCATACAGGGGTGAGTGAAACGGAAGGCCGGCTGATACCCGTTATGGCGTACTGCGTCAAGTCGAACCCTACGCCAAGTCGGGCATTGGCCGAAGCGACTGAATCTGAGAGAGTACGCCATAACGGGCATGGCCGAGGAATTCGCATCGACGAGGTTTTGTGATGACATTCGGTGAACGGCTCCGGGAGCTTCGAGCTGATCAGACGCAAGAAGCGATCGCCAGAGCAGCGGGCGTTCCGATCGGCACGTACCGCAACCTCGAACAAGGGCGGCGGTCTCCGAGCTGGCCGAATGTGGTACGGTTGAGCCGTGCGTTGAACGTCACTTCTGCCACATTCGATGGCTGTGATGAAGTGGCTCTTCATGAACCCGCCAAGAAGAGGGCCAAAAAGAGACATCTCCCGAAGGCCAAGCTACAGCCGAAGGGGTGAAGTCTTGAATCTTCGTAACGGCGCCTGACATGGATCACTCCTTCAACAGGATTAGAACATTGCAACATAGCTGACGAAGTCATGCGATCATGGGCACGTCGCCCGTACGCCACTTGTGTGTACATCGTCAGTGCGGGCCTAGTGACGCGAGAAAAAATCTTGAAAATCCGACGAACAACGTACGCACAATGTTCATCCTATGTCGATACTCATTGCAGCATCACGATGGACGATAGACGCTCCTCCGTTACACTCTTGGTGTCCTCCCCTTCATCACGCTGGTGTTCGCGCATGGCCAAGGGCAAGTCGAAGAAGGGCAACGAAAGCTCAGGCGAACGGTTCGGCCTTCGCGTCGATGCCGAATGGCTTGACCGTGTGAACAGGCAGGCGGATCGGATGGGACTGAGTGCGTCCGCTTACATCCGAATGGCTACAACAAAACAACTTGAACAGGACGAAGCAAATCAACCGGTACAGAATCAGAAGAAATGACCGCTGCCAACTTCTGGCTGAAACTGGCTGAAGTTGGCTGAATTGGTCCTAACTGGTCCGGTCCAGAATCTCCGCAGCAGATTTTTCCCACTCTCCGTGGGGTTTCATCTTGAAGCCCCATCCGTCGTCTGCCGATCTCAACTCAGTTAATCGCCCGTTTCAGCTCACCCGAACAAGGAGCCTCATGGCGTCGCTCACTCGCGCGATCAAGACTTACTACGTCGACCACAACGGCCGCAGGTGTCCAAAAGACGCCGTCGGGGCAAAGAAAGTCACCGAAGCGTCGAAGAAGTGGTACGGGCGATCGATACCCAGCTTGCCTCCAAAGAAGAAGGTGCCACTCTCGGCCGACAGACAGGTCGCAGAACGCATGCTTGCCCGCATGGTGGCGAACGCCGAACGGGGCATGCTGGACTTGCACGCCGTCGGTGATGAACGGGTTCCACTCCTCGACCATCTGAAGCAGTTCGCCGATCATATGTCCCTCGGCTTGGCGTGCAAAATCCGCGGGAAGGCGAAACGGCCCGCGCCACCGCAAGTCGCGCTGTGCGTCCAGCGGATCCGCCACGTCCTGGTGGCGTGCCGATTCGAGAATGCGATGAGCTTGAACGCGGACGCGCCGGCCGCTCTCGCTAGGTGGCTGCAAACTCGTCGCGCGATCACGAAGGCCGAGGGCGGGTTGTCCGCT